>NZ_JANUBV010000005.1:0-370140 GCF_024808055.1 Rhizobium sp. BK176 | reverse complement strand
GGCGAGCTGAGCCACACGAGACAGAAAGCCCCGCAATCGCGGGGCTTTTTTATGGCCGCTATCGGTAGCCAAAGCCGATAATGACGGCAGCGGCGCGACGCTTGCTCGAATGCTGCGCAGGCGCGCTCAGATCAAGTCATTTGCGCCCCGGACGAACTCGCCGAACGCCAATTTCGATTCAACGCTCCTTAACAAAAACGGCACATATTAGCACTGCTGGAAGTACCATATTCGTGCATGCGCGGCCGCCGTTGTCTTTTTGATGCAACCGCGGCGGCCGCATCTCAGCCAATCCCACCGGCTTAGCCTTACCGGCCAACCACTCCATTAGCATCCCGTTGATAACGCGGCGGATTGTGGCACTTTGCAGCCATGTCGAACATCAATTCTCCGCAATACAGCGCCGAAGACACGGGACGCTCGCGAGAATGCGAAGCCGTCTGCAAAGCGGCAATCACCGATGTTGTCCGTCGCGCGGTAGCGGCGGGATGGCGGGAAGAGGAAATTGCTCCATCTCGCAAACGCTGCGGAAGATTATGTCATGTACCTGGCCACCAAAGCGAAACGCAAAGTGATGGCGGCCAATAACAACTGAGCAGTCCCCCGAACGACCTCGAGACCCCTTTTCATCGGCTCAGGTTCAAGGCATCTCCCGTCACTTTATCTGACGCCTTGGCTTCAAGCGTCTCTCTTGCAAGTGCCGTGTTTTCGGGAACAACGGCCCTCCATGCTCGTTCTGTGTTCCGCAAACTCGAGCTAAGGAGAAGCAAATGTACAAGGCTCTACTTGTCAGCAGCGCGATCGCGCTGTCATCCCTGGCCACGACCGCTCTGGCTGATGGCGCCGTAACCGGCGCAGCCGGTGGCGCGGTTACCGGTGCAATTGTCGGCGGTCCCGTTGGGGCTGCAGTCGGTGGTGTGGCGGGCGCCGTTGCCGGCGCCGTGATCGATCCGCCACCGCACGAAGTCGTCACCTACGTTCAGTCACAACCCGCGCCGACCGCACCCGTCGTGATCCAGCAGCCAATCGTCGTGGGCAAGCCCATTCCGGCGGACGTTATTGTCACACCCGTTCCAGACAACCCGAAGTACGCCTACACCGTTATCAATGACCGCCACATGATCGTTGAACCTCAGACGCACCGCGTTGTTCAGGTTCTCGACTGATCCTGAATCAACTGGCCCCGCGTGTGCGGGGCCTCTTTCTCAGTTCCGGAAATGATCGCTAGTTCTGCGGCCTGTTCCTGAAGGCTTCCGCTTCCGCGTAGAACTTCTTTTCCCATTCCTTGTGGTTATCCAGCCCTTCTCGAATGAAGGGCGTGAACACGGCGACGTTCATCAGCGCCCAGTTGACGAGGCGTGCCGGGAATTTCAACGGCTTCACGAAATCGACAAACAGCACCACGCGAGTCTTGTCCGTGTGGTTCCAGGCTTCGTGTTCGTAGGCGTCGTCGAAGATCAGAACCTTACCTTCCTGCCAGTGGCAGATCTGGTCCTTGACCCGGATAGCGAGCTTGTCTGCAGGTTCCGGCACGATCATGCCGAGATGCAAGCGAAGTACACCATTGTAAGGGCCGCGGTGAGCCGGTAGATGTTTGCCGGGCTCGAAGATCGAGAACATGGCGGTTTTCAGTCCCGGTATCTTCTGCACCGACTGCCAGGTTTGCGGACAGGCCTTGATGTTCTGCTCCGACTTCAAGCCGAACCCGGCCAGGAAAAATGTCTTCCAGCCGTTATCGCTGGAGATCGACTTCACGTCCGTCGAGATGTCCTGGAATGTCGGCAGCTCACTCTGTCGTAGGAGCACGCGGTCAAGCTCGGCGCGGATCTGCGGCCAGGCCTTTTCAACCTCGGCGGCCCAAGGGAAGGTCGCGTTGTCATAGACCGGCGGATTACCGAGCTTTGCATATTTGAAGTTAAGCTTTTCCGCCCAGGCGACGATACCCATGAAGAAGCGGGTGATAGCGCTCGGCCGGCCCATCGGCTCGATGCCGACGGTGCTGAAGGATTGGCCCTTCGCGGGAGAAGCTTGAGTTTCGGAAAGACCTGCGTGAGCGGTGCCGTCGGCCATGGGTTGTCCAATGCGTAGGATAAGCCGTGAAAAGTTCAAAAAGATATGGAGATGGCTCCATTTTTCACAAGCCCGCGCAGCGGTGGTCAAAATGTCGCGACGACATTTGCCGCGCCGTAGCGGATCAAGATCGTTAGCCAGATAAGTCCGGATACGGATAAAATCAATGGGATATCGATTTCGAGAAAAGGTTGACCACCAGCACGCCGGCAATGATCAACCCCAGGCCAATGATGGCCGGCAGATCGAGCCGTTGCTTGAAATAGATGAGGCCGACCGCGGATATCAGCACGATGCCGAGCGCGCTCCAGATCGCGTAGGCGATACCGACGGGAATGATCCTCAACGTCATCGACAGGCAATAGAATGCCGCCGCGTAGCAGACAACCAGGACAATCGTCGGCGTGGCCCGGGTAAACTGCTGCGACAACTGCAGTGCCGTTGTGCCGATAACCTCGAGCACAATCGCAGCAAATAGCAGGGCGTAGACTGCAGCGGGAGCCATGGCGCGATCCTATTTTACTTGTTGGTCAATTCGACAAGGCGGGCAATCAGCGCCTGGCGATCGCCGCCGTCGTCATAACTACCGAGCATGTCGGCAAGCCAGAGGCCGTCGGCCGCGAACCGAATGATCTGCGCGTCGACGGACGAATCCGTACCCACGTATTCTTCGGTCCGCTCTTGTATCCACTCGCGCCAGCGCTGCCGAAGTCGCGGCTCGGCAAGCAGCGCGACGGTCACTTGCGCCCAGTGGGCAGCCTCGTCGGGGCGCCCCCTCAGATCGGCGACGGCATGCAGATAGGCCCGGCTGAAACGGCCATGCGGCGCCGGGTCCTCGCGCATGCGCTCATTGATATCGACATCAAAACGATCGAGGAGGCTCTCGAAAAGCGCGTCAAGCAAGGCGTTCTTCGTCGGGAAGTGATGGAGCAACCCACCTTTGCTCACACCCGAAGCACCGGAAACGGCATCCAGCGTCAGGGCGGCCATGCCCTGCTCCATCGTCAGTCGCGCGGCTACGTCCAGCAACTGCTGGCGTACGACGAGAGGTTGCTTACGTCGGTGATGAGCGAGTGACATGATCATAAAAGATACCGTCCAGACGGTTTTGTCAAGTAGCCTGTAGTGCGACGACGAATTGCCGCGGACTATGGACTATTTCTGGCGGTTGCAGTTCCCTTGTTGCCAGGGCATTAAAGGATTTTGAGGAGCGGAACCGTGACGGAAAAAGTCATCACGCTTTACGAGGCAATCGGCGGCGACGCCGTCATCCGTGCGCTGACGCACCGCTTCTACGAGCTGATGGATGCGTTGCCGGAAGCAAAGCACGTTCGCGCGGTCCACCCGCCGGCGCTGGCAGGCAGCGAGGAGAAGTTCTACGAATACCTGACGGGGTATCTCGGCGGACCGCCACTCTACACCGAAAAGCGTGGGCATCCGCGCCTCCGAAGCCGGCACTTTGTTGCGGAGATCGGCCCTGTGGAGCGCGATGAATGGCTTCTCTGCTTCCGCCGCGCGCTTGAGGAAACCGTCGCCAACCCGAAGCTGCGCGAAATCGTCCTGCCGCCGATCGAGCGACTTGCCTATCACATGCAGAACAAGGAATAGAACAACCATGACGCTGAACACGCGCATCGCACCGCTATTCTACCTATTCGCCGGTCTGTTCGGCTTTGCCGGCGTGGCACTGGCGGCTGCCGCGGCGCACGGTGGCGGCGAAGCGCATCTGGTTGCGTCGGCTTCGACGATGTGCCTGGCGCACGCCCCTGCCCTGCTCGCGCTTGCCATCGGGGCTGAAAGACTCCGCACCGCGTGGCTCGCCGGCATACTGATAGGCGCGGGTACACTTCTCTTTGCGGGCGATCTCGTCGCGTTGCGCTATGCAGGTTCCGGATTGTTCCCAATGGCCGCGCCGACAGGCGGATTTGCCATGATGTTCGGCTGGCTAGCGATCGCGGCGGGCGCCCTTTTCCGCCGAAGCTGATCGATCAGCTGACCAGTATGCGCCCAAGCCGCATCAGGCTGCCGTGCGGGTCGTGGACATAGAAGTCTTCCATGCCCCACGGGAGTCGCTCCAGTGCCCGTCAGGCGCGCCGCTCTTCTTTCTTGAGCTCGGCATGGAACGCGGCTTTCCTACCGCCGCACCAATAGACGGCCGTCGCCTCGCACGGCGCTCGCTCGCCGACGAGCCCGAAAATGCAGCTCCATCTCGTTCCGGCGAGACATGAGATAATCCGGAGACTGGTAAATGATCCGGTCAAAGCCAAGCACCTCGCGATAGAAGGCCAGCGTTTCATCGAGACCAAGCGACGGCAACGGGCAAAACCTCCGCGCGATCCGGATCCAGTTCGGCGGTTAGATGCCAGCCACCACATTGAAGCCTTCGAAAACCGGCGGTCCCTTGTACATCGCCTTGCGCTCGCCGGCGCTGCGATGCGCAGCGCGGAAGTTCTCAGACTTCGTCCAGTTCACGAAGTCTTCTTCGCTCCGCCAGAGTGTATGCGAGGAAAACAGGGTGTAGTCTTCCTCGGCATTCGTCCTTCCGCGCAGCAGGCGAAATTCGACAAAGCCGGGAACCTCGGAAAGGCTGGAATCGCGGTTGCGCCAAACTTCCTCGAAATCCGCCTCAGATCCGATCGCAACCTTGAATCGGTTCATCGCAATATACATGGAGAATCCCTATCCCTTCCCTTTTGTGCCGGTCCGCACAGGCGCGAAGGCCACGACATTATTGCCGTTCGCGGCCTCCAGACCAAGTGGCTTCTCCGGCTCCTGCCCGGGCATTCTTGCCTCCCACAGCGGAAATTCGGACACGTTGGGATACTCTCGGCGTCGCTCGGCGTTCCGCAAGAGCAGATCGTAGAGCTCCGGCACAAGGCCGTCGCCTCTTTGAGCGGCGAGCTTGTGCAGGCCGATCATCATGACCCCGTCAGGGCGTTCTTCATTCATCGGGAATTGTCTCGTTCGTTCATGGTCTGCAGCGCACGTTCCAGGCTGGACTTGCTGCCGTTCCGAAGCGGAATGAAGGCCTTGCCGAACTTCTTGCAGCCGGTCTTCACGCGCAGGCAGGCATCGTGGCTGATACAGTCGATCGGGCAAAAGACGCAGTCGACGGACGGAAGCACGGTGTCGATGCGCGAGACCGCTTCGCGCAGACCGCCATCGTGGTGGATCAGTTCTGCTCCAAAGCTGCTTGCGATCTGACGAAGATGCGCCACCTGGCAGTCCCGTCCGCCGACATACAGGAAGCTGCGTCCATCAAGTTTGGACCGCCCGGACGTTTCCTGAACCGTCTGGATATCAGCGCTGACGCGGATCTCGCGGTTGGAACCCTTCTTCGTCTTTCGAGCCATTGCCCACCCGTTCGCTCGTTGATCGTCACACGATTCCTGCGTGTGCCGGGGGACCTTATTAAACTTGATTTTTAGAGTAAAGTATAAAGTTGATTATGATAGTCATATTTTGTCAACGGCCTGTCACCTGGACGTCCTGAGTGAACGACCAGACCGGTTTGCCCCACTCTGCAGGGAGCGGAGGAAATGGCGCAGCGCGCCGGATACCCTCGACAACAGCCTGATCCAGCTCAGGAATCCCTGAGCTACGCGCGATCGAAAGACCGCTCAGATCGCCGCTGACGCCGATTGTCAGGCGAACGCGGACACTCATCGATGCGCTCATGCGCTTGTATTCCGACGGCACCCTGACCGAGCGCTTGATCCGCGACTGCACTTTGCCGGGATAATTGGCAACGGCCGCGCTCCCGGCACCGCCACTGCTGCCAGCGCCGCGCGAATTCTGGTTCGACGTTGCCGTCTCGGTCCCGTCGGCGGCCCCTCTCTTGGAGTCCTGCTTGTTTTCACCGCCCGATCCAGCGGATGGTTTAGCCTTCTTCGGCGGCTCCTTCTTCTCGATGGGCTTTTTGACGGGCTTTTCCGCTTTCGGCTTGGGCTCCGGCGTTGGCTTATCCGGCTCGGGAGTGACAGTTGCCGTTTCGACCGGTTGAACTGGCTTGACTTGTTCCGGCGCTCCTTCAGTAACCGAAGGCGTTTCCGCAGGAACCGCGGCCGCTACTTCGGTCGCCATCGGCTGCACAACGGTTGTCTCGGATGGCGACAGCGAGGTCAACACTTCAGGCTCAGCGGCAACGACGCTCTCCGGCGAGACACGAGTAACCTCTTGCGTCGGCGCAATGGTCACCGGCTCCGTTGTCGCTGACTCCGCCGGCGTCGCCGCCATCGGCCGGACCGTCTGCGTCTGTACGGTCTCGGCCACGATCTGCTCGGGTTGCGGCTCCTCAGCCTTCTCGCCCGCCGCCGCCTGGTCCGCCTCGGAATCGCCAAGAATAATGACGCTCACCACCTCGCCGGCTTCTTCGACCGGATCGTGCGGTGTGACCACAAATCCGACCACCAGGATCGCGATGATGGCCACATGGCACGCAAAGGAACTGAGGCAAGCCATCACCACATTGCGCTGACGTGGTTTTTCGTTCCTTTCCCTTTCGGCACTTGCGTCCAGCGCCGGCGCCGCTGCGACGCTGCTGCTGGCGCTCTGCGGGTCTTGCGGGAAGGATTCGATCAATGCCAAGCGGGCATAATGAATGGAGACTTCCGCAGCTGGCTGGCGCGGTGCATTGCGAAGATCAGACAATTCATGCCCGGGATGCATTCCGGGATTGTTGTCGTTCATTCCGCTATCGGCGACCGGCTCCTCGACGAGAATGACTCTCGATTCGGATTTTGCTGAAACTGCCATTTGCGCCTGCCTCGGCCAGTTGAAACAGAAAATCGCCGGCTGTCATGCCGGCGAGCCACTCAACCCTCGAAGGGAACGGAAACCTGTGAACGCGTGACGAGCCCCTTCATGCATTCACCCGAGGCCGGCCCATCGCAGATCGGCGCGTCGTTGATTAGCAGACGCGTGACGCTCTCGCACTTGACGTTCGGCATATCGAACTGACGCACTCGCTTCTTGCCCTGTGGAAGATCACGGAAATCCAGTACGGTGACCCGGTCCACCGCATTCTTGTCGTTGAAGAAAGCAAGCTCGAAGGAGATTTTGCTGATCGGCGCAGCGAGATTGTTGAGCGCGACGAAGGTCATCATGCAGCCCTTCTGCGAGGGCGCAAGGCCATTCAACTCGACCTCGATCCCCTTGGACGGCGATGCTGCGGCGGCATCCTGAGCAAGAGCATGAGAAGCACCCGCAACCATGATCAGACCGCTCGTCAAAAGCGCTGCAACCTTGCTCACTGCCATTCCTTCCATCAGTAGAACCTAAAACTTGACTTATAAAGTCCGCTATTGCGTCATTAAAAAATGATGACTATGAGAGTCAAGATAATAATGGATTTTCCCGGCGTTGCGCGCCGCGGATCAAGCAGAAATAACCGACCGGAAATGATGGTTGAGAAGCCAGACACCTTTAGTCATGCGTCGCTGCAGCGCGAACCAACGGCAGAAATGCGCGTTCTGGAAAGTGCGGACATTTTTCGCGGAGCGACCGAAATCATGATCCGCCACGATGGCGTGGTCTACCGCATGAAAATCACCCGTCAGGGCAAACTCATTCTCAATAAGTAGGGCTAGGACATGACTGAAACCACGAAACCGGCTCCCGCCGACATTCGCGCATTCCGTGCAGAGAATCCGAAGATGCGCGAGCGTGACATCGCCGCTCAGCTTCAGATTCCGGAAGCCGCGTTAGTTGCAGCCGAGGTCGGCGTCAGCGCGACCCGTATCGACGGCAGCGCCTTGAAACTTCTGGAGCGGGTCGCTGAACTCGGCGAAGTCATGGCCCTTTCCCGCAACGAAAGCGCTGTTCACGAAAAGATCGGCGTTTACGAAAACATCACCGCCGGACCGCACGCTTCGATCGTGCTTGGGGAAAACATCGACCTCCGCATTTTCCCGAACCGCTGGGCGCATGCTTTCGCAGTCTCCAAGAAGGACGGCGACCAGGAACGCCTGAGCCTGCAGTACTTCGACAAGGCCGGCAACGCCGTTCACAAGATCCATCTTCGCCCGAGCTCTGACGTCGAGGCCTATCACGCCATCGTCCGCGATCTGAAGCTCGACGACCAGTCGCAGGAATTTGTAGCTGATCCGGCGCCCACGTCGATGGACGAGAGCGGCGAAGTCTCGCGCGATGAACTGCGGGAGCACTGGAGCAAGCTCACCGACACGCACGAATTCTTCGGCATGCTGCGCAAGCTGAAGATCGGCCGCCAGGTCGCCGTTCGCACCGTCGGCGACGATTATGCATGGCAGCTCGACAACACCGCGACGGCGGAGATGATGCACGCCTCGGTCAAGGCTGGCCTACCGGTCATGTGCTTTGTCGCCAACAACGGCATCGTCCAGATCCATTCCGGCCCGATCTTCAACGTGCAGCCGATGGGTCCGTGGATCAACATCTTCGACCCCACCTTCCACTTGCACCTCAGGCAGGATCACATCACCGAGACCTGGGCCGTGCGCAAGCCGACGAAGGACGGCCATGTGACCTCGCTCGAGGCCTACAATGCCGAGGGCGAAATGATCATCCAGTTCTTCGGCAAGCGTAAGGAAGGCACCGACGAGCGCGACGATTGGCGCACCATCATGGAAAACCTGCCGCGCGCAGGAACCAGCGTCGCGGCTTGAGCGGGAGATGACGATGCGTAAGGAACCGCAAAGCAAGCGGCTTCGGGCAATGGCATTTTCGGTGGCGGCGATCATCTCGTCGTTCGCTGCCGCGCCCGATGTGATGGCCGCCGACAAACTGGATACGAGCCGCCTCGTCTCCGTCGGCGGTGACGTCACCGAGATCATCTACGCGCTTGGTGAGCAGAACCGCCTGATCGCGCGCGACACGACCAGCATGTATCCCGAAGCGGCAACGAAGCTGCCCGATGTCGGCTATATGCGCGCGCTGTCGCCGGAAGGCATCCTTGCGATGAACCCGACGGCGATCATCGCCATCGAGGGATCCGGTCCTCCGGAAGCGCTCAACGTACTCAAGGGCGCGAGCGTCCCCTTCGAGACTGTACCCAATGCCTATACCCGCGAAGGCATCCTCGCCAAGATCGACCGGGTCGGCGATCTCCTCGCTCAGCCCGACAAGGCAAAGGCGCTGGAGGACAAGGTCGGCGCGGATCTGGACGCGGCAATCGCCGACGCCGCCAAGCGGCCCGAAAGCGAGCGCAAGCGCATCCTCTTCATTCTGAGCATGCAGGGCGGCAAGATCATGGCCTCCGGCACCGGCACGGCTGCTGATGGCATCATCAAGTTGTCGGGTTCGGTCAACGCCGTGGGCAACTTTCCCGGCTATAAGCCCCTCACCGATGAAGCGATCGTCGAAGCCAAACCTGATGTCATTCTGATGATGAACCGCGGCGACGGATCCGGCACCACCAATGAAGACCTTCTCAAGCAGCCAGCATTGGCCCTGACGCCTGCCGCGCAGAAAAAGGCGATCATTCGTATGGATGGTCTGCATCTCCTCGGTTTCGGCCCCCGCACCGCGAGCGCCGTCCGCGAATTGAACGCGGCGATCTACGGGAGCTGATGATGGCTCTCTTGGACGCCATGGGACAGAAGCGCGCCATGTTTTCGCTGGCAGGTCTCCGGGAACTCCACAGGGCGGGCGATCGCAGTCGCCTTGCCCTGTTGGCGATCCTTCTGCTTGCGGCTGGCTCCGTCCTGTCTCTGTTGTTTTCAGTAACGACAGGCGCCTCAAACGCCTCGTTTGTCGATGTCATTGCCAACATCGCCGGCTCCGACGAAGCCCTGAACGCGCGTGACAGGATCATCATCTTTGATATCCGCATGCCCCGCGCCATCCTTGGCTTCCTCGTCGGTGGCTCGCTGGCCGTCTCTGGCGCCATCATGCAGGGCCTGTTCCGCAATCCGCTTGCGGACCCCGGGCTGGTCGGCGTCTCCTCCGGGGCAAGTCTCGGAGCAGTCGTTATCATTGTGCTCGCCAACACCTTTGCAGCACCGCTCTACACGCTGCTCGGCATCTACGCTTTGCCGATCGCAGCCTTCGGCGGCGGCCTTGCCAGCACGTGGTTGCTATACCGGATCGCAACCGGGAACGGCCAGACCTCGGTCGCCACGATGCTGCTTGCCGGCATCGCGCTCGGCTCGCTTGCCGGTGCGCTCACCGGCCTGCTGATCTACATGGCCAACGATCAGCAACTGCGCGACCTCACCTTCTGGGGCATGGGCTCACTTGCTGGAGCGACATGGGCAAAGATTGCCGCCGCCGGCCCCATCATCCTTCTCTCCTTCGCCGCGATACCGTTCATGGCGCGTGGCCTGAATGCGATAACGCTTGGCGAAGCCACAGCGTTTCACATGGGTGTCCCCGTTCAACGGTTGAAAAACATCGCCATCGTCTGCGTCGCCGCAGCAACTGGAGCTTCCGTCGCGGTCAGCGGCGGTATCGGTTTCGTCGGCATCGTCGTTCCGCATGTATTGCGCATGTCGATCGGCCCCGATCACCGCTTCCTGTTGCCGGCCTCGGCGCTTCTCGGCGGCTCACTGCTGATTTTCGCAGATGTGCTTGCAAGGACCATCGTCGCGCCGGCCGAACTGCCGATCGGCATCATTACCGCGGCTGTCGGTGGCCCGTTCTTCCTTTGGATTCTGTTGCGGCATCGCGCACGCCTTGCCCTTTGAGTATTGAGCAATGATTGAAGTATCCGGCGTTTCCGTGCGCCTTTCCGGCAAGACCATTGTCAGTCAGGTCGGTTTTACGGCGGAGGCGGGACAGTTGACCGCGATTGCCGGCCCGAACGGTTCGGGCAAGACGACGACGATGAAGGCGGTCTCGGGTGAACTTCCCTACTCCGGCTCCATTGCTTTCAATGGGCAGGAAGTCAACCGGTTACAGCCGTGGCAGCTGGCGACAATGCGGGGCGTGCTGCCGCAGGCAAGCTCGATCTCCTTTCCATTCACCGTGCGCGAAGTGGTGCGGATGGGCTTGACCACCGGCGTCAACCGAAAACCCGAGAAGGCCGAGCAGACTGCTGCGAATGCGCTGGCCTCCGTCGATCTCGACGGCTTCGAAGGCCGTTTCTATCAGGAGCTTTCGGGTGGGGAGCAGCAGCGTGTTCAACTCGCCCGCGTCCTCTGCCAGATCGCCGAGCCTGTCGTCGACGACAAGCCCTGTTGGCTTCTGCTTGACGAGCCGGTATCCAGCCTCGACATCAGCCACCAGCTGACCATCATGACGCTGGCGCGCAAGTTCTGCGAGGCTGGCGGCGGCGTCATCGCCGTCATGCATGACCTCAACCTGACCGCGCTCTTTGCCGACCGGATCATCCTGATGAAATCGGGGCAAGTGGCTGCCAGCGGCAGCGTCCGCGATGTCTTGACGGACGAGACGATGGAATCCGTCTTTGGCTGTGCGCTGCGGATTAATCAGGTCCCGAAGGACGGCACGCCTTTCGTACTTGCGCATAGTGCGATCCAGGCCTGATACAATCCAGCGTAGCGGAACTTTTTGCCGGACGACCGCGTTAAGCAATTGACGATTTGGGTCATTGCCGGGCGACAATCTTCATGCAAACGTCGGCGACGGCCCTGTGTTAAACCAGGCCGCAGCAGAGCGCGCGCCTTACCGATGGAGAAAATCGTGGCCTCTTCGCTCCTCCACCCCATTCGCAGCCGGCGTAACGGCGGCACGCTTCACAACATCGAATCCACCATCGAAGAGCAGATCGAGTCTCTTCGCGAGGAGATCGCAGCGCTAACGAAGATTGCCGGAAAGCAGTCGCGGAAGTCGAGCGATCGCCTTCGCTATCAGGCGGCGGCAGGTTACGACGATCTTGTCGCCCGCAGCGAAGACCTGATCCACGAATTGCAGGAAGGCTATCTTCGCGGCGCGCATGAAATGCGCAACACGGTGCGCAAGCATCCCCTCGCCACCGTCGGCGCCGCGGCAGCCTTTGGGCTTGTCCTCGCCCTCCTTGCCCGCCGTTAAGGAGGCTCGATGCTCTTCCCCATTCTCAGCCTGCTGGTAGGCACGAGTGTTCATCGGACCGTTGCGCGTACAAAGCGCAACGGTATTTTCGTGGCGATTGCCGCCGTGCTTTTGTTGACCGCCTACACACTCGCGGTCGTTGCTGGTGCGATATGGCTATCGGGGATCTACGGGCCTATCGGCGCAGCCCTCTTCCTGGCCGCCGCAGCACTGCTGATCGCGATCGTGGTCCTCGTCATCATGATGGTGATCAACGCGCAGGAAGCCCGTCGTGCACAGGAACGCAAGCAGGCACTGGAATCACTCGCCGCAGTCGGCATTGGTCTCGTCCGCGCGCAACCCTTATTGACCGCCGGAGTGCTCGCAGCAATCGTGGCAGCCAATCTCATGGGTTCCAAGCGAGACGACTGACGGCTCGCATTGCTGCAATCAACTTTCACGAAAAAGGCCGGCGCCCCGAGGCAGCCGGCCTTTAATCGCTGAGATGTGCAGAATTCAGAAAGCGAAAGCCTTGGAGGTCAGCGGCGACGACGTCGCATCCGGTCCGAAATCGGCCTCGCCGGAAATCTGAAGCAACTCCTGGAGGCGCTGACGAGCGCGGTTGACGCGGCTCTTGATAGTCCCGACGGCACATCCGCAGATCTCCGCGGCTTCCTCGTAGGAGAACCCCGAGGCCCCAACTAGGATAATCGCTTCACGCTGATCGGGCGGCAACTGGTCGAGTGCCTTCTTGAAATCCTGAAGGTCAAGCGCCCCATACTGCGACGGGTGCATTGCCATCGACTCGGTGAACAAGCCGTCGCTATCCTGGATTTCGCGTCCGCTCTTGCGCATCTGACTGTAAAGCTCGTTGCGCAAAATCGTAAACAGCCAGGCTTTCATGTTCGTGCCCATCTCGAAATGATCCTGCTTTGCCCAGGCCTTCATGATGGTGTCCTGAACAAGGTCATCGGCCCGATCGTGGCGGCCGATCAGCGAGATAGCGAAGGCTCGGAGGCTGGGAAGAGACGCGAGAAGTTCGCGTTTGAAGCTCGGTTGCTGCTTTTCCATGGAGCCACCTACTTCGCGGCTTTGGCCGAAGCGACAAGTTCGGCTTGATCCAACTTCTCGAGCAGATCGAGAAAGCGGTCCGGAATAGCCTCTTCCTGCACGGCAGCATAGAGCGATCGTAACTTTACCCCGATCTGGCTGTTCGGGTCCAGTATATCGCTTGCGCGCATTTCCAGCCGCTGCCGATCTTTTTCATTCTTCCGTGTCGTCATCAATCGTCACTTTACTTCTGTTATTCGCGCGTCCTGCCGCCCGCCTTAAGTTCGTCTTAACTAATTCAGCCGCTTGGGCCAACTGATTGGCGAACACCCCGTCAGGTGCCATGGAACAAATGCGATGAGCCCTCTGTTGTAGGCACCATAATGCTGCCAGAGAAAAAAAGTTCCTACTTCTCAGGAACATTTTTACAGTCCGTGACGTTTTAATCGCCATTGAGGGCCGCTCGGGCCTCTAGTGGGAGCTTTAAATGACACTTTCGACTCGAATCGCGCCGCACCTTCCTTACCTGCGTCGTTATTCCCGCGCGCTTACCGGAACGCAGACCTCAGGCGACGCCTACGTCGCTGCTGTGCTTGAGGCGATCATTACAGACATATCCATTTTCCCGGATACTGCGGATGACCGCGTCGCATTGTACAAACTTTTCACCGCGCTCTTTGGTTCCGTCACGGTCCAGATTCCGGAACCGGCGTCACCTTACGCGTGGGAGCAGCGTGCAACGCTGAACCTCGGCAAGGTTTCGCCGCGCGCCCGTCAGGCCTTTATCCTGGCCTCTGTTGAAAACTTTCGCGTCGGAGAGATCGCCGAGATCTTGGGCGTGGAAGAAGATGAAGTGGTCGGCCTGCTCGACAGCGCATCACGCGAAATCTCTCGCCAGGTTGCGACCGATGTCATGATCATCGAGGACGAGCCGCTGATCGCGATGGACATCGAACAGATGGTAGAAAGCCTCGGCCACCGCGTCACCGGCATTGCGCGTACCCACGCCGAAGCAGTTGCGCTTTACAATAGGACCCGACCGGGCATGGTTCTTGCGGATATCCAGCTTGCCGACGGCAGTTCCGGCATCGATGCGGTCAACGACATCCTCAAGACCGCCAGCGTGCCAGTGATCTTCATCACCGCCTTTCCGGAGCGATTGCTGACCGGCGAACGACCGGAGCCGACATTCCTGGTCACGAAGCCGTTCAATCCTGACATGGTCAAGGCCTTGATCAGTCAGGCGCTCTTCTTCAACGAATCCACCAAGGCCGCTGCCTGAGGAAATGGCGCCTTAGAGGAACAAAAGGAAACGGGGGTGCGTTTCGGGTAAATCCGAGACGCTCTTCCGCCTTAAGGTTTTGTTTCAGCGCTTTACTCTAGGATGAGCTTCCCTATCGAAGGGCATCTTTCTCAGGGGGACTGAGAGAAGATCAACACGGGAAAGGCGACTAGGTGAATACGAATGAACCAGTGCCCGGCATGCCCTTCGCGCTGGAAGAAAAAGCGGTATTGCTGCAGCGAGCCCTCGCCAGTGCGGGGATCTGCGTGATCTACCAGGATCCTCGCCTATCGATCACCTATGCCGATAACCTGCCTCCGCATTTCCAGTCACTGGCGATACCAGGCGGAACCGACGCCGATCTTTTCGGCGAGCTGCAGGGAGCCAATCTGACGAAACTGAAGCAGCAGGTATTCGAAACCGGAAGACCTGCTACGACCGAGGTCGACATTTCGATCGACAGTGAAATGCGCACCTACGAGTTGAAGATCGAACGCGCCGGTGGCGATCAACCGGTCGGAATCCTTTCCGTCATCTCAGAGGTAACGGAAACGCGGCATCGCGAGAAAGTGCTGAAGTCCCTTCTTCGCGAACTCTCCCACCGCTCCAAGAACCTTCTCGCAATTATCCAGGGCATTGCCACCCAAACAGCCCGCAACACCATATCACTGGATAGCTTTCTGATGAAATTCCGGGGGCGGCTGCAATCGCTGTCGAATTCTCAGGACCTGATTACCGACTCCAGCTGGCGTGGTGCCTTCCTCTTCGAACTGGCTGAGAAGCAGTTCGCACCGTATTGGCCGGAGACCGCGGGACCACTGCCGATCTCCGGGATAAACGTTCACCTCACTCCCAATGCCGCCGTGCATGTCGGTCTGGCGCTCCACGAATTGATCGTCAACTCGGCATCCTACGGAGCAATCGCCGGCAGCAAGCCTGCCGTCACTCTAACGTGCCGCGAAGTGGCCTCGGCCGGACGAAGGACCATCGAGATTTCATGGACGGAGACGCTGTGCGATCCCGCCGAGATTCATGAATTCAGCGAGAACAGCTTCGGTAAAACGGTGCTGGAGCGCGTCGTACCCTCCTCTGTCAACGGCAAGGCCGAACTGACGCTGGTACCTGGTAGGATCGAATATAACCTGACAATCCCCGACGCCGAATTCGAAATTCTTAGGCGCCCCCCTCAAAAGGCCGCCATGCGCTAAACGAAGAACAGCCAGTGCGAGGGCGGCGCACCGGCTGTTCTTTCACTCACCGGGAGGGGACCGTGAGTACGTCCAAACGATGGGTTGGGGGCGCGCATGTTGGGTCGATGCGGTCATCGTTTGGATATCGCAGTAACGAGCAGGTATCCAAATGGTTCCCGGCGCTTCTCAGAAAAATATCGATTTCTTTACTTTTTTATTTGCGGGGCGATAACAGGCTCTGATAGCCCTCGGCTCAAAAGAAAATAACGATATAAAAACAACGATATAGGCTCAAAAATCTTCAAAAATTTTACCGTTTGATAAATTTTTGAAGCTGAGTTACGCTTTCCCTCACTGGCCGTTTACCAATAATGAGGGAACTTCAATGGAACGACTGGGAACTGGGATTCGTGCTGGCCGGCTTTCGCCTGCAGAGTACGAGTCGAATTTCTCCGATCTTCATCCGCGCCTCGACAAGCACGAGGCGCTGGTTGCAGCTGACCGCTGTTATTTCTGCTACGACGCGCCGTGCATGACGGCCTGTCCCACCTCCATCGACATTCCGCTCTTCATCCGACAGATCGCCACCGGCAATCCGATCGGATCGGCAAAGACGATCTTCGACCAGAATATTCTGGGCGGCATGTGCGCCCGCGTCTGTCCCACCGAAGACTTGTGTGAGCAGGCCTGCGTGCGCAACACGGCAGAGGAGCGTCCTGTCGAAATCGGTCGCTTGCAGCGCTACGCCACCGACACCGCCATGCAGGCGGATAGACAGTTCTACAGCCGCGCCGCCTCATCAGGAAAGAAGGTCGCCGTGGTCGGCGCCGGTCCTGCTGGCCTTGCCGCCGCTCACCGCCTCGCCGCAAAAGGCCATGACGTCGTCATCTATGATGGCAAGGCCAAGTCCGGCGGCCTCAACGAATACGGCATCGCCACCTACAAGGCGGTCGATGACTTCGCCCAGAAGGAAGTCGACTACGTTCTCGCGATCGGCGGCATCGAAGTCCGTCACGACCAACTGCTCGGCCGCGATTTCTCGCTCGCCGATCTGCAGTCGCAATATGATGCCGTCTTCCTCGGGATCGGCCTTGCTGGCGTCAATGCGCTTCGTGTCGAAGGCGAAAACCTGGCCGGAGTCGATGATGCCGTCGACTTCATCGCAGGCCTGCGCCAGGCCACAGACAAGGGCGACGTTGCCATCGGCCGCCGCGTCGTCGTTCTTGGCGGAGGCATGACCGCCATCGACGCCGCCGTGCAGGCGAAGCTCCTCGGCGCCGAAGAGGTGACGATCTGTTATCGTCGCGGCAAGGAGCACATGAACGCCTCGGAGTTCGAGCAGGATCTTGCGACGTCCAAGGGCGTCATAATCCGCCATTGGCTGGCGCCGAAGTCGATTCTTGCACAGGATGGCAAGGTCGCCGCGATCGAGGTGGAATATACCAAGCTAGTCGATGGCCGCCTGTCGACGACTGGCGAAACCGGTGTCATAGCCGCCGATCAGGTCTTCAAGGCGATCGGTCAGACCTTCGACGCGTCAGGCCTCGGTGCTCTGCGCATGGAATCCGGCCGCATCGCCATCGATGCGGATGGCAAGACTTCGCTCGACGGCGTCTGGGCCGGCGGCGACTGCGTCGTCGGCGGTGACGACCTGACCGTTTCGGCGGTCGCGCAAGGGCGCGACGCCGCTGAATCCATCAACCGTATGCTTGCTGCCGGCGCGCAGCCGGCCGTTGCCGTCGCGTGAATGGGAGAATGAACAATGGCTGATCTCCGCAATAATTTCGTCGGCATCAAGTCGCCCAACCCGTTCTGGCTGGCCTCGGCACCGCCGACCGACAAGGCCTACAACGTCGAACGTGCCTTCAAGGCCGGATGGGGCGGCGTCGTCTGGAAGACGCTCGGTGAGGAAGGTCCGCCCGTCGTCAACGTCAACGGCCCGCGCTACGGCGCGATCTGGGGCGCCGACCGCCGCCTGCTCGGCTTGAACAACATCGAGCTCATTACCGACCGCGACCTCTACACCAACCTGCGCGAGATGAAGCAGGTGAAGATGAACTGGCCGGATCGGGCGCTGATCGCCTCGATCATGGTTCCTTGCGAGGAGAATGCCTGGAAGGCGATCCTGCCCCTGGTCGAGGAGACTGGCGCCGACGGCATCGAGCTCAACTTCGGCTGTCCTCACGGCATGTCGGAACGCGGCATGGGCTCCGCGGTCGGACAGGTGCCGGAATATATCGAAATGGTCGTGCGCTGGTGCAAGCAATACACGCGCATGCCTGTCATCACCAAGCTGACGCCCAACATCACCGATATCAGAAAGCCGGCGCGGGCCGCCAAGGCTGGCGGCACCGACGCCGTCTCGCTGATCAACACGATCAACTCGATCACCTCGGTCAATCTCGACACCTTTGCTCCGGAACCGTCGATCGACGGGCGCGGCAGCCACGGTGGCTATTGCGGACCGGCCGTCAAGCCGATCGCCCTCAACATGGTGGCCGAGATCGCTCGCGATCCGGAAACCTATGGCCTGCCGATATCAGGCATCGGCGGCGTCACGACATGGCGCGATGCGGCCGAGTTCCTGGTGCTCGGTGCCGGTAACGTGCAGGTCTGCACGGCGGCGATGACCTATGGCTTCAAGATCGTCCAGGAGATGATCACCGGTCTCTCGGACTGGATGGATGCCAAGGGCCACCGCAACCTCGACGACATCACCGGCCGCGCGGTCCCGAATGTTTCGGACTGGCAGTACCTCAACCTCAACTACATCGCCAAGGCGAAGATCGACCAAGATGCCTGCATCAAGTGCGGTCGCTGCCACATCGCCTGCGAGGACACCTCGCACCAAGCGATCACCCAGTTCGTGAATGGCGTCAGGAAGTTCGAGGTGATGGAAGAGGAATGCGTCGGCTGCAATCTCTGCGTCAACGTCTGTCCTGTTGAGAATTGCATCACCATGGAGCAGCTTCCGGTTGGAGATCTCGACAAGCGCACCGGCAAGATTGTCGATCCAAATTATGCAAACTGGACGACCCATCCGAACAACCCGATGGCTCGACAGGCCGCGGAGTGATGGACTGTAGCGCCGCGGCTTCTCCGCGGCCCTTTACTTGCTGAACCCTACTCCTCATTCCCACCAAGCATAGGAATGAGGAGTAGCAGAGCCGCTGATTTCGCCTCTCGACCAGCGCCCACAATCGGACGCGTATAATCCGCAGGAAAGTTCTCTCCTAACCCGGCACACATCTCATCGCGGGTTCGGGAGCGACCGCACAAACAAAAGCGCCCGCCTGAAAAGACGAGCGCTTCGAAACCATTGCAATAGCGCTACTTAGCGCGCGGCAGCCCTTGCTACCATCTCGATGTCGGCGCGATTGATGCCAAGGTCGTGCAGTTCGCGGTTGCTCATCCGGCCAAGCTCGGAGACCGTCTGACGGTACTTGCGCCAATTGTTGAAAGAACGTGCTACATTCATGATAATCCCCTTTCCTTGGGCTTTCGAAGTTAGCTGCCAGTCGTTGGCGCTTCGATTACTTCGATGGCCTTCATATGGTGGCGCTATGTGGGGGATTGGAGCGCCAAGAATCGATCCCAGCCATGCTTTCAACGCATGTCTCCAAAAAGGCGGGTGTTGACCGACATCGCTGAAAGCTCGCCTCGATGGCGCTTCTCTCGTGAACAGCGCGACGTTCACTAGCGGCGTTTGACCGCCAGCGACCGCCTGAGCGAGCCTCTAAAACAGGCACTATTACTGGTGAGCGCTGATTTGCGGATTGGGACCTATTGGCCGGACCGTCCCATCTACGTCGCTTGTTTTTCCCCATCCCGCCCAGACAAGTATTGCAAGACTGGCAACAAAGACAAAAGCCAACGTTCCCATCAGATCGCTACGCAAGGTGACATGCGCCTTCGTTGCTGCAATCCTGTTTGTCGCGTCAGTCATATAACCTCTTACGTGGCCGCATTTCGACTGCCTAAGTAGCAGGTGGAGATAAACTATGGAAGTCCTCACATTGAGCGATGACTTACTGCGGTCCTACTGAGACGGACCCTGGACTGATCTCCCCTTGCCGCACAGCGACTACGCTATAAAACCTTTCTAATTGGAGGATCCATGAAGCCGGGCGCCGACAAACCGGGCACCGAGCGCATCTTCGCGGTAGACCTGTCCGACCCCGAAACAGAGGATGCAGGGATCTTCACTTGGGATGTGACCAAAGATCTCGTGTACGCCGACGCCGCGCTTGCGGAACTGTTCGGACTGGCTGCCGAGGAAACCATGCGCGGCTTGCCGCTTCAGTCGTATCTGGACCGTGTCCACCCCGAAGATCGACCGAAGCTGGCGAAAGCCATCACCGAAACCATCGTTGGCGAGCGACCGCAGCAGTCGGTCTACCGTGTCACGGCAGCAAACAATCATTACGTGCGGGTGGCTGCATTTGGCAGATGCTTTCGTGATCGCGACGGCACGCCGGTTCTTTATTCCGGCATCGTCATCCTCGAAAGCGAGGCGTCAACGGCGCCGGTCCATCACTGACGGCCGAGTGGAAAATGGCGAATGAGCGACAATTTCATCATCTCGTCAGCAGTGTTTTCAAGATGCGGTTGCTACCGATACCGGCTCGAGCGCCAATGGGACCCGCTGAAGAAAACAGTTGCGTTCTTGATGCTCAACCCATCCACCGCGAACGCACGCGACGACGACCCGACCCTTCGTCGATGCATCACCTTCGCTAGGTCGTGGGGATTCGGCGGTCTCGTGGTCGGCAACCTGTTTGCACTAAGATCGACCTCTCCAAGTTTGATCTACGAACACACCGATCCTGTTGGACCGGCGAACGATCGTTATCTTCGTAGGATCGGCAGGGACTACAGCCAAATCGTCTGCGCGTGGGGAAGACACGGCGCGTACCTCGGACGTGGTTCCAGAGTTTTCGAAATGCTCCGGTCGTCCCGGTGCTGCGCACTCAAGCTTACGTCCAACGGGCATCCTTCCCACCCGCTATATATTTCGGCGACCGCTGAACCAAAACCGTTTTGGATCTGAACCGGAAAACTTGGCAACCCAGCCCAAACGCGACAAATGAAGCATGTGACCTGGGGCAGTCCTTGCGTTCACCGAAGCTGGTCCCGAAGAGTTTGTTTTTGGCTGGGACGGTATTTCGCGGGGACGACCGAAAGAGCGACGTCAACCGATCGGGAGGCGAACACGCTACCAGCAAGCGCGACAGCCGTGGCGGCCATGACAAGCAAAAATGTGAACATGGTGGTTGGTCTCTCCATTTGCGTTACGGTCCCAGAGAACATCCGGCATGTGTCGCGATTGTTTTCTCTTTCCTTGGATTTGAAAGGCGATGTAACTACGGCTTGCGCGGACAAAGTAAGATACAAAGGACGAGATGCTCGCCCGATCTCCAAAAGCTCAATAATTAGGCGATTCGCAAAATAGCTTGATTTTAAGGCGAACATCGCGCAAGCAATGCGCCTCGCGAGAGTCTATGCATGACCTCAAAACTCAAGGGCGTTTGCGACGAAGCCATGATCCCTTCCGGTCAAACTGACATCAAAGACGGTCCGCTCCATGCGTCTCACGAGTACACGGCGGTAGACGCATAATGACCCCTCTTGCCAAACCCAGCGACCTCAACGTGCTCGTCATCGATGAGAACAGCATTCGGGCGTCGATCATCGAAGTCGGTCTGCGCGAGGCGGGCTATGACAACGTCACGCTCATCGATGACATGAAAGGCCTTGCAAGGCGCATCATGGAAATCAACCCTGATGTCATCGTGATCGACCTCGAGAACCCGAACCGCGACATGCTGGAAAGCATCTTCCAGATTTCCCGCGCGGTAAAGCGCCCCATTGCCATGTTCGTCGACAAGTCGGACGAAGCTTCCATCGAGGCCGCTGTTGAAGCTGGCGTTTCCGCCTACATCGTCGACGGCCTGAAGCAAGAGCGTGTCCGCCCGATCCTCAAGATGGCTATCAGCCGTTTCAACGCCTTCTCGCGCCTGAACCGTGAGCTGGAGGAAACGCGCGGCGAACTGGAAAACCGCAAGCTGATCGACCGCGCGAAGGGGTTGCTGATGCGATCCCGCGGGCTGAGCGAAGATGAGGCCTATGCGCTCATGCGGCGCACGGCCATGAACCAGAACAGGAAGATCGTCGAGATCGCGCAGAGCCTGATCACAGCCGCAATCCTCCTCGATCCGGGAACCGACGCATGACAAGCACGCATCAGATTACCGCTGGCTTCCTGCCGCTTCTCGATAGCGCGCTTTTGGTTGTCGCCAAGGAAAAGGGCCTTGCCGCCGAACAGGACGTCGCGCTGACGCTCGTGCGTGAACGCTCCTGGGCGACGATTCGCGACCGGCTTGCGGTCAGCCATTTCGATGTGGCCCATATTCTCGCCCCCATGCCGATCGCCTGCAATCTCGGACTGACCGCACCGGCACCGCGTATGATCGTGCCGATGGCGCTTGGACTTGGCGGCAATGCCGTGACCGTTTCCGCGGGCCTGTGGAGCGAGATGGCCGAATGCGGCGCCTCGCCGGATCTTGATGCACTTTCCAGCGGTCTCGCCTTGCGCAGGGTCATCGACAACAGGAAAGGCGAACGACTGCGCTTTGGCGTCGTCCACCCCTATTCAGGCCATAACTACGAGCTGCGTTACTGGCTGGCAGCAAGCGGCATTGACCCCGAGGAGGATGTAGAGATCGGCATCCTGCCGCCGCCCGATATGGCTGATGCGATGACATCGGGTCTGATCGACGGTTATTGCGCCGGCGAGCCCTGGAATACGCTCGGCGTGCTCCACAGCGGAGCGCACTTGGCGACAGTGAAGGCGGGCATCTGGAAATCCAGTCCGGAGAAGGTGCTTGGCGTCAACAGCCGCTGGGCCGATGGTCACCCCGAAGCCCTGGCGGCTCTCTTGCGCGCTCTTTACGGCGCCTCCCTCTGGTGCGCTGACACCGGCAATCGCGAGGAACTTGCCAACCTCCTGGCGCGGCCCGCCTACGTGGATCGGCCCGCAGAAAGTCTGCTGCCCGCACTAACCGGCCTTCTGAAAATCGGCGGAGGCGAAACGCTGAGCATCAGGGACTTTTTCGTCCCCAATGCCAAGGCGGCGACCTTTCCCTGGAAGAGCCACGCCCTATGGTTCTATACGCAGATGGTTCGCTGGGAGCACATCCGGCATACTCCGGAGCATCAGCAGATCGCCAACGACACTTACCGGCCCGATATTTACCGAAGTGCCCTCAAGGCACTGAATATTGCCATGCCGGCCGCAAGCTCCAAGGTGGAAGGTGCGCTTCAGGTCGAAACCCCTGTCGGCTCAAGCGGCGCACTGACACTGGGGCCGGACGGTTTCTTCGATGGCGGCCTGTTCGATCCCGCTGACGTCGACAGTTACATCGCCAGCCAGGTCCGCAGCTAAAGCATGCCCATTTTATATGCATTGCACAATTTTTAGAGCGATTGCTGCGCATGCGTTACCGCATAAATGATCGCCTGATTTTCGCGATCAATGCTATCCATTCAAAAACAATGACTTAATTAAACTGGCACGGCCCTTGCTTTGTAATAGGCAGGCCAACAGGCCAAGAATTTGCGTCCAACGACGGGCGCCCACAGCAAAGCCGCTGATCAGGATATCTCGCGCACCTCCCGTGTAAGCGCGCCCTGACCAGCGGCTTTTTGTTTTTAACCCCTAGCGATGGATAGGCACGACCTTGTCGGGCCCCGGAGAAGCCATGTCTGTTATCAGGAACACGCAGTCCATGTCCGCCGGCGAACCAGCCAAAGCATTGTGGATGTCCACGATTGCCTTCACCCTCTGTTTTGCCGTCTGGACGATCTTCGCGATCATCGGCATCCGGATCAAACAGGATCTCGGCCTGAACGAGGCCGAGTTCGGATTGCTGGTCGGCACACCGGTTCTGACCGGTTCGCTTGTCCGTATCGTCCTTGGCATCTGGACCGGCCGCTATGGCGGCCGCCTCGTCTACACGCTCACCATGCTGGCCGCTGCCCTGGCGACCTTCCTCCTCTCCTATGCCCAGACCTATACGCAGATGCTGATCGCCGGCCTCGGCGTAGGGCTTGCCGGTGGCTCTTTCGCGGTCGGCGTCGCCTATGTCTCGCCCTTCTTCCCGGCTCAGAAGCAGGGGACGGCACTTGGCATCTTCGGCGCCGGCAATGTCGGAGCCGCGGTGACCAAGTTTGCGGCGCCCTTCGTACTGATCGCCTGGGGCTGGCAGGCGGTTGCTCAGATCTGGGCCGTCGGCCTGGCGCTGATGGCAATCGTCTTCTGGTTCACCACGACGGATGACCCGGCATTCCGCCTTCGCCGCGAAGGCAAGATTGCCTCCAAGAGCCTGGCACAGGAATTCGCGCCGCTGAAGAACGTCCAGGTCTGGCGTTTCTCGCTCTACTACTTCTTCGCCTTTGGCGGCTTCGTTGCCCTGTCTCTGTGGCTGCCCCGCTATCTGGTCGGTGTTTACGGCTTCAATCTCGCAACTGCAGGCATGGTCGCGGCCGCTTATTCCATCCCGGGCAGCATCTTCCGCGCCTTCGGCGGCGTTGTCTCTGACAAGAAGGGCGCTCGTAGCGTGATGTACGTGATGTTCGCAGTCGCAGCCGTCGCAACGCTCATCCTTTCGCTCCCGGCCGCCGGCTCCGGCTCCGCACTCGGCATCACGCCTGTCGTCTTCATCGTCGTCATCTTCGCCCTCGGCTTCGTCATGAGCCTCGGCAAGGCTGCCGTCTACAAACACATCCCTGCCTACTATCCCGAGAGCGTCGGCGCGGTCGGCGGCATCGTTGGCATGATGGGCGGTCTCGGCGGCTTCATCCTGCCGATCGCCTTCGGCTTTCTCAAGGATATGACCGGCCTCTGGTCGAGCTGCTTCATGCTGCTCTTTGCGATCGTCGTTATCTCGCTGGTCTGGATGCACTTGTCGGTCAAGCAACTCGACCGCCGCGGCCTCTCCGCGCAAGCCGTCGCTGCCACCTGATCTGAGGATTTGAAAACCATGACTGAGAAGCTTGTTATCATCGGCAACGGCATGGCGCCCGGGCGCATGCTCGAGCACCTGTTCGAAAAGGCGCCGGACCAATATCAGGTCACGATCTTCAACGCCGAGCCGCGCGTCAACTACGACCGCATCATGCTCTCGCCGGTTCTCTCCGGCGAGAAGGAATACGAAGAAATCATCATCCACGGCGATGGATGGTACATCAAGCACGGCATTACCCTCTACAAGGGCCACAAGATCATCAAGATCGACCGTGCGGCCAAGACGGTCACGTCGGATCACGGCGTCACCGAAAGCTACGACAAGTTGGTGATCGCCACCGGCTCCGTGCCCTTCATCATTCCCGTGCCCGGCAAGGATCTGCCCGGCGTCATCACCTATCGCGACCTCGACGACGTGCAGGCGATGCTGCTTGCCGCCCAGTCTCGCGAGAAAGCGATCGTCATCGGCGGCGGCCTGCTCGGCCTCGAAGCGGCGGCTGGCCTTGCCTCGCGCGGTATGGACGTTACCGTCCTTCATGTGATGCCGACACTGATGGAGCGCCAGCTCGATCCGGCTGCCGGCTACCTGCTTCAAAAGGCCGTGGAAGAACGCGGCATCAAGGTTATCACCAAGGCCAACACCAAGGCCATCGTGGGTAACGGCAAGGTCGAAGGCATCGAGCTCGACGACGGCCGCATCATTCCGGCAACCCTCGTCGTCATGGCGGTCGGCATCCGCCCGAGCGTCGGGCTCGCCAAGGACGCAGGCATCGCCATCAACCGCGGCATCGTCGTCGATGACGGCATGCTGACCTCGGACGGCAGCATCATGGCGCTCGGCGAGTGCGCCGAAGTCGGCGGTATGGTCTACGGCCTTGTCGCTCCGCTTTACGAGATGGCCCGCGTCGCCGCCTCGCACTTGTCGGGCGACCGTTCCGCTGCCTTCGTGCATTCCGACACGCCGACCAAGCTCAAAGTGACAGGCATCGAGCTCTTCTCGCTCGGTGACTTCGCCGATGGCGACGACCGCGAAGAAATCGTGCTGCGCGACGCCTCAGCCGGCGTCTACAAGCGCCTTGTGCTGAAGGACAACAAGATCATCGGTACCGTGCTCTACGGCGAAACCGCCGATGGTGCCTGGTTCAACGATCTGAAAAAGAAACAGACCGATATCAAGGAGATGCGCGAAACGCTGATCTTCGGTCAGGCCTATCAGGGAGGGTCGCCGCTGGACCCTATGGCGGCCGTTGCAGCCTTGCCGGATGACGCGGAGATCTGTGGCTGCAACGGCGTCTGCAAGAGCAAGATCACCTCGACGATCACAAGCAAGGGCCTGACGTCGCTGGACGACGTGCGCGCCCATACCAAGGCGTCCGCCTCCTGCGGTTCCTGCACCGGCCTCGTAGAAAAGCTGATGACACTAACGCTTGGCGACAGCTACAATCCGGCCGCCGTCACGCCGATGTGCACCTGCACCGAACTCGGCCACGACGACCTCAGGCGCCTGATCAAGGCCAAGGGCCTGAAGAGCATCCCTGCCGTCATGCAGGAACTCGAATGGAAGACGTCGTGCGGTTGCGCCAAGTGTCGCCCGGCTCTCAACTACTATCTCGTCTGCGACTGGCCGAATGAATATGCGGACGATTACCAGTCGCGCTTCATCAACGAACGCGTTCACGCCAACATCCAGAAGGACGGCACCTATTCCGTCGTTCCGCGCATGTGGGGCGGCGTGACGAACTCCAACGAACTGCGCGCCATCGCTGATGTCGTCGACAAGTTCGAAATCCCGATGGTGAAGGTGACGGGCGGCCAGCGCATCGACCTGCTCGGCATCGAGAAGGAAGACCTCCCGGCAGTCTGGGCCGATCTCGGCAAGGCGGGCTTCGTTTCCGGACAGGCTTATGCCAAGGGGTTGCGCACGGTGAAGACCTGCGTCGGCTCCGACTGGTGCCGCTTCGGCACGCAGGATTCCACCGGCCTTGGCATTCGCATCGAGAAGTTCATGTGGGGCTCCTGGACACCGGCAAAACTGAAGATGGCGGTCTCCGGCTGCCCGCGCAATTGCGCCGAAGCGACCTGCAAGGACATCGGCGTCATCTGTGTCGACTCGGGTTTCGAGATCCACTTCGCCGGTGCTGCCGGCCTCGACATCAAGGGCACGGAGGTTCTCGGCCTCGTGAAGACCGAGGACGATGCGCTGGAGCATATCGTGGCACTGACGCAGATGTACCGCGAGCAGGCCCGCTATCTCGAGCGCATCTACAAGTGGGCGAAGCGCGTCGGCCTGGAGGAAATCCGCCGCCAGATCATGGAAGACGCCGACAAGCGCAAGGCTTACTACGACCGCTTCGTCTTCTCCCAGAAATTCGCCCAGGTCGATCCCTGGTCGGAGCGCGTCTCCGGCAAGGACAAGCATGAGTTCAAGCCGATGGCGACCGTCGGTTACCCGCAGGCGGCCGAGTAAGGAGATGGATATGAACTGGATTTCAATCGGCGACATCTCCGACATTCCGCTCCGCGGCGCCCGTTGCGTGAAGACACCCCAGGGCAAGATCGCCGTCTTCCGCACCGCAGAGAACGAGGTCTTCGCCATCGAGGACCACTGCCCGCACAAGGGGGGGCCGCTCTCCCAGGGGATCGTCCATGCCAAGGCCGTCACCTGCCCGCTGCACAACTGGGTGATCTCGCTCGAAACCGGCAAGGCGCTCGGCGCCGATGAGGGCGAGGTCCGAACCATTCCCGTCCGCAACGAGGATGGCGCCCTCTACATCGCGCTCGAAAGCCTGATGATGGCGGCCGAATGATGGAGAAAGAGGTCAAGACAACCTGTCCCTATTGCGGTGTCGGCTGCGGCGTCATCGCCAAGGTCGCCGAAGACGGCAAGGTGTCCGTCAAGGGAGACCCGGACCATCCCTCGAACTTTGGGCGGCTGTGCTCGAAGGGCTCGGCGCTCGGCGAAACCGTCGATCTCGATGGGCGCCTCCTCTACCCGGAAGTTTCCGGGGAGCGGGTGGAGTGGGAACAGGCGCTTGACCTCGTCGCACAACAATTTTCGGACGCCATCAATGAGCACGGCCCCGATTCCGTTGCCTTCTATGTCTCCGGCCAGCTGCTGACCGAAGACTATTATATCGCCAACAAGCTGATGAAGGGCTTCATCGGCTCGGCCAACATCGACACCAATTCGCGGCTGTGCATGTCGTCCTCCGTCGCCGGTCACCGCCGCGCCTTCGGTTCGGACACCGTGCCGGGTACCTATGAGGATATCGAGCTTGCCGATCTTGTGATCCTCACCGGCTCGAACCTCGCCTGGTGCCACCCGGTCATCTATCAGCGGCTGGCGACCGCCAAGGCGGCGCGCCCCGGCATGAAGGTCGTCGTCATCGACCCGCGCCGGACGATGACATCAGATATCGCCGACCTGCATCTCGCCATCCGGCCGGACAGCGACGTCGCGCTTTTCGTCGGCCTTTTCGAACATCTGATCGCAAGCAACGCCATCGATCAGAATTACATCGCCGAACATACCAACGGCTTTGCAGAGGCCTTTACGGCTGCGACGGGCGTCTCCTTCAACGAGGTGCTTGATATGACCGGCCTTCCGGCCATGCAGCTTCGCGAATTCTATCGCCTCTTCGCCACGACCGAGAAGGTCGTCACCTGCTACAGCCAGGGCGTTAATCAATCCTCGTCTGGTACCGACAAGGTCAACGCCATCATCAACTGTCACCTCGCCACCGGCCGCATCGGCGGGCCGGGTATGGGGCCCTTCTCGCTCACCGGGCAGCCGAATGCGATGGGCGGGCGTGAAGTCGGCGGACTTGCCAACATGCTTGCCGCCCACATGGCGATCGAAAGCGCCGAGGATCGCGACCGTGTCCAGCGCTTCTGGCATGCGCCCACCATTGCGGAAAAGCCGGGCCTGAAGGCGGTCGACATGTTCAGGGCTGTTGCTGATGGCCGTATCAAGGCGCTGTGGATCATGGCGACCAACCCGGTCGTTTCCATGCCTGACGCCGACGCCGTCGAGGCCGCGATCAAGGCCTGTCCGTTCGTCGTCGTCTCCGACGTCCTGAAAAGTACCGACACCGCGCGTCACGCCCATGTCCTTCTGCCCTCGCTCGGCTGGGGCGAAAAGAGCGGCACTGTCACCAACTCCGAGCGCCGCATCTCCCGCCAGCGCTCCTTCCTTGATGCACCGGGAGAGGCCCGCGCCGACTGGTGGCAGCTTGCGGAAGTGGCGCAACGGATGGGCTTTACGCAGGCCTTCAACTTCGCCGCCAATGCCGAGATCTTTGACGAACACGCCGCCCTCTCAGCTTTCGAGAACAGCGGCAATCGCGACTTCGACATCGGCGCGTATGTCGGCATGAACCATCAGGCCTATGACGAACTCTCGCCGTTCCAATGGCCGCAGCCTGCGGGCCGTGAGATTGATGTGACCCGCTTCTTCGCCAAGGGCGGCTTCTACCACGCCGACGGCAAGGCACGTTTCATCGCCGTCGAGCCGGTCGCCGCGGATCGCACCTGCGCCGACTATCCCTTCACCCTGAACACCGGCCGCATCCGCGACCAATGGCACACGATGACGCGCACGGGCAAAAGCGCGCGGCTCTCGTCCCATATCGCCGAACCCTTCGCGGAACTTCACCCTCGCGACGCGATCGAGATCGGCGTCGGCAATGCCGGCCTCGTCGAAATCGAAAGCCCGCACGGCAAGGCCGTGGTGCGCGCCCTGATCACCGAGCGTCAGGCCCGCGGCAGCATTTTCGTGCCGATGCACTGGAACGATCAGTTTGCCGCCAAGGCCCGCATCGACGCTGTCGTGGCGCCGTTGACAGACGCAATCTCCGGCCAGCCGGCCTCGAAGAATGTCGCCGTCGCCGCGCGACGCTTCAAGGCGGCGCGTTACGGCTTTGCCGTTTCCGCCGCCAAGCCTGATCACCTCGAAGCCGCCTATTGGGCGCTGGCAAAGGCCGAAGGCGGCTGGCGGGTGGAACTCGCTTTCGACCAGCCGGTCGAGGACTGGTGCACGTGGTGCCGCAGCACCTTCGCTATTCCCGAAAATGTCGAACCGCTCGGCTACGCTGACCAGCAGTCCGGCGATCTGAGGCTCGCCTTTTTCGATGGCAAGCGACTGCTCGCGGCGCTGTTCCTGGCCCGCGAACCCGTGGCGGTTGCCCGCAACTGGGCGATCTCCCAGCTCACCGCCGAGCACACCAATCTGCGCAAGCGTTTCGCCTTAGTCGCCGGCCGCCCCGGCGCAGACAAGCCCGATCCGGGCGCCACCGTCTGCTCCTGCTTCGGCGTCGGCGTCAACCAGATCGTCGCTGCCGTTCGCGGCGGCTGCCACAGCGTCGAAGCCGTCGGCAAGGAACTCAATGCCGGAACCAACTGCGGCTCCTGCCGCGCCGAGATCAGGGGGATCATCGATGGATGTCTTGCAGCAGCCGCGGAATGAAGCACCCGCCCGCATGGAACCGCTTGCCAAGCTGCCGGTGTTCTGGGCGCTCGAAGGCAAGCGCGTGGTCGTCGCTGGCGGCTCCGACGCCGCCGCCTGGAAGGCCGAGCTTCTCGGTGCCTGCGGCGCGCAGGTGCATGTCTATGCTGACGCGCTTTCCGATACCTTCGAGAAGCTCATCCTGCGCGGCGCCGAGCACCCTCAGGGCGGTTTCGTCCATCACTGCCAAGGTTGGAATGAAACCATCTTCGCCGGCGCGACCATCGCCATCGCCGACTGTGAGGAAGACGACGAGGCGAAGGCCTTCTTCGACGCCGCCCGTGTTGCCGGCGTGCCAGTCAACGTCATAGACAAGCCTGCTTTCTGCCAGTTTCAGTTCGGCTCGATCGTCAACCGCTCCCCCGTCGTCGTCTCGATCTCGACGGATGGCGCAGCCCCGATCCTCGCCCAGGCAATCCGGCGTCGGATCGAGACATTGCTACCACGTGCACTGAAGGGCTGGGCTGAGCTGGCTCAGACCTTGCCCGACCGGGTCAATGAACGACTGACGCCTGGCCCGCTCCGTCGCGCCTTTTGGGAGCGGTTTGTCGATCGCGCCTTTTCAAGTTCGGATACGCCGGAGGAGGGCGTCGGCGGGCTGCTTCTCAAGGAGGCCGACAGGCTTCGGGAAGCGCCCGCCCTCTCCTCGCGCGGTCGCGTGACGCTGGTCGGCGCCGGCCCCGGTGATGCCGAGCTTCTGACGTTGAAGGCCGTCCGCGCCCTGCAGGCAGCGGACGTTATCCTCTTCGATGATCTCGTTTCGTCAGAGGTGCTGGAACTCGCCCGGCGCGAGGCCAAGCGCATGCTTGTCGGCAAGCGCGGCGGCCGCACGAGCTGCCGCCAGGAAGATATCAACGACATGATGGTAAAGCTTGCCAAGGCGGGCAAACGGGTCGTGCGGCTGAAGTCGGGCGATCCGATGATCTTCGGCCGCGCCGGCGAAGAGATTGCCCATCTCGATCGCGAGAACATTCCGGTCGATGTCATCCCCGGCATCACCACCGCAAGCGCCATGGCCTCGCGTCTCGGGATCTCGCTGACGCATCGCGACCATGCTCAGTCCGTCCGCTTCATCACCGGCCATTCCCGACATGGAGGCTTGCCTACCGATGTCAACTGGAGGACCGTTGCCGATTCCCACACGACAACCGTTTTCTACATGGGCGGCAGAACAGCGCCGCTCATCGCCGATCGCTTGATCGATGAAGGCCTCTCGTCGGAAACGCCTGTTATCATTATCAGCGACGTCAGCCGGACGACCGAGCGGGCTTGGAACGGCACGCTTGCAACCATCTCTGATGGGATCGCGCAGATCGGCTACGACAACCCTGTGCTGATCGCCATCGGCAGCACGCTTGCAGCACGCCAGATCGTCGCTCACGACACCGACGATTTTGGCAGCGATCGCCGCATGGCCTTGGGAGCGCGCTGATGCCGTTCCACGCGATCGCCCCCGTCTTCCTCGTTCTTGCCATTGCCTTGAGCTGGCCGCGTTTCGCCAGCATATTCTCACCGGACACCAAGGCGGAGGTGACGGCAGCGCCTCTCACAACAATTGCGACCGCGATCAACCTTTCCGCGATCGGCTTGGCTTTTGCCGGCAACGATCCGGGGCTTGCCATCCTTGTCCTCTTGGTTGGTGTCCTCCTTGGCGCGACGATGCGCGCCCCGACACCAGTCATATCTGTGGCGCTTTCGGTAGCGAGCCTCGCGGTCTCTCTTCAACTCAGTTGAGTCCCCCCGCCATAAGGCTACGAACCCTCTTCGCGGGCGGAACCTCAGGCATCGGTCTGGCAACTAGCGGCGTCCGAGCTGTCATCACCGGCCCTGACCAAACCACGCTCAAGCGAGCACGGGAAACAGCCGAGCATAATAGCCTTCTGTGCTTTCCTGATGGTTTACAACCGATGCCGAGCGAGGTTCCGAAGACGTTCGGCCTCGTGAATGCGGGCGCAGCTTTTTCACGCCACCGGCAGCAACCGAGGAAGCTCAGTGCGACCGCGTTATGGACACGAACGTCTGCGGCCGCCGCTCTCTACTGACGGCGCAAGGAGATTGCATTTTCGTTAGCCGGTGCGATAGTCGGGAGGCGCAAAGAGGTAGCCCCCCGCATGACACGCCACATAGTCGCGATCGGTCAGTTGCCTCCGCCGCTCAACGGCTTCTCGTTTGCGACCAGGAGCATGATTGCGCTTCTTTCGGAAGCAAACAGCATCACAGTCGCCAATATCGCCCCGCCTTTCGGCAAGCTCTCGTTGCTGAAGCATCCGGTGAGATTCGCCCGTGTCCTCGGTGCTTGTCTCCAGTTGTTCCGCGATCGCAAGCGCATCAACCGGGTTTGCTATCTCGGCTGCGAAGGCGGCCTCGGCTTGATCTACACGCTTCTAATTGTGCTGGTCGCGAGGACCCTCGGCTATCCCACCTATCTGCACCATCACAGTTTCAGTTACGTCGAGAAGCCCAGCCTGCTCATGCGATGCATCCTCACGCTCGGCGGTCGCAATCTGCGACACATCTTCCTGTGCGACATGATGCGAGATCGCTTCGCTGACACCTATGGCGGTCGTACGCGCTGCCACCTGATCTCCAACGCTGCCTACGTGGCCCCGCGGGAGGAGAGCGATGAAGCGACCGACAGCACCCACCTCGTAATCGGGATGCTCAGCAATCTCACCGCTGAGAAGGGCCTCGACACTTTCCTCGATCTCGCAGGGCAGGCACGGAAGGAGAACCTGCCGATCAAGGCCGTCCTTGCCGGTCCGGCCGGCGCCGGTGAGCGCGCCCGCATCGACGCATCTATCGCAGAACTGAGCAGTGTTTTGGAGTATCGCGGCCCGTTGTACGATGACGCGAAGACAGCTTTCTATCGCGAGATCGACGTGTTCGTTTTCCCGACCACCTATACCAATGAGGCGCAGCCCTTGGTGATTTTCGAGGCGAAGGCGGCAGGAAACGCCGTCATCTCGTGCAACCGAGGCTGCATCAGAAAACAACTCGACGAAAGCGACCTTCTGATCCCCTCGGACGGCGACTTTATACCGACCGCATTGGCCTGGTTATCGGCAATGTCGCCGGACCCTGCGCTGGCAGCAAGACGGAAGGAGATCCGCCAATCTTACAAAGCCCGCCACGCCAAGGCGCGTGCCGCCGTCACCGCGGTCTTCGATTTCGACGAGGCGTGACGCGACCAGATCACGAGGCGCTCGGCACCGGCTTGACCTTCAGCCCGTCGATGAACAGCTGCTCGAGGAAGCGCGCCGCATCCTCGAAGCGACCGGCGCCGGCATGTTCCTGCCCGAGCACCGCCCTTACCTGGACGTCGAAGTCGGCATAATGCTGCGTTGTCGACCAGATCGAGAAAATCAGGTGATAGGGATCGCACTTGGCGATCTTGCCGGCCTTCGTCCAACTGCGGATCACCTCGGCCTTCTCGTCGACGAGCTGCTTCAGCGGTCCCTTCAGTTCATCCTCGACATGCGGCGCACCCTGCAGCATCTCGTTGGCGAAAAGTCGGCTTTCGCGCGGGAAATCGCGGGCCATTTCAAGCTTGCGCCTGATATAGCTGCGGATCTCGCTCTCGGGGTTGCCGTCCGCATCGAAGGCTCTCAGCGGCTCCAGCCAGGTAAATAGGACGCGGTCGATCAACGCCCGATGCATCGCTTCCTTTGTGCGGAAATAATAGAGCAGGTTCGGCTTCGACATGCCGGCAACTTCGGCGATCTGATCGATCGTGGAACCTCGAAAACCGCTGACCGAAAACACATCGAGCGCGGCTTCAAGAATCTGCTCTTCCTTCTCTTCCTGAATGCGCGTGCGCCGCTGGGTCTTGGCTGCTCTCGGGATTGTCATGTCGACCTTGTTTTCCCCTTCAAATTCAACCGTTTCACTCAAGATTGGGCCGGCGCGACAGCTTGCCGCAAAAATGAGCAGATGCCGGCAATTTTGTCTGTATTTTTCCTGATTTTCGTCTTGAGCCCAGCGCCGGAAGTTGTAATGTTTACCAATCGGTCAAATTATCGATCAGATGCTAAACAAAGGCAACTGGCGATTTTCCGGCGCTAACAAAACAAACAAGAGCGCTCGGATACTGACCACGGGAACAGGCGGACATGTGAATTGCATGGCCGCAAAAACAGGCGAGGACTTTAGACATGGTGGCAGCACCAGGCGAGAACATGCGCGTCAACGGGGACCGTCTTTGGGACAGCCTCATGGACATGGCAAAGATCGGCCCGGGCATCGCTGGCGGCAACAACCGCCAGACGTTGACGGATTCGGATGCCGAAGGGCGCAGCCTCTTCAGGACATGGTGCGAAAACGCAGGCATGACACTCGGCGTCGACAAGATGGGCACGATGTTCGCGACGCGTCCCGGCACCGATCCAGACGCCCTGCCGGTCTATGTCGGCTCGCACCTCGACACGCAGCCAACCGGCGGCAAGTATGACGGCGTGCTCGGTGTGCTTGGCGCGCTCGAGGTCGTCCGCACCATGAACGACCTCGGCATCAAGACCAAGCACCCTGTTGTCGTCACCAACTGGACCAACGAGGAAGGCGCCCGCTTTGCGCCCGCCATGCTCGCCTCCGGCGTCTTCGCCGGCGTCCATACGCTTGAATATGCCTATGACCGCAAGGATCCCGAGGGCAAGACCTTCGGCGACGAACTGAAGCGTATCGGCTGGGTTGGCGATGAAGAGGTCGGCGCCCGCAAGATGCACGCCTATTTCGAATATCATATCGAGCAAGGTCCGATCCTCGAGGTCGAGAACAAGCAGATCGGCGTGGTCACGCACTGTCAGGGTCTCTGGTGGCTCGAATTTACGCTGACCGGCAGGGAGGCGCACACCGGTTCGACGCCGATGAACATGCGCGTCAACGCCGGGCTCGCAATGTCGCGCATCATCGAGATGGTGCAGACTGTGGCGATGGAGAACCAGCCGGGCGCCGTCGGCGGTGTCGGCCAGGTCTTCTTCACGCCGAACTCCCGCAACGTGCTGCCTGGCAAGGTCGTCTTCACCGTCGACATCCGCTCGCCGGATCAGGCGAAGCTCGACGGCATGCGCGCCAGGATCGAGGCGGAAGCACCTGCCATCTGCGAAGCGCTCGGCGTCGGCTGCGCGGTCGAGGCGATCGGCCACTTCGCGCCCGTTACCTTCGACCCCACGCTTGTGTCCCGCGTGCGCAGCGCTGCCGAGCGGCTCGGCTACAGCCACATGAACCTGATCTCGGGCGCCGGCCACGACGCCTGCTGGGCGGCAAAGGTCGCACCCACGACGATGGTCATGTGCCCCTGCGTCGGGGGTCTCTCGCACAACGAGGCGGAGGATATCTCCAAGGAATGGGCAACGGCTGGCGCTGACGTCCTCTTCCACGCCGTCGTCGAGACCGCTGAAATCGTTGCATAATCAAGGGCGGGGTCATTCCCGCCTTTTCTTCTACCAGCGGACGAAGAGCCGCGAGCAATCAATGCAAGGGAACTGATCATGAGCAAAGTCATCAAGGGCGGCACCATCGTCACCGCGGACCTGACCTACAAGGCGGACGTGAAGATCGAGGGCGGCCAGATCGTCGAGATCGGCCCGAACCTCTCCGGCACGGAGACGCTCGATGCGACCGGCTGCTACGTTATGCCCGGCGGCATCGACCCGCACGTTCACCTCGAAATGCCGTTCATGGGCACCTATTCCTCGGACGACTTCGAAAGCGGCACGCGTGCAGGCCTTGCGGGCGGCACGACCATGGTCGTCGATTTCTGCCTGCCGGGACCGGAGCAGTCGCTGCTCGAAGCACTGCAGATGTGGGACAACAAGACGAGCCGCGCCAACGCCGACTACTCGTTCCACATGGCGATCACCGGCTGGAACGAGCGCGTCTTCAACGAGATGGAGACGGTGGTCAAGGACCGGGGCATCAACACCTTCAAGCACTTCATGGCCTACAAAGGCGCGCTGATGGTGAACGACGACGAGATGTTCGCCTCCTTCCAGCGCTGTGCGGAACTCGGCGCGTTGCCGCTGGTCCATGCCGAAAACGGCGACGTCGTCGCGTCGATGACGGCGAAGCTTCTAGCCGAAGGCAACAACGGCCCCGAGGCCCACGCCTATTCCCGCCCGCCCGAGGTCGAAGGTGAGGCAACCAACCGCGCCATCATGCTCGCCGACATGGCCGGCGTGCCGCTCTATGTCGTGCACACCTCCTGCGAACAGGCGCATGAAGCGATCCGCCGCGCCCGCCAGAAAGGTATGCGCGTCTATGGCGAGCCGCTGATCCAGCATTTGACGCTGGATGAAAGCGAGTATTTCGACAAGGACTGGGACCATGCCGCCCGCCGTGTCATGTCGCCGCCCTTCCGCAACAAGCAGCACCAGGACAGCCTCTGGGCAGGCCTGCAATCCGGCTCGCTCTCGGTCGTGGCGACGGACCATTGCGCCTTCACCACCGACCAGAAGCGCTTCGGCGTCGGTGACTTCTCCAAGATCCCCAACGGCACCGGCGGCCTCGAAGATCGACTGCCGATGTTGTGGTCTCGCGGCGTCAACACCGGACGCCTGACCATGAACGAGTTTGTCGCGGTTACCTCGACCAACATCGCCAAGATCCTCAACGTCTATCCGAAGAAGGGCGCCATTCTCGTCGGCGCCGATGCCGATATCGTCGTGTGGGATCCGAAGCGCTCGAAGACGATCTCGGCCAAGACGCAGCAATCGTCGATCGATTACAACGTCTTCGAAGGCAAGCAGGTCACCGGCCTGCCGCGCTTCACGCTGACGCGCGGCGAAGTCGCGATCGAAGAGAGCACCGTCAAGACGAAGGAAGGGCACGGCCAGTTCGTCAAGCGGGAGCCTTTCCAAGCGGTCAACAAGGCGCTGTCGACCTGGAAGGAGCTCGTGGCGCCGCGCAAGGTCGAACGGTCAGGCATCCCAGCGACGGGGGTCTGATCCTTGTCATCATTCCTGCACCAGCCGTTCAAGCTCCGGAAGCAAGACGACGCTTTCCTGCTCGTTCGGATCGGTGCGGGCGATGATCGCGGTGCAAGGGGTACTGCTGAGATTGGCAGGCAGATGCGGCACACCGGCAGGGATGTAGAACAGCTCGCCGGCGTGCACGATGACATGATGCTCCAGCTCGTCGCCATACCAGGTGTGCGCCTCGCCGGAGAGCATGTAGATCGCCGTTTCGTGCGACTCGTGCAGATGCGCCTTGGCGCGAACGCCGGGCGGAATCGTCAGCAAATGCATGCAGATGCCCTTGGCGCCGACCGTCTCGGCCGCGATGCCTTCGAAGTAACTCAGCCCCTGTTTGCCGTCGTAGGCATGACTGGGACGCACAATGTGACAGGTGGGCTTTGATGTCGCGTCCATCGTCATCCTCCATGGACCTTGCCGGAACAATGAAAACAGCTACTCATACTATCATGCAAAGCGCAGAAGCGCGGGGAAAACAGGATACACAAGCATTGACGCAAGCTGCCTCCGTCGTATCCGCAAAGGACCTCTGTCTGACCTATGATGCCAGCGATGCTCCCGTGCACGCGCTGACAAACGTCAATCTCGACGTTCGCAAGGGTGACTTCGTCTCCTTCATCGGGCCATCCGGTTGCGGGAAGACGACCTTCCTGCGCGTGATTGCAGATCTCGAAAGGAAAACATCGGGTGAGATCACCGTCAACGGCATGACGCCGGAGGAAGCCCGCAAGGCCCGCGCCTACGGGTACGTCTTCCAGGCGCCGGCACTCTACCCATGGCGCACGATCGAGAAGAACATCGCCCTGCCGCTCGAGATCATGGGCTACGCTTCGGCCGACCAGAAGAAACGCATCGCCGGCGCGCTCGATCTTGTGAACCTCTCCGGCTTCGAAAAGAAATTCCCCTGGCAGCTGTCCGGCGGCATGCAGCAGCGCGCCTCGATCGCACGTGCGTTGGCCTTCGATGCTGATCTGCTGCTGATGGATGAACCCTTCGGCGCGTTAGACGAAATCGTCCGCGACCATCTGAACGAAGAACTCCTGAAGCTCTGGGCGCGCACCAACAAGACGATCTGCTTCGTCACCCACTCGATCCCCGAGGCGGTCTACCTTTCCACGAAGATCGTGGTCATGTCCCCCCGCCCCGGCCGCGTGACCGATATCATCGATTCAACGCTGCCACGCGAACGTCCGCTCGATATTCGCGAGACGCCCGAGTTCCTCGAAATCGCCCATCGCGTGCGCGATGGTCTGAGAGCGGGGCACAGTTATGAGCATTGAGGTGCTGAACACCAGGACCGGTGCGCGGGGGTGCTCATGAAGGCGGACTCTCTGAAAGACAGGATCGTTCCCGTCCTGACAATCCTCGTGGTCTTGGTCGCAGTCTGGTACGTCGCGGCAGTCCTGATGAACGCCTCCTTCCAGCGCGATATGGATCAGCGGGCAAACCAGACGCCCGGTACGATGGAATTCATCGAAAAGACGCTCTCGCAGCCGAAGCCATTGCTACCTGCGCCGCATCAGGTAGTGCAGAACGTCGTCGAGAACACATTCCTGCGGAAGCTTTCGAGCAATCGCAGCCTCGTCTACAACAGCTGGGTCACGCTCTCGTCGACGCTGCTCGGTTTCGGCTTCGGCACATTGCTCGGCATCGTGATCGCCGTCGGTATCGTTCATATCAAGGCGCTCGACCGCAGCCTCATGCCTTGGGTGATCGCCTCGCAGACGATACCGATCCTGGCGATCGCGCCGATGGTGATCGTCGTCCTCGGCGCCATCAACATCACCGGCCTGATCCCGAAGGCGCTGATCTCCACCTACCTCTCCTTCTTCCCGGTGACGGTCGGCATGGTGAAGGGGCTGCGTTCGCCCGAGGTGATGTTCCTCGACCTGATGCGAACCTATAACGCGACACCCGCGCAGACCTTCTGGAAGCTGCGGGTTCCGGCCTCCGTGCCGTTCCTTTTCACCTCGATGAAGGTTGCGATAGCAGCAAGCCTTGTCGGCGCCATCGTCGGCGAGCTCCCGACCGGCGCCGTCGCCGGCATAGGCTCGAAGCTGCTCGCCGGCTCCTATTATAGCCAGACGATCGACATATGGGCGGCACTGGTCGCAGGCTCGGTGCTGGCCGCAAGCCTTGTCGCGATCGTTGGTCTTATTGCAAAGATCGTCGATCGCTCGATGGGCGGGAGACCGGCATGAAGAAGATGTCCTTCTCCTGGCAGGGCGTTCTTGCCCTGGTGCTGACCGCGATCGCAATCATCACCTTGCCGCTCATGGCCGAAGGCGCGCCGGACCCTGTGTCACCGCTGACTGTCGGTCTGACGATCACCCTGATCGTGGCCCTTGCCTTTATTTCCTTCGCATCGTTGCCAAAGCCATACATTGCCGCCGTCTTGCTGGTCGGAGCACATTGGGCGGCATGGGTGCTGCTCGCGGATGTGACCGGAAATGAAGGTCTGGCCACCAGATCCTTCTTCCTGCTGATAGCAGCCTGCTGGCTGCTTGCATGGCGCTGCGTCACCGAGCTTTCGGCAATGACGCCAGGTTCCAGTTTCGGCCGGTCGTTCCTGCGGCTGCTGATTCCGGCGATCTTCGGCGCCTGGATCCTGATCATCTGGGAAGCGCTGACGCGCGGCGCCGGCATTCCCTTCGTTCTGCTGCCGCCGCCGAGCGCCATCGGCGTCAGGATCGCCGGCTCACTGCCAATCCTGGCAGACGACGTACGCCAGACGATCTTCAAGGCAGTATTCGCTGGTTACATCATCGGCTGCGGTGCAGGCTTTGCCGTCGCCATCCTTGCCGATCGTGTCGCCTTCCTGCGTCGCGGATTGCTGCCGATCGGCAACATGGTGTCGGCGCTGCCGATCATCGGTGTTGCGCCGATCATGGTGATGTGGTTCGGCTTCGACTGGCAGTCGAAGGCGGCGGTCGTTACCATCATGACTTTCTTCCCGATGCTGGTGAATACTGTCGCCGGCCTCTCCGCATCCGGCCCGATGGAGCGCGACCTGATGCAGACCTACGCTTCCAACTATTGGCAGACGCTGCTGAAGCTCCGGCTTCCGGCGGCGATGCCCTTCATTTTCAATGCATTGAAGATCAACTCGACGCTGGCGCTGATCGGTGCCATCGTCGCGGAGTTCTTTGGTACGCCGATCGTCGGCATGGGCTTCCGCATCTCCACGGAGATCGGGCGCATGAATGTCGACATGGTCTGGGCCGAAATCGCCGTTGCGGCGCTTGTTGGTTCGATCTTCTACGGCGTCGTCGCCCTGGCAGAACGGGCGGTGACTTTCTGGCATCCGTCTATCCGTGGTGGCTAGGCGTCGCTTTATTCCCGCGAATGGGATTGGGGCATAACTTCAGAGGGAACAAGAAAATGAAAAAACTGATTGTTGCGATGATGGCGAGCGCGATGTCGCTCGCGGCAGCCCATGCAATGGCTGCCGACAAGGTGACGCTGCAGCTCAAGTGGGTGACGCAGTCGCAGTTCGCCGGCTACTACGTCGCCAAGGAAAAGGGCTACTACGACGAGGCAGGTCTCGACGTCACCATCAAGCCGGGTGGCCCTGACATCGCGCCGGAACAGGTAATCGCCGGCGGTGGCGCTGACGTCATTGTCGACTGGATGGGCGGCGCGCTGGTTGCCCGCGAAAAAGGCGTTCCGCTCGTCAACATCGCCCAGCCTTACCAGAAGTCCGGCATGGAAATGATCTGCCGCAAGGACGGCCCGATCAAGACCGAAGCCGATTTCAAGGGGCATACGCTCGGCGTCTGGTTCTTCGGCAACGAGTACCCGTTCTTCGCGTGGATGAACAAGCTCGGCCTCAAGACAGATGGCGGCGCCGATGGCGTTACCGTGCTGAAGCAGAGCTTCGACGTGCAGCCGCTGCTGCAGAAGCAGGCCGACTGCATCTCCGTCATGACCTATAACGAATACTGGCAGGCGATCGATGCAGGCTTCAAGCCGGAAGAACTGCTCGTCTTCAACTATACAGCTATGGGCAACGACCTTCTGGAAGACGGCCTTTATGCCATGGAAGACAAGCTGAAGGACCCAGCCTTCAAGGAAAAGATGGTCAAGTTCGTCAAGGCTTCGATGAAAGGCTGGAAATACGCCGTCGAGAACCCCGACGAGGCTGCCGGAATCGTCGTAGACGCCGGCGGCCAGGACGAAAACCACCAGAAGGTCATGATGGGCGAAGTGGCCAAGCTGATCGGCGACGGCACCGGCAAGCTCGACACGACGCTCTATGATCGCACGGCAAAGGCTCTCCTCGACCAGAAGATCATCAACAAGGAGCCTTCAGGCGCCTGGACACACGACATCACGGACGCGGCTTCCAAGTAAACGCGTCTGACAGACCGGGAAACGCGCGGGGACCCCCGCGCGTTTTTCATTTTAATGAAAATATTTGCGTCCGATGTCGCATCGCGCGAGACTCTAACGTCATAGCAAAGTGGAGCACGATCAACTATCGGAATGCTTGCATAACCGGCGGGTGATTGATCTGCATCACTTCAGTAATTATTGTGTTCGAATGAGGAATTATTTTCCGCCAGACTTGCGCAATGGGCAAATCGCTACCACTTAGATGCGGGATTTGCCGGATGAGGGACTTAAGCACAAGTCGGCAAATGATGCGGAAATACTTCTGAGAACACCAAAACGGGAACCGGCCGTTCGCGAACTGATGATTTTGCGCGAGTCTGCCGACTAGACTGGATGACGACGCATGGCACGTACGCCTGTTAAGATACTTCGCGCCTCCACCCTGCTGATCGCGGCGGTTGTAGCTTCAACGACTTTTGCCCAGGAACAGCCGGTCGCAAAGCCGCAGCAGAACCTGCCGGCGATCGTGGTGACGAAAGCCACCACCCGCACGCTGGTCGACCGCGTCGTGGCGACCGGGACGGTGAAGCCGGTCGAGGAAGTCTACATCCAGCCGCAGGTCGAAGGATTGTCAATCCGCGCTCTGAATGCGGATGTCGGCGACAGGGTCCAGGCGGATAGCACGCTGGCGACGCTGAACGACGACGCAATCATTCTGCAGAAGAGCCAAATGCAGGCCACCAAGGCCAAGAACGAAGCGAGCCTCGCGCAGCTTCGCGCACAGCTGATTGAAGCAGAGGCCAATGCAGAGCAGGCGCGACAGCAGCAGGCGCGCGCTCAGGAAATGGGTAAGAAGGGCACCGTTTCTACGGCGACCGTCGAACAGGCGGATGCCGCTGCCGCTTCGGCCAATGCCCGCGTTGATTCGGCCAAGCAGGCGATCCAGGTAGCCGTTGCGGAGATCAAGGTCACTGAAAGCCAAATCGCTGATGCCGATCTGAAGCTTGCCCGCACCGACGTCAAGACGCCGGTTTCCGGTACTGTGGCGGCGAAGAACGCCAGGATCGGTGCGATTGCGCTCGCTACGGGCGATCCGCTCTTCACGGTCATCCGCGATGACGAGATCGAGCTGGTGGCAGAAGTGGGCGAGAGCGAGATCGTCAAGGTCGAACCCGGCCAGAAGGCCACCATTTTGCTCTCCGGTAGTCGTGACAAGGTTGCTGGCTCCGTACGCCTGGTGTCGCCGACGGTTGATCCGCTGACGCGCCTCGGTTTGGTCCACATTTTGATCGATGACTCCAGCAAGGCGCGTTCGGGCATGTACGGCAGCGCCGACATCGTTGTGCGAACCACGGAAAACGTGGCGCTGCCAGTCTCCGCGGTGTTGTCGGGCAGTGAGGGATCGTCGGCCCGCAGGGTCGAGGACAGTGTCGTCAAGTTTGCCAAGGTCGAGACCGGCATCCAGGACGGTGCCTATGTCGAGATCGTCAAGGGATTGAAAGCCGGCGACGAGGTCGTGGCCAAGGCGGGCGCCTATGTCCGTGACGGCGACCGCATCACGCCGGTTCGTGAACAGCCACCGGTTTCAAACTGAGAGACGGCCGATGAACTTTTCAGCCTGGTCTATCCGAAATCCAGTTGCCTCGCTTCTGGCGTTTGCACTTTTGCTTTTCGTCGGCATCCAATCTTTCAACAAGCTGCCGATCACGCGTTTCCCGAATATCGACGTCCCACTCGTTTCCATCGTCGTGACACAGAGCGGCGCTTCCCCCGCCGAGCTCGAAATGCAGGTGACGAAGGAGATCGAAGACGCCGTTGCCAGCATAACAGGCATCGACGAAATCCAGTCGACGGTGACCGACGGCCAATCGCAGACGGTCGTTATGTTCCGCATGGAAATCCCGACCGAGCAGGCAGTTCAGGACACAAAGGACGCCATCGACCGCATCCGCAGCGACCTTCCGGCAAATGTCGAAGAACCGATCGTCTCGAAGATCGATGTTGAAGGTCAGGCGATCCAGACGTTTGCAGTCTCCTCGCCCGACATGACGCTCGAGGAGCTCTCGTGGTTCGTTGATGACACGGTCAAGCGTGCCCTGCAGGGGCAGGCCGGCATCGGCCGTGTCGACCGCTACGGCGGTGCGGACAGGGAAGTACGCGTCGAGCTCAACCCCGACAAGCTGAACGCCCACGGCATTACCGCGGCCAGCGTGAACCAGCAGCTGCGCGGCACCAACGTCGACCTCGGCTCTGGCCGCGGCCAGGTGGCAGGCAGCGAACAGGCAATCCGCGTGCTCGGCGACGCCCGCAATGTCGCCGAACTTGCCAACACCACGATTGCGCTGCCGAACGGTCGCTTCGTCAAGGTTTCCGATCTCGGCGTCATCAAGGATACCTACCAGGAGCCGAAATCCTTCTCGCGGTTCGATGATACGCCGGTCGTGACCTTTGGCGTGTTCCGCTCGAAGGGCGCCAGCGAAGTCAGCGTTGCCGAAACCGTGGCCAAGAGCCTCGAGAAGGTGCGTGCGGAAAATCCGAACGTCGGCATCGAACTGATCAGCGACTCCGTCTACTTCACCTACGGCAACTACGAAGCCGCGATCGACACCCTGATCGAAGGCGCGCTGCTCGCGATCATCGTGGTGTTCCTCTTCCTTCGGAACTGGCGCGCGACGCTCATTTCGGCCATCGCGCTGCCACTGTCGGCGATCCCGACGTTCTGGATCATGGACCTGATGGGCTTTTCGCTGAATCTCGTCAGCTTCCTGGCCCTGACGCTCGCGACTGGTATTCTCGTCGATGACGCGATCGTCGAGATCGAAAACATTGCCCGTCACATCAAGATGGGTAAGACGCCCTACCGCGCGGCAATCGAAGCGGCGGACGAAATCGGCCTCGCCGTCATCGCGACGACCTTCACGATCATTGCCGTTTTCGTGCCGGTGTCGTTCATGCCCGGCATCCCTGGCCAGTACTTCATCCAGTTCGGCCTGACGGTTGCCTTCTCCGTCTTCTTCTCGCTGATGGTGGCGCGTCTCATAACCCCGATGATGGCCGCGTATCTGATGCGGGCAGAGGACGGGATGGAAGACCATCACGACAATGACGGTGCGTTCTTCCGCGGCTACACGCGCCTGGTGCGCGCCACGACCCGCCGCTGGTGGACCCGCTATTTGACACTGATTGCGGCGATCGCCTTCCTGATCGGCTCCGTCATGCTGCTTGCCCAGGTGCCCGGCAGTTTCCTGCCGCCGGAAGATGCATCGCGCATCGTGCTGTCCGTAGAGCTGCCGCCGAACGCAACGCTCGATGACACGGAAGCGACGACCAACGCGATCTACAAGGACGTGAAGGATATCGATGGCGTCGAAAGCGTCTTCGTGCTCGGCGGCGCGTCGCCGAAGGGCGACCTCGAATTACGCCGTGCCACGGTAACACTCACGCTTCACAAGCTTGATCAGAGGCTCTTGAAGAAGCTTGATGACTTGGTCGTTAAAATCCCAGTCATAGGATCCTATCTGCCCAAGGTGGAACCGAAGGGACGAGTTCGTCCGCAGTGGGATATTGAAAAGGAAGTTTTCGCCAAGCTCCACCATCTGCCTGACGTGCGGATCCTGAAGCTCAACGATCGCGGCGAGCGTGACCTTTCGTTCAACTTCCTCTCCAAGAACGAGAAGGATCTCAACGACACCGTCGGCGTTCTGGAAGCGAAGCTGCGCGCCGATCCGCTGCTGGCCAACGTCAGTGCCGAAGGCGCCCTGCCCCGTCCGGAGTTGCAGGTTCGCCCACGCAAGGATCAGGCGGCTCGCCTCGGCATCACGCCGCAGCAGATCTCCGAGACGATCCGTGTCGCCACCATTGGTGATATCGATGCGGCCCTCGCCAAGATCAACCTGGACGACCGGCAGATCCCAATCCGCGTACAGGCGTCGCTCGACATGCGTCGCGATCTCGCGGCCCTCCGGGCCATGAAGATACAGACGGCAAGCGGCGGGACCGTGCCGCTCTCGACCGTCGCCGATATCGACTATTCGGAAGGTGTCAGCTCGATCAAGCGCAACAACCGCTACCGTGTCGTGTCGATCGGCTCCGACCTGCCGCAGGGCGTGGCTCTCGATACTGCATCGGCGCGGTTCCGGCAGATCGTCAATGAAGCCAAGATGCCTCCGACGGTCCAGCTGGCCGAAAGTGGTGACACCAAGGTGCAGACCGAAATGCAGCAAAGCTTCGTCAACGCCATGTTGATGGGCCTAATGCTGGTGCTGACAGTGCTGATCCTCCTTTTCAAGGACGTGATCCAGCCTTTCACCATCCTGTTCTCGCTGCCGCTTGCGATCGGCGGTGTGGCGGTCGGCCTGCTGGTTACCCAGAACCCGCTCTCGATGCCGGTTATGATCGGCATTCTGATGCTTATGGGCATCGTCACGAAGAATGCGATCCTGCTCGTCGACTTCGCCATCGAGATGCGTCATCGCGGCATGGAGCGCGTGGAAGCCATGGTCGAGGCAGGACGCAAGCGCGCCCGCCCGATCATCATGACCTCCATCGCGATGTCGGCTGGCATGCTCCCCTCGGCACTCGGCGTCGGCGAAGGCGGTTCGTTCCGCGCACCGATGGCAATCGCGGTGATCGGCGGCATTATCGTGTCGACCGTCCTTTCGCTGGTCGTCGTGCCTTCCTTCTTCCTCATCATGGACGATCTCTCCCGCCTGCTCGGCTGGGTATTCGGCCGCCTGGTCGGCAGGAAGGATAAGGAAGATTTGGCGTTGTCCCGCGAGGAACTCACGCAGGCTGTGAGCGCTCTGGAAGGCCGAGTATCGGCAATCGAGAAGCCCGAAGGAAAGCGCGCCAAATCAGGCAATGTTGTTCGCCTGCCGCCTTTCGCGGCCGAATAGACACTGAACCCAAGAGCCGGGGCAACACCCCGGCTTTTTTATTGATTCGCATTTGATCAGGATCAAGTTCTGAACCGCGTCTCCCGGTTACCCTTACCAATATCAGGTAGGGGCGGCACCCGCCGCGCCACAGGGAGAAACAGATGACCAGAGCTTTGAAACTGAGCAACGCGCAACAGGCGATGCTTGGTGATGCGTTAATCGCGTCCAGCCTTGACCGGCAAGAGCGGGACGCTCTGCTGTCCTGCGCGGTGGCGGTACGCTACGAGCCTCAGGATGTTCTTTTCCGGGAAGGCGGGAACGCGCGCTACTTCTACTGCGTGCTGAGTGGCTATGTTCGCCTCTATCGGGGTTCAGAAGACCGCGAAGCGGATATCAGGATCTGCGAGCCGGGCGACAGCTTCGGAGAATGCCTGGTGCTCGTCGGCGACCGGTACAATTATAGCGCCCAGGCAATGGAACACGCGATCCTCGCCCGCTTCGATCTTGTCCAGGTCAGAAGGCTGCTCGATGAACAGCCTCGGGTGGGGAGAGCAATCGCGCGCTCCCTGTCGCAGCATTTGTTGTCAACCATGGACTGCTTGGCGCGAGATCGCATGCAGACCAGTCAACAACGTGTTGCGCATTATCTCCTCACCCACTGCACCAACGAAGGTGCGCGGGCGTCGTTGCGGCTGCCGTTCCAGAAAAGCCTGCTGGCACGAAAACTTGGTCTGGCGCCGGAGGCGCTGTCACGTGCGTTCTCCGCCTTGCGGACATCGGGCGTGACCGTCAGCGGCCGTGCCATCGCAATCGAGGATGTCAGCGCGCTCCGGCAGGTCTGATCGCTACAGACCGCCATGTTCCTTCAGGAAGCTGACGATGGAACTGACGCCGTCACCATGCTTCATGTCGGAGAAAACAAAAGGCCGTGCCTGGCGCATCCGTGTCGCGTCGCGGTCCATGACCGCAAGGTCAGCCCCGACGTAGGGAGCCAGATCCTTCTTGTTGATGACAAGAAGGTCGGACTTGGTGATGCCGGGGCCACCCTTGCGAGGGATTTCCTCGCCCTGGCAAACCGAGATGACGTAGATGGTGATATCCGCCAGATCGGGAGAGAAGGTGGCGGCCAGATTGTCACCACCCGACTCGATGAACACGACATCGAGATCGGGAATCCGCTCGTTGAGGCCGGCGATCGCCTGCAGATTGATCGTCGCGTCCTCACGGATTGCCGTATGCGGGCAGCCGCCGGTCTCCACGCCAACGATCCGATCTGATGGCAAGGCCTGCATGCGCATGAGCGCCTCGGCATCCTCGGTGGTGTAAATGTCGTTCGTGACGACAGCGACCGAGTATTGGTCGCGCATAGCTTTGCACAGCTTTTCGGTGAGCGCCGTCTTGCCGGAGCCGACCGGGCCACCGATCCCCACACGAAGGGGTCCGTTTCCTGATTTCATGCTTTGAAAACTCCAATAACGACCGATGATAGCGTGCCGCTCGAAAGGCGACCACCGGCAAATGACTGAGGTCGCAGCGGCTGGTGGCCCTGATAAGTCACGATCGAAAGAGACGCGTCGACTGCGTTTCATGGCGAAGCGACATGATGTCCGCCTGGATGGTGGCCGATCCGAGATCGCTGAGCGTTGAAGCGGCTGCCCGCTTCGCGATTGAGGCTATGTCGCCTTCCAACCGCGACAGAATGGCAACGCCATCCCGTTGCCCAGCCACTCCGAGGCGGATGCCTGAAGAAACTGCCTGCGAGAGATAGGCGTGGAGAAAGGCCGCAATCGCCTTCTCCAACGCCACTCCATGGGCACCCGCCACGGCGCCGATCGCAACCGGGTACGCCACGTGTCGCGGCAGTCGATCGAAGACCTCGTCCGGCCACGCGCTGGCGGCGGACAAGAACGCATCGCCGAGTAGCATCGTCTCCTGATGGCGCTCACGCGAGCCGGCGAGCGCTTCGGCGAGTTCCGCCAGTTCGCCAAGTCTTTCAGGTTGCCCGTGACAACGGTGGCTCTCCGCGACGAGAACGGCGTCGTTCCAGACAGGCCCGCGTTCGATCAGGTTCGACGCCCATGCTGCAAGCGAATGGGCATCGGTGACCAACCCATCATGGACAGCGCGCTCCAAGCCAGCCGAATACGCGAAGGATCCGACAGGGAAAGCTGGCGAAAGCCAGGCCATGAGCCGCAGCAGAGCCTGCAGATCGGCATCATCCGTCATGTCCTACTCAGTCGTGCGAGTGATGGTGATGGGCATGATCATGCCCATGCGAATGGTAGGCGCCGCGGGCGGGCTGGAACGGCTCGCTCACTTCCCGCACCATCGCTCCCAGCCCTTCGAGCATGGAGCGGATCACATGGTCCCGCAGGATGAGGATGCGGTCCTCCTCGATCTGCGCGCCGAGATGGCGATTGCCGAGGTGCCACGCAAGCTCGATCAAGTGCAGGCGATCCTTGCCCTTCACCTCGAAAAGCTTCTCGTCAGCGGCTACGATCTCGATGAGCTCGCCGTCCTCGAGAACCAGCATATCGCCGCTGGCAAAAAGCACCGGTTCCTTGAGGTCGAGCATGACCATCTCGCCGTTTTCGAGATGGAGCAGCTTCCGCCGCAAATGCCTCAAGTCGTGCGGCAAAACCACTTTTCCGATTGGGCTGGAAGAAGGCGTGCCGGCTGGCAAGTAGGAAGTAACGCGTTGCATGACATGTCCAATTCACTTGAGATTGCGAGCATGCAAAATTGCCTTGTGCGATGCAAGAAGGAATGAGCTTCCACGGAAACGCCGCCCAAATCTCTTCAGGCTAGCCGCGCCTCATCACAATCCACGTTGCTCATGCGCGCACCCACAGTTTCGCCTGGAAGACACCTACCCCAACCCGGATACAAGCCCTCGTTCTCATGAACGACACGATTTCGACCGAGCGCCTTTGCCAGGTAGAGTGCTTTGTCTGCCGCCGAATAGGCTCCTTCCTTGCTTCGCTCTGGCTTGAGCTCCGCAATGCCGGCCGACACCGTTAGCGCAACCACGCAATCGTCGGCCGCAACAGGGCACGCCGCCAGGCTTGCGCAGACGGATCGCACGCGCTCGATCCGCTGCTCCTCAGAGCCCCCGACAACGATCGCGCCAAACTCCTCCCCACCCAACCTTGCCACGGCGGAGTGTCCGTCGAAGGCAGTGGCGAGAATGGCGGATACAGCGACGATCACGGCGTCGCCACAAGCGTGGCCAAAGCGATCATTGATGGCCTTGAACCGGTCCACGTCGAAGATTGCGAGGCAAGCATTTCCATCAACCTGCTCCAGTGCCTCGGTAAAGGCACGCCGGTTGAGAAGCCCTGACAACACGTCCGTGCGGCTCAGTTGCTCGAACTCCGCTCGAGAGACGCTGAGTTGATGCATCGCGTGACCCGCCACCAGCGACAGCACGCTCGACACGGCACCGCCGATGAGCCAAGACAGCAGGACGCCATAGACAACGCCATGAGCGAATGGGACGGGCAACATTCCCATCCAGTCGAGCGGCGGCAATATCAGCACAATCACCACCGACGACAGGGTCACTGCGAGGAAGCTCATCTTGAGAGCGAACACGTAAATTGTGTGGCGATCCCGAAAATCGCCAAGCTCCGCCTGGAGTGAAATTCTCATGCGAATCGACCTTCTTGCCCACCGCCAGGCACATTGCTTAGAGGCGAACTGCTGCCGAGTTCTTAAGTGAATCGTTAAGATTTGAGCGAATTTGGTGAATTGATCACCGCTTGAAAGTCGCCCGAAAACGAGACGTCTTCAGAGGTGAATCAGCCCAACAGCCCAAGCGGCCAAGCCGTTGTTTTTCTGATATTTTCCAGAGAAGACAAACAACAATGCCCTAATACGGACAGACCGCCTCAAGGTGGAACATACAAAAGTAGAAAACAACTTTTGGGAGATTCAACCTTAACGCATGGCTTTGACAGCAGCCGGCAGACGTACCGGCTGCACATGATCGACTAGAACAGGAAATAACGCTGCGCCATCGGCAACACTGTCGCTGGCTCGCAGGTCAGCAATTCGCCGTCAGCGCGCACCTCGTAGGTCTCCGGGTCGACCTCAATGTGCGGCGTCAGGCTGTTATGGATCATCGATGCCTTGGAGATGCCCCCGCGAGTGTTCTTTACCGCAACGAGATTTTTAGCGACACCCAGACGGCTCTTCAGACCGGCCTCGAGCGACGCTTGCGAAACGAAAGTAACGGACGAATTCGTCCGCAACTTGCCGTGGGCGGCAAACATCGGCCGATAGTGCATCGGCTGCGGTGTCGGGATCGAAGCGTTCGGATCGCCCATCGGAGCCGCCGCAATCGAACCGCCGAGCAATACCATCTCCGGCTTGACACCGAAGAAGGCCGGATTCCACAGAACCAGATCGGCGCGCTTGCCCACTTCGACCGAACCGATCTCGTGGCTGAGACCCTGGGCGATCGCCGGGTTGATCGTGTATTTCGCGATGTAGCGGCGGACGCGGAAATTGTCGTTCTCGCCGGTCTCCTCTTTGAGGCGACCGCGCTGACGCTTCATCTTGTCGGCCGTCTGCCAGGTGCGGATCGCGACCTCGCCGACGCGACCCATCGCCTGGCTGTCGGATGAGATGATCGAGAAGGCGCCGATATCGTGGAGGATATCTTCTGCCGCAATCGTCTCCTTGCGGATGCGGCTTTCGGCAAACGCGATATCTTCGGGGATTGAAGGCGACAAGTGATGGCAAACCATCAGCATGTCGAGATGCTCGGCGACAGTGTTGACGGTATAGGGCCGCGTCGGGTTGGTCGACGAAGGAATGACGTTCGACTGGCCGCAGATCTTGATGATGTCAGGCGCATGTCCGCCGCCGGCGCCCTCCGTGTGGAAAGCGTGGATCGTGCGGCCCTTGAGGGCGCCGATCGTGTCCTCGACGAAGCCGCTCTCGTTCAGCGTGTCGGTGTGGATCATCACCTGGATGTCATATTCATCGGCGACAGAAAGGCAGCAGTCGATCGCCGCCGGTGTCGTGCCCCAATCCTCGTGCAGCTTCAGCGACGACGCGCCGGCCAATACCATTTCCTCGAGAGCCGCCGGTAGCGAGGCATTGCCCTTGCCGGCAAGTGCAAGGTTCATCGGAAAGCCGTCAAAGCTTTCGATCATCCGCTCGATATGCCAGGCGCCGGTGCAGGTGGTGGCGAGCGTGCCATGGGCCGGACCCGTGCCTCCGCCCAGCATGCAGGTGACGCCGGACATCAGCGCTTCCTCGATCTGCTGCGGGCAGATGTAGTGGATATGCGCATCCATGCCGCCGGCAGTGATGATTTTGCCCTCGCCCGCAATCGCCTCGGTTGATGGGCCGACGATGATGTTGACTCCCGGCTGAGTATCAGGATTGCCAGCCTTGCCAATCGCCGCGATGCGGCCGTTCTTGAGCCCGATATCGGCTTTAACGATACCCGTGTGGTCGATGATCACGACATTGGTGATGACGGTGTCGACGGCACCCTGAGCCCGCGTCGCCTGGCTTTGGCCCATGCCGTCGCGGATCACCTTGCCGCCGCCGAACTTCACCTCTTCGCCATAGGTGGTGAAGTCCTTCTCGATCTCGATGAAGAGCTCCGTGTCGGCCAAGCGCACCTTGTCGCCGGTGGTCGGGCCGAACATGCCGGCATAGGCAGCGCGGGAAATCTTGTAGGGCATATGTCAGGCTCCTTGGGAGGAAGAAATGGCTGCGCTCGCCGGCAGCCGCGTTACGCGGCCAGCGGCGACATAACTATCAACAAGCTGCCGCTCGGCAGCGAAGGGATGCCATTCCCAACCCACGTGGCCGAAGCCCGTGAGATCGATGGCCGCCTCGGGAAACCTGCTCATCACCTCGGCGATCACGATCATGCCACTGCTCGGCACGATGTAGGGCGCTGGGTGAAGGGCCGCGAGCGCCGTGTCGACGGCTTCATGAATCATTTTGTCAACGACCACATGCTCTTTGCCAACGTCCGCGCAGAACGCGTTGAATTGACTCGTATAGTCGTCACAGAAGTCATCTAGCTCGGGGTGCGTCACTGCCAGCGGCGCCCGCATTTCCGCAAACTTCCGCGGATCGCGCACGCTCCAGATCGCCGCAGCTTCCCGCACAGCGGGATGCTGCCGCCACGCCTCGGAGGCAAGCATAGCCTTACCGGGCCGCCCGGTATTGCAGACGGCGACGACGTCGGTTCGCCCCGGGCTCGCTTCGTAGGAGCGGCATTCGTTGAATCGGATTACGAATGCGGCATCTGCTACCGCAGCGGCGGCCTGCGCTCCGATCTCTCCGTTGCCGACGACCATGATCCTGCCAACCATGTCAGTTGCCCATCGTCTCTGCGAGTTCTTTGAGCTGCTTGGTGCGAGCGTCGGTCAACTCGGCAATGCAGCCTGCGACGAGCATTGGTTCCATCGTGCCGCCGCGGGCCTGGAAGCCAGCCGCCTCACACTCCGCATCGCGGAAATCCACCCATGCGCGCTGCGCCTTCACCAACGCCTTTTCGGCGCCGCGCATATCGGCATCAAGATCCTTGTCGAGTGCCGCGAGGGCGACGCGGGTGATCTTGTATTGTGCATTCAGCGCCTTGTCGGCAGTTTCCTGACGCGCCTGTTCACAAGCCGTCATGTCGGCCTGTGTAACTGGATTTTTGCAATCCAGATCTTCGGCGTTGGCGCCGAAGGCGATGAACATCGCGACGCCGGCCGCCAGAAGATGCAAGCTCACCCGCATCGTTTCCTCCCTGGTCATTTAGAGCTTGCCCATGACGAGTTGGCGGAAGCCGTAGACTTCGCGTTTACCGGAAAGTGGGATGAGCGTTACCGAACGCGTCTGGCCGGGCTCGAAACGGACGGCCGTCCCGGCAGGGATATCGAGCCGCATACCCCGCGCCGTCTCCCGATCGAAGGAGAGGCCAGCATTCGTTTCCGCGAAATGATAGTGGCTGCCGACCTGCACCGGCCGATCGCCGGTGTTCGAGACATCGAGCGTTACCGTCGGCGCGCCGACGTTAAGCTCGATATCGCCGCTTGCGGCGATGATCTCTCCTGGAATCATGATCTTCTCCTCACACGGCCTTGATGGGCGCGCAGCCCTCGGCCTTCAGAACGCGCTTTGTCGACGCGGGGTATTTGGCAAGCTTGGCAGCCGGACGCACCGGGCGGCGTACGAGTTCGCCGCCGCAATTCGGGCAGACTCCGCCGAGGACGTCCGCGACACAATCGGCGCAGAATGTGCACTCGAATGTGCAGATCATCGCCTCGGAACTGTCAGGCGGCAGGTCCTTGTCGCAGCATTCACAATTGGGGCGCAGCTCCAGCATCATGACCTCAGCGGATCGGTTCGTGGACGGTCACAAGCTTGGTGCCGTCGGGAAAGGTCGCCTCGACCTGGACGTCATGGATCATCTCCGCGATACCTTCCATGACCTGGTGACGGCCGATGACATGGGCGCCGGCTTCCATCAGTTCGGCGACCGGACGACCGTCACGCGCGCCCTCGACCACGAAATCGGTAATCAGCGCGATCGCTTCGGGATGGTTAAGCTTGACGCCCCGCTCCAGCCGCCGCCGCGCTACCATCGCCGCCATGGAAATCAACAGCTTGTCTTTTTCTCTCGGTGTGAGGTTCATCGTGCATCCATCTGCTTGAACTAGAGATTCCAGACTTTCGGTACCGGCGCTCCGTTGCGCAAGGTCGAAATGATCGGGATCAGGATTTTTCTCAGGGCGAAGCCATCGGGCGCCGAAAGGCGCACGACGAGCTTGCCGGCCCAGCTGCTGGCACCGCCCATATGGCCTTCGAGCAACGGCCGGACTGCGCCAAGGTAGGCTTCGGCCCGCGGCCCGACATACAGCACCGTTGCAAACGCGACCTTGCCTGACAGCACGGCATCGGCACCGGCAAACATTGCAACATTTCCCTGCAGCGCCAGGTCCTCGGCGTGGCAGAGCCGACCTGCTTTGCGAATACGCCAGCGATCCCGGAAGAGCCCCGTCTCGACAACCTCCCCCATCGCCTTGCGGCCAAGCAGGATGGCCTCGACGGCCAGGAATTCGGAATCGTCATCAAGATCGACGTCGAGTCTTCGAAACAGTGATGAGCGGTCAAAAAGAATGGTTTCCTGCGGCAGCCAATCCACCCTGGCGTTTGCGCCGACGGCAATACTAGTGTTGACCTCAGCCGTTCCCGCTGACGCCTTGTAGATCTTCTCGCAGGCCTGTGTGGTGACATCGATGCGGGTGCCGGGGCCAGCCGCGACGCTCCAATTCATCCGGTCGCCACCGGTCAGGCCGCCCGCGGTATTGATGATGACGGCTTCCATCGAGGAATCGAACGTATTGGGAAGGCGGATTTTGGCCGCTCCCTCCTGATACAACTCTTGCAGGCGGGTCCGCCCGTCGAGCGTCTTCGCAGCCAGATGTCCGCGCCCCTCGGCCCTTTGCGGCCTTGTGGCCGCAGCAACGTTCATCATTCCATCCCCTTCGAGCGCGTCGTTGGCTTGTCCCGATGTTACTCCTGGCGCCGGCCAGCGATTGACGGCAAGCAATTCCCGTGCCGTGCCAAGTTGCAGTGCGATCCGGCGCTATGACGCTGGCACGCCTCCTCAACTGCCGACAAAAGCGGCATGTGCGCAATGGACCGGCATCCGAAGCCGTAAGATGAGATCTCCGATCGGTCGCGCGAGACCTAATGATAAAGATTTGGAGGAAGCTGCATTGATCCGCAGGGCGACAAAGCAGGACATCGCCCGAATAGTCGAAATCTGCGCCGGCGTTTCCGAGAACGCCCTGTCCGATCCGTCCAAGGTTACGCTTGAGGACATGGTTCATCGTCAATCCCGGCATCTTTGTCTGGGAGGATGAAAGCGGTATTTGCGGCTTCTCGGCCGCGGATACGCGCAACGGCTCCATCTGGGCACTGTTCGTGGATGAGCGGCACTGCAACCGTCGCATCGGACGCGCCCTCGAGCGGGCCTGCACAACAGTGAAATCGGCGGGCTTCGACAGCATATGGCTGACGACGGATCCCGCAACGAGAGCCACGCGCCTCTATCATCGCGCCGGGTGGCGCTTGATCGGCAACCTGAAGGGCGAATTGCACTTTGAACGGAGTCTTTAACTCTGAACCATCAGTCGGACCAAGGCGCTAGGTAACGCGATCCGGCGGCTCTTTGCCTTCGAAGAAGGCGGTGATGTTCTCCACAACCTTCATTCCCATGGCAGTGCGGGTTTCCTCCGTTGCGCTTCCGAGATGTGGCAGCAGGACGACATTCTCCATGGCTCTCAGCGCCTCCGATACATGCGGCTCGGCTGCATAGACGTCGAGCCCGGCGCCGCGGATGACACCGTCCTTTAAGGACGCGATCAACGCCGCTTCATCGACGACATCGCCGCGAGCCGTGTTGATGAGGAACGCGCCGGGCTTCATCGAGGCTAACCGGGCAGCATTCATCAGATGTCTGTTCTCCTCGCCGCCAGGGCAGTGCAAGGAAACGAAATCGGAGAGCGCCAATACATCCTCAACTGTCGGCAGTTGTCTTGCGCCGTAGCGCGCCGCTTCCGTCGGATCGACAGGCGACCGATTGAAGAAGACGACATCCATCCCGAAGCCGAAGTGGCAACGCTGCGCGAACGCCTTGCCGATGCGCCCGAAACCGATGATACCGACTGTCTTACCGGTGACCTTCGTCCCGATCATATGCGTCGGGCACCAGCCCTGCCACTCGCCAGCCCGGATCTGGCGCTCGCCTTCGCCACCCCTGCGAGCGACGGTGAGCAGCAGGAGCATGGCGATATCGGCCGTGCAGTCGGTCAGCACCCCGGGCGTGTTCGTCACCACGATCCCTCGCGCCTTCGCTGCACCTATGTCGATGTGATTGTAGCCTACCCCGAAATTCCCCAGGATGCGGGCACGTGGCGTCACACTATCAAAGACGGCAGCCGGCAGCCGGTCGGAGACCGTCGGCAGGACGGCGTCGTACGCGTCAAGCGCATCGCTCAGTGCCTCCCCACTCATGGCGATATCATCCGCATTCAGCGTCGTGTCAAAACGGTCCGAGAGGATCTTTTCTACCGTTGCAGGCCAGCGACGCGTGACGAGAATGCGTGGTTTGGACATGAGAACCGTTCCGATTGCCGTGATTGACTTCCTACCCAGTAGCGCAAAAAAACGCCGAGGGCCAAACGGAAGAAGCCCGGTCTTGCGACCGGGCTTCCAAAATCCGCACAAGCGGGGATGAACCCTTACTTGGCTTCCTGCGGGAAGTAGCTGTACTTGCCGTCCGGACCCTTCTTCCACTCGTACATGATGTAGCCAGGAAGCTTCGGGTCGCCCTTTTCGTCGAACGACATGTCGCCGAGAACGGTCGGGAACGGGCCCTTTGCCTTCATTGCCGCAGCAACGGCTTCCGCGTCGTTGGAACCGGCAGCCTTTGCGCCACCAGCGATCGACTGCAGCGCAGCGTAGGAGTAGAGCGTGTAAGCTTCCGGGTTGAAGCCAGCAGCCTTGAACTTCGCAACGAGGTCCTTGTTGGCCGGGTTCAGCGTCGGATCGGGGCCGAAGGTGTTCAGCGTACCGGCGACTGCGTCGCCAGCGATCGATGCCAGTTCGTTCGAAACGATACCATCACCGGAAACCAGCGTAGCCTTGAGGCCCTGGTCGGCAGCCTGACGGATGATCAGACCAGCTTCGGTGTGAAGTCCACCCCAGTAGATGATCGAGACGCCGGCTTCCTTCATCTTAGCGATGAGGGCCGAGAAGTCCTTGTCACCAACGTTGATGCCTTCGTAGACGACTTCGGTAACACCGGCAGCGTTCAGAGACTTCTTGGTTTCGTCAGCGAGACCCTGGCCGTAAGGCGTCTTGTCGTGAACGACGGCGATCTTGGCGTCCTTGAAGTGGTCAGCAAGATACTTGCCGGCGATTGCACCCTGCTGGTCGTCACGGCCGCAAGTACGGAACGTGTTCCAGAGACCGCGCTCGGTGAACTTCGGGTTCGTAGCAGCCGGGGTGATTTCGAGCATGCCGTTTTCAGCGTAGACTTCGGAAGCCGGGATCGAAACGCCCGAGTTGAAGTGGCCGATAACGAACTTGACGCCGTCAGCAGCGAACTTGTTCGCAACCGAGATGCCCTGCTTCGGGTCGGAGACGTCGTCGCCGAGTACGACCTTGATCTGCTCGCCGTTGATGCCGCCGGCAGCGTTGATGTCAGCGGCCGCCTGCTCTGCGCCCTTCTGGAGCTGAGCCCCGAACGCAGCGTTCGGGCCGGTCAGCGGACCAGCAACGCCAACGATGATGTCGGCCCATGCGTTGCCGCTGAAGGCGACCATCGCCGTCAGAGCTACAGCCGACAGGAGAGACTTTTTCATTCTATTACTCCCAATTTTTTAGCGGGTTCTGTTCCACCACCCAGCGCATTACCCACTTTACTGCGCCAGGAAACTTGTTCCACTCGAAGGGGCAATCTGTCCCTAGATTCAACCGGCTGTCAATGTTTTGCCTTCCAGGAGAAGGGGGAAGTCTTTTCGTATAGCCAGTAGTAGTTGTTGACCATCTGGTTGGTCCGGCGATAGCGATAGCCGGCCGTCGAGAAGATCGAGAGAAGGACGAGGTCGATCACATAGTAAAAGAGGCTGAGGACCGGTCCATCAAACAGTGCGTGATGCAGAAACTGCATCGCAGCGGCGAGCAGAACCGTGTAGGCGATCACCAGCGGATAGTCGCTCCAGCTGTCCGCCGCAGCCTTGCCTGCTCGCCAAGCGGTCCAGAATCCGATCAGCACGACGAAAAGCCGAATGGCACTGCGAACGCCGGTATCGCCCTCAAAGAAAAGTCCCTGCATATCAAAGTCTCCCCTTCGTCATGCTCAATGCCGTCCGCCTTCGAGATAGGCGGCACGCACTTCCGGATTCGCCAGCAGTTCCGCGCCGGAACCGCTCATGGTCACTTTGCCGTTGACCATGACATAAGCACGGTCGGACAGGCGAAGTGCCGCGAAGGCGTTCTGCTCTACGAGGAAGACAGTGAGCCCCTCCTCCTTGTTCAACTTCTTGATCGCCTCGAAAATGCCCTTGACGATCAGCGGCGCGAGACCGAGTGACGGTTCGTCGAGAAGCAGCAGTTTCGGACGCGCCATCAGCGCGCGACCGATCGACAGCATCTGCTGCTCGCCGCCAGACAGCGTGCCGCCGCGCTGGGTCTGGCGTTCCTTCAACCGCGGGAACATCGTAAAGACCTTTTCGACGTCCTCGTTGAAGTACTTCAGGTTATCCAGGCCGGCACCCATCTGGAGGTTTTCCATGACGGTCATGCGCGGGAATATCCGACGTCCTTCGGGCGACTGCGCGATGCGAAGCCGGGCGATCTCGTGTGTCGGCATACGCGTGATGTCGCGACCGTCGAAAACCACCGAACCGTTGCGCGCCTGCGGGCTGCCGCAAATTGTCATCATCAACGTCGACTTGCCGGCACCGTTGGCGCCGATCAAGCTGACGATCTCGCCGCGATGGACTTCGACATCGATTCCGGCCAGAGCCCGAATGTTGCCGTAATAGGTTTCGACGCCCTGGACTTTGAGAAGTGGCTGACCAGTCATCAGTGCGAGCCTCCTTCGAGGTTCTCTACGGCTGCAATCACTTCTTCCACTTCCTCGTCTTCGACGCCGAGATAGGCTGCGATAACCTTCGGGTCATTCTTCACCTCATCAGGCGTGCCGTCGGAGATCTTCTGGCCATATTCCAGAACGACGACATGGTCGGAAATTTCCATAACCACCGACATATCGTGTTCGATCAGAAGAATCGACGTGCCGCTGTCAGTACGAATGCTGCGCAGCAGCGCATTCAGCGCAGCCGACTCTCTTGGATTGAGTCCAGCGGCAGGCTCATCCAGGCACAGAAGTTCCGGTTCCGTGCACATTGCGCGCGCGATCTCAAGCCGGCGCTGTGCGCCGTAGGGCAGATCACCAGCCGGGTCATCGGCCCGATCCATAAGATCGGCCTTTTCAAGCCAATGGCGCGCCAGTTCGATGGCATTCTTCGCCTCGGCCCGATACGGTCCGATGCCCACCAGCCCCATCACCGTGTAGCCGGACGCCTTCATCAACTTGTTGTGCTGGGCGACGAGCAGGTTTTCGAGAACGGTCAGGCCGGAAAACAGCCGGATGTTCTGGAAGGTACGGGCAACCCTGGCCTCTTTGGTGATCCGGAAGTCCGGAAGCCGTTCCAGCAGGAACTCCTTGCCGCTCTTCTGCTTCAGCGTGATCATCCCCATCGTCGGCTTGTAGAAGCCTGTGATGCAGTTGAAGACCGTCGTCTTGCCGGCGCCGTTCGGGCCGATGAGCGCGGTAATGTCGCCGCGCTTGGCTTCGAACGAAAAGTCGTTGATCGCCATCAGGCCGCCGAACTTCATCGACAGGTGCTCGACCTTGAGCAAAGTATCGCTGGTCATGTTTGTTTCCTGAGGGCTCATCAACCGTGGCCCTCCTTGGTAAAGCTGCCGGAAACTGCCTTGCGCTCCTTGAGGAAGGCCGTCGGTTCACGCGATCCCACGAAGCCACGCGGCTTGATCAACATCACAACGACCATCGCCAGACCGAACAACAGCATGCGGTAGAGCTCTGGCGTGAAGTCCGGTCCGAAAATCATCTTCAGGAAAGCCATCTCACGCAACAATTCCGTGCCGCCAACCATGACGATTGCCGCAATCGCGATGCCCGTCAGTGACCCCATGCCGCCCAGAACGACGATGGCCAGAATGACCGCCGATTCCAGGAAGACGAACGATTCCGGAGAAACAAAGCCTTGGCGAGCGGCAAAGAACGAGCCGGCGAAACCACCGAACATCGCACCCGTCGCAAAGGCCGTGAGTTTCGTTGTCACGGTATTGATCCCAAGCGAGCGGCAGGCGATTTCGTCTTCGCGCATCGCCTCCCACGCACGGCCGATCGGCATCCGGCGCAGACGGATCGTCACATAGGCGGTCAGCATGCAAAGCGCCAAAATCAGGTAGAAAAGGAAGATCTTGTAGTAGGCCGATGAAATTGGCAGGTGGAAAAGCTTCGCAAAGCCGCCGGCACTTGCATCGAACGGAATGCCGAAAAGCGTCGCCTTCGGAATGCCCGAGATCCCAAACGTCCCCTTGGTGAGATCCGTCCAGTTGATGATCACCAGGCGAATGATTTCACCGAAAGCCAGCGTTACGATCGCGAGATAGTCACCGCGCAGTCGCAGAACCGGGAAGCCCAGAATGACACCCCACAGTGCAGCCAGAATACCGGACAGAGGCAGCAGCACCCAGAACGAGAGGCCGAAATAGCTGGATAGAAGCGCGTAAGAATACGCCCCAATCGCGTAGAAGGCGACGTAACCGAGATCGAGCAGGCCGGCGAGACCGACGACGATGTTCAATCCCCAGGCCAGCATCACGTAGATCAGGATCTGGATACCAAAGTTGTCCACCCACTTCAGCGAGCCCTGTGGACCGGCAACGGCATAGATAAACACCGGATAGAGCAGCAGCGCGATGAGCGCGATCTTCAAGAAGTGCGTGTGAAAAAAGCCCTTCTCGGTCGAGATATCAAGCTCGCCGCTACGAGCCTTCGCCAACTTGCGCGCATCGAGATGTGGCCTCAAGAAGACCACCGTCAAGAAACGACCGACGGCAGCAATTGCCACGAAGATGGCCAGGAGGCCCCAGCGCTGAACGATGATGAGTTCGTTGCTGATGTTCTGGTCGGTCTTCAGGCCGACGTAGAGCACGAACATGCCGAACGAGATGAGAGCCGCGAACAGAGCTTCTTTAATACCCTTCTGAACAAGTCCGGCGTTTGCGGACTTGTCAGCGGAACGTACAGCATTTTCCATGACGTTATACCTTCTCGACTTCCGGCCGGCCCAGGATACCTGTCGGCTTGAAGATCAGCACGAAAGCGAGGATGGCGAATGTCGCCACATCCTTGTACGCGATGGTGAAGTAAGCCGACCACAGCGACTCGATGAGACCGATCATCAGCCCGCCGAGAACAGCACCCGGCAAGGAGCCGATGCCGCCAAGAACAGCCGCGGTGAACGCCTTCACACCCGGTACGAAGCCGTCGTTGAAGTTCACGACACCATAATACATCAGATACATCGTACCTGCGACGGCAGCGAGCGCCGCACCCATGATGAAGGTAACGGAAATCGTCTGATCGACATTGACGCCCAGCAGCGCTGCCATCTTGCGGTCCTGCTCGGTTGCGCGTTGGGCGCGCCCGAGGGACGTGTGATTGACGAGATACCAGAACACCGTCAGCAGCACGACCGTGATGAGGATGATTACGATCTGCTTCAGCGAAATCGAAATGCCCGCAACGTTGTAAACGGTGCTGACAAGCGGCGGGATCGGCTTGTTGCGCGGACCTTGCGTCACCTGAATGAAGTTCGACAGCGTGATCGACATGCCGATCGCGGTGATCAGAGGCGCGAGGCGGAAAGATCCACGCAGCGGACGATACGCAACGCGCTCGATCGTCCAGTTCCACAAGCTCGTCATCAGCATCGCAATGAGCAGCATTACCAACAGCAGAACCGCTACCGGAAGGCCCGCGAACATGGATGTGAGAACGAGAAAGACAATAAGGCCGGCAAAGCCGCCGAGCATGAAGATATCGCCGTGGGCGAAGTTGATCATGCCGATAATGCCGTAAACCATCGTATAGCCAATAGCCACAAGGCCATAGATGGATCCAAGAGTCAGCCCATTAACGAGCTGCTGGACAAAATATTCCATATGTCATTTCCCCTGGATGCAAGCCAGTTCAGCCAGCATCTCTTGTTATTAGGACCTTAAATGAGCCCTTGATTAAGGATTTCATACCGCTTTCAAACCAAAAGGGAAGTGCAAAATCGCAAAGCCCCAAAGTTCTTTGCCGTTTTGGTGAAAATGACTTTTTTGCGGTCAGGAATTCGCTTTTTTTAGCATGCTAAGCCTAAGAAAGCGCTTTTTGACTTTTAACGGCGCAAGCAACCGAAATTTTTCGCTCGGCGCCAGGCGATGCAGCATATGAAGACGACCGCAGAGATTCTTTTCCGGGAGTGCTGCGCGCATTCGATACATGATTGCACGCATTCGACGGCAACCCGTTGCGCTGATACGATTCACATCGTCGAGGGAATTCCCTATATAAGAAAAGGCGCTCGAGGTGAGCGCAGTGCGGAAGATCCGGAAGGCGAGCAATGCTCGAAACATTTGAGCGCGCCGCTCTCGAAGCGGGCAAGGCAATTATGCAGGTCTATCTGGAGGGGTGCCCGTCCGCCAGGAAAGCAGACAACAGCCCGGTCACCATCGCCGACGAGCGCGCCGAGCGCATCATCATTGCACAGCTTGAAGCAGCCTTCCCCGATACCCCGATCATTGCGGAAGAGTCGGTGGCCGCCGGCAACGTTCCCGCGATCGGCGCGTCTTTCTTCCTTGTGGATCCGCTCGACGGCACTCGGGAATTCATCGACAAGCGTCGCGAGTTCACGGTGAACATCGCCTACATCGGAGACGGGCGGCCCCTCGCCGGGATCGTCTATGCCCCTGCCCTCGGCATCGCGTTTTCTGCAGAGAACGACAAGGCCGAGAAGCTTCTTGTCAACGAGCATTTTCAAGTGATCCGGCGAACCGCCATCCGTGTGCGGCCGCAACCGGCCGACCGGACGGCTTTGGCGAGCCGATCGCACAACAGCCCTGAGACGGATGTCTTTCTGAGCGCGAATGCGATCTCCCGCTGTACCAACATCGGTTCATCGCTAAAGTTCTGCATGCTGGCTGAAGGGCTGGCCGACGTCTATCCGCGCTTCACGCGGACGATGGAGTGGGATACGGCCGCCGGCGACGCCGTGCTACGCGCCGCAGGCGGCTCGACCGTAACGCTGGACGGACTGCCGCTCACCTATGGCAAGACGTCACAGCCGCATGACAGCGACTTCGCCAACCCTAATTTCATATCCTGGGGCGGCGCGAGATCCGCGCTCGAGCGGGCATAACCTTTTCGAAAAGACACGGAAAATCAGCGAAGCGCGGCTTCCACCGTCCACGCCCCATTAGCAGCATCTAGGATTTTCGGCGAAATTAATCCGTGCCGGGCGCAAGCTCCGGCCAATCCGGGAGCCGCAAAACCGTGTCTGACCAGACCAACAATCTCGCCCTGCCCTATATCCTGCCATCCCAGGCACAAAAGCACGTTACCCACAACGAAGCGCTGCAGCGTCTCGATGCCATTGTCCAACTGAGCGTCACCGGAGAATCCTCCCTTCCTCCACCCGACGTCTCCGAAGGACAATGCTATCTGGTCTCCGAAGGGGCCGGCGGTGCTTGGTCCGGCCGGGACGGAATGCTGGCACTCCGCCAGGACGCCGCCTGGATCTATATCGAGCCGAGGCCGGGCTGGCGCGCCTTCTTCATGGCGCAGGGCCAACTCCGCGCATTGAGCACCGACGGGTGGCATGCGATAGCGCTGGATAACGATAATTCTCTACCGATGGTCGGCATCAATACCTCGCCGGATGCCTTCAACCGCCTCTCGGTGGCGTCCGACGCAAGCCTCTTCAGTCACTCCGGCCACGGGCACCAATTGAAGATCAACAAGTCTGCCGCCGGCGAGACGGGAACGCTGCTCTTCCAGACAGCATGGTCCGGCCGGGCGGAACTAGGCCTCGCCGGCAACGACGATTTCTCGATCAAGATCAGCGGCAACGGCAGCGATTGGCTGACGGCTCTGACAATTTCGCCGCGAGGGATTGTAAGAACGCCAGCCAAACCCGCCGCTCGTGTCTCCTTGGCGGCGGGAGCATCCACGCCGGCATCCGGCAGCCGAACTGGCTTCAACGAATTCCATCTGCTGCAAGGCGGCTTCTCTCTTGGCCCGGTCATTTCACCCGGCATTGGCAACCGCCTGCTCATCCCCGAGACCGGCCTATATCTCCTGCTGCTCACAGCAAGCACGCTGTCTTCGTCCGGACATGAGGCCGTCCTCGAGGCAAATGGCACGGTGGCGCTTGCGGCCGCTGTCGGTCCTGCTTCGACCGGCGCGGCACGTCATACTGCCTGCACTTTAGCATCGCTGAATGAGGGAGACTCGCTGGCGCTGCTGCACCACGGCAACGCACAGTATGAGTTCGGATCTGCGAAAACCGAGCTTTCGGTCGTGATGCTTTAGATCAAAGCAACAACCGTCTAGAGCAACCTGTAGCGAAACGCGCGGGCGATGGCCTGCATGCGATTGACGGAATTGAGCTTTCGCATCGCGCTCTTCAAGTAGCCGACCACGGTATGCGCGGAGAGATCAAGGATGATCGCGATCTCTTCGCTGCTCTTTCCAGCGGCCGACCAACGCAAGCATTCGATTTCGCGACTGCTGAGGCTTTCCGCGGGCTGCTCTACAGGGTTCTGATGGCCGAGTTGCTGCAGGAGTTCCATCGCGCGGAAGACCAGCCTCATCGCCTCATCGCGAGCAGGTGACTCGCGCTCACCCGAAAATGCGAACACATAGTGGCGCAGGTGCACATCATGCAGCGCAAAGGCAAATGTATTTTTCAGGCCATATCTTTTGAAGACGGCCGTCTGGAGCTGGCCGCCCTGGTTGGTCGCCGCACTCTCGAAGGCCGCAATGTCATGGAAGACCGGCATCGTCGTCGTCTTCAAAGCTACAAGAAGCTTGCAGCAGTAGAAGAAATCAACCTCTTCGTAGATATCAAGTAGCTCTTGCGGCCAGTTGCTTGCCAGATGGTTGCTGAGGAAGCCACTGCGGTCGCCGCGTGGAAACTCCGCCAGCAAGTAGTGGTTGAAGTCCGCCTCACTCGCCATCTCGGCCATGCCATCGCTGAATCGCTGTACAGACATGTTCTGCCCAGACGCGATCCGCGAAAAAACAGCATGCTCCGCGCCATCGCGACTGGCGCGCTCTTGTTTCTTCATTGTCTTATCCCCGGCTCGCTCCGACCCCACCTGCTGCGTTTGTCGACCCATAAAAGGCCGCGCGGCACCGAGCGAAAAGCAAAGGGCGTCGTATCAAAAGGACACGAAGCAAACAGCTTTAGTCATTCCGGGCGCCACAAGAAGAACGGAGACGGGATCTTGCGCTCACATATGTTGCGCCGCTTATAAATTGGCGAATATCAATTGCCCATCAACCATTACGCATGGCTCCTATGCGCCAGTTACAAATTAACGTTGCGGAAGGCAGCTAAAGCGCAAATCGCTTCTTAGGGCTCCGACGCCTAAATTTCTTATCAAAGTGTTACGATGCGCTTAGGCAATTCTTAAATGTGACAAGCTAGAGTGACTGCCGTGGTCTTGAGTTGTGTAGAGAGTCCAATGACCGAAATGATACGTCCCCGAGTAAAATATGTCATCGGCCCCGATGGCAGCCCGCTGACGATTGCTGATCTGCCGCCGCCGAATACACGGCGCTGGGTGATCCGCCGCAAAGCTGAGGTTGTAGCGGCGGTTCGCGGTGGCCTGCTGAGCTTGGAAGAAGCCTGCGAGCGTTACACGCTGACTGTTGAAGAGTTCCTCTCCTGGCAGTCTTCGATCAACAGCCATGGTCTTGCCGGTTTGCGCACGACCCGCATCCAGCAGTATCGCCACTGACTAGCCCTTTTTGGGCAACGAATTTTACAAGTCGGGCCGCTTGCATGTCCTGAGGGGGATATACAGACGGCCCGAATTCGCGACGCAGCGAACTTGCTTCGTCTCGCCATCACCGACAAGCTTCACCGCGAATTCCCGCTTCATGGACCACTCAGCTGGAAACTCGATCGGTGACGCTGGAACCGCTGCCGGCCCATACCGGCAGCCCTCTCCCCGCCGACCTCATCGAACACTGTGTTCTCGTCTACCGTCTTGGCGTATGCAATGTGACATGCCACTTTCCCGAACAGCACACTGTTGATGAGGAATGGCAATGAACATCAAGAACGAAGCAACGACTTCCGGCGGTCGCTACGTTGCAGAGCTAGAGGGCCATCAGGCCGAGATGACCTACTCCCGCACGTCGCCTAAGCTCGTCATCATCGACCACACCGGGGTACCCGATGCACTGCGCGGCAAGGGCGTCGGCCAGGCACTGGCTCTGCACGCCGTCGAGGAAGCGCGCAAGGGCGGATGGAAGATCTTCCCGCTCTGCCCGTTCTTCAAAGCCCAATCCCAACGCCACGCGGAATGGGCAGATGTCATCAACAGCTGACATCGCAACGCCAAAAGCCATGTATGACGGACGCGGCAGCCCATCATGCATGGCTTTTTCGAGGCGATGTCGAGGCGCCCTAGCGGCGCCCGATTCCTGCCTTAGGCTCTTGCCCGGACCGCGCTGTCGCGCTCTTCCAGCGCGGCCGCACGTGCGTACTCCGCCTGCATCTCTTCGAGCGCCTGTTCCAGCGACTCTTCCTGCATCTTCAGCTCCTTGATCGAAACCTGAAGATTGTCCGCCCGCTGGCGCGCTGCCTTTGCGAAAGTCGGATAGGCGAAGTGATTCGGATCGGAAATGCCGGATTTCTTTTCTTCAACGAGGATCTGGCTCTCCAAATCCTTCGTCATCCGTTCAAATTCGGACATCATCATCTGCAATTGCTGCAGTTGGCGACGTTTTTCGTTCACCTGAAACTCCTTCAGGCGAGTTAGGCTCTCACGCGACTTCATACGCATTACTCCAGTGATGCGAGACCCCTGCTCCACTCAAAACCGCCCCTGCGAGCCGCTTTGAAACGGCCTGCCCAAAAAATTTCCGTCGGTATTAACAAAAACCTACCGCTGGTAACCTTTCGTTTACGGGCATCGTTAATGATAGTGCCGATGATTTAAGGGTCGGTAAACACAACTACGCGATTTCCGATACCGCTTCATTGGTGAGTCGAATGAATCGCTTACCGGCCATTCTTAATGTAAAAGTTAAGAAGTAGGCTTTGCGGATTCTCGTTGGAAAACAGCGGAATGGACAAAATATTTAATAAATTGATTACCTCTTGCCAGAGTGAATCAGAATTTGTTAACCATTTCGTGGCAGCTTCCAAATCACGCAGTGACATATTCGGTATCGTGTAGGGGGCCAGACCACCTTTCGGCGGCGGTAAAGGGGATAAGAATGCGGGTACTACTCATCGAAGATGATAGCGCGACAGCGCAGAGCATCGAATTGATGCTCAAATCAGAAAGTTTTAACGTCTACACCACCGATCTGGGTGAAGAAGGCGTGGATCTCGGGAAGTTGTATGATTACGACATCATCCTTCTCGATTTGAACCTTCCCGACATGTCCGGATATGAAGTGCTCCGCACTCTCCGTCTGTCCAAGGTCAAGACACCGATCCTGATTCTCTCCGGCATGGCCGGCATTGAGGACAAGGTTCGCGGCCTCGGTTTCGGCGCCGACGACTACATGACCAAGCCGTTCCACAAGGACGAACTGGTTGCCCGCATTCATGCGATCGTGCGCCGCTCCAAGGGTCATGCCCAGTCCGTCATCATGACCGGCGAACTGATCGTCAACCTCGACGCCAAGACCGTCGAAGTCGGTGGCCAGCGCGTTCACCTGACCGGCAAGGAATACCAGATGCTGGAGCTGCTCTCGCTCCGCAAGGGCACCACCCTTACCAAGGAAATGTTCCTGAACCACCTCTATGGCGGCATGGACGAACCGGAACTGAAGATCATCGACGTCTTCATTTGCAAGCTGCGCAAGAAGCTGGCCAACGCCGCTGGCGGCGCGAACTACATCGAAACCGTCTGGGGCCGGGGCTATGTTCTGCGCGAGCCGGATGGCGCTGAGTACGCCGAGACTGCCTGAGTTTTCATCCCCTTTGCCAAATAGAAAAAGTCCCGTCCTTGTGGCGGGATTTTTTTCGTTTCCGGCATAAAAAAGCCGCCCAGGGCGGCCTTGATTGGTGAAAGGAGGTTCGCAATTATGCGGCGATAGCGCGATTGCCGAAAACGGCAGTCAAAATCTTGCGGTCGAACGGCTTGAGCAGAAAATCCGTCGCCCCTGCCCGTTTCCCCATCATCAGCTTCTTGAGATCGGCTTCGACCACGCAGTAGTAGATCTTGACCTCGTTGCCGCCTTCCATACCGCGGATGGTGGAGATCAGTTCAAGCGCACCGTCCATTCCGGAATCGACAATCAGGTAGTCCGGAAGTTCGACCTGGCAATTGGAAAGGGCTTCATAGACATTCGAGGCTTCGCTGACGAGGAAATCCAGCTCAGACAGGATACGCTTCCCGACCTTGCGAACAACGTCCGACGAGTCGGCGATCATAAACCTCTGCATGGCTGCTCCTTGCCCCAGCTTCTGTCCCGGCTGGCGAATTACTAGCCAAGGATAAAAACATTAGGCTAAGGATTTATTACCTCGGGGTGCCGAATCGCCGTCGAGGCTTGTATCAAGCCGCGATAACGTCAGCGGTGAAGGTCAGTTCTTCGGTGGTTGCACCATGGCCCAGCGTCATGCCGCATTCATCGGCAAGCAGCACCGTATAGTACGGCTGAATCGTATGGGCATCGATTGCCTCCTCGACTTCCCCGGTCGAAATTTCCACGAACTTCGGCGGCAGGCGCATCAACTTGCCCTTTGCGACAATCTTGAATTTTGCGTCCAGCTCCGGGTTTTCCAGTGTGACTTCAATGGTGCCGCCACGCGGAATGGACGAATAGGCCACGAGAAACAGATTGAGCAGCAGCTTGACGCGGTTTTTGGCGATGATCGCACGCGGGCCACTCCAAGTAACCTCGGTCTTCTTCTCGGCAGCCGCAAAATCCTTCGCCGCGCGTTCGGCTTCACCGGTATCGATCGAGGCGCCGACCGAGCCTGAGGCGCCGAAGGCAAGCCGGGCGAACTTCAGGCGCACAGACGCGTTGAGCGCGCTTGTCCTGATAAGATCCATCGCATCGGCGTCGGCGCCGCCCTCGTCCAGAAGCTCCAGACCATTGTTGATTGCGCCGACCGGCGAAATGACATCATGGCAGACGCGGCTGCACAGAAGCGCGGCCAAGTCGGGACCGGTCAGGGTGAGGTTTGGATTCTTCGACATCATCGTCTCCAGGGGCGGCAGGGTCATTCCGCCGTCTATCTTGCGTCATCAAAATTGCGCGAAGTTTGCGGCCGTACTCGGCGCCATAATGGCACCATATTTGGTAAACCGATTGTTAAGACCATACGCGCAAAATGAATCAAACGCCGGAAACGGCTCATCGTACCGACCATGATGAACGGATGACACCCATGCGCGCCCATTTCCTCGGAAGACTCCCGGTCCTCTGCCGGCTTCTCGTTGCGCTGATATTCTCGCCCCTCGTGCTTATCCCCATGCAGGCGGCGGCGCAGCAGGCCAACAATGGCCAGTACACGATGCAGGAGATCGTTGACGCCGGACACTCGTTTTTCGGCTCAACCAGCGGCGGGCTCGCAAAGGTGGTCGAAGCGGCCTTTCAGAAATACGGCCTTCCGAACGGCTACATCCTCGGCCAGGAAGGCTCCGGTGCCTTCATCGCCGGACTTACCTATGGCGAAGGTCAGCTGAACACCAAGAATGCCGGCGAGCATCCGCTCTACTGGCAAGGCCCGTCGCTCGGCATCGACTATGGTGGCCAGGGCACACGCGTCATGATGCTGGTCTATGACCTGCCCTCGACCGACGCCATCTATGCCCGTTTCGGCGGCGTCAGCGGTCAGGCCTTCGTCATCGCCGGCTTCGGTATGACGCTTCTCAAGAATGAAAACGTCCTAGTGGTGCCGATCCGCACCGGTGTCGGGGCGCGCCTTGGACTGAATGTCGGATACCTCAAGGTCACGCCGAATCCGACCTGGAATCCCTTCTGATTCTATCGGCGCTGTCGAACTCTCGCTCGCCGTTACCTTTCCGCCACTTGCTCTACGCGTCAGGTCCGCTTAATCATTGGTCCTGACGCAAATCAACTTTTGGAAGCCGTGGCAACTCCGTGATCGAATATGCTCTCTTGTTCGGACTGGGCTTCCTGACGGCAGCGTTCCTCGTTTTCCTGGTGTCGCCCGCTGTCCACCGTCGCATCGTCTGGTATACAGAAAATCGGATGCGCGCGACCATGCCGCTCAGCCCGCAGGAGGTGCGGGCGCAGAAGGACATGGTCCGAGCCTTCTATGCCGCGGAAAACGCCAAAACGACGCAACAGCTGGTGCGCGAGCGCGAGAAGTCGCTGGCGCTGCAGTTGAAACACGATTCACTGGCGCTCGACGCCGGACGATTTGCGGCTGAAATCGGCGGATTGCAGGCGCAGATCAGCGACATGAGTGTCGAAGCAGCGGAACAGCGCTCGCATCTGCGCAAGGATGAAAACTACATCAGCCAGCTGAAGACGAGCCTCCACATCGCGGAGCAGGCAAGTGCGGCCAAGGAAGGCGAACTTGAAGCGCTTCGCACGCGCCTCAACAGACTTGCGGAACAGAGCGACAATTTGAAGATCGATTTGGCGGCGCGCGAGACCGAAATCGAAAGCATGAGCTTCAAGGCGAATGCGGTCCGCATCGAGCGCGACACGCTTCGCCAGGACGTGAGCTTGCTGCAGAAGCGCGCAAAGGATGCGGAGCAGACCCTCGCCCAGCACGAGCACGCGGTCATCAGGCTGGAAGATCAGGCAGACCGCGATGCGGCGTCGGTGGCCGACAAGGATACGCTACTCGGACGCCGCCAGCAGGAAATTGCGAAGCTGAAAGAACAGATCAAGGCGGCGAACGCCGAACTGCGCAAGGCAAACCGTGCACTGCGCAATGCCGGTCTTCAACCCGTAGCCGCAGATGCGGTTTCAGAGGAGCGGGCAACCGAGGAAACGATGGCAGCCGAACTCGATACCGCGGCGATCGCGGCACGCCTGAGCGAAGAAGTGCGCAAGCGCAGCGCCGCCGTTTCGGAACAGTTGAAAGCAAAGTCGGACACGTATCAGGATGAAGCCGCACGCGAAGAGATCGCCGACATAGCCGCAAGAATGGTCGCGTTGACAGCGATCAATGAAGGCCCCACGTCGCCGATCCGAGACCTTCTGCCGGATGCCGCAGACCATCAGGATGGTGAGCGCATCAACCTTGCGCAGCGCGCAGCGACGATCCTGTCGGAACCAGGCTGAGATCAGATCCGCTTCACTGCTGACGCCATGGCGAAAAGAGCGATGCCCGTGGCCGTCGCCACATTGAGGCTGTCCAATCCCTCCGATTGCGGAATGCGCGCGCTGTTGAAGCGCTCAAGGACAACAGGCGGCAATCCCTCGCCTTCCGTGCCTACGACCAACGCCATCCTGCCGGCTGGCGGTATCGCCCGGATGTCGGTCTCGCCGCGCGGCGAGAGTGTCCAGATGGCGAAGCCGTTCGCGGCAAGCCGCGCCAGTATATCAAGTCCAGTGCCCTTCCGCTGGTAAGGCACACTGAGGACGGAGCCGACGGAGACGCGCAATGCCTTGCGATACAGCGGATCGCAGGACGTTTCATCGAGGAAGATGGCATCGGCCTTGAAGGCGGCCGCGTTGCGGAACATGGATCCGGCATTGTCATGATTGGAAATGCCGCAACCGACAAGGACCAGCGAACGCTTAGACAATCGGTCGACGAGATCGACTTCCGCTACCTCGCGCCTGCCGAGGGCCAATACGCCGCGATGGAGATGAAATCCGACGATCCGGTCCAGAACTTCGGCCTCGGCAACATAGACGGGCACCTCGATCGGCAGCCGCTCGAGAATGGGAGCGACGCCATCGACGCGGTTCCTGAGCAACAGCACCTTTTCGGTTGTAAAGCTGCCGCTGTGGCTGGCTTCCGCCAACATGCGAAGCACGACCGTACCCTCCGCAATGAAGCGGTTCTGCCGACCGGTCAGATCCCGTTCGCGGATATCGCGGAACTCAGCGATGCGAGCATCGTCCGCGCTCTCGATCGCAACGAGCCGAGAAGCCATCGCCCTAGCCGCCGTTGATGGTCACATCGGCGACAATGCGTCCTGCCTTGATATCGAAGACGAGCGACTTCATGATCCCGTCGGCCGTGGCCCCAAAGAACATGATCTGCCCTCCCGAGAACGACGACGACTGAATGATGAAGCCCGGCGGCAACACGGCCGTCACGGATATAGGCGCATCCGACGGTACGCCGGCCGATGTCACGGCTGTTGGTTCGCTCGCGGGAGTCCGCATCGTCTTGTAGACAATGGCGCCGAAGACCGCCATAAGGCTCACGAACATGATGATGCCTGAAACAATCTGCAGGCGGATCATCTTGCGCCGGACACGTTCCATCACCGGATCAAGGGGCTTTTCGTCCTGATCACCTTCTGGCTGGATATTCGTCATATGTGGCGTTCCGTTCTATAAATCATTCGGAGAAGAAGCGTCTTGAGCGACCCCTTTAAACAAGCATCCGGCATTAGAAAAGTCCTCACGGCCGACGAGAGTGCCGAAGGCCGTCTCGATGCGTGGATGACGGCACAGCTTGGGGAAGAGTTTTCGCGCAGTCGCGTGAAGGTGCTGATCAAGGAAGGCCAGGTCTCGGCGGGCGGCAAGGTCGTCGCCGATCCGCAGAAAAAAGTGCGTCCAGGCGATGTCTTCGAGATAGTCCTACCGGAACCGCAAGACCCGACGCCCCAGGGCGAAAACATTCCGCTCGATATTCTGTTCGAAGACGACGATGTCATCGTCATCTCCAAGCCTGCGGGCCTCGTCGTCCATCCAGCGGCAGGGAACTGGACCGGTACGCTCGTCAATGCGCTGATCTACCATTGTGGCGACAGTCTTTCCGGTATCGGCGGCGTCCGTCGTCCGGGGATCGTTCACCGCCTGGACAAAGACACCACAGGTGTAATGGTCGTCGCCAAGAACGACATCTCTCATCGCCACCTCTCGCTGCAGTTTGCCGATCACGGGCGCACCATGCCCTTGGAGCGCGCCTATCAGGCAATCGTCTGGGGGCGTCCTCGCGCGCTGACGGGGACGATCAATGCCCCGCTGGGGCGCTCCGTCGGCGACCGTACGCGTCGTGCCGTCAAACGGCCCGAGACGCAGGATGCCGACGAGGCGATCACACATTATGAAGTGCTCGAGCGCTTTCATGAGAATCCCGACGCGACTTCGCTCGCCTCACTCATCGAGTGTCATCTCGAAACCGGCCGCACGCATCAAATCCGCGTGCACATGGCACATATCGGCCACCCGCTGCTCGGTGACACGGTCTACGGCGCAGGTTTCAAGACAAAGGCAAATCTCCTTCCGGATGCTGCCAGGAAGACTGTGAATGCCTTTGGCAGGCAGGCCCTCCATGCCTATATGCTGCAATTCGAGCACCCCCGCACCAACGAGGTGATGCACTTTGAAGTGCCTCTGCCTGAGGACATGGAAGAGTTGGCAAGCGCCCTGCGGGCCAAGGCGGAGTAACGCCTTCGTGAAACGGTGTGCGGCCTTGAACCCCTGTTCGGCCATACTTATCTGTACATTGACTTAGTGCGGGCTCCGATAAAGCCGCACGTCCCCGGTTCGCCTTTTTAACGCAGGGGCGCGTTCCATCGGGAACCGGAATTCAGATAGGAGGGTGCTTTTATGGCCCGAAATAACTTGCCGTCCATTACCGCCGGCGAAGCCGGTCTCAATCGCTATCTCGACGAGATCCGCAAGTTCCCGATGTTGGAACCGCAGCAGGAATATATGCTTGCGAAGCGCTATGCGGAACATGGCGATCGCGAAGCCGCTCACAAACTCGTCACCAGTCACCTGCGCCTCGTTGCGAAGATCGCGATGGGATACCGCGGCTATGGCCTGCCGATCGGCGAAGTCGTATCCGAAGGGAACGTCGGCCTGATGCAGGCCGTCAAAAAGTTTGATCCGGAACGCGGCTTCCGTCTTGCCACCTATGCCATGTGGTGGATCAAGGCGTCGATCCAGGAGTACATCCTGCGTTCGTGGTCTCTGGTGAAAATGGGCACGACCGCCAACCAGAAGCGACTGTTCTTCAACTTGCGTCGTCTCAAGGGCCGCATTCAGGCCATTGACGACGGTGACTTGAAGCCGGAACACGTCGCTGAGATTGCCACGAAGCTGAACGTCTCCGAGGAGGAGGTCGTCTCGATGAACCGTCGCCTGTCGGGCGACGCGTCGCTGAACGCACCGATCAAGGCCTCGGAAGGCGAATCCGGGCAATGGCAGGATTGGCTCGTCGACGACCACGATAGCCAAGAGGCGGTTCTGATCGAGCAGGACGAACTCGACACGCGTCGCCGTATGCTGGCGAAGGCGATGAGCGTTCTGAACGATCGCGAACGCCGTATCTTCGAGGCGCGTCGTCTCGCTGAAGATCCGGTAACGCTGGAGGACCTCTCGTCAGAGTTCGACATCAGCCGCGAACGCGTTCGTCAGATCGAAGTCCGCGCCTTCGAAAAAGTCCAGGATGCCGTGCGCAAGGAAGCTCTGGAGCGCGCCAAGGCCGTTCGGGTCGTGGAAGCGACAGCCTAAAGCGCAAGTTTCCTCAAATGAAAAAGGGCGGGACCGTTTGGTCTCGCCCTTTTTTATTTACTCCAACCAGTGATTATTGGCTGGTCGATACGTCGCCAAATGCGGCCCATTCCTTGATCGCGGCGTTGAACGCCTCCGCGCCCGTCGAGCCTTTCTGCATCGTCAGAAGGGCACGGCGGCCGTTGCGATAGGTGATCGGGATATCGATCCAGTCGCGGCTTCCGAGGAGATCGAGGTTCGCCTTGCGCGCATCCGGATAGTCATTCAGCGCGATCATATGGAAATCGTCCGTGATCTTTGCGGGAACGGCAATCAACGCGTCGCCGCGATCCTGCTCGGTCCGCTTCATCGAAATGCGCTGAACGCTCTCGATGGCGCCGCCTTCGAAGTTTGGCGGCAACGAGAAGACGACTTCGACGATGTGGCTTGCAGGCAGCGACGGATCCGAATTGCGTTTGAAGGTGAGCTGCGCCGACAGGTTGCGTTCCGGAACGGTCACGGTCGCCTGCACGGATGCTTCCTGCCTGCCGTCCGAGCCTGCCTCGTGCTGGAGGCTCCAAACCACCGACCCCTGGATAGCAGTCGGCGAACTCTGCCCGATACGCTCTTCATAGAGGAACATTTTCTCATTTGACCCGACCGGCGCGGTTTGTGCTGCACCGTCCGCCGGCGGCGTCGCCGCTGACGTGGCTGCCGGAGGGGTAGCGCTCGTCGAGGGCGGCGTCGTCGAGGTCGCAGGCGGCGTCGGATCGGCCGCAGCAACGTTCTGCTCGGCTACCGACTTTCCTTCGGCCGTCGGCGTTCCTGGAACAGCAGCGGGGCCGCTGTCGACCTCGGTGCCGTCGGCACGAAGCCGCTGGTTGAACTTGTTGTTGACGGCAGCGCCGTCATTCAACGAGGCGACTTCCTTGTTTGCGTCTGCCGGCTTGGCGTCGCTGGTCTGTGGCGCCGCGGCTGGCGTCGAAGCATCCGGCTTGGCCGGCGCCTGCTCGTTCTTCGCACTCTGCGACGGAGCGGCGCTGACAAGGTTCTTCAACATCGTCGACAGCGCATCCTGATGGGTCCAGGCGGCATACCCGCCGCCGCCAACAACGCCCAGCGCAATGAGGATGGTTACGATGGAGCCGATGCCGAACCGGCGGCGCTTCGGCTCCATGCGCAGATTCTTGCCCTGGAACTTCGCGGCAACGGCGCTGTCGAGATCGGGCGGCGCAGTGCCGTCGTCGTCTTCGGCAACAACGCCGCGGTTGTCGTAGCCACGAAGCGGCCGTGCCTCCTGCCACGCAGGATTGGTTTCCGGCGCAGCTTTCGCGGTGCCATGGATCTCCGAGAAGAGATCGCCATCGTCGAAATGCGCGTTGATCGGAACCTTCTTGCCGCTTTCGATCGGTGGGAGATCGTCGAAGGCTGCTGCCTCCCAGGAGAACCCCTCGTTGGCGGCAGGCATCTTCACGCTAGCCGGTGCATGGTCGATGCCGGCGATGACGTCCTCGAACGCGCGCGCGGCTTCGTTTGCCGGAGCAACGGGCGCTGCCTCGGAAAACTGCCTCAATTCCTCGAGCGCCCAGTCTGTCGGGGCATCCTTGGCCGGCGGCGCCGGCGTTTCCTCGACGGGCTCAGCCCATACCGGATCGAAATGCCCGGCGGCGTCCGCATGGAGCGGCTCTTCCTGGCTGCGATCCACGAATTCTTCCGGCGAGCGATCCAAGCCATAGACTGGTTCGACCAGACGGTTGGTCAGATCGTAGTCGCGCGCCGCTGGCTGCAAAGCCGGCTCCACGTACGGAGGCTCGGTGGGCTCGGCAACAGGCTCTTCTATGCCCACATGCTCGTCAGAGCCCTGCCGTTCCTCGTGAGCGACCTCTTCGGAAGGAGCGGAGCGCAGGTGCTCGACGGGTTCGACTTCTTCAGCGGGAGCCGACGGCTCTTCATGCGGCCAATGCGTGTCGTGCTGGGCAGCATATTCCGGCTCGGCAGCGGCAGGCTCTTCGTGATAATGCGCAGGCTCTTCGCGCGGCTCCTGATAGGCAGGCGCAGGCTCTTCAGCTTCTACATGCTCTTGGTGAACCGATGTCTCGTCTGCCGGCTCGTCAACAGTGGGTTCGGCGGCGACCGGTTCAGGAGCGGTGGCCTCCGGCTCATGGGCGGTCTCGACTTCGGGCGCAGCCGCCGCGGCAACATCGTCCGCGGACGGAACGGCTTCGGCGTGTTCCGCTTCGACTTCGCGGATTGCAGCCTCGAGCTTTTCAAGCTGCCGTTGCAGCATCGCTTCCGGCGGACGCGGCTTCATGTTCTCGAGCTGCCGCTGCACAGCACCGCGAGCGCGCTCGTAGACTTTCACCCGCATCTCGGGAGTATTTTCAGACAGGCCGTCAACCGCCCGCCGGATAACTGCGATAAAATCCGCCATTCGTACTTTCTCTAAGAGTGCGGTCCGCCACGCGAACCGCACAAATAATGACCCGCGACCTTAGTCCTCAAAAGGATCGGTCACAAGTATCGTGTCGTCTCGCTCAGGACTTGTAGACAGGAGAGCGACGGGCGCCCCGATCAACTCTTCAACCTGGCGAACATACTTGATTGCCTGGGCCGGCAGATCGGCCCAACTGCGCGCGCCGACCGTCGATTCTTTCCAGCCTTCGAGCGTCACATAGATCGGCTCGACGCGAGCTTGCGCGCCCTGGCTGGCAGGAAGATGATCGATCTCTTCGCCGTCCAGCTTGTAGCCGACGCAGATCTTCAGTTCGTCGAGGCCGTCGAGAACATCAAGCTTCGTCAGCGCAATGCCGGTAATGCCGTTGGTGGCAACCGACTGGCGCACCAGCGCTGCATCGAACCAGCCGCAACGACGCTTGCGGCCCGTCACCGTACCGAATTCGTGACCTTTTTCACCGAGGAACTGGCCGATCTCGTCATGCAGCTCGGTCGGGAACGGTCCCTCGCCAACGCGCGTCGTATAGGCCTTGGTGATGCCGAGGATATAGCCGAGCGATCCCGGGCCCATGCCAGAACCAGCCGCGGCCTGGCCGGCGACGGTGTTCGAAGACGTGACGAACGGATACGTGCCATGATCGATGTCGAGCAGGCTGCCCTGCGCACCTTCAAAGAGGATACGAGCGCCCTTGCGGCGTTCCTTGTCGAGGAAGAGCCAAACCGTATCGCGGTACGGAAGCACGCGGTCGGCGATCGACGTCAGTTCCGTCATGATCGTATCATGGCTGACCTCGGCAACGCCAAGGCCGCGACGCAGTGCATTGTGGTGCGTCAGGATGCGGTCGACCTTGCCCGGCAGCGTGTCGAGATCGGCGAGGTCCATCACACGGATCGCACGGCGGCCAACCTTGTCTTCATAGGCCGGGCCGATGCCACGGCGCGTGGTGCCGATCTTCGTACCGCTGTTGGACGCAGCGTCTTCACGGTAGGCGTCGAGCTCGCGGTGCAGTGAGAGAATAAGCGTCGCGTTGTCGGCGATGCGCAAGTTCTCGGGGGAAATCTTGACGCCCTGCTTTCCCAGCTTCTCGATTTCGGCAATCAGTGCGTGCGGATCGACGACGACGCCGTTGCCGATCACGGCCATCTTGCCGGGACGCACGACGCCGGATGGCAACAGCGAGAGCTTGTAGCTGGTTCCATCGATTACCAGCGTATGGCCTGCATTGTGTCCGCCCTGATAGCGCACAACGATGTCCGCACGTTCCGAAAGCCAATCGACAATCTTGCCCTTGCCTTCGTCACCCCATTGCGAACCGACCACGACTACGTTCGTCATTCACGTCTTCCTGTTAAAGGCGGATTTAACCGCACCCTTCTCAAACCCGCGCATCTATAAAGCTTTGTCACGGGGAAAGCGACCCTGTTATGCCGCCGGAATCGGCTTTTTACGTGACAAATCAGCCATCATCGGGCTATTGGCCAATCATATCCTGGGGTTGAGAACGCATCGCCGTCATCTGGAAGAATCGCCTGTGCAGGTTGCCGCTTATATTTCTCTCGTCGTCGCGGCATTGTGCTGGGGCGGAAACGCGGTAGCGGGCAAGCTCGCGCTCGGGCACGTCAGCCCGATGACGTTGACATTTCTGCGCTGGTTCCTTGCAACAGCGCTCATTGCCGCCGTTTCGGTCCCGCAATTGAAGCGCGACTGGCCGATCGTTCGCAAGAACCTGCCGCTTCTCTTCTTCTACGGCGTCGTCGGCTACACGCTTTTCAACGCGATGCTCTACTCCGCCGTCCAGTATACGACCGTGATCAATGTTGCGATCGAGCAGGCCGGCATCCCGATGCTGATCTTCCTCTTGAACTTTGTTTTCTTCCGCACAGGCGTTTCTACGGCGCAAGTCGTCGGCTTCGCGATGACCTTGGTCGGGGTCGCATTGACCGCCGCGCACGGCGACCTGAGGACGCTGCTACAGCTCGGCCTCAACCGCGGCGACGGACTCATGCTGATCGCCGTCGCCGCCTATTCGGTCTATACGATTTTTCTTCGCTGGAAGCCGCCACTCGATTGGCGCACGCTGATGGCCGTTCCCGCACTCGGCGCGACGCTCACTGCCGTGCCGCTACTCATCTGGGAGGGCAGTCAAGGCGCCATTCAACTGCCCGACAACAGCGGCTGGCTGATCGCCTTTTACACCGCGATCTTCGCCTCACTCCTCGCGCAAATCCTCTACATCAAAGGCGTTGAGGCGATCGGCGCAAACCGGGCCGGTCTCTTCATCAATCTCGTGCCAGTTTTCGGAACGCTGTTGTCGGTCGCCCTGCTTGGCGAGCATTTGCAGGCCTTTCACATCGTTGCGTTGGCGCTTGCATTGGGCGGCATCGCCATTGCCGAAAAGGGCCGCCCCCAGACAGCCGTCTCCACCGCCCCTGCATCACCAATGGATTAGCCGAGTTCCAGCGTCGTTACACCAAAGACGTTCTTCAGCGGAACGACCGGCGCGGCGCCGCGATACATTCGAGCCGTTTCGAAGACGGGCGCCAAGCCCATCTCCTCTGCAAGCGCAATCGCCTCGCCGTTGCTGGCGGGGATGTCGATGAAGACCCTCGCTCCTTTTGCCTGCGGTGCCAGCAACGAAAGCAACGCTGCGGCGCTATCCTTGTCGGCAGCAAACAGCGGGCCGAGCTTGTAGCCGTCGTAACAACGACGGATCGTGCCATACCCGCGGATCTTGCCGCTCCTGCGCACCACGGCCGAGTGCCTGTCCCTGCGGGCCGCACACCACGACGCCACAAATGCTGGCCGCGGGGCGGGAAAGATGGTCGCGTCATAGCGCAACAATCCGTCAAGTTTGTCGGAGACAGCCTGCGCGACAAGCGTCGAGGCCGGCAGGGCTGATATCACGCCGCCGTAGCGAACCGTCCGATAGGCCTCTTCGAAGCCGGCCTTGCGGTAGTTACCCTGCTGAGCGGCGACGCCATCCAGGCCGATGCTGCGGCCCTCCGCGGACGCCATGCCGGCATTCCAGATGGCTTTGCCGTAGCCGCGGCCGCGAAAATCCGGATGCACGATATAGAGTCCGAGGAAAGCAAAGTCGTCGCCATACTTGACGACCGAAATCGAGGCGACCGGCACCTCCCCGAGCACGCCAACGAAAAATCCGGAGGGGTCCGCATCGTGAAAGGCAATCGAGTCGTCGAGGCCAGGATTCCAGCCCTCCTGACGCGCCCATTCGAGCACTAGCTCCAACTCACCGGGTCGCATCGGGCGAACGGCAAACTCCGAATTCATGCAACGTCCTTAAATCAGATCGACCGCAAGCCTATACCCGCGGCAAAAGACAAGAATGAAAGTCTAACGGCGCAAAGTCGGCCGGGAGCGAAGAAACATGTTCATGGCCGAGGCGATCTACATCGATCGTCATGAGGCACGACCCGAAATTCTTCGCATCGCAATCATCATGGAACAGGGAGAATACAATCTCAAGGGAATTACTTAAGAGAACATAAAGACATGGTAAGTTCTCAGTAACGACCATCAGACGAGCAACTGGATTTTATATCGTGCCAGGATGCCCATCTTCGATAAAAACGCTCCGCAGGACGCGGAAGCGACGCCCTACGCGATCGCGATAACCTCGAGTTCCTGGCCACCGACAGTGGCGACATCTCCAATCGACTTGCCGATTAGGGACCTTGCCACTGGGGACACGAAGGATATCGATCCCGCTTTGGGATCAGCCTCGTCCTCTCCAACAACGCGATATGTCTGCACACGCCCGTCGTCGCGGCTGAACGTCACGGTGCTTCCAAAGGCCACTTGATCGAACGAAGACGGGTCGGGAATAACCTCGGCGGTGCGAACGCGAGTCGCGAGGTAGCGTAGGTCTCGCAAGGGATTCGCAGCCTGCCGCCGTCGCTCATTGATGTCCTCGATAGTGCTTGCGGCATCGAATGCGTCGCGCGCCTGCTGGAGCTGCAATTCCAGAGCCTTCAATCCCGCTTCGGTCACAAGGTTCGGATGCGGCGAAATTGGACGATCCGGCAGCAAAGTTTCAGATGCGGCTTCAGCACTTTCTTCTTTGACGAAAGCAACACTCAATTTCGCAACTCCGTTTGGGCGCCTCGTGGTCTCCCGGCGCACCGGCGACAGGTCATCCCGACTGATGGAACGACAATACCCTGTCCATGTTATAGCATCTCTTCCAGTGGTCCCAGCGGGAAGAACGTCGGCTCGGACAAAACCACACCTCCCAACTTGAGCACCGCCGGCGACCACCGCAATGCGCGGCAAATGCCCGCCGACGCAATCTGGTCATGTGCGCGAACGTCCCCGCCCGCCCAACATGAAATAGGATCATAGTCCCATTTACTGTTGTGGAGGTCTCAATAATGTTTCTCGGTCTCGATATCAGTGCCGGCTGCCCCGCCCATCGCGACGGGACCAGGCCGCGCTCCATCGTCGCCTTCGGCGACAGTCTGACGGCAGGCGCGGGCGCGTCTTCGTCAGACCACTCCTATCCCGCTCTGGCAGCTTCGCTATTCAACCCACCTCGCACTGTCATTAATCGCGGGGTCGGCGGCCAGACCTCGACCCAGATCGCTTCCCGTCAGGGAGGCACGCCCCTGCTGCTCGCCGTCCAGGGTACTGAAACCAAGAACCTCTATCCCCGCAGCCGAGACTGGATGACCTCGTTTGATGCAGGCGTCATCAACGGACTCACTCACGAATTGGTAGCGGCAGGGGTTGATGAAAACGGACTTCCCTATGGCGACGTTCGCGTTCACGGAATGGCAACCGGATCGTTCACGGATGTCGGTCGACAGATATACAGCTCCATCGCCGCAAACCTGAAAGTCGAAGCTGGCAGCCGCTGGACTATCTCTGGCGAGGCTCAACTGGTTGGCGGCTCCACCAGCGGCGTGAACGGTTTCAATCTCCTGCTCATTCAAGCTGACGAGGCCGGCGGCTACCTCAACGAAATCGCGTCGCCAGGTTTTCCACTCGATGGTGCGCGCAATTCCGTATCGGAAAGCGGTGAAGCAACCCACGCCTTTATTCGCTCGACCTTCCTGCTGAATGTTGCCGTCGGCAGCACTATCGACATCACGCTTCGCATCTTTCCGGGCCAGTTCGAGGCCGGCCCGCTGCGAACCTCCCTGCAACTCACACCTGGCGACGGAACGATCAACCTCTACAATCCGACCTTCTCTACGACATCCCGCTTCGGCACCAGCGCGAACGGCTGGACCCCGCGCGTCCAGGATGGCCACACAACCCCGCTACGGGTGGAAAGCAGCAAACTACTGGTCAGCAACGACGACGCCGGAATCCTTCGCGGCTGCGAGATCGCCCTGGCGGCGGTGCCACAGGGCAAAACCATTCGCGTCGGCTTCGATCTCGACTTCATCGAGGGTGGCGGCCTTGTCCAGATCGGCGGCCTCAATGCACCCGGTGGCAGTTGGGCGGCGGAAACCGGCGAAGGAAATGCAACCTCGGTTATCAGCTACCGTGGCCACCACGAAGTGATCTTAACCAGTGGCAACAGCACTTTCGGTAACGAGTCGTGCGGTGCGATCGCGTTTGTCAGCAGCGACAGCTATGTCACCTGGTCGCTTGACAACATCTCCATCGAGTGGGGCGATAGCAGCCCGCAAATTCCCGTCACCTACAAATCCGCGGACATCTTCATCGATTCCGGCGCTCACCGCGGCAGCGCTTCCGGCACGCTGGTCGGCATCAAAGGATCGATCTCCGCCGATGCCGCAGGCAATTGGAGCTTTACGCGAAGGTCCGCAGGCGACAGCGCCGGCGTGCCCTATTCCGCAACCTTCCTTTTGGACGACGCCATCGCGACACGAGGAGACGTCCAGTGGATCTGGGCCGGCCGCAACAACGCCAGCGCTCCAGCTACGGTTATGTCCGATATCGCAGCAATGGCAAATCGGGTAGCACGCGGGCGATATCTCGTTGGCTCGATCCTGCCTGCGGCAAGCGACACACCCGAGGCGATGCAGCAGATATCGGAGCTGAATGCGGCTCTCAAGACCGTCTACCAAAACCACTTTGTCGATCTTCAAGCTGCCCTTCAGTCCGCAGCCAACCAGACTTCTGGCGATCAGGAGGACGTGGCGGCCGGCCTGGTGCCACGATCGCTGCGGGCTGATGCAATCCACCTCAATGATCTAGGCTATGCGGTCGTCGCCGCCGCCTGGGCTGGCGCTACGATCGTCCAGGGCTGGTAAACAGCACGCGCTTGCGCAGGAAACGCGCCGGGTTGCCGGCAAAGATCGTCCAGGCCGGGATGTTGCTGAAGGCGACGCCACGCGCACCGAGGACAGAGCCCTCTTCTAAAATTACGCCGGGGCCGACAAAGGCCTCGGCCGCCACCCAGGCATTGGCCCCGATCGTGATCGGATGTGCCTCCAGCTGGAAATAGGGATCGTCCACTACATGACTACCGGCGCAAAGATGCGCGCCTTGTGAGATCACGGCATTCCGGCAGATGCGGATCGGCGCCATCGCATAGCAAATGACACGCGGGCCAATCAGTGCGTTCTCTTCCATCACCAGGTTCGGTGGATACCAGATCCTTGCCGAACCATGAACGCGGGCGTTGGCCGCCAGTTGTGCGCCGAACATGCGGAGCAGCATCGCCCGCCATCGATGCAAGGGGGCCGGCGTCCAACCAGCGAGAAGCATCCACGCGACCGCCCACGCGGCCCGTAACATCCTGTGCTGCAGCGAAAAGCTTGGGCCGCCGGTGCGCGAGCCGCTTTTCCTTGCGTCGAGGATGCCCAAGGCATGCTGTTCCATTATCATCGCCTCCAAGCTCGAACGGCGGCTAACTGTGCCGGTGGCTGGACGAACCGCCGGAGCGAGACCGAAAGCAGCTTCGCGACAAACAGTTGACAGACGAAAAGCGGAAGCACCGCACCCACCGGCCCACGCAGAAGAATGGGCAAGGACGCTGCGATGAAGAATTGGAGTACGCGAACCCCGAAGAACCTGTCCTGGTTGAACCGGATCATCGCTCCCAGCAGAAATGCACATGCGAAGCCGCCAAGCACGACGCCCACAAACCCGAAATCCATGTAGAAATCGCAGCCGAGAAAGAGGGAGAGGTTTGGCGTCCCGTACATGCCGGCGGCAAAGAGATCATTGCCGATATCAAGCCCGCCGACGATCGGTTTACCCGGCCAGACGGCGCGGGGAACGAAGAACAGTACGACAGCGGTCAGCTTTTCGCCCCACATGAGATCATGCGTCGACATGTAGCGGACGGAGTGGACAGCCATGTCAAACACATCGACGGAAGGGATGTCAAAGAAGTTCCCGACAACCGAGACCTGCGACAGATCCTGCAATCCCTCCAATCCTGAGCGTGTCGTTATATTGAGGATCGGAAACAGGATCGTCAGCGCCACCAGGCCACAAAGGTAGAATTTCGCCGCCGATAGCTTGCCACCAGCGAGTGCCAGGAACACGGGTCCCCACACCGCCAGCAGCACGAAGCGTGGTGCATTGAACGGGTTTCTGGCGACCGCCAGCAAAACCAGAACGAGCAGCAGCATCGACACCGCGGTAAGCCTACGCGGCGATAAGCGACAGTATGCTGCCACCAGGCAAGCACTCGCAGATTGAACGGCCAGAAATAGCATGCTCGCGATGAAGGGCTGCGAGCCATCCTGCTCCAAGCGCGATGAAAGCAGCCTTTCGAAGCCACCTTCGGACATGGCGAACAGGATGAAGGCAACGACGTTGAGGAAGAGGATGAAAGGTATAGCAGGTCGGACATCGGTCGCCGCCGGCTGTTCATCGGATTGCATCGACACGAAGAGGAATGGGAAGGCAAAGACAACGACGACCAGCATCGCCAGAGCGTACTCGGCCGGATCGTAGGCGTAGGCCGTTATCGCAGTCGCGCCACCGATCCGGTCCCCATGAATTCGCTGCAACGGCGAGATCACAAAATAGATAAACAGACAGAACCAGAAAATGTCGCCAATCTCGAAATCGCGCGATCGCAGGCGCCCCAAACCGACGATCACAATGGCGAACAGCGGCAAGCTCAGGCCGACCACGAAAAGACTGTCGGCGAAAGGCAAGTTGAGGAGGTAGAGTGCCAGCACCGTCCCGAGCCTGATCATCACTTCCCTCGCCATGCCGGTAGACCACGACGAAAGAGCAGATACCAAAGGCCCAACGCGCCCGCGGCATGCGAGACCACCTCGGCAACCGCAAGCCCAGCAAGACCAAGCCAGTAGCCGAGCGCGGCAGTTGCGACGAAACAGATCAGCATGGCGCCATTGGCCGACAAGGCGACCGCGCGGTAGTGCCCCAGTGCCTGTGCCGCCTGGGATAGCGTCGACACCAATGCACCGCTCAGTATCCCAAACGAGAAAAGACTGACAACACCGGCCGCTGCGGCGATCGCAGCATGTGTCGATCCGGCGATCAGCAAACCGGCTATCAAAAGGCCAGATGAACCAGATACGGAAATCCATGTGGCCAAGCGCTGAACGCCGAATGCTGTCCAAACCGGGCTGACGCTCGTGGCAATCCTGTGTACGAGCAGAGGAAAATGCGCTCGGCGGACACATTCCAGGACCTGCGAGCCCGCTGCCGTAATCTGCCGACCGTAGAGAAAAATCGCCGTCGGTCCCTGGCCAAAAAGCAGTGAGCAGATAATGAGCTGGAATCGAAACGACAGCTGCCCCGGCAGTAGCGCAAGCAAGACCGACACTCCTTCGCGGACAAGGTCCCTGCAGCGTCGCCATGTCACCGATATCCTCCCAGGAGGGCGGCCGACATGGCAAAGGGTCAACAACTGCATGGTGACGGCGATGCCGCATCCCATCGACAAGGCCGCCCCGAGAATCAGACCAGACTGGTTGGCCGAAAGACCGCTCGCAGGCAGCAGCGCTGCCCCAGAGCAGAGGTACGTCGCCATGCCGGTCACCCCGCTCAGTCCACTCAGCTTCAGTCCATCAAGAATGCCGCCGGCGTTGAAAGCCCAGAATATGAGGGCCGGAGTGGCCGCTGTGAGGTAGGCGCAGCTGAAGTCATCCCACGACCACAGCGCGTACGACAAACCAATCAATGCGACAGCAATGGCCACGCAAAGCCGCACCATGCTTCCGGACCAGAAGCAGTGTCGGATCTCCGCACCGTCACCCTTGACATCTGCTAAGGCAACTCTGCGGGCGACCGAGGTCATGCATCCAAAATCGACAATCATCAGCGCGAGAACAGCAAAGGAAAAACATGTCCCGAAGCGCGCCAGTAGCTCGAGTTCCCCCCGACTGACCAGCAGGGTCTGCGCGAGAAAGATCGATCCCTGCCCTATCCCGAAGCTCGCAATCAACAGCGCTGCGTTGCCGGTTCCCCGCCACGACAGGCCTCGCTCACCACGTACCTTTGCCTGGTGAGCACCGATCGCCGTCATGCGGCCACTCGGATCAACTGGCTCTCGATCCAGGCATAAGTTGCCTCCAAACCGGTAATGAGGCTTTGCGCTGGTCGCCAGCCCAGCTTCTCCTCGATCAAACGATTATCGGAGTTCCGCCCGCGGACACCAAGGGGACCGGGAATATGTCGCTTCTGAAGCCGCTTGCCGGCGATGGCACAGACCATGTCAACGAGCTGGTTGATAGTCACCATCTCGTCCGACCCGATGTTGACCGGTCCCTCGAAACCGGAGCGCATCAGGCGTGTCGTTCCCTCCAGACATTCGTCTATGTAGAGGAAAGAGCGGGTCTGCAGGCCATCACCCCAGATCTCGATTTCATCGCCATGCGAGGCGATCGCAACCTTGCGGCAGATTGCAGCTGGCGCTTTTTCCTTGCCGCCTTGCCATGTACCGGAAGGTCCGAAGATGTTGTGGTATCGCGCAACGCGGTTCTTCATTCCATGGTTGCGGTTGTAGGCGAGAAAGAGGCGCTCGGAGATGAGTTTCTCCCACCCATATTCGCTGTCTGGCGCGGCGGGATAGGCCGATGATTCCGCGCAATTGGGATTGTCCGGATCTTCCTGATTGTACGCAGGATAGATGCAGGCCGAAGAGGAGTAGAAAATTCGCTCGACATTCTGACGGCGGCAGATTTCGGCGACATTGAGGTTGATGGTTGCAGAATTGTGGATGATGTCGGCGTCGTGCTCGCCGGTGAAGATATACCCAGCCCCGCCCATGTCAGCGGCCATCTGGTAGACCTCGTCGAAGCGACCGTCGATGACCCTCTCGCAAACATCCTGCCGGCGAAGGTCACCCGCAATGAATTCGTCGGCTACCGTCGCTTCATATTCCGGATACTTGAGATCGACGCCGCGAACCCAGAACCCCTCATGCTTCAACCGTCGGACAAGGTGGCTGCCGATGAAGCCTCCGGCACCACAGACAAGAGCAGTTTTCCCCAGCACCTTACGCCCCCCAGCGCTATTTTGCCTGCAACTCCATCAAGAACAGCCGTTCAAGAATTCCCTCAAATCGATCCGCAATCCGATCAATCCCGAAACTTCTCTCGGCATACGCGCGACCATTTGCGCCAAGCTTCGCCCGGACCTCCGCACGCTCAGCCAACTGACGAAAATTGGTCACGAAATCTGCGTGATTGCCGGGTTCCGAAACGAGCCCGGCTTGCTCCCGCTCGAGGATTCTCCGAGCGAGATTTCCTGCGGGGATGGCGGCGAGTACTGGCTTCCCGGAGCAGAGGTAAGTGAGTACCTTCGACGGCACCGAAAAGATCCCAGCATCGGCTTCGATCATGGCGATCAGTATGTCGGCATCAGCCAACACCCCCGGCAGATCCGAGAATCGAACCCACGGTCGGACCACGAGGTTGGTTATGCCTTCGGTCTTTGCACGATGCGCGAGCTCGTCTGCCGCGCGGCCCTCGGAGAGGACGTCAATCGTCACGGTCAGCGCTTTCGCCGCAGAAAGAAGAACCTCGGGATTGTGCTTGTAGCCCAACGTTCCCGCGTAAACGGCGTGTATCGTTCCATTTCCCGGCTTCGCTCGCCCTTGCGCGCTCACATCATTCAGCGGCGCCCAATTTTCAATGACGGAAATATCGTGAGTTGAGACGCCGTTGTTGCAAAGAAACGGGACAAAGTCGTCCGTGATCGCGACGATATGGTCGCTTCCCCTCAAGAGGTCGTATTCGAGCTTGCGATAGCGCTTGGCGACAAGGCTGCCGAGCACCGGAAGCTTACGGGGCAAGATGCGGCCGATCGCTTCGCTATAGATATCCTGAAGCCAGAAGACGAATTTTGCTCCGATCGCCCGTGTCGCTTTGTAGATCACGGCTTGGGTATCCAGCGGGGCGTTGGAGGAAATAACGACCTCCGGCCGAAATTGCTGGATTTGAACTGCAACCAACCGTCCGGTTTCGATCTCTTGGGACCTTCGCCTGAGGAAACTGTTCTTGTGAAAGACTCCGTCCAGACGAACACCTGCGATCTGCAAGCTCGTGGGATCATCCGAACGGTTCGTCAGGTCGCCCTTAGGGGTTTGAAAGCTCTCTGAATGGACGTGGAAAACCTGATGGCCGCGTTCTGCAAGACAGCGCGACAGCTCGACCTGAAAAGGGTGACCCGAGTAATCATGAATAAGTATACGCCGTCGGCAATTCATGTCTTTTCTCAGATGAAATGAAGAAAAAGATGCCGCAAATTGACCGCCCCAGCAGAAAGCCGCCGCCACTGCTGTATTCCAACCACCCCCGCGCAGCCTGCTGCTCGGCTGAAGCCTACGCCACGCACGCAGTTCTTAGGCACTTGCAAGAACATAATGCCCTCCAACCGCGAACCACTTGCGTTGATCCCGTCTGTTCAGCACCGCGATGATTGGCGCTGCATCTCTCGTATGGCCCCTTAGGGCGGTGACTGCCTTTCGCGCGGCCTTTTGAGGCGTAGTCGCCCACTGCACGACGAAGAGCACAGCGTCGCTCAGCCGCGCGAGATAGAGGGCATCAACAGCCGCCTCCATTGGAGGCGTGTCGACGATAATGTAGTCGAAGTGCTGGCGTGCTCGCTCCAGCAGTTTCCTGACCCGCGGCCCCATCAGAAGCTCGTCCGTCGGAAATTCGGCGGGCCGTGCGCCGAGGATCACGGAGAGGTTGGTAGCGTGATCTGTCACCACCATGTTCGCGAGACCGGGATCAGGCTCGCCACGCAAAAGATTGACGAATGCCGATGTCGGCTCGCGATCGACATGCCGATGGATGCTGGGCTTGCGAAGGTCGCAATCGACGAGCAGTGTCCGCTTTCCGGCCAAAGCATAGGTACGTGCCAGGGAGGTCGCGAGCGTTGACCTTCCCTCTCCAGAGAGCGCCGAAGCAACCATAACGACGACGCCTGTTTCGGTCTCAGGTTCGAGGAGCCCGGCATTTCGCAATAACGTCTGATCCAGCGACACGCGGATGCGTCGCAGTGATTCAGAGAAGAGCGAGAGCGGGGCTGACATGATTGTGTCGGAAAGGCCTCGCCCGTGCGGCTTTTCAACTTCGCTGCCTGCCTGATCCGGCGTTACCGAGGCGAGCGGAATGTTCAGTACTGCGCTTACCTGATCCTCACTTGTAAAGCCGCCTATAAAGAATTCCCGGAGCAAGGCGCCTCCAATGCCCAGACCCAGCGCCAGGATGGCCATCACTGCGAGCACAAGACCTTTCCTCGGATACGATGGCTCGATCGGGGCGAGCGCTGCGGATACTATGCGACTGTCGGCGACCTGGAGACTCGCCTGCGCCTCGAAATCCTGCAGTCGCGTCAAAAGGTTCTGATATTGGGTCCTTGCGACCTGCGCCGATTGCTGCAGCGCATAGTATTGGGTGAGGATTTCCGAGGATACACCGCGCCCGTAGCTTGGACCGCGCGCATCGGAGGCGGTTTCGCCAAATTGCGCGTCCGCCAGCCGCAACTGCTGCAGCGATCCGGCGGCTTGGAGATTGCCATGGGAGGTGACGAACAGATCGAGATTTCGCTCATTCTGCGCAAGGACGTCTCGAGCGGCCGTGACCTGATGCTCGAGAATCTTGCCGGCCGAGACTGTATTCGCGACTTTTGCCTCGACCTGTTTCTTGATGTAGACAGCCGTCACAAGATTTGCGAGCCGCGCCGCCTTCTCGGCATCCTTCGACGTCACACCGACGGTGATAAGATAGGTCAGACCTTCGCGGCGAACCCGGACCGCGTACCTGAAAGAGTTAAGAACGGCCCCAATCGCCTTGTCGCCCGACGACGCCGTCCGCTTGAGGCCAACGACGGCCAGTAGCGGTTCCATGAAACCATTGGATGTAAACTCCGGGTCGGAGAGGAGATTGCCGTCCCTTATGACGTCGAGGAGCACTGCATCGGATCGAACGATGCGAACCTCGCCCTCTACTCGGGAGTTGTCGGTCAGGCCGCTTGTGGCGGCAGTATTGGGGTCGAGAAGATTCTTTGAACTCGTATCGACAAGAACCAGCGACTGAGCGGTATACCGCGGTGAGAGAGAGAAGAGGACAGCAACACTCAGCAGGAAGATCGGCAGAGCCACCGCCAATATTGTACGGACTTGCCGGTGGGCTAGTCCAATCAGCATTCGAGGGTCTGCGACATCGTTCATGCGAATGCAAACCCTCAACCGATACAGCCGAATACTCGCTCAGGTTTTATCGCGCAAACAATTACCACAGCAGGGACGCTTCACAACCACAGATAATCCTATTGGATTATCACCCCCTGCATTTGAATGAAGCCTGCCGGATGGTCGAGGGCCATCCGACAGGAGTTGCTTAGCGATATGGCTCGAAGAACCTCTGAATGGCATCGATTTCGTTCTGCCTGATATCGTGCCCACCGGCATGCCATTCCGTCGTGGTGGAAGCATTCTGCGCCTCAAAATACTCCGCCAAGGCCCTCGTCACGGGCGCAGGACTGATCGGGTCGCGCTCACCGGCAGTGATCAGTACCTTTCGTCCGCCGAGCGCTGGATTTGCCTTCGGTTGAAACGGGATCAGCGGGTGCATCAGAACCGAAGCATTGAACAATCCCTTTTCGATCAGCACGTTGGCAAGGATATTTGCGCCGTTCGAGAAGCCAAGCCCGAGGACATCGGTCGCCTCATGTTCTTTCGCAAGCGTTGCGACAAAGGACACCATCTTTTCCGTTGCTCGAGCAAGATCCGCCATATCGTAGACGCCCTCGCCGGTACGCTTGAAAAAGCGTGCTGCGCCGAACTCGGAAACATCGCCGCGCGGCGATACGATCGTCGCTTCCGGCAACAAGCGTCGCCCAAAATCAAAAAACTGGTTCTCGTCGCCGCCCGTTCCGTGCAGTACGACAAGAATGGGCTTTCCGGGTGCACCGGCCTGGAGCCGGTGCACATAGCTGTTATCGGTCATCGTGTGTCCCCTTAGGCTTCCAACGGCTGCAGGTGCTGCTCGATAAGAGCGCGCATGTGCTGATGTTGCTGCGGCAGTTTCAGTGCTTCACCGAGATGCGCCGTGTCCTCGTCACGGTTGAAGCCGGGTTCGTTGGTCGCAATCTCAAACAAGATGCCACCTGGGGTGCGGAAGTAGATCGCCCAGAAGTAATCGCGGTCGATGACAGGCGTAACCTGATATCCCGTATCCATCAGCGCTTTGCGCACTTCGAGCTGCTTCTCGCGGTTCTCCACGGCGAAAGCGACATGGTGCACCGAACCTGCGCCTGGCAGAGCTCGCGAGAGGTTTGGCATGGTTTCCAGGTCGACGAGATGGGCACCGTTTCCGCCGGGAATGGTCAGGCGCTTCACGCCATCGCGCTCTTCCTGGACTTCGTAGCCCATGAATCTAAGCAGCTCGGACGTGGCGCCGTCATCGCGCAGTCGCATGGCGACCGAGTGAAACCCGCGGATCGCGTGGTCCTCGCTGATGCCGCCGTGCGTCCAGGGCAGACGATCGTCTTCCTTGACTTCAACCAGCGCAAAGCCGTCGCCATCGGGACCGCCAAAGTTCAGGCGCTTTTCGCCGAATGCTTCCTCGGTCTTCAGGCCGGTGACATTCAATTTGTTCAAACGATCGCTCCAGAAACCGAGCGAACCCTGCGGGACAGAGAAAACGGTGGTCCCGACCTCACCGGTTCCCGGACGTCCTTGCGGCATCTTCGGGAATGGGAAGTACGTCATGATCGTACCTGGCGCGCCGGTCTCGTCACCATAGTAGAGGTGATAGACGTCAGGTGCGTCGAAGTTCACGGTCTTCTTGACGCGACGCAGACCGAGCGCATTGGTGAAAAACTGGTTGTTGGTGCGGGCATCCTCCGCCATCGATGTGACGTGGTGCAGACCCTTGATTTGATCGAGCATTTGAGACCCCTTTCTTGCCCGCCTCGCGGGCTTCGGATGGGATATAGATGATCGCTAAGGGTCGATCGGAATAGCCCCGACGACCAGAACGCATTGTCTCCTTTTAGTGAACGACAAATAAAGATCGTTCAGAAAGAGCCTAAAGATCAGTTGGGTTCGTGGGCAACTGCCAGTCGATCGGCGCCCGGCCGCGCGCCTGCAAGAAGGCATTGGCCTTGGAAAAATGGCCAGAGCCAAAGAAGCCGCTGTGTGCGGAAAGTGGCGACGGATGCGGCGCCTTCAACACCAGATGACGCGACGTATCCACGAAGGCGGCCTTCCTTTGCGCATAGGAGCCCCAAAGCATGAAGACCACCGCGTCGCATTCGTCGTTGACCTTGCGAATGACAGCGTCGGTGAAGCGCTCCCACCCCTTGCCCTGGTGCGATGCAGCCTGAGCCTCCTCGACCGTCAGCACGCTGTTCAGCAACAGCACGCCCTGCCGCGCCCAATGTTCCAGAAATCCATGCCGCGCCGGCTGAACTCCCAGGTCGCTTTGCATTTCCTTGTAAATATTGACGAGTGAGGGCGGAATTCGCACGCCCGGTCGGACGCTGAAGCAAAGGCCATGCGCTTGCCCGAGTCCATGATAAGGGTCCTGCCCGAGGATCACGACCTTGACGTCCGCCAGTGGCGTGAGGTCGAGAGCGCGGAAGTACTCAGACCCCTTCGGAAAGATCCTTTTTCCTCCCTGCTTCTGGGCGAGGAGGAACGCCTTTAGCTGCTGCATGTAGAGACTGGAGAATTCGCCAGCGAGTGCGTTCTTCCAGCTCTCCTCCAGCGCGATCGATTGTTCATCCATTGACAGTCCTCATCCGCTTCTGCGCGCTTTCAACTTGCCTCGAGGCGGGAATTGGCGGACATTTTATTGTTGGCCGTCGGCAATATTTACAAATGCGGGGTAGATTGCGTTCAAATCGCAGGTGAATTCAAGCGCGTCGGGAACCTTTCAAGATGAAATTCGGAACAAGTGGACTTCGCGGCCTGTCTGTCGACCTCAAGGGGCGCGCTTCGGCACTTTATGCCACCGCGTTCGGACGCTACCTGCTCGACAGCGGACTGGCGCGCGCGGGCGACGCCATCCTGATCGGCCGGGACTACCGGGATTCGAGTCCAGAAATCACGGCCAACTGCACTGATGCCCTTGTCAGCCTCGGTTTCGATGTCCAGGACTGCGGCACGCCGCCGACGCCAGCCCTTGCGCTTTATGGTCTCCAGCAAAAGGCCGCCTGTCTGATGGTGACCGGTTCGCACATACCTGCTGATCGTAACGGCATCAAGTTCTATCGGCCGGACGGCGAGATCGACAAAGCAGACGAGGCGGCAATCACCGCTTTGGCAACAGAACTCGATCGTACCGGCTTTGCGTTTGCGCCCCGCGGCACACGTCCGCACGAGGTTTCGTCCGAATGCCTGACGGCCTTCCGCGAACGGAATGCCAATATTCTTCCCGCGGGCGCGCTTGCTGGCCTCAAGGTCGGCATCTACCAGCATAGCACGGTCGCCCGCGACCTGCTTGTGGATCTCTTGAAGCATTACGGCGCGACAGTTGTCCCGTTTGGCCGGTCAGAGACATTCAATCCTGTCGACACCGAAGCCGTTTCCGAAGAAACGATTGCCAAACTGACGGATGCCGCCAGACAACATGACCTCGATGCGATCGTCTCCGCCGATGGGGATGGCGATCGTCCGCTGGTGACAGATGAGACGGGCACGCCGCTGCGCGGTGATCTTCTTGGATTGATCGCCACAAACTTCCTCGGTGCGACCGCAGTGGTTACACCGGTTACGTCGAATTCCGGGATCGAATCTGCGGGGCGCTTTAGCGTCATTCGCACCCGCGTCGGCTCCCCCTTTGTGATATCGGGCATGCAAGAGGCAATCACAGCGGGCCAGAACCATGTCGCAGGCTTCGAGGCGAATGGCGGCGTGCTGACGGCGAGCGATTCCGAAGTCAACGGCCACACGCTGCGCGCCCTGCCGACGCGCGATTGCTTCGTGCCCATCCTGGCGACGCTGTTTCTTGCAGCATCCAGACGGCAGCCGCTTTCGGTCATCGTTGCTTCCTACGGCCTGCCGTTTGCCATGGCTGACCGTCTCGAAGACTTTCCGGTTGAGACAAGTGCCCGTCTGATGGCGCATCTCCGTTCCGGGTCTTCCAACCTCGCGGCGTTTCTGGAGCCGATCGGCAAAGTTGGCAGCGTCAGCGATATCGACGGGCTGCGTGTCACGCTGAAGGACCGACGAATCATTCATTTCCGTCCCTCCGGCAATGCTCCGGAAATGCGCTGCTACGTTGAGGCAGAAGGCGAAGCCGCCGCCGCAGCGTTGCTCGGTGCCGGACTGCAACGCATCCGCTGGTGGGCCAAGACGAACTGATCGACCAAGCAAGAGATAGTCAAGGATATTAGAGATGACGAAGAAGATCGTTCCCGTGATCATGGCAGGCGGCAAAGGTACTCGGCTTTGGCCATTGTCACGCGCTGCAGCACCGAAGCAGTTCATCCGTTTCGTTGGCGACAAGACACTTTTTCAGGAAACGCTGCGGCGCGTGTCCGATCCCGCGCTCTACGAAGCGCCCGTGATTCTTACCAACGAAGAATTCCGCTTTCTCGTCGCCGAGCAAGCGCGTGAGCTGGACATCGACCTCGCCGCCATCTTGCTCGAACCGGTTGCCCGCAATACCGCCGCCGCCGTAGCCGCCGCTGCGACGCTGGTACGCGACCGTTTTGACGAGGACACCATTATGCACGTGCTCGGCTCCGACTACGAAATCGTTGCCGACGACACCTACTTTGGCTGTGTCAACATTGCTGCCGCAACGGCGGCCGAGGGAAAGCTGGCAACTTTCGGCATACAGCCGACCGAGCCTGCAACGGGCTACGGCTACATCGAGGGTGGGGAGCAGCTTCCTTCGGGTGCTCGGGTGGTGGCACGATTCATCGAAAAGCCGCCACTCGCCAATGCAGAAGAAATGCTCGCCGCTGGCGGTTTCTATTGGAATTCCGGCATGTTCATGTTTTCGGTTTCGCGTCTGCTCGCCGAAATGCGCACCTATGCTGCACCGGTATTGAAGGCAGCAGCCGACTCGCTCGCAAAAAGCGTCAGGGATCTCGACTTCATCCGTCTCGACAAGGCAGCGTTCTCCGCGGCCCCGAACATCTCGATCGACTACGCGATCATGGAGAAGACGAGCAACGCCGCCGTCGTCCCCTCGCCGTTCAAGTGGTCCGACCTCGGCAGCTGGGATTCCGTCTGGAAGAGCGGTAGCCGCGATGAATATGGCAATGTGGCAGCCGGCAATACGACGGTCGTCAACACCAAGAACTCGCTCATCATGACACATGGTGTACACCTAGCCGTCCAGGGCATGGACGATATCGCTGTCATCGCCAGCGAGGACGCCGTGTATGTCGGCCGACTGCAGGACAGCCAGGACGTCGGCAACCTCGTGAAGATGCTCGCCTCCGCCCCCACGACATCGCAGCTGACCGAGACCCATCCCACCTCCTACCGGCCTTGGGGCGGCTATACCTCGGTGCTGAACGGCGACCGCTTCCAGGTGAAACGCATCTTCGTCACGCCGGGCAAGAAACTGTCACTACAGAAGCACCACCACCGCTCCGAGCATTGGATCGTCGTCAAGGGCACGGCCGAGGTGACCATCGGCGAGAACGTGCAGATGCTGAGAGAGAACGAATCCGTCTACATCCCGCTCGGCGAAATCCATCGCCTGGCCAACCCGGGCAAGATCATGCTCGAGCTGATCGAAGTGCAGACCGGATCCTATCTCGGCGAAGACGATATCATCCGTATCGTGGACGAGTTCGGCCGCAGCTGATCACTGTTGTCTTGAACTTATAAACTTCCCCCTGTAACACCATCGCGGCTCCGCCAACCGGCCGGGCCGCGATCGCCGTCTCAGGGAATGAATCCATGCGTATTGTGATGATTGGCTCGGGCTATGTCGGCCTTGTCTCCGGTGCCTGCCTCGCCGATTTCGGCCATCATGTCACCTGCGTCGACAAATCGGCCGCGAAGATCGACGCGCTGGAAGCCGGCCAAGTTCCGATTTTTGAACCCGGTCTCGACGCCATCATCGAGCATAACCGCACTGCCGGCCGCCTCGACTTTTCCAAGGATCTGGCGTCTCCAGTTGCCGAGGCGGATGTCGTCTTCATCGCGGTCGGAACACCTTCGCGCCGCGGCGATGGCCACGCCGACTTGAGCTACGTCTATGCCGCGACCCGCGAGATCGCGGCAGCCGTTTCCGGGTTTACCGTTATCGTCACCAAGTCCACTGTTCCTGTCGGCACCGGTGATGAAATCGAGCGCATTTTCCGCGACGAGTTCCCGGAGAAGGATATTGCGGTCGTCTCCAACCCCGAATTCCTGCGCGAAGGCGCGGCGATCACGGACTTCAAACGCCCGGATCGCATCGTCATCGGCACTGAAGAGCCGCGCGCCGTGGAAGTCATGCGTGAAGTCTATCGCCCGCTCTACCTCAACGAAGCGCCGCTTTATTTCTGCGAACGCCGCACCTCTGAGCTCATCAAGTACGCCGCCAACGCCTTCCTGGCGATGAAGATCACCTTCATCAACGAGATCGCAGACCTCTGCGAACAGCTCGGCGCCGATGTGCAGAAGGTCGCCAAGGGCATCGGGATGGACAAGCGCATCGGCGACAAGTTTCTGCATGCCGGCCCCGGTTACGGCGGTTCATGCTTCCCCAAGGATACGCTGGCACTGGTCAAGACCGCACAGGATCATGACAGCCCGGTTCGCCTGATCGAGACGACAGTCGCGATCAATGACAACCGCAAGCGCGCCATGGGCCGCAAGGTCATCGCAGCCTGCGACGGTAATGTTCGGGGCAAGAAGATCGCTATCCTCGGCCTGACCTTCAAGCCGAATACCGACGACATGCGTGACGCACCGTCGATCACCATCATCCAGGCGCTGCTGGACGGTGGCGCCAAGGTTCACGCCTTCGACCCGGAAGGCATGGAGATGGCGAAGGAAGTCATCGGCCCGATCACCTACGGCAAGGACCCATACGACATTGCTGACGGTGCCGACGCCATTGTCATCGTGACAGAATGGGACGAGTTCCGCGCGCTCGATTTCAAGCGGCTGAAGTCTATGGTGAGAACCCCTGTTGTCGTCGACCTGCGCAACATCTACCCGGTCGCCGAAGTGACAAAGCACGGCTTCAGCTACTTTGCAGTCGGAAAGAAGAACGAGAAGAAGTAGATGCGTTATTTCATCACCGGCACCGCAGGCTTCATCGGTTTTCATCTCGCCCGCCGCCTGCTGCAGGAGGGCAACGAAGTCACCGGCTTCGATGGCATGACGCACTACTACAACATCAAGCTGAAGCACATGCGCAATGCCGCGCTGGCACAGTTTCCTGCCTTCCGCCCGGTGACGGCGATGCTGGAAGACCGCAATGCCCTGGAAGGCGCCATCGCGGACGCAAGGCCGGATGTGCTGGTCCACCTCGCAGCACAGGCCGGTGTGCGCTACAGCCTGGAAAATCCGCGCGCTTACCTGACATCAAATCTGGAAGGCTCCTGGAACATCCTGGAGATTGCCAAGGATGTCGGTGTCAGCCATCTCATGCTGGCATCGACGTCGTCCATCTATGGCGCCAATCCGACCGTTCCATTTCGCGAGACAGACCGTGCGGACGAACCGCTGACCTTCTACGCGGCGACGAAGAAATCGATGGAACTGATGGCGCACAGCTACGCCCATCTCCACAAGGTCCCGACGACAGCCTTCCGCTTCTTCACTGTCTACGGCCCTTGGGGACGTCCCGATATGGCCCTCTTCAAGTTCGTCAAGAGCATGATGGAAGACCAGCCGATCGAGATCTACGGCGAAGGCAAGATGAGCCGCGACTTCACCTATATCGATGACCTCGTGGAGGCGATCCTCCGGCTTTCTTCCGTCGTTCCCTCGGAAGCGAATCGCGTGACCGACGAACGGGTGGAGACCCTCTCACATCAGGCGCCGTTCCGCGTCGTCAACATCGGTGGCGGTCAGCCCGAAAACCTGATGACCTTTGTCGAGACCGTCGAAAGGGCACTCGGCCAGCCGGCCAAGCGCAAGATGCTGCCGATGCAGAAGGGTGACGTGCCGCGCACCTTTGCCAGCCCCGACCTGTTGATGGCGCTGACCGGCTACAAGCCGGAGACAACGCTGGATATCGGCGTCAAGGCATTCGTCGACTGGTATCTGGAAGCGCGCGGCGAACTCGAACCGTAGACCTACCGTCTGGCTAACGGCGGAGGTTGGCGGCCAGCGCCTCCTTTTTCGATGCAAAAATCCCATCGATCTCGGACGCCGGCAGCGGATGGCCGAGCGCGAAGCCTTGCAACGTGTGACAGCCGAGCTTCGCGAGCGTCACCGCATGGTTTTCAGTCTCGACGCCTTCCGCAATCACGTCGACGCCGAGCGCCTTGCCGATCTCGACGATCGACTTGACGACGCGGCGTTGCTCGGACGAAGTATCCACCTCGCTGACCAGCTGCCGATCGATCTTCAGCCGGGCCGGTCGCAGCCGCACGAGGCCGATCAGCGACGCGTGGCCCGAGCCGAAATCATCGATCTCGATTTCGATACCCATTTGCTTGATGCGATCGACAGCCTGCAGAAGTTCATCGTCGCAATCATCCAGAAAGATCGTCTCGACGAGCTCGAAAACCAAAGCCCCTTCCGGTATCTCCAGCGTCTCCAAATCTTCGATCAATTGCGGATCGTAGAGCCGCTGTCCGGAGATATTGACCGAAATTCGCGGTAGGGCAGTTCCGTGCTGCCCCCAGCTCAGCCGATCCGCGAGCACGCGTCGCAGGATCGAAGCATCGATCTCGGAGGACAAGCCGAACTCGTCGGCGATTTTCAGGAATATACCGGGTGAGAGCGTGCCGCGCTCGCTATGATGCCAACGCGCCAATGCCTCGATTCCGACGATCTCCCGGGTGTGGGCATCGAGCTGCGGTTGGTAGAATGGAATGATGTCGCCCTGTTCCAGCGCGAGCTTCAACTCTTCGGCAAGACGCCGCTTACCCATCAAATCGTCTTTGAGCTGCTGCGAGAAGAACTCGATGCGGTCGCGCCCTGATGTTTTTGCCTGATAGAGCGCGATGTCCGACTCTGCGAGGAGGTTGGAACCCGAGCGATCCGATGACCAGGAAATGCCGATTGAAGCTCCGGATTGCAACATTTCGTGGCCGAAGCGAATCTTCTTCTTCAAGCGTCGCTGCACGTCGCGCGCCATCCGGTTTAGATCTGTCAGACCACCGAAATTGACCAGCAGGATGACGAATTCATCTCCGCCGATACGCGCCGCCATGGCCGCCTTCGGAACAGCCGTCTCGATCCGCAAGGCGGCAGCCCGCAACACGGTGTCGCCCGCGACATGGCCATGGCTGTCGTTGATCTGCTTGAACTCATCGAGGTCGAGATGCAGGACTGCAAGCGTAGAGACCGAGGCATCCTCCGCCAGTTCCGCCAGACGCTTGTCGAAAAGACGACGGTTGGGAAGTCCCGTCAAGTAGTCGTGTTCCGCTGCATGTTCGATGCGGGCACTGCTCTCCTCCAAGGCCAAGGCACGCGCCTCGGCAACGGTGCGCTGACGGGCAGCCTCGTTCGCGAGCAGGACGTCCGCCGTAACGTCCCATTCGGCACCAATGAAGAAGGGGGATCCTTCCTCGTTGACATAGAAATGGGCCCGTGACCGGATATGCCGTATCTCACCGTTCGGCCAAACGATCCGGAACTCTGAATTGTATAGCCCACGCCGCGCAGTCGCTTCCTCGAATTCCAGTTCGGCGCGCTCGCGATCGTCGGGATGAATTGCATCCGACCAGACAGCCGTCGGGACCGGACCATTGCCTCGTCCGGTCTGGTACAGTCGATGCATCTGGACGTCCCAGGAAATCTCATTCTGAGCGAGATTGTGCTCCCACACACCAATCTGGGACGCATCGAGCGCAAGCTCAAGGCGCCGCAGGATGTCCTGGAACTCTCGTTCGGACCGTGTGGGACTGCTCGATGCCAACGCCGTTCAAGCCTCATACAGCTTTCAGTAACAGTAGGGTATCGGTCCTCGTGCGAGGAATCTCATTATGCGGGCAGAACCAACCTTTTGGCGAGAGATTAATTAGGATGCACTAAAAATCCATCAACAACTGTAGGCGAAACACAGCACTCGATCTTGGCAGAGATCCAGTGGACTAGGCAATTCAGCCTTTCGAGGAACGAAGATTCTTTTGTTCGAGTTGCAACAGCAAGCCGCTATGATCGGTTTCGCCACCGCCATGTTCGACGAACTCCGCAAATTCGGCACGCACCGCTTGCGTCAACGGCAGGGCTAGAGCGAGACCGTCGGCAGTCGCGATGATGTTGTTCAGATCCTTGAGTTGCAGTTTGGAGGGACCTGCGATTCCGAAATCGCGATCAACCATTCGCTGACCGTGAACATCCAGGATCCGGCTTTCGGCAAAACCGCCCCGGATCGCGCGGCGAAATGCCTCACGCGAACCGCCCCCCGCCTCGACGAGCAGCATAGCCTCGGCAACGGCGCCGATCGTTATGGCAACGATCTGCTGGTTCCCAAGCTTTGCGAGCTGCCCGCAACCGCTCGGTCCAACATGCGTAACGCGGCCAAGCGGCGCAAAGACGTCCGCCAGCTCTTCAATCAGCTTGGCGTCGCCGCCTGCCATGATCGCAAGCGTACCGGCAGCCGCGCCGACCACACCGCCCGACACCGGCGCATCGAGATGTGCAATGCCACGCTCGGCGAGTTTCGAGGAATGCTCTCGCGCCGCATCCGGGGCAATGGAACTGGAATCGATGACGACCGCGCCGGTATCGAGCGCCTCTGCGGCGCCTTGCTTGAACAACACGTCCTCTACTGCCGTTCCGTCAGTGAGCATCGTGAAAACCACCGATGCTCCCTCGACCGCAGCAGCTGGCGTATCGGCAACCACCGCGCCGTCCCCGGCAAGTTCCTGCGCCTTGGCATGATTGCGATTCCAGACCGTGACGGCAAAGCCGGCGTGGAGCAAGCGGCGAGCCATCGGTGCGCCCATCAGCCCTGTCCCCAGGAATGCAATGCTGCGCGATTTGCTGGTCGTCATAGCCGTCCTCCCAGTTCATCCTCGATATGCACGCGAATAATGTCGTCGAAAGAAGCATCGGCGACGAAACCCAACTTTCTCGCGCGCTCGGCCGCGAATGCCTGCGGCCAACCGGACACGATCTTCATGACTAGCTCATCGGGTTCGCGTCGGATCAGAGTGACGGCCTTTTCTCCTGCGATCTTGCGCAACGCTTCAATCTGCTCCCCCACCGTAGCGCTGACACCCGGCATCGTCAGGCTGCGGCGGGCGCCAAGCGGCTCGAGATCGATACTGGCGGCATGGATGAGAAAGCCGACGGCCGAACGCGGCGACGCATGCCAATGACGGACAGTTTCCGGCACCGGCAGGATTGCCTCCTGCCCGGCCAATGGTTCGCGCACGATGCCGGAGAAGAAACCGGAGGCAGCTTTATTCGGTTTGCCGGGACGGACGCAGATCGTCGGCAACCGGACGCCGATGCCGTCGATGAAGCCCCGGCGCGTATAATCTGCCAGGAGCAATTCGCCCATCGCCTTCTGCGTGCCATAGCTCGTCAACGGTGTGAGATTGAAATCGTCAGGGATCACCTCGGGGAATGGTGCTCCGAAGACCGCTATGGACGAGGTGAAAACGACGCAGGGCCGATAGCCGTCCTGAAGATGTGCCTCCCGGATCGCCTCAAGAAGCGCACGCGTGCCTTCTAGATTAATGCCGTAACCTTTTTCGAAATCCAGCTCAGCCTCGCCCGACACGATTGCGGCGAGATGAAACACCACATCGGGCCGCGAGGCGATAATTCGCGCGGCTTGCCCTGGACCAGAAACGTCGATCGCGCTGGTCTCGACACGCCCGTTGAACCCTTCAGGCGCGGCGGGAATGACGACATCAACAAGAGAAAGCCGATTGATCGACTGGCCTACTAGCCGTCCATCCGAGACAAGCCGCGCCGTCAATTTGCGCCCGATCATTCCAGCTGCGCCGATAATCGCGATATGCACTGGCTGCCTCCATCAATCGTTGCAGTGTGCGACTCCCCTCGCCCTGCATCCCTTTTGAGACATAGCCGTATGGCTCTCCCATGAAAACAGGAAAGGCGGAGCATTGCTCCGCCTTTCCACGTCTCGCCGCTCGGAGGGGCTATTCGGCAGCGAGTCGTATGATTTCGGCTTCCTCCGCATCGTGCTCGTGCTCCTTGTGCTGGATCAGCGGGCGGTTGCCCGACAGCTTGCGGACCAGCACGTAGAAGACGGGCGTCATGAAGATGCCGAAGAAGGTGACCCCGATCATGCCCGAGAACACCGCCACACCCATGGCGGCGCGCATCTCGGCACCCGCACCGGTCGAGGTGACCAGCGGCACGACACCCATGATGAACGCCATTGATGTCATCAGGATCGGGCGCAGACGCAGGCGGCTTGCCTCGATGGCAGCCTGAACCGGAGTCCGTCCTTCGAATTCCAGCTCGCGGGCGAATTCCACGATCAGGATCGCGTTCTTCGCCGAGAGGCCGACAAGGACCACCAGACCGATCTGCGTGAAGATGTTGTTGTCTCCACCGGTCAGCCAGACGCCCGTCAACGCCGCCAGCACGCCCATCGGCACGATCATGATGATCGCGATCGGCAAGGCAAGGCTCTCGTACTGCGCAGCGAGCACCAGGAACACCAGCAGCAGCGCCAGCGGGAAGACGATCACGCCCGAGTTGCCGGCCAGGATCTGCTGATAGGTCAGATCCGTCCATTCGAAGCTGATGCCCTTCGGCAAGGTCTCTTCGGCGATCTTTTCGATCGCTGCCTGAGCCTGGCCGGAGGAGAAGCCCGGAGCAGGACCGCCGTTGATATCGGCGGAGAGGAAACCGTTATAACGGTTGGTCCGCTCCGGCCCGGTTGTCGCGTTCACCTTCAGGAGCGCAGACAGCGGGATCATCTGGCCCGATGCCGAACGAACCTTCAGCTTGCCGATATCCTCGGGCTGCGCCCGGAACTTGGCATCGGCCTGGACGCGCACGCTGTAGGTACGGCCGAAGGCGTTGAAGTCGTTGACATAGAGCGAACCGAGGTAGATCTGCAGCGTCTCGAAAACGTCGGTTACCGGGACGCCAAGCTGTTCCGCCTTCTCACGGTCGAGATCGGCATAGAGCTGCGGAACATTGATCTGGTAGGCAGAGAAGATGCCCGTCAGCTCAGGCGTCTGGTAGGCCTTGGCGATCATCGCCTTGTTGGCCTCGTCGAGCACCTGATAGCCGAGACCGGCGCGGTCTTCGAGCTGCATCTTGAAGCCACCGGTCGTGCCGAGACCATTGACCGGCGGCGGCGGGAACATCGCGATGAAGGCATCCTGGATCGCCCCGAACTTCTGGTTCAGGGACATGGCAATCGCGCCGCCCGAAAGCGCCGGCGACTTGCGCTCCTCGAAATCCTTCAGCGTCACAAAGACGATGCCGGCGTTCGAGGAGTTGGTGAAGCCGTTGATCGACAGGCCCGGGAAGGCGATCGCATGCGCGACGCCAGGCTCTGCCATGGCGATGTCGCTCATCCGCTTGATGACGTCTTCGGTACGGTCAAGGCTGGCGGCATCCGGCAGCTGGGCAAAGCCGATCAGATACTGCTTGTCCTGCGCCGGCACGAAGCCGCCCGGCACGGCATTGAAGAGCCCGTAGGTCGCGCCTGCCAGCACGACATACACAAGCATGACGATGCTCTTGCGCGACAGCAGACCGCCGACGCCCTTGCCATAGCCTCGCGAACCGGCGCCAAAGGCCTTGTTGAAGCCACGGAAGAACCAGCCGAAGACGGCGTCCATGGCGCGGGTCAGCCAGTCACGCTTGGCGTGATGGTCCTGCAGCAGCAGCGAAGCCAGAGCCGGAGACAGCGTCAGCGAGTTGAAGGCCGAAATGACCGTCGAGATCGCAATCGTCAGCGCGAACTGGCGATAGAACTGTCCGGACAGACCGGAGATGAAGGCGAGCGGCACGAAGACCGCGACAAGCACCAGCGCGATCGCGATGATCGGACCAGACACTTCCTTCATGGCCTTGTAGGTGGCAGCCCGCGGGCTGAGACCATTTTCGATGTTTCGCTCGACGTTTTCGACAACGACGATCGCGTCGTCCACCACGATACCGATCGCCAATACGAGGCCGAAGAGACTGAGCGCGTTGATCGAGAAGCCGAAGACATACATCACCGCGAACGTGCCGATGATCGAAACCGGAACGGCAATCAGCGGGATGATCGAGGCGCGCCATGTCTGCAGGAACAGAATGACGACGATGACCACGAGCGCGATGGCTTCGAGCAGCGTATCGACGACCTTCTCGATCGACGAACGGACGAACTTCGTCGTGTCATAGACGATCTCGTAGCTGACGCCGTCAGGCATGGCGGTCTTCAGCTCTTCCATCGTCTTCTGGACTTCGTCCGAGATGGTGATGGCGTTGGAACCAGGAGACTGGAAGACCGGAATGGCGACCGCCGGCTTGCCGTCGAGAATCGAGCGCAGCGAATAATCGGCAGCGCCGAGTTCGATACGGGCGACGTCGCGCAGGCGGGTGATCTCTCCGTTCGTGCCGGTCTTGACGATGATGTTGCCGAACTGCTCAGGCGTCTGCAGACGGCCCTGCGCATTGACGTTCAGCTGCAGGTCGACACCCGACAGGCTGGGCGAAGCGCCGATGGTGCCGGCTGCGGCCTGGACGTTCTGGCCACGGATCGCATTGGTGACGTCGCTGGCGGCAAGGCCATGCTCGGCCGCCTTCTGCGGGTCGATCCAGACGCGCATCGAATAGTCGCCCGAACCGAACACTTGTACCTGGCCGACGCCATCGATGCGCGCCAACCGGTCCTTGATGTTGAGGACGCCGTAGTTGCGCAGATAGGTGATGTCGTAGCGGTTGTCAGGCGAGATCAGGTTCACGACCATCATCAGGTCGGGAGAGCTCTTGACCGTCGTGATGCCGATGGTCTTCACCTCTTCCGGCAGACGCGGTTCGGCCTGCGACACGCGGTTCTGGACGAGCTGCTGTGCCTTGTCGGGGTCGGTGCCAAGCTTGAAGGTGACCGTCAGCGTCATGACGCCGTCCGAGGTCGCCTGGCTGGACATGTAGAGCATGCCCTCGACGCCGTTGATCTGCTCTTCGAGCGGTGTCGCGACCGTCTGCGCGATGACCTCCGGGTTTGCACCGGGATAGGTGGCGCGCACGACGATCGATGGCGGAACGACTTCCGGATATTCGGAAATCGGCAGTGAACGCAGGCCAAGCAGGCCGGCGACCACGATGAGGACCGATAGAACTCCGGCGAACACCGGACGGTCGACAAAGAATCTGGAGAAATTCATTTCAAAGCCCTCTCCGGGATGAAATTTTGGATGCAACGACCCTCTCCGGCGGTTGGGAGGCCGCCGGTGGGTCGGGTCATTTCGGAATTAACGCGGAGCGCCGGGACGCTCCGGATGCTTCGACTTACTGAGCCGTCGCGACTTTTTCTTCCGCCTGTGGTGCAACCACTGCACCCGGACGGATACGCTGCAGACCGTTGACGACGATCTTGTCGCCGACAGCAAGACCGCTTTCGACGATGCGCTGGCCATCCGCCGACGGGCCGAGCTGGACCGGCCGGTAGCTGACCTTGTTTTCGGCATCGACGACGAACACGAACTTCTTGTCCTGGTCGGTGCCGATCGCGCGGTCGCTGATCAGGATCTTGTTCTCGGCCTTCGGCTCGCCCATGCGGACGCGGACGAACTGGCCGGGGATCAGCTTGCCGCCGGGATTGTCGAAGACGGCGCGAACGCCGATCGTGCCGCTGGCAGCGTCAACCTGGTTGTCGATCAGCTGCAGCTTGCCCTTGATCGGCGTGCCCTGGTCGGCGAGCGTGCCGACCTCGACGGGGATCTGCTCGACAGCGGGAACGGCACCGTCGCCAGCAGGAAGCTGGGCAAGCGCATTTGTCACCATCTCTTCGCTGGCGTTGAAGCTGGCGTAGATCGGATCGACGGACACGAGCGTCGTCAACGCGGGAGATGCGCTGCCTTCGGCAACGAGGTTACCGACCGTCACCTCGATCTTGCCGACACGGCCGGCAACCGGGGCGCGGACCTCGGTGTAGCCGAGCTCAAGCTGTGCCGAGCGAAGCGCCGCCTGGGCGGTGCGGAGACCGGCCTGCGCCTCGGTGAAGGCATTCTGCCGCTGGTCGAAATCGCTTTGCGAAATCGTCTTGTTGTCGGAAAGCCTGCGGCCACGCTCCAGCTCGATCTGAGCAAGATTGACCTTGGCCTCGGCAGAGGCAGTCTGTCCTTCAGCCTGCGAAACCGCCGCCTGGTAGGGCTCCGGATCGATGGTGAAGAGCAGATCGCCGGCCTTGACCAGCGCGCCTTCGCGGAAGTGCACGGACTGGACGGCGCCGGCTACACGTGAACGGACCTGCACGCGGTCGACGGCCTCAAGCCGCCCCGAAAACTCCTGCCATGTCGTGACGTCACGGCTGGCGACGACGGCAACCGTGACCGGCACAGCGGGAGCCTGCGCAGGTGTGGAAGCCGCCGTTGCAGTCGTGCTCATCGGCAGTTCGAAAAAGATGGCTGCGGCCGAAACGGACGCAGCAAGTCCCAAGCCGGCGCCCACAAGGGCCCAGCGCTTTTTACTGGACGTCATTGGTACTCTCCTTACGGCCCTCTCTCAGTGGCCGAATTCAATCAGTTCGTCTTCAATGCAATAGGTTGGCTGCTAATATCCCGAACGAAGCTTTCGAATTGGTCCGTGATCGTCCGTTCCCAATTCGGTGCCTGTTCGCACTTCCCGCCATAAAGCAACGGCCAGCCTGCCCCGGCGGGGAGGACATTCCGGCGAACTGGAACGCCAGCCTGTTTCAGGCGGTCTGCGTAACCGAGCGTTTCGTCGCGAAGTGGATCATCTTCTGCGGTCAGAACGAGCGCGGGCGCGACCCCTGAAATCCGCGAACAGAGACACGGCGCCGCATAGGGATGACAACCGCCGCCGCTGAGATAATGACTCCAGCCCTCGGCCCAGCGCTGACGCATACCGATGCCGTCCGCCTTGCGGATCGACGACGTACCCATGAAAGGATCAAGCAGTGGCGAAATCAGAATTTGGCCATCGAGCGCATCCGCATAATGGTCTCGCGCCTTGAAAGCGACACCGGCAGCAATATTGCCGCCCGCCTCTTCGCCAGCAACGATCAGCAACGAATTGCGATCGCCAATGCCGGACGCCCGCTTGTTGGCGAGATAGGAAAAAACAGAGTAGCCGACTTCGAGCGGCTTCGGAAAGACGTTGCCAAGTGGGGCGTTGTAGTCGGGCACGGCGACGATGGCGCCCGCTTTCGCCAGGCTCTCGGCAACCACGCTGTCCCTAACGCCCGACTGCAGAAAAGCACCGCCGTGGAAAAACAGCACGATCGGCGATCCCTTGCCGAACTCGGCGCCCTGATAGACGCGTGCGGAAACGGGGCCAGTGGCCACCTTTTCCATCACTATGTCTTTCACCTGCACCGTCATCGTTTCGGCTCGCGTCTGACCCACATAACGTATTGCGAGCCAAGACGGCTTGCAATTTCTGAAGAAAACATATTGTTATTCCATTGTCGGAATAAGAAGCGATAGAGCAATTACACTGTTCCGAATTTCGAACAATACCGCAGTGCAACCTGCTTAGGTGATTTCCGATGGACCAGCTCTCGGCAATGCGCGCTTTCATCCGCGTCGTAGAGACGGGCAATTTCACACGGGCCGCCGACACACTCGCCATGCCCAAGGCGACGGTGACCAATCTCATTCAGGGGCTTGAAGCGCACCTGCACACCAAGCTTCTCAACCGCACCACACGCCGCGTCATGGTGACGACCGATGGCGCACTCTACTATGAGCGAGCGGCGCAGATCGTCTCCGAACTCGAGGAGTTGGACGGCAGCCTTTCGAACTCCCAGGGCCTGCCGACCGGCCGCTTGCGCGTCGAAATGGCAGGCGCCTTCGCCGACCGGATCGTCGTGCCCGCACTTTGCGATTTCTACCAGAAATATCCTGATATTCGTGTCGATCTCGGCGTCGGCGACCGCACCGTCGACTACCTCGCGGAGAACGTCGACTGCGCCCTTCGCGGCGGCACGCCGGCCGACCAGTCACTAATCGCGAGACGCGTATCAGAGGTTGAATTGGTGACCTGCGCAGCGCCACTTTACATCGAGAAATTCGGCGTTCCCGCCCGTCCGGAAGAGCTGGAAAACGACCACTATTCAGTAAGTTACTTCCGCGCCCAGACGAACAGGACGCTTCCCTTCGAATTCCGCAAGGACAATGAGGATCTGGAGATCAATCCGCGCTACCTGCTATCGGTCAACGACAGCCGGACCTTCGTGACAGCGGCATTGAGGGGGCTCGGCATTGCTCAACTGCCGCGCTTCATGATCCGCGACGCCTTGGCCAAGGGCGACCTCGTGGAAATCCTGCCGGAATGGAGCCGCGAACCCCTTCCTCTCTACATCGTCTATCCGCCGAATCGGCACCTCAGCAACAAGGTCCGCGTCTTCGTCGACTGGCTGGTGAAACTGCTCTCGGATGCGAAGTTGAACGATGCGTGACGCAGTTGCGGCCCGGAAGGGAGTTCCTTCGACGGGCCGCAACTGTCTGTCTTCAAATTCCTTTCAGACCTCGTCGCGCCACCAGGGAAATGGCTCGGCCGGTATCTGAGGTTGGCGCCCGGAGTTGGAGGTCTTCCAGTCGCCCTTACATCACAAATATAAGCCTGCTTTTTGCCGTTTGTTAAGTGCTGATTCCTGCACAGCAGGTTCGCAAAAACGGAACAATGGCAAATATCACGACTAGTGAACAGCTGGCTTGAGGAGATCTTCCAGCCCGATCCGCCGGAACATTTCGGCGCGAACACGATCAGCAACACCATTGACCACCTCGGCGCCATCTTCGGACGGATCGACATGGGTACGGAACGGACGCTTGCCGAAAGGCATCGCGACAACCTCTGCAATTGCCGTCGCAACCGAACCGGCATCGGCATCAATAGGTTCGAGCGCAGCAAGCCCCTGCAGCGCCTGCTCCGGCACACCCTTGTAAGGTCCGTCGTTGTATTCGGCCGCGCGCGCCGCATCAGCCGGCGAGCCGGAATGCGCGAAGTGGTTGGTGCCCTTGGTGAAGGCGCCGGGCACGATGATCGCGGTCTCGATGCCCCAGCGAGTAAGCTCGGACGCATAGGAAACGGCAACCGAGTCCATCGCCGCCTTGGCCGCGAAATAGGGTGCGAGATAGGGCGGCGTGCCGCCGCGCGTGCTGGAAGAAGACACCCAGACGACAAGCCCCTTGCCCCGCTTGCGCATATGGGGAAGCACGGCGCGGTTCACCCGTTGCGTCGATAGCACGTTGATGTCGAACAGCTCGGCATATTGCTCCGGCGTGAATGCTTCGGCCGGTCCGAAGGACATATGACCGGCATTGTGGATGATGACATCCAGCCTACCCGCCTCTTCGAGCACCTTGGCAATTCCGGCTGCGATGGAAGCATCCGAGACGACATCGAGCTCGACTGAGCGGAGATCGACCTTGTTGTCCCCCGAGAACGTTGCGATATCGGCGACGGCCTTTGCGTTGCGGCCCGCCGTATCGCGGATGCCGGCATAGACGATGTGCCCTTCCTTGGCGAGTGTACGGGCGGTGAGAGCGCCGAAGCCGCTGGATGCTCCAGTAATGACGATGACCTGCTTTTCCATTGTCCTATTCCTTCGAGAAGTGACTGATGACGTCTGATGCGGGAGATCGGCGCCGGGCCGACCCCGCCGCTGCAAGGCTGGAGTCAGATGATGCCGCCGTTGGCGCGCAGCACCTGACCGTTGATCCAGGAACCATCGGGGCCTGCCAGGAACGAAACAGAAGCGGCGATATCCTCGGGCGTCCCCAAGCGCTCCAGCGGATTCATCTTGGCCATGCGGGCGATCAGTTCATCCGACTTGCCATCGAGGAAAAGGTCGGTCGCTGTCGGCCCCGGAGCCACTGCGTTCACGGTGATTTCGCGACCACGCATTTCCTTCGACATGATCGCCGTCAGCGTTTCGACAGCCGCCTTGGTCGCGGCGTAAACGCCGTAGTTTTCAAGCTTCAGACCGACGACGCTCGTCGAAAAGTTGATGATGCGGCCGCCGTTGCGCAGACGCTTTGCGGCTTCGCGCAGAGTGTTGAAGGTGCCCTTCAGGTTGACGCTGACCTGGCGATCGAAATTGGCATCGTCGGCATCGGCAATCGACGAGAGCTGCATGATGCCGGCATTGTTGACCAGCACATCAACACCGCCGAAGGCTGCTTCCGCAGCATCGAACATGCGGCGGACGGCTGCGGGATCGCTGACATCGGCCTGAGCCGTCAACGCCCTGCCGCCGCTCTGCTCGATCTTTTCCACCAGCGCCTCGGCGAGTGCTGCGTTGCCGGCATAGTTGACGACGACGGTGAAACCGTCCCTGGCCAGCCGTTCGGCGATTGCGGCACCGATGCCCCTCGATGCGCCTGTGACCAGTGCGACCTTGTTCTCGTTGTTGCTCATTACCTTTCTCCTTCACTGGGTGCGGCTCGCCGCGTTTTGGATGAGGAGAAGATGCCACTTTTCGAATAGCGGATAATCAGCCATTATTCGGCATCACTATCCGGACATAACGAACAAACAAGATGGACAGATTCGATGCCATGCGGGTGTTTTCCCGCGTCGTGGAGAGGCGGAGCTTCACGCTCGCCGCCGAGGACACCGGCCTTCCGCGCTCCACGGTCACGGATGCGGTTAAGCAGCTGGAAGCCCGCCTCGGCGTACGATTGCTGCAGAGAACGACGCGCCATGTCAGCCCCACGCTTGATGGCGAAGCTTACTACCAGCGCTGTCTTTCCATACTCGCCGACATCGAGGACGCAGAGGGCGCCTTCGCCGGCGCCAAGCCGAAAGGCATGCTGCGCGTCGACGTGCATGGCACGCTTGCCCGCCATTTCGTGCTGCCAAGTCTTCCGTCCTTCCTCGAGACCTATCCCGATATCGAGTTCTACATGAGCGAGGGTGACCGGCTGGTCGACGTCGTCCGCGAAGGCATCGATTGCGTGCTGCGCGTCGGCGTTCCCCAGGACAGCGACATGGTGGCGCGACGCGTCGCCATGCTGGAAGAGATCACGCTGGCGTCTCCCGGCTATCTTGAAAAGCATGGTGTGCCCGAGCATCCCGACAGGCTCGACGGTCATCGCATGGTGGGCTTTCGCTCGACCGCGACGGGTGGTGTCCTGCCCCTGGAATTCCTCGTCGGCGGCAATATCCACAACGTCACCCTGCCGGCGCCGGTCACCGTCAACGCCGCCGAAAGCTTCATGTCGGCAGCCCGGCTCGGCCTCGGTCTCATTCAGGTGCCGCGGTATCATGCCGAGAAGGATCTGTTCGATGGCACGCTGGTTCATGTGCTGCCGGATTTTCCGCCGACGGAGACACCCGTCTCCCTGCTCTATCCGCGAAACAGGCAGCTCTCTCCGCGCGTTCGCGTTTTCATCGACTGGCTGGTGAAGGTCTTTGCTCGACAATCCTAGCGAAAAGCGTTTCACTTGGAGCAACTGTCAGAACCCGGAGATTTCCATGGCCATCACAGACGTCACCGTACATCCGAAGGACGGCGGCTTCGTTGTCATCTTTACGGATCAGTCCGGCAACAACATATCGGTCACGCTCTATGCTGCAGCCTCTCCCGGACTGACGAGCGACAACGCGATTACTCGCGCAAGGGCGCTGCTTGCCGCAACGCTACAGAGTTCGCAGGTCGACGGAGCACGCGGCAAGGATGCCGCACTACTGGAAGAGGAACTGGAGGAAGGCCTCGAGGACACCTTCCCCGCCAGCGATCCCGTATCGGTCACCGGATCATCGATTTCCGCGCACGACCCGAAGGTCGGCCACTAGAGTGTCCGAGCGATCGAAAGCCTGAACCAGATGACACATGCCGCCGGTGCGATCGGCGCCGCTCCCCTCACCGGCCCTGATCTCACGCGCTTTTTCGAACGCGATGCGATTGCTGTTGCCCGTGATTTGCTTGGCTGCCATCTCCGTGTCGGTGATGTCGGCGGTCGCATAACCGAAACCGAAGCCTATTTCCCCGACGATGCAGCCTCGCATGCCTTCCGCGGCCCTACACCGCGCAACGGCGCGATGTTCGGCAAACCGGGCAACGTCTACATCTACCGTATCTACGGCATGCATTGGTGCGTAAATTTCGTGTGCACGACGGGCTCCGCCGTGCTGATCCGCGCACTCGAGCCGGAAGCCGGCATCGCGACCATGATCGACCGGCGCAACAACGATGCGTTGACCCAACTCTGCAGCGGCCCTGGCAAGCTCTGCCAGGCGCTCGGCATCGATCTGTCCCTGAACGACAGGCTCCTCGACGAGCCGCCCTTTTCGATCGCCCCTTCCGCCCCCGTCGAGATTGTCGCCGGCAAACGCATAGGCATTACGAAAAATGCCGAAGCACCTTGGCGCTTCGGCATCTCCGGGTCTCGCTATCTCAGCAAACCGTTTCGCTGAGCATCATTCCATGACGGCGCTGTGGTCCATCACAGGCGCTACCTTCGGCTTGCGCAGCAGCAGCGCAAGCGGAATGACCGCAAGCGACATCAGCATCAGCAGCTTGAAATCGTCGATATAGGCGATGATCGTCGACTGCAGGGTGATCACTTCGTTGAGCGCCGCGCGACCGGCTGCGGTCAGCGGGTTCATCCCCTGCGCCGCCGCTGCCTCGAAGGCGCGGTTGAACGGCGTCACATAAGCGGCGATGTTCTCATGATTGACCTGGGCGTTCTCCACCAGCAGCGCCGAAACGATCGAGATGCCGACGCTCGAGCCGATGTTACGCGACAGGTTGTAGAGGCCGGTACCGTCGCCGCGCATGTGCGCGGGCAGCGTCGAGAAGGCGATCGTCGTCAGGGGCACGAACAGGAAGCCAAGCCCGGCGCCCTGAATGAAGCCGACCGACACGATCGTCCACTGTGAGACATCGGGCGTCCAGCCGGTCATGTCGTACATCGCCCAGGCTGTCAGACCGAGACCCAGCACCAGGAGCAGGCGCGTATCAACCTTGCCGATCAGCTTGCCGACGATGAACATGCAAAGCATAGTGCCAAGCCCACGCGGCCCCATGACGATGCCCGCTGTGATGACGGGGTAGCCCATCAGCGTCTGCAGGTATGGCGTCATCAGCGCCAGGGAGGCGAGATAGGTTATGCCGATCACGAAGATAAAGAGCATGCTCACCGCGAAGTTCCGGTCAAGGAACAGCCGCGGATTCACGAAGGACTTCTCCGCCGTCAGCGTATGCACGATCAGCAGGTAAAAGGCGGCGGCGCAGACGATTGCCTCGATCATGATCTCGCCCGATGCAAACCAGTTGAGCTGTTCGCCGCGATCGAGAAACAGCTGCAGCGACGCGATGCCGAGACTCATCATCCCGAACCCGAACCAGTCGAGCTTCGCCAACGCGTCCAGCTTCGTTTCCGTGACGTAGATCACGATGCCAGCGAATGCCAGCGCACCAATCGGGACGTTGATATAGAACACCCAGCGCCAGCTGATGTTGTCGGTCAGCCAGCCGCCGATGACAGGTCCCAGGACCGGCCCGACCATGACCGAGACGCCAAATAAGGCCATGGCCGAGCCGCGCTCCTCGACACTATAAATGTCGAGGAGGATGCCCTGAGAGAGGGGAACCAGAGACGCGCCGAACAGGCCCTGCAACAGGCGGAAGGCGACGATCTGGTTCAGCGATTGCGCAAGGCCGCACAGGACGGAGGCGAAGACGAAGCCGGCGATCGCCGCCAGCAACACCCGCTTGCGCCCGAACTTGGCGGCGAGAAAGCCCGACGGCGGCGTCATGATCGCAGCCGCCACGATGTAGGAAGTCAACACCCAGTTGATCTGGTCGGCGCTCGCCGAGACGCTCCCCTGGATATAGGGCAGCGCGACGTTGGCGATGGTCGTATCCAGCGCCTGCATGATGACGGCCAGGATGACGCAGGCCGTGATCGCGCCGCGGTTGGCAACCGGGGTAGCCGGAGATGATGCAGCGTTACTCATGGTCCTTGCCGCCTGAGCGGCCCAAAAGCTTGGAAACGAAATCCGGAAGACCGCGGGCGCGACCCGTATCGACGTCGACGACCGTGCTCATGCCGACGCGAAGCGGCGGCTTGCCGGCAGCGTCATCGATGCTGACGCGCATGGGAATACGCTGCACGACCTTTACCCAGTTGCCGGTCGTGTTCTGCGCCGGCAACAGCGAGAAGCTGGAACCGGAGGCCGGGCTGATGCTCTCGACCTTGCCCTTCCACTCGACGCCCGGATAGGTATCGACATAGATCGTCACTGGCTGGCCGGGCTTCACATAGGTCAGCTCGGTTTCTTTGGGGCTCGCCGCAATCCAGAGATTGTTGTCCGAAACCAGCGAGAAGGCTTGTGTCGACGCCTGCAGATAGGAGCCCGGCTGCAGCGAGTTGACGTTCGTCGCGACGCCGTCGAACGGCGCCTTGACGACGCTGTGGTCGAGTTGGCGCTGAGCGTCATCGACCTTCGCCTTGGCCTCGAGGTAAAGCGGGTTCTGGTCCACTGGCTGATCGGCATTGCCCCCGAGCTGCGCCAGCGTTGCTGCTGCCTCGGCCTTCGCAACGGCGACCTTCTGGCGGCCGGCGTCGAGATTGTGCTTGGCCTGATCATAGGCGGTCCGCGTCGCGGCAGAGCTGTTCAGCAGGCTCTGCTGCCGATCGAACTCGGTCTGATAGTAGGGAATGTCGGCTTCCGCCTGGGTGATCTCGGCAAGAGACTGCTGGTAGCTGGCCTGCATGTTCAGGATCTGGTTGCGTACGGTGCCAAGCTGCGCCTCAGCGCCTTCAAGCGCGATCTTGAAGGCATCCTGCTGCAGGCTGAAGAGCACCTGGCCCTTCTTCACCGCTTCGTTCTCATGCACGTTGATCTGGTCGACGATACCGGAAACGTCGGTCGTCAGCCCCACCATGTCGGCCTGGATATAGGCATTGTCGGTCGACATGATCTGACCGCCGTTGACATAGTAGTATCCACCGACGACGAGCGCGACCGGCAGCAGGGCGAAGAGAACGGGCCGCGTGAGACTGCGCCGGCGGCGGACCTGTGTGCCGCCGGGCGCAGCCACTGCAGTAGCGGGCGCTGAATTGGATGAAGGCGCCTCGGCTACCGTCTCCCCGCGGGGGGAAGCCTCGTTTTCTTCAACTGGGTTCTTGGCATTTGCGTCTGCTACGACGCGCAGGGAGGACTTCTCAGCCATGTTTTGTCTCATCTTCGGCTACCGGGGTTCGGCAAGCCTGCGCTAGGTTCGTCTTCATTGCGGTTAGGATACCGAACAGCTGATCGCGCTGCTCGGAAGGGATGCCATCAAAAGCTTCGCCGCGTGTCAGGTCGCCCAGTTGACGCATCTCGGCCAGAAGCGGATGCGCTTCCTCGCGCACATAGAGAAGCCAGATGCGGCGGTCAGTCGGATGCTGGCGGCGCTCGATGAGACCACGATCGGCCAACTTGTCGAGAATGCGGACCAGCGTGATCGGTTCGATTTCCAGGATCTCGGCAAGTCCGCCCTGGTGGATTCCCTCATTGCTGCGGAGATAGGCGAGCGTCTGCCACTGCGACCGCGTCAGCCCAAGGCAACGCGCGCGCTGCTCGAACCGCTTGCGAAGCAGCCGTGCAACGTCGTGCAGCAGAAAGCCGAGAGTGGGATTGCCGTTCATTGATATTCGCGCCAATTGTAAGCACACTTATAATACGCTCAGATATATTAAGCGTGTGCGCTGCACAAGTCTGTCGGCCACGAAATCGTGTGTTGCGAGCAAAATGCCGCACCAGCATTCTGGTCGGACTTACACGCATGGCTTCCAGCAGCCCGTGAAATTGCAACCGGTCGGCATTTGCAATTTCTGCCGGAGGCAGTTTATATACGTCCTACAGGTACTTAGCGGGTCTCCGCATTATTCTTTTCTAGCAATCGCAGATCGTCCACGCGCCCAGAATGGCGCTCAGGTGCAGAATATCGATACGGGCGACGCTTTTTCGCTCGGACGCAGCAAGACGTGACACGCATTATCTTATCGACATAGTGGGCTCGCTGGCAGCGGCCCAAATTGGGAGACTGCTATGCCTTTCTCAATTAGAAACATGCTTTTGCTGAGCAGCATGATCCTTTTGCCTGCAGCAAGCGCAGTCGCCCAGGGTGCCCCGCCTCCCCCACCCGTCACCGTTGCCAAGCCTGTCGTGCGCGATGTCGTCGACAACGATGAATTCATCGGCCGCTTCGAACCGGTGGATGAGGTGTCTGTCCGTTCTCGCGTCGGCGGCTACCTGCAGGAAGTGCATTTCACGGACGGCGCCGTTGTCAAAGAAGGCGACCTGCTTTTCGTCATCGATCAGCGGCCTTTCATCACTGCGCTTAATGAGGCAAACGCTGCGCTGGAGGTGGCCAAGTCCACACAGACCTATGCTGAAGCGCAGTTCAAGCGCGCGGAGTCGCTGGCGACCAGCGGCAGCCAGTCGGTCTCTACTTTGGACGACCGTCGCCGGGAATGGCTTTCGTCGCAGGCGAACGTCCGCGGTGCCCAGGCGACTGCCGACCGTGCTGCTCTCGATATGGACTATACCAAAATCACGGCACCCTTGAGCGGCCGTATCGATCGCCGCCTGATCTCGATCGGCAACCTGGTTCAAGCCGACCAATCGGTACTGACGACAATCGTTTCACTCGACCCGATCGACTTCTATTTCGATGTCGACGAGCGCCGGCTCCTGAATTTCGCTGACACTGCTCGCAGGAAGGGCCAGGTGCTTCAGCAGGGCGGCGGAGGCGTCGACGTGACGGTGACGATCAGCGACCCGAACGCCAAGCCCTTCACGGGAAAGCTCGACTTTGCGGAGAACAGGATCGACAACCAGAGCGGCACGATCCGGCTTCGCGCCCGCTTCGCCAACCCGGATCTCGTGCTTCAGCCTGGCCTGTTTGGGCGCATCCAGGTCGCGGCCTCCAATACCTATAAAGCCGTCCTCGTCCCCGACGAAGCGATCGGCTCCGACCAGAATGAGCGCGTCGTGTTTGTCGTCGGCACCGACGGCAAGGTTTCGACTATGCCGGTACGGCCGGGTCCGCGAATCTACGGCTATCGGGTCATTCGCGAAGGCCTCGACGGCACCGAGACGATCGTCGTCAATGGCCTGATGCGCGTCCGGCCCGGCGCAACGATCACGCCGAAGATGATAGAACTGCCGCAAGAACGGCGCGATACGCCGCCCGATTCCCCGGTCCCGGAGAGCGGCCAATGAGATTTGCCCATTTCTTTGTGGACCGGCCGATCTTTGCGGCCGTCATCTCGATCGTCTTCCTCGTCGTCGGCAGCATTGCTTATACGCAATTGCCGGTATCTCAGTACCCGGAGATCGCACCACCGACTATCGTCGTACGCACGTCCTATCCCGGCGCCGACCCGCAGACTATCGCCGACACCGTGTCAACGCCACTCGAGCAGCAGATCAACGGCGTCGAGGACATGCTTTATATGTCCTCCTATTCCAGCGCCGACGGCGCCATGTCGCTGACGATTACCTTCAAGCTGGGCACCGACCTGGACAAGGTGCAGGTTCTTGTCCAGAACCGCGTCTCGATCGCCTTGCCCCGCCTTCCCGAAGAGGTGCAGCGGCTCGGTGTCACCACAGACAAGAGTTCTCCCGACCTGATGATGGTCGTGCATCTGCTGTCACCGTCGCACCGCTACGACCAGCTTTACGTCTCGAACTACGCGCGCAACCGCATCCGCGACGTTCTCGTTCGTCTAGATGGCGTTGGTGACGTACAGATCTTTGGCGAGCGCCAATATTCGATGCGAATCTGGCTCGATCCGGAAAAACTCTCCGCCTATCAGATGACATCGGATGACGTTGTCGCAGCGCTCCGCGACCAGAACGTCCAGGTATCTGGCGGCAAGATCGGCGCGCCTCCCGTTACCGGCAAGAATGCGTTCGAATACACGGTGCGCACCGAGGGACGTTTTTCCGATGTCCGCCAATTTCGCTATGTCATTGTTAAATCAACCGCCAGCGGCCGGCTGGTCGCGCTGCAGGATGTCGCTCGTATCGAGCTCGGCGCGCAAGACTACGTCACCAATAGCTATCTGAACAACGATCCGGCCGTTGCCCTCGGTGTCTTCGCCCGGCCCGGAACCAATGCACTGGATACCGCGCATCAGGTCCAGGCGATCATGAAGGACATCTCGCAGAATTTCCCGCCGGGATTGGAATATCGGATCGTCTACGACACGACCGAATTCATCTCGGATTCGATTGCGGAGGTCTATCGAACCATTGCCGAAGCGGCGATTCTGGTGGCCATTGTCGTGCTGGTCTTCCTGCAATCCTGGCGCACGGCGATCATTCCGATCGTTGCAATACCGGTATCGCTGATCGGCACCTTCGCGGTGCTGCTGGCATTCGGCTTCTCCCTCAACATGCTGACCCTGTTCGGTCTCGTGCTTGCCATCGGTATCGTCGTCGACGATGCGATCGTCGTGGTGGAGAACGTCGAACGCAATCTGGCGCGCGGGATGTCTCCGAAGGAAGCGGCTCATGTCACCATGGATGAAGTCGGCACCGCGGTCGTTGCGATTTCGTTGGTCCTTATCGCCGTGTTCGTACCGACGGCCTTTATTCCGGGCATATCTGGCCAGTTCTACAGGCAATTCGCGGTTACGATCTCGGTCACCACGGCAATCTCGGCGTTGAATTCCCTGACGCTTTCACCAGCGCTGGCCGGGATCCTGCTGAAAAGCCATGACCACGAAACCAAGCGTGTCAGCATAGCAACGCGTTTCGTGCGCAGCCTGGCCAACGGCTTCAACCACGGCTTCGATCGAATGAGTGCCGGCTACTCATGGATCATCCGGCATCTCGTCAGCAGCTGGGTGGGGCTGACCTGCTCGCTTCTCGTCTTCGCAGGGCTCTTGGGAGCAACGTGGTACATGGGCACTAAAGTCCCTTCGGGCTTCATTCCGACCATGGACCAGGGTTACGCAATCATCGTCATACAGCTTCCCGATGGCGCCTCGCTCGCGCGTACCGATGCCGTCGTCAAGCAGGTCGGCGACATCGCCCGGCAAGTTCCCGGCGTCGGCAACGCCGTCCAGTTTGCTGGCTTCAGCGGTGCGACCTTCACGAATGCCTCGAATGCGGGTGTGGTCTTCGTTCCGTTCAAGTCTTTCGCCGAACGCGAGGAAGGCGGCGAGACCGCAAACAAGATTATCGGAGAACTCTTCGGCAAGCTGCAGAGCATCCAGGAGGCCTTTATCATCGCCATCCCACCGCCCTCGGTACGAGGCGTCGGCAACTCTGGCGGCTTCAAGATGCAGGTTTCCGATCTTGAAAACGCCGACATGACCCGCGCGCTGGGACTCGCGCGGCAGATGATGGGCGCCGCCGCCACAACTGAGGGGCTGACCGGCGTCTTCACAACCTTCTCGGACGCCAGCCCGCAATACTTCCTCGAGATCGACCGTGATAAGGCGCGCTTCCTGAACGTGCCGATCCCCAATATCTTCAACGCCCTGTCGATCAATCTCGGCGTTTCCTATGTGAACGATTTCAATGCGTTCGGCCGCGTTTACCAGGTCAGGGCTCAGGCCGACCGACAATACCGCATGGACCGAGACGACATCCTTGCCCTGAAGGTCCGGTCGGCGACAGGTGCGCTCGTGCCCCTCGGAACCCTGATGGAGATCAAGGATGCAAGCGGCCCGGCGCTTGTCCAGCGTTACAACATGTACGTTTCGGTGCCGCTGCAGGGAAATCCGACGCCGGGCACATCGACCGGCGATGCCATCAAGAAGATGGAAGCGCTGGCGGCAAAGATCCTGCCACCGGGAACCACGTTCGAATGGACGGAACTGGCCTACCAGGAAACCCACACCGGAAACACGGCGATTTACATATTTATTCTGTCGGTGGTCTTCGTCTTCCTGGCTCTGGCGGCGCAATATGAAAGCTGGGTGTTGCCTCTGGCCATCATCCTCATCGTTCCACTTGCCGTGCTCGCTGCTCTGATCGGTGTTTGGTTGAGGGGAATGGACAATAACGTCCTGACGCAGATCGGTCTGATCGTCCTCATCGGTCTTGCCGCCAAGAACGCGATTCTGATCGTCGAGTTCGCCCGGCAGGCGGAAGAGGAAGGCAAATCGCCGGTGGAGGCCGCAGTGGAGGCCAGCCATCTTCGCTTGCGCCCGATCCTAATGACGGCGTTCGCCTTTATCTTCGGCGTATTGCCGCTCGCGATCGCCACCGGCCCCGGAGCCGAAATGCGTCAGTCACTCGGGACGGCCGTTTTCTCAGGGATGCTTGGCGTAACGATTTTCGGCCTGTTCCTGACGCCCGTTTTCTACGTCGTGCTGCGCGGGCGCCGGAAAAAGCCTGCTGTTGCGCAGACCGAAGCCGCGCAACCCTCCGAGGAGGCTGCCACCGGGACTTCTTCATGAAGGGCGCCGCTCGACCACGTTCTGTTTGAGCAGGTCTGACGACAGGATCTTCCGGAGCGGCTTCTCGACAAGCTCGTAGGCTGCCGCTCCGAGAACCGTTCCGCCAACAGCGGCGAGCCCGATCGTCGACGTGGTCGACAACCCGATCATGCCGGCAGCCTTGACGATCACCGAGATCGCCAGCGTGTGCCAGAGGTAGATCGAATAGGACGCATCGCCGAGATACGTGAGAAGCGGCACACGGCCAATGCTGCCATCTGTCTCGAGCGACACCATGCCGTAGACCAGCGCCATGGCGAGCGGCCCGCAGATCGTTTCGTCGAAATCGGCACCGATCAGGAAAATCGTCGCAAAGCCGGAGAGCGAGGCACCGACACAAGCAAGCCCCAGGCTAGTTCCTGCGATCCACCGCTTGATCCACAATTCCGCAATGAAGACGCCTCCGAGGAATTCCAGAATGATCGGCCGGGTATAGGTTTTGAGCACCGGCGACGCCGGCTCGAAGAGAAGGCCGATCAGGAAAAAGCCACCGAAGATCGCCGTTAGATACAGCAGCCGCCAGCGACGTGGCAGGAAAAGCGCCCCAGCAAACAACACGTAAAAGAACATCTCGAAACTCAGCGTCCAACCCTGGACGAGGACCGGCCAGATGTCGCCGGTGCTTGGCGACAGGGCCGGAATGAAGAACAGCGAGGCAAGGATGTGGGCGCCGGTCAGCTTCAGGTTCGGGAACAGGCCGACCACAGCGCCGGCGATCATCACGCTCGTCACCAGCCAGTAGGAGGGCGCGATACGCCTAATGCGATCGAGCAGGAACCCTTGGGGTGTCATCGGGCGGCGATCACTGATGACCCACATGATGAAGCCGCTGATCACGAAGAAAACATCAACGCCAGCGGCACCGATTGCAAAATGCTCACCGGTCTTTTCGGCAGCGTGGAAGACCACGACGGCAAGTGCCGCAAAGGCGCGCAGATATTGGATGCCGTAAAGTGTCTTCATCGGTTTCCTCGGGGAGCCGGTCAGGCCGGTCGAAATGTTATGGCGTTATTGAGCGATGGGCTCAGGCAACTTGTGGTGTCGCCAAGAGCTCACCGCCGGCAGTCGACGCGCAGTCGCCAGCTTTCCAGCGGTGAAGTAGAAAAGAAACGTCCCGACGTTGTATGGCGTCAGAATATCAATCTCGACGAAGGAGCGGATCGTCAGCAGGACAGCAATCGAGAAAAGCAGATAGGATTCAACATTCCTGAAATCCTCGATGACGCGCCGCAAATGCCCCCAGAGGATCCGCAGCAGCATCGCCGCGAGGATAAAGACGCCCGCGAGGCCCAGTTCGACGGCCGTTTCGATATAGGTGTTGTGGAAATGGAAGCCGCTCCGCGACCCGATAAAGAACTCTTCCCACAGCCGCTCCGGCTCGGAGAAGCCCTGGACCCAATAGGCCTGGTAGCCGATGCCGAAGATCGGATTCTGTTTTGCCGCCTCGATCCCCTGTTGCCAGAGATAGGTGCGCCCGGTCAGCGTCGAATCCTTGCCGAAGATGCCTAGAACGGCGTCGACCGCTCCGAGATAAACGCCGGCAACGGCGAGAACGATAACGGCGACGCCGCCGCCGACGACCAGCAGTTTTCGGTGATCAGGCGTCAGTGCGAGGACGACATGCAATCCCATCATCAAGGCCAGCACGACAGCCGTGGTCAGCACGGATGTCGCCGATTGGCAGGCGATGAGGCAATAGGCGGACAAAAGTCCAACGATGCCGGACGCAGCCATCCAGAGGCGTCTCTCGCCGAAGATGAAGACGGCTGCGAACGAGACGATCAACCCCAGCGACGCGTAGAAGCCGAGCTGGTTCTTTGAGGCGAAGGCCCCCACGAAACTGAAGGTTCCGTCCAGCGGATCGTACTCGTAGTAGCCGAACAACAACGAATAGATGAGGACGATCCCGACGCCGGCGATCATGCCGACCGTCAGGGTCCTGACGTCGAGCACCCGCACCGCAATCAGCGCACAGATGACCTGCGTCAGGTACTGAATGCTGGCTCGCACAGAGATGCTTGGAACGGCAGACCAGAACACCGACAGGAAGGCGAGCGCGGCGAAGGCGTAGATCCAGAGGTAACGACCGTGACTGCCGAGCACCTTCTTGTAGTCGACGGCGATCAGCGGCAGCCAGAGCGCATAGTAAAGCAGGATCGCCACCTGCCCGAACTTGATCGAGTAGGCGAAGCAAAAAAGTGACAGTGCCACGGCGGGAATGGCATAAGCCGCGTTCCCGCCTGGCTGAATGAGCGCCGATTTTGCGATCCGCATTGCGGCCTCGTTATCTCATCGCCAGTCCGGCAGTGACCTTGATCAGGTCGCCGGGCAGGAGCGCAGTATTTTCCTGAACCGGAATCTCCTTCGCCTTGCCGTCAACTTCGCGGACGATTGAATAGGCGATGCTCGCAGCCCCGGTGCTGGTGTCAAAACGGGCGGCATCGGTCGATTGCGTCAACGCCTCCGCCATCAGCGAGTTGCTGGTTTCGAGCTTGAGATTGAGTTCGTCGAGCTGAGCGTCGGCATTCTGGAGCTCCTGGGATAGCTGTGCATCCCAGTCGTTCCGAAGCGTGATCTCGTCTTGGTTGGCCTTGCTGATGTCCTGCTTGGCCTTCAGCGAATTGGTATCGATATCGAGGAGCGTCGCCTCGGTATCAGCTGCCCGCTGTTCAGCGGCCATCTTGCGGGCGCTCAACGCAAGGCCCTTCTCCGCAAGATCTTCGACCTTATCGCGATCCTCAGTCGCCAGCTGCAACTGCCGGGTCTGGGTTTCGCTCTTCTTGGCAAGTGTCTCGACTTCGCTTTGGAGCAACTGCTTGAGGTCGGCAAGCGCCTGAAGCTGCAGCGTCAGGCGTTTCCTGCGGGTGTTCATGAGAGCCGTTTCGCTGTCAAGCAGGGGCTTCGCCTCCGGCTTGTCCTGAAGCTCCTTCGGCATGTCAATCGTATCCTGGTTGGCGATCTCGGCCCGCAGCCGCGCCTGCTTCACCAATAGGCGTGCACGGTCTGCCATGTAGACGACCGCGTCACCCTTTGCATTGATGAAGTCACGGGCGAACCGTTGCCCGGCGTCTGCACGGCGCAGACCGCCGGCAAGGCTCACGGCCTTGATGATCGTCAGATTCGGCGCAAACGGGTATTCACCGGGCTTTTCGACGTCACCGGACAGATAAACCGGCCGGAATTCCGAGAGCTCGACCGAGGCAGATGGACGGTCCTTCAGAGCAAATTGCTTCTGCAGAGCCGTGCCGATCTCCTGGGCGATTGCGTCAGTCGTTTTGCCCGAAGCAGGCATGTCTCCGACGAAAGGCAAGGAAATGCTTCCTGAAGGCCCGACCGTGTAGTCCCCACTGACGACCGACCAGTCGCGGATGCTGCCATCCGCGGTCTGCCACTCGGCCACCCGAATCTTCAGCTTGTCCATGATACCAAGACGGTAGTCGTCGGCAGCAGCAAGCGATGAAGACGCCAGAAAAGCACCAAGTCCGGCTGCGACAACAACACCGGATCTTAGCGTGCGAAATCGTCCGGCCTTGCCGTCAAGAAAGCGTTTTTCCATTACCTTCCCCGTGTCTCGGCACGACAAGCCGCAAGGCGTTGCCGCGCAGTACTGTTTGGTTTTTGAGATGCGGCTTAGTAGCTGCCGCGTTGAGCGCATACCGCCGGAATTGTGCGTGCGATGATCACGACATCCCGAACCAGCGACCAGTTTTCGACGTAGTGTGTGTCGAAGGCGACGCGAGTTGCGTAAGAAACGTCATTGCGTCCGCTGATCTGCCACAGGCCCGTCAGGCCAGGGCGAGATTGCAGATAGTAGACGGCCGAATTCTCGTACATTTCGAGTTCGTCTCGAACGACAGGACGCGGACCGACGACGCTCATTTCGCCGCGGATGATATTGAAGAGCTGGGGAAGCTCATCAAGACTCAACTTGCGTAGAACGGCACCCACGGCAGTGACCCGGGGGTCATCCTGCAGTTTGCGCGTTGCACGCCACTCTTCCATGGCCTTCGGATTGTTGCGCAGGTGCTCCTGCAGAACCTTGTCACCATTGGTGACCATTGTCCGAAACTTCAGGCAACGGAACTCCTGGCCGTTATGGCCGATGCGGCGATGCCCATAGAAGATCGGTCCTTTGTCCGAGAGCTTCACAAGCAACATCACCATCAAAAAAAGCGGGCTCAGAAAGATGAGCCCGAGGCAGGCGGCGGACATGTCGAATGCCCGTTTCGCGATCCCGCCAGTCGGCGGAAACACGCTCTGATGAACTACGCCATAAAATGGCGAACTGTCCGATCTCGTCGCAGACTTCATAGAGGTAACTCCACTTATGTTTGCCGTTTGGTCGGGTAGGCTCAGGCCGCTTAGCTAGCGCTGACGAATTCGAAGTGTATGAGGTGATTTTGTTTTTTTAAGCCACAATTTTAAGACCGTGGCGTTACGGCATGTTTTTGGAGCCGCCGTTCAACTTTTTTGTTTTTAAGACTCTGCTGAAACAATCATACAATTCTTTGGCGATTTCGAACTAATCTCTGCGTGTACCAATAAAAGTCTCTGGCATTGCTATCCGAGCCAAAGATACTGAAGTCTAGGACGTCAGGGCGGGGTGCCGGCAATTGCTGGTTTCCACTGTCGGCTTCTGAGAAAGGCCCGGTTTCTATTTGCAAAAAGGAGCCACCTATTGCATTGCACCATGCATTTTGCGCTGCACCAGCTAACCGTTTGAAATTAAAACTTTGTAATAAAAGTTGAACAGAAAGCACTCCGAACGCACCCCACACCGCATACATTGTGGCACTAATAGGAGCGTGTATTGCCAAATTGTGCGCAACTACCGATGGACGCAATGTTTTTTAATCATCTTTCGAGAAAGCGATGCGGCGGCGGCAGTGCGTGGCATTTTTACCAATAGCCGGAAGAAACCTTTAAGATCGTGGCTGTACTACGCCTCTCGCAGACGCAAAAAAACGTCTCCAGACCTTCAGTTGAAACAGGAAGTCCTGTAAAACATTATCCTAGGAAGGATCCTGGTGGCGCTTTCGTCTTCAATGATTGTACATTGAACGAAGCTCCGATGGAGGAGGCAACAGATGTATGCACCTCGCGTTATCTTCAGCATGCTCGGCGCATTGGCCGTATTTGCTGTCGCGACGTATTGGTTGAGCGGTTCTCTCACCGGGACCGCAGTCAAGACGGCAATCTCTGCCGTCCTGCTTCAAATCGGTTATTTCGGCGGCGTCTTATACCTCGTCTGGAAGGAGAGCAGGAGCCGCACGATTCGCCCCTCAGTGAGGCGCGAAGAGACGGAAAAGCTGCCTGTGTCGCCATTCAAGGGTTCTGAACCTTTCAACCGCTAAGCCTCTTCGATTCGAAGCATTGCCATGCCTTCCCGGCATGAAGAGCATCCCGTTCGTAACATCATTTGAAGAGCGGACCGTTGTCCGCCACATTTTGACGTCTTAGTTGTTGGGCGAAACAACGGAGGTCACGCGTGGCAAAAACCGCAAACATTTGCGTCATCATCGCTGCCAAGAACGCAGCAGACACCATCGAAACTGCCGTTAGATCGGCCCTTCAAGAGCCTGAAGTGGCCGAAGTCGTCGTTGTCGATGACGGCTCCAGCGATGACACGGCGGGAACCGCAAGGCGGGCCGACGACGCCAGCGGCAGGTTGAACGTTGTCAGATTCGACCAAAACAAAGGGCCGTCGGCCGCCCGCAACCACGCCATCGCAATCTCTTCGGCGCCACTGATCGCAATCTTGGATGCGGACGATTTCTTTTTCGCAGGTCGCTTTCGCCGCATGCTTGCAGAAGACGACTGGGAATTCGTTGCCGACAACATCGCCTTCGTCGATGCCGATGCGGCAAGCCTGGCGCCGGGGCGGCTCCAGCAATTCGCCGAAAATCCGCTCTTCCTCGACCTGCCTACCTTCGTTGACGGCAACATTTCAAAGCGCGGTGTCCGCCGCGGCGAGATCGGCTTCCTCAAGCCGGTCATGCGACGCGCCTTTCTGGATAAGCACGGCCTGCGTTACCGTGAAGAAATGCGGCTCGGCGAAGACTACGATCTCTACATCCGGGCCTTGGCGCTCGGCGCGCGCTACAAGGTGATCCACAGCTGCGGCTACGGCGCGGTCGTGCGCGGCGACTCGCTCAGCGGACGCCATCGCACCGAGGATTTGCGCCGCTTGTATGAGGCCGATCGCACGCTCCTGAAGTCGGTGAAGTTGCCCCCACAGGCGGCGGAAGCCGTGCGCCGGCATGAGCGGCATGTACGCGGCAAATATGAGCTGCGGCGGTTTCTCGATATCAAGGGCCAGGCAGGGCCGCTAGCAGCGATCGCCTACGTTGCTGGGAACCCAGGAGCCTTCCCCGCGATTGCGACGGGCATCCTTGCCGACAAGACGGAACGCCTGCGCAACCCCGGCGGCGTCTCCGTCACGGCGCCGGGCAATGGCCTACGATATCTTTTGAGCGCCCCGGCAAAATAACCGGGAATCGACTACTTCGAGAGCTTCGCAGCAGCCAGCTGCAGCGCACTTCCCAACAAACGGGGATCGCGTGCCGCCCATCGTGCAAGCAATCTGAAATCTGGCGTCTTGCGCCGGCGCAGCAGGCCGATCTGGCTCCAGATGGCCTGCCTTCGCGCCGTATTCTTGTGTTTCTTGATGGTTTCGACCTCCTGCGGCCGGCGGGAGAACCGGCTTTCCAGCTGGTCAAGCGCCATCCAGGTGATGAATTGCTGCTTGAGAAATTCCGGTGAGGCGTTGTCGACGCCGTGGAAGATGTTGATGCCCTCGCCGCGCAGCGCACCCGGCTCCGCGCAGAGCAACACCTGTTTCGCCGCAATGATGCAATCGCAGAAGAACAGGACGTCCTCGGCGGCCAATCGCAAGGCGGCGTCGAAACGGACCTTCTCGAACAGCGGCCGACCGATGACCATGCAGGACATATGCAGGAAGGCCCAGTTCTTCAGCATGACGCCGGCAAGATCCGGCACGTCCAGGATCAGCGGCTTGTCCAGCAGGCGCCGCGCTCCCTCCTCTTTCTCGAGAGCGGCGATACCGAAGTGATAGTCAAACTCCTCGCCGCCTTCGATCGACGCCCAGTAGCAGTCGCCCCCGAAGGCCTCCATCGCCTTGGCTGCGTTCTCCAGGTGATCGGGAGTCCAGACATCATCGGAGTCGAGAAAGGCAACGTATCGCGTCGCCTTCGGCACATGATCGAGGCCAGTGTTTCTGGCGCCGCCAGGCCCGGCGTTCGGTTGGGCGATCACTGTCACGCGCGCCCTGTTCTCCTCCGACAAAAGAGCGAGGTCCGCATCTGGGGAACGTGGTGACTGGTCGTCGACGACGATGACATCAACATCCGTGTAGCTTTGCGAGAAGACCGACTCCAAGGCGCGGCTGAGAATGCCGTCCTCGCGCTGATAGAAGGGGATGATGATCGTGAAGGTCGCCATAGTCTCTCCCTTGAGATACGCGAATTTATGTTTTCGCCCCAGCGCATCTAGGGGTGAATGACAGGCGCAGCAAGTGTGCTGCACTGCAAAATGATGACGTTCATTTCGGCCGAAGTTTGTCAAAGCTGTCCAGTGATAGGATCGCATCAACCCGTATCGAAACGAAACGGCGGCTCGCTCTCAAGCCGCAATTCCGCCATGATCGGAGCCGTTCGTCAGCCTCTCGTTGTAACAATCGTTCACCAGTCAACAAAAACTTTTATGCCACTCGCGACGGAAAAGCCTAGAAATTGATGAATATCATCATGTTATGAAATGCACTGCTGACGTTGACGTTGAGGACCATTCGGCGGGCCGACACATAGGCTTTTTCTCATACTGAGCCAGGACAGGACGACTGTTACGAAGTGGGACCGCCGATCACTTTTTGCTGCACTGCCATATTTTCTTCCGTGAATCCGCCCTAACTTCGGGGTGCGGGCTCGAGTCTGCTCTGATTGAAAACGGTCGCAAGGGGAGGTGCGGCCCAAAAGGGGTGACTGATAGCGTGAATGTTGATGCGAATGTTTCGTCGCGGATAAATCTGATGCGCATCGTGCTCATATCGGGCATTGTGTTCGTCCATATACCGTTCGACGCCGCCAGCAGTCCCTACGAGGGGGCCTACGGCGCATTTGACTGGATACGGGTTTTTCTGACGGAGGCGCTGTTTCGCGTCGGCGTTCCATGCCTGAGCGCGATCTCGGGCTATCTGTTGTTTCGCAGCGGACAGGAGAACTTCAGCTACAAGAAAACCGTGCGCACGAAGGTGCAGACGGTGTTTGTGCCATTCCTGCTTTGGAACTGTGGATTCATCGCAGCAATCGTCCTCGCCACCAGTGTCGGGGTGGGTGACGGCTATCTGCCCGACCCGCTGCACGCGTCCGGCCGTGATCTGATGTCACAAGTGCTGGCGGTCGAGAATTTCCCGGCCAACGTACCCTTGTACTTCCTTCGCGATCTCTTCGTCTGCATCCTGCTTTCGCCAATCCTTGCCTGGCTGATCAGCCGGGCTCCTATATTGACGTTGACTGCCTTGCTGGTAATCGCGCTCATTCCGGAACTGTCGATCTACATCGTTCTAAAGCGCTCCATCCTTTTCACCTTTAGTCTCGGCATCTTCCTTGCCTTGCAGCAGTTTGACCTCAAGGCTCTTGATCGCTTTGCGTCGCTTGGCGTCCTTCTGCTGCTCGCTTCCTCGGCCCTTCTGGCAACCGCCATCTTTTTCACCGGACCTTCGCTACCTGATTGGGTGCAATTCTTCCGCAACGCGCTCGCAATCGGTGGTGCATTGGGCTTCTGGCTGCTCTCGGCTCCGCTGATCAAGACGCAGATTGGCCAACGACTCGCAAAGACCGGGAGCCTCAGCTTCTGGATCTTTTGCGCCCACTACCCGCTCCTCATTTTCCTCTGGATTCTGTGGGGCAAAGCAGACCTGAGCTTCTATCCGTTGTTCTTCGTTCTGTCCTTCGTCCTGCTGTTTCCATTGCTCGCTCTCTCAAACGGGCTGTGCCGGAAGAATTTTCCGCGCGTCTACGCCGTCCTGACGGGCGGCAGAACCAAACGGTCCGTGAACTCGGCGTCGCAGCGCGACGTCTCTCCCGAACTCGTTTCACAGCAAAGGTGACACATGACGACCAAAATCGCCCATGCGCGAAAACTTTGCCTGAGCCTAATTGCCATCGCGGCAATAGGCGTTTCAGTCCTGCCGGCCTCGGCACAACAGGCATCTGGAAAATCCTTCGTGGATGACTTTGACAAGATCAACCGCGGCTTCTGGTATGTTTCCGACGGCTGGAACAACGGCGCCCACCAGAACTGCACCTGGTCGAAGAACAACGTGAACGTCGAGAACGGCGTCCTTCAACTCTCCTTCGCGGACGGAAAGTCCAAGGACCGCAGCTATCTCTGCGGGGAGATCCAGACGACCAAGCGTTACAGCTATGGCACCTATGAAGCCCGTATCAAGGCCGGCACCGGCTCGGGTCTGAATTCGGCGTTCTTCACTTACATCGGCCCTGCCGACAAGCAGAAGCACGATGAGATCGACTTCGAAGTGTTGGGCAAGAACACCGGCGAAGTGCAGGTAAACCAGTATGTCCAGGCCAAGGGCGGCAACGAGAAACTCGTTCCGGTTGGCAGCAAAGCCGATGATGGCTTCAATGACTATGCATTCATCTGGGAAAAAGACCGATTGCGCTACTACCTGAACGGCAAGCTCGTTCAGGACGTTACCGATCCGTCGAAGATACCGTCCAACCCGCAGAAGATCTTCTTCAGCCTCTGGGGTTCCGACACGCTTGCGAACTGGATGGGGCGCTTCGACTACACGAAGCCAGCCGTTCTCAGCGTCGATCGGGTTGCCTTCACCGCGCTTGGCGACAAGTGCCAATTCCCTGAATCCATCGCATGCACGCTCAACTGACCAGCGCCGGCAGAGCCCACACAGGAAAAGGAACGTCGATGCTCAAAGTGCTCTACCTCGTGCACGACCTGGCAGACCCTGCCGTCCGACGGCGGGTGCTGATGCTGCGCGAGGGCGGTGCCGAAGTGGTGCTGGCCGGTTTTCGCCGCGGGGAAAACCGCCTTGCCGAAGTGCACGGTGTAACCCCGATCGAACTCGGACGCACGGCCGACGCCCAGTTTGCGCAGCGAATGAGCGCGGTTACAAAGGCGATGGTCGGCCTGAAGGCGCTGCTGAAGAACGTCGAGAAACCCGATCTCATCATCGGCCGCAATCTCGAGGCACTCGCCGTCGCCCACAGGGCCAACGCACTGTTCGGCGGCAGCGTTCCTGTCGTCTATGAATGTCTGGACATCCACCGCCTGTTGCTGCGCGACGATGTGGTCGGCAAGATGATCCGCCGCGCCGAAGGACACTTCGGCCAGGATGCAAAGCTGATCCTGACGAGTTCTCCCGCCTTCATTGACAACTATTTCCGTCCTCGCTCAGGCGTCCAAGCGGAAACGCTTCTGATCGAAAACAAGGTCATCGCTCTGGATGAAACCGCGATAGAGCCCGCCTTCGCCCGCCCGTTCAAGCAGCCCGGACAGCCTTGGAAGATCGGCTGGTTCGGTGCCCTTCGCTGCCGCAAGTCGCTCGGTCTCCTTGCCGAATTCTCACGCCAGATGGAAGGCAGGGTCGAGATCGTTTTGCGTGGCCGCCCTGCCTACTCCGAATTCGAGGATTTCGACGCTTTCGTGCGCGATGAACCCTATCTTCGCTTCGAAGGCGCCTATCGCAATCCCGAGGACTTGCGGGCGATCTACGACGACGTCCACTTTTCCTGGGCCATCGATTTCTTCGAAGAGGGCCTCAATTCAAGCTGGCTCCTGCCGAACCGGCTGTACGAGGGCTGCCTGTATGGAGCGGTCCCGATCGCTCTGGAAGGAACCGAGACGGCACGCTTCCTTCAAGCGCGCGACATTGGCCTTAGACTCTCCGAAGCGAACTTTTCGCAGCTCGAGGAGCTGTTCGAAAACATGTCCGGCGAGCGTTACGGCGCATTGAGCGAGGCTGTTGCCGCCAAGGATCGCAAGATATGGCTTGCCGACCGCAGCGATTGTGCGGCCCTCGTTTCAAGCCTTTCCCGCCTTGTCCCGGCAACCGCAGAGAGGGGCGGTGCCGGTGCAATTATTCCAACAAGAGTGACTCCAGAAGGGTGGACAACCATGAAGCCTGATGTCGGTGCCAGCGTCTCCAGTCTCATCATCATTCCCTGCCTGAACGAAGAGAGGCATATCGAGGCTTTGCTCGCTAAGCTGAGCCTCGAAATCGATCACATGGATGCCCGGATCGTCGTCGCCGACGGCGGTAGCACGGATGCGACGCGCGACATCGTCGCCCGCATCAGCGCCGCTGATCCGAGGATTGTGCTGCTCCACAATCCCCGGCGGATCCAGAGTGCGGCGATCAATCTCGCGGTCCAGACCTTTGGCCGCGACTATGACTACCTGATCCGCATCGACGCACACGGCGATTACCCCGCCGACTATTGCCGCCGCCTCGTCCAGGAGGCCGAACTGACCCAGGCGGACTCTGTCGTGGTCGCCATGGAAACCGTCGGCTTCGGAGTCTTTCAGAAGGCGACGGCCTTCGCCCAGAACTCGAAGCTCGGGAACGGTGGCTCCAAGCATCGCGAAGGCGCCAAGGGCCATTGGACCAATCACGGCCATCACGCATTGATGCGCATCGCAGCCTTCGACACTGTCGGCGGCTACGATGAAACCTTCAGCCACAACGAGGATGCAGAACTCGACTACCGCTTGAAACAGGCGGGCTTCGGCATCTGGATGACGGACAAGACGCGGATGACCTACTATCCGCGCTCGACCATCTCGACGCTGTTCCGCCAATATCTGGGCTACGGTCGCGGCCGCGCCAAGAACATCCTGAAGCACGGCAGCATGCCCAATCTTCGGCAGATGCTTCCGCTTCTCGTCGTACCGGTGTTCATCGGTGCGTTTCTCGCCGTTCTGAACTGGGCCGCCGTCATCCCGTTTAGCCTCTGGGCCGTTGCCTGCGTTGGCTACGGCTTCTGGATGGCCATCGGCCACAAGAATCCATACGGGCCCCTCGCCGCCGTTTCGGCAATGGTGATGCACTTTGCCTGGTCGGCCGGCTTCTGGATGGAGCTTCTGAGCTTCCGCGGCAGGAAGGTCTCTTCATGAACGATGTGAAGCCCATGCAGATCGATATCGGCGTCTGCACCTACCGCCGCGCTTCGCTCGACGAAGCGCTGCTTTCGCTTGCGATTCTTGCCGTTCCGGAAGGCGCGAAGCTGCGGATCATCGTTGCCGACAACGACAAGGTTCCGAGCGCCAAGGAACGGGTCGATGCGCTTCGTGCGACCATTCCGCACGAAATTGCCTATGTGCACTGCCCGGCATCGAACATCTCGATTGCCCGCAACGCATGCCTGGACAAAGCAACCGGCGACTTCCTGGCTTTCATCGATGATGATGAGGATGCCAGCGAAGAATGGCTGGTGGAATTACTTGCCGCTGCCAAGAAGACCAAGGCCGACGCCGTGCTTGGCCCCGTTCGCAGCGTCTACTCGTCCACGGCGCCGAACTGGATGCGCGAGGGTGACTTCCACTCGACCCTGCCCGTATGGGTCGGCGGTGAAATCCGCACCGGCTATACCTGCAACGTCCTCCTTCGCCTCGACTCACCTCACGTGGCCGGCCGCCGCTTCAATCTGGCCCTCGGTCGCACCGGCGGTGAGGACACCGAATTCTTCAGCCATATGCATACCGATGGCGGCGGGATTGCCTTTGCACCCGAAGCCTATGTCTATGAACCGGTAACCGAAAGCCGGGCTGGCCTGTCCTGGCTCGCCAAACGCCGCTTTCGCTTCGGCCAGACGCATGGGCGGTTGCTCCAGGAAAAGAACACCGGCCTGCAGCGTCTAAAGCAGATCGGCCTTGCCGCTGCCAAGGCGGCCTTCTGCTACGGCGCGGCGCTTGCCTGCATCTTTTCTCCGATTCCACGCTATCGCTACGCCCTTCGCGGCCTCATGCATACCGGCGTGGTGAGTGGTTTGCTGGGTGTCAGGGAAATCCGTCAGTACGGAACGGCGGAGGCTGCATGACGCAAACCCAGCCCGACGTCAGCTTCATCGTCGCCGCTTACAATGCGGAAGAAACGCTCGCCAAGGCGATCGACAGCGCCCTTGCACAACAGGGCGTGTCGGTGGAAGTGATCGTCGCCGATGACTGCTCGACGGATGAGACGAGAGCCATTGCCGAAAGCTATGCGAACAGGGGCGTGAAGCTTCTGGCGCTTGCGCGCAATGGCGGGCCAGCGGCAGCGCGCAACGCCGCGTTGTCGGCGGCGACCGGCCGATGGCTAGCTGTGCTCGACTCCGACGACACGGTCGAGCCGCGGCGACTGCAGCGCATAATCGAGCGCGCCGAGAATGCCGGTGCCCAGATTGCCGTCGACAATCTTCGCGTCATTCGCGCCGACGGGACGCCGCCGGAGACGATGTTTACCGAGCAATCGCTGGCCGAAACACCGGAACTGATACTTCCCGTATTTATACGGTCGAATGCCCTGTTTCAGACAACCCATAACTTTGGTTATCTCAAGCCGATCTTTCAGCGCGCTTTCATCGAACAGCATGAACTTCGCTTCAACGAGGCCCTGAAGGTTGGCGAGGACTACCTGTTCCTCGCCTCGGCCATGGCGCTTGGGGGGCGCTGCGTGATCGAGCCGGTCCCCGGCTACGACTACCAGATCCGCGAGGGATCGATTTCGCGCGTTCTTGCCCTTCATCACATCGATGCCATGATCGAGGGTGATAAGACCTTCCTTCGAGATCACACGCTGGATGCGGAGGCGGCGGCCGCACAGGAGTTTCGCGAACAAAGCCTCCGCCGAGGCCGCGCATTCCTCATCCTCGTACAGAACATCAAAGACCGGTCGATCTCCGGAGCGATCAAAACGGCCTGGAGCAATCCGTCGGCGGTGGCGCATCTCAAGATGCCGATCGCCATTCGGATCAATCGCGCACTCGCGCCGCTTCGCCATCTGATAAGCCCACGGACCGACCTAACAGCCATCGATGGCGTGACCCGCTCCCGCAAAGGATAGAGCCATGAACCAACGGAACCTGACCTTGCACAGCACCCTGCCCAAAGGGGCCGACGATTCCGATTCATTCATCGACATCGATCGCCTGATTGCCATTCTGATCCGCCGTGCCGGATCGATCGCGCTTTGCGTCGCCGCAACCGTGACGCTCGCCGTCATCTATCTGCTCTTTGCGACGGCGCAGTACACGTCGATGACCCAGATCCTGCTTGATGACAACATGGCGAAATACGCACAAGATGCGACCCCGGTCGCAAGCTCGCAGCAGGTCGACATGGAGATCGCCAGCGCCGTCGAAATCCTGAAATCGAACCAGCTTGCGCTTCGCGTGGTTGATGCCGAGAAGCTCCAGGACAATGATACGCTCCTCGATCCTCCGAAGTCCCCCGCCGCGCTGATCAAGTCGGGGATAAAGCTGGTCGTGAGCGCATTGGCTCCGGGTGGCCCACCGGCCACCGAAGCCGATGAGCGCAATGCCCGCCGCCAGAAGGCGGCCGCATTGCTTCAGGACGCCGTGACCGTATCGCGCGTCAACCGCAGTTCCGTTCTGGCGGTATCCTTCCGTTCGACCGACAAGCTTCTTGCCGCGCGGATCACCAAAGCCTATGCGAACGCCTATCTGAACGATCAGTTGAACGCCAATTTCGACGCAACGGAGAGCGCCTCCGTCTGGCTGCAGCAGCGCCTTTCCGATCTTCGCGAGCGGTCGCAGCAGGCGGCCCTCGATGTCGCAAAGTTCAAGGCTGAGAACGGCCTGACGTCCGCCAACGGCGAACTGATGTCGGAGCAACAGCTTGCCGACTTGAACAAGCAGTTGATCGTCGCCCAGGCCGACAGCGCCAGTGCATCGGCCCGGTACAACCAGTTCAAGTCCATCATCGATCTTGGTCCTGAGAGCGCCGTCAACAACGCCGCGATCTCGTCGGGCCAAGCGGATAATACGGTGATCAAGGACCTGCGCACGCGCTACGCGGCCGTAAACAAGCGTGAGCAGGAGGTCACGACGAATTTCGGGGAAGATCATCCGCAGGCCGTCGCTTTGCGTGCCGAAAAACAGGATCTGACCCGGCAGATCTATCAGGAACTGCAGCAACTGACCGCCAGCTACCGCAACGAGTTCGAAGTCACCCGCTCGCGCGAGGCCTCGCTTCGCCAGAACATCGAACACCTGACCGGCAAGAATTCGGAAGCCGACAGGTCGATCGTCCAACTCAGCGATCTCGAGCAACGCGCAGCTGCGCTGAAGACCCTCTATGAATCCTACCTCGGCAAGTACGAGGAGGCTTCACAGCAGCAGTCCTTCCCCATTGCCAAGGCTCGTGTGATCTCCGAAGCTGGAGTACCGGTATCGCCGTCGAGCCCGAAGAAGACCATGACGCTCGGCCTCGCGATCGTTCTTGGCCTGATGGCCGGCGGCGCGCTGACCGCCTTCCAGGAGTTCCGGGAGCGCTTCTTCCGCGTCGAGGGCGATGTCAGGACTATGCTTGGCCTCAAGTTCCTCGGTTATCTGCCCCGCATCGGCAAACCGACGCGAGACGGCACGATCTTCCGGCAGCGTACCAGCCCTTCCGTGGAGCCTGCCGAAGCCGCCGATTCCGACGCGACGTTCGAACGCATCATGCGCGTCGTCCTCGAAGCACCACGCTCGATCTTCGCCGAAACCCTGCGCAATGCGAAGCTTGCGAGCGACGTCATGTTCCAGGGCAAATCCGACCGCGTCATCGGCGTTGTCTCGGCAATGCCGGGAGAAGGCAAGTCGACGACGGCCGCCAATTTCGCGGCACTCCTCGCCTCCAGCGGCAAGCGCACGCTGCTCATCGACGCGGACCTTCGCAACCCGGGACTGACCCGGATGCTGAAGAATCCTCCGCAACAGGGACTTGTCGAAGCCGTTCTTGGTGAGGTTCCGTGGGCAAGCGCCGTCAAGATCGATCCGAGAACGAAGCTGGCAATCCTGCCGGTTCTGCCGAACGATCATCTAATGCACACCAGCGAACTGCTTGCTTCGCAGGGCATGTTCAATCTCATGGAGAATGCCCGCAAGATGTTCGACTACATCGTCGTCGACCTTGCGCCGCTTGGCCCGGTCATCGATGCCAAGGCATTTGCACCACAGGTGGACGGCTTCCTGTTTGTAACTGAGTGGGGCTCGACGCCGACATCAGTCGTGCGTGACCTCCTCAATGCAGAGCCGCAAATCAAGTCCAAGATTCTCGGTGTGATCCTCAACAAGACAGATATGACCGAACTCGGCAAGTTCACCAATTTCGGCGGCACGGAACGCTACCGTCATAAATACGTGAGCTACTATACCGACGAAAAGTCAAAGAAGCGGGAGCCAGCGGAAGCTGGCGCCTGATCAAGTCTGGAACAGATGCACACGCCCCTTCCACAGTCTGGCAACAGTCAGTTTGCCGCTGTGGTAGGCTGCGGTATCGAGGTTCAGTCTCTTCGGCAGCACCTCGGGCTCATCGTTCGGCGTATGGCCGTGGACGATCACCTTCGGCAGCGGCACGCGGCTCTCGAAGAAGCGATGACGGATGAAAACGAGGTCGTCGTCGCTTTGAGCGTCGATCGACAGCATGGGATCAATGCCCGCGTGCACGAAGAGCACATTCGGCGTATCGACGAGGATCGGCAAGGATCGCAGAAAGTCCACGTGCGGCTTCGGTATAGATTGCCTGATGAACCCATCGAGCTTCGCCGCGGTCGGGAAAATCCGCGGCAGTTGATCCGGATCAAGCCCATAGGACCGCAGCAGCGCGTCAGAACCCATTCGCATCCAATCCGAGAACGAAATCAGGCCATCGAGGTAATCGAGCATCGTCGTCTCATGGTTGCCGGTCAGGCAGATGCGGTCGAAGCTCTCGGGCGGAGGCGCCATCAGGTGAGAGATGACCTGCGCCGATGACGGGCCCCGGTCGATGTAGTCGCCAAGCGTGATGATCAGCTTGCGGCCTGGAATAGTCGCAGCATCATCGGTGATTGCCTGCTCTGCCTTCTGCAACAGGTCAAGCCTGCCATGAATATCGCCGATGGCGTAGATCGGAATATCGCCGGGATCCAGTTTCAGCCGCTCACGGACCGTCGAAGGCATATTGAACCTCTCATTGCGGGCGTCGAAGCGTCGTCACGCTTCGCATGTGTGCGATCAAGCGACAATAAAAATTCAATCGCTCGCGCATTCGTAGAAAAACGGCCCTTATCATTGCGCCCGTGATCCATCAATCCTACAGGCTCAACTGATCGGAGGAGCGATGGGTACCGTATCGCGGTTTCATGACCGGACAAGACCACCCGCGCACCGTATCGAAAGCGAGGAAGAGGCGATAGCCACTGCACGGCGCCTCGCCGTAGATTTCGCACTCCAGGCAAGCGAGCGGGATATCAACCGGGTCTTCCCTCGCGCTGAGCTCGATGCGCTTTTTCAGTCCGGCCTGGCCGCTGTGACAATCCCACCGGAGCATGAGGGCCTTGACGTTGCCAACGCGCTTCTCGGCGAAATTGTCGCCATCATCGCTCAGGGCGATTCTTCGATCGGCGAATGCCTGGAGCAACACTTCACCGCGCTGGAGGGGCTAAGGAATGAGCCCGACGACGAGCGCAAAACCCTCCTCTTCGCACGCGCCCTTGCCGGCGACCATTTCGTGGGTGCGACCTTCGCTGAAACGAGCGCGGCGACTCCCGTAGGGCGCCACTATCCATTGAGCGGCCGGAGCTCTCGGGTCCCCGGCATCCTTTTTGCCGATTGGATTGCCGCCGACGCCGTCGATGCCCAAGGACAGTCGCTTCGCTTCTACCTGTCTTGCGAAACCCCGGGGCTGCAGATCATCGACGATTGGGATGGTTTCGGGCAAAGAACGAACGGCGCCGGAACCGCAGTCGCCCATGATGTGACCGGCAACGGGGAAGCAGCGCGCCACACGACCGCTCCGGTCCTGGCGGCCCTGCTCCATGCGGGCACGGACCTCGGCATCGCCCGCGCCGCCCTTTCCAATCTTCGGGACGCGCCGCGTTCCGCCGCTGTTGGAAAGCTTGCGCTCTCCGTGCAGGCAGCGGCAGCGCTCGTGGAAAGCGCCGGCACCAAGTTGGATTTCGCCCAAGTAAGCCCGTCGACAGCAGCGACCGAGGCTGCCTTCTTCTCAGCGTCGGCCGCCAAGGTCATGGCGAGCAGGACGGCGCTGGACGTTGCGAACGCACTGTTCGAGTGGTCAGGTAACGATGCAACGAGCATCGGCCGGAACCTCGACCGGCACTGGAGAAACGCTCGGATTCGCGCGAACGCCACGGCCACCGACGATCTCTACCGGACCGCGGCGGCATACTATTTCGGCGATAACTGACGCCTTAGTTGGCGACCGAGATGCGGACTTCATCTTCGGCATCATCGAGCTTATTGCCCGAAGCGACGAATTGCTCGAGCGTCATGTTGTCCAAAATGTCAGCGATCGCATCCCGGACCTCGGTCATGGAACGCCGCACCTGACAGTTCTCGGGATCGGAACAGTCGTCACACGCCTCAAAGGCCGTGCGGCTGGCGCAGCGAATGGGCGCCAAAGGGCCGTCGAGGGTGCGGATAACGTGACCGATGCGGATCTCAGATGCCGGCCGCGATAGCGAGTAGCCGCCGCCAGGCCCCTTCTTCGATCGCAGAATGCCGACATTTCGCAATTCGAGCAGGATCGTATCCAGAAACTTCTTCGGAATGTTGTTGCGCGAGGCAACGTCGTTAATGAAGGCCGTTTCCCCCGGGGCAAGCCGTGCCAAGTCGACCAGCGCCTTCAACCCATACTTTCCCTTTTTCGTCAGCATTTTTTATTGCCTTGCGCCCCCCTACTCCATCCCCATTATTCAGCAAATAACGCCAAAAACGTGAACACACAACGAATAGCCATTATTTATATAGTTTATATCCGTGTTCGCCTTGCTGGGTCACAGCATAAGTGCCCAGTCGCAATTCTTGCGGCGTAACAACGTCCTCTGATCTCAATTGGTCATTGAAGCATTGACGAAGGCTGGGCACCGGCGGCCTCCAGAAGAGCCGGTGCGCCGACGTTTTGCGGCAACCTCACATTCACCGCTCGGGCAAGCAAAAGAGCTCGACCTTCTCAGCGAACCCCTTGAGCGTGTGCCAGCCGGCCGAGACAGCGGCCGCGCACGCTTCCTTCCGGAATCGGTCCGACATCAGAAGCGGAACACGAAGATCTCCGCATGCCGTCTGGATGCGGCTGACAAGATTGACATCGGGGCCGATCAACGTGAAATCGAGACGGCGGCCGGAGCCGATGTTGCCGTAGCTGACCTCGCCATGGTGTAGCGCGATGCCGACTTTCGGAGCAATTTCGCCAAACTCGAAGCGATCGATCTCCTGCAGAATATCCCGGGCGGCGCTCAATGCCGACGCACAGCTGCGGGCCGCATCGTAGCCGGGAAAGAAAGCGAGAACGGCATCGCCCATGAACTTCAGCACTTCGCCGCCTTCCCGCGTAATCGGCGGGATGACCTTGTCGAAATAGGCGTTCAGCAATTCAAGTACGCTGTTGCTGGGGAGCAGGTTCGAGATTTCGGTGAAACCGCGCAGGTCGCAAAGCAGCAGCGCGGCCTCCATGGACTCGATCTCGCCCTGCCGGATCTGCCCGGCGAGGATGCGTTGTGCCGTCAGCGGGCCAATATAGGTATCGAGCAGGCTAAGCTCGACCTGACGCATCACCCGCAATTCGCAGGTGTTACGCAAGGCCGGCAGGATTCGCTCGATAACCTGGATTTCTGCGGCCGTGAAGCCGCCTGGTCGCCGCGTACCGAAGGCGACCGCACTCACCGGCCCGTCGGCATTGCAGAGCGGCGCGATCATCAGTTGCACAAGCCCGCGGCCGGCAAAGATATCGATGCCCTGCCAGCGTCCGTGAACACTATCGCCCGGTCCGACGACAAGCGGCTCGCGACTATCCATGACTTTACGCAACGGGCTGTTGGCAAAGGTCTGACGCATGCCGTGGTTGCGATCGTGAATCTCCACCGGCTCGCCGGGTGCCCACGCAAGCGTTCGGCCGATGAGTTCCGGATGGAGCGTCATCAGGTGAAGCGTCAGGCGATCGATGGGCAGGCCGAGTGCCTGCAGGCGGCGGCCAAGACCCGATATCAAACCGGGCTCATCAAGGGCATGGCATTCATCGCCGGAGATCCACTCGATCAGCGACAGCAGCGAGTTGGTACTGCCCGCCATGCGGTCGGCTTTTGCCATCCGATTTTCGGCTTCGTCGATTTGGGCAATGCGGTTCATGGCATTTCTCCTTGGAAACGGCAGGCGACGCTAGTGAGCACCGCCTCCCGAAAGGTGGCCGGGCTTCTTCAACAGGAGCGTCGCAAGCAATGCGACGATCAGGGCGACGCCAAGCAGAAAGAAGGTGTCGCTGAAGGCCATGATGTTGGCCTGCTTGCGCAGCTTCAGCGCGATCGCAACGACGGCTTTGTGTGTGGCAACCGCCTGATCGCTGACACCATGGTTCATGAAGTAGGCTGTCAGTTTCGCGACACGATCCCGCGTGGCTTCCTCGAAGACCGAGACCGAGTTCGTCAGGATGTTCGAATGAAACTGCTCCCGCTTCGTCAGGAAGGTCTGCAGGCTTGCAATGCCGACAGCGCCGCCGAGATTGCGCATCATGTTGAACAGTGCGGACGCGGAACCCGCATTTTCCTGCTCGATACCCGCCGTTGCGATGGCCGAGAGCGGCACGAAGACAAGCGACTGTCCGATGGCGCGAATAACATTCGGCCAGAAGAGCTGATCGCTCCCATAGTCCCCGGTCATGTGGACGTTCATCAAGTTCGACGCTGCAAACAGAGCAAAACCGACGGCAATCAGCAACCGCACGTCAAAGCGCTTCATCAGGCGGGGCACCAGGGGAATCAACAGCAACTGCGGGATACCTGTCCATGCCAACACCATGCCAATCTGCTCCGAATTGTATCCTTGGATGCGCGACAGATAGATCGGCAAGACGAAAGCCGAGCCATAGAGCGCGATGCCGAGCAGGACATTCGCCACAATGCCGAAGCCGAAGTTGCGTCGCGCTAGCAGCCGGAGGTTCAATAGCGGATTCGCAGTTCTGAATTCGATGATGAGGAAGAGCGCCAACGAGACAGCAGCAACGACCGAGAGCCGGACGATGAAGTCCGATCCGAACCAATCCTCCTTGTTACCTTCCTCGAGAACGGTTTGAAGTGCGGCGAGGCCGATGGCCATCGTGATGATACCGGGCCAATCGCCCTTGGCGAGCAGGCCGAGTTTCATCGGAGCGCGATCGAGCGAGGCCCAAAGCAATCCCACCATCAACGCGCCGGGAACCAGGTTGACGTAGAAGATGAACTCCCAGCCGTAATTCTCAGTCAGGTATCCACCGATGGTCGGCCCGATCGCGGGAGCGAAAGTTGCCGAGAGTGCAAAGAGCGCCAGACCGATCGGCTGCTTGGGCTTGGGCAGCAACGTGATGATAATCGTAAACGCCATCGGGATCAGAACGCCGCCAGCAAAACCTTGGATAGCACGCAGCACGATCATCTGTTGCAGGTTTGTTGCAAGCGCGCAGGCGACCGAGAACAACAGAAACAGAATGGCATTGGTCAGAAGATACTTCCGAAGGGAAAAGACCTGGGCAAGCCAGCCGCTGAGCGGGATAACCACGATCTCCGCGATGAGGTAGGACGTCGAAATCCAGCCTCCATCGTCCTTGCCCGCGCCGATCGCGCCCTGAATATCCGCGAGCGAAGCGTTGACGATCTGGATATTGAGAACGGCCATGAACGCACCGAGCGTCGAGCCGACGACTGCGCTCCACATTCTCAATGTGCTCATTGCGGGCGCGGGATTCGAAACAGCAGCGGAGGGTGCGCTGTTGCTGGTGGCCTGAATAGTAGACATGACGCTTCTCCTTCCGGCTCTACGGAAGAGAATCTCGCGAACGAGATTCGACTGATAATTCGGAAACCGAGGCAGGACATCCAGTCAGCGTGGATAGTCCCTGACGCAGGCGACTTATTTGACAGCGGCTTTGGTGTCGATTTCCGGCTCCACGGACATTCCCGCACGCAGCAACCCGCTCATGCCCTCGTCGTCGATCACGATCTTGACCGGGATGCGCTGAACGATCTTGGTAAAGTTGCCGGTCGCATTGTCCGGAGGCAGGAGAGAAAATTCCAATCCGCTCGCCGGCGAGATGCTGTCAACATGGCCCTTGATTTCCTCGTCGGGAAAGCCGTCGACTTTGACCTCGACAGGCTGGCCGGCGCGGACATGGGTTAGTTGGGTTTCCTTGAAGTTCGCAACCACATAGACGGAATGCAGCGGCACAACCGCCATAAGCTGTGTGCCCGACGTCACGAACTGCCCGACCCGAATGGTGCGCGCGCCGACGGTGCCGTCAACGGGAGCGATGATCTGAGTGTAGGACAGGTTGAGCTCAGCCTGGTGCTGGGCGGCAGCAGCGCGATCGCGCTGAGCAGCGGCTTGGTCGCGCTGTGTCTCCAGCACGGGGACTTTCCTCTCCGCCGCGACCAATGCCGCCTGGTCTCGTTCGACCGCCGCTTGCGCCTGGTCATGAACCGCCCGACTCTGTTCCGCCCGCGATTGCGTGCCGGCGCCATTGGTGATCAACCGCTGCGAGCGAGCCGCGTCAGAACGGGCGAAATCCAGCGTTGCCTGCGATGCATCGATCGTGGCCTTCGCCTGGCCAATGATCGACTGCTGCAGTTCGATTTGCGCATCGAGATTGGTAATGGCTGCTGTGGCTGCCTTTACATCCGCCCTGGCTTGCGACAGCGCAGCCTGCTGATCGCGATCATCTATCTTGGCGAGAACCTGGCCAGCCTTCACCGTATCGTTGTCGTTGACGAGGACTTCGGCGACATACCCTGAGACCTTCGGCGCAACGGTCGTATAGTCGGCTTTCACATAGGCATCGTCGGTGGATTCGATGAAGCGACCGACGGTCCAATAGTGATGGCCGTAGTCAACCATCAGGGCGACGCCGGCCAGGAGCGCAGTGGCAATGATCGTCCGCTTGAATGCTTTGCGGCTTTTCTTGCCTGCAGGTGAGCCGGGGACGTCCGCCTTCGGGGCGAGTGGCGCTTCGGCGACCTTTGCGACGTCAGCGTCGCCGGTAACTTCGAACGCTACCTTGCGAGGTAATTCGACCATTGTCCTTCTCCAGTACTTTGCCTCGCTGGGCGAGGTTCAATTCGATGAGACGGATATGCGCTGTCGCGTGCGTTCTGATAATCTGCTTAAATCGGGAAGGATCATCAACTCAGAGCGGATAATCGGGGAGATGCAATGGACCGGCTGACAAGCCTTGCAGTGTTTGGTCGCGTGGTGGAATGCGGCGGCTTTTCCGCGGCGGCTCGTCGTCTCAATATGTCCGTCACTATGGTCGGGAATCACGTTCAGTCGCTGGAAGACAGGCTGGGTGTCAGGTTGCTGAATCGTACGACGCGCAAGGTCAGCCTCACGGAAACCGGCAAATATTACTATGAGCGCTCGGCCCAGATCCTCGCCGATCTCGAGGAAGCCGACGGCACCGCCGGTGCGATGAGTTCGACACCGCGCGGCACGCTCAAGGTCTATACCAGCGCCGCGATCGTCCGCTTTCTGCTGCCCGTTGTAAGCGAGTTTCTTGAGCTTTACCCTTCGGTCGCCCTCGACCTGAGTGTCGGGGAACGGATGATCGATATGGTCGAGGAAGGTTGCGATCTAGCGATCCGCACCGTGCCGCCGCCGGATTCGAGCCTCATTGTCAGGAAGCTGACACCGTGGAGGCACATCCTCGTATGCTCGCCAAGCTATCTTGAAAACCACCCGATGCCGCAGGTGCCGGCTGATTTGGCCAACCACAACTGCCTTCAGTATACCTACTACCCCTATGGAGACGAGTGGCGCTTTGAAGACACCGATGGCGCGCAGGTGAGCATGAGGATCGGCGGCAACATCGTATCGAACAGCGCCGAGACGCTTCGGCACCTCACGGCAACCGGCCAGGGCATTTTCCTGGCTCCGAGCTTCGTGGTGTTCGATGACATTGCCTCGGGAAGTTTCGTTCGAATGATGACCGACTATCGTGCCGTCGAATTCAGCATCAATGCCATCTATCCGAACCGCAATCACCTGCCAACGAAGGTCCGACTCTTCCTCGACCTGCTCGTTGAGCGTTTTGCAGAGCACCGGAAATGGATGACCTGAAGGGTTAGCTCAGTTCGTGTTTTGCGTCGGCGGTGGAGCAGCGCTGGGGCTGCTGGCTCCTGCCGGCGCTCTCGGCGCCGGGCTGGTGCCGCCGCCCGTCCAAACGCTGAATGCCACGACGATCACCGCGACCACGAAGACAACCGCGATTAGCAACGCCCAGGCAGAAAGACTGCGCCCTTCTCTCGACAGAGCCCTTTCCTGCGCTTCGTAGGCGGTGTGCCGTTCGGTGGAATGGTCGTCCGGCCTGTTGTCATTGGCGGTCATCGTCGCACCTCTGGCACCGAAACGCGGCCGGTGTTCGGCAAGTTCCCTGAGAGGTCAGATCAGATCAGGGGATCACGGCCCTCGGCTGCGCTGAGGTTCAGTTCACGGGCGATGTCCTCCGCATCCCTCTTGCTGAGGCCAACGAAGTCCCTGCCGTCCGTTGCCGCCGGCAAGGAGGTCAATGTGTCGACAATCGTCCACCCGCCACGTGGTTCCTGGCGAATCTCGTAGCGAGGCAGATCATCAGGGGCACAAGTTTCATCTGTCACGTTTCACCGCGGCCTCAGTGTTCTTCTCGATCATATCTGCCGCGACGAATGGCTTTTGCAAGGCGCGTTCGCCCTACCCTTTTATCTCAGGAACGTTGGCCTTCAATTCCTTCAGCCATATCCGTGCGTTGCCGTCGGACGGCGCGCGCCAATCGCCACGCGGCGACAGCGAACCGCCCGACGTCACTTTCGGGCCGTTTGGCGATGCCGACCGCTTGAACTGGCTGATCGTGAAGAACCGGAAAAGGAAAACCTCCATCCAGTGCTTGATGACAGGCAGATCAAAACTGCGGCGCTTGTCGGCGGGAAAGTGTGGCGGCCAGATTCCGGCCTCGGCATCGCGCCAGGCATTGTAGGCAAGGAAGGCGATCTTCGAAGGACGCAGGCCGAAACGCGTCGTGTAGTAAAGTGCAAAGTCATGCAGATCGTAGGGTCCGATTTTGTCCTCCGTGCTCTGCATGACGCCATTCTCATCGGCAGGGACCAGCTCCGGCGAAATCAGCGTGCCAAGGATGCTTTCCAATGTCGCGTTTGCTTCGGCGTCGAAATCTCCGGAGCGAATAACCCAGCGGATCAGATGCTGGATCAATGTCTTCGGCACCGATGCGTTGACGTTGTAATGGCTCATCTGGTCGCCAACGCCATAGGTGGACCAGCCGAGCCCGATTTCCGACAGGTCTCCGGTTCCGAGCACCAGTGCACTGCGCTGGTTCGCGGCACGGAACAGAAAGTCTGTCCGCAGACCAGCCTGAACGTTTTCGAACGTCGTATCGTAGACCGGCTTGCCGCCTGCAAACGGATGCTTCAGGTCCTTGAGCAATTGAAGGGCCAACGGCTTTATGTCCACTTCCTCCGCCGTGACGCCTATGCTGCGCATCAGCGCCCAGGCGTTCGACTTGGTGGCGTCACCTGTCGCAAATCCCGGCATGGTGAAGCAGAGAATGTCAGAGCGCGGCCAGCCAAGCTGATCGAAGGCACGGGCCGCCACGAGCAACGCATGCGTGGAATCGAGACCGCCCGAAATGCCGATGCAAAGCCGCTTGACGCCGGTAGAACGCAGCCGCTTCATCAGCCCCTGAACCTGGATGTTGAAGGTTTCATAGCAATCCTGGTCAAGACGGCTTTCATCCGCCGGCACGAACGGGAAGCGGGCAACGTCGCGCTTCAGGCCGATATCGCCCTTCGGCTTCTTGAACTGGAAAGCCACACGCCGGAACGCTCGTTCGGCGGTCAGATTGAGCGTCGCCGCATCATTGAAGGTCCCGGTCCGCAGCCGCTCCAGCCGCAATCTCTCGACATCGATATCCGCCACGCACATCTGCGATGACATCGGGAAACGATCGGTTTCAGCAAGCATAGTACCGAGTTCGTAGATGCAGGCCTGACCATCCCATGCGAGGTCCGTCGTCGATTCGCCGGGGCCCGCTGCCGAATAGACATAGGCAGACAGGCTGCGCGCCGACTGCGCCGAGCACAGGAGCTTACGTGTATCGGCCTTTCCCACGGTGATGTTGCTGGCCGAAAGGTTGGCGAGAATCGTCGCACCTGCCAGTGCGCCAAAATCGCTCGGAGGCGCCGGTGCCCAAAGATCTTCGCAGATCTCGATATGGAGAACGAAATCATCCATATCCTCGGCTGCAAAGATCAGATCGGTTCCGAAAGGTACAGTCTCGCCGGCGACGCGAATGCTGTCGCCGCGGACGCCCCGCCCGGACGCAAACCAGCGTTTTTCGTAGAACTCGCGATAGTTCGGCAGGTGCATTTTCGGGACGACGCCAAGAATACGACCGGCGTGAATGGCGACGGCGCAGTTGTAGAGCCGACCGCCAGTCTGCAGCGGAGCGCCAACGAGAAGAACAGGTGTAAGATCGCGGCTTGACCGGGCGATCTCGGCTATTGCCGCGTCCACGCCCTTGAGCAGGGCATCCTGCCCCAGCAGGTCATCGATCGAGTAGCTGGAGATTCCAAGTTCGGGAAACACCATGAGGCCAACGCCCGCGGCATGTCCCTGACGGGCCAGTTCCAATGTTGCTTGCGCGTTAAAGTCTGGATCGCCGATTTCGCAGTTCGGCGTGCAGGCGGCCACGCGGACAAAACCCTGATCATAAACCGAATAGAAATTCACCAATGCCTCCAGCATCCACGCGCCCAATGACTGACCATTACATCCAAATGCTTCCGGGCAAAACCTGCGCTCGCACCGCGAGCAACCTTATTCGAAGTTACTCATGCAAGCTGCACACAGTATGCAATAAAATGAAAGACTTATCAGTAGTTGCGCGCGGGGAAAAATGATCGAAACTGCCCAAAATAAAATTACGAAACTGTCATAAAACTATGGAATAGACAGACTATATCGCTCGCGCGCCCACAGTCCCTGTTTACCCTTCTTTCAGAGCGATGAATGTCTAAGCTTATCCGAGTCCGTGCCGGGTTGCTTCGGGAAACACATCCCGGTGAGCGCCGCGTTGCGTTGACGCCGGATGACGTTGGGCGCCTTTCCGAGCGCATATCATTTCGTTTCGAGCCCGGCTGCGGCGTTGGCGCCGGCCATTCAGACGACGGCTACATTGCTGCCGGCGCAGAGCCCGCCGATTTTGCCGAGATGGCGTCCTCTTCGGATCTATTCGTGAGCGTGCGGCAGCCAATCGCCGCGCGAGTTTTCCCAGCGGCAGCGGTTCTGCTTTTCCTTGGCTCGAAACCGGGCCAGGTCGCCGTCCCGCTAGCCAGGCAACAGCCGCTCCATCTCGACATCGCCCGGCTTTCCGGGATGTCGGGCCAGAAGGGTGCCGATATTTCTTCGAGGCAGGCCGCCATCACGGGCCACGCGGCTGTCCTGGAGGCGGCGAGGCAGTTCGGCATTTCGCATCCGATGCTGTTGGCTGACGGAAGCTTCGTGCGGCCGGTTAAAATGGCCGCCTTGGGCAGCGACCCAGCAAGCCTGCAGGCACTGGCGACTGCACGTCGCCTCGGCGCCCTAACCTATGGCTTTGGCCTCGCGAAGGATTCGCAGGCAAAGATCGAGCGGCTTGGCGCTAAATTTCTCGGCACCTCTTCAGAGCAAGAACTTGCGCGGCTTCGTCAAGACCTCTCCGGTGCCTTGTCGAAGATGCAACTGATCACCACCAACATAATGTATCCCGGTCGCTCTGCCCCCGTGCTGCTTAACGAAGAGATGCTCTCACAGTTGAGCCCTGGAACGGTCATTGTGGATCTCGCCGCCGAAATTGGCGGGAATTGCGCGCTGACCAGAGCCGACGAGACGACCGACATCTTCGGCATTCGAATCATAGGTTCCACGACGCTTGCGAGCCAGGAAGCTGCCGAGGCGAGCCGCCACTTCAGTGACGGGCTGAGCAATCTGCTGGAACACTTGATCGACGCGCACGGCGCGTTGAGGCTCGACGGCGGCGATTCCGTCACGGCCGCCCTTCTCGATGAGAGGAGTCCAGCGAGGCACGCTTCGTTGTGATTCGGGGAGGGTTGAAGAAAGGATGGACGCAATCCCGTGGCGAAATGCTGCGACGCAGCATTATTGCCCAGATAACATCCATTACAAAAACGTGTTGAGTAACAACTGGTTATAGCCTGCGGTAGTAAATATGCTTTTGCGCGAGAGCCGATCGTTGCGTTTGCGCAACACCCAATTTCCGCCTTGCAGCAAAACTCAATTTTGACTGTATCTATTATTGATACATTTAATCGGAAATGTAATTTGGCGCCGCGGACGTACCGCGTTTCCCGCGAGGGCTTGTACGAAACAATTTGGGGTAGGTAGAGGCCGGTTTTCGGCAGTGATGACCTGTGCCCAATCGACAGAAGATTGGACTGAGAATGAACATTAAGATGATCCTTATGAGCTCGGCGGCGGCTTTGGCTGCCTTCTCGAGCGCCCAGGCCGCTGACGCCATCGTTGCTGCCGAGCCGGAGCCGGTTGAATACGTTCGCGTGTGCGACGCTTACGGCAGCGGTTACTTCTACATCCCCGGCACCGAAACCTGCCTGAAGATCAGCGGTTACATCCGTTTCCAGGTTAACGCCGGCCCGGACGCCGTCAACGGCAGTGTAAGCGGCAACCGGGGCGGTACGTCCGACTGGGATGCAGTGACCCGCGGCCAGGTTCAGTTTACCGCCAAGAGCGACACTGAATACGGCCCGCTCACAGGCGTGATCGTTCTGCAGCACAATGCTGACAACGCTCGTGATCAGAACGCGATCCTGGACTCCGCTTACATCGACATCGCCGGCTTCCGCGCCGGTCTGTTCTACAGCTGGTGGGACGATGGTCTCTCGGGCGAAACGGACGACATCGGCAGCAAGGTTACGCTGCACAACTCGATCCGTTATCAGTATGAAGCCACGGATTTCTACGCCGGCATCAGCGTCGACGAGCTGGAAGACAGCCCGTTCTACAACGGCGAAGTTCCGAACAACGTCGGCGTAGCAATCGGCATCGGCGGCAAGGCAGGCATCTTCTCCTACCAGGTAACCGCTGGTTACGACACCGACAACGAAGCCGGCGCTGTCCGCGCCATGGGCACCGTTGCCGTTGGTCCGGGCACCCTCGGTCTCGCAGCCGTCTGGGCGTCCGCTCCGGGCGCGTATTACTCTGCTTCCGAGTGGGCGATTGCCGCAGAATACGCTATCAAGGCCACCGACAAGCTGAAGATCACCCCGGCCGCTCAGTATTACGGCAGCTACGGCGTAGTTAACGCCGCTACCGACGCTGACTTCTCGGACAACGACGCTTGGAAGGTCGGTCTGACGGTTGACTATCAGATCGTCGACAACTTCTACGCCAAGGCAACCGTCAACTACCTCGACGGCGACAACATCGACGACGTGACGACGGGCTTCTTCCGCCTCCAGCGCGCATTCTAATCAAAAGCGGCGCCGCGTTTCCGCCTCTCTCTGTGGTTAAGGTCACAGGGAGTGGCAGCGCGGCGCCGCGCTTGAAAGTTTCTGATCAGATTGACCTCCGATCAGTTAGGAGGGGTGGCTCGGGTTCCCTGCCCGGCCGCCCCTTTCACTCTGTGAAACTATTCGGCGGCGTGACGATCGGGGGCAAGGCTCGCATCCGCCGGCTGCTCGTGGTCGACAGATTTCTTCGCCTCGAGGCGACGCAGCTCCGCGACGCTATCATCGATGGTCACTGAACCCAGCATGTCGACGACGGCCTGTTCTGCCCGATCGCAAAGAAACTCCGAGAGGTCGCCGATATTCTCCCCTACGAGCCCCTCGTGCGGAATATCGTGGCGGGTTGCCCAGATTTTCTTGTCGCCGGTCACGGCAGCATAGATCTCGCTGAGCAATATCTGGTCGCGCGGTCGCGCTAGGTTGATACCGCCCTTGCCGCCTTGGGCAGTGGCGAGAATGCCGCTTTCATTGAGCGGCTGCAACAGCTTGCGGACGAAGCTCGCGCTTGTATCAAGGCCCTGCGCAAGTGATTGGCTTGTGGTCCGGAGGTTTGCCTCTTCGTTGACGGCCACACTGATGACAATCTGTAGAGCAGTCGAAAAGCGGGTGTCGATCATGCTGTGCTGAGGCCTTGCGTCTGAAGCCGGTCACCACAGATATTTGCCGGGCAAATCCATTGTCAAGAACGAGAAATTGAAATCACGGCGACTTGACTGAAACGAAAGGCTAGCTCGATCAGCGTTTCGTCGATTGTGTGCGGCTTTGCGCAGCGGCGAACGAGATTTCGCCTTTGATCTCGCGCATTGCCATTGACGTGATCGTGCGCCTCACTCCCGGCAGGCGGCTCAATTCTTCCCGAAGCATCCTGTCCAGGGCCGCCATGTCGACCGCGACGATATGCAGGAGATAGTCGGCTTCACCGGTCGTTGCGTGGCAACGCCAGATGAGCGGGTGCCGGCGGACCGCGGCCTCAAACTCCTCCGACACTTCGAAATCGATCGAGACCTGAATGAAGGCTTCGATGCCGAACCCAAGCTTTGCGGGATCAAGCCGGGCCGCATATCCGCGAATGATGCCCGCATCTTCCAACGCTTTCACACGTTTCCAGCAGGGCGTTTTGCTGAGACCGACATGATCCGCCAGCGCGGCAAAAGAAATCCTGGCATCGGCCTCCAGCGCACCGATGATCTTTCGATCAAGCGCATCGAGTGTCATTTGTTCCATGAATCGCCTTCTATGTTGGCAGTCGTTCTGCACATCTCTGCATTTTGATAACAGAAAGGACCAATGTTCAAGTCAAAGCGCCTAGACTGGATAGTTGTAGGCCAACGACACTCCGGAGCAGCATTCATGAACAAGGAAGATTACTACGCCCGCATCGAAGCGCCCGACATGCGCGACTACGGCGTCTACCTGCAGTGCGACAGGCTGCTCAGCTGTCAGAAGCCCCTGGCGGAGATGGCGAATGCGGATGAGCTGCAATTCCAGATTGTCCACCAGGTTGAAGAACTTTGGATGAAGCTGATTGCCTATTCACTGGTCGACGTCATCGATTATCTGGAGAAGGAAAACACGCATCGCGTCGTGACGCTGATGGGCCGCGTCCACCGCCTGATGCGGATGATGACGGCGCAACTCGACCTTCTCGAAACGATGTCGCCCAAGGAATACCAGCAAGTCCGGCTTCAGCTCGGCAACGGCAGCGGTCAGGAGTCGCCTGGCTTCAAGCTCCTGCTACGAATGCCACCCGATCTCTGGCGAGCTTTCCAGGCCGCCTATCTCGACGGCCGGAATCTGACGATCGACGATATCTATGATGGCAAATACGACCACGGGGACAGCTATGTCGTCGCGGAGGCCCTGGTTGAATTCGACGAGCTGTTCCAGAAATTCCGCGCAAACCACCTTTACCTGATCCACCGCTCGATCGGCCTTGGCTCCAAATCGCTCAAGGGTCGCCCCGTCGAAATGCTGGAAGGCGGCGCTCGGCACCGGTTCTTTCCCGAGCTATGGGATATCCGCTGCACGATGACCGATCGCTGGGGTAGCCAGTATGGTGTCGTTCGTGGCTCGATCAGCCACCCGGAAGAGGCCGCGGAATAGACTGCGCTGACAGTACCAAAACCAGCCCACCGCGCCTGCCCCTCCCCTTGACCCTACCAAGGGGGATCGCCCTATCACGCGATTTCGATTTTACGCCGAGGTTTACCTGCAATACCCTTCGTCCCGGTAGAAATTCAACCAGGGAGAGACGCCATGAAACGCAGGTTTGCCTATATCGCGGCCCTTTTGGCCCTTTCGGCCGGCGCAGTCTACGCTCAGGACAACGCCATGAGTTTCTTCGTGACCAGTGTAAATCCGGGCAAGGGCGGCGATCTCGGCGGCCTCGCCGGCGCGGACGCATATTGCAACACGCTTGCCACAGCCGCCGGTTCGACCGGCAAGACCTGGAAGGCCTATCTGTCTACCGACGCTGAAAACGCCAAGGATCGCATCGGTTCCGGGCCATGGTATAACGCCAAAGGCGAAAAAATCGCCGACGACGTGGCCTCCCTGCACAGCGACAAGAACAACCTGACCAAACAGACCGCGCTTAGCGAGAAAGGTGCGGTCATCAACGGCCGTGGGGACACGCCGAACCGCCACGACATGCTGACCGGTTCAAAGGCTGATGGTACTGCGGCGCCTGAGACCTGCGGAAATTGGACGATGGGCGGCGAAGACGGTGTCGCGATCGTGGGCCATAGCGACCGGACGGGACTGAACGACTCGGCGGAAGCCAAATCGTGGAACTCGTCGCATCCGACACGCGGCGGCTGCACGGTGAAAGCCTTCAACGGGACCGGAGGCGACGGCCTGTTCTACTGCTTTGCATCGAATTGATCGGCGCGGCATTGCGGGTGGCGCATGCTCACAACCCGCAATGCCATTCGCACCTGACGCGACCACTGCCTAAAGCCAACCGATCCGTCGAAGCACCCAAAGCGTTGCAATGGAGGTGATCGTCACAAACGCCACGATGATGACGAATGCCCAGGTGTCATTGACCCCCGGAATACCTCCGACATTCATCCCGAACAGGCCGGCGACGACGCTAGGCGGCAGCAGCAGGGCGGCCAGCGCCGCCAGCCGATTGGAATTTCGCGCGATACGCTCACTGATCACTGTCGAGAGGTCGTCGTGGAGGATCCCCGTGCGGTCCCGGATCGCATCGAGGTACTCAATGAACCGCATCAGCTTGTCGATCACCTCACGCATCCGCAGCTTGTCACGCTCGAGCAGCCACGGCGCGTCGTCGTGTTCGATGCGGTTTAGTGCGTCGCGCTGCGGTGCCAGATAGCGGCGCAGCTGCACGGAACGCCGGCGCAGTAGCTTGAGACGCTCGCGCACCTCGCCAGCCTCACCGTGAAAGATCATGTCGTCGAGCTCATCCACTTCCTCGTCCATCGAGTCGAGCACCGGCTCCAAGTCACGGACAAGCTTGTCGCCGATCAGCGCCAACAGGTCTCCGGTGCGCTGTGGACCCTTGCCCTTCTCGAGGGCGAGGCGGATGTCGCGAAGTGCCGTGATATAATGTCCGCTGTCTCGAAGTGAGATGACCTTGTTGACGTCGACCCACAGGTGAAGCGGCACGAGATCGATGTCGGTCCTCTCCTCCGGTTCCTCGTCGGGGGCGGTCGCACATACGCCCCGAAGGATGATCAACAGGCCGTCATCGACAGGCTCGACACGCGGTCGCGTCTCCTCTTCGAGCAGGGCTTCCGTCACGAAGCTATCGAGGCCGCTTTCCTTCTTGACCCAATCGGCAGCTGCCGCATGGTCACGCTCGAGATGCAGCCAGATGATCCCGTCTTCCGGTTTCCATCGCCGCGCCTCAGCAATGTCCAACTGCGTGCAACCGCCACAGCCGTTCAAAAGCAGGGCGAAACGCAATCCGGGTTCCGCGCCGTAGCTCAGTTTTGGGATAACTGGCGTTTCCATCGCGCGCCCTACATGGCCAGAGGGAACAAAAAATGCAGCCAACACAAAAGCTTGCCGCAACAGATTCTAGCAGGTCGCAATCAAGGCGCAAGACCGCCGGAATTGGCGTCGCGACCGGTCTCGGCACTGGCTTTGGCGCTTAAAATAGATCGCCTTTGGGCGCCAAGACGATTTCAACACCGATCAGATTGGCGTATTGTTCCAGGGGTAGATTTTTCAGGCCGATCCACGAAGGAGGGCCACAGTGATCACGACAACGACCGACGGCAACTGGTCAAAAGGCTTCAACCCGCCTGATCCAGCCGCCGTGCCGCGCAACGTTCGTGATCTCACCGAACATGCCGATATCGTTGTGCTATTGCCCGATCCCGCCTCGGCACAGTCCTGCCTCGATCTGGCCGACGATGCGGCTGATGCGGTGCAGGACAGCATCGCCGCCGTCCATATCGGCGCCGATCCGCTGGCGATGCTGGTCTCAGCCGAGGAAATCGAATTGCAGATGCTGCGGGACCTGGACGAAGGCTCGCCGCACGAGCGGTTCGAGCGCGTCAAACAGCTGTTCGACGAATGGAAACTGAGCGCGCCGCACCGGCAAAGCCTGGTGCTTGGCGACTACCAGGGCGACCTCCGCCGCTGCGTGGGCAGCGTCTGCCGGAACGCATCACTTGTCGTCACTCCCTATCGGGGCAATCTCGATGCCCGTGATGTTTTCCATAACGTCCTCTTCCATGAGGGTAAGCTCGTGCTCATCCCGCCGGCCAATGGTTATCGCGGACGTCTGCTTGACCACGTGCTGATCGGCTGGAAGCCGCACGACCACGCACGGCGCACGATCGTCGCCGCCAGGCGCTGGCTTGCCGCTGCCGACCGCATTACGGTGCTCTGCGTCGACGACAAGCCGAACAGGCACTACGAAACCACCGCCAGGGAAATCTGCCGCCAGATGGGGCTCGATGCGGAGATCGTCGTGACCTCCTCAACAGGCCGCTCGGTCGGCAACACCATCCTCGACTTTGGTGCATCGGTGAATGCCACCTGCATTCTGACCGGAGCCTTCAAGCACGGCTATCTGCTCGAACTGCTTCTCGGCCGCGTCACCTATCGGCTGCTCTCCCACGCTACAGTTCCCCTGCTGATGAGCCACTAGCGCCAGCGTCGTGCCGTCCGCGATCGCTCCTCCGCCCTCGCGGCTGAAGTCAAGCTCCTTGTGAAAGCAAGACAATAGGCGCAAATAATCGCCGGACCGGCAGCCTGCGGCATTCCTCAGGCCTGTCCGGACAGCATAACCTGCCAAACCGACGAATTCCCCAGTGCTGGACAAGGAGATCGGACGTGCCAACAGAAGTCGACAGCGAACCCCTTCGCCAGCTCGGATTGAAATATCCCCTTATTGTCGCGCCAATGGCTGGCGGCCCCTCAACGCCGGAACTGGTGGTAGCAGCATCGGTTGCCGGCGCGCTGGGCTCCGTCGGCGCCGCCTACTCCAATCCCGCCACGATCGTCGAATTTGCCGACAAGGTCCGACAGCGCACAAACAAGCCCTTCGCGATCAACCTCTTCATTCCCCACCCCGCTCCAACGGTCGATCCGGCTGCGGTGAAGCGAGCGATTGCCGCCACTGCCGGCTATCGCTCAGAACTCGGGCTAGCGTCCCCACAGTTCTCCGCACCGTTCGAGGAGGATTTCGACGCCCAGTTCGAAGCCGTCCTAAAGATCCGGCCAGCTGTATTCAGCTTCGTCTTCGGCGTATTGGCAGCCGAACATACGAAAGCCGCACGAGAAGCCGGCATTCTGCTGATCGGGACCGCGACCTCACTCCAGGAAGCGCGGGCCCTCGAAGACAGCAATGTTGACGCGATCACGTTGCAAGGCTTCGAGGCCGGCGGCCATCGCGGCATCTTCGAGCCCGACGCCGCCGATCCGGAAGTCCGACTTCACGACCTTCTCGCTCAATGTAGGGGAAAGGTGCACGTGCCGTTGATTGCAGCAGGCGGCATCATGACCGCTGCGGACGTTCGCGCCGCCCTCGTCGCAGGCGCTCAGGCGGTTCAGATGGGAACGGCTTTTCTGGCAGCGCACGAGGCGGGAACGTCGGCCCCTTACAGGTCGGCACTCAGTGCGCCAAAGCGACAGACCCGAACGACGCGTGTCTTCTCCGGTCGATTCGCTCGAGGCATCGAGAACCGTTTCATGGAGGAGATGACGCCGAAGATGGACGCTGTCATGCCGTTTCCCGCCCAGAACAAGTTTACGCGCGACCTGCGTGGCGCGTCAGCAGCAAGGGGCTCGGCAGATTTCCTGTCGCTGTGGGCAGGAACCGGAGAAGGCGAGCTTTGGCAAGGCTCGACCACCGAACTGATCGACAGCCTGTTTGCCAAGTAGCTGCCAGCCAAGCATATCAGCAATGGCGACGTGAGCGATTTCCATTACTTACCAGGCGAAATGAACGTGCGGACATCGTATCAAAATGTATCTCAAGGTTGGCTGGATACAGCGCCATGCAAGCCATGAGGCGATAAACACACGGCGGACACATCAACGGCGTCACTAGCAGAAAAATCACGGAGATCGCGCGATGGAGCACATCGACCACATCCTGATCGTCGATGACGATCGCGAAATAAGGGAGCTCGTATCGAGCTACCTGAAGAAGAATGGCCTGCGCGTAACCGCAGTCGCTGACGGGCGGCACATGCGCTCCTTTCTCGAAGCAAACTCCGTCGATCTGATCATCCTCGATGTCATGATGCCGGGCGACGACGGCCTCGTGCTTAGCCGCGAGTTGCGTGCCGGACGACACAAGGCTGTTCCCATCGTCATGCTGACAGCACGCACAGACGAGATGGACCGCATCATCGGTCTGGAGATGGGTGCGGACGACTACCTCGCCAAGCCGTTCTCGGCGCGGGAGTTGTTGGCCCGCGTCAAGGCTGTCCTTCGACGCACGCGCATGCTACCGCCGAACCTGCAGGTGTCGGAAGCCGGCCAACTGCTGAGTTTCGGCCAATGGAAGCTCGACACGACGGCACGCCACCTCATCGATTCAGACGGGACGGTGATCGGCCTCAGCGGTGCCGAATACCGGCTGCTTCGCGTCTTCATCGACCACCCCCAGCGCGTGCTCAACCGCGATCAGCTGCTTAACCTGACACAGGGCCGCGACGCCGAGCTCTTTGACCGTTCGATCGATCTTCTCGTCAGCCGCGTCCGCCAGCGTCTTGGCGACGATGCCCGGGAACCGACCTATATCAAGACTGTCCGCAGCGAAGGCTATGTCTTCTCCATGCCGATCGAGATCACCGAGGCCCGCTGATGGCGACACACGCCTTTCTGAATGGATTTCGCCTATGGCCGCGCACCTTGGGGGCGCGGCTATTTCTTATCCTGCTTGCCGGGGTAGCGATCGCGCATACCATGTCGTTCACGGTGCTGTTTTATGAACGATACGCGGCCGCCAAGTCCGTCATGTTCAACACGCTCGAAAACGACGTTGCAACGTCGATCGCCATTCTCGATCGGCTGCCGGCCGACGAACGAGCCGATTGGCTCGATCGTCTTGATCGAGGCAGTTATAGTTTCGTGCTGGGAGCGGGCCTGCCCGGCAATCCGGCGCTCGACGCACGCACCACCGAGATCGCTTCCATGGTTCGGGCGGCGATCGGTGCAAAATATCCCATCGAGGTGGAGACCGTTCCCGGCAACACCCTGAGGCTCCAGGCACATCTGACCCTGAGCGATGGCGCGCCGTTGACGATAGACATCAACCCGCATGGCGTCATGCCGTTGGCCGATTGGCTGCCCTACGTGTTGGCCGCGCAGTTGGCTTTGCTGGTGCTTTGCAGCTGGTTTGCGGTCCATCAGGCAATTCGTCCTCTCGTCAACCTCGCAAAAGCAGCCGATACGCTCGATCCGAATGTGAAAGCCCCTCGCCTCAGCGAAACGGGACCGAGGGAAGTCGCCTATGCCGCAACCGCCTTCAACGCAATGCGCGAGCGCATTGCCCAATATCTGGAGGAACGTGTGCAGATCCTCGCGGCAATATCGCACGATCTGCAAACGCCGATCACGCGCATGAAGCTGAGGGCGGAGATGGCCGAGGATTTCGGCGACAGGGACAAGCTGATGCAGGATCTCAGCGAGATCGAACGTCTCGTCAAGGAAGGCGTCGCCTATGCTCGCAGCGCCCATGGCAATGTCGAAAAAGCCTCGCGCATTGACCTTTCTTCGTTCATCGAGAGCCTCGTCTACGATTACCAGGATACCGGCAAGGACGTGACGATCACAGAGATGAGCGGCGGCGCGATCATGACCCGACCGCACGCCTTGAGACGAGTTCTGACCAATCTCATCGACAACGCGCTTAAGTTTGGTGGCAGCGCCGAGATCGAGGTACTGCGCCGTACCGATAGCGACGTGGTCGTTAGAGTGCTCGATCGCGGTCCCGGCATCCCCGAAGATCAATTGGAAGCTGTCCTCAAGCCCTTCTTCCGTCTCGAGCAATCGCGCAACCGCGACACTGGCGGGACTGGCCTCGGCCTCGCCATTGCCGTCCAACTGGTCACAGCGATCGGCGGATCGCTGACGTTGCGTAATCGCGACGGCGGCGGCCTCGTCGCCGAAATCGCCATCGGCTGAACGGCGGTTGAACCGCCTCGCACATCGGTGACATGCTGCTCGACCAGAAAAAAGCGGCAGCCCTTTGCGGCTGCCGCTTCTCAACATCACGTCCCGCCTGACGGGGGCATCGTTTTTCTTATCTCGTCAGACGAGGTTTATGGTGACGTTGATATTGCCGCGCGTGGCCTTGGAATACGGGCAGGTTTGATGCGCCGCATCGACAATCGCGCGAGCAGTTTCGTGATCGACGCCGGGCAGGCTGACGTTTAGGCGCGCCTGAAGTGCGTAACCGCCTGTATTGCTGCAGAGATCAACTTCGGTGTCGACCGCGAGATCGGTCGGAAGCGCAACGGCAAGGCTCTTCGCAGCAAAGCCCATCGCGCCGATGAAGCAGGCGGACCAACCGGCGGCGAACAGTTGCTCGGGGTTCGTTCCTTGTCCCGCGCTACCTGGTGAGGAAAGCTTGACATCGAGGCGGCCGTCGGAGCTACGCGATGCGCCATCGCGGCCGCCGGTCGTATGCGTCTTTCCGGTGTAGAGTACTTTCTGATTGTCGCTCATGATATTCTTCCTTTCGATAGAATGAACGGCTCGCTGCCGAGACGCAGATGGCGTCCCGCACGTGTCTGGAATGTTTCGTCGCGGTGCTAAAATGTAGCCAACTGCCGCGGAAACCTGATCCCGATACAATGTGATACGAACGGCCCGGCCGCTTCTTGGCGAGGCAATGGGCGCTCGAAACCAGACCTGGCGAAAGTGCATTGAAACGCCAACGCCGAGTGCAATGTCTGGAATGGAGGGATGTGGGGAGCCGCTTGCCGCGACCACCCCAAGGTGACCGGTTAGAGCCGGTCGACGTCGACCACGGCCTGTGCAAAGGCCTGCGGCGCTTCCTGTGGCAGATTGTGACCAATGCCGCCGGTAATCAGCCGATGCTCGTACTTGCCGGAGAACTTCTTGGCATAGGCAGCCGGCTCGGGATGGGGGGCACCGTTGGCATCGCCCTCCAGCGTAATAGTCGGTACGCCGATGACAGGGAACTTCGCGAGCCGCGCTTCGAGCTCATCGTACTTCTTCTCACCCTCGGCCGCGCTGATGCGCCAACGGTAGTTGTGAATGGTAATGTCGACGTGATCGGGGTTTTCGAATGCGGCAGCGCTGCGATTGAAGGTCGCATCATCGAAGTTCCATTTCGGCGATGCAAGCTGCCAGATCAACTTGGCGAACTCGCTGCGGTACTTCTCATAGCCCGCGCGGCCACGATCCGTGGCGAAGTAGAATTGATACCACCAGGCAAGCTCCGCCTTCGGCGGCAAGGGTGCCTTGTTTGCTTCCTGGCTACCGATGAGATAGCCGCTGACGGAAACCAGGGCCTTGCAGCGCTCGGGCCAGAGGGCGGCGATAATGCAGGCCGTGCGGGCTCCCCAATCGCAACCGGCAATCAGCGCCTTTTCGATCTTCAGCGCATCCATGAGCGCAACGATATCGGCGGCAATCGCCGACTGCTGGCCGTTGCGCATCGTCTTGTCCGAGAGGAACCGTGTTGCGCCGTAGCCGCGCAGATAAGGCACGATGACGCGATAGCCTGCGGCGGCAATCAGCGGTGCAACATCGACATAGGTATGGATATCGTAGGGCCAACCATGCAGGAGAATGACAGGAGGCGCGTCGCTCGCGCCCAGCTCGGCGTAGCCGACATTGAGCAGACCTGCGTCGATCTGCTTGATCGAGCCAAATGAGGTATTGGTGCCTGGCGCGATGGTGGGGATTCGAGCAGCCGCCGGCGCCGCGGCCTGAGCAACGCTCGTGCCGATTGCGCCAAATTGCGCGGCGGCAACGGTCAGCGCTGCCACGCCCACGAACCGCCGTCTTTGTTGATTGATTTCCTCTGCCATCACTGCTCTCCGATCTGTGTTAAAGACATCTGCATAAATCACTACCTGTGTGTATCAAATGTGTGTCCTATACCTGGAATTGAAAGCCAATGTAGGTATCGGTCTAGCGATACATTGGTATACATTCGCGCACTTTCGTGAGCAGTTCGCGACAACCCAGGCTTGCTGAAACAAGATTGGCCGGGCCAACGACATGACCCGACCTCAAATATCGCTGCGACCGGCATTGCCGGCGCATTTTGTCAGCGGATGACTTCAGGCACTGGCGGACGGAATGTTGTAAACACCCCGCGCGAACGCGCCGATACCCTTGGCGTCCAGCAAGTTGAGCGGTGCCCGGAACGTCACCCTGGCCACGCCGGGGTGACGGCCGATTTCGATGGCGCCGGCCAATGTGGCACGGTTCATCACTTCGGGGACGGTGATCCCCAGGAGTTCGGCGGCCCGTTCAAGGCCATTCGTGGTGGCATCGTTCAGGTTTGGACCGGTGCCGATGAAGCAGACGGGCGCATCGTCCTCGACCTTTCGCACCCCGTGCTTGCGGGCAAGCGCCTGGACCCTTGTCCGCTCGGCTTCGTCGAGCGGGCGCGCCAGAAACGGCACGTCATCGAGAACCGGAAAAAGGATGGGCCCATCGATGTCGAGCCCCTTGATGACATGCACCTCAAGGGTGACCGTTCCAGCCACGTCACACGTATGACCAGCGATCTCGCCGTCTCCCTGCAGCGCGTGCATATCGCCCAGATAGATGCCACCACCGGGAACCTTGACCGGGCAGATCAGAACGGCTCCTTCGCGGACCGTGTTCACGTCGAGGTGGCCGTCCGTCTTGTGCTCGGCGATCTCCTCTGCGGTCAGCGCGTAGATGTGGGGCGCATGATCCAGGAACGCGCCGAAATCGCCGGCATTGTGCGAGTCCGGCATGGCCTTCGACGGCGTGGTCCCCAACTGCCCGAGAAAAGGCCGCAAGCGCGTGGCGATACCAATGAGATCAGCCGGCGCGAAAGTCAGGATAGGATGCTGGATGGACGCATCCGGTAGCGCCATCAGGCGATCGGCATCTTCCGCGAAGGCTTCCGCCTCGGCCTTGCCCACCGTCAGACCGACCTGTCGCTCGTCGTCGAACGCGATCGTATAGCCATTGGTAAAGGTAAACGGTGACGCATCCGCCCCACATGCTTCGCAACGGATCGCCGTCGGCCCGATGCCTTCGACACGCGTGCGCGGCCACTCCACTCCGCAACCGGGGCACACGGCCGCACAGAACGGATCGCCGTTGAACCGGCCCACCATTGGCTCGTCGTTGCCGGATGCCGTGGCCGACGAGGTCACGACAATCGAGCGGATGCGGATGGCAATCGCGTCACCTACCTCCGCACCTGCCACCGCGACCGGGCGCGTCACCTCATGTCCTCCGCGAATTTCCGGCGTGATCATCGGACCCCAGCACCCGGGAGCGGTGTTGGCAATGATCGTGCCGCCATCGGCGACCGGCCCGAGCATCGGTGCCGCTGGGTCCAGAATGCCGTTGGTCAACTCGTTGACGAAAATCGTCTGCGATCCGATTTTTGGATACTGTTTTGCTTTATCAAGCATTTAGATTCCTCCTGTTGAATCTATCAGTGAGCGACTTGCGAGGGACGTTTAAATTCGGCGAATGCTCATGTTCGCGGCACGGGGCCGTTGTCGACAAAGGCCGGGATCTCGCGAAGGCTGGCGACAATAGTCGCTATGCGCGGCCATTGATCGAGGGAGAGGCTGTTCCTCTCAGCGTTCACGGCTTGCGGGAACAGGCAGATATCGGCCACCGTTGGAATATCGCCAACCGCGTATTTGCCGGTTGGTCTCCGCCGAAGAAGTTCTTCGACCGCCGTCAAGCCGACGCCGATCCAGTGGCGGCTCCAGTCCGCGACATCCGCCGACCCAACGCCAATCGCACTCAAGTGCGCGGTCACCCGGGGCGGAAGAAGTGGATGGATGTCGGCGGCGATCGCCAAGGCGACGGCCCGCGCAAAGGCGCGATCCTCAAGCCTGCCCGGCAGCAGCGGTGGCTCTGGGTAGCGTTCGTCCAGATATTCGATGATTGCCAGGGACTGTGTCAGCAGCACGCCCTCGTCGGTCAGCAGGGCGGGAACGAGTCCCTGCGGATTGACCTGCAGATATTCGGGCTTCCGATTGACGGCATCGGCACCAAGGATGCCGATTGTCTCGCGCTCAACGTCGAGCCCCTTCACCGCCAGCGCGATCCTGACGCGCGACGCCGCCGACGAGATCTTGTCCTCGAACAATTTCATTGCCGATCTCCTCGGTCGTTCAAGCTTTCGGGCGTCGCCTTGGCCAAGACAGTATCCGCGCTCTGCGCGAATTGCTTTGCGCCCGCATCGGCTGAAGGCGACAGTAGCGAGAAGAGCGCTGCAATCGGAGGCGGCTCGCCTGGAGCGCTGTCCCAGGCGCATGGTACGGCTGCCAGCGCAAGCATGGCGAAGGAAGTGACTAGAAGGCGCATTGCTTTCTCCTCAATTGCTTGACCCATCTGGGCCAACTCCCGGAAAATTCTGATCTTCCGGCGAGAACTCGAGCGTGACGACCGCGCGTATCCCGCATGTGTTCGAATCCCCGAAGAACTGTATCGTTGTGTAGGTGCGGCCTGGTCGCGGCCGGTCCAGGCCGCAATGTCGCGGGAGAAATATCCCGCGACATTGCCGCGGCAAAATCAGCCCGCCTGTTCTGCGGCAAGAACGGGACGCTCCCGATACTCTTCCGGGAAAAGCCGCTTCAGCGCCTCAATCTTTGGCTGCTCATAGACGTACACATAGGGCTGGTTGGGATTGTTGTAGACATAGTCCTGATGATAGGCCTCGGCACGATAGAACGTCTTCCCGACCTCGATCGAGGTCGCGATCGGGCGAACAAAAGCACCCTCGCCGCGGAGCTGAGCGATGTAGTCGGAGGCGACCTTCTCCTGTTCGTCGTTCAGCGGAAAGATTGCCGAGCGGTACTGCTTTCCGGCGTCGGGACCTTGCTGGTCGACCTGTGTCGGATCGTGAACCACGGAGAAGAAGATCTGCAGCAACTGACCGTAGCTGACCTGCTGCGGATTGAAGACGATCTCCACTGCTTCCGCATGACCGGTCTGCCCGGTCTCGGTCATCTCGTAGGTGGCTGTCGCGGCACTCCCGCCTGCGTAGCCTGCCGTCGCGCTGACAACCCCGGCGACATGTTGGAAAGCGCCTTGGACACCCCAGAAGCACCCGCCGGCAAGGACCAGCGATTGTGTAGCTGGGGTCGCGGCGACATCGTGGAGGACCGGAGGAACGCGCCTGGCCTCTTCCGCTGCCGCTCCGCCACTTAGCTTGAGCACAAGACCGCCGCCTCCGATCACGGCAAGGGTCACAATGCCTAGCTTTCCGATGGAGCCAAGCAACGACGAACGAGTTTTTTCTCGATGTTTCATGATCTTATCCTTTCATCCGAAGGTGAATACGAAGGCTTCGACACCGGGATCGAGGAAATGGATCTCGAACGTCCGCTCCCGCACCTCTCCCGACTGGCGCACCAGCTGGTAGAGCCGCGTTTCGGAAACCGTGCCATTGCCGTCTGCATCGATATCCGAGCCATGATCGGCTCCCGGTGCGGCCCCATCGACCTTCACCTGAAAGCGGACCTTCTTGCCGTCCGCCCCGGGTCCGAGGACCAGATGGAGATCTCGGGCACTGAACCGATATGTGATGCCGCCGCCAGCCTGATCGAGTGAGGCCTGCTCTCCGCCGACGGTCCACTTTCCGGTAAGCCCCCATTCGTTGAGGCCCGGCTCACCGACGGTGTAGTCGCGAGCGGCATCTGCCTTGACTCCTTCCGGCGAGATGAAGTTGGCAGCTCGGAGATAGCCGATGTAGGATTCTCCCGACTGCAGTCGGGCAAGGTCGGGCGCCGCCTCGGCACCCTTGGCGTCAGGCGCGACGGTGGCCGCATCTGCCTTCTTGCTACCTGCTGCTTCGGCCAGCAGATCCTGGATGACCCGTTCGGACTGCTCGTAGTCTCCTTCACCGAACTGGGTGTGCCTGATCTGGCCCTTCGCGTCGATGAAGTAGTGGGCCGGCCAGTAGTTGTTGGCGAACGACCTCCAGATCTTGAAGTTGTTGTCGATCGCGACAGGGTAGCCGATCTGGAACTTGTCGATTGCCTGACGGACATTGTCGATCCGCTTCTCGAAGGCGAACTCGGGCGAATGGACCCCGATCACGACCAGTCCCTGGTCCCGATACTTCTCCGCCCAGGCCCGAACGTAGGGGATTGTCCGAATGCAGTTGATGCAGGAGTAGGTCCAGAAGTCGACGAGAACGACCTTGCCGCGCAATTCTTCCGCGGTGAGCGGCTTGGAATTCAACCATTCTACGGCACCGTCGAGCGACTGCAGGCGTCCGAGGACGGGCAAATCGCTCTGGTATCCCTTCCGCGCATCGTTCGCGGCAAGTTGCATGGCATTGCCGCCCGGCTCTGCAACACCGCTCGAACCATGCAGTTTGTCCAGCAGCGACTGTTCGATGCCGGCACTGCTGGCATAGGAGAGACGCGACAGCAGTCCGGTATCAAGCCCAAGGGCAATGGCGGTAACGCCGGCCAGCACGGCTATACCAAGACCCTGGCGCAGACGCTCGCCAACGCCGAGCGATCGCTTCATCGCCGCAAACACCTTCTCCCCGGCAAGAACAGCCATCGCCAGCGAGGTCGCGGCACCTGCCGCGTAAGCGGTCAGCAAGAGCGTTGTCTGAACGTTCGCCCCCTGGAGGGCGGCACCGGTCAGGACCAGTCCAAGGATCGGGCCGGCGCAGGGCGCCCAGAGAAGGCCCGTTGCAACGCCGAGAAGGAAGGAGGTGCTGACGCCACCCTTGCCGCTCGCCTGCTGCGACAGGCGGCTGCCAAGGGCGACGGCTGGCCGCGTCACGACTGCCGCGATGCGCGGCGAGAGCAGCGTCACGCCGAAGCCGGCGATCAGCGCGATGGCGGCATATCGACCGATTTCGTTGGCGTGCACCGCCCAGCTGCCGCCGACGGCAGCAAGCGTTGCCACGCCCGCGAAAGTCACGATCATGCCGACCAGCATCGGCAGGATGCTTCTCGCAAAGGGCTGGCCTGCCCGCGACAGAACGAAGGGTAGGACCGGAAGGATGCAGGGGCTGACGATCGTCAGGGCCCCTGCAAGGTAGGCAATAAGGAACAGCAGCATAGTCATCCCCTGCAGTTGACCGATGCTTACGCATTGGTCGTTGATGGTGGCTGCAAGGGACCAGCCCGAAGTATCTCCGTTGTGTCGCTTTCCGCCCGATTTGTATCAGAATGCAAGCGGCCGGGCGGTTCAGGAGTTCAGGAGCTTCAGCAGTTTCTTCGCGGCCGAGCCTGATGAAGCCGGGTTCTGCCCCGTGATCAGCCGCCCATCGACAATCGTAAAATCGACCCAATCGGCGGCCTTCTCGTAATGCCCGCCCAGACGCTTCAATTCATCTTCGACGAGAAAGGGCACGACTTCGGTGAGATGGACAGCCTCTTCCTCGCTGTTTGCAAAACCGGTGACACGCTTGCCCTTGACCAACGGCTGCCCCTGGTAGGTTACCTTTTTCAGAACCCCGGGTGCGTGGCAGACCAAGGCGATCGGCTTGCCTGCAGTGTAGAAGCTTTCGATAAGGGCAATCGAGTCCTCGTCATTGGCGAGATCCCACATCGGGCCGTGTCCGCCGGGATAGAAGACTGTATCGAAACCATCTGTCTTGACCCCGCTGAGCCGCACCGTGTTTGCAAGCGCCCTTTGCGCCGCTGGATCGCCCTTGAAGCGCGCCATCGCCTCTGTCTGATTGGCTGGTTCGTCACTCTTCGGATCGATGGGAGGCTGCCCGCCTTTCGGAGATGCAAGGGTTACCTCGGCGCCGGCATCCTTGAACACGTAGTAGGGTGCGGCAAATTCCTCCAGCCAGAAGCCGGTCGGCTTGCCGGTGTTTCCGAGCTTATCATGCGAAGTCAAAACCATCAGGATCTTCATCGTCAGTTTCCCTTTGTTGAGCAACCATAAGACGTGGCTGGCATCTCACTTTGCCCGAACGTGAGCATGGCGCGTTGCAAGGCTTTGCCCCCTGAAAACCCGATCCTTCGAACCACCGCCGGGCCCATCCACAGATAGCGCACTGGCTCAGGCTTTCCTGGTTTCATCCCCGATATTTACTTCCGTCCAATTTCGGGTGAATACTCGCCGCCGGGCAATCACTATTCCGCGAGGCGGCACAATGGATCGCATCGACGCAATGAAGGTGTTTGTGACGGCAATTGACGAGGGCAGCCTCGCCGGCGCCGCCCGCAATCTGAAGCGATCGCCAACAGCGGTCAGCCGGGCGCTAAGCTTTTTGGAGGCGCATGTTGGTGTCGAGTTGCTGCATCGGACCACTCGAACGCTGAAGCTGAGCGAGGCGGGCCAACGCTATGCAGCAGCCTGCCGGCGCGTACTGGTCGATCTTGAAGAAGCCGACATGCTGGCGGGCGGCGAGCGCGCGGCTCCGCGCGGAACTCTGACCATCTCCGCACCACCGATCCTCGGCGAAGAGGTCCTGCGCCCTATACTGGACGACTTCCTCAACCTTCACCCGACCGTCTCTGTCCGCTTTCTCATGCTGGATCGCTTCGTCAACCTGGTCGATGAGGGCGTCGACCTCGCGGTGCGTATCGGCCACCTGTCGGACTCTTCGCACGTCTCCACCCGTCTCGGTGGCGATGTGCGACGCGTCGTGGTCGCCTCCCCCCGCTATCTGGCAGCTCATCCGCGCATCGACGAGCCGGGCGACGTGGCAAAACATCAGATCATCGCGTTCAGCAACTTCGGGCTGGATTCCTGGAGTTTCATACCGGCGAAGGGGACCACCATCCCCAGGGTCGTGCATTTCACGCCGCGCTGTATCTTCAACAGCGTTCGCGCTGCCGCGGCATCGGCGGCTGCAGGCGGCGGCCTGACGAGACTCTATTCCTACCATGTCGCATCCTACGTGCGCGACGGTCAGCTGAAGATCGTGCTCGCGGACGCGGAACACCCGCCCTTGCCTGTGCATCTGCTCGCACCACAAGGCCGCATGTCCGTGCCCAAGGTCCGCGCCTTTGTGGACTTCGCAACGCCGCGGCTGCGTTCCGAGTTCGCGCGCATGGCAACAGCGGCTGGTATGCTCGCCTGATTGTGCCGAAATACGGTTGATTGTTGATCAATCAACGTCAATTCTCTCAATGATCGGATGGATCTAAATCAAATGCACCAACGCCGAGGGCGTAGGGCGGCCAGCAACTGAAAGGCCGCTGCACTTGAAAGGATCCCATCATGAGCACGGAACAGAAGGTCGCCATTATCACCGGCGCATCACAAGGCATCGGCGCAGCATTGGTTCGAGCCTACCGCGACCGCAACTACCGCGTCGTCGCCACCTCACGCTCGATCGAGCCTAGCTCCGACACCGGCATCATCGCCGTACCCGGGGATATCAGCAAACCGGAAACTGCCGAACGCGTCGTCCGCGAAGCACGCGAGCGTTTCGGTCGCATCGACACATTGGTGAACAATGCCGGTGTCTTTCTTGCCAAGCCGTTCACTGAATTCACCGAAGACGACTACAACCACAACATGGGCGTCAACGTCGCCGGTTTCTTCCACATCACGCAGCGCGCGGCGACCGAAATGCTGAAGCAGGGCTCCGGTCATATCGTCAGCATCACGACGAGCCTAGTGAACCAGCCTATCGCAGGGGTCCCGGCCGCCCTCGCCTCTCTGACGAAGGGAGGGTTGAACGCCGTTACCCAGTCGCTGGCTATCGAATACGCAAAGAGCGGCGTTCGCGTTAACGCAGTCTCGCCGGGCATCATCAAGACGCCGATGCATCCGCAGGAAACGCATGCAGCACTCTCCACGCTGCATCCGGTAGGCCGGATGGGCGAGATTCGCGATATCGTCGATGCCGTCCTTTATCTCGAGGGTGCGAGCTTCGTTACTGGCGAGATCCTCCACGTCGATGGCGGCCAGAACGCCGGTCGCTGGTAGACCGGGCGGCCCGGCTCGACCGGACCAATTTTATCCCGCGACTGCGAGCCCGGACGGCCGCAGTCGCCGTCGAGACAAAGCTCAATAGGTGAAAAATGAAACTGGTGTTGGTCGCCGATCCAATGTGCTCTTGGTGCTACGGCTTCGGAAAGGAAATGACGGCCCTGCAGGAGCGTCATCCCGACATGTCGCTTGAGATCGTCGTCGGAGGCTTGCGCGCCGGTGCGACCGACGTGCTTGATGATGCCGGCAAGCGTTTTCGCTTGGAACACTGGGCAAGGGTGGAACAGGCGAGCGGCCTGCCGTTCAATCGGGACGGATTGATGGCCCGTCAGGGCTTCGTCTATGACACCGAGCCCGTTTGCCGGGCGGTCGTGGCGGCGCGTATTCTCAAGCCGGAAGCCGATCTATTGCCGGTCTTCCGCGCCATCCAGCGCGCATTCTACGTCGATGCCCTCGATACGACCGATGGTGCGGTCCTCGCGCAAGTCGGTGCCGAGGCTCTGAGCGCTGCCGGTTATCCCATCACACAGGACGAGTTCCTCACGGTGTGGCAAGCCAAGAGCACGATCGATGCTACTGCTTCCGATTTCGTCAGGGCACGATCTATGGGAGTATCGAGTTTTCCGACTTTGTTTCTTTCTGACCAAGGCAAACTGCACCGGATTGGCAACGGATATGCCCATGTCGACACATTGGAGCAGGAGATCGGCGCCCTGCTCGCAGCATAGCCACCCTCAAGTTCAACCTCCAGAAAGGAGACTGCAATGCCCATTGTTACCGTACAAGTGACCCGCGAAGGAACGACGCCCGACCGCACTTCGGTCACCGCCGAGGAAAAGGCCGCGATCATCAAGGGCGTCAGCCAGGTATTGCTCGACGTCCTCAACAAGCCTCTTGAATCGACCTATGTAGTCATCGAGGAAGTCGATCTCGACAATTGGGGCTGGGGTGGACTGCCGACCGCGCAGTATCGAAAACAGCGAGCTGCAAAGTCTTGAAAAGCGAGACCCGCTGTCGGATACCGGCGGCGGGTTCGTTTGGCCTCCTCCTTCGACCACCGCAAAATCTTGCAGCTTGACGTTTGCCCGCACCGGTAGGCCCTCTCAGTCAACGCGCCGGCTGACTCTGCTGAAGATCTTGAAATCCGACCTCGGGGCACCCGCGCACATTGGCGAAAGTGATCTCGCGGCGATCACCCCACCCTGTCAGCCCTCGCAGCGTCAGAACATTCTCGTCGCGATAGACGAGATCCGTGCGGTAGATGCCGGCGCGTCGGGCCCTGTTGGTCGCTTGACTGACGTTACAGGTGCCCTCTGATGGCTCCACGTGCCAAGTGCTCGTACCCCTGCCATCGGGATTCCAGCCGTCCGCGGCACCTGCCACAACCGGTAGCAAGGCTGCGAAAGTCAACAAGGTTACACGGAACGCGGCTTTCATGATCCCTACCCGGTTGCGCTACACTGGAACGCTCCGCGCCAAGATAGACGGACTGTGGCGCAGCGCAATCGCGTCGGGGCGACCCACACGCCATCTACAGACAAAAGGTACCGGACTCGTGCGGCAGCGTTGATGATCGGTTAACGTCGCCGCACAGTCGTCTGGCTGATCACCTCATCGCTTCGCCCGAGCAAGCACGAAGTCGTGCTTCACCTCCCAGAAGTCGCCGGCAAACTGATACTGTTTCGAGCGTTCGGCATCGGTTGTTCGGCGAAATTCGGCGAGCAGGCTTTCCTTAACGCCAAACACCGCATCGGAGTCGATGTAGGGATCGTCGGGATCGAAGATGTGCGTGATCAGTGTTTCGAAGCCGTCTGCCTTGATGATGTAGTGCAGATGCGCGGGTCGATTGGGGTGGCGCCCTAGCGCCTTCAGCATCTGCCCCACCGGACCATCGTAGGGGATCGGATAGTATTTTGGCTTCACCGCCCGGAACCAATAGTGCCCGTCCGGCCCGGTCCGGAACACGCCGCGCAGATTGAAATCCGGCTGAATGCCCTTCTGCTGGACATCGTAGAAGCCCTCGTCGTTGGCCTGCCATACATCAAGGACCGCGTTGGCGATCGGCCGTCCATCGGTATCCAGTATCCTGCCTTCGATGACCATGTCCTCGCCCTTCTGGTCGAGGCAGATGTTCGCACCCATCGGCAGTTCCGGTGCGTCGGCAACATGAAACGGGCCGAGTACCGTGCTTTCCGAGGCACCCGACGGTTTGCGGTTGTTGATCGCATCGACCAGCATCGACACCCCGAGCGTGTCGGAAAGCAGGATGAATTCCTGCCGCCACTCGTTGCACATCTGCCCGGTGCGCGTGAGGAAGAGAATGGCTTGCATCCACTCGTCCTGCGTCGGCTCGATCTCCTTCACTGCTTCGTGGAGTTTTCGGGTGATGACCTCCATCACCTGTTTCAGGCGTTCGTCCTTGGCGTTCTTGTTGCGGCCGGTCACGACGGCGACCGAATCTTCTTCCGTGAAGAAGCCCTTTTCATGCGCTTCCATGTTGCTCTCACTTATCAAGAATGGATTTCAGGACGCGGCGCAATTCGGCTTCCGGATTGGAAACCATCTCGTCCGCGCGCCAGGCGACGTGGTGGTCGGGACGTACCAGAATGGCGCCGGAATCTCGCACCTCTCGCGCGTTGGCCCAATCGCCAACAAGGTCCTGCCATTGCTGGCGCGGCCCGATGACGTGCGTGGTGATCCGGATGTTGAACTCCTTCGCGAGCGCCTTAGCGGCCGCAGCCCAGCCGTCGCCGCCAATGCCGGTCAGAATGGTGAAGGTGCCATGGCCGGCCAGATCGAGGGTCGAAGCTTTCTCGCCGCTCTGATTGAACAACCAGGCGTGCGGCAATCGAGCGCCGGGCCATGTTGTTGGCTGATAGTGCAGCTCCGGATCCTTCGCAAAGGCGGGTTCGGGTCGGCCGTCCGCTACAATGCCGGCCGACTTGTAGCGCTGGTTCATCTCGACGCCATGCGCATCGAATTCATAGACCTTGTAGGCAATCGCATCGCGGATCGCCTTACGCTGCTTTTCCGCGTCTGGCGTGTCCTGGCAGCGCGCATCCATATTCTCTTGCATCTTAACGGGATCGACCGAGTCCAATAGGCCAAGCGCCTTGAAGATTGGGCCGAACTCTTCAATCGACTTGTTCGCCCGCGTCACGATCTGCTTGGCGACAGGCGCACGTTCGGCATTGTAGCTATCAAGCAGTCCCGACCCGGCCTGTCCCTTCAGGACCATCGACAGCTTCCATGCGAGGTTGAAGGCATCCTGAATTGACGTATTGGAGCCCAGCCCGTTCGACGGGGGGTGGCGATGCGTCGCGTCGCCCATGCAGAAAACGCGTCCGTTCGACATCGTCGTCGCGTACATGTTGTTGACGGTCCAGGTCGACACCGACTTGATCTTTGGCTGAAGCTCCTGATCGCCGACGAGTTCGCGCACAACCTTGATGGCGAAATCCTCGGTCACCTCAGGCGCCGGCTGGTTGATGTCGTAACCCCAGACAATCAGCCATTCGTTCCACGGCCGCACCATGCGCACGAGCCCCATGCCGATGCCGCCGACATCAGCGCCCGGCTGCAGCACCCAATAGAGCACGGAGGGCCGATGCGCGACATGGCGCGACAGATCAGCCTCGAACAATATGTTCATCGAGCCGCCGACGCCCATCTTGCCTTCGAAGGCAAGGCCCGCATGTTCCGCCACCTTCGAATTGCCGCCATCGGCGCCAACCAGGAACTTGGATCGGACGGTAAATTCCTTACCGGTCAGCCGATCAAGACAGGTGGTCGTGACACCATCGGCATCCTGCTCATGGCTGATATATTCGCACGACATGCGCGCCTGCGTGCCGCGCGAGCAGGCGGTCTTGAAGAGCAGCGGCTCCATGAAGGTTTGCGGCAGATCGTTCATCAGGCTCGGCGAAGAGAGCTGATGCTCGGCACGAGACAGCGGATGCTTACCCCAGCTCTTCATGCGGCCGATTTCCTCACCGGTCAGCGAGGTGCAGAAGACGTTCTCGCCCATCAGGTCCTGCTCTGCGGCAAACATGTAGGCTTCATCCTCGACGTCCCGACCGAGGTCGCGCAGAACCTCCATCGTACGCTGATTGGTGATGTGGGCGCGCGGCGTGGTCGCAAGCCAGCGATAGCGATTGATCACCATGTTCTCGACGCCGTAGGTCGACAGCAGCGCCGCGGTTGCCGAGCCTGCCGGGCCCGTTCCGATGATGAGTACGTCCGTTGTGATATCAGCCATTTGGCCCTCCTATCTTCTTGTGTCCGAGAGGTCCGCCTTTGAGGATGCGGCGAACCGGAAACAGCTGGATGCCGGTGCGATCGGAGAACAGCCCCCACAACCCGCGCGGGGCGAGCAGCATCGTGACGATCGCAACCAGGCCGAGGATCAGGAGATACCAGGAGCCATAGCCGGCAAGCAGGTTTTGCAGCAGGAAAAAGACGATGACGCCGACGATCGGGCCTTCGACTGTGCCGATGCCGCCGATGACGACGATAAAGATCACGTAGGCGGTCCAGTCGATCACCGAGAAGGCGGCGTCCGGGGAGATGCGCTGCTTCTGGACATAGATCAGCGCTCCACAGCAGCCGGTCAGAAATGCCGCCGTCAGGTAAACCATGGTCTTCATCCGACGGGCATCGACGCCAACGGCTCGGGCCGCTTGCTCATTGTCGCGAACTGCGGCAAGGCCCAGCCCATGTCGTGAGCGCAGCAGCCAGTAGATGGCTCCAATCGTCAGCAACGCGAGCACCAGCGCAAGCCAGTAGGTCAGCGCATCGCCGGCCTCCGCCGACTTCATGCGGAACAAGGATTTCAACAAATCGATGCCGATCATCTCGCGCGTCGCATCACGGGGGAGCGAGGTGCCGGTGCCGCCGCCAAGCGCCTTCCATTGCGCAAAGAGCAGACGCCCCACCTCGGCGATGACCCATGTGCCAATGGCAAAATAGGGACCGTAGAGGCGAAAGGTGAAGAAGGCCGTCGGTGCCGCAACGATTGCCGCGAAGAACCCGGCGACGATGACCGCCGCCACCGGGTCGAGCCCGAGCAGGCTGACCAGCGCAAACATCGCGTAAGCGCCGCATCCGACGAAGAGCTGCTGGCCGACCGAAATCAGACCAGCATATCCGGCAAGCAGATTCCAGCATTGTGCCAACACGAGCATCGTAAGGATGAAGAACAGATCCTGAACAGCGCCCCGCGACACCAGCAGTGGCGCAAGAAAGGCGAGGATCACGACCACTGTGGCGATAACCGCGAATGCCACCGAGGCGCCGGTGCGGGTCTCGACTTTGAAGGTTGGTGCGAGCAACTGTTCCATGACGCTCAATCCACTGCGCGCGGGAAGAGGCCGCGCGGCTTGAAGAGGAGGACGAGAAGAAAGGCGAGATGCCCGGCGAGAATCTGCCATTCCGGATTGACGGCAGCACCGATCGTCTGCGCGACACCAAGGATGATACCGCCGGCGAGCGTCCCCCAGAGGGAACCCAAGCCACCGATGATCACGGCCTCGAAGGCGTAGATCAGCCGCGCCGGTCCGGACGTGGGATCAAAATTGGCGCGCGTTCCCAGGAAGAGTGCAGCAATCGTCACCACCACCATGGCAAGACCGGTCGCCATGGCGAAAATCCGTTGCGGCCGGATGCCCATCAGGCCCGCCGTGGTGACGTCGTCGGATGTGGCACGAAAGGCCCGGCCGACGGAGGTCCGGTAGATCAGTTGGTTCAGCGCAACGATGGCGAGGACCGCCGAGCCAAAGGTGAGCAGCGGCATGACACCGACATTGATCGGCCCTAGTGAAACGGAGGCAGTCTCGAGCGTGCCGGCCGAAATCCGCCGGCTGTCAGCCGTAAATCCTTCCAACAAGCCGTTCTGGATCACGATGGAAAGACCGAACGTCACCAGCAGCGGCGGCAGGATATCCTTTCCGAGCGTGCGGTTGAGCAGGTGGTATTGCAGCACCCAACCGGCCGCGAACATGAGAGGCACCGCAACCAGCGCGGCAACAAAAGGATGAAGCCCCAGCAGGGAAACAAGCAGCAGGATCAGAAAGGCCGCGAAGACAATCAGGTCGCCATGAGCCAGATTGACCAGCCGCATGATGCCGAAGACGAGGCTGAGCCCCGCCGCAAAAAGCGCATAGAGCCCACCGAGCAGGATGCCCTGTGCTATCGTATCAAGCCAGTTCATGACCATCCGCTCCGAAGTAAGCCTTGTGAATAGCCTCTTGATCGAGGTCGCATGGCTTGCCGGAGAGCGTGATGCGACCCTCCATCATGCAATAGACCCGATTGGACACCTTGAGCGCCTGGGCGATATCCTGCTCGACGATGATGATGGCCGCGCCGGTTTCGCGGATCCGTGGAAAGGCGGCGTAGATGTCGCGCACCACGACCGGCGCCAATCCGAGGCTGATCTCATCGCAAAGCAGTACATCCGGATTGGACATCAATGCCCTGCCGATCGCCACCATCTGCTGCTGGCCGCCGGAGAGCGCGGTTGCGGGGCTGCGCCGTCGCTCCTTGAGGATCGGGAACAGTGCATAAATGCTGTCGAGCGTCCAGGGACCTGAGGTCTTGCGGCCGTAGGTCCCGACCAGCAGGTTCTCCTCGACGGTCAAGGACGGAAACAAACGCCGGCCTTCGGGTACCATGGCGATCCCGCGTGCCATAACGTCGGGAGCTCCGAGGGCGCCGATCGCTTCTCCGCGATAACGGATGGAGTCCGGCTCGTTCTTCAGGACGCCGGAAAGCGAGCGCATGAGCGTAGTCTTGCCGGCGCCGTTTGCGCCGATGATTGCCAGCGTTTCGCCCTCATCAAGGCCGATTTCGACGCCGAACAGCGCCTGGAAATCGCCGTAGGAAGCCGTCAGGGCGTGGGTTTCAAGCAGAGCCATCAGACCTCGATCCCTAGGTAGATTTCACGCACTTCCATCGAATTCATGATCTCGTCTGGTTTTCCGATGCCGATCACTCGGCCGAAATGCAACACGAGCAGGCGTCCGACCACGGCGTTCAGCGCATGCAGGACATGCTCGATCCAGATCACCGCAATGCCTTTGTTATGCAGGCCACGGATGGTGGCGACCAGCGCCCGGCATTCGCCCTCCGTCAGTCCGCCAGCGATCTCGTCGAGCAGCAAGAGTTTCGGATTGGTTGCCATCGCGCGGGCGAGTTCCAGCCGCTTACGCTGCAGCAGCGTCAGGCTTCCAGCCGTGGCATTGGCCTTGTCGATCAGGCCAGTGTCGATGAGGATTTCCGCGCAGCGATCCGTGACCTCCCCTTCCCGTTTTTGCGCGCCGAAGGACCCTGCCACCAGCAGATTCTCGAACACGGTCAGCTGATCGAAGGGTTGCGGGATCTGGAACGTGCGGCCCATACCCGCAAAGCACCGTGCCATCGGCGGGGTCTTGGTTACGTCGGAGCCTATGAAACGGATTGTCCCTTTGTCTGCCGCAATATTCCCGGTGATCAGGTTGAAGAGGGTCGACTTTCCGGCGCCGTTGGGGCCGATGATTCCAAGCGCCTCCCCTTCCTCCACGGCAAAGGAAATCTGCTCGGCGACCGTCAACGCGCCAAACTTCTTCGAGACACCTTCCAGTTCCAGTATTGGCATCCATCTCTCTCCCATTAGGGAGCCGCCTCCACGGCTCCCTCGATCCGCAAGCGCCGATGCGCTCAGGCGATCGGCTCCATCTTTCCGCCAGTCGGAATGTTCGGGGCGGTAGCGTTCTCGACAATGATCAGATCATAACCCTTGCCACCCTGCTTCAGTCGCCACTGGCCTCCGACGAGCGGTGTCTTCGCAACGTTCTTCTGGGCGAACGGCGGCAGCTTGTCGTTGCCCCAGGCGACCGGCCCAACGAGCGTATCGAGCTTCGTTTCGCCGATGACCTTGGCAACCGCCTCGCCGTCGCCGGGTTCGTCGGCGCGCTTCATGACATCGACCGCGAGCTCGAACAGGGCGTGGGCAAAGCCGATCGGCTGCGTCCAGGGACGGCCCGTCGCCTTGGTGAAGGCGTCGGCGACCTGCGCTGCGGTCTCGCCCGTCAACGACGACTTGAAGGGATGGCTTGGCGTCCACCACACTTCGGTCGAAAGATTGTGGCCGGCATCGCCGAGCGATTCCACTGTTTGCGGGAAAAGCAGTGCCTTGCCGACCGAGGCGACCTTCGGCTTGAAGCCCTGCTGCTTCGCCTGGTTCCAGAAGGTTGTAAGGTCTGGCGGGATGACGACGCCGGTAACGATCTCGGCGTTCGCCTGCTTGAAGGCGTTGATCTGCGCGGAAAAATCGTCCGAAAGGTTCTGGAAACGGCCGGGATCGGTCAGCGTATAGCCAAGCTTTTCGAGTACCGGCGGGAAGCCGACGACCTTGTCCCCCCAGGCATTGCCATCGCCATCGTTGGGGAAGAGCCCACCGACCTTCTTGTTGGTCTCGACCTGGCCCCACATGCCGGTGAAGACGGCAATGATATCCTCGAGTCCCCAGAAGAAGTGATAGGCGAAGTTGAACGGTTTCCAGGAATTCGGGTCGCCGGGATTGGCCTGCTGGCCAATGAACCATGGCTGCCACGGTGCCACCGTCGAAATGCACGGCATTTCTTCCGCTTCACAGGTGGTCGACACCGGATTGGTCGTCTCCGGCGTCGAGGAAACGAGCACCAGGTTCACCTCGTCGGTGACGATCAGCTCCTTGGTCACCTCGGCGGCGCGATTGGGATTGGACTGGCTATCCTTGACGACAACCTGATAGTCGAGACCCATCTTCTTTGTCGTCGCGAGAAAGTTCTCGATGACGAACTTGTCGGCCTCGCCGAACGCGGCGAGCGGCCCCGTTTGCGGGCTGACGTAGCCGAGCTTGATGGAGCTCTTCTGCGCAAGCGCAGGCAAGGCCAGCCCGGACGTGGCGGCGAGTACGCCGGTGGCCGCCGTCTGTTTCAGGAAATCGCGTCTGGTTGTCATTTCATTCTCCTCCCATTCCCCCTTGTGTAATGTCAGTTCTCCGGCCTGCGGCCCTCCCAGGCCTGCTGCAGCAGCGCGCGGATCGACGACCGATCAATCGGTCGCGGATTCCAATAAGGATTCTCGACAGCGATCTGGCTTGCCTTGTCGAGATCGGCCTCGGTCAGGCCGAGATCACGGAGAGCCAGCGGCGCGCCGATCGACTTTGCGAAATCCCAGAGCCCCCCACCGACCGAGCCGCCGAAAATCTCCGCGACAGGCTGAAGAAGCTCCGGCAGTGCAACGCCATTGAAGCCCGCGGTATGCGGCAGCATGATCGCATGCGTTTCCGCATGCGGCGTGTCGAAGGTGCCGCCAAGCGTGTGGCAAATCTTGTGGTGCAGCGCCATGCCGACCGTGCCGAGGACCGTGCCGCAAAGCCAGGCGCCATAGAGCCCCTCCGCGCGTGCCTCGATATCGTTTGGCACCGTCGCGATCTTCGGAAGTGCTGACCGGAAGGCACGCAAGCCTTCGACGGCCATGAGCGTCGAGATCGGGTTGCGGTCCTGCGCGTAGAGCGCTTCGACGGCATGGGCCATGGCGTTCAGACCGGAGGTCATCGACATACCGACCGGTAGGCCGGTTGTCAGCGTGGCATCGTAGATCACCACCTCAGGCAGGATCTTCGCCCCCTTCACTGTCGTCTTGCGACCGCCCTCGGTCTGACCAAGGATCGGGGTGACCTCTGACCCTGCGTAGGTCGTTGGAATGACAACCTGCGGCAGGTCGGTGCGGTAGGCGATGGCCTTTCCCAGGCCTGTCGTCGAGCCGCCGCCGAGCGACACGACGCAGTCGGCGCGGCTTTCCTCAACCACTCTCATGGCCGTTTCGGTTACATCGACAGGCGTATGCATCACCGCACCGCTGAACACGCCGACGGCCAGCGGCCCGATCCTTGCGGCCAGCGCCTCGGCATCGCCCTTCTGTTGCGGCGTGGAGAGGACTAGTGCCCTCCGGCAGCCAATCTTCTCGATCCAGCTTCCCACCTCTTGGCTCGCGCCTTCGCCGAAGACGATGTGGGCCGGGCTGCCAGCATAGTGGAATGACAGGCTCATCGTGTTTTCTCCGGTCTTGCGCGCACCATCACGAAGGTGAAATCGACCTGCTTCATCTGCGACACATCTCCGTTGGCCGGGCGAAAGTCGCGGACGAGCTCAGGCTTGACGCCAAACAGCGCATCCTCATGGAGATGCGGATCATTGCGATCGTAGACATGCGTGGTGATCGTCTCGAACCCTGCCGCCCGCACGACAAAATGAAGGTGCGCTGGCCGATGCAGGGGATAGCCCGCCGCCGCCAACAAATGCCCGACAGGGCCATCGTCCGGAACGCTGTACCCCTTCGGCATGACCGTCCGGTAGTTGACGCATCCATTGGCATCGGCACGGAAAAGGCCACGCAGGTTATGCTCAGGCTGCAGGTCCGGCTGCTGGTTCTCGTAGAGACCCTGGGCATTGGCCTGCCAGGTAATAAGTTCGACCGAGGGAACGGGCTGTCCATCGAGATCGACGATCCGGGCAGAGATGCAAAGCGGCTCTCCCACCCCATCGAGCGAAATCGAACTCCCCAGCGGGCGCTCCGGCACATCGCTACGAAAGAACGGGCCTCGGATCGTGTTGGGCGTGGCGCCCTTCGGTCGTCTCGAATTGATCTCCTCCACGAGAGCGGAGGCTCCGATCAGATCGGCGAGCAGCACCCATTCCTGACGGCGTTCATCGGAGGCATGCCCGACTTCCGTCAGAAACGCGATGACGTTGCGCCACTCGTCCTGGGTGGGTCGGAATTCCTTGATCAGTTCATGAGCGTGCTTGACGATCGCAGCCATGAGACGTGGCAGCTGGCCACCTTTTCCCGAAGGCATGCGCTCGGCAAACACGTCCGAAGACGTCGCCTCACTGAAAATAAGCGCATCGGCTGCCGTCGGCATGCGTCTCTCCCAAAACCGCATCGTTGGTGAGAATAAGCTAGCAGTCCTGCAGCGGCCGATTGATGATTTGATTCAGCTTTAATATAACGGATCGTTATGAAGATAGACGAACGACACTTGATCCAGCTTGCCGCCGTGGTCAAGACCGGTGGCGTGACCGAGGGAGCAGCCCTTCTCGGGCTCGCGCAACCGGCTGTATCACGCACGCTGTCGATGCTTGAAATGCGTCTCGGCGAACCACTGTTCATCAAAGGCCGCAGGCCGCTGCAGCCGACACCCCTTTGCCTCTCGCTGTCGGAGCAAGGGCTGGTAATGCTGGCGGCGTCTCGCAAGGCGTCCGACCTCGTGGAAAGCTTTCGCGTCGGCAAAAGCGGCGTCGTGCGCGTCGGAGGCACGCCCTTCTTCATGGATGCGCTGATCGCCGGGCTCTGCGCCGAGTTTCAGGTTACTCGCCCTGATGTTCGGATCGATCAAACCTACGGCTACTTTCCGGATCTCCGTGCCGCACTGAAGGCCGACCAGATCGATCTTGCCATCTGCCCGATCGACATTCTCGACGAAGGATCCGGCCTGGAGTTCCAACAGATCCTGCCGGGGCGCAATGTGATCGCCTGCCGCGTCACACATCCCCTCTTGCTCAAGCGCCGCCTGCAACCCAGTCAGCTTCTCGATTATCCCTGGGTCGCTCCGCCGCCCGGCAGCCCCCTCCTGGCCGATCTCAGAGCCCTGCTGCTTTCCTTTGGGGGAACCGAGATCAAGGTCCGCTATTCCGGCGGTTCATTGATGAGTGTGCTCAACTATCTCAAGGCGGCGGACGCGCTCACTGTGATGCCACACAGCGTCGTCTTCGCATTGCGCAAGGAAAAATCCATCACCGCCCTACCGTTGACGATCCCGCATCCGGAGAGGGCGCTGGCAATCCTCACGCGTGCGGATTCGGTGCGGTCACCAGCAGTCGACCAATTCGTGCAACATATCCGCTCAGGCTTCGAAAGCCTGCGCCACCTCATCAAACGGCATGAGGAAGCGGTGGTCTGGGGGCGGTAGCGGCTTACCGCTACCGCCGTGGTGGCAATCAACTACCGCGCAGGTTTGCCTTCTGGACCGCCGCGGCCAAGCTTGTCAGGAAGCGGCTCGCCCTTCGGTGTGAATTCGAGCGATCCTGAATTGATGCAGAAACGCTCGCCCGTCGGAGGCGGGCCATCCGGGAAGACGTGCCCCTGATGCGCACCGCACCGTGCGCAAACGATCTCGGTCCTGACGATGCCGTAGCGCGTGTCGCGAATACGCCGCAGATGATCGCTTTCGACAGGGGCGGTGAAACTCGGCCAGCCGGTGCCACTCTCGAATTTCTCGACGGCCTTGAACAGGGGAAGGCCGCAAAGGCGACACGTATAAAGCCCTTCGCGGTGCTCATGCAGAAACACCCCACAGAACGGCGCCTCCTCCCCATGCTCGAGCAGCAAATGGCGGTCCTCCTCGCTGAGCTCCGCCACAAGCTCCTGCATCTGGTCTCGCGTTGGAGGAGTAAGATCGAATCCAAAATCGACGACATCACGCATCTTGGTCTCCTGGGTGTTCCGGCGATTTCCGGAACACAGTTTAATGTTACGAGAGGACGGATGACGCCATCCGGGTGTGGCTATGACCGCAACGTCCGGAAGGCGGTCCTAACCTCCTCGGAGAAGGCCTCTGGCTGTTCCCAGGCGGCAAAATGACCGCCCTTGTCGAGCTTGTTGAAGTGGATGAGCTTGGGATAGGCCCGCTCCACCCAGCTGCGCGGAGCCGCATAGATCTCGTCCGGGAAGACGCTGACAGCGACCGGTATCTGGAGATTCTTGACTGCGAAGAAGGCGAGCTTGTTTTCCCAATAGAGTCGCGCCGACGAGACGGCGGTATTCGTCAACCAGTAGAGCGTGACGTTGTCGAGGATGTCGTCTCGCGTCAGGCCTTCCGCTTTCCCGTCGAAGACACGGGCGATCATTTCGTAACTGCGGATATCGTGATCGAGCATCCATGCGGCGAGACCAACAGGCGAATCCGCGATTCCATAAAGCGTCTGCGGGCGGTTCGCCATTTCGAGCGCATAGCCAAGGCCATGCTTGTAGAAATCGTCGAGCTGCGCGTAGGCGTGCTGTTCATCCGCCGAGAGACCTGCCGGCGGTTTGCCGCCGAGCTGCAATGCCGCGGCAACGTCATCGGGAACGGTGGCCGGCATATTCACGTGAATGCCGATCAATTGCGGCGGTGCAATCACCGCCATCTGTTCCGAAACGGCATCGCCCCAATCACCGCCCTGGGCGACATAGCGCGTGTATCCAAGCCGATCCATCAGCTCGATCCAGGCATGCGCAATGCGAATGGGGTCCCAACCCGTCTTCGTCGGCTTGCCCGAGAAGCCGTGACCGGGCAGCGACGGGATGACCAAGTGGAACGCGTCCGAGGCCTGGCCGCCGTGCGCCGTCGGGTCGGTTAGCGGTTCGATGATCTTCAACTGCTCGATGATCGAGCCGGGCCAGCCATGTGTGACGATCAGGGGCAAAGCGTCTTCGTGCTTGGAGCGAACATGGATGAAGTGAATATCCAGCCCGTCGATCGTGGTCATGAACTGCGGCAGGGCGTTCAGCCGGGCCTCGACCTTGCGCCAGTCGTAGTCGTTTGCCCAGTATTCCGCCAGCTTTCGCGTCGTTGCGTACTGGACGCCCTGTGAACTGTCGTTGACGGTTTCCTGTTCCGGCCATCGGGTGGCGTTGATGCGCTGGCGCAGGTCTGCGAGCTGCGCGTCGGTTGCCTTGAACTGGAAGGGCCGGATTGCGTTGCCGTTGCCGGCCGCAGCAACGAACGAAGCCGGCAAGAGACTGACTGCACCCGCAACCGCCGCAGAAGCGAGCAGGCTCCGTCGAGTGACCGATGATAATAGAGCTGACATGACGTCCTCCTAAGTGTTCAGGTTCATTCGGGTGCCTGGCGCATTCTTCGCAAAGGCCGGGCGCTTCCATGCACGATGGTTAAGATCGGCGATGCCTTGATATCGGCGTCGCTACGAGCCTCGCTCAGACGAGGGTCAGCGACACGTCGATGTTGCCGCGGGTTGCCTTGGAGTACGGGCAGATCTCGTGCGCTGCATGCATCAGCTCCTCTGCGACACCGCGCTCGATGCCTGGCACGCTCACATTGAGGCGCGCCCGCAGAAAGAAGGAACCTCCGTCGACGTTCAGATCGATTTCCGTATCGATCTCAGGATCGACGGGCAGCTTGATCTTCCTCTGTGACGCCGCGAGCTCGATCGCGCCAATGAAGCAGGCCGACCATGCTGCACCAAAGAGATGCTCGGCGGCCGGATGCGGCTGCGAAAGCTGAAGATTCAGCTCGCCATCGCCGCTGCGGGTGAAACCGTCGCGACCGCCCTTGTTGTGAGTCTTGCCGGAAAAAAGAAGCTTCTCAGTCATCACAAAATCCTTCGCTTTACTCTTTTGATCGCATCCGCCTAGATCGGATGCGATTGAAATAGTTAAGCAGAAAGTCGATATCAATAGCATTGCGATTTAATCGGATGCGATTTATATATAGAACAAACAATCGAACAGGATATCCTTATGTCCACGTCCAAAACCGCAAAAACCCTAGAGACTGGGATGCCCTCCTCCGGCGAGACCGAGAGCAACGACAAGAAGCTCTCGAACTTCCTTTGCTTCGCCGTGTATTCGGCAAACCTTGCCTTCGGGCGCGCCTACAAGCCGATTCTGGATAAGCTGAATCTGACCTATACGCAGTACATCGCGATGGTGGCGCTTTCCGAGCAGGACGACCAGACCGTGGGAGCGCTCGGCGAAAAGCTGTTCCTGGAGTCAAACACGCTGACCCCGATGCTGAAGAAACTTGAAACTCTCGGCTATATCCAGCGCAAACGTGATTCCGCTGACGAGCGGCAAGTGCGCCTGAGCCTGACGCCGGCTGGACGCGATCTCGTCGCGGCTGATCCCGGCGCACCACTCGTCGAAGCCACGGGCCTCGGGGAGGATTTTCCCGTCGTTCAGAAATCCGTCGTGCGTCTACGCAACAACCTGCTGAAGAGAACGCAGGACAACGCCACGAAGCGCTGATTTCAATGCAATTGAGCGCCTGTTTCGGCGCTCAACTCCCCTTTGCGCAAATGTTCGCGCGATAAAAAGCGCCGGCCTTTGGACCGACGCCCGTTGCGACAGGAGCCCTCGTCCTACCGCGATGACACCAAGGGAAGCAGTTCTGCCTCCATCATCTCGGCTGCCTTGGCATACCCGCCGCCCATGCCATCCAGGAAGTGCAAGTGCGACTCGGGGCGCCCGGAAGGCACGAAGCAGGTCATCAACGCGTGAGACTGGCGGTGCAGTCCGAAGTTAATCTCGCCACGCGCCTTTGCGGCAACGAGCATGGCTTCGACAGTTTCGATCTGCTCCGGCGTGCAGTCGAGCGTAAGACGCAGGCCATCGTCGTACTTGCGAAAGTCCGAGTTTGAAGCAACCGCTGACCAGCCTTCGATATCCAAAGACCTAGTACCGTCCCTGGGAACGGCTGTATCCCGGGACAAAGGTTGGGCGTGCTGCGCGCCGGCCTCCAGAACGGAAAGCACGCAACCGGCCAGCGACGCAAAGGCCTCAGGACTGGTATGTTCATATGGTTCGACCAACAGCGACAGGATCTCGCCTCGCTGGCTGGGAAACGGCTTCCAATCACAGGTCAGCCCGGTCAGATCAGGCTCCGTCGTGTAGCTGCCCGGCTTCACCAGGTACCGCCCCCTCTTGATTTGCCGCTCGGCCCACTTGAGACCACCGCCGGCAAACATCGCGTAAGTTGCACTTTCAGAGGCGGCATACCGTGCGATGCGCACATCATGCCCGTTCGAACGGATTTCGCCGACAGTCAGCAAACCGACGCGAAGGGCAAGGTCAAGACTGCTCCTTGCGAAGTTTGCGACCTGCCGCATTGCCGAAATCGCGGTCATGATCCCATGCGGCGGTAGCGCGAACGCAGCCCCGTCGCCGCGAAACACAAAGGGAAAATCGAAGTCGCCCCAGGCATTTCCGACTGCGGCGATCACCGACGCACCAGCGTAGTTGACGTCTTCGTACCGCCCCGACTTGATCGCCGACGTCGAACTGACCACATCGGTGATGCCGATCAGCCAATCATCGGGCAACGCTTCGTAGACGGAGGGATCGAGCATCTTCGTGAACTCGCCATAGGCCGGGGACGCGTTCGGATGATTGCCGGCCGTCAGGGCATCTGCTTGCGCGATTGTAGTGCCCGATTCCATCGAGGGCATGAACCTGTTCCCGTGCCACATAGACAAATCCCTTCGCTGAATTCAATTCGCGCACCAGTAACTCGTATGCGCCGTAAATAAACGGAAGGGGCAACAATGTCAATATGCGATTTAATCGGATACGATCGTAATGCGTGGGCGAATCACTGCTGGGACACCGGCAGCGCGATAGAGACATCATCCGAAATAGGGTCGGTACGAGCCACGTTTTCGTGATTCAAACCCACGATACCACCGAAAGGCTCATATGCACCGCCCCCGTGCCCCCAAAGTACATGTGGATTACCGTATCTGGTAAATTCCATGTTCCGTCACTTCGAGTAGCATGTGCTTGGATGATTACATTTCCTAGTCATCAAGAGGTCACTGCAAAACTCACATCGTCTGTTTTGCGGTGACCTCGCCAAAACCCTCGACACGACCGGCACCTAAACGGCGCTTCGAACGGAAGCCTTGCAACGCGCGTTCCGTGTTCCCATCTTAGGTCGGTCACCCAAAACTCTAACTGACATGGTCGACGCGACAGCGTCGCATTTTGCTGTGTTTCCTCCGTTCGCGTGATGGAAGCCGAGGGCGCCATGTCGAAATGCCGCCTACGCGGCAAAGGACTTTAATTGAACAAACCAAACACGCCTGCTGCTCCGGCAGCGTGTCCGCGCGAGCGCGATGACGCTGCTCGCCACCCGGACGAGAACTGGAAACCTTACCCCTGCCTACTCACGCGTCGTGAATTGCAGGAATTGATTGCCGAACAGCTTGGCTGAGAGGCATGCCGACCCTCAAGAACAAGGAGAAAAACATGCAGGTCATCGTCAGAGATAACAACGTCGAACAGGCCATGCGCGCATTGAAGAAAAAGATGCAGCGCGGGGGGCTCTTCCGCGAAATGAAGGCACGCAAAGCCTACGAGAAACCATCGGAGCGCCGCGTACGCGAACGGGCGCAGGCTATCGCCAGACAGCGCAAAGCCGCCCGGAAGAGATTGCAGCGGGAGGGCCTCCTGGCCTCGCCCAAACGGCGCCCGTCGGCCCGATAATTTGTCACGATGCTGTCGCCGACGTCGTCGGTGACAGCCCCAACCCGAGAAGGGTCAATGATGGAAGAACTGCATAGCCTGACTGTTTCGGATGAACGGCTGGAAGATTGCCGCGATGTGATCGAACCGGATCTCCAGGATCTGATCCGAACGACAATTGCCTCCGGCTTTACCGCCGAAGAGGTACTGATCGCAATAAGCGAGCTCGTGGCCGAGGACTACGCGGTCTTAGCCAAGCTGCCGAGTGTCCACTGATTAGTCCGCGCCGACTGGTCGACGGTTGCCTCGGCCAGTATGTGCATGAGGAACAAGATACTCCGACATGACGGGTGTTGATCGGTTGCGACGAATACCTACATCCCCGGTATCGCTTGTTGGCAACGAGGAGGTTCATCATGAACACTATCAGCCACGCAACCGAACCAAGATGGGCCGCGCCGGTGGCTATCCGGATTGGCGCGCGCCCCTCCGAGCATATCCATGGTCCGGCAGAAGCGGTTGACTATCTGGAACACAGGTGGCCGATCGAAAACAGCATGCATCTGGAAGCGGCGAAGCGCAGATGTGTGGAAGCCATGAACTATCTCGCGCACCTGGAAGCCTCCAGAGACGCTTTCGTTGCAGCCGCAGTGGAGGCCAAGGTGCTGGCGTAGCCCCGCTTTGGGCGAGGGTGGCTGAGATGATTTGGCCACCTTCCGCAGATCACGCGCAAATCCCATCACACGCCCCGGCGGCGCACGTCATATGGCACGGATACATCCTCCTACAGCGACCAACGCTGCGGGGTATGATCTAGTGTGTCGTCACGGACTTCGGAGACCGAGCGCGACGAGGCTTGTCCCCCGGAGCCGCGGTTATTGCGATGGCAGCCACCTTTGTCTTCTTTCCTGGCTGCTTTTCGGCCGCGGATTTCGCCGGTGCGCGCGGCTTGGCGGATTTAGCCTTGGCAGTCAACTTTGTCGAAACGCGAGCGGCCGCGGCATCGACCTGCTCGCCGAATTCCTTGAAAGCCTGCAGCCAATGCTTCATGTCCTGGCCGTGGGGGCGGCCTTCCTGCTCCCAGATCTCGTAGGCGCGGTGACGGATTTTCTCTTCACGCTCGTTCATCACAGGGATCCTGCTCTTCGTTGCAACCCGATCTTAACTGGCGCAAGCAGCCCATTAGGCAATGGAGGCCCGGCATCGATTGATCGAAAGAAGCCGGCGTGGGCAGCCGGTTAAAGCAGCGATTGTCTTTTCCGAAATGCCCCTATCTACCAATGCGCGTGCGACCTCAATCAGAAGGAAAACGACATGAAACGTCTATCGATTTTGCTGCTTCTGGCAGGAGTGACGCTTGCCGGATGCACCCCGACTGAGCAGGGCTTAGGCATTGGTGCCGCCTCGGGCGCAGTCATCGGCGGCGTGGCGACCGGAAATGTCCGCGGTGCCGCAGTGGGCGCCGCAATCGGTGGCGCCGCTGGCGCCGTCATCGGCAACGTCGCCGGGCAGCCTGGCCAGTGCTACTATCGGGATCGCTATGGCCGTCGATATGTCGCCTCCTGCCCGCGCTGAGGACAATGCAGCATAGCATCTATACGTCAAGGCGCCGACTTCGCGCGTGCCCTCCAATCCGATCGCCTCGGATCGCGACCGTGGTTCTAGCAACCTGACCTTGGTCGCGATAACTGCGCGATGCTTGGTGGGCGCGGGAGGTGCACGAGTGCAAATCAAGTCCCAACCAACACGCTCGCCTGCACCGGCAGTTCTATGCCCTTCAGGGTGAGCGGACGGACGTGCGCCCCGCCCGCCAGCGGCCCGGCCTGAACGACCGTTTCCGGCGACATGACGATCTCGCCTGCGCCCGCCTGAGATTCCAATCTGGCCGCCAGATTGACAGCGCCGCCGATCGCCGTGAAATCGCTCCGGAAGCTCGAAAACTCACCGATTTCAACCTCGCCGCTGTGGATCCCAACTCCCACACCCACGTGGTGATCCACATCCAAAGCTTCGAGGGCCGTCTTGCAGCGCCGTTGTATATCCATCGCAGCCATGACAGCGGCAGCCGCGTGATCCTTTCTCAATATGGGAAAATTGAAGATCGCCATCAATCCGTCGCCCATCGGCTTGTTGACGATCCCGTCATGAGCCCAGACCGCCTGCGCGCATCGATCCTGAAACAAGCTGACGATGTCACTCAATCTGACCGGTTCGATCTGCTCGGAAAGAGCCGTGAACCCTCTGATGTCGGCGAACAGAATGGTGACCGTGGCGGCGATATGGCGCTGTTTCTTGACATAGCGAAACGAGCGCTCGCAAATCGTGCAGATGTTCGGGTTCATCTTGCTGCGGGTAACACCAAACATGCGGAACGGCAGCGCGAGCGCACCCCGGATCGGGATCGGCACGCGCATTTGATCCCAGCACCCACGGCAGATTTGCGCGTCGCGGTGATTGGTCGGATCTGTGGAATCGGAGGCTGTTGTCATGGTCTAGGCTGCCCCGGCAGACGTCCGCTGTTCCCTTGCATGCGCAAACTTCTGACATTTGAGCGTGTTTGGCAACTTAGGGAGGAAACGGCTACCACGACAGCGCAAGGGACGCCGCGGCGACGCCGGGGCAACGCTCGCCGGGTTTATCGAGGCAATGGTTCTCGGACGGAAGAGGGCGCCGCTTCGCGCCCTCCCACTGAAATCCTGTGCCGTTCCGCTAAGGCATCGACACGACCATCTTGCAGAGTTTCGTGAGGCTCGCCTCATATCCGCCCGAGCGTAGCACGTCCTTGCAACGGAGCTTTGCTTTCGCCCGATCCATGGCCGACATGTCGTTGATAGCTGTCAACGCCGGCTTGGTAGGCGATGAACCGCCTAAACCGCTCGCTCCATTCGCGCCAACGGAACCGCCAGGACCGCCGGACCCGCCTGAATTGGGATCATTTACCGAAGGCACCCCAAGCCTGGCATCGAGCAGCGTATTTCCGCCCGCCCCTACCGTCGCGTTGGCGGTCGCAAGCCTGGAGCCCCCGACATTAGCGTTGACATCAGCATTGATGCCGCCGGAGCCGCCAACACTGGCCGTCGTACTGACACCGATCCTGCTGCTGCTCCCGCCGACAGATGTATTGCTATTGATGCCCCTGGCCCCGCCCACCGAAGCATCGACGCCAAGTCCACCGCTGGATCTGCCGCCGATGTTGGCGTTGATGCCACTTGCACCCCCGACGGACACGCCGAGGCCTCCATTGCTATTGCTGCCGATACTGACCCCATTGTTGCCGCCGATATCCAAGGCGTCTGCCTGCATCGGAACGATAATGGTCGCGCAGCCAAGCGCCACCGCGGCAACGGCCGATTTATAGCACTGCATTGTCATCCTCCATTGTCTCCAGCCGAGGCCCAATGCTTCGGCAAAGAAAAATGAAGCGCGCACTTCATGCTCGTCGGTTGAGCAACCAAGAGTGGGTGTCCATCTGCCGATCTACACCTATAAAAACATTCGAACCCCCTAATGTTCCGTCAAATTCGCGTATAGGTTAATTATTTCTCTGCACACGCCTCTAAACCCCTCCTTTGGATTGAGTCGATATCGTTTCCGCTGCGAATACCTCGCTGCGCCCTATCCGTGCGACACCCCTCCTAGCCAACCGATCGGCAATCGCTGAAGTCGGCGTCTCGGGGCTTTTCCATATCCTGTTCCTTCTGGTTTCGAAACTGCGAGCAGATGCGCTCCGTCGGACAACCGTTGCAAACAGCCACCCATTGTGTTAATGACTGTCCAGTCAGTCATATTGAAGGCTAAGAATGAATGCCAGAGAAAAAACGCGAGAGACGAGACCCTGAGCTACGTCGGGCCGAGATCCTGAAGGCTGCCCTTGCCTGTTTTGCAGAACGCGGGTTCGCAGCAACACGCATGGAGGATGTCGCTGCGCGGGCCGGCATCGCCAAGGGTACGGTCTACCTGCACTTCCCCGACAAGGAGCGGCTGTTTATCGAGCTTGTGTCCGGCATCGCCTCACCAATCCTTGGCGAGGTCGGCGGCATGATCCAGAACGAGACGATCCCGGCGCGCACCGTGGTCTCCATGTTCTATTCCCTCTTCAAGCGCGAAGTCCTCGAGACCGAGCGTCGCCACATGCTGCGGCTGATCCTCGCCGAAGGCCCGATGTTTCCTGTTGTAACCGAGTTCTACCATCGCGAAATCATCACCAAGGGTCTCGCGATCCTGCGCGTCGTGCTTGGACGCGCTGCAGCTCGCGGTGAATTGCGCAATCCTGCAGTCGCAGAAGTGCCGCAACTGGTCATGGCTCCCGCCTTGATGACGGTCGTTTGGGCAACGCTTTTTGAGGGGTACGAGCACCTCGACGCGCAGAAACTTCTCGACACGTTCCTCAACACGATCTTCGTGCCGGAAGGAGGCGCGAAATGAAACGGCTCCTTATTGTCGCGATCGTGGCCGCTGCGGCGCTCGCCACCCTGCCTCTTCTGTTCTCCGACAAGTCGCAGCGCGCCTACCAGGGCTGGGTCGAGGCCGACACGCTGTTCATTGGCGCCGACACGAGCGGTCGCGTGGTCAAGCTCGATGTCGCCGAAGGCCAGGCAATTGCTCCCGGCGAACCGCTCTTCAGCCTGGATTCTCAAACCGAGGAGGCCGCTGTTGGCTCGGCACGCGCGTCGCTTGCCCGGCTGCAGGCCGAACTCGAACTCGCCGAGGCGGCCCAGAAGCGCCCGGAGGAGATGGACATGCTGCGCGCCAGCGAACGCGAGGCAGTCGCACGGCTGGCGCTTGCGTCGCAGGACCTCGACCGCACCCGCGTTCTGGTCGAACGTGGTACGGCGACACAGGCCCGTCTCGATACCGCAACGGCCACCGAGGCTGCCAACCGTGCCGCTCTCGATAATGTCCGCAGCCAAATCACGCTTGGCAACATGCCTGCCCGCGTCGAGATGCTGCGCCAAGCGCGGCAGGCCGTTGCCGCGGCGAAAGCGGACCTCGCGTCAGCAGAAGCCGCGCTCGCCCGCCGTTTCGTCTCGGCTCCAGCAGTCGGCAGTATCGAGACCATCTATTACCGCGCCGGCGAGGTTGTCCCTGCCGGCCGGCCGATCGTCGCGCTCCTGCCGCCCGAGAACGTCCGTATTCGCTTCTTCGTGCCCGAGACCGAGATCGCGCTGTTCTCGCTGGATCAATCGATCCGCGTCGCCTGCAATGCCTGCCAGCCAACCGATGCGAAGATCAGCTTCATCTCAAAGACTGTCGAATATACGCCGCCGGTCATCTATAGTCTCGAGGAGCGCGCCAAACTCGTCTACCGCGTCGAGGCGATCCCCGCCGATGCAAAGGCACTGCGCCCCGGCCAGCCGGTGGATGTCACTGCGGGAGCCCGCCCATGAGCGACACGGCACCGGCCGTCGACAGTCCTGAGACTGTGATCGATGTCCATCATCTCACCAAGACTTTCGGCAGCCGCAAGGTCGTCGACGACGTATCGATGTCGGTAAAAAAGGGCCGGATTCACGGCTTTCTCGGACCGAACGGTTCCGGCAAGACGACGACGATCCGCATGCTTTGCGGCCTGCTGACGCCAGACAGCGGTGACGGCACTTGCCTTGGCTTCGACATCCTCACCGAGAGCGACCGCATCCGTCGCCGCGTCGGCTACATGACGCAGAAATTTTCGCTCTACCAGGATCTCTCGATCCGGGAGAACCTTGAGTTCGTCGCCCGCGTCTACGGCCTTGCCGATGCTCGCGGCAAAGCCACTGCTGCGATTGAACGTTTGGGCCTGAAGGGCCGCGAGGGGCAGCTTGCTGGAGAGCTCTCCGGTGGCTGGAAGCAGCGGCTCGCGCTGGGCGCCTGCATCCTACCTGAACCGGCATTGCTTCTCCTCGACGAGCCTACGGCAGGCGTCGATCCCAAGGCGCGCCGTGACTTCTGGAATGAGATTCACGCGCTTGCCGCCGAAGGCCTCTCCGTCCTGGTGTCCACCCACTACATGGACGAGGCAGAGCGTTGCCATGAGATCGCCTATATCGCCTATGGCAAATTGCTTGCGCAGGGAACGGTGGACGAGGTGATCGCCGGCACCGGGCTCGTCACCTGGACTGTTTCGGGAACGGACGTGCACCGCCTTCAATCAGAACTCGAGAACCAGCCAGGCGTCGACATGATCGCCCCGTTCGGGACGAGCTTGCATGTTGCCGGCCGGGACCCACAGGCGCTCGAAAATGCAATCGCGCCCTATCGGGAACGGCCCGATCTCAAGTGGCAAAAGGGCGAAGCGACGCTGGAGGATGCCTTCATCGACCTGATGCGCCGCTCCGAGGACAATTTCCAATGACAACGACGAACGGCCACGGCATCTCATTCGGGCGCTTCTGGGCGATGACCATCAAGGAATTCATCCAGATGACCCGCGACCGCATAACGCTGGCAACGATGGTTGCCTTGCCGATCATGCAGCTGTTCCTATTTGGCTTTGCCATCAACACGACGCCGCACAACCTGCCGACCGCAGTGCTGATGCGCGAAAACACCGATGTCGGCCGGTCGATTTTGGCGGCCCTTGCGAACACCGATTTCTTCGAGATCCGTTCCGTCGTAACCCGAGCCGAAGACATGGATTCGCTTCTGGAATCCGGCAAGGTGCTGTTCGTCGTGGAGATTCCCGAGGGATTCGAACGCTCACTTCGCCGCGGTGATACGCCTTCACTGCTGGTCGCCGCCGATGCGACCGATCCCGTCGCGTCAAGCTCGGCTTTGGGTGCGCTTTCAGGCATCGTGACGTCGGCGCTTGTGAACGACCGGCAGGTCGAGTTCACCGAGCCGACCAAGCCCGCGTTTTCCATCGTCCAGCACCGTCGCTACAATCCAGCCGGTTCATCCACCCTGAACATCGTGCCTGGCCTGCTTGGTACCATCCTAACCATGACATTGCTGATTTTCACGGCCCTCTCGGTTACCCGGGAAGTGGAACGCGGCACGATGGAGAACCTGCTTTCGATGCCGATCAAGCCGCTCGAAATCATGCTGGGCAAGATCACGCCCTATGTGCTGATCGGCCTTGTCCAGTCGCTGCTGATCATCACCGCCGGTCTGCTCGTTTTCGGAGTGCCAATTCTCGGCAATCCTGCTTCGCTGGCAGCCGCGACCACGCTTTTCGTCATCACCAATCTCTCGATCGGCTACACCTTCTCGACGATCGCGGCCAATCAGCTGCAGGCCATGCAGATGGCGATGATGTTCTTCCTGCCGAATATTCTGTTGTCTGGCTTCATGTTCCCGTTCGCCGGGATGCCGAAATGGGCGCAATGGATCGGTGAGGCCCTGCCCCTCACCCACTACATCCGCATCGTCAGGGCGATCATGCTGAAGGGCGCCAGTATCGAAACGCTTGCTTATGACACCATCGCCCTCGCCTGCCTGATGGGTGTGGCCATGCTCATCGCCGTCCGCCGCTTCCGCCGGACCTTGGACTAGGAGTCGAGTGAAGTCCCGACCAACCAGGCGCGATCTACACCAATTACCGGGGCCGGCGAACGGCCCGGACTTTGCCGCTGTTACCACCGCCGCAAAACAGGCGATCACCGCCATCGGATTCCAGCCCAGACACCGTAAGGCCGGGCGGCATATCGAGGCGTTCCAGCACGCGCCCGCTCTTGGGTTCAAGGCGCCTGATATCGCTCTCATCGCCTTCCCAAGTGGCGTGCCAGAGTTCGCCATCCACCCAGGTCACGCCGGTCACGAACCGGTTGGACTCGATGCTGCGAAGAACCGCACCGGTCTCCGGATCGACCTGATGGATCTTTCGGCCGCGGTAGTCTCCAACCCAGAGCGTTCCTTCGGCCCAGGCGAGCCCGGAATCACCGCCGTTCGCCGGTGCCGGGATCGTGGTGAGCACCGCGCCGGTTTTCGGATCGATCTTCTGGATGCGATCCTCGGCAATCTGAAACAGGTAGCGTCCATCAAAGGCAGTCCCTGCATGAGCCGCCACGTCGATCGTTTGCACCAGCTCACCGGCATCGGGGTCGAAGGCATTGAGCCTGTCGCCGGACGCAAACCACACATGTCGCCCGTCATAGGTGACGCCGCCCACCTGGTTCACATCCGCAAAGGGACCATATTCGCGAAGGATTTCAGCTTTGGAGTGTTTCATGGGCCTATCCTAGTCGTTGGGCAGTGGACCTGGGAGTAACAAAGTTGACGGGAATCCAGGCAGGGACGGGATCGTCCATCGACGTGCCGGTCCGCGTCCGAAGGATTGTACCTTGCCTTTTTCCGACAAGGTATCGAGTGCCCGCTGCACGGTGCGAGGGCTGGCACCAATGGCAATCGCCAGTGCCGAACTCGACCAGGCCTCGCCATCGGCCAGAAATGCGAGAATCTCACCGTGCTGCTCCTCGACGGGCGGCGCCAGAATAAGCACGTCTTCGCTGTGACGCGGTACAAATGTAAAGCCATCCCTCGTTGCATTGACATCCGCGATGCGATGAAGCTCACCACGCAACCGTCCGATTTCGACGCGCAGCCTGGCGCGATGCGATTCATCGGCTTCCTTTGCCCCGAAGGCTCGAGCAACAAGGGCGTTTCGCGATACGTCTCCCGGCCAACGCTCCGCCAACGCACGCGCCAGTGCGAACAAGACCGGACGCGTCGTCAGCGAAACGAGCGAGTCCCCTTTGCGCACGACGTACCGGCATGCGTCGATCACGAGTGCGTCTGACGTTAGAACCGCCTCCACCTCCTCCAGCAGCAGGAGCCGCTCCTCACCTCGCCCGATCAAACGTGCTGCGGGCGTTTTCAGAACTTGCGATACGCTGTCGACTTCGGCGTGGAGAGCAGGAATTCCCGCCTCGCGCGCAGCATTTTCCGCACGCTGCAGGGCCGCGCGCGCCGCGCCGGTGCGAAGGCGGCGAATGGCAATCCCTCCAACGACCAGTTCGTGGGTGGTCCGCAACGGAGGTGGAAACGGTGTCGGATCGACGCCCGCAAGCAGGTGTTCGGCCTCGTCCAGATGCCCGACCAGGAGCAGTCGCCTTGCTTCGAGATGTCGTGCATGTGCGGCGTTCAATCGGTCGCCATGCGCTTCGAGCACCTCGCGCGCAGCGGTGAGCGTTTTGGCCGGCCAGGTGAGATCACGCGAGACCAGGGCAATTTCCGCCTCGGCGACGACACAGCGCGCTCGCGGAATCGGTTCCCTTGATCCGAACGAACGCGCCGCCGCCTTCAGCAGAATTTTCGCCCTCGCGAGATCGCCGAGCTGTGCCATTGCGATGCCACGAAGCGCGAGCGCCGGCGCATCGTTGCGCAGCGCAACCCTTTTCAAGGCGCCGAGAAGATCGCCGGTCGCGAGCAGCCTCGCCGCAGCGACGATCATCGAGTCCATTGAAATCCCGTCAAACTTGTAACTCCCACCTTCTCCCGCTCCGGCCCTAGTCTGTTCCCGACCAGCAAAGCAGCCGCTCGCGGCGGCGATGCTACGCAACAGACAGCAAAAGGAGAAGTAGGATGACAATGCATAAAACAGGCTCACGCGAAGAATGGCTTGCGGCCCGGCTCGACCTGCTGGGTGAAGAAAAAGAGCTGACGCGACGCAGCGACATGCTGGCACAACGCCGCCAGGAGCTGCCATGGGTACGGATCGACAAGGAATACCGGTTCGAGACCGCCAACGGCAGCGCTTCGCTGGTTGACCTCTTCAAGGGTCGTTCGCAGCTGCTGATCTATCACTTCATGTTCGGCCCCGACTACACCGCCGGATGCCCGTCCTGCTCTTCGATCGCAGATGGCTACAACGGCGTCGTCGTCCATCTCGAAAACCATGACGTGGCCTTCACCGCCGTCTCCCGCGCGCCCTTCCCGAAGCTGCAGGCTTTCAAGCAGCGGATGGGATGGACATTCGACTGGGCTTCCTCGTTCGGCAGCGATTTCAACCTCGACTTCAGCGTCTTGTTCAGCGAACAGCAGCAGCGCGAAGGCGGGATCGAGTATAACTACCGCCGTGAACCACCTGCCCGGGTGCCACTCGAAGGTCAAACCGTGCAGGAATGGAAACTGCGCGGCGCCGAGAGCCCCGTCGCCCAGATCGCCTCGATGACGGGAACCGACGTTGCCACCTACACGCGCGACCGACCCGGCCTCAGTGCTTTCGTTCTTGAGGATGGCGTTGTCTACCACACCTACTCCAGCTACGCGCGCGGGTTGGACGGCATTTGGGGTGTCTATCAGTTGCTCGACCGGGCACCCAGGGGCCGCAATGAGGATGGCATCTGGTGGCGTCGTCACGACGAGTATGGCCGGGGATAACGTTCATGCGTTCCTACGACCAGACGAAGCGCAGCGCACCGATCGAGACTCCGACCGACACGGCAGCAAGCATCGCCGACTGGCTATGCCTGGGCGCTGCGCCCACCTTCGCCATCATGGCGATCGTCACGATGGCGAACAGCGGAGCAGAGATGATCTGCTCCGCCATGCCGGACGCCTTTCCGGTGGACGGCATGACGACCATGTACCTACTGATGTGTGCTTTCCACCTTCCGCCATGGCTGCGCCTCATTTCCGGTCGTTCGGTCGGACCTGAGCACCCCTGACCTCTGCGGCACCGGAGGTGTCGCGAACGGCCGAGATTGCGGGCAAAGCGACTTGTATTGTTGCCTGCCCGCTCCACCTTTAACACCCGAGCAAGCCCCAAACCAGGCAACCGGGAGAAGGTCCGTGCCCGACAGTTCCACGATTTCAGCAGCCGCATCGGGTCAATTTTCGATCGGCAAGATCACCGTCAATCGTCTCGGCTTTGGCGCCATGCGCATCACTGGGGCCGGCATTTGGGGACCGCCGGCAGACAAGGCCGCAGCATTGGCAACTTTGCGTCGCCTGCCGGAGATCGGCGTCAATTTCATAGACACGGCCGATTCCTACGGCCCCGATGTTTCCGAAGAACTCATCCGGGAATCGCTGCATCCTTACAAAGGACTGCTGATCGCGACCAAGGCGGGCCTGACTCGGAAAGGACCGGATATCTGGACGCCGAACGGACGGCCGGACTATCTTATCGAGCGCGCGAAAGGCAGCTTGAAGAAGCTCGGTGTCGACCGGATTGACCTTTGGCAGCTGCACCGCATAGATCCGCGGGTTCCCGCCGGCGAGCAGTTCGGTGCCGTCAAGATGCTTCTTGACCAGGGCGTCATTGCCCATGCGGGCCTCAGCGAAGTTTCTGTCGACGACATAAAGGCAGCCCGCGAGGTATTTCCTGTCGCGACCGTCCAGAACCGCTACAACCTCGTCGATCGCGGTAGCGAAGACGTTCTTGACTACTGCGAACGCGAGGGCATCGGTTTCATTCCATGGTATCCGCTGGCGGCCGGCGAGCTTGCCCGCCCCGGCTCCATCCTCGACAGGTTGGCCAGGAAGTATGATGCGACGCCAAGCCAGCTCGCTCTTGCATGGGTGCTGAAACGCAGCCCTGTAATGTTGCCGATTCCCGGAACCTCGAAGGTGAAACACCTTGAGGAGAACGTTGCGGCTGCGAACATCACTCTCGATGGAGAGGATTTTGCTGCCCTCGACAAAGCTGCTCGCGAATCCGGCTCGTGAACGCGCACACCGGCCACAAACACGCTTTATCAAACATCGACGGCCAGGTGATCAAAGAGGTCTCGTGCTTGGCTCGTCAACCAATCCGGCGACTGGCAGCATAAGACCAGGCGCCGGACGGCCCATGCGTCGGCAATGCGCACCTCCGATAGCGGCAATGATCTCCGAAATCGCTTTGCAGCCGTGCCGGGAATAATGCCTATGCCGGCCCCGCTGGAAGCGAGACGGCATATCCCTTCAAAGCTTCTTACCCGGACACGCATCTTCAGCTTCGCGCCCAATCGTCTGGCATGATCCTCGACGTGGCTTTGCAGCGCGCCGTCCATGAGGCCGATAAAGTCTTCCTCCAGGACTTGGCGGAAGTTGATTTTCTTCTGTTCCGCAAGATGCCACTGTTTGCTCGCAACGACCACCAGCCGGTCCGTGGCGAAATCGCGAACGTGCAGGTCGCCTGTTTCCACGGCATCGGAGAAGATGCCGATTTCAGCGTGCCCGGCCGCAATCGCCCGCGCGATTTCAGCGCTCTGTCGCTCCTTAAGATCGAGATCGATATTGGGATGCTTGACCAACCACGGCGCAAGCTGCGTTGGAAGAAATTCCATGATCGCTGCAGTGTTGGCCAGAACCTGGATTGTCGCCCGCAGTCCCTTTGCGTGCTCGCTCAGTTCACCGCGCATATGCGCCATTTGACGTTCGATCAGCCGCGCGTGATGGGCCAAGGCCTCTCCTGCCGGTGTCGGAGATACGCCTCTGCGTCCGCGCTCCAAGAGCAAGACGCCGCAGACTGCTTCCATCGACCGCAAGCGCTCACTGGCCGCAGGAAGCGACAAGCCGACTTCCGCCGCGCCGCGCGTGATGTTGCCCGCCTCGGCAACCGCGAGAAAGAGGCGAAGATCGGTAAGGTCAAAGCGCATTCTAAAGGATTACACCAAGGCCAGCCTTCGGACCAGCCGAAGTCTGTGTTCCGGCAATCCGCATTGTGCGCGATGATCGATCTGCTATCCGCAACCGATGGAAACGACACTTGCCTCCCTCCCGCTCGTCATCGTGATCTTCCTTGTTGCCGGGGTCGTCAAGGGAATTACGGGCATGGGCTTGCCAACCGTGGCGATGGGCCTGTTGGGGGCACTCGTCTCGCCGCTTGCCGCAGCCGCTTTGTTGGTGGTGCCCTCGCTGATCACGAATATCTGGCAATTGGCGGCAGGACCGAATGTTTTTCCCGCGACACGACGCCTCTGGCCAATGATGGCTGCGATTGCCGTGGCTACGATCGCTAGCAGCGCCTTCATAACCGGCGGGCACAGCAATGGGCCAACCGCCGCGCTCGGCGCGGTGCTCATGCTATACGCGATCTACACTCTCGTCGCCCAGCCGCTTAGCATCCCGGCATGGCAGGAGCGGTGGCTTTCTCCGGCAATCGGCCTCGTGACGGGCCTGGTCACTGGTGCAACAGGCGTCTTCGTCGTCCCAGCGGTCCCCTATCTGCAATCGCTTAATCTATGCCGAGACGATCTCATCCAAGCTCTCGGACTGTCCTTCACCGTCTCGACGATTGCGCTTGCCGGCGGACTTGCTTGGCATGGAGAATACCAGGGGAGCGCCCTGATGATGTCCACAATGGCCGTCGTTCCTGCACTTGCCGGCATGATCGCCGGACAAGCTATCCGCACAAGAATAAATCCTGCCCGTTTCCGAGCGTGGTTCCTCATTGGCCTGTTTCTGCTTGGTCTGGAAATGTTCGCGCGGGCTCTACTGTAGCATGGCAGAGTTCAAAGGCCGTTTTTTCTGTGGGATTAGTTTGCAGTTTCCCCTTGCCCGAGTTTTTTGTCATCAAGGCGTTTTGTCCGGATGGCACCGCTCTATCTCTCGTCAAAGGAATTGCATCCATCGATCATCATGCGACCGAGCGGAGACCGCCATTTGGGAACCGAAACAGAACTGAAGCTTGAGCTGAGTGCCGACGCCGCGGATACACTATTGGGATCCGGCTTGCTCGGCGAGCCAATCTCCGTAGAGCCGCTGACTTCGATTTATTTTGACACACCCGACCACCAGGCATGGCAAGGCGGTTATTCGCTAAGAATTCGCAGTGTCGGCGAAGCGCACATCCAAACGGTAAAGGCGACCGGCCCGAACAATGCGATCTTCGCGCGTTCCGAATGGGAAGCGCCGGTCACCGGCAACACACCCGTGATCGATTATTCGACGCCATTGAAGGCAGAGCTTGATATCGACGCGACCGCCCCCATCCCACAGTTCTCTACATCCGTAAAGCGGCATCGATGGAACGTCGATCAGGATGGAAGCAAAATAGAAGTTGCGCTGGATACGGGCTTTGTCGTCGCCGGCGACCGCCAGACGCAGATACGGGAATTGGAACTGGAGCTGAAGGATGGCAAGCCAAACGCCCTGTTTGTGCTTGCCCGCAGAATCGAGGCGATTGTCCCAATCCATTTCGGTGTCGCCTCAAAAGCAGAGAGAGGCTACCGTCTCCTCGGCGAGCAGACGACCGCGTACAAAGCCGAAGCAGTGCACCTCAATCGCGAGCTGCGAGTGTCCGCGTCGTTCCAGATCGTTGCCGAAGCGTGCCTCCGGCAATTCCGTCTGAACGAGTCAATTCTCCTCGACCGGGCAAACCCGGCGGCGCTTCATCAAGCCCGGGTATCCCTGAGGCGGCTGCGGTCCGCCTTCTCACTCTACAAGGCAATCCTGGTTGATGCGGAATCGCGGCGGCTCAAGGACGAGCTGAAATGGCTGACCGGCGTTCTCGGAACGGCGCGCAACATAGATGTCTTGATTGCCAGGGCAGGAAGCAGCGACATCCGCGGCCGGCTGCTTGAGGCCCGCGATAGCGCCTATGACGATGTGCTGAATGCCATCTACAGCTCGCGCGCCAAAGCCCTGATGCTCGACGTTAACGAGTGGCTCCGTTGCGGGGAATATCTCACGTTGTCGGAAACCACGGAGATCCGCAACGGCCCGGTGGTCGATTTCGCGATCGAGACTCTCGACCGTCACCGCAAGAAGTTGAAGAAGCGCGGCAAGTCCCTCGTCGAGGCTGACGACGAGCACCGGCACGAAGCACGCAAGGCGGCGAAGAAGCTCAGATACGCGTGCGAGTTCTTGATCTCATTGTTTACCGGCAAGCAGGCGGAGCGAAGGTACGCCAAGTTCATCAAGTCGATGGAGGAATTGCAGGACGAACTCGGTCTCCTGAACGATATGGCAACGGCCCCGACTGTCGTTCACGAGTTGGAACTGGATTCGCATCCCGACGCCGAATCGCTGGTCGCCGTTGGCAACCGCGAAAAACTGCTGAGCGCCGCACAGTCGTCCCTGGATGACCTGATGGAACGGAAAAGATTCTGGCGCGGATGAAGCAGTACGGCACTGACATGCACCGATTTCGCTGGAGGCTGAAGCGGCTTAGCAACGGTGTCCGAGATTTCCGACGTCAGATATATGAGAACCGACATATAAGCACTTTGCGGCAAACAGAACTTAGTGCAATCTGCGATATCAGTTCAGGTCGGTGAATCGGGGCCATTTGTGACCTGAACGCGAGAGGGGACAGGTTCACTATGAGTAGCAGGATTTCGCTGATCGCATGCGCTGCCGCCGCGTTGGCATTTGTGACACCGTTGCATGCAGCAGATCTTTTGCCGGCCACGGCACCTCAGCCTCAGGCTTCGGAACCGAACGGCTGGACGTTTTCGTTCGCACCCTATTTCTGGGTCGCGGGACTCGACGGCAAAACCCAGGTGTTTGGCCTTCCGACCGTCGACATAAATCAGAGTTTCAGTGACATCCTGAAGGATCTCGACTTTGCCTTCATGGCAGCCGGCAATGCGCGCTATCACCGCTTCAGCATCTTCACCGACATAATTTACGCGCGCATAACGACGGATGCCGCCACGCCACGCGGCGTCGTCGCCGACGAAGTCGATCTCAAATCGGTGACGTTCACATCGCTGCTCGGTGTCGGCTACACGGTCTATGAGGATCCCAAGGCCCGCCTGGATGTGGTTGGAGGCGCCAGATACTGGCATGTCGAAACCAGGATCGCCCTAAACGGCGGCCTCATTGGCAACCTGTCGCGCACCGACACCGGAAACTGGGTGGATGGGCTTGTCGGCTTCAGAGGCAACTATTTGCTGACCGACAAGGCCTTTTTGACTGGTTCCGCCATGATTGGCGCCGGCGGCGCCGATTTCGACTGGGACGTGCTGGGAGCGATTGGCTACAAATTCAACGATCGAATCTCGGCAGTTGCCGGCTATCGTGCCCTCGGCGTCAATTACAGCAACGACGGCTTCACTTATGACACGATCGAACACGGCCCGATCTTGGGAGCTGTCTTCCGCTTCTGATCGATGACGTACGGAAGGCTGGAGCACGCCTGCCCATGGGACGGCGCGCTTCGCAGTATCCTCGTGACATCACACCGAGCGGGTCAATCCACCATCGACCCGAAGGTTCTGTCCCGTCATATATCCCGCCCCCGGTGATGCGAGGAAGGCAACGGTCGCGGCGATTTCCTCGCTCGTGCCATACCGCTTCATCGGAACACTGTCGCGGCGCTCCTCGGTAGCCGGAAGACTGTCGATCCAGCCCGGAAGAATGTTGTTCATACGGATATTCTCGGCCGCGTACGTCTCGGCGAACAACTTTGTGAACGATGCCAGTCCGGCCCGGAACACGGCCGATGTCGGGAACATCGGGCTCGGCTCGAAAGCCCAGGCTGTGGAAATGTTGATGATGGAGCCAGCCTTCTGCTTCTGCATGTGCGGCGTGACCAGCCGCGTCGAGCGGATGACGTTCAGCAGATAGACCTCCATGCCCCGGTGCCAGTCGTCATCCGATATGTCGAGGAGTGGCGCCCGAGGACCGTGGCCGGCGCTGTTCACGAGCACGTCGATGCGTCCCCACGCCGAGATCGCAAGGTCGACGAGCCTGCGTAGATCGTCATTGGACTGGTTCGAGCCGGTCACCCCGAGACCGCCCAGGGTCTTCGCAAGTTCCTCGCCCTTGCCCGACGACGACAGGATTGCGACCTTGAACCCATCCGCCGCAAGACGCTTCGCCGCCGCGGCGCCCATCCCGCTGCCGCCTGCCGTAATCACCGCTACCTTTTCTACTGACATCAACCTCTCCTGCTTCAAAAAGATCGGCACCGATTGCCATCTTCTGTCACACACGGAAAGCGTGATATCATTCCGGCATCGGCTACGCGAACCAATTCCCCTCTCATCAAGCAGTAGAAAAACTATCGAATGGCAGAAGGTATCCGGCGTCTTCCCTCCCTGAACGGCCTCCGTGTCTTCGAGGTCGTCACCCGGCACTTGAACTTCCGGCTGGCCGCCGAGGAAATTGGGGTGACACAGGGAGCCGTTGCGCAACAAATACGCGGCCTAGAAGCGGAATTGGGCCTGAAGCTGTTCGACAGACTCCCGCGAACATTGGCGCTGACCGAGGCGGGACAGAGCTACATCACCAACATCCGACGCGCCTTCGAATTGATCGCCGACGCAACGGAGACGCTGAAGCCGGAACCACTTCACCTGACCATCAGCGTCACGCCGACCTTCGCCTCGAAATGGCTGATCCCTCGTCTGCCGGATTTCACCGCGGTCCACCCCAACATCGATCTGCGCATCCTGGCCACCGATCGCATTGCCAATTTCCAGACGGATGCTGTGGATCTCGCCGTGCGTTATGGCCGGCTTCCTTTCGGATCGGGGCTGAATGCGGAACTTCTCTTCGACAACGTGCTCGTCGCCGTTGCCAGCCCCCTGCTGGTCGAGAAGCTTGGGCCGCCAGGCCAGGATGGCAATTTCGGGCGCTATCCGCTTCTTCACGACGCCCACGATTCTTGGCCACAATTTCTCGAACTGGCGTTTCCGGACAATCTGCCGACTGTCTCCAAAAATATCAGATTCAATCAGACGTCCTTAGCGATCGAGGCCGCGATTGCTGGCCAAGGTCTCGCGCTTACGAGCACGTTCTTCGTGGAGGATGACGTTGCGTCTGGCCGCCTCCTCCGTGTGTTGCCGAACGAACTTACGATTGGCTCGGATTTTTACGTCGTCTCGCCGCGCAAGCCTCGTCATCCGACCTCGGTGATTGCCGTAAGGAGCTGGCTCGCAGACGCCGCAAGCAGGCAATAAGGGAAGGATGCGTTCCGCGCTCCAGGCATCGTTGGAACCGGATTTTGTGGGAACGGGCCGGCAAAAACACCCCGATGAACGGAACTGACTGGTGTAGCTCCCATTTCTATAGTAGCCCTCAGTTTGAAGTCAGGATTGCATGCTACTATGCAGAACCATAATCATCGGGACGTCCGGATGACGCGAAAAAACATAGGCGTATTGCAGCTGTCTTTTGTAGCCTTGGTGCTGGCGGGATGTACGAAGGTCGAGCCCCTGGAAACCGCCGCCGTTCCACAGTCGGCCCCAGTCGCAAAGACTGATCAAGCGGTTATCGCAGACACTGTCAGCCGCGGCGACGTCGGCGTGAAGCCGCTTGCCTGGGCGAATCCATCGACGGGAAGTGCCGGCGTGATTGAAGAAATCGGCGTCGACCCTGAAAGCTCATGCCGGGCATTTGTGACAACACAGCGCACGCTCGAAGGCGAAACCCGCTTCAAAGGCCTCGCCTGCCCGTCCGGTGACTCCGACTGGAAGCTCGGACCCGCACGATAAGCATGATGGCCCGCGCTATCCTGGGCAACCGCGCCTAGACGCTCGAGACGTTTCTCATCCTCAACCACCGGCAATCACCCGGATCTCCGGCGCATAGACAGCATCGTCAGCCTCAAGACGACACGCCGACAGAAGGTCGCGGAGGCGCGCAGCCTCGCCTGCGAGCGGGGCGGAAGCTGCATCGCTCTCCTCCAGCGGCGGTCGAGCATGGCGCGCCAAAAGCTTTCGTCAAATTGCGTTCACAGTTGCTGCCTAAAAGGTCCGCAGAGGTAGTTGTGAGATGAGCAAACCCTGGACCACCAGCCGCGGCCCGATTGTCGCAAATGAAGCGGATATCCGCAAAGCCCAGGCAATCAGCGACTTGCTCATGCAACCCGTCGCTGTTCTGCCAAACGCGGTCGGCGAGCCTATCCGGCCTTTTGCGCTTGGGCTCTGGCACGAGCTGAGGCCGCTTCTCAAGCCCGACGTTGGCATCACCACGCTGCGCCGCGCGACGGGTGCCTATCTTCACTCCAAGCGCTACTATTTCGCCACCGCACAGCCCGACTCCTTGCGTTACGGCATCGATGGCAAACCGCGCGAGCCGGTCTCGGAGGGTGACCGGATTGCGGCGCAGGAAAAATATCTCGGCCTCAAGCGGCAAAGTGTGGCGCGTGAGGATGCCGACGCTCCTGCACCGATGGCCTCGCCAGCGCCTACGAAAGTGGATTTGATCCGGGCAGCCCTGCTCGAACGCCGCAAGACCTCGCCGTTGAAGAGCTAAAGCCGCTGCTTGCGGATGCAATCCCTTGGTTTGGGTGATCGTCGGATCAATCGCATTGTTTGCGGCGCTCGACCAAACTGCCGTGGTCGGAGAACCATTCGAAACGTTCGATGTTCCGCCTCGCCTGCGACCACCCACGCCACCATATGCATGGGCCCGCGAGTTTCCTGACGGGCCCTCGACGCAATACAATGGCCGCATCTGGCCGAGACCATAAAATCACAACCGCGCATTGACTGCACGTACCCCATTGGCGGTTAGGCGGCCTACCTTTCGGTGAATCTCGTGTTGGAAGCTGATCAAGTCGGCCACATCCTCGCCCTGGATCGCCGCGGCTGCTTGCGCCCGCTACGAGACTAACCTTGGCGCTCATTCCACACTCCACCTCACATTGCAACGCGATCAGCCTATAGAAATTCGGGAAAGAACAATCGAACCAGCGCAGCGGCGCGCGACCTGAAGGATCTGGTCGGCTGCGGCTTGGGTCGGAACCTGGCCTTCCAGAAAGAACAGTCCGGCCGACTCGACAATCGATAGCTGCAGGTCTTCCGCACAGCCGCAATAGGCAATTGCTGACAAAATCTCCTCGGCAAGAGAAGCCAAAGGGGCGCGTTCGCCAATAGAGGCGTATCCATCGAATTGAGGCATGAACATTATTCCATCTCCTGGAGAGGGAACGCGCCCAAGCCTGTTTCGTTCATCTGTTGTTCATCAAAACTCCCGAGGCCCGGTGCCCAAAAATTCTGGAACTAAGCGGTTGGCGCACTGTTCCAGCCTCCACTGGACGACAATCAGCCGCCATGTCGATGCTGAACTTCCATATCAACCGCGCCGGGCAGCCACTGACCAAAGCGCAGCACGCGAAACTCGAAAACGCCAAGGACGAACTCCGCAAGGACTTCGGGCGAGAGCCCGAAGCATAGGAGCCGCAATCATCTGGCATGATATTGAACGCGCGACGATCGAAGGAATTTTTATGATTCGCGGAAAGTCCATAAGCGTGAGCGGGAAGCAATCGACATCTGGATCGAATACCCAACCGCGGCTTTCTACACGTGACGGCCGATCCGACGGGTAGTGCCGACAAAATGGACCTCGTGCTCGCCGGTTTCGAGACTTACGAAGGTTAGTCCGAGGTCGCCTCAAGCGCAAATCATCGTCGAGACTTGATGTGCAAGCACATCCCTTCTGATGCACTTGGGGAGGGGAGGAAGCATGGACGCCGCTGACCGGCCGCGTCCATGCCAGATTTTACCGATCAGACGAGATCGAAACGATCGGCGTTCATGACCTTAGTCCACGCTGCGACGAAGTCCTTGACGAACTTCGCCTTTGCATCGGACTGGCCGTAGACTTCCGCAAGCGCACGAAGCTGCGAATGCGAACCGAAGATCAGGTCGACCCGCGTGCCGGTCCACTTGCGTTCGTTCGTCTTGCGATCACGACCCTCGTAAACGCCTTCGTTGCCGTCAACCGGCGACCACACCGTGCCCATGTCGAGCAGGTTGACGAAGAAATCGTTCGTCAGCGCTTCGGGACGCGAGGTGAAGACGCCATGCTCAGGCACGCCGGCCTTCAACACCCGCAGCCCGCCGACCAGGACAGTCATTTCCGGAGCGGTCAGCGTCAACAGCTGGGCGCGGTCGACGAGAGCCTCTTCCGGTCGCATGAACTGCCGGCCACCGACATAGTTACGGAACGCGTCGGCGCGCGGCTGGAGCGCGGCGAAGGACGCCGCATCCGTCTGCTCCTGCGAGGCATCCATACGGCCAGGCGTGAATGGAACGGTCACGTCGTGACCGCCAGCCTTTGCAGCCTTCTCGACACCAGCGGCACCGGCGAGCACGATCAGGTCAGCGAGCGAGATCTTCTTGCCGCTCGTTTGGGCGGCATTGAAGTCCTTGTGGAGGCCTTCAAGCACGCCGATCACCTTGGCGAGCTGCGCAGGCTGGTTCACGTCCCAGTCCTTCTGTGGCGCAAGGCGGATACGCGCACCGTTCGCGCCGCCGCGCTTGTCCGAGCCACGGAAGGTCGAAGCGGACGCCCAGGCGGTCGAAACCAACTCTTGCACTGAAAGACCCGTCGCGAGAACCTTTTCCTTCAGGTCCGCAATGTCGGCGTCATCGACGAGCGGATGATCGACGGCCGGGATAACGTCCTGCCAGATCAGGTCTTCTGCCGGGACTTCCGGACCGAGGTAGCGCACCTTCGGGCCCATGTCGCGATGCGTCAGCTTGAACCAGGCGCGCGCGAAGGCATCGGCGAACTCGCCTGGGTTCTCGAGGAAGCGGCGCGAGATCTTTTCGTATACCGGATCGAAACGGAGGGAGAGGTCGGTCGTCAGCATGGTCGGCAGCTGCTTCTTCGCCGGGTCGAAAGCATCCGGAATGGAAGCCTCGGCGTTCTTGGCCTTCCACTGCTTCGCACCGCCCGGGCTTTGGGTCAGCTCCCATTCAAAGCCGAACAGGTTTTCGAAGAAGTAGTTGCTCCACTGGGTCGGGGTCTGCGTCCAAGTCACTTCAAGGCCGCTGCCGATGGCATCGCGCCCGACACCGGTGTTGAACTTGCTCGTCCAGCCGAGGCCCTGCGCTTCCAGTTCGCCGCCTTCCGGGTCGACGCCGACAAAAGACGGATCACCCGCGCCGTGCGTCTTGCCAAAGGTATGACCACCAGCGATCAGCGCTACGGTCTCTTCGTCGTTCATCGCCATTCGGGCGAAGGTTTCGCGGATGTCGCGGGCAGCAGCGACCGGATCCGGAGTGCCGTTCGGGCCTTCCGGATTGACGTAGATCAGACCCATCTGCACGGCGCCGAGTGGCTCGGACAGCTCGCGTTCGCCGCTGTAGCGCTCATCACCCAGCCAAGTGCCTTCCGGGCCCCAATAAAGCTCTTCCGGTTCCCAGACATCGGCGCGGCCGCCGGCGAAACCGAAGGTCTTGAAGCCCATGGATTCGAGCGCGACGTTGCCGGTAAGGATCAAGAGATCCGCCCAGGAAATCTTGTTGCCGTATTTCTGCTTGATCGGCCAGAGAAGGCGGCGGGCCTTGTCGAGGTTGACGTTGTCAGGCCAGCTGTTCAGCGGAGCGAAACGCTGCTGACCGGCACCGGCGCCGCCGCGGCCGTCGGTAATGCGGTAGGTGCCGGCACTATGCCAGGCCATGCGGATGAAGAGACCGCCATAGTGGCCGAAGTCGGCTGGCCACCAGTCCTGCGAGTCGGTCATCAGCGCATGAAGATCCGTCTTCACGGCGTCGAGATCGAGCTTCTTGAACTCCTCGGCGTAGTTGAACGCCTTGCCCATCGGATCGGAGAGGCCGGAATGCTGATGAAGAACCTGAACGTCCAGCTGGTTTGGCCACCAGTCGCGGTTGGATCGACCACGGGGCGTATGCGCAACGGGACATTTGCCGGCGCTGTCGGGTTTCTGGTCCATAACGTTCTCCTTGATTGCTTTGAGTTTTCTGCCGTCCAAAGGGAACTCTTCCAAATCATCCGGTCGAGCCGCGGCACTTTCCGAATGAGGTTCGGTGCTTGAGGCGAAGACACCGGTCGACGCGCATCCTCCCTTTGCTTCTTCTTATCGGAACTAGACGATAATTCTAAGTTGGATTTACTGATCGTTACGATAATTAAAAGCTATGACGTTTTCGACATCGGCTGCAGCAAAACTTTGCCAACCGCGCTGAAACGAAGGTCTCGAAATTCGTGGTTCTGACACCCCTCTACTCGTAGCTGACGCAGCGCTCCCAATGGTCAGGAGAACGACCCGCTGCCTGCTCGATCCGAAATCCGTACCAGCATGCACACATGTTCATTTGACAGATATCCTACAAGTGGATATGTGTCTCGACACTAGGAATTTTCCGCAGCGAGATCGGCATGCCCCTAAAGACCATGAAGCCGTTGACAAGAGCCCCGTTGCTGCATGTTTCCGTGCAGGAGAGCCTGCGCGCCTACATCAACGATAACGGCCTGAAGCCGGGAACACTGCTGCCCGCCGAGAGCGAGCTTGCGACACAACTTGGCGTCAGCCGCAACTCGCTGCGCGAAGGCATCAAGGCACTTGAATCGCTTGGCGTCTTGGAATCACGGCGCGGCGTCGGAATTTTCGTGAAGGCGTTCTCGTTCGAGCCATTGCTCGACAATCTTGCCTACGGCCTTGGCGGCGCGCTCCGCCAGATCGAGGAAGTGATCGAGATCCGTCGGACGCTCGAAGTCGGCCTGATCGGCAAGACCTTGGAAACGATCGGCAAGGACGACATTGCCGAGCTCCGCGCCACCGTCAACCGTATGAAGGCGCACGCCGAACGCGGCGAATCCTTCGCCGAGGACGACCAGCTCTTCCATCGACTGCTCTTCCGCTGCCAGGAGAACGAAACGCTGAGCCGGCTGATCGACGTGTTCTGGCTCGCCTTCTACAAGGCCTCGGATTTCGTGAATCTCGACAACGTCGATCCGATGGCCACTTGGCGCGATCACGCCGCCATCGTCGATGCCGTAGAAGCCCGGGACGTGGAGGAGGCCCGCCGGCGCCTCGACCACCACTACGAAGGCATCGCCCGAGTTATCGCAACCAATAAGACAAGTTCAAATGTGGGAGGAACGCAATGAACACCCTGTCTCGACTTTCGGCTATCGCAATCGCCGCGATGATGGCAACACCAGTCGCATCGGGCTTCACCCGCCCGGCGCAAGCTGCAACCCTGTCGGGCGGCTTCGATGTTGGCCCCGGTGGCTTTCAGGGCAATTTCAATCCGCTCGCCGCAACCGCGGGCTTCACCTGGCTCAGCATCTATTTCGAACCGCTCGTGACCTATGATGCGAAGCTGCAGAAGACGGTCGGCGTACTTGCATCGTCTTATGACGTGAGCCCTGACCAGCTGACCTATACGTTCAAGCTCGTTGACGCGAAGTGGCACGACGGAAAGCCATTCACGGCCAAGGACGCGAAGTTCACGATGGAACTCGCCAAGAATGCAAAGACCGGATCTGTCCTGGCCGCTCGCCTAACACCGGTGTCATCCGTCGAAGCTCCGGACGACCACACGCTCGTGATCAAGCTCAACGCGCCGTCGGCCAGTCTCATGGATACCCTGACAAAGGTCATGATGCTCCCCGAGCACGCACTGGCCGCAATACCGGCCGACCACCTCGCCAAGAACGCATGGTGGTCGACGTCACCGATCGGCACCGGCGCGTTCAAATTCTCGAAGTACGTCAACGACCAGTATGTCGAGCTCACTGCCAACACGGACTACAGAGGCGGCAAACCGGCCCTCGAGAAGATCATCAATCGCTACTTCGCTGATCCGGCGGCTGCGATCGCCGCGCTTCGAGCCGGTGAAATCCAGTTCACCTATGTCGACTCCAATGATGTTCCGACATTCAAGGACGATAAGTCTTTCCAGGTGATCGAAGGCAATTCCTTCGTCGTCAACTATCTGGGTTTCAATCATGAATCGCCTATCTGGAAGGATTTGCGTGTCCGACAGGCGGTGATGCACGCCATCAATCGCGACGCGATTATCCAGAGCCTTTACGGCGGCGCCGCCAAGCCCGCCAACTGCGCCTACGTCGCCGATCAACTCGTCCCGAAGGGCATTGATGACTATGCCTACGATCCCGAAAAGGCGAAAGCGCTTCTGAAGGAAGCTGGCTGGGACGAGATCAACGGCGGGAAGCCGATTACGCTCCTGACCTACTACACGACGCCCTTGGCGACCAATGTGCTGGCCGCCGTTCAGGCAATGCTGGCTCAGGTTGGCATCAACGTCGTGCCGCGTGCGGTCGATGCCCCAACATACAACAGCATCGTCCTGAAGCCGGACGCAGATATCTCGCAGTTTCAGCTGGTCTATGCCGGCCTGCAAAACGGACCAGATGCAGGCAGTATCAATGTCGGGCTGAATGAAAAGCAGATCCCGCCGGCCGGCCCGAACGTCGTTCGCGCCCGCATGCCCGATCTGACGGCCGCGCTCGACGCCGCCCTGGGTGAACCTGACGCGGCAAAGCGTGACGAACGCTATCAGCAGGTCTGCAAGGTCATGAATAGCCAGCTCCCGTGGGGAACCCTCTGGGTAGCCAATCGCTATGGCGTGGTATCCTCCAAGGTCAAGGATTTTGTGTGGACTCCCGCCCCTGGCGGCGGCCCCTATCAGGCCGATCCGCAGCGCTGGTCCATCACCGAATAGGACCGCCATGGATACGAAAGGGTGGCGTTGCCACCCTTTCAGGACGGAGTTGCAATGCTGAGATACAGTCTCCGGCGCCTGGCGATCGGAATAGGCATGCTGCTTGCCTTGAGCATGCTGATTTTCCTTCTGCTGCGCCTCACCCCTGGCGATCCGATCGACGCCTATATCGATCCGAACATCCCGATGTCGCCAGCCGACTTGGCCGAGCTGCGCAGCAGCCTCGGTCTCGACCAGCCCCTGCCCGTGCAGTATCTGGTCTGGCTGCAGCAAGCCTTGGCCGGCAATCTCGGCTACTCGATCAAGCGGATGGATCAGCCGGTGCTCGGTCTCGTCCTGTCGCGCATAGGTCCCACCGTCCTGCTCATGGGAACGGCTCTCGTTATCTCGACTGTCGTCGGCATCGCCACGGGCATCATCAGCGCCGTACGGCGTAACTCCATCGCCGACCTCTCGTTCTCGGTGATTGCCCTCACAGGCATTTCCAGCCCGGCCTTCCTCAGCGCATTGATCGGACTCTACGTCTTCGCCGTGCGGCTCAAATGGATGCCATCGGGTGGAATGCTGACGCCGGGCGAGCCTTTCTCGGTCCTTGATCTGCTGCATCACCTGATCCTTCCTGCCTCGCTCCTTGCGGTCGCTCAAGCGGCTCTGATCATGCGCTATATGCGCGCCTCCCTGCTTGAAGTGCTCAATCAGGACTATGTCCGCACGGCACGGGCGAAGGGCGTCGTCGAGTTCTGGGTGATCGTCAAGCATGCGTTGCGCAATGCGCTGCTGCCTGTTGTCACGCTGATCGGCTCGACTATCGGCCTTGCCGTCGGTGGTGCAATCTTCATCGAGAGCGTTTTCAACTGGCCGGGCATGGGCCTGCTGCTGGTGGATTCCGTCGAGACCCGCGACTACCCGGTCATCATGGGCGCCACGCTCATCATCGGAGCCTGCGTGATCGTCGTGAACCTTCTGACGGACGTCACTTACGCGGTGATCGATCCGCGCATCAAGGTGGCCTGAGCATGCTGGCCAGAACCTCTAGCCGCAGTCCCGGCCCCCTCGCCCGTGCACTCGACCGCTTCCTGATCAACCGCGCCGCCGTTTTCGGTATCTGCCTGGCTCTTCCTGTCCTGGCGATGATCCTCACCTATCCCCTGTGGTGGAGCTTCAAGCCGAACGACATCGACCTTTTGGCGATGAACTCTGGCCCAAGCCTGAAACATTGGTTCGGTACCGATGGCGTCGGCCGCGATGTGTTTGCCCGCGTGATGGAGGGCGGCCGCATCTCGCTCCTCGTCGCTGCTGCGTCGACACTGCTCTCGGCCGTCATCGGCTTTCTCTTCGGCGCTGTCTCCGCCCTTTCCGGCCGCTGGGCAGACGCGGTCGGTATGCGGTTTGTCGATCTTGTGATGACGCTGCCGCCGGTGATTTTTCTCCTTGTGCTCGCCTCGATCGCCGGCACGGGCATCTGGCCGACGGTCCTCGTCATCTCACTGTTGTCCTGGCCACTTCTGGCGCGAATGGTGCGCGCACGGCTGCTGGAACTGCGTGAGCGTGACTTCGTCGTCGCCGCTCGGGGAATGGGCGCCGGCTTGCCCCATCTGCTCTTCCGACATGGGCTGCCGAACGCCGTCGATATCCTGGTGGTCTACGCCACGCTGCAGATCGCCAACGCCATCCTGCTCGAGGCCGGGCTTTCCTTCCTTGGCCTCGGCATCGCACCGCCGGCCGCCAGCTGGGGCAACATGCTGAACGCGGCCCGTTCGACGGCGGTCCTCGAACAGTATCCTTGGCAATGGCTGTTCCCAGGCGGGGCGCTCATCCTGGCGGTGCTTGCCATCAACTTCATCGGCGACGGTCTTCGGGACGCTTTCGACCCTCGCGCTGAACTAAACTGATCACTCGAAAGAAAGAGACTATGACAAAATTCAAAGGTGTAATTCCTCCAGTCGTGACGCCGCTCAATGCCGATTTCACGGTCGACTATCCGTCCTACACGCGGGTTCTGGAGCATCTCATCGAAGGCGGTTGCCACGGTGTTTTCGTGCTCGGCTCGACAAGCGAGGTGATCTTCCACGACGACAAGACGCGCCGCGAGATCATCGAGCACTCGGCAAAAGTGGTGAACGGACGCGTGCCTCTGATCGTCGGCGTCATCGATCCGACGACGGATCGCGTCATTCATCATGCGGACGTTGCCAAGCGTGCCGGGGCCGACGCCGTGGTTGCCACCGCGCCGTTCTATACGGTCACCAGCCAATCCGAGATCCTCGACCATTTCCGCTTTATCCGTGACGCGGTCGACGTACCGCTCGTCGCCTACGACATTCCGGTCTGCGTCCACGTCAAGCTGCAGCGCCAGACGACGGTGGCCTTGGCGAAGGAAGGCACGATCATCGGCCTCAAGGATTCCAGTGGCGATGACGGCAACTTCCGCTATGCCCTCCTCGATCTCGCTGATCGGCCGGACGTGTTCCTGATGACCGGTTCGGAGATTGTCGTCGACAATGCCTTGCTGATGGGCGCGCACGGGGTCGTTCCGGGCATCGCGAATGTCGATCCTCACGGCTATGTGCGCCTTTGGGACGCCGCCCGGCGTGGCGACTGGGTCGCCGCACGCAAGGAGCAGGAGCGGCTCTGCCGCCTCTTCGAAATCGTCTGGGTTGCCCAGGGCCGCGTTAGCGGCGGCGCCTCCGGCATCGGTGGCTTCAAGACTGCCATGAAGAGCCTCGGTATCATCGACAGCGCGGTAATGCCGCGCCCGCGCACTGCGCTCAATGAAGCCGAGACAGCCAGGATCAACGAGATCCTGCGCGCAACCGGTCTGCTTGGGTGACCAATATGCAGTCAGCCGAACCGATCCTCGCCATTCAGGGCCTCAAGACCATCTTCCGCATTCGCGGAGGCGATGTCACGGCAGTCAACGATGTCGACCTGACCGTCGGCGCGGGGGAGACCGTGGCCCTGGTGGGAGAATCCGGTTCGGGCAAATCGGTGACCAGCCTTTCCGTCATGCGCCTTCTGACCCGCAACATTGGATCGATCGCGGCAGGCAGCATTCGGCTTCGCCGAAAGGACGGATCCCGATGCAATCTGGTTTCGCTAACGGAAGACGAGATGCGCGACATTCGCGGCGACGACATCGGCATGGTGTTTCAGGAGCCGATGTCCAGCCTCAACCCCGTCTATACGATTGGCGACCAGATCTCCGAGCCAATTCGCATTCATCGCGGAGCAAGCCGGAAAGCGGCAATGGCCACTGCCATTTCGCTGCTGGAAAACGTCGGGATTCCAGATGCCAAGCGCCGGGCCCGTCAGTATCCGCACGAGCTGTCCGGCGGCATGCGCCAACGTGCGACGATCGCCATGGCGCTTGCCTGCGACCCGACCTTGCTGATTGCGGATGAGCCGACAACCGCACTCGACGTGACGATCCAGGCGCAGATCCTCGACCTGCTGCTGAAGCTTCAGCGCGAGCGCGGAATGGCAATGCTGTTCGTCACCCACAATCTCGGCGTCGTCGCCCAGATCGCCCATCGCGTCGCCGTTATGTACACCGGCCGCATCGTCGAGGAAGGCCCGGTCAACGAGGTCTTCAGCAATCCAAAACACCCCTACACGAAGGGCCTTCTCGCCTCGATGCCGCGGCTTGGCGATGCAACACGGATGAAACAATCAGGGGAAAAACTCGCAGCCATTCCGGGCGTCGTTCCGAGCCTGATGAACATGCCTTCTGGCTGCACCTTCGCACCGCGTTGCCAATTTGCGATCGAGGCCTGTCGCAACGCGGTGCCGGCGCTTGAAGCCGTTGGACCGCTTCATAAGAGCCGATGCATTCGGTGGCGGGAGATTTAGATGACCGAGCCTTTGCTTTCTGTTCGCGACCTGTCGAAAAGCTACACTTCCCACGGCACGCAACTGACAATCCTGAAGGACATTTCCTTCGAGATCGGTAAGGGCGAAGTCGTTGGGCTGGTTGGCGAATCCGGCAGCGGCAAAACGACAATCGGCCGCTCGGTCCTTCGCCTGGTCGAGCCGTCATCAGGCAACGTGCATTTTGATGGCGTCGATCTGACGGGGCTTTCATCCACGGCGATGCGACGCATGCGTCCGCGGATGCAGTATATCTTCCAGGACCCCTTTGCCAGCCTCTCGCCGCGCATGACCATCGGCGAGATCCTGACCGAAGGCCTGAAAATTCAGCGCATCGGAACCCGCCGGGAACGGCTCGAACGCGCCCGTGTGGCGCTTGAGCAGGTCGATTTGCCGGCAGAAGCGATCAATCGCTACGCGCACGAGTTCTCAGGCGGGCAGCGTCAGCGCATCGGCATTGCGCGCGCGCTGACACTGGCCCCGGAACTGATTGTCGCCGACGAGCCGGTGTCGGCGCTCGATGTCTCCATCCAGGCACAAGTCATAAACCTGCTGCGCGATCTGCAGCAGCGGCTTGGGCTGACCATGCTGTTCATCTCACACGACCTTGCGGTCGTGGAGTATATCTGTGACCGTGTGATCGTCCTCTATCTCGGCCGTATCATGGAAATTGCGGCGAGCCGCGATCTTTACGCCCGGCCACAGCATCCATATACGCGCGCGCTACTGTCCGCCATCCCCTCCACCGATGTCGGTGCCAAACGCCAGCGTCAGGTGCTGAAGGGTGAAATCCCGAGCCCCGCGAATCCGCCGAGCGGCTGCGTTTTCCGCACCCGCTGTCCGCATTCCATCGAAGCTTGCAGCCAGGCCGTTCCTGAGCTGCGGGAAGTCGCGCCGGGGCACCTCAAGGCGTGCATTCGCGACGATATACCTTTGGGAGCCATGCCTTGACGACGCAGAGACGACATTCAATCGCCGGCAATTGGGCGAGCCTTCTTCTCCCGATCGTGGAGGACGACGCGATCGATTTCGCTGCCCTCGGCGAAGAGATCGACATCCTGATCAAAGCCGGGGTCGATGGCATCTATTCGAACGGTACAGCCGGCGAGTTTCACAATCAGACGGACGTCGAGTTCGAGCGGATCCAGGTTATCCTCGCGGAGCGTTGCACGAGTGCCGGCATGCCATTCGTGATCGGCGCATGCCAGCCGGATCCGCACATCGCTCTGTTACGCGTTGCCCGCGCATCCGCGCTGAAGCCGCTGGCGATCCAGCTCATTCTGCCGGACTGGTGGCCGGTCACCGATCTTGAGGCAATCGATTTCCTGAGGCGCGCGACGGACCGCGCCGAGGGGACCCCCTTGATCCTCTACAATCCGCCACATGCCAAGCGGGTTCTCACGCCGCGGGAGCTTGCCGCCGTCTGTGGCCCATCGCCTGCCGTCGTCGGTATCAAGCTCGCCGATGGCGACGCCGATTGGTATGCCGCTGCCCGCGAATACCTTGCCGAGTTCGCGCTCTTTGTGCCTGGCCATCATCTCGCGACCGGCATGAGCCACGGCGTTGCCGCAGGTGCCTTTTCCAACGTGGCCTGCCTCAGCCCGCAAGGCGCCCAGTGGTGGACAGATTTGATGGCGGAAGACATCGAAGCCGCGCTAGCAATCGAGAAACGCATTTGCGCGTTCATGGATAACCACATCGTTCCATTCCGCCAAGCGCAAGGCTACTCGAATGCCGCCCTCGACAAGTTGCTGTGCGCGATCGGAGGCTGGGGGCCGGTTGGACCGAAGCTCCGATGGCCATACCGCTCTATCGATCAAGCCGAAGCTGAGCGTCTAAGACAGATCGCGCGAGCGGAACTGCCCGAACTCTTCGATTGAGCGGAGCCGGGTCACGCTCAAACCACGTCGATCTTGAAATCGGCATCTTCCCACCGCTGGGTGTTCGTCCAGAAGATTGTGAACAGAATTGTGCCTGGACTCAGCCCCTCCGTCGGCAGGTCGCAGACATAGGTGCCAAAACCCGTATCGTGGACATGACTGTCGATAACGGTTGCCCAACCGTCGGTAGACCAATGCACGAGGGCCTGTTCGGGCAGTTCGATCCGCAGTTTGCGGCCGGCAGCCATACGGGTGCGCTTGGCGTTTAGGCGCCATGCGAATGGCGGACGACCGAGCTTTGCTGCGACATACCGGGCAAAGGTTTGAGGCGGCATATCGAAGACGACGCCATCGCGGATCGAGCGCAGGAGCTTGATATGTTCCGCGTGAGCCCAGACCAAGGGCATGGCGCTGCCGGACGGACGACCGAGAAAGAGCTCGCGCTCCGGCACGTCGTCGCTATCCCATATCTGCTCCGGCAGCAGTCCGCCATCGCTTGCCGAGGCTTCCAACGCTGCCAAGAGGCGTTGCGCCTCATCGCGTCGTCCAGCGGCAAGTTCGTAATGGGCGCGCTCGCCGGTCAAAAGCGGCCAAAGCCTCCCGACACCGCGGCCAGCGAACGGGGCACCACCAACGCGCTCCCCGTAGCCGTCGTCGTTGTACCGGTACCAGTAGGATCCGGTTGGCAGGTCACGTCGCAACTCGGCATCGATCGCCGCGATCGTGCCTAGGATGCGTGGGTCGTCGGCGGCGCGAAGTCCGAACCGCACCAACGCAAGCGCGTCCGGGCTAATAAGAAGGTCTGCTTCGAGCACGGCCTCGCCATCGTCGCGATTGCGGATCGGGATGAAGTCCCGGCCGAGCGACGAGACGTCTTCCGCGGCGGTGGCAATGCGAACGTAGTAGCCGTCGATGCCAAGCCGGCGCGACAACCCCGTATCGCTGGCATAGGTCCACTCCTCGATGCACTCGTTCCAACCATCCGCCACTTCCCGCAGATATTGCGCTTGAGGCAACCGTCCGGCCGCTTCCATCGCATCGGCCGCCGCGAGCAACCCCGCGATCTCGACGGCCAGCGTAAAGGGCGAGTAGCCAGCATCCTCTTCCCAGCGATCCTGCTGGGTGGCGGGACCGTTGGTGACGATGTAGGCCGCAGCAGCCTCGATCATCGCCACGTATCGGCCTGTCTCCGACAAACCGATCACGCCGGCGCGAAGAAGCATGTCGTAAAGCAGGATCGGAAAGGCCGTCTCGTCCATCTGGATGCCGTTCCAATACGGCCGGCCGTCGAGCCAGGCATTCTGCACCCAATGGCCATCTGCCTCCTGGATCGCCGAGAGATAGTCGAGCACCGACCGCGCGTCGGCTTTGGCGCCTGCGGCAAGCAGCCCTCCCGCGGTTTCCACCAGATCGCGTGTCCAGACCAGATGATACCCGCCGAGATCGTCGTCGCTCTTGTTGAAGCCCCAGGGGATGGAAAGGCTCGCGATAATGGCGCCGGAGGCATCGTCGCGGTGGCTGGCGAGCACGCTGGTGCTGACCCGGTAACGGTTCAACTGGTTGGGATCATGAGGCTCGTCCAACGCAAGCAGGCCGGCCTGCCACTCCCGCCATCCGCTCTGATAGTACCTCAGTGCCGGCTCGATACCCTGTTCCAGGCTGAGGACGGCACGGAAAGCAGCCTCCTCCGGCTCCGCGCCGAAACCGATGGCGACCAATATCCGCCCTTGGCCCGCCTGCAGGTCGAGCGTCCCCGATAGCGCAACATTACCGGACACGGCACAGCGATACTCCTCCTTCAGCCCTTCGCCCCGCGACAACGTCTGCCAGCCATCCGAAAAACCGACATACCCGGCCGAACGCGCAAGCCAAGGCACCGAAGCGGCAACCGCAAGCGCTCGGCCAGAACCCTCGGCAAAAAGCATCGGCCTGCCCTTGAAATCGGAGCACCAGGCGGTGTTGTCGGCGCCGCCGTTGACGAGATGCGGCGCCACGAGGGCGTGCAGTTGGTAATCGGAGAGGCCGCCGATCAACGCCTCGAAGCGTAACTCTTGCAGCACCACCTCGCGCTCAGGATCAGTAAGGATCGTTTTGGTGATGCGATAACGGCCATCGCGGGCGGTGTTGATAAGGCGGAAGGCCGGGACGCCATCCTCGATTGCCTGCACCCGATGATCGGCATCACGCTTCTCTTCTGAGAAGTAACCATCGCCTGTCACGATGAAGCCGAAATCGCGGACACAGGCCATATCCAGCCGTGGCGCATAGATCTCGTTGAGGATACCGTGGCTTGCCGTGAACCAAACGGGACTTGCCGGGCCGACGGCGGTGCCGACCGCGCTCTTGTCACTTGAGGTCCAGCGCGGCTCGATCCCGGGAGCGCCGGGTGGGTCGATGGAACCGGGAGGCAAGCTCGGAAAGGTCAAGTGATGATCCTCCGCTTAGTGTGCGCTCTTTTCAGTGAGCCATCCTGGCGTTTAAATCAAGCGACACCGCATTTTCGCCCGGCGCTTGACAGAAGCTGCCGATCTTGCCCCGATACGTGGTGCGGCAGGGATGAGAGCATAGGCCGGCAGAGGAGCGCAAAGATATGGCAGACACCGTCAACACATCTGCAGCCGAACGGAAGCGCGAGCACGCCAAAGCGCCGGCCGGCCGCACTGTGCTTGCCGTCGATATCGGCGGATCGCACGTGAAAGCCGAACTCAGCAGCGGCAGCGAGCGACGCGCGGTCGATTCCGGTGATCAGATGACCGCGACCAAGATGGTAGGTGCGCTACGCGATCTTACCCACGACTGGCACTACGACGTTGTCACGATGGGTTACCCCGGTCCCGTCGCCGCCAATCGTGCCGCGGCCGATCCCTTCAACCTCGGGCCGGGATGGAAGGATTTCGATTTCGAAGCCGCCCTCGGCCGGCCGGTCCGAATGGTCAACGACGCTTTGATGCAGGCAATCGGCAGCTATGAAAACGGCCGGATGCTCTTCCTTGGCTTGGGCACCGGCTTGGGCTCAGCCATCATCGCCGAGAATGTCTGCATGCCCCTGGAACTGGCGCACATGCCCTACCGCAAGGCGACCTTCGAAGACTATGTTGGCGAGCGAGGACTGAAGCGTCGAGGCAAGAGCAAGTGGCGGAAATCGGTCGTTGATGTCGTTGATTGCCTAAGCGCGGCGCTGCTGCCTGACTACATCGTCATCGGCGGCGGCAATGTCGATCGGCTCAAGGAACTGCCGCCGAAGTGCCGGCGCGGCAACAACGACAACGCCTTCCGTGGCGGCTTCCGGGTTTGGCTGGATGACAGCCTGCGAATTTGAGCCAGGGGCTTCGAGCGACCGGGCGAGCAAGGCCTCTCGCCGCTCAATTGGGTGGCGCGCCTCGCCGGTTGCGCCGCGTCTCCCGCAGTGTCGATCCGAAGTGACCACTGAAGGCCCTGGAGAGCGATGCAGCCGAGGCAAAGCCGCTACGCGCGGCGATCTCGTGCGCGGCGAGCGACGTTTCCTCGGCAAGGCTGCGTGCGACGTCGAGCCGGATGCTTTGATAGTAGTGGCCGGGGGCCATCCCGAACTCTCGCTGAAAGAGCCGGGCCAGCGTACGCGGAGACGTCGCGGTCGCATCCGAGATCGCGTCGAGGCTGAGCGGGCTTTCGACATGCGCGCGCATGCAGGCGACGGCTTTTAGAAGCTGCGGAACGCGCGTTGCCAAGGAAAGGCTGCGCGCCCCCCGCTCCTCAGGAGCCCGCAATCGGGCATCGTAAACGAACATGTTGGAAACATCGAAGGCGAGCGCTCCACCGCCATGATCACCAATTAGCTTGAGCATGAGATCGACCACTGTTGTGGCGCCGCCGGCGGTGATCCGGTTTCGGTCGATGACGAACCGGTCCGACGTCACCTCAACATCAAGATGGATCTCGGCGAATTGCGAAAGATCCTGCCAGTGTATCGTCGCTCGGTAACCGCTCAGAAGACCTGCCTGCGCGAGCAGCCAGGCGCCGCAGTCGAGCCCACCAACGATGCCGATAGACCTGCTCAGACGCTGCAGCCGCTTCAAGATCGAGCTCTGCGCGTGTTCGCGTGCGCCGTAGCCCGCAACGATGAACAGGATGTCGAGATCAAGGGCGGTCTCGATCTCGCCGTCACACCGCATGAGGAGACCGCTCGAGCTGCGGACATCCATTCCCTCGGACGACAGCAACCGCCACGCAAACGTATTAGGGCCCGCATAGTCGCGGGCCGCGCGCAGCGGCTCGATCGCGCTGGCCAACACCATATTGGAAAAACCGTCGAAGATCAGAAAGCCACAGCTCAAACCCATTCTGTCAATTCCTGCAAACTCTTTGGCAGTTTATGCCAATAAGCGCAGGGCGGCAATTCGTATAGTGGCCTCATCGAGTTAGGAGGCCGCACCGTGAATTGGGACGTATTCATTACCTGCGCAGTCACCGGTTCAGGCGGCACCGTCAGCAAGAGCGACAGGGTCCCGGTAACTCCCAAGCAAATTGCCGAGGCTAGCATCGAGGCCGCAAAGGCTGGTGCGGCTGTCGCTCACATTCACGTGCGCAACCCTGAAACGGGTGCGCCTTCGCGGGATCCCGCTCTCTACCGCGAAGTCGTCGCGCGGGTGCGGGATTGCGGAGTCGACGTCGTCCTCAACCTGACAGCCGGCATGGGCGGCGATCTGGTACTCGGTTCCGCGGAACAGCCGCTGCCATTCAATCCGAAGCAAACGGATATGGTCGGCGCGACCGAGCGGCTTATCCATGTCGAGGAACTGTTGCCGGAAATTTGCACGCTGGACTGCGGCACGATGAACTTTGCCGAGGCCGATTATGTGATGACCAATACGCCAGGCATGCTGCGGGCAATGGCAGCCCGCATCCAAGCGGCTGGCGTCAAACCGGAAATCGAGGTCTTCGACACCGGCCATCTCGTGCTTGCGAAGCAGCTGGTCAAGGAAGGGCTGATCGACGATCCAGTGATGATCCAGCTCTGCATGGGCATCCCTTACGGCGCGCCTGACGATCCCGGCACGCTGATGGCCTTGGTCAACAATGTTCCGGCGGGCTGGACCTACTCGGCATTTTCCATCGGCCGAAATCAATTGCCCTACGTTGCGATGGCGGCACTCGCGGGTGGAAATGTCAGAGTCGGCTTGGAGGACAATCTCTTTCTTTCAAAGGGTGTCCTAGCCTCCAACGGTCAGCTGGTGGAGCGTGCCGTTTCGATCCTTTCGGCAATGAACGTTAACGTTCTGAGACCCCAGGATGTGCGAGAGAAATTGAAACTGAAGAAGCGTTGGTAGGAATGAGGCAGGACCGATCGATTTGACTGAAGCGGGCAGGACAGCGGAGAATTTTGGCTGCGGCTTACGGTGCCGCCGGCCGGAACTCGGCTATGCGATTGCCTTGCCGCGACCTGTATCCCCTTTCCATCTGCTTCGATCCAGACAAGGAGGTGCGTGACCAGCAGCCTGTCAATCGATGAATGAGAAAGCAAAAAAGGGGAACAACAATGTCTCAGAATTCCATGACCAGAAGAGGCCTGCTGCAGGCGACTGCAGCGGCGGCGCTCATATCCGCAATGCCCTCGCGCTCCCATGCTCAATCGTCGCCGAAACGCGGCGGGACGCTCCGCATCGGCCATTCCGGCGGCGCCACCTCCGACTCCATCGATCCGGCGACCTATGCAGCCGGCCCCGTCGTGACGGCCATGCTGGGCGGTGTCTGTAACAACCTCGCCGAAGTCGATGCCGACGGTAAGATCGTACCGGAACTTGCCGAAAGCATTGACCCCAGTCCCGATGCCAAGGTGTGGACGTTCAAGCTTCGCAAGGGCGTCACGTTTTCCAACGGCAAGCCGTTGACACCCGAGGACGTCATCGCTTCCTTCAATCATCACCGCGCCAAGGATTCGACCTCCGGCGCGAAGGCGATCCTTTCGGAGGTCGTCGATATCCGCAAGGACGGCGAGGCCGTTGTCTTCGAACTGAAATCCGGCAATGCCGACTTCCCGTTCCTGACGGCCGAGTATCAATTCGTCATCATGCCGGCCAATAGCGACGGTACGCTGGACTGGAAGTCCGGCATCGGTACGGGCGGCTACACGCTGGAATCGCACGAGCCCGGTGTGCGCATCAAGCTGAAGCGCCGGTCAGACTACTGGAAGACCGATCACGCCTGGTTCGACGAGGTCGAGTTGCTGACGATCAACGACGCAACCGCCCGCCAGAATGCCCTGCTGACGGACCAGGTCGACGTCATCAACAGCGTCGAGATCAAGACGTTGCCGCTGCTGCAGCGGAAGGCCGGCATTACCATTGAAGAGGTGACGGGCACCGCCCACTACCTCTGGCCCATGTGGTGCGATAGCGAGCCGTTCAAGGACGTGAACGTGCGCCTGGCGCTGAAATACGCCGTCAATCGCGAAGAGCTGCTACAGAAGATCCTGCGCGGCCACGGTCACCTCGGCAACGACAGCCCGATCGCGCCAGCCAACCGCTTCTACGCCGCCGATCTGCCGCAACGAGCCTACGACCCTGACAAGGCCAAGTTCCACCTCAAGAAGGCTGGCCACGATACGTTGAAGATCGAGCTTTCGGCAGCAAACGCCGCCTTCGCCGGCGCCTTGGACGCCGCGACACTGTTCCAGGCGAGTGCCGCAAAATGCGGCATCGACATCAACGTCAAGCGCGAGCCTGACGATGGTTATTGGTCGAACGTGTGGCTGAAGAAGCCATTCGTCACCGGCTATTGGAACGGCAGGCCGACCGAAGATTCGATGTTCTCGCTGGTCTATGCAAAGGGCGCGGACTGGAATGAAAGCCATTGGTCCAATGACCGCTTCAACCAGCTTCTTCTCGAGGCGCGCTCCAGCCTCGACGAAAACAAGCGCCGCGAGATGTATCACGAGATGCAGCAACTCGTCAGCGATGACGGCGGCGCGATCATTCCGATGTTCAGCAACTATATCGATGCCCGCAACGACAAGGTTGCGCATGGAAAGCTGGCGTCGAACCGCTTCTTCGACGGCTGGAAGCTGATCGACCGCTGGTGGAGCGCCGCTTAAGGCTCTTCATTGATTGTCGGCGCCGTCCGGAGGGCGGCGCCTGCTCCATCTCAAATCTGGCAAGGTGAACATGACTGGCACGGTGAAATCCGCCGCAGCGATCGGTGGCGGCGTCATAGGCGGCGGCTGGATCGCTCGATTTCTGCTCAACGGCTACGATGTCAAGGTCTTCGACCCGCATCCGCAGGCCGAACGCTTGGTGGGAGAAGTTCTCGCCAATGCCGAACGCGCTTATCGCAAGCTGACCCTCGCTCCCATGGCGCCGAAGGGCCACTTGAGCTTCGTGTCATCCATCGAAGAAGCAGTTCGCGATGCCGATTATGTGCAGGAGAGTGTGCCGGAGCGGCTCGATCTGAAACGCAAGGTCTATGCTGAAATCGAGAAGCACGCCAAAGAAAATACGTTGATCGGGTCGTCCACCTCGGGATTCAAGCCGACGGAGCTCATCGAGGGCTTCGCGACGCCGGAGCGCTTATTCGTCGCCCATCCTTTCAATCCTGTCTATCTGCTTCCGGTGGTCGAAGTGGTACCGGGCCAAACATCGCCGGACAATCTCGATCGTGCCAAGTCCTTCCTCACCGCCATCGGCATGAAACCGCTCGTCGTCCGCAAGGAGATCGACGCCCATATCGCCGACCGGCTTCTGGAAGCGGTGTGGCGCGAAGGACTGTGGCTGATCCATGACGGCGTCGCGACGACTGAGGAAATCGATGACGTCATCCGCTTTGGTTTCGGGCTTCGGTGGGCGCAGATGGGCCTGTTCGAGACGTACCGCATCGCGGGTGGTGAGGCCGGCATGCGCCATTTCATGAGCCAGTTCGGCCCGGCGCTGAAATGGCCCTGGACGAAGCTTATGGACGTCCCCGATCTGACCGACGAACTGATCGATATCATCGCCGCGCAGTCGGATGCCCAATCCGGCAAGCACAGCATCCGCGAACTCGAGCGCATCCGCGACGACAATCTCGTCGCCATCATGCAGGCATTGAAGGGCAACGACTGGGGCGCTGGCGCCCTCCTCAAGGAATACGAGTCCGCGCTCTATGCCAAAGCACACAGCCACGCGCGTCAGTCAACGGTCGATCCGGAAAAGCCTTTGGCGCTGCACGCCGATCGCGTTCGGGAGGATTGGGTGGATTACAACGGCCACATGACCGAAAGCCGCTATCTGCAGGTCTTCGGGGACGCAACCGATGCCTTCCTGCACTTTATCGGCATGAACAAGCATTATCTGGCCAGCGGCCGTTCGCTCTACACGGTCGAGACGCACATCAGGCACCTGCGCGAGGTGAAGATGGGAGCTCCGCTGCGTGTGGAAACGCTGTTGCTCGGTTTCGACCAAAAGAGAGTAAGAATCGTGCACGAACTCTACGGTGGACCCCAGGACGAACTCCTGGCGACGGGCGAGCATATGCTGCTGCACGTCGACACCGCAAAGTCGGCTGCTTCGCCGATCGACCTCGCACTATCGATCAAATTGGGAGAGGTGTGGAAACACCATCGGCATCTGGAGGCTCCGGCCTATGCAGGCAAGCCGGTGCGTGAAATCATGATGGAATCCGCCGCCGCCAGCTAAGGGATATCGCAATGGGGCCCATACCGAAGCTGATACTCAAGAGGTTTTCGACCGGTCTGCTGACGCTCTTCCTGGTATCGATCATCATTTTCTTCGCGATCGAACTTCTTCCGGGCGATGCCGCTCAGCAGCTGCTCGGCCAGAGCGCAACGCCAGAAACGCTTGCGGCCCTGCGCGAACAGCTCGGATTGAACCAGCCAGTGGTCATGCGCTATGTGCACTGGCTAGGCGGCGTCGCCACCGGCGACTTTGGCATGTCTCTTGCCAACAACCGCCCGGTGGGGGAACTGATCGCCGGGCGGCTTGGCAACACGCTGTTTCTCGCCGCCTATGCTGCAGCACTTGCCATTCCCCTGTCACTGACGTTGGGACTTCTGGCCGCCCTCTGGCGCAACAGCCTGTTCGACCGCCTCTCGAGCCTCCTGACGTTGACCTCGATCTCCTTTCCGGAGTTCTTCGTCGCCTATATCCTCATCCTGTTTCTGGCTGTGCGAACGAGCCTATTCCCATCGCTCGCCACCGTGGACGCCACGACCTCGCTCATTGAGCGGCTTTACATCTGTTTCCTGCCGGCCATTACCCTCACCCTTGTCATCGCCGCACACATGATGCGGATGACACGAGCGTCGATCATTAACCTGCTCGCCAGCCCCTATATCGAGACTGCGCGGCTGAAAGGACAATCGCGCTTCAAGGTGATAAGCCGTCACGCCCTGCCCAACGCGCTCGCCCCGATCGTCACGGTCGTTACGCTCAACCTCGCCTATCTCGTAACGGGCGTTTTGGTGGTCGAGGTCGTCTTTGTCTATCCGGGCCTCGGACAATTGCTCGTCGATTCCGCTGCCAAACGCGATCTCGCGGTCGTTCAGGGCTGCTGTCTGATCTTCGCTGCGATCTACATTTTCCTCAACATGTTTGCGGACATCATCGCGATCGCGACCAATCCGCGCTTGCTGCATCCGCGATGAGGAGAGAGCACGCATGACTGCCATTGTAAAATCGCTCCGCCTCTCGACCGTCCCATGGTCGGCGCGTCTCGGCCTTCTTATCATCGCCTTCTACATCGTCGTCGCGGTCTTTGCGCCGTGGCTTGCTCCCTACGGCGAAGCTGAAGTTGCCGGCGGCGAGTTTGAACCATGGAGTTCCATGTTTGTGCTCGGAACCGACGGCCTGGGGCGCGATATGCTCTCCCGGCTGATCTTCGGTGCCCGCAATACGATCGGCGTGGCTTTCGTGACCACCGTCCTTGCCTTCCTGATCGGCGGCGCAGGCGGAATGCTGGCCGCGACTCTGGGAGGCTGGACGGATGAGGTGTTGTCGCGCATCGTCGATGTGATCATGGCGATACCGCGGGTGATCTTTGCGTTGTTGTTGCTGACCATTTTCGGCACCGGAATGGTCAATCTGATATTCATCATCGCCATTCTCGACTCGACCAGCGTCTTTCGTCTGACACGTGCCGTTTCGATGAACGTGGTCGTCATGGAATTCGTCGAAGCGGCGAATCTGCGAGGCGAGAGCCTATGGTGGATCATCCGTCGTGAGATTTTGCCCAACATCCTTCCGCCGCTTATCTCGGAATTCGGCCTGCGTTTCTGCTTCGTCTTCCTGAGCATTTCTGCCCTGTCCTTCCTCGGACTCGGGTTGCAGCCACCGACTGCGGACTGGGGCAGCATGGTCAAGGAAACGGCCTCCCTGATCAGCTTCGGCGACATCACGCCGCTGTTGCCGGCCGGGGCCATCGCGCTGCTCACAGTCGGGGTCAACTTTGTCGTCGATTGGATGCTGCATCGCTCCAGCGGCTTGAAGGACTAGACGATGGGCAACGCAAAACCGCTTTTGGAAATTCGCGGCCTGAAGATGGAAGCACAGATCGACGGTGCATGGACCGAGATCGTCCATGGTGTCGATATCGATCTGAGGCGAGGCGAAGTGCTGGGCCTGATTGGCGAATCCGGCGCCGGTAAGTCGACGATCGGACTTGCGGCCATGGGCTATGCCCGCAACGGCTGTCGTATCAGCGCCGGCTCGGTCTGTTTCGATGGAGAGGAACTCGTCGGCCGCAGCGAAGCTTTTCTGCGCAAGCTTCGGGGCCGGCGCATCGCCTATGTTGCGCAGTCGGCGGCAGCGAGCTTCAACCCGGCGCATCGCCTCATCGATCAATATGCCGAAGCGCCGGTGACACATGGCCTTCTGACCAGGCATGATGCGGAACGGCAGGCCGTCGACCTCTATCGCCGCATGCGTTTGCCCGAACCCGACATCATCGGCTGGCGCTACCCGCATCAGGTTTCCGGTGGCCAGTTGCAGCGCGCCATGACCGCGATGGCGATGGCCTGCAAGCCTGATCTCATCATCTTCGACGAGCCCACAACGGCGCTCGACGTGACCACGCAGATCGAAGTGTTGGCCGCGATCCGCGATGCAGTCCGCCAGTTCGGTACGGCTGCGATTTATATCACCCACGATCTGGCCGTTGTGGCGCAAATGGCGGATCGAATTAAAGTGCTTTTGCACGGACGCGAGGTGGAAGACCAATCCACACGCGACATGCTCACGGAGCCGAAGGAAGCCTATACCAAGAGCCTGTGGTCAGTCCGCTCGATGGAGGCGGAAGATAAACCTTCGCCGGCAATCGACGTCCAGCCGTTGTTGAAGATCGACTCCGTCACAGCATCCTACGGCAGATTGAAGGTACTGCAGGATGTTAGCCTCGAACTCCATCGCGGTCGCACGCTTGCACTCGTTGGCGAATCCGGATCAGGCAAATCCACCACTGCTCGCGTCGTGGCTGGCCTTCTGGAGCCTAACAGCGGCCAGGTGTTGCTGGACGGGCAACCTCTTCCCCCGAGCTTCAAGCAACGCAGCCGGGATATGTTGCGGCAAATCCAGATCATCTATCAGAACGCCGACACCGCGCTCAATCCGCGCCAACGGGTCCGTGATATCATCGGCCGGCCGATCGAATTCTATCTCGGCCTCACGGGCGCCGCGCGCAACCACAAGGTCGATGAGCTGATGCACCGGATGGAGCTCGACCCCGCCAAGTTCGCGGATCGCCTTCCGTCAGAGCTATCAGGAGGGCAGAAGCAGCGCATCGGCATTGCGCGCTCCTTGGCGGCCGAACCCAAGATCATCATCTGCGATGAAGTGACGTCGGCACTGGATCAGCTCGTCGCCGAAGGCATACTGCGGCTGTTGAGAGAGATCCAGGAAGTGACCGGCGTCTCCTACCTGTTCATCACTCACGATCTGGCGGCGGTTCGCGCCATTTCGCACGACTGCGCCGTCATGCAAGGCGGACGGGTTGTCGAACAGGGGAAGGTCAGGGATGTGCTGCAACGGCCGGCGCAAACCTACACAAAGACCTTGCTGGCCTCGGTGCCGGACATGGATCCGGATTGGCTGACCCGCCGCCTGGAAGCAGGAGCATCTCCGAAATGATCGACGACCCTGAAATCCTGGCCTTCATCGCCAAGACGGAAGCATCCTATCCCGCGGATTCGAATGTCGCTTCGGCCGCGGACAACCGCCGCCATTATGATGCGATGTGTGCTGTCTTTCGCCAGCCTCGTCCCACGGATATCAGCGTCATCGACACTGCCGTCAATCATGTCCCGGTGCGGCACTACATACCGGCTCATGCCAGCGATGGCCGGCCTTCAATTCTCTATTGTCATGGCGGCGGATTCGTCGTCGGTTCCCTGGAAAGCCACGACGACGTTTGTGCCGAAATCGCAAGCAGCACCGGCATGCATCTGACCGCCGTCGACTACCGTCTTGCGCCGGAGCACCGCTATCCCGCTCCGATCGATGACGTTGAAACGGTCTGGCGTCATCTTGCGGTGAAAACGCCGCGACTGATTACGGTCGGCGACAGCGCCGGCGCCAATCTCTGCGCGGCGCTCGCCCTGCGCATGCGGCGCCTCACCGGCCCGATGCCGATAGCGCAGCTCTTGATCTATCCCGGCCTCGGAGGAGACCACTCCTGGCCGTCCTACATAGAGAACGCGGAAGCACCCTTGCTGCGCACTTCCGATCTCGCCGGCTATCGCGTCGCCTATTCCGGCTCCGAGCAGCCATCGGATCAGGAGTTGGAGGAAGTATCGCCTCTCAAGGCCAAGGACTTCTCGGGCCTGCCCCCAACACGGGTATTCACCGCTGATGTCGATCCGCTGCGCGACGACGGGAAGGTCTATGTCGAGCGCCTGATAGCCGCAGGCGTCGATGCCGATTGGCGCAACCACGAGCAACTCGTGCACGGCTATTTGCGCGGCCGCATCATGAGCCGCCGAATTCGCGTTGCATTCGAGGAAATCTGCCGCGCGCTACAAGAGATGGCAAAGAACGTTTCCCTCACGCCCGACTTTGCCGGTTAGGCGAGGCTCGTTGCGAGCACACCTTCGGTCCTATGCCGAGCCAATGCTGGCATGGGCCGGAAAAGTCAGGCCGATGGCGTCCTCGTAGCTCCGGGGACTGAAGCGTACGTAGAGAGCAAATACGACCACGAGGCACGCCAGGTGCATGATCCACCCGCTGGCAAAGCTGCCGGTCATGCCGTGGAGGAAGGATGTGGCAAAGGGTCCAAGCGATGCAATCAGAAAGCCACCTCCTTGCATCAGGGAGACGAGAACGCCGGCCTGCTCCGGCCGTGGCAGATGATCCAGCGCCGTGACAATGGCAAGGGAGAAACTTCCCCCGAGCCCAGCGCCGCAAATCGCCACCCACAGGACCGGCAGCATTCCCGAAAGAAATGCCAGCCCCGCAAAACCGATGGCCTGCATCAGAAGGGTCACCAGCAACCAGCCGCGGCGATCGATGCTGCGGCGCGCCAGGTTGGGCAGAAGAAGGGCTGAGACGGCCTGGCTGACCGCCATGATCGCGACCAGATTGCCGCTCTCAGCGTTCGACCAGCCGTGCGCTTGATAGTAGGGCGCGAGCCAAGCGACCATCGACGAATAACCGCTGTTTACCAGACCAAACGCGATCATCAATGTCCAGGTGCGCGGACGGCGCAGCAACAGACCTGTCAGATCCTTGTCGGGTTTGGACGCCTTGGAGTCCGACAGCACAAGGAATGCCACACAAAATGCGATCGCAGCGGGTACCGCCAGCCAGGCAAGCGCGGTCCGCCAATCGTATCCATTGTTGACGAGGGCCGGCGTCAGCCGCGCACCGACCGCGCCACCGCCCATGAGCATACCCGAATAGAGGCCGGTGACAGCAGGCACGCTGCCCGGGAATTTTGCCTTGATGATGCCGGGGAACGCTGCCTGAATGAATGCCACCCCGACGCCGCAGAGCGCCGCCGTCAGGATGAACGAAAGGCCCCCGGGTGCGACGAGCCTCAGCAGAGAGCCTACCGTCAACAACGCGAGGGCGGCAAGGATGCCGCGGCGTGTGCCGATCGCAGCTTGGATGCCAGGCGCCACGAATGCGCCGACGCCCATCAGCAACATCGGCAACAAGGTCAGCATCGCAAGCATGCTGTAGCCCATTGCCGTGTCGGCCACGATATTCGCAACGACCGGCGCCGGCGCGGTGAGGAATGGCCGCAGGTTCACTGCAATCAACATGACAAGGAGTAGCATCGGCCAATGCCGATCGCCGGCAGCCTGGGTGACCTTCAGCATTTGATGTTCCAATATTGCAAAGACGCTTTACCTCGGGCCGACATCGTGACTGCAATGTGGGGTAGCGCCGTGTGGAGTCGCTCGCGGCTGCAATTCAAGGCTTGTCAGCAGCTCCGCGAGTCGGACCGCCGCGGATACGCCTTCTACCACCGGGACCGAATGACGGTCGGATAGTTGCTGCGCCATGTCGGCCATACCGGCACATCCCAGAACGATCGCACCGGAGCGGTCCACGCGAAGCGCATCACGGATCCCCTCGCCTATGGTCGAGAGTGCCGCACTCGGATCCGCCTCCAGTCCCAGTACCGGAATGCCGCACGCCCGTACTGTCCCAACCGATGCAAGGCCGTAGCGAACGAGGTTGTCTTCAAGCACAGGGATCGAGACCGGCAGCGTCGTGATGATGGTGAAGCGCCTGGAAATCATCGCGGCGATCCGCGCGGCAGCCTCGCCGATGCCAATGACCGGCTTGCGGGTGAGCATGCGCGCGGCATCAAGGCCGGTGTCGTCAAAACAGGCGATGATATAGGCATCCATCGCGCCGCTGCGTTCGGCCCGTTCAATGCAATCGAGAAGGCCGGGGACAGCCCTCGCCCCATCGACGGCGCCTTCGATGGAAGCCGGGCCCCGATCGTTCTGCATAGCAATGATTTCAGTCGTCTTATGCGCGGCCCTCAAGGCCGCAGCGCCGATTGCGGTCGTCATGGACGATGTCGAGTTGGGATTGATAATGCCGATGCGTGTCATGAGAGAATTCCTGATGTCGCTCAAGCCAGAAACTGCCGTCGCCAACCCGTCGAACGGACTGCCGAGGCGCCCTATTCGATGAGGCTAGTATCGCGGCTGTGGCGCCAGAACATGTCAGGTGTCACCAAGAGATCCCGCAGCCCCAACCGGTCGATCAACATCTCTGTCTCGCGCTGCGCGGCATCGAGAACAGCATCCTGGTCAATGCCTACGGGGTTGCGGTCGCGGAGCAGCACGCGACCGCCAACCAGAACGGTGTGGACATCGTTGCCGTTGGCAAAATAGGTCACCCGGAACTCCGGCATGTTCGCCGGATAGAGGTGTGGGCGCCGCAGATCGACGAGAATGATATCCGCCTTCTTGCCGGGCTCCAGCGATCCGATCTCATGGTCGAGACCAAGAACGCGTGCCGCATCGATCGTGCACATTTCCAGGACCTTGCCCGGCGGTAGCCAGCTCGGATCGTGGAAATGGGTCCGATGGTAATGCATGCATTGCTGCATGTGCCGGAACATGTCCGCAGAACGATCAGGCGCCGTCGCATCGGAGCCTATTGCAACGACGACACCGGCATCGAGAAGCTCGGGAACCGGACAGCGCGCCAGGATAGAAGCAACCGCGCTTGGATTGTGAACGATGCGCGTCTCTGTCTCTGCGCAGATTGCGATTTCGCCGTCATCAACTCCTGTGGCGTGAGAGAGAAGCGTGCGCGGCCCGAGAATCCCGATCTCGCGTGCGATGCGAACGCTGCCTCTGGTATGACCGTCCTGGGTGAAGAGCAAACCGCGCTCGTCGGCCAGGCGCTTGACCTTGCGCGATTGCGCGATCGCATCCTCGGCGCCGCGAGCATCGAGGTGTTCCTGATGCAGCGTTGGCGTCAGCAGCGCGACATGCAGACGATCCTCGTGAGTGCGATGCCAGCGATCAACGAGGGTTTGGCACGTTGAAAGCTGCTGTTCGAACGAGACAGCATGGTCGAAGCGAACGGAGTCTTCCCAGCGCGCATAAGTCAGAGGTTGCGGCGGCCTTGTCGTGCCGACGGCAACGACCGAGCGCGTGCCGACGCCAAGCACGCCCTCCATATGGGCGTCGCCATAGACCGGCTCATCGGTGCGCATGACAGAATCGCCGCCGCCGAGCAAAGAAACGCCCGTCGTCACACCGAAGCGCAAGCGCTCCAAGGCCGCAAGCTGCGCCTCGGCAAACCAGAATTCCGGCGTCGAACCGACCGTGTAGGCGCCCTGGCATGCGCGATACCAGAGGTCGCTTCGCCCGCCGCCCATCGTCTTGATGAGGCCATGCCCGGCATGCGCATGGCTGTCGACCAGCCCGGGCATGATTGCCATACCACCGGCATCGATCGTTTCCCGCGCCGGATGATCCCTTGCAACCTCCTCCGAGGGGCCGACAGCGACGATGCGGTCGCCCTCGATGGCCACGGCCCCATCGGGAATGATCCGCCGCTCGTTGTCGATGGCGATCACGGCGCCGTTTCTAATCAGAATGTCTGCCATTGTTTCAAATTCTCACAGACTGGCGACGGCATTCTCTTTGGAGAGAATGCGATCAAGGGAAGGAGCCAGGCGCAAAAGTTCGCGCGTGTAGTCGTGTCGCGGTGCCGAAAACAGGGTCTCCGTATCGGCCAACTCGACGATCTCTCCCGCCTTCATCACGGCGACGCGGTCGCACATCTGGCGGATCACCGCCAGATCGTGACTGATGAACAGCATAGAGAGGCCGGCGAGATCACGCAGATCCTTGAGGAGATTGAGGATCTGCGCCTGGACCGAGACGTCGAGTGCCGAGGTTGGTTCGTCGCAGATCAGCATGGATGGCAACGGCCCCAACGCTCTTGCGATGGCTATGCGTTGCCGCTGGCCTCCCGAAAAGGCATGCGAGAACCGGGCACCGGCGTCTCCCGGCAAACCGACCGCTTGCAGCAGAGTCTTCGCGTCAAGGCGCGCTTCCTCCGCCGTCGAGGCGAGCTTGTAGAACAGGATCGGCTCAGCGATGGCCGCATTGATCCGCAGCCGCGGATTGAGCGCCGAGTACGGATCCTGAAACACCATCTGCAGCGACTGGCGAACCGACTTGTCACGGCGCGCGCCAAGCTCGGTGCCCTGGAACTCGATCTTGCCCGAGGTTTGCGTGACGAGCCCGGCGATCGTGTTCGCGACGGTGGTCTTGCCACAGCCGGATTCGCCAACGAGGCCAAATATCTCGCCCCGGCGAACATCGAATGAGACGTCCTTGACCGCACGGAAGACGGACGACTTGCTGCCAGGCATAAAGGAACGGCTGCCATATTCGACGCACAGGTTACGAACGTCGAGAACGACGTCTGTCTGCTTGGCGCCGCCGCGGCTTGTGCTCTTCGTGCGGACCGCCTCGCGGGCCTGGAGCGTGGTTTCGGTCTCCTCGCTCGGAACCGGCAGACGCTTCAGCCGCGTGTCGATCGGCGGTACGGCCGATATCAGCGTGCGAGCATAGGGTGCCTTCGGCGATGTGAGCACATCGCGCGCTGGTCCGCTTTCGATGATATGGCCGTTCTGCATGATCGTGACGCGATCGGCGATCTCTGCAACCACGCCCATATTGTGCGTGACCAGCAGAATACCCACCCGACGCACGTCGGCGAGATCGCGGATCAGCCTAAGGATTTGAGCCTGCACAGAGACATCGAGCGCCGTCGTCGGCTCGTCGGCAACGATCAGTTGCGGATCGCAGGCGAGCGCCGTGGCGATGACCACACGCTGCCGCTGGCCACCCGACAGCTGATGCGGATAGCTGCCGAGCCGGCGCTCCGGCTCCGGAATGCCAACGGCCTTCATGAGGCCGAGGGCCTTGGCGCGTGCCTCTCGCCGGCCGATTTTCAGATGTGTCAGCATGCCCTCGCACAGCTGGCTCTCGACCGTGAAGAGCGGGTTGAGGCTCGTCATCGGATCCTGGAAGATCGCGCCGACATCGCGGCCGGGAATGATGCCCGCGGTACGACCGGTACGAACATCGATCGGCTTGCCGGCGATGGCGATCGAGCCGGATGCGATCCTGCCGGGAGCCTGCAGGAGGCCCATCAGCGCGTTGCCGACGGTCGTCTTGCCGGCGCCGGATTCACCGACCAAGGCGTGAATTTCGCCGGGCTCGATCGTCAGATTGACGTCGTTGACGGCTGCGAGGGTCTCACCGTTGGCGAGCGGATATTCGACCCGCAGGTTCCTGATCTCCAGGACAGGTTGCGTAGCGTTTCTCATCAGCGTGCCATCAGTTTGGGATTGAAGCGATCTCGCAGGTAGTCACCGATGATGTTGACTGCCAGAACGAGAATTACGAGGACAGTGGCCGGCATCACGGCGATCCACCACAGGCCGGAAAACAGGAACTGGTTGCCGATGCGGATCAGCGTGCCGAGCGACGGATAGGTCGGCGGCATGCCGGCGCCGAGAAACGACAATGTCGCCTCCGTCAGGATCGCGCCGGCGAGATTGATCGTCGCAATGACCATCACCGAGCTCATCACGTTGGGCAGGATATGGCGCAGCATGATACGGCGTGGCGGCAGGCCGATGACCTTGGCAGCGCGGACATAGTCCCTCGATATCTCGACCATGCTGGAGGCGCGCACTGTGCGGGCATATTGAACCCACTCGTTGATCGCGATCGCGACGATCAGGATGAGCGGCGCCCAGGTCAGAACGGTATCTGCGTCCAGCTGTGCGCGTGCGATACCGCTGATCAGAAGCGCCACCAGGATCGTCGGGAAGCTGACGAGAATATCGGCGATGCGCATTACGATGCCGTCGACCAGGCCGCCGAAGAAGCCTGCGATGAGGCCGAGCGCGACGCCGACGGCAGCAGCGAACAACACCGCCCCGATACCAATGAGGATCGAGATCCGCAGGCCGAAGAGGATGACGGAAACCAGGTCGCGGCCCTGGTTGTCAGTACCGAGCAAGAAGCGAGGGTCGCCGCCCTCCATGAAGATCGGGGGGATTTCCATGTCCATCAGCGAGTAGGACGAGACATCGCGGGGATCCATTGGCGCGATCATCGGCGCGAAGATCACAAGCACCAGCATGATCGCCAGAACGAGGCAGGCAATCATCACGGAAACCGGCGGGAGCCTATGCAGTAGACGAGCTTGCGTGGCCATTATCGTGTCCTCAAGCGGGGGTCGATGAAGGTGTAGAGAATGTCGACGATCATGTTGATCAGCACGAACAGGAAGCCGACAAACAGCAGGTAGGCCGAAAGAACGGGAATGTCCGGATAGCCAACGGCATTAGTGAACAACAGGCCCATGCCGGGCCACTGGAACACCGTTTCCGTGACGATCGCGAAGGCGATGAGCTGGCCGATCTGCAGGCCAGTCACTGTGACGACAGGCATCAGCGCGTTGCGCAGCGCCAGACGCCCATAGATGTAAGAGCGCGGTAGTCCGCGCGCGAAGGCGAAACGAATGTAGTCCGACGAGAGCACGTCGATCATCTCGGAGCGGACGAGACGCATGATCAGGGTCAACTGGAACAGGGCGAGCGTGATCGACGGCAGGATCAGGGACTTCAAGCCGGAGATCGTCAGGAAGCCGGTTTGCCAGAAGCCGAGATCGACGAGATCGCCGCGCCCCGATGAGGGCAGCCAGCGCAGATTGACCGCGAAGATGAGAATGAGCAGCAACCCGGTGACGAAGGTCGGCATGGAAATGCCCACAAGCGTCAGCGATTGGGTCAGCCGCGACCAGAAGCCGTTCGGCTTCAGCGCACAGACGACACCGAGGGGGATGCCGACCGCAAGCGACATGACGGTGGCGACAAGCACGAGTTCCAGCGTCGCCGGAAGCCTGCTCAGCAGCAGGACGCCAACCGGTTGTTGGTAGCGGAAGCTCGTGCCGAAGTCACCTTGCAGCACCCGACCGACAAACTCGATGAATTGCACGACGAGCGGCTTGTCGAGGCCGAGGGTGGCGCGAAGCGCGTCCTTCTCGGCCTGGGTTGCGCCTTCCCGAACCATCGCGGCGACAGGATCGCCGACGAACCGGAACATGATGAAAGCAATGGCCGTGACGGCCACCATCACCAGAATGGCCTGAAGCAGCCTTACCGATAGAATCCTGAACATCAGAAAGTACCTTGCAGGAGCGCGCTCGGCCGATCGGCTAAACTGCGCTGCTTTGCGTATTCCGTTCCCTCGTCCGAACGCGGAACGGATCGAACCGGCCTGACGAACGCCATCGTGCGTCGTCCCATTGGATAGGGCTTATCACCCAATTCAACGCGTGATCCCGAGGTCCTTGCGTCACTCGGGATCACGGAAGCGGCTGGTTTACTTCAGCTGTGCGAACCAGGGGCGCACGTACTCATCAGCGAACTGCGGAATCTCCACCTTGTCGCTCATCGCCCAGGCAACCGGCTGCTGGTGCAGCGGCAGGTAAAACGCCTGGTCATGGGCGATCTGGAAGGCGGTCTTCAGCATACCGACGCGCTTGCCTTCATCGAGCTCGACAGACGCTGACTTGGTCAGGGCATCGATCTTTGCGTCGGAAAGGCCGTTCGGGTTGCTGCCGCCGTAGTTGCCGTCGTTGGTCGCCAGGAGCGCCTGCAGGACGCTATAGCCGTCCATCGGAGGCAGGGAGGCCCAGCCGAGCATGTAGACGTCGAGATCGCCCTTATCCATACGCGGAAAATACGTTGTCTTGCTTTCGACAGCGACATCCGCCTGCACGCCGACCTTGGCCCACATGGACGCGATCGCCAGGCAGATCTGCTCGTCGGCGATGTAGCGGTCGTTCGGGCAGGCCAGGCCAACCTTGAAGCCGTCAGGATATCCCGCTTCCGCGAGCAGAGCCTTCGCTTTCTTGGCATCATAGGGCAAGGGCACGTCGATCGACTGATCGTAACCGGTGACTTCGGGGGCGACGAGCATGCCGGAGACGCGTGACTTGCCACGCATCAATCGCTTCTGGATCGCATTGACGTCGACCGCGTGCCAGAGGGCCTGTCGGACCTTCACGTCGAGCAGCGGATTGGGCTTGCCGGGTGCGGCATGCAGTTCCGGCCGGAAATTGAAGCCAAGGAAGATCTCGCGAAGCGACGGGTTCTCGACGACCTTCAGACCCGGGGTGCTACCGATCCGGTCGATGTCCTGCAAAGGAACCGGCGCGATCATGTCAAGTTCGCCGGAAAGCAGAGCGGCCACGCGGGTTGCGTCCGACGCGATGGGGCGGAACTCGACGCCGGTCAGGTTATGCTGCGGCTTGTCCCACCAGTTTTCGTTGACGGCAAAGACGGAACGAGAATCAGGCTCGTAGGTCACCAGCTTGAAGGCGCCGGTGCCGTTGGCATGGTTGCTGGCATAGGTCGTGACGCCAGTGGAGGCATTGCCGGGCTTCAGCGCCTGATGTTCTTCCATCCACGGCTTGCTCATGATGTAGATTGCCGCAAGATCGTTAAGCAGAAGCGGATATGGGCCGCGCAGGATCAGGTCGACCGTGTAGTCATCGACTTTCTCGACGCCGACGACGGCGGAGAGGTTCTCGCGGTTGCGCGCGCCGGGATCAATCTGGCGCTGGATCGTCGCAACGACATCGTCAGCATTGAAGGGCTGCCCTTCGTGGAACTTCACGCCCTGGCGAAGGTGGAAGCGCCAGCGTGTTGGCTCGACGACTTCCCATGACGTTGCGAGCGCGGGCTCGAGCACGAGATCCTTGTTACGGCGCACCAGCGGATCGAACACCATGTGGTGCACGCTCTGCGTGAAGCTGTCGACCTGTGCGTTCGGATCATACGAGATGACATCGCCGGCCGACGACCAACGCAGGGTCTTTGCAAGCGACGGCGTCGCCAATGGCACCAGGATTACCAACCCTGCCAGGAGGGTCTTCAGATAGTCTTTCACATCAGTCTCCCATTTTTGGTATACATATTTGTCATCTTATTGGATACGATTGTTCCCGAGCATTAAAGTACATATGATGTGCACAATATCAAGCGCAATATTCGATTTTGCTTGATTGTGTACAAAATGCTCGCAAATATTCTTGAGGGAGGAGCCGCAATGGCGAAGGTTTTGCTGATCGAGAACGGTGTCGTCATCACCATGAACCCGGAACGGCGTGTCCTGGAAAAGGCACATCTGCTGATCGAAGACGGACGAATCTCGGCCATATCGGACGGCGCGATTGCCGCGCCCGCAGACGCTGAACGCATGGACGCCACGGGCATGGTGGTCATGCCAGGCCTCATCGACACGCATGCGCATGCCGGCCACACCTTGACCAAAGGGCTGGGCGATGGCTCTGAACAATGGATGGATACGACCGGACGCGTCTACGCGCAGGCGACGGATACCGAATTCTGGGCCGCCGAGGCGGCGTTATCGGCCCTGGAGCGGATAAAATGCGGGACCACCACGGCCGCGCTCCTCTTCGGCGGCGGCCCGGATATCATGCGCACGGAGGCGCCCGAAGCCGCCCGTGCTCATCTTGCCACGATCCTCGACATGGGTGTGCGCGAGGTCCTCGCCATCGGGCCAAACCGACCGCAACGGCACGTCTATCGCACATACACCGGAGATGCGTTCGTTGAGACCCCGGTCTCTACCGAGGCGCAATTGGCCGTATGTGCGGAGCTAGCCGAGGAGTGGGCAAAACGCGACGATCGCATTCGGATTGCAATGTCCCTTCCCGTCTTCGATGCCAGCGAGTTGCAGAATCAAACTGTATACAATCTATCAAGACAGTTGCGAGATCTTGCACGCGAGAAGAGTACACTGCTCGTTCAAGACGGTCATCGCTCCGGCTCCATTGCTGCCAATGCAGCTGCGCTAGAGCTTTTCGATGAACGCTCGCTTCTTGCCCACTGCATCGACCTGACAGAGGAAGACATCGCCGTCTTGAAGCAGAGCGGCGCGAAGGTGGCCCACAATCCGAGCGCACTGATGTCTGTATCCGGTCGCTGCCCTGCCCCGGAGTTGATCGAGCAGGGGATCACCGTGTCGCTGGGTACGGATGCCGCCGCCCCCGACCGTTCGTTCGATATGTTCCGGAATATGTTTCAGGCTCATCGCTACCATGCACGGCACTTCCGGGACGACCGTGTCCTGCCACCGATGCAGCTGCTGGAAATGGCAACGATCGAGGGCGCGCGAGCACTATCGATGGAACACGAAATCGGTTCACTTGAGCCCGGCAAGCGCGCCGACATCATCCTCGTCAACATGCGTCAACCACACCTCTGGCCACCTGCGCATCCCGTGCAGAGGATCGCACGCTTCGCAAACGGCGCTGACGTGGACACAACGATCGTTGGTGGTCGCGTTCTGATGCGCTCACGCAAGCTCGTCGATCATGACGAGGACGCGATCCTCCATCGTGCAGGTAGGGCTTTCCGGACGATGATGGGACGAGCGCAGCTTGCCTGACGGCGAAGAGGCAATATCGGCAATGGCAGGCAGACCAGGGAGACGACCGTGACTGCAGACATTCTTATCCGCAACGTCAGCCCACTCGGTGGCGCACCGGCTGACCTCTATATCCGTGACGGTTGGCTTGCGCAGAACCCCGCGCAGAAGCCGGCAATTGAAATTGACGGGAGCGGCCACATCGCGCTGCCCGGTCTAGTCGAGGCGCACACCCACCTCGACAAGACGCTGATCGGCATGGACTGGTTCGAGAACAGCGTCGGCCCGACCCGCAACGACCGGATTCTGGTCGACCGGTGTGCCAAGCGGGAGCTCGGCATTGATGCACGCCGCCAGTCTGCACGCCAGATCATGCAGACTTTGGCGTTCGGGGTCATGCACATCCGCAGCCATGTCGACGTGGACACGGAAATCGGCATCGCCAACATCGAGGGCGTCATCGAAACCCGCGACAGGCTCAAGGACCTTGTCGATGTACAGATTGTCGCCTTCCCGCAAAGCGGCATGCTGGTTCGCGAGGGCACGCTTGCTCTGATGGAAGAGGCGCTGAAAGCCGGTGCCGACGTCGTCGGCGGGATCGATCCGGCAAGCATCGACCGCGATCCCGTGCGCCATCTCGACGCGATCTTTGCCCTTGCCGAACGCTATCAGAAGCCAGTCGACATTCATTTGCATGAACCGGGAGACCTGGGCGCCTTTTGCCTCGAACTGATTCTGGAGCGCACGCGCGCACTTTCCCTGCAGGGCCGGGTAATGGTGAGCCACGCCTATTGCCTCGGCATGCTCGACGGCCGGCGGCAGCGTTCGCTCATCGATGCGTTGGAAGCGGAGCGTATAGCGGTGATGACAGTCGGAAGCCCGTCGGCGCCGGCGTTGCCACTCCGCATCCTGCGCCAGTCCGGCGTTGTCATCGCCTCCGGCTCCGACGGTATCCAGGGCACCTGGGAGCCGTGGGGCAACGGCGACATGCTGGAGCGCGCCAAATATCTTGCACAACGCAACGGCATGACCAACGACGCGGACCTCAGGGACACGGCGAGCATCTGCACTTTCGGTGGCGCCGAAGGCATTGGATTAACGGATTACGGCCTCTCTGCGGGCTGCCGGGGTGACCTTGTGCTCGTTCGAGCCCGAACGCTCGCCGAAGCGGTCGCACTGACGCCGCAGAAGCGCACAGTCATCCGTCGCGGACGGGTCGTCGTACGTGACGGCGTGATGAGCGAGGAACTGCCGAATGTCAAATGACGCATGGAGGACCAAAGAGGCCGGCCCGACGCTTTTGAGTGCACGCTGGGTCGTCGGACATCAGAACGGCCGCCATGTCCTTTTCGAGAACGGCGAAGTCGTCTACGAGAGTGGCCGGATCGTCTTTGTCGGCCATCACTACAAAGGCCCGGTCGCGCGCCGCATCGACCACGGCATGGCCCTTATCGGTCCGGGTTTTATCGACCTGGACGCGCTTTCGGATCTCGACACCGGCGTGCTCGGCCTCGATCATCAGCCCGGCTGGAAGAAGGGACGCGTCTGGCCGCGCGATTATGTCGATGCGGGGCCAGTCGAGATGCTCGACCCCGAAGAGTTGGCGTTTCAGAAGCGGTATGCTTTCGCCCAACTGATCCGGAACGGCATCACCACCGCGCTTCCCATCGCCTCGCTCTTCTATCGCGAGTGGAACGAGACCCCGGAAGAATTCGCTTCCGCGGCCGAGGCGGCGGAATCCCTCGGACTTCGCGTCTATCTCGGGCCGGCCTTTCGGGCAGGTCATTCCGTCGTCGAACCCGATGGCAGTATCGTCGTCGAGATAGACGAACTTCGCGGCGTCGAAGGGCTCAAGACAGCAATCGAGTTCTGTGCCACGCACGAAAACCGCAGCGGCGGGCTCGTCCGCACGATGCTATCTCCCGACCGGATCGAGTTCTGGACAGCCGACCTCCTGAGGAGAACGGCAGAAGCAGCACGCGATCTTGATGTGCCGGTTCGCCTCCATTGCTGCCAGTCATCATTCGAGGTCGAGACAATCCGGCGTCGCTTCGGCATGACGAGTGCCGGCTGGCTCCAGCAGATCGGATTTCTCTCCGAACGAGCGCTGCTGCCGCATGGGACCCACGCCGATCGCAATGATCTCGACATCATCGCCGGAGCCGGCGCAACGCTGGTCCACTGTCCCCTGGTGATGGCAAGACATGGAGCCGCCCTCGATCATCTTTCCCGTCTCCGCGGGAGCGGCTTGCGGATCGGCATGGGCACCGATACCTGGCCACCCGACATGATCTTGAACATGCAGCTCGGCCTGATGCTCGGTCGTGTAATGGCAGGCGAAATCGACACTCCGAGGTCGGCCGACCTCTACGATGCAGCGACAATCGGCGGCGCCGACGCACTTCACCGCCCTGACCTTGGACGGCTGCAACCGGGAGCCGCGGCGGACATCGTCGTCGTTGACCTGTCGAACGATCGGCTCGGAGAGATCATCGACCCCATCGCCTGCCTCATGACGTCCGCATGCGGGCGCGACGTTCACTCCGTCATCATCAACGGGCGCACAGTGATGGCGGAAGGCCGAATCCCGGGCTTCGATTTCGAGGCGGCACATCAGCGTGCGCAGGCGCAATTTGAGCGCCTCGTGGCACGCTATCCCGAGAGAACCTGGCGTCATCCTGCGATCGACGAGATCTTTCCTCCCACGTATCAGAGGCTCACAGCATGAAAAACGTTGGGATCATCGGGATGGGCGAAGGCAATCCTGCCGTTCCACGCCTTTACGTGCTCAACGACGCAGTGGTAGCGTCGCCATTCTCTGGGTCTGCACACACTTTACGTCATTGCACGCTTGGATTTTAGATTAGGACGGTCATGGCCTCGACACTTCGCGATAAGAATCAGAAATCGGCGGTATCCAAGTCCGATGCCGTGTACCGCACCTTGAAGCGTGCGATCCTCGATCAGGCGCTTGCGGCCGGCACAAAGCTGCCAGAGGACTCGATCGGCGAGCGGCTCGGTGTAAGCCGCACCATCGTCAGGCAAGCGCTCGCCCGGCTGAACGGCGAAGGCCTGATCGAGTTGCGCCCCCACAAGGGCGCGTGCGTCGCGCAGCCCAGTCTCGAGGACGCTCGCCATATCTTTGCCGTCCGCCAGGCACTCGAAACGCTGGTTGTCGACACGTTGATCGGGACGTTGACCCCGCAGCAGATCCGACAGCTCGAAGCCCATGTGGATGCGGAGGACGCGGCACGCACCAACAACACGTCGGCGTCCATCCAGCTGGCGGGCGAATTTCACGTGCTGCTGGCCAAGCTGACGGAAAACGATGTGCTCCTGCGCTACGTCACCGAACTGGTTTCGCGCTCATCGCTGATCCTGTCGCTATACGGACGCCCGCATTCGCCTGACTGCGCGGTGTCTGAACATCGGGAACTGATCGCCGCCCTCGACAAGGGCGAGCGGGAACAGGCCTGCTCGCTGATGCGGCATCATATCGATGCCATCACCACTCGGGCGCTACTCAAGGGCAACTCGGAGAAGGATTTCCCCGATTTGCTTGCGGCGTATGCGAGGGAAGAGGGATTGTAAGGCAGGCAAGGCGCCAGTGCGGAAGGGTTCAAAAGCCGTCACCGCCCGCGATCATATCCAGAAGAAAGTGCGATTACAGCGAACGGTATGGAATCTCTGACGGCCTTGAAGCCTCAATGGTCAAGTGCTTGGTGGCGATCGAAGCCGCCTGGAGAATTCGCTCCTTCTGCAGGCTCGGGCCGGCAATCAAGGTGTCAATTCCGATGTTCGTTCGTCCGCGATCATCTTGCCCCAGATCGAGGTCGACCTCGAAGTACGGCACCAGCATCGTTGCCGTCCCGCGGACTTTCACGGATTCGTGGTCAACCGGCACAAACTTGGAAATAATGCGCCATTCACACTCCTCGCGAAACGAAGGATCCTTGAACGCACAGGCGAGTTGTTGGTAGCGGGTGACGATCTGGTTTGCCAACTCTTCGACCCGCTCATTGCCCAAGGCAGTGGTGGCATCGATCGCCGTTAAGGAGTGATCTATGAACTCCTTGGCGAGCGCAGCCTTCTGGCTCTGCTCATAGATGCATTTGATGAGGCGGAAGCCCGACCGCTCCGCAATCTTTTGCAGGTCGCGGACCAAAAATCCCAGACATACGCCTCCTCCAACACCATATCCCCTCCACTGGCTGAGCAGATCGTCGTCTTCCGCAAAGGATGCCGTGTAGACATATCCCTGCTTGAAGTAGTCAACGAGAGAGGCGACCCGAAGCAATACGGCCTGATGTCCAGCGGACGCGTCCTTTGCGCGGGTCTCGGCTTCCGTTTTCAGGTAGCCAAGGCCGTAGACGAACTCCTCTGAATCATTGAGGTAATGAATATTTGTCGCCCACATCATTTTCGAGCCGACAATACCGAGAAAGCCCTGAAGCGTTGTGTAGTGGAAGAGACGCGGCTGCAAAGTTGCTGTGGCCCTCCCGGTGGATTCCGGCAAAAGGGCAAGGTGACTTTCGATCAGGTTGGGCATAGGTCGAGCTCCGTTAAGGCATAACCACGCTACTCGTCTACAATACAGATAGGCATCCGCCTATCACCAGCGAACCCACCGGTTGATCTTCCAGAGACAATCAAGACACCTAAAGACAGGATCGCCAAATCTTGCCCTACGGCGGTCGCGGGTTACCGTCGCGGCCCGTTCCGAACAGCTCAACGACCCACCGACTTGAGGGATGGTGACGACAAAACGTCAGCAAGGCGATCGAGATCGGCACGCCAATGAACGCGCCGAATACTCCCCAGAGATAGCCCCAGGCGAATACTGAAAACAACACGATAACAGGAGAAAGCGACAGCGCACTGCCTGAGACGCGTGGCTCGATGTAGCTACCGACGGCGAACTGTATGAGATTCAGCCCGATGAAGACCGCCAATACCGACTGCCAACTGTCGAATTGGATGAGGGCAAACATCGTGGGAAACAACGTTGCCACGAGCGGACCAACAAACGGGATGTAGTTGAGCGCGAACGCTATGATACCCCATTCTTCGGCGAGGGGCAGACCGAGTGCGCGTGTGAAGATCCAGACAAGCAGACCAGTTGCGATGCTCATCACCGTCCTGATTGACATGTAGCGGCGAAGTTTCTGTGCTGTTTCCCGGCTCCCGTTCAGTAGGAGCTCTCTCGCCGACTGGCTTCGCATCGCGGCAATCCTGCGGGCAAAATCCTCGACCTCCATCATCCCAAGCACAACGTACGTCAGCGCGATGAGCCAGAAGCTCAAGGCGCTGTTGACGTGGCTGCTCACGGTCTGAACAGCGCGTAGAATGGAGGTCGTTGAAAAGCTGTCGACCGAGAGCACCGCAACGGCTATGCCCTTGTCCTCTAGCCAGGCACGGATTTCTTCATAGTGCTGCTGGAAGCGGGAGGCATCGGCAATGACCCACCGCCCCGCCTGCCCAAAGGACCAGGCCACAATCCACGCGAACACCACAAAGGCCAATACGACAACAAGCAGGCTCACAAGGAGCGCAACGTAGCGTGGAACGATCCGTTGCATCCTCTGCTGTACAGGCCAGAGAAGAGCAATCACCAAGAGGGCAAACGTCAGCGGAGCAAGGACAGTCCTTGCCATCGGCAGCATTGCAAGGACGAGAAGTACCGCAATCAGGACCCAGGTTGCGGAAACCGCCCTCTCGCCACTTTCCCGCATCGCTTCCTCGTAGCCTAGAGTGTGTTCTTGAATATCCGTCCGTCCTTGATGACGACACTCAGATTCTTTTGCGGATCTTCGATCATCTGCAGGTCATCAAGCGGATTGCCGTCCCAAACCAGGATATCGGCAAACGCCCCTTCTTCGATAACGCCGAGTTTGCCGCCATACGGCGTCCGCAGACTTGAAAGCGCCAGAAGGTCCGCATTACCGGACGTCGCCATGCGCAACGCCTCGGCATTGGTATACCAGTTGGCAAGATGGGTCAGCATGGTATTCTGGCGGGGCGTCAGTGCCGGAGAAAAGAGCACATCGGAACCCCAGGCGGTCCTGATGCCATGTTTCTTCGCAAACTCGTAGATCTTAGGGGTTCCGGCAAATAGCTGCTTGATACGCTCCGCACCCGGGCCAGTTTGTGAGGCCGCATCGTCCATGGTCAGGAAAGGCTGGGTGCTCAGCCAGACGTTCTTATCCACGAACATCCTTGCTGTGTCTTCATCCATCAGATGCGCATGCTCGACACACGCCGCTCCGCCGACGAGGGCACGCTGCACTGTCTTCGGTGCGTAAGCGTGAACGGTGACGTAAGTATTCCAGTCCCGCGCCACATCGACTGCCGCCCGAATTTCGTCCTCGCTGAAAGTGGTCATGTCTAGCGGACTGCGGGCGACGAAACGCCTCCCCCTCCGACGAGCTTGATCTGTGAGGCGCCCTGGAGAAGCTGTTCACGCACGCGTCGTTTCAGGTCGCCTACATCGTCGACGATAGCCGAGCTACCCATCATTTCACTGAGGCTGAGTTGACCATCTCGTGCAGGTATTTCGAATGGCTTGCGCAGGTCGGCGTGACCGCCGGACGTTGTAATCATCGCCCCTGAGGGGAAAATTCGAGGTCCCGGAATAGTGCCTTCATCGATTGCCTGCTTGAAGGTAAAGACGGGTCCGCCCAGGTCCCGCACGGTCGTGAAGCCTCGCATCAAGGTGCGCTCTGCTTCGGCTGTTGAAGACGCAAAAATGATGCCTGGATCCCCGACCATCAATGTTTGCAGCGGCACCGCGGCATATATCGTATGCCAGTGCGCATCGATCATACCTGGCATCAGAACGCGGTCACCGCATTCCATGATCGTTACATCAGAAGGCGGTGCACTGTTGGTTTTATCGATGGCAGAGATCTTGTTGCCTTCGACCAGCACCTGAACGCCCGTCTGCAGTGTATCCGACTTGCCATCGAACAGCCGCACCTGAGTAAGAAGTAGCCGGGACAGTGGCGCTGGCGTCTGTGCGCTACCCACGCCGGGAAGCATCCCGGCAACCGTGGCCGATCCGATCCCGGCCAGAAAGGTTCGTCGCGAATAGTCGCTGAGATAGCCAGATCGTCGCTGCAGAAGCGGATTTGCGCAGCCGCAACCGGCGTCATGAACAAGGTGTCGATACTTTCTGCCCAATCGGAACATTCGCATTCCTCCTAACCAGCGGCACCCCGACTATGGCTAGGAACCTAACATTGTATATGAGCGGACGCTACACGTGAGTGGCGCAGTCTGGTCTCGAAGATGCCCGCGATATCTTGCAGCCAACTGATGTACGCCTGGTGAAAGGCGTCCATTCGAGTGACTGACAAGGGCAAGCGATCACAAGCCCAACTGCCGTTGTGTCAATCGTCAGTGGGAATATGCGAGTCGACCCCGGTTGTTTCGATCTTGTTACGGACATGATGCACGCCATCGACCGCAAGCGCTGCGAGCTCGACTTTCCGGGCCATTCCGATTGTTTCGACCTCTCCTTCGAGGGTTACGACATGGCCATCTGCATGAACCTCAATGCCGCCGACATCAACGTCGGGGATGTTCTCTAGGTTTTCCGCCACTTTCGCTTCCAGCTCATCGCTGTCGTCGCGGTCGATGAGCCCGGGGCGTAGCGAGTCCCTGAAAGGATTCTCGTTGCCATCCTCATCGACGCCATCCACCCGGAAGCCGCTGCTGGGTTCTCGCCTAGAGGCTTCGCCATAGGCACCGTTTTCCGAATCGGCGCCCGTCTGTCCCTTGTCGGCATAAGGCCAGCCGTCGTCGATATTGCGCTCCTCAAAATCGCGATAATCTTCTTCACGCGACAGTTCTTTATCCTTCCCAGGCATGATGATCTCCGCCGGTTGCTTCTGGGAGAAACTCATCGGCCTGGAAATGGTTCAGGGATGGTGTCACTCCGTACCGACGTGCGTCGACGCCCTAAACAGTTTCTCGAACTCGGCGAGATCGCTGGACGCGACGTCGGAAATCGCCCAGAAGGCGAGACCGCCGTCCGACCACAGAGCCATGTTGTATCCATCAAGCACATCCGCGGCCTGCGTGGACGACACAGCCGGCCAGATGAAGAGGTTGATGACGTGCCCATGACGTCGGAAAACAAGGGCAGCGACGGCTCGACCGCCAATGTAGTCGACACGCCCCCCGACCAACGGGAAGCCGTCCTTTGAAAGATCGGTGACCGGTGGCGAAAAATCGATCTTGCCGTTGAACCAAGGCTTGACCGTGTGCTGGTCTGACGTCTGCACGTCGGTCAGATGATCGGCCATCATCGAGCGAACATGGCTTGCCAAAATCTGATCCTGCAAGAGCAAGGTCGGGGACGGTACGCTCGCAAAGATTATCAGACTTGCTGCAAGTGCGGCCAGCGATGGGACCAAACTCCATAACCGCAGGAAATCGAGAGCCTGACGCCAGCCCGACCGCCGTCCTAGCGGCAGACTGGATAACGCCCCATGCTCGAAGGACAGCATCGACATGACCTGCGAGTGCAATCCCTCCGGTGGTCGCCATTTGACGCCGTCCTGATCGATGATCTGTCTCACAGCCCGGACCCTTTCAATCTCCGCTTTGCAATCCGAGCAGGTGGCCAGATGTTCCTCGAACCGCGCCGCACGATCGGAATCAAGCTCGCCATCGGCAAAGCCGTGCAGCATGGTGCGCCATTCGCAGTCCTTCTGATCGGCTTCGTCGCTCATCTGACTACCCCGGCTTTATTGCATTCGTCCCATGCCTCGCCAAATTCGCGCCGCGCTCTAGCAATCCGAGACATGACGGTCCCAACGGGCGCATCGATAACGTCGGCGATCTGCCGGTAGGACAGATCTTCCAGTTCGCGCAGAACAAGGACTTCCCGCATTGCCTCAGGGAGGCCGTTGATGACATCACGCACGCGCTGCTGCTCGCTACGACGGATCGTCGCCGTTTCCGGCGTGTCCTCCTCCGAGGCGATCTCGTTCTCTCCGATGTCGTCGGCGTCCGCGCCGCCGCCATCGCTTAGCTGCCGCTCGAACCGCGCTTTGCGCCGATCCTGCTGGCGCCAAGCGTGACAGCAGTTCCTGACGATGGCAAAGAGCCAGGAACGCGGGTCGCCGCCGCGATATCCGCCGAAGCTGCGGTAAGCGCGCAGGAACGCCTCCTGAACGATATCCTGTGCTGCATCCGCGTCGCGGCTTAGAAAGCGAGCGAAATTGTAGGCCGCGTCAAGATGGGGAAGGATCGTCTGCTGGAAGCGCTGCATGAGTTCGTGCTGCGCACTCGCTTCGGCGTTGGATGCGTCCTGCTCTGCACCCACCCTTGCCGGAGCCATCAGGTGAAAGAGCTGCATTGCAGCTTTATGAAGCACCGCAAATGGTGACAATCGCGTCTGAGACCGCCGAAGGGCCAACCATCCCAACACGTCGTCTGATTCCGATGAATAGGCGGTCTGGGCGTCGGTCATCATTTTCCAGCCTCAGCAGCAAGGGATTCTAAGCGCGACACCCACATCCACGCAATGCGGCCATCTGCCATCAAGACCTTCCGCCGCACGCGTTTATTCCACCGCTGCACCGATTTTATTTGCCCGTGGAAGGACATCAGCCGCGGGCGGCAGAAACTTCTCAACATTTCCAGACACTTGAGAAACCACAGTCCAGTACCGGGAATAAGCACCGAGGAGAGCCGATCTAGTTCGTTAGCGATGGGCAGCACTTTGCCTGCGGCCTTCGCTACCCGAAATGCCATCAACAAGAGGAGGCATGCTCATGCTCACCATGTCACGTCGCGCTGTCCTGGGATCGGCAGCCGCCGCTGCGGCCTTCGGCCTCTCGTCGAAGCTCGAATTCGTACTGCCGGCACTCGCCGCAACGCCGCTGGAGCCAACAGTCGGCTTTTACAAATACAAGGTCGGCGATGTTGAGGTCACGGCGATCTATGACGGTATCTGGAAAAAACCGCACGATCCGAAGTTCATCAAGAATGCCTCGATCGACGATACCAAACAGGCGCTCTCAAACGCGGGGCTTACCACCGAATTCATGCCGATTCCGTTGACCGTCGTCGTCCTGAAGCTCGGTAATCATCTGGTCATGATGGATGCCGGCTCCGGCGTCGGCCAATGGCAAAGCAACGCCACGCACCTGCCGGCAAACATGGCTGCCGCCGGCATCGATTACAAGAAGATCGATACGATCATGCTCTCACATTTCCACCCCGATCACGTCTGGGGCCTGATGGAAAAGGAAACCAATTCGCCAGTCTTCCCGAACGCCGAGATCGTGGTCAATGCTGTGGAATACAACTGGTGGACAGAGCCTGGTCGGGTCGAAAAACTCGCCGAAGGCCGCAAGCCGGCAGGCAAGCGTATCGCCGATGTCTTTCCCAAATGGAAAAATTGGAAACTCGTTGACGACGGAGCGGAGGTTGCGCCCGGCGTCCGGCTTCTCGCGGCGCCGGGTCACACGCCAGGCCATTCCACTTACCTTGTTGCCTCCGGCGACAAGCAACTGCTCGTTTCCGCCGACATAATGTACGTGCCGGCGCTGCTCGCTCCCCATCCCGAATGGCAGGGCAGCTACGATCAGGACGGGCCGATGGCAATCGATACGCGCCGTCGCCTCATCGACCGCATCATCGCCGACGACATCGCCATTTGCGGATCGCACTTCCCCTTCCCTGGCTCAGGCACCTTCGTCAAGGACGGAAGCGCCTACGGCTTTACTCCGACAATCCATGCCTAAAGGCTCAAAGGAGACTAACATGAAACGCATGCTCTCAGGCTTCGCCCACTTCTGCGCTGCAGCCGTCTACCTTACGACATTCCCGGCCTTTGCTGTCGACAACATCGAATCCACGACGGCTCCTGACCTGACCTCGGTACGTGCCAAGATTGAAGCCAGGAACTATGCTGGCGCCCTCGCCGAGCTTCGCGACCTCGCCGACAACAACCAGCAGGCCGATGTTTACAATCTGATGGGATTCACGCTTCGCAAGACTGGCGACTACAGGACATCGCTGACCTACTATACGAAGGCACTGGAGCTGCAGCCCGACCACAAGGCGGCACGCGAATATCTCGGCGAGCTCTATGTCGAAACAGGCGACCTACCCAAAGCCGAGGAGCAGGTGGCATTGTTGAAACAACTCTGCCCTGGCGGTTGCGAGGAGCTCGAAGACCTACAAAAGGCGATCAGTATGAAGAACGCTAACTGACCTATCAAACGAGCATGAGAGCGGGCGGACAAGCCGCCTGCTTTCAGGATTGCGAGGGGGGGACGGGCGCGTGCTCCGTAGTTCTGCGCGTTTCAGTCCCGCACGACCGTCCAGTTATCGTCGGGGTTGAACTCCTTGATCGCCGCGGCGCGCTGCTCGGTCTCCGGTCCGAGATCGCGCTGGTAGACGATGTTGGCACCGTTGACGATGAAGGTCTGAACCCCGGTCACACGATACGTGACTGGCCAGGCAATCAACGCAAAGCCGCCCGTCATGTTGCCGTTGACGATGTAGCTCTGCTTTCCGCCGATCACGTTGGGGCCCTGGGCGGTCAGGATGCGATAGCGGTAGCCGTAATAGCCTTCGCCACGCTTCGCCTTGCTGAAGGCGGCGGTTTCTATCAGCGGCCCGGCCGGGCTTTCTTCGTCAAAGGCACCGGGCTCCCAGTAGAGGCCGTCACGTTGTCCCGGAGTGCTGATCAGCTTCTGTGCGAATTCGAAGAGACCGTCCTCGTCCTCGTCGATCTGCGCGTAGGCGTACTGGGCATTCACATAGTCATGCATGGTCTGGATCGTCGAGAGTTCATTCTGGCCGACGCGCCGATTGACGATCTCCTGCAGGCCGACTTCCGTATCGAATGCCCATTTGCCGTCCTTGTTCTTCGACAGAGGAAATGGCAGCGGCCACAGGATGTCACCAATCAGAACAACTTTTCGATCGCCGAGGTCCTGCAATTTCAGTTGTCGTGCAGCACCCTCGCGGATCGTTGCGTAGCTTATCATCGCCTCGTTGCTGGCCTGCAACTTGGCCGCATCCAGCCCGAGAAGTTTAGCCAAGCCATCAACGTTATTGGCGCCCAACACGGTCTTGAGCTGTTCGAGCGCCGCTGCTGGGTCATCGAAAGCCGGCGGCGTGCCGGCCTCGAATTCCTGAAGATTCGTCTGACCCTGGGACATCGATGGGGCCGCCCAGGCCAGGGAGAGAGCCGTTCCGAGCAACAGCGGGATCAATTTCAACTGTAGTCTCATGGTTTATCTCCGGAAATCTGAATAGCTAGACACCCTATCGCCGACCGCCGCCGCCGCGACCGCCGCCCCCACGACCACCACCACCACGGCCGCCGCCGCCATGGGGAATCGGGCGCGAGCGTTGGGCAGAGGGACGTGGACCACCGCGCTGCCCGCCGCCCATGCTCTGTCCGCCTCGCTTGGAAGCCACCGCCTCACGCCGGCCGGATTGGACATTGCCGAGGGCGCTCGATTGGCGCGAACGGTTGTCGGGCCGCGCCGCCATCTTCGGCGCACTTGACCTGTTCTTGGCTGCCGGCCTTGACGGACGGTTGGCAGCGTTACCCGGCCGATTGGCCGCATTCCCCGGACGTGCATCCACACGATTGGCCACGTTGCCGGGGCGAGCATCGGGACGCGCCGCGCCTGGCCGGTTGGCGGCACGATCTCCCGCACCGGGTCGCTGCTTCAGGCCCTCCGCCGTGCTTTTGCGGATGTCGTCTGCGCGAGCGCTGACATTTCTGGTTCCCTGTCCACGATTTGCCTGCCGGTCGCTGACCTTGTTCTTTAGCTGGTTGCGGTTATCGGACTGCAGGCTGGATTTGATCGCCGAGCGGTCGATATTCGCAAGTTGATTTCTATCGATGTTCAGCTTGCTGCGATCGACCTTGGTCCAGTCGACGTCGTTCCAGTTGACCTTGCCGCTAAAATTCCGGTCGTTGAAGCAATTGTTGCAGTCGATATCGAGGTCGCCGCCCCAATTGCCGCCCCATACTCCCCAATCATCCCAGTTGACGATGGCCCCCCACGCAATGCCCGTAACGGCTGCAGCGAAGAACGCTGCGCCTGGATAGTAATAGTTGTCATACGAGTTCGGATAATAGGAGATCGGCTCGACCGCATAGCCCGGCTCGTAGAGCATTTCTGGCGGATATTGCGGAATATAGATTTTCTCCGGATTGGTCGGCCGAATGACGACGTTCTCGTTCTCTGTCACCACCGTGATCTTGTCGTCCGATTTGATGACATTTTTCGCCACCGCTTCGTCACGAAGCTGCTGGATGGCGATCAGCACATCCTTCTGCTGGTTGGTGATCGCATCCCCCAGCGATTGCGTCCAATCGAGGTCTTCGCTCATCATCTTGACGATATCAGGGTAGTTCAGAAGCGATATGACGCTTCCGTCCCAGTCGTCCTTCGGCTTGAGGTTGGTGTCCTTCTTCTTCGCCTCGAGGAAACGCTGCGCCTCGATAATCTCCAGCGGAAACAGCGAGGCAGCCGAGATCGCGGCTACCAGCTCATCCGGATAAAGCGCGATGCGAGCCACAAGCACTTCCATTTCGTCCTCGGAGAGGAGATCCGTCTCCGGCTCCGGCTGAGGCTGCGCGGGCGCGGTCGTCTCTGCCGCCGCAGGCTTCGGCGTGGGCGTCGCAGTCTGTGAATAGACCGGCGGCACCGCCTGCATCGAGATGATCGCCAGGGCAGAAAGCCCCGCAAGCAGCTTGAAGGATCTTGCTTTCATCACGCATTGACCTCCTTGCATGAAACCTTCGATTGAATGTTCAGACCTATCGCAGCTTGGGCCTTGCCAGGCCCCATCGACTGAGCGTCACGATTTTCGATTGGGACAGCGCCTCGCCGATCTCGGCGACAAGCGCCTCGACAAGGCTCGCATATTCCTGGCGCCGAGCTTCCCTCACGTCATCCGGAAGACCGTCCACATTCGCCAATGTCTCGGCAGCGGCGGCCAGGTCTTCACACATGCTGCGAAAGGTTTCGCTTGCGCGAAACAACTGCCGCACCCGCTCGACCTGCCCTGAAAAATGCGCCTCGGCGATCGCGAGCGCGGACAGTTCTGCCGAATTGCTTTCTCCCGACGTCATGCCGCCCCCCGCTGTCATAGTCGCGTCAAGCAGATGGCGGCATCATATAACGATAGCCGGGAGCGTAAGCGTAACTTACGCGATCCTACGGCGTGATGGCCTTCGACCTGGAGGGACATTTTCTGCCCCGCAGCCAAGCATGACAGCCGCCCGAGAACCGTCTTCAGCAGCGGTGAACCTACGGATTCGATAGAGGTTACGCGATGCTACGGGCCTTTACCCCAAAGTACGTCTAGTATTCCGTCCTCGGCTGTGACCGGATGGGCGCTGCAAACAGCCGAAAAGGAGGGACCGTGTTTCTCGACTACTTTGCACTGGGAGTGTTGGTCTTCATGGTGGTCACCCTCTTCTATGCGGTGATTGCCATCCACGACATTCCGCATCTAATCGCCAAGGCCAGAAACCATCCGCACCAGGACGCCATCCATGTTGCCGGTTGGGTGAGCCTGTTCACGTTGCACGCAATCTGGCCCTTCCTGTTCATCTGGGCCACGCTCTACCGCGAAGATCGCGGCTGGGGGATCCGGACGGATGGCAAGTTGTCCCCTGAGGCCGAAGCCAATGCCGAAATTGCCCGCCTTCATGCACGGATCGCGGAACTCGAGGCGCAGTCGCCGGAGAAGGAGAACGCCTGATGGATCTGCTCCTCATACTCACTTATGCCGCAATCTGTTGGGTGATCTTCAAGGTCTTCCGCATTCCCGTGAACCAGTGGACGCTTGCAACGGCAGTTCTCGGCGGAATCTTCCTGATTTCCACCCTGTTGCTGCTCATGAGCTACAACCACCCCTATTCCAGCGATGGGCGTATCTATTTTACCTCCGCTCCGGTCATTCCGACGGTCGGCGGTCAGGTCGTGGAAGTACCCGTCACGCCAAACGCTCCGCTGAAGAAGGGCGACGTCCTCTTCAGGATCGATCCTCGCCCCTACCAATATACCGTCGATCAGAAAAAGGCGTCGCTTGCTGAAGCCAAGCAAACTGTCCTGCAACTGAAGGCGGCTCTCGACGCCGCCAACTCGGCCGTAACTGGTGCGGAAGCATCAAGAGACAGGTCGTTGCAGGCGTTTGAGAAATTCCAGGCCTCGAACGAAAACGCGAAGTCGAGCGGTAGGGGCGCCGTGTACTCTGAACTGGAAGTCGAGAACCGGCGCGGCATCTACCTGACGGCCGAGGCCGCCGTCGATACGGCGCGCGCACAGGCGGCACAAGCCCAACTTGCTTATGAATCGGAGATCAACGGCACAAACCCCACTGTGGCGCGACTGCAGGCCGAGTTGCTCAACGCCGAATACGACCTCGACCAGACCACCGTCCGGGCACCAAGCGACGGTTATGTGACGCAGGTCTTTCTCCGGCCCGGCATGATGGCAAATCCCCTGCCCTTGCGGCCGGTGATGGTCTTCATCAACAGCGAGGATCGAATGCTGGCAGCCGCCTTCATCCAGAACTCGCTCCAGCGCGTACGCGTCGGCGACGATGCCGAGGTGGCCTTCAAAGCGGTACCCGGCAAGATCTTCAAGGCGCGCGTCCAGGAGGTCATCGACGTTATGGCGCAGGGCCAGTTGCAGCCGAGCGGCGCCTTGATCGATCCGCAATCACCCGAACGAGTTTCACCGGGACAAACGCTGGCGCGCATCGAACTCCTGGAAAGCACCGACGGGTACCAACTGCCCGGAGGCGTCGTCGCCGAAGTTGCCGTCTACACACATTACTGGCACCACGTTGCCGTCTTGCGCAAGGTCCTGCTGCGCATGAGCAGCTGGATGAACTACGTCTTCCTCGAGCACTAATACGCATCAACTTTTCCGGTCGCCGCTCGAGTGTGGCGGCCGGCCAGACTCTCGGAGACTACAAAAAACAAAGGAGCCCGAGGTGATAGGCAGCCTACCAATGTTGCGCGGCTTAGCCGGCTTCAACAAGGACTGGCTTCGTAGCGATATCCCAGCTGGGCTGTCGATCGCTGCCGTGGGCTTGCCGAGCGCCATCGCCTATCCCGCGATTGCCGGCCTGCCGCCGGAGACAGGCATCTATGCCAGCATCGTTGCTCCGATCGCCTATGCAATCTTCGGTCCCTCAAAGCTTCTGATCGTTGGCCCTGATGCCGCCACGATGACGGTGCTTGCCGCGGCGATGGCAGCGATCATCGCAGCCGAGCCTGCGGCCGCCAGCGTCGACCGCGTCGCTATCGCCTCGGCCCTCGCCCTTGGCGTCGGCGTGTTCTGCATCTTGGCAAAGCTGCTGCGGCTCGGCGTCCTCGCGAGTTTCCTGTCGCGTCCAATCTTGGTCGGCTTCTTTGCAGGGGTGTCGCTGTCTATCCTTGTCGGACAAATCAGCCGCTTCACCGGAGTAAAGATCGAATCCGACGGTCTCCTTGCACCGATCGTCGAGATTCTCAGCAAGGCCGCCTTGGTCCACTGGCCGTCACTTCTATTCGGACTCGCTATGTTCGCGCTGCTCTGGATCGTGAAGGCTTTGGACCTCAAGATCCCGGGTCCTGTTCTCGTGGTTGTTATTTCCGTCTTGCTCTCCGCGCTCTTCGACTTCCGCGGACACGGCATGGCCGTCGTCGGCGATATTCCAAGTGGCTTCCCGAGCTTCTCCCTGCCGGCAGTCCATCAGATGCCGCTTAGTCAGCTCGTTCTTGGTTCGGCTGTGATCTTTCTCGTGAGCTTCGGTGCAGGCATCGTAACCGCGCGAAGCTTCGGATCGCGCACCGGCGAAGAAGTCGATGCGAACCAGGAACTGATAGGCCTCGGCGCAGCCAACATTGCACCCGGTCTGTTCGGTTCATTTCCCATCAGCATGTCGGACTCGAGAACCGCCATAAATCTGTCGACCGGCGGCGTTTCCCAACTGGCGGGACTGGTCTCCGCCGCCACTCTGGTTGCGGCTCTTGTATTCCTCCACAGCGCCCTGCGGATCCTGCCGATCCCCGCACTCGCTGCCATCCTTGCAACCGCAGCCATCAGCCTGATCGACGTTCAGGAACTCAAGAAGATCTGGCACATCAGTCGCATGGAGTTCGTCTTTGCGCTGATCGCCATGTGGGGCGCGATCAGCTTCGGCGTCCTCAACGGCGTGGTCGTCGCCGTGGCCGCTACCTTCGTCTACCTCCTGCGCAAGACGATGTTCCCGCGCGACGGCCTCCTTGGCCACATTGAAGGTCGACACGGTTTTTTTGACCTCACTCGCTTCCCGGATGCTCGCCCTGTCGAAGGCGCTGCCGTCTTCGCGATCCAAGGCAACATCCTGTTCTATAACGCCGACTACGTACGTACGCGCTTGACGACGGTTGCCAAGGAGCTCGCCGCCGGAACCAAGTGCTTCGTTCTCGACGCCAGTGCCATCACGCACGTGGATAGCACCGGCGCCGTCGCACTCGATGCCGTGGCGGATGCCTTGGCGGAACGGAACATCGTCTTTGCCATCGCCGATCTCAGCCAGGAAAGCCGCGGCGTCCTTGAGCGTGCCGGAGTCATCAAGAAGATCGGCACCCACAATCTTTTCAATGGTCGGGAAGAGGCGTTGCGCGCGCTGATAGGCAATTCTGCAGAACAGTGAAAGTGCACAGCGACATAGAACAATGGAGGGAACGATGGACGAAGCATACGATGTGAAACAAGAGGCTTCAACGGAACGCAAAGGCAAACACAAGAAGGCCAAGTCCTGGGACTACGACAAGGAGATCAAGCGGCTGCAGATTGAACTGTCGCATCTGCAGGCGTGGGTAAAGAAGTCGGGCGCCCGCATCGTCATTATCTTCGAGGGCCGTGACGCCGCCGGCAAGGGTGGCATGATCAAGAGGATCACCGAGAAGGTCAGTCCACGCGTATTCCGCGTCGTCGCCTTGCCCGCACCCACCGATCGCGAGAAATCCCAGATCTACATGCAGCGTTATATTGCGCACCTGCCGGCAGCCGGCGAGATCGTGATCTTCGACCGCAGCTGGTACAACCGAGCCGGTGTTGATCGCGTGATGGGCTTCGCCAGCGAGAAGAAAGCGCAGCGCTTCCTCGAACTGGCGCCCCGTTTCGAGGCGGCCATTGTCGAAAGCGGCGTCATTCTGCTGAAGTACTTCTTGACCGTCAGCGAGGAAGAACAGGAACGCCGCTTCAAGCGTCGCATCGATGATCCGGTCAGACAGTGGAAGCTCAGCCCAATGGACGTGGAGTCCTACCAGCGTTGGTGGGACTATACGCGGGCGTACGACGAGATGCTGCGGATGACGGACAGCAACCACGCGCCATGGTGGATCGTGCCTTCCGACGACAAGGAGCGCGCCCGGATCAACTGCATCTCGCACATCCTGCAGTCGATCCCTTACGAGCGGGTAAAGTTCCAAGCACCGGATCTCGGCAAACGGCAGAAGCGGCCGTCGAATTACATGGAGGATCAGAGTCTTAGAAACATCGTACCGGAGACGACGCGATGACGCCTGATCCATTCAGCCACGTCCTGTCGAAACTCTTGGGATAGGCACACACGATGGAGCAACAGACGAGCGGGACCGCGATTGGAGCCAGTCCCGCGCAGATTTCAGTGGAAGCCCGGGTCAGCGACCTGGTTCGGATCGGCATCATTGGGCTCTTCGCCTATTGGAGCCTGCAACTGATTGCGCCATTCGCGCTGATCGTCATCTGGTCGGCGATCCTTGCGGTGGCGCTCTTTCCCTTGTTCAACGGCCTGTCCAAGCTGCTCGGGGATCGGCCCGTGCTTTCGGCCACGGTTATCGTTATCGCTTGCCTTGTGCTGATCATCGCACCGCTGGCGCTGGTCGCCGTCAATTTCGCTGACGCGACGCAGGACCTCGTGGCTCAATTGAAGTCCGACAATTTCACGCTACCCGCAGCGCCGGAAGCAATACGCGGTTGGCCTGTGGTCGGCGAGCGCCTTTATGCCGGCTGGAACCAGGTGGCAGGCAATCTCGCTGAGGCGATCATGAAGTTCCAGGCGCCTCTTCGCGAAGTGATGGGTGTTATCCTCGCCAAGCTTGCGTCGATCGGCGGTGGAGTGTTGAGTTTCGTTGCTTCCATCATTCTCTCCGGCATCTTCCTCACCATGTCTCCCCGCCTCGCCTCAACCATTCAGGTACTAGCCGGCCGCATTGGCGGTGAGAGGGGTGTGGGCTTCGCGCGGCTGGCGGGATCAACCGTTCGCAACGTCTCGCGCGGAGTCATCGGTGTTGCACTGCTTCAGACACTCCTCTGCGGCCTGTGTTTCGCGTTTTTCGATATCCCGGCACGCGGAGCCCTGACCTTTCTCGTGTTCATGCTTTGCCTGATGCAACTTGGCCCGGGTCTTGTCCTTATCCCGGCCATCGTCTGGGCATGGTTCTCCTGGCCGACGTCGATCGCGTTTGCCTTTACCGTCGTGGCGATCCCGATCACGGTGGTCGACAACGTCTTGAAGCCGATCCTGATGTCTCGGGGACTATCGACCCCAATGCCGGTAATCCTCATCGGTGTCATCGGCGGAACCCTTTCCCATGGCCTGCTCGGCCTGTTCTTAGGACCGATCGTCCTCAGCGTCTTCTATGAGTTGCTGCGTGCCTGGGCTTGGCCTTCGGAGGCGCCAGATGCAGCGATGAGTTCTCCAACAGTCCCGGAGCGCGCGAAGGTAGATTGACACCTGCCAGCACAGCGCCGCGCGGCTCGGTGCACCATTCTCTGCAAAACGCCGAGAAGCCTGCAGCGCTACGTGTCGGCTTGTTGTATCCCGTGCTATCGGCAGGCAACCATTTCAGGATGGGTCTGACGCAGCGGTTGCAGCCTTCGGTAGTTATGCGCTAGTATCAGATGTAGCTAAATATTTGCGTGATCTCGTTAGGGCGTCATCATGAGCAGCGCAATAATCAAGCCAATGAGGCCGACGGCCGAGGAAGTCTACCAGCAACTTGAACGAATACTCTCGAGCGAAGAGTTCCACTCGCCGGAGCGAGGTCGGAGGTTTCTGGAATTCATCATAAACGAGACCTTGGAGGGACGATCGGAGTTCCTGAAGGCCTTCACGATTGCCAACGAGGTTTTCGGGCGCCAAGTCAACTTCGACGCCCAAAACGATCCCGTTGTCAGGATCGAAGCTGGTCGCGTTCGACGCGCCCTCGAACGCTACTACCTCGTCGCCGGACAGATGGACAGCGTAACGATCACCATACCGAAGGGCGGATACAGGCCGTATTTCGAGTATGCTGATTGCCCGCCAAGCCCGACGTTGCCGACGGCGCCTGTAGGTTCGGCGCCATCTACGGAACAGGACGAGACTGAGCGGTCGCTTCCCCGGGTCGGACGCCCCATCCGTCAACAATTGATGGGCCTGACGCTGGGCGCTGCTTTGCTGGTCGGAGCCACCTCGCTTCATGTCTTCCTCACGCCGACATTTTCGCTGTTCGGCAATGATCCGTCTGGAACATCGCCAATAATACCATCCGAACCGCGAATCATTGTCGAGACGTTCGACGGCGGCGGCCTTTCAAGCACCGCCGCCAATCTCGCGCATGGCCTGCGAGACGAAATCATCGGCAAGCTCGCGAAGTTCGATGACATCGTCGTGATTGCGGATTCGTCAAAGACCGAAGAGCGAAGCCAGACCGCTTATGGCTTAGAGGGCAATGTCCAGCTCGACGGGGACAGGCTGCGGCTCGCCGCTCGGCTGGTACGTCAGTCAGACGGGGTTGTAATCTGGGCCAACAACTACGATGCGGATGTTCGCGTGCAGGGCAAACTCGAGATTCAGGCTTACGCTGCCGAACAGATCGCCAGCGCCGTCGCTGAGCCGTACGGTGCGGTCTTTAGGGCCGACACCGACACAATCGTTCAGCAACCCCAGGCTGGAAGTGCTGATGCCTATGCCTGCAGACTAGCCTACTACAGCTATCGTCGGTCGATGGATGCTCAGAGTCACCAAGCGGCGCGCGATTGCCTCCAGCGAGCGACGGAAATGTTTCCAAAGAGTGCCGCTTCCTGGGCACTGCTGTCTCTGACCTATCTGGATGAAATGCGGTTTCGCTACAAGCTCGGCACGTCGCCCACACCCCAAACATTGGAACTCGCCACTGCCGCCGCGGAGACAGCAGCATCGCTCGCCCCCAACGACGCGCGCGTCCTTCAGGCTCTCATGCTGGTAAGTTTCTTCAGAAACGACATCGACAAGGCGCTGCAGGCGGGCGCAGCCGCCTACGCCGTGAACCCCAACGACACGGAAGTCGCGGGCGAATACGGTCTGCGACTGGCGATGTCCGGGAAATGGGCATCGGGCTGCGAGCTGATTTCGAACGTTGTCAACCGGGGTGTGGGACCGAAGGGATACTATGAAATCGGCATGGCATTGTGCGCCCTCATGAGAAACGACATCCAGGCGGCAGAACTTTGGTCTCGCATGTCCGACCTGGAATACAATCCCATGCATCATCTCGTGCTGCTTTCGATCCTCGGCGCAGCCGGGAAAACAGCCGACGCCAAGCAGGAAGAGAATTGGCTGAGTGCCCACGCACCAGGATTGATGAAGGACATTCGCCGGGAGGTCTCCTTGCGCCTGCAACGGCCGGAGGATCAGGAGAGATTTTTCAGGGGCCTACGAGCCGTGGGTATCGCAGTTGAACCTGCGGGGCAAGGTTGACGGCGGACACGTTTTGGACGCCCTCCGGCAGGGGCCTGCCGTCCCCGCCTTCTGATTACTGCCGCATGGATATCGCATCGGCAACCTTCCGTGCGATCTCATCCTGGATGTCGAGGATGCCGCCTTCGCGAAGAGTGTTGTCATAAGCGCCTGTCCAGACCACGGCCCCGTCGGCTCGATCAACCAACCGAATTTGGACGTGCAGCCGGCCATTCTCTGTCTCTAGGCTACCTTGCAAAAAGAGTTGCCCTTGATCTGCAGCGAGAGAGGCTTCTGTCCCTAACGCCTTAACCGCGATTGAGTTGACCTTGGTCAGCTGCACGATAATTCCGTCGGTCAACCCCTTGGCAATATCCGCGTCGCCATCGCCCCGACCTATGCCGACCAAAGGCTCGACGACGATCTGCGGTCGCAATACATCTCGATCAGGCGAAGTCGCGACGAATATGGGGCGAAGCGAAGCGAACAATCCTTCGATTGGACGGATCAGCGCGAAGACGCCTACTGCAAAAACGACAACCAGCAACCCAATCGGCAGCACCAGTTCGCGATACGCAAGGCGGCGTTTCTCTTGCGCCGCCGAGGGCTCATCATCGGCTCGCATCGAACGGGTTTCCGGTCCGACGTCCAGCTGGCCCGAAATGAAACTCGGTACGTATCCGCCCTTGGGAATGGTAATCTGGATGGGATCACTTTGCCCGGCCACCAGATAGTAACGCTCCAGCGCGCGGCGAATACGCCCGGTCTCGATACGAACCACCGGGTCGTTTTGCGCATCAAAGGAGGCATCACGGCCGAAGACAGCCTGGGCAATGGCATAGGCTCTCAGATTCTCCAGCCGCCCCGCCAAGGCTTCGTCGACGATGTACGCTAGAAACCTTCGGCTGCGATCCGGAACCTGGAACTCTGCGCTCGACAAGATGCGGTCGAGTTGATCCCGGACCCTTGCGGGTTCGGGTGAGAGATTTTGTCCACCCGGCGAACTCATTGCCTCCTCCCGCAAGCAACTGCAAGTACGCTGCATCTAACCAGTTTGGAACGCATGGTATCCGAGCAAGCGGCAACAATCTGGCAACGTCCACTCAGTAGCTCCGCATAGTTGAAGTCGATTCACGGGAGGCCCGCAAGGACCAAGCAGCAACTCCCAGTACAATTCCTGAGATTCACCTCGGCCGGTCAATCGATAATGTGGTAGCCGCCGTCGATGTAGATGGTATCGCCAGTGATCAGGCGCGCGGCGTCATGGGCCAGGAAGGCCGTTGCCATGCCGACATCGTCGATCGAGACGAGGCTGCGCGTTGGGGCCGTTTCCTGGGCCTTGTTCAACAGCTCGTCAAATTCCGGGATACCGGAGGCTGCCCTCGTCGCCAAGGGACCTGGCGAGATGGCATGAACACGAATGCCCTTCGGTCCAAGTTCGGCGGCGACGTAGCGCACGGCGCTTTCCAGCGCCGCCTTGGCGACACCCATGACGTTGTAGTTCTTCACCACCATCTGGCTGCCGTAGTAGGTCATGGTGAACAGCGTGCCGCCGCGTTTCATCAATGGCTCGGCAAGATGAGCCATGCGGATGAACGACCAGCAGGAGATATCCATCGTCTTCAAGAAGCCATCCTGCGGCACATCAACGACGCGTCCCTGCAGCGTATCCTTCGGCGAGAATGCAATCGAATGCACGACGAAATCGAGTTCACCCCATTGCTCCGAGATACGGTCGAAGACGGCCTCGAGCTGTCCCGGCACACCAACATCCAGCGGCATGACGATGGGCGCGTCCAGTGCCTCGGCCAGCGGCACGACATGAGGCTTGGCCTTGTCGTTCAGATAGGTTACCGCCAGTTCCGCACCCAGGGCGCGAAATGCTCGGGCGCAGCCCCAGGCGATCGACTGATCGTTGGCGATACCGACCACCAACCCGCGTTTTCCTTCGAGAAGCTTGGCCTTTACCTCTGGAATCATATCAACCCCTCTCTTTCTAAACGTGTGCGCCGCCTACGCCGCGATCAGCGCAAGCGTGTGCCGCGCGATCATCAGTTCCTCGTCCGTTGGCACGACATAGATGGCGACCTTGCTGTCGTCGCGCGAGACAAGCAGCTCGCCGGCCTCATTCCGCACCGGGTCGAGCAAAGCGCCAAGCCAACCGAGTTTCGTAGCAATCCTTGCGCGCATCATCGGCGAATTTTCACCGACGCCCGCCGTGAACACAAAGGCGTCCACGCCCCCGAGTGCGGCAGCCAGCGCGCCGGCATTGAGGCCGATGCGGTGGACGAAATGGTCAAGCGCGAGCTTTGCGCCCGCCTCGTCGCTGGCAAGCAGGTCACGCACGTCATTGCTGACACCGGAAAGTCCCTTGAGGCCTGACTCCTTGTAGAGAAGGTCCTGCAGTTGCCGCGCCGTCATGCCATGCTGCTGGAGGAGGTAAAGCAACACACCAGGATCGATCTGTCCGCATCGCGTGCCCATCGGCAGGCCATCGAGCGCGGTAAATCCAAGCGTGCTTTCGACGCTCACGCCTTGATGCAAGGCGCACATCGATGCGCCGGATCCTAGATGCGCAACGATAACGCGTCGCTTGCCGATGGAGGGTGCAATTTCCGCCAGCTTTCCGGCGACATATTCATACGACAGCCCGTGAAAACCGTAGCGCCGAACACCCTCCTCGAAATAATGCGCCGGAATAGCATAGTGATCCGTCATCGGGTCGTGGCCTCGATGAAAGGCCGTGTCGAAGCAAGCGACCTGCCGAAGCTCGGGTTGCCGTTCCAAAAGCACGCGGATAGGCGCGAGGTTGTTGGGCTGATGCAACGGTGCCAGCGGCGCATACTGCTCCAGTTCGCGAAGCAACGTCGCGTCGATGCGCACAGGGCCTGAATGGTTCGGACCGCCATGCACAACGCGGTGGCCGACGGCGATCAGTCGCCCCTCCTGCCGCTGCCGTAGCCATTCCCCTACCAGACGCATCGCCGCCGGCAGATCGGGAACATCCTCGCGCGGATAGTTTTCGTTCGCCAACCGCTCGCCGCCGGCGCTCTTGATGGTCAGGTGAGGTGCGCTTCCGATCCCTTCCATCTGACCCTTGATCAGCCGCACCAGCGAACTCGCAACCGAAAACACTTCGAATTTCAGGCTCGACGAACCGGCATTCACGACGAGGATGGTATCCATGGCATCAACTACCCTGTATCGGTGCCGTGCGGCGACGTGCATCGGCAAGCAGGACTGCGACGGCACAGGAGGCAAGACGCGCCCTGACGGAATCCGCGCGGGATGTCAGGATGATCGGCACACGGGCGCCGAGAACAATGCCCGCAGCGTCCGCCCTTGCGAGGAAGGTCAAGTTCTTCGCCAGCATATTGCCTGCCTCGAGATTGGGCACGACCAGGATCTGCGCGCGGCCGGCGACCGGCGACTGGATGCCCTTTATCCTCGCCGCCTCCGGGTCTATCGCGTTGTCGAAAGCAAGCGGTCCGTCGAGAATGCCATCGGTGATTTGCCCGCGCTCGGCCATCTTGCAAAGAGCGGCCGCGTCGATGGTCGAAGGGATTTTCGACGTCACTGTTTCGACAGCCGAAAGGATTGCCACTCGCGGCACTCCGAGGCCGATCTGAGTGAAGAGATCGATCGCGTTCTGAATGATGTCCCGCTTGGCATCGAGATCCGGCGCGATATTGATTGCCGCGTCGGTAATGAACAAGGTCTCCGAGTAGTGCGGAACATCCATGACAAAGACGTGGCTGATCCGGCGTGCCGTCCGTAGCCCGGTGGTGGATGAGGCCACCGCCCGCATGAGCTCATCCGTGTGCAGGCTTCCCTTCATCAGGAGGTCGGCGCCACCTTCCCGGATAATCTCCACCGACTTCGCCGCCGCTGCGTCGCTATGCGGTGTGTCGACCAGTTCGAATGGCGAGATATCGAGGTTGTGTGACTGGGCGACCGCTTGCACCTTCTCTGCTGGCCCGACAAGGATCGGGCGCATCAACCCGACCTCGGCCGCCTCGACCGCTCCACGCAGCGATGTCTCGTCGCAAGGATGGGCGACAACCGTCTGCATCTGCGGCACCTGCTTTGCCTTTGCGACCAGCCGTTCATATTTCTCGTGACGCCCGGCTTCTTCCCCGATGTTGTCCAGATCCGACATCTGCACATGCTCCATGTTGAAGGACGAGTACAAGCTCGACGGTAGTTGGCTCTCGTTCAGTTCGCGCGCCTCACTGCCTTGAGGGGCGTCGGCTTCCGCGGCTCCGATGCGGGTCCGGCAAGCGGCTCGCCGGAGAGGTCGAAGAGCCCGATAACTCTCTGCCAGCGCCGCTCGGCTTCTTCCGAAAGAGGCCCACGCGCGTTCAAGACCCGCTGCAGAGACGACAAGGCTTCGCGGCGAATGTCTTCCTCTGCAGGAAGCAGGCAAGGTATCGCACTAACGGCAGCTTCCTCATCGATCACCAGCATGAGGAATTGATCGCGGATCAACGCCTTGAACTCGGCCAGCGTCATTGCCGGCATTCCGTCCTCGGCGTTGCGCATCCGACGGATCGCAGCAAACCCACGCTCGTCGGCTGCGCCGCTTGCCATGGCGACGTAGAGCAGACTGCGCGCCAGGCCTTCGCGAAGGCCACCATTGCCGATCTGCGCTTTGAGTTCGTCGACTCTTGTCTGGAGGACCTGACGATGAAAGCCGGTCTTGCTCGCACGTCGATGCGGCTTTGTGTCGGACGGATCGATCCCGACGGCTGCCTGCAAAAGCGGAGAGCCATAGACGGAGAGGAACGTCGCTTCGCTTAGCGCCTCCATTCCTTCACGCCATGCCTCCAGCCCCGCAACAATCTGCTGGGAGAATGCCTGCTCCAACGCCAGGAAGGGATTCCCCGCGGCAACCGGACGCCGTTCGTCCTCTACGTCGACGGCAAGGTCCGCAATCGGCGCCATCAATGGATTGACGTCAGAAAACAGTTCGTATTGCAGCCGGAGCGGGTGCGCGCCGCGCAATTGGTTCGCCGTCCATTCGGTCACCATCGCGCGGACCACAGGCTGGAGGAAAGTACGATAGAGCGAGAGGTTGATATCCGACACCTTTGCAACAGTCGCGAAACGGCGATCGTCCTCGGCGTCATTGCAACCAAGCGCACGGATGTCGTCGAGCGTTCTTGTCTCGCAGCGCATGATCCAATCGCCTTCAACGAGATCCCCGCCGATGGTCTCATCGGTCCTTGGCTCGAAGATCGCCTGATAAAGACCGGGCGGCAGCGCATCGATCAGGTCGATATTGCTGGAGAACTCCCCGTGTTCCTTGCGTGCGACGCTCGCCGACACGAAGATGCCGAGATGGCCGACTGTTTCATGGACGGTGTAAACGATCGTCTGCCCGTGCGCCCGGATCTCGTTCACATCGTCATAAAGGTCCAAGATCCAGCCCAGCGCTTGTGCGGGCGGCGTGATGTTGTCCCCCTTCGAGCAGAAGACGACGATCGGGGCGCGAATGTTGCGAAGATCTAGGGCCTCCCCCTTCGATGTCTCGATGCGACCGGCGGCGAGATTGTTGCCGACGAAGAGTTCGTCGACGATGAACTGGATCTCCTCCGCGTTCAGGCTAACATGTCCGCCCCACCACTCCTCGAAGCCGAGATAGCGCGGCGCCTCGGTGTCGATTTTCGAGTAGAGGTTATATTGCTTGGTCCAGAGCGTGTTGGCCGGGTTCTGGTTTTCGAAATTCTGTACCAGCCAGGCGCCGTCAAAGGTTCCGTGGCCGAGGTCGCTCGTGAGCGCGGTGAGCCAGGTACCACCCAACAGCCCGCCGGTGTAGCGCATCGGGTATTTGCCGCGCTCACCCGCCCAATAAGACAGCGGCGCCCCGGCAATGATGATCGAGCCGAACAACTCAGGCCGCATGGCGGCCAGCATCATGACCGCCCACCCTGCCTGACAATTTCCGATCACACAGGGTTTGGCGTCGGCCTGCGGATGCAAAGAGATGACTTTCTCCAGAAACACGGCTTCGGCAAGCGCAATGTCTTCTATCGTCTGCCCCGTGACAGGCTCCGGAAGGAAGCCGATGAAATAGCAGGGATGCCCGGCTCGCAGCGCGACACCGATTTCGCTGTCCGCCTTGAACCCGCCAATGCCCGGCCCGTGTCCGGCCCTCGGATCCACGACCACGAACGGCCGGCGCTTCTCGTCGACCTCGATCCCGCTGGGCGAGATGATCCGAACCAGTGCGTAGTTGACGGGTTTCTCGAGGGAGCGCCCATCGAGGACAATCTCGGGCGTGAAGCTCAGTACGTGCGGAGCCGTCGCTTCGGCATGGGTCCGATACTGATTGCCGCGCTTTCGCATCACATCCCAGAACAGCACGCTACGCTGGGCAGCATCCAAGGCGTAATCGAAGAAGAAGCCGGCAGGACCGAATTGAGCGGCGAAATCGGCTTTCGGAAGATAGGAAGGATACCGCATGCCAAATCTCCTCATTCACGCTCTCAGCGAGAGACCAAAGATCTATGCTTGAATGATATTCTCGATCTGCGTCCGCTCTGTGAAGGAACTGCCCGGCGGCCAGCCACCTGTTTGTTAGCAGTTGCAGCATAACAGCGCCCGACGGCTGCACCTACGTATCTTACGGTAGTATACGCTGTTGGTGAGCAGATATCACCGGAGCGGCGGGCGCCTTCATCCGGAACGAAGTGTCGATCGGCCGCCAGCGCTGTCGGACGCACGTTCGTGACACGTCAATCCTGCTTCTCGCACCCATTCATAATGGGCTTATGAAAAAGGGGTGAAGTGTGCGTAGATTACAGGATTCTACTCTTCCTTGCGGCGTAACTTACTTCCATGTCAGGAGAGTTCGGCCGATTATCCCCGGAACGTAAGCACAACGGCGGCGTCCACGCAATTGGCGAGCGCTGCGTGACGGGGAGGAATGGTCATGCCAGACGCTGGTATTTACGCCAAGTTCGAGGACCTTAGCCCGTTTGAGATCAAGGACGAATTGATCCGCCTGGCGCAGGCCGACAAGGCAGGGCGCGTTTATCTCAACGCCGGGCGAGGCAATCCGAACTGGATCGCAACGCGGGCGCGCGAGGCGTTCTTCCTGCTCGGGCAGTTCGCGCTCACCGAGGCCAAGCGGGTCTCTTATGACGAAGCAGCCGGTCTCGCGGGCATGCCTCCGACGGATGGCTGCTACGGCCGCCTGAAAGCCTGGGTGCAGAAACGCAAGGGCGACCCCGATACTCCCGGCGCCGAGACGCTCGAGGCGGTTGTCGATTTTGCCGTCAAGAAATTCGCCTTCGAGCCGGATAAATTCGTCAATGAATTGACGGATTCAATCATCGGAGACCACTACCCCGTCCCCGACCGTGCGCTTGTCCACAACGAAGCGATCACGCACGAATACCTGATGTGGGCCATGTGCGCCGGCCATCGTCCGAGCGCGAAATTCGACCTATACCCGGTCGAGGGTGGTACCGCGGCCATGTGCTATATCTTCAAGGCCCTGAAAAACGCCCGGCTGCTGAATTCCGGCGACACGATCGCGCTGGTCACGCCGATCTTTACGCCATATCTGGAAATGCCACACCTCGAAGATTACGCGCTGAAGCAAGTTCATGTTTCGGCGGAGGCTGAGGACCGTTTCCAGCTCACCGATGAAGACCTGAAAGCGCTCGAGGACAAGTCGGTCAAGGCGCTGTTCATCGTCAATCCCGGCAATCCGTCGGCTGTTGCGCTTGATCCCGAGTCGATGGGACGTCTGGTGAAATTCGTGAAGACGAAACGCCCGGATCTGATGATCCTGACGGATGACGTCTACGGAACCTTCGTGCCGAACTTCGAGTCGGTGATGGGTCATCTGCCGCACAACACGATCGGCGTCTATTCTTACTCCAAGTATTTCGGCTGCACCGGCTGGCGCCTAGGCGTCGTCGCCGTCGCCCAGGACAACATCTTCGACAAGGCGATCCGCGCGCTGCCGGAATCTGCCCAGAAGCTGATGGACGCCCGCTACAAGGCACTCACTCCGCATCCGCGAGAGATCAAATTCATCGATCGCATCGTCGCTGACAGCCGCGATGTAGCGTTGAACCACACCGCCGGCCTGTCGCTGCCGCAGCAGGTGATGATGTCGCTGTTCGGCCTCGTCGAGATGATGGACGAGGACAAGATCTATCAAAAGGCCTGCATGGCCATCTGCCAACGGCGCTTCGACAAACTGATGAACGGGATGGGGATTGAGTTTCACGCCCGCCCCTATTTCGACCGCTACTACGGCATCATCGACTACGAATTCTGGGCGCGGAAGTATGTCGGCGACGAGGTGACCGACTGGGTCAAGCAGAACGTCCATCCGCTCGACATCGCCTTCAAGCTCGCCGAAGACCACGGCATCGTGGTTCTGAACGGATCGGGCTTCGATGCCCCCAACTGGTCGGTGCGCGTATCGTTCGCCAACCTACCCGACGAGGCTTACGACTCGATCGGGCGCGCAATACGAGCGGTTGCGCGCGGCTATCTACAGGCCTATCGCGCGTCAAAGGGCGAATTGGCGCAGCCCTAGCGGGCGACGAACACTCCGTCGCATAGTTCTACTCAGGAGATCACGCCGTCATGTTCGAATGGTTCGCCGAAACGCTTCGAAAATATCCCGAGATCGCGATCTTCCTATCGCTTGCGATCGGCTACTTCGTCGGAAAGTTCACCTATAAGGGTCTCGGCCTTGGGGCCGTCACCTCGACCTTGCTTGCGGCCGTGGTCATTGGTCAGCTCGGAATTACCGTGTCGCCGAACGTAAAATCGGTATTCTTTCTCATGTTCCTTTTTGCGGTAGGATACGGCGTCGGCCCGCAATTTGTGCGTGGCATCGCAACCGATGGCCTGCCGCAGGCTGCCTTTTCGGTGATCGTCTGCATCTACTGCCTTGCCGTTCCGGTGATCCTTGCGATGTTGGCGGGTTATGATATCGGTTCCGCGGCCGGTCTTTATGCCGGGTCTCAGACGATCTCGGCCTCCATGGGCCTAGCGACGGACGCGATAAACCGCGCCGGCCTACCGCCCGACCAAGTAACTGCGACGCTCAACGCGATGCCCATCGCCTATGCGGTGACCTACATCTTCGGCACGGCGGGATCGGCAGTCATTCTCGCGCTTGTCGGTCCAAGACTTCTTGGAATCGACCTCGTCGCCGCCTGCAAGGACTATGAAACCCGCCACAGCGCCGCGGCAGAACTTGGTGGGGCAGGTTCGGCCTGGCACCGTTTCGAACTGCGCGCATACCGGATCAAGCCCGGTGGGCCCGTGGTTGGCCTGACGGCCGCGAAGGCTGAGGCGCTTATCCCAAACGCACGGGTTTTCGTAGAGCGCATCCGTCGGGACGGCGTGATCCAGGAGGCGACGGCCGATACGGTTCTGCAAGCTGGCGATGTCGTTGCCGTGGTTGGTCCTACCGATGTGCTGGTCAACGTGCTTGGTCACGAAGCGGAGGAAGTCAACGATCCCGAACTGCAGAATGTCCCAGCTGAAGGCGTCGACGTATTCGTTACCAGCAAGGAGATCGATGGCAAGAAGCTCTCCGAGATTGCCAAGTCGCCAGCCGCGCGTGGTGTATTCCTGCGCAAGATTGTGCGCGGAGCTACCGCGGTCGTCATCCCCATCCTGCCCGACACCGTCCTACACCGCGGCGACATCCTGACACTCGTCGGCCGCTCAAAGGACATTGCGGCCGCCACCAAACACATCGGCTATGCCGACCGAGCCACCGACGTCGCCGATGTCGCCTTCATCGGCGCTGCAATCGTATTGGGCGGGCTCGTCGGCGCGTTCGTCCTGAATGTTGCGGGCATACCGCTGACCCTCTCGACCGCCGGCGGCGCATTGATCTCGGGCCTTGTCTTCGGCTGGCTGCGATCGGTGCACCCCACATTCGGTCGGATTCCATCGTCGACCGTGTGGTTCATGAATTCGGTGGGCCTGAACGTCTTCATCGCGGTCGTCGGCCTTACCGCCGGGCCCGGCTTCGTCGCAGGTCTCAAGGAGCTCGGCGTCAGCCTGTTCCTCTGGGGCGTCGTCGCGACCACCATCCCCTTGATCCTCGCGATGTACACCGGGAAATATCTGTTCAAGTTTGACCCGGCCATCCTGTTCGGCGCCTGCGCTGGCGCCCGGACCACGACCGCGGCCCTTGGCATGATTACCGACGCTGCGAAAAGCCAGGTTCCGGCCCTCGGCTATACCGTAACATACGCCATCGGCAACACGCTGCTGACGATCTGGGGCATGGTTGTCGTTATGCTGCTTGGCTAGTTGGCGACCCGCGCGGTATCCGAGCTAGTCGGCATAGCGGACCCATGCGGTGAGCAACTTCTTACGGCCTCAGGCATTTGCAAACGATGGTCGAACCGCGTACCGAACATGACGGGTCGTTCACCGGTGTCCACTGCGCCAGTTCTCCTGAGAAGGTGGATTTCACGAAGTCCCGAATTTCGTCCTGAACCGGACTGATCTCGCGTGGGAGGCTGAAGCAACTCCCAGTTTGACCAGATGTGAAGTCTAGATAGTCGAACGTGGTCCAGCCACCGGCCTTTTGTAGAAGTGTGTCTCCCTTAAACCCCGGCGAATGGGCAGCAATTTCAATCTTCCTCAACCTGGCAGGATCCTCGTTGCAAAACCAAACAGGATCGTCTTGCTGCCAGCTCTCCACCGTGCAACTGGCCCCAGCGTAAACGCCCATAATGGTATTTCCCCACGCATCGGCCTCATTCACATCAATGATTTTAAGAAGATACGGCCAGGTGGTCTCAACGCCAGTATCGAAAACTCGCACCATTTTGAGCGTCCCGTTACGAAACTCACCCTTCAGGTCAATTCCATCGGCGGACAGCTCGTCAACAATGGAGACGAAATCTGGATAGGGAAGCCCATTAATCGAAAGGAGGCTGATGTTCTCCTTTACACCACGAATATGCTCGAAGTTTTTGCTTCTTAGCGCCTTGATGATCCGAACCGTCGAATCAGCACCGCGCCTTTTGACACCCCCGACGGCCACCACGTAAGCGCCTGAGGCGCGACCTGCGAAATAGTCCCATCCCTTCTGGTCCGCGCCGTTCTCCAGCAATAGGTCGACCATACGGTCATCAGCCTGCGCCTGTAGAGCTTCCTTTACAAAACTTCGTTTGAAACGCCCATCGGCAAATCCATTTCCGTCGATATTCCCGCGGCGTAAGATGTTGCGAGCGCTAAGAAAATCGTTCGCCCGTATCGCTGCTATCAAAGCGCGACCATCATCGGTAACGGGATCTGCGAAGCTAACTTTTGGCAATCCGCAGGTAAAAAAGAACAGCACTAGCGTCACTGCGATGAAGGGCGGCCGCCATCGCGTGTACCGTCGGGGAGCGGCAATCATCTGTTTACCTTGGGCCGTCCTCTAAAGGGCGGACCTTCCCCCCGGCGTGCGCTCTGGGGCGCTGCTCATCATTTCTTGGGTAGTTCTTTTGCGATTTTTCTCCGTCGTCCGGAAGAACGCGAAGCCCCGCTTCGTGCGCCGCAATTACGAAAGCTGCCCGAGCTGTCGCTGCGTCAGTGTAAAATTCCATCGCCTCCAGGGACGCCATCAGAGCGCTGTGAAACGACGGACGACTTTTCGGCCATTTGCTGCTTAGGAGCATGGCGGCGAGATCTGCGACTGTATCAGCATGTCGATATCGGCCGTTGCCTTCAATTTCGACGTCCATCGGACTGATAAAGACGGGGATTTCGCCAACCATGCCCCTAACTCCCTTGACTTTTCCGTATTGATAAATGGAGGCCGATTCGCTTTCGTCCAGAGCACTGAGCCCGCACGTCCTTGACTTTTCATTGAATGAGAACAAAATAAGAACATTCCCATGGAGGCTCCTATGACCCATACAGAGCAAGTCATTGCAAATGCCCTGGCAGCCGTAGCCGCGAGTAAGGCTGAGCGCGAACGCGATGCCGAACGCCGCAAGCGCGTATTTGGCAACATCGAGATCGGTCGCCCCCTGCCCGTTCTGAAAGGCCAGCAACTGAGCTTGGATTTACACTGATGCTGCCCGTGGCCAAGGAAGACGTCGATTTCGAAGTGCAGGCAGCCCTCGCCTGGCATGACGACGACGTGAATGCGACGATTGCCACACTGCTCGAGGACATCAGGCACTTGCGGCAGCAACTGTCACTGGCCAAGAGCGCCATGAGCCGGGGCATAACGCGCGGTTGGGCTCCTCAGTTTGAACGCAAATGAGCATGCAAAGTTTGTCAACTGAGATCGACCTACGCCTTGAAAGGATTAGACTACCGACCGGCTAGAGCCTCTCGAAGGTCGTCTCGTCGGAGGCGGTGACCTCGAGGATGAGCGGTCCTTCCGCCTTCAGCCTGACGCGGCCTCTGCTGACGCGGACGAGGCGTACGGGCGCCTGCTTTTCGTCGAGTCGGCGACGCAGCAGCAGAAGCCGGGTTTCAAGATTGTCCTTGATCTCCGGCATCCGGGAACCGACCGCAAGCCGCATTTCTCTGTTCGTGAATTCGGTCCTGCCGTCGCTCAGATGCCAATCGAGCATCAGGCGCAGCAAGGTCCCGGCAACGCCCTTCACTATGTAGGTTCCGTCGACGAACACACTGTCGTCGAAGCGGTGATGGACGACGCGGACTTCCCGCCCGGCGATAACAGACTCGGGCATGCCGACCGCCGGCTTCAATTCGGCCGCCGCCGCTTCCCGCTCGCTGGCCCTGAGGGCGCTGGCCGCCTGTCCAACCAGAATTTCGAGAGCAGCCTCGTCCTCTTCGCGGAAGGCGAGCCGCTCGGTGCTCTCGATGAAGAGTACACCTGTCACCGTTCCTTGGGCGGTCATGGGAATGGCGATCTGGCTCATGGCCGTCGACAATTGCGGGAAAGCGACAGTACGCGTGGCATTTTCGGTCCGTTCTGCCTCCAGACCGATCGCCTCTCCGAACCGGCGCACGCGGCTCATGTCGCTAACCTTGATCGTCTGGCCGCTCGTCGCAGCTGCGCCGATCAATCCCTCGCTGCCGGCGATTTCCGATCCGAGACCCGAGCGCTCGTAGCCTATGCTACCGGTGGTGATGAGGCAGCCACGATGGCTGTCGTGGATGAGCACGAGCGCATGATCGTATCCGAGGACGCGCTGGACGCCGCCGAGCAGACTGTCGATGATCTCATCGGCTTCCGCCTGTCGCTCGATGACCTTGATCGCCTCAGAAAGGGCGGGAAGGCTGACGGGCGCGCGGCCCGTCGCGGGTGAGCCTGTTTCCGCCGGCGATGGAACCTTTTCTATTCCGTGCACTCGGAAAATATCGGCGCTTCTGAGCCGCATGACATCGGACATGCCGACCTGCGCGCTACTCGCCTTGAGCTGGCGGGCGATCCTGTCGAACAGTGTACCGGTATCAACGGAACGAACAAAACCGATGTCGAGCAGGAACTGATCGCCGGTGAAGCCGTCGACCACGATCAGTGTGACCTTGGGATTGGCGCGTACATTCGCCGCCGTCTTGGCGAAGAACTGGTTGGAAAGCGCGACATGCTCTTCATCGACCCGCACCACATGCGAGAGATAGGAGATGTTCGGCATGCCATCGGCCGACGCCGTGGCGATGATGGACGGAATGACGCCCTCGAAGCAGGCGGAAAGATCGGAAAGCCGCAGGTTCATTGAGACCTCGCACCAGTCTGCGTGCCTGCCAACATGCCCGCGAGCGGGCCGGGCGTCTGTATGTAGATTTCACTGATCATGAGCCGAGCGACGCGCGCCTCTCGTGCCGTCAACCATGGAGCGATAAGGCGCCGCGGCACGCCGAGGGATTCCAGCTCGTCGGTCGCTGCCATTATAAAGTGGTCGGCGCGATCGAGGTCGGGTGTTTCCGTCTCCCGCATCTCGGCGGACCCCTTCAGTTGAAAACTGACATAATCCGACGGGCTGACGAAGGTGACAGCGAGCCGCCCGGTCTGCCGGATACAAGCTTCGAGCCGTGGCCACTGCCAAGCGGAAAAGATGACGTCGACTGTCTCGCGGTCTTCCAGGGGATGGAAGCCGACACCGCGTCCCGCCGAAGGACGGCCGGTCTCGTCAGCCGCGGCGATAATGCACATCAGCGGCCGATTGAAAAAATCGAGAAGCCTGTCGTCGAACCTCACTGCCGTCCCCCATTGCGCGCATCCCCGATCTTCTTAGCAAACTTTTAGGATATTCGGCATGGCTTGCACATTCATTTAGGAACGCCGGTTTTCGCGGTGCGCTATAGAAATGCCGTACCGGCTGGACGGCCCGGACAATTGTCATCTGCACGCCATCGGCGGCCTCGTGCGGCCGGGCAAAAGACATTGGCACCGCGCCCCGGTAGTCGGAGCGCGGTTCGGATTTCTGCGTCCTGCCGCAACAGTGAAAGCATCGACGATCGATGCATTCCGAACCTGGAGAGCAAGATGAAAAAGTTTACCTATGCGGCGGTTTCGCCGCCGAGGCATGGGACGCGAGCAATGGCGTTCGGTAAGCATGTGATCCGCATGATGGCGGACAATACTGGCGGTTCCCTCGGCATGTACGAGGCCTATTTGCAGGCCGGCGAAGGCTCGCCACTGCATATACACGAGCGCGAGGACGAGTTCTTTCGCGTCCTTAGCGGGCGCTTCGGCTTCTGGTGCGGCGGCGACTATATCGAACTTGCCGAAGGCGGCTGCATCGCACTGCCGCGCGGCGTGCCGCACCGCTTTCGCAATGTCGGGAAGACGGAGGGCCGCCTCATGGGCGTCGTCACACCGGGCGGGTTCGAAAGCTTCTTTCCGATCGTCGAGCTCTGCAAACCCGAAACGCCCGAGCAGATCGCCTCGGTCGCCAAGGACTTCGGTCTGGCCTTCCCGCCCGAGGACGACCGCGAGGTCGCCTGAACCACCCCAGCACAACACCGGAACTGAACAACGGTCCATTGAAAGGAGATCGAAGGATGACACACGTGCCTTCGAACGAAAACGCTATGCCCCTGACAGCCACGCAGCTCGATGCCTATCTGACCCGGATCGCGGTCGAGCGGCCGTCGCGTCTTGACATCCGAAGCCTATCGCAGCTGCACCGCGCGCATCTCATGAGCTTTACATGGGAGGCGGTCGATGCCTTCATGGGATGGCCCTCAACGATCACCCCGGCTGGGGCCTTCGCCAAGATGGTCGAACGGCGGCGCGGCGGCTGGTGTTACGAAATGAACGGCCTCTTCGGTGCCGCCCTTGCCGCACTTGGCTTCCGCGTGACCCGCCTGTGCGGCGGCGTCGACCGGGAAAGGCTCGGCGACATCGCCATCGGCAACCATCTGACGCTGCGTATCGACCTCGATCGGCCCTATCTTGCCGAAGTCGGCGTGGCGGACGCCATCATCGAGCCGGTGCCACTCGCCTCAGGACCATTCAGCCAGCGCGGCTTCGACTTCTCGATCATGCCAACGGACGACGGCTGGCTCCGCTTCAACAACCATGTGCACGGCATCGCGAAAAGCTTCGATTTCCAGGCCGACCATAGCGACGAGTCCGCAATGGTCGCAACGCATGGCTGGCTGATGCAGGATCCAGGCTCCCCCTTCACAAATGCACTCGCGGTCCTGCGTCACACGGCGGACGGTTATGTCGCACTTCAGAACGACCGTCTGAGCCATGTGACGGCGAACAGCGTCACCGAGCAGCGCATCACGAGCGCCGGACATCTTTCCGACACGTTCGAGACCTGTTCGATCTCGATATCCCACAACCCGGCCACGTCTGGGAGCGCCTCCAGGCCATCAGCCGCGACAAGGCGGCTTGAGCCGATGCCCCGCATCATCCCACATCCGAGGAAACATCCATGCTTCGCATAACCACATTCGCCCTTGCTCTTGGTTTGAGCACGACGCTCGCCCTTGCCGCCGCCACAGATCCGGCGCCGACCGGGACCTATAAGACCGACCCCTCGCATTCGAGTCTCAGCTGGTCCTTCGACCACTCCGGCCTGTCGCACTACACCGCGCGGTTCACCAAAGTCGATGCGCGACTCGACTGGAAGCCGGAACAGCCGGAAACCTCCACGCTCTCGGTTGCGATCGATCCGCTCTCAGTCCGCACCGACTATCCCTGGCCGGAGAAGGTCGACTTCGACGCAGAAATCGGTACAGGGGAGACCTTCCTGGCAGCCAAGCCGATCACTTTCGTCTCCAGGACGATCCACGTGACCGGCGAGAACACCGGCACGGTCGAAGGCCTCCTCACCTTTCGCGGCGAGACACACCCGGCAACGCTCGACGTCACCTTCAACGGCTCGATGGCCAAGCACCCAAGGATGGGTGTCCCGAAGATCGGCTTCTCGGCAACCGGCAGGATCCGCCGCAGCGAATGGGGACTGGATTTCGCAATCCCCGAACTCGGCGACATCATCACCATCGCCATCGAAACGCAGATGGTGCCTGCTGATCACTCATTCTAGTGAAACGAATGCGATGCAGGTCCGGCCGGATCTGCATCTCTTCACTGGGCGGGCGCGCCTTTCGCCTTTGATGGGATCGCCCAGCACACCCGTTTCCAATTCGAAGATAAGAACCGGAGTTTGGTCGCCGGAAAGCTCAAATATCCGTTTCATCAGGTCATCGAGTGGTTTCGATGGTCGCACGATTTGAAGAAAGGACTTCCCATGAGCAAGGAAGAGGACAACAAGGCCGTCGTGGTTCGCTGGTTCACCGAATTCTGGGGCAAGGAGGTCAATCTTGCTGTTATCGATGACATCGCGGCACCCGACATGCTCCTGCAATATTCCCTGCATGAACCGCGCCGCGGCCGCGAGGACATCAAGGCGTTCATGACCGACTTCCGAGCCGCGTTCCCCGATCTCAACTTCTGGGGCACCGCCGACCTGATCGCCGAGGGCGACTATGTCGTCGGCCAGTGGGAAGGCGGCGGCACGCACACCGGCCCGGCCTTTGATGACTTCCTTCTCGGCGGCTTGCCGGCCGCAACCGGCCGCAAGATGCGCTTCACTGGCAAGACCGTGCTGAAGATCGTCGATGGCATGATCGTCGAAGAAAATGGTCTCGACGATGGTCTGACTGCAATGATGCAGCTCAGTCTGATCGATAAGGCCTGAAACCTGACAGCGCTAGCCCACCTGGCTGCTAATCTTGGTCAGGAGAACCAAGGCTCGCACAGCCCCTGTGCGAGCCTCATCTGCCTTCACCTCCAAGCGAACCAGGCGCTCTGTCGACAACCTGCGCAAGATCCGGGTGGTTTTTGCTTCATGTGAGAGCGAGGATCGGAGTGTGGCCCCTTGCGGATCCAAGGCACGGTCGATCTGGAACGAATTCGGGTAGAAACCATGAACATGAACATCCGCCCCGCGCCAACCCTTCGCACGTCGCACCCTTTCGTAGCGGACGATCCTCGCTGGGCGCGTATCGTCACTCGCGACAAGTCCGCGGACGGTAAGCTCTGGTACTCGGTTTCGACGACCGGCGTCTATTGTCGGCCCTCGTGCCCGTCGCGCACGGCGAACCCGAAGAATGTCACCCTGCACGACACGATCGAAAGCGCCCGCGCGACCGGCTTCCGGGCCTGCCGGCGCTGCAATCCCGACGGTCCTACACTCGAACGCGGGAAGGCCGCGCTCGTCGCGAAGGCCTGCCGGATCATCGAGGACAGCGAGGAAGAGCCCTCGCTGGAGGATCTGGCAGCTGCTGTCGATCGCAGTCCGAGCTATTTCCATCGCATGTTCAAGGCATCGACGGGGCTGACCCCGAAGGCCTATGCAGTTGGCCAGCGCGCCAAAAAAGTGCGTGAAGGCCTCGAGACCGGGACGAGCGTCACCGAAGCGATGTACGACGCCGGCTTTAATTCCAGTGGCCGCTTCTATGAGAAATCGAACGGCATGCTTGGCATGACGCCGACCCAGTATCGTGACGGCGGCACCAACGAGGACATCAAGTTTGCAGTCGGCCAATCCTATCTCGGCGCGATCCTGGTGGCGTCCAGCACGAAGGGCGTGGCTTCGATCCTACTCGGCGACGACCCGGAGGCGCTGGTTCGCGATCTTCAGGATCGTTTCCCGAAGGCGCGCCTGATCGGCATGGACCGCGACTACGAGGCGCTGGTCGCCCAGGTCTGCGGCTTCGTCGAAAATCCCGGCATCGGCCTCGATCTGCCGCTCGACGTTCGCGGCACGGCGTTTCAACGCCGGGTATGGCAAGCTTTGCAGGAGGTTCCGGTCGGCGAGCGCGTGTCCTATTCGGAAATCGCCCGCCGTATCGGCGCGCCGCGCGCCACCCGGGCGGTCGCCGGTGCCTGCGCTGCAAACAGTATCGCGGTCGCCATTCCCTGCCATCGCGTGGTGCGCAACGACGGGGCGATTTCCGGTTATGCCTGGGGCGTTGATCGCAAACGAGCATTACTCGACAGGGAAGCGCCCCAAAGTGCATAAGCTGGAAATCGAATGTATGAAGGCCTTTTCGTGCTGTGACGCCTCCGTAGCCTTCCTCGCCAGCCATGACGAGGACTGGGCCAGATTGATCAAGCTGGTCGGCCCTTGCCGGCACGATGCCAAAGCCGCCCGCGAGCCCTACCAGGCGCTCGTGCGGGCGATCGCTTATCAGCAGCTGACGGACAGGGCCGGCGACGCTATCATCGGCCGTCTCAAGGGGCTATTCGAGGGTCGCGATTTCCCGACCCCGGAAGACCTGATCGCGGCCGAGGTCGACCCGCTGCGAGCCTGCGGCTTTTCCGCCAGCAAGATCGCCACCATCAAGGCGATCGCGAAAGGAACGCTGGACGGCCTGATCCCCACCCGCGACATCGCCGCCACCATGGACGACGAGGCGCTGATCGAGCGCATGACCGTCATCACGGGAATCGACCGCTGGACCGTCGAAATGCTGCTGATGTATTCGCTGGAGCGGATGGATATCCTGCCCGTCGACGATTTCGGTGTCCGCGAGGGCTATGTGTGCTGAAAACGCTGCCCGAGCAGCCGCAGCCGAAGCATTTGCGCGAGATCTCGAAGACGTTGTGGGCGCATCGTACGGTCGCTGCGTGGTATCTGTGGCGCATGCCGCGCGAATGCGGAAACGTGTTGACGTAAATACGGCCCAAGAAGAACGCCATGCCGCTTCAAAACCGCGTTACGCCTTTCGGTGAGATCGTCGCCATTTCGCAGCGAGGCCTGTTTACCGGCAATCGCGGCATCATCCATGATCCCGCAACGAAGACATTGCTGCGGCGGCGCTGGGCGACCCGGGCCTGGCTCATCTGCACCTGCGCGTTCAAGGGGCGCCGCCGCGAAGTGATGGCGGGCCGGAGTTGGACCGAGCTGTTTTTCCTCGATGAGGCTGTAGGGCTCGCCGCCGGCCACCGCCCGTGCTTCTTCTGCCGGCGCGAGGCCGCGGAACGTTTCCGGACCTGCTGGGCAGCAGCAAAGAGCGAGGCGCGGCCGACAGCCGTGCAGATGGATCGCGTGCTGCATGCCGAACGGCTGGAGCGCGGCCACAAACGCCTGCACCCGATCCCCAGCCGGTTAGCCGACCTGCCGGATGGTGCGGTCGTTGCGACCGGAGAGGCTGCTTACACGCTACAGGCCGGTCGCGGCCATCGCTGGACCGAAGCGGGTTACGACAGGCCCGAAATCCTTCACGACGCCGGCTGGCTGCTGACGCCGCCTTCGACGCTGATGGCGCTTCTTGCAGGCTATCGGCCCGTCGTTCACCCTTCCATCCATACGACGCAATAGGCCCTCACATGCCCGATCTGCTTGACATGCTTGCCCCCGCTGATCCCGCGACCGAAATTATGGCCGAGGGTGCCATGTTGCTGCGCGGTGCGGCTCGTCCCTACGAGAAGGATCTCCTCGTCGCGCTCGCAGACATCACCAGCCAGTCGCCGTTTCGGCACATGGTCACGCCGAGCGGCTTTACGATGTCGGTGGCGATGACGAATTGCGGCAGGGCCGGTTGGGTCACGGATCGCACCGGCTATCGCTACGATCGCAACGATCCGGAAACCGGCCATCCCTGGCCTTCCATGCCGGACTGCTTCTTCAACCTAGCAGTCGAGGCCGCGACGCGGGCGGGCTATCCGGACTTCCGTCCCGACGCCTGCCTGATCAACCGCTACGACCCCGGCGCCCGTCTTTCGCTGCATCAGGACAAAGACGAACGGGACTTCGCCAAACCAATCGTATCGGTTTCGCTCGGCCTGGCGGCGACCTTTCAGTTCGGCGGCCTGAAGCGGAGCGATCCCGTGAAGAAATATGCATTGCGGCACGGGGACGTGGCGGTTTGGGGCGGCCCCTCGCGGCTCTTCTATCACGGTGTTCCCGAATTAAAGGATGGCGTCCATGCGATCGTCGGACGCATGCGCATCAATCTCACCTTCCGGGGCGCCTTGTAGCGCTCCATCTTCTTTCAGTTTGACGACAACAATCGGAGCGCCGCGGGAACCGCCTTATGGCCAAGTGGATCGTTAATTGGGGGGATGTGCGATTGTCGGATTTTTGCGATCTGGCCGCGTGAGGGCTAGCATAAGGAAACGGACGCTCATGTTTTCACAGGGCGGATACGGCGCCAGCACGAGCCGGCGCAAACTAGTCGGAACCAACGCCGTCGACATGTTCGTTGCGCGCGCCCAGGGCAATCCGGACAAAGCCCTCGTGATGACATGTATCGGGCAACTCGTAATCGCCGGCCATGCCGAGTTTCAAATGCTCGGCAACGGGGAAGTCGAAGTCCTGTTCACCTCGGGCGAGACCCATCTTCTCGCAGAGACGACAATCCTCAGGCTCGCTTGGTCTATCGATCAATCGGAGCGGCATGCACGCGCGGGCGAAGTGGCTCGAACTCTGGTCATGGGCCGGCCGCGAGCGTCTGGCGCTTCCCTATTTCCCCAGGCGAAACTTCGATTTGAAAGCAAGGATCGGAGTTTGGCGATGCGGCCCCGGCGGTAGGTTGGATCATCCGATCAAAGCAAGGAGTGACGGCAATGAATCTCATCGTCGAAATGAACACGCCGCGGACAAAGCTGCACCTGAAGCCCGCCTCGCCTCCCGCCGATGTCCTATCCTATGCGGTCGCCGCTTGCGACTTCGGCAGGGTGTTGGTCGCACGCAGCGCCAGTGGCGTTTGCGCGATCCTGCTCGGAGACGAAGCCGAAGAGCTGACGGCCGATCTCGCCAACCGTTTCCCGCAATCCACACTCGTTGCAAGTGAGGATGCCGTGAAGGACGACGTCGCAAAAGTCCTGCAATATATAGAAAAGCCTTCCGGCGGGCTCCATCTGAAGCTCGACTTGAGAGGCACCCCGTTCCAGCGCCGCGTCTGGGAAAAGCTGAAGACCATCCCGGTCGGCAGGACGGTCAGCTACAGGGAACTGGCGAGTTGGCTCAGCCCGCTCGCCAGTTCCCGTGCTGTCGGCAACGCCTGCGCCGCCAATCCGATCGCGCTGGCCATTCCCTGCCATCGCGTCGTGCGCGGCACCGGCACGCTTGCCGGCTATCGCTGGGGCATCGAGCGCAAGCGTGCCCTCATCCAGAAGGAAGCGAAGGCATGAACAAGAACGCGATCGACATGGTACCGGCCTCAACGGTTGCATCCGCGGAAGCACGAATTGTCGCCTACGACTGGACAGCGCTTGCCGACGAACTCGACGGCTTCGGTTGCGCCGTCCTTCCCCGCCTTCTCACGCCCGACGAATGCAACAACATTGCGTCGCTCTATCCCGACGAAAGCCACTTCCGCAGCCATGTCATCATGGCGCGGCACGGCTTCGGGAAGGGTGAGTATCGCTATTTCAAATATCCGCTGCCCGATCTCATCGGCGGCATCCGCACGGCGCTGTATCCCCGCCTTGCCGTTGTCGCCAACGCATGGAACGAGCGAATGGGACTGGAGCAGCGGTTTCCAGACGAACACGCCGCATTCCTGCAGCAATGCCACGACGCCGGGCAGACGCGCCCGACACCGCTTTTGCTGCAGTATGTCCCAGGCGACTTCAACTGCCTTCACCAGGATCTTTACGGTGACCTCGCGTTCCCGATCCAGGTGGCGATCCTGCTCGCAGAGCCGGGCCGTGACTTCACAGGCGGCGAATTTGCACTGACCGAACAACGACCGCGCATGCAGAGCCGCGTCGAGGTCGTACCGCTTCGCCAGGGCGACGCTGTCGCCTTCGCTGTCCACAATCGACCGGTCCAGGGCGCCAAGGGGAATTACCGCGTAAACCTGCGCCATGGTGTCAGCCGTGTGCGCTCCGGCATGCGTCACACCGTTGGGATCATCTTTCACGACGCGCGTTGATCTCACAATTCCGGCGGCGCGCTGCCGCAGCGCCGGAATTGAACTTTGATTGGCTCTGCCAGTGCCAGAGGCCAGCCCGGCGGCGGCCCGTCAACGGCAGCGATCGTTGCGAATGCAAAACGCTGACCTTGACCTTTACATCTGACTTTCTGCGACAGAACTCCTATGAATTGCCTATTGCTGCGCTGCAATAATCGCCATAGGGTAGAGATGCTGAAATGGGAAGGTCCGTATGCCGCCAAGACCACGCAGCAATTCTCGCCCCGCGCGATCCGGCAAAGAGCCAATCGCTATTGATCTCGCCCTGCAGGGTGGTGGAGCGCACGGCGCGTTCACCTGGGGGGTCATTGAGCGGATTATCGACGAGCCCGGACTTATCATTTCAAGCATCAGCGGCACATCCGCCGGGGCGATGAATGCGGTCGTCCTTGCCCACGGCTTTGCAGTGGATGGAGAGACGGGGGCAAAATTGGCGCTGGAGGCGTTCTGGAGCCGCGTCAGCGAGGTTGCGCGCTTCAGCCCGTTTCAACGCACCGCACTTGACGTGTTGACCGGCAACTGGTCGCTCGACAATTCCCCGGCCTATCTTTTCTTCGACGTGATGAGTCGGCTGTTTTCGCCCTATGAGATCAATCCGGGCAATATCAATCCGCTTCGGGATATCCTCGAGGAAAGTGTTGATTTCGAGCTTCTGAAACACTCTCCCATCAAACTGTTCATCAACGCGACCAACGTGCGGACGGGTCTGCCACGGGTCTTTCGCAACGCTGAACTGAACGCCGATGTCGTGCTGGCATCCGCGTGCTTGCCGATGTTGCATCAGGCGATCGAAATAGACGGCGATCCTTATTGGGATGGCGGCTTCTCAGGCAATCCGCTTCTCACGCCGGTGGTTCGCGAGAGTGCGGCGCGTGACCTCGTGCTTGTTCAGGTCAATCCGGTCGAGCGCGCAGGCGTTCCCAAAACCGCGCGTGAAATTCTTAACCGCGTCAACGAAATCTCATTCAACTCCAGCCTGAAGAAGGAACTGCGAGCGATGGCCATACTTCAGCGGATGCTTTCGGAGAGCGGCGTTGCACCGGATGAGATTGCCTGGGCAAAGGAATGGTCGAGTGTCCGGCTCCACCGTATAGCCACGCCGCCGAGCATGGCGGAATTGAACGCGTCATCCAAGATGAATGGCGAATGGGAGTTTCTATCCATGCTCCGGCAAGAAGGGCAGGCAACCGCGCACGAATTTCTAGCACTGCATGGGGCAGATATTGGGACGCGGGCGACCTTCGATATTGAAAGTCTGCTCGATACGGTTCTGCAATAGGCGCTAGGAACCGTCATGGATATCATTGGTCGTCGTCATGACCAATCTTGTGATGTCGTTCGCGACCTTGCCGCGTATCGACGCGAGCTTCCTTGCCGAACCGGGCTGGGGCGCCACCTCGCTTTAGCGGTATGCGGGGTTTCGCATAAGGACGGTTATGTCGATCTCGCTATGGCGGCTATCGCAAGTGCGCTTGTCGCCCTTGTCGCCGTGATCACGATCGGAAATCTCTTCGGATCATTCTGACGGCCCGAAAGCAGTAGCGCTAAGCAAACTCGATTGACCATTGGGGGCGCTAAGCAATTCGGTCTAACATCCGTACGATATCTACGGGGTCGTAGGGTTTTGCAAGACGCAAGCAACCTCGGAATTTCTCAGGCATGCTTTCGGCCCCATATCCGCTGAGAAATAGGAAAGGGATGCCCCGTTTTGCCAGTTCCTCGGCAACGGGATACGACCTTTCACCATCCAAATTGATGTCGAGGATCGCGGCGTCGCACGGTTCATCGATGGCTGCACGAAAAGCAGTCTCGAGATCTCGGAACGGGCCAACCGCCACGTAGCCGGCCTCCACCACATCCTGCTCGAGCATCAGGGCGAGGATCGCCTCGTCTTCGACTAGGAGAATTCGCCGTGGTGTATCGCTAGACTTCGGCACAATACACCCTAACCCGCTGCTCGCCGGCGGCTTTGGAAACGATCGCGAACCGGCAGCGACAATGAACACCGAACTCCTTGCCTGTCGTACTCGATGTCCACTTTTCCGTTCAGATCAGCGGCAAGGATCTTTTCTAGCAGTAGTCGGCCAAATCCGGACCGCGTCGGCGGATCGACCAAAGGTCCGCCATGCTCAGTCCACTGGATCCGCAACCCGTCGTCGTGCAGTTCCCAGTCGACCGAAACATAACCACTCGCATCACTGAACGAGCCATACTTCGCCGCATTGGTGGCTAGCTCGTGGAAGGCGAGACCAAGTGCCAGCGCGGGCTTTGGCGGTAGGGAAACGAGTGGACCAGCCATACGTATGTTTTGGCCGTCCTCGCGCCGGAAGGGTGATAGCTCGTCATCCAGAATGGTCCGCAACGACACGCCGGACCACTCTGTCTCAGCAAGTCTTCCATGTGTTTGGGCAAGTGCCCTGATCCGGGCCTCGAAGGAGCGGCAGTCCTCCCTTGCACTGGAGGAGAAAGACTGCCGCGCAATAGCAGTGACTGTAGCGAGCCGATGGCTGAGCTCGGCAATGAGTATCTCTCGCTGCTCTTCGGCCTGCTTTCGCGCAGTAATGTCCATGCAAATGCCACTAAGTTTCTTCAGTGCGCCGTTGCTTTCCTCGAAGCAACGACCAAAGGCTTCCAGCCACCGTTGCTCTCCATCCGGAAGCAGCGCTCTGTAAATGGCGTGATAGGGCTCTCGTTTCGCCGCGGCGGTATGGATAGCGGACTCGACCTCGGCGATATCCTCCGGATGGATGTCTCGCTTGAAGTCAGAGAACGACCCGTCGAAAGAACCAGGCTGACGTCCATGGATCAACTCCAATCCTGGCGACCAGATGATCTTGCCAGAGGTGAGGTCCCATTCCCAAGCGCCCATACCTCCAGCCTCAAGGGCCAACTGCAGTCGCTGCTCACTCTCCCGCAGTTCTTCTTCCGCACGTAGGCGGCTTTGCTCGGAACGAACCCGCTGTATGGCGAAGCCGAGTTGTCGAGCGATCGCTACGGCGACAGTTTCCTCCTCCGTGCTGAACGTATGCGGTTGATCGTAGTAGGCCATGAATTTCCCAATCACCCTCCCCTCACCGAACAAGGGGATGAATGCGAGCGCGCCGATCTTCTCCGCCTCGATAGTCGCTCGCAACTCCGCTGGCAGATCGGCCTCCTCGAGGGTCGACACATACATCGGCGTCGCATCGGTTGTTTCTGCCGTCCACGGGGAATGGCCGTCGACAGCGTGCCTGTATGCCTGTGACAAGCCCCGCCACGCGACGAAGCGCATCACCTTCTGGTCATCGAAAAGCAAGATCGACGCTCGAGCGCATCCCAACGCGCTAGTGATTGCATCGAGGGCAGCATCAAAGGCAAGCTGCAGCTCTGACCCGTGATACAGGCGGTCCGTCATGCGATGGAGCACCGCCTGCTCCGCCGTTCGCTGCGCCAAAGCTTCCTCGGCGCGCTTCCGATCGGAGATGTCGCGGGCGATCTTCGACGCGCCGACAATCCGACCCTCCGCATCCTTAACGGGAGAGATGGTGAGCGAGATGTCGACAGGCGTTCCGTCCTTGTGCACGCGAACGGTTTCATAGTGCTCGATCCGCTGACCGCGTCGGATGCGATCGATGATATCCGCCTCTTCAGCAATCAGCTCATCGGGGAACAACGTTGTAACCGGTCTTCCAACGATCTCCACGGCCGTGTAACCAAACAGCCGTTCGGCTCCTTGATTCCAACTCGTAATGATGCCGTCGAGGCCCTTACTGATGATTGCATCTTGCGAAGACTCCACGATAGAAGCCAGCCGCCGGGCCGCGAGTTCCGCCTGTTGGCGATGCTCAAGTTCATTTTGAACGGTGCGCAGGAGGCGGGCGTTATCAATTGCCATCGCAGCATGTGAAGCGATCCCGGCCACGATCTCCTCAGTTTCCTTGGTAAAGACACCCGGCCGGCTATGGCCGAAAAAAAGGCCGCCCAGGACTTCGCTACTGCGTGATACCACCGGAACCGCCAAGTAACTCACGACTGGCAGGTGTCCCTTGGGCATGCCGTGATGCGGCTCGTTGTGCCCGTAACGCGCGTCCTTCCTGATGTCGTCAGAGCGAACGATGCCCTCCCCGCGGAAGGTAGGCTCAAAGACGCTTGTATTACGCGGCACTCCGAACCTCTCGAACGCTTCCCGCGGCGCCCCTGAGAGCGTGTAAAGCGTCAATCGTTCGCCTTTTGCGTCATTGAGATTGTAGAAAAAGGCGCCGAATTCGGCACCCGAGAGGCTCGTTGCGTTGTCAGTCACTGCCTGGACAACTCGTTCCAGTTCGAGGTCGCTCGACACAATGTGCGCTACATTGTTGAGCGTTTGAAAGCGTCGCTGTACCGCCTTTTGCCGGGAAATATCGAGAATGCTGACAAGCGAATGCTCGCAGTTTTTGCCCTCCCAGGCGATCGTCAGGAGGATCTCGAGATGCTGCCCTTTGAGCGTACGGACATGAGCCTCGCTCTCAAAGCGCTTGCGGCCCTCCCAGAGGGCGACGATCTCGTCGAGGAAAACTTCCGACGTTTCTGGGAGGAAAGTTGCGCCCAGATCACCGGTAAGCTCGACTTTGTCGTGAGCCTCGAAGAGCTCCATGGCGTAGACATTAACGTCTCGCACGTGAACCAATTTGACCGCATCCGCTGTCGCTTCGGGATGCATTTGAAAGTAGCCACGTATATCGTCAACCCCGTCTGCGCGAAGCTCTTCCAATCGTGCTACCAGGCGAGAGAAGTCCTGATCCCACAATGCAACATGGGCACCATCGAAAATCCGACGATAATGCGCCTCGCTTTCATCAAAAACCTTCCAAGCGGCGCGCTGTTCCTGAGCATCGAGAACCGAGCAAGCCTCCGTAACCATGAAGTCCCCCATCGAAACGATATACAACGCAACTTGCTCCAAATGGTTCCGCAGTTCCTGAGCGAACGGGGCGTCACTCAAAGACTTCGTGAGGCAGGCGAGAAGTCGGATCGCAATTCCGCGCTGGGCAGCACGGATCAAGCCAAACGACGACGGCGACACACCTCAGCCGGACGATTTGCGCGAGCGGCGCAGGAACTTGAAGAGCCGCCGCTTTCCGCATCGTGTCGCGATCAAGGACGGCGCGGTTGTAGGCTATGCCTACGTCGTCCTGTTTCGCAAGCGACCTGCCTACCGCCACACCGTCAAGCGCTCGATCTATGTTCACCACGACCACCTCGGCCAAGGCATCGGTCGCCTGCTGATGCACGACCTGATCGACGCTTGTGCCGCCGCCGGCTTCCGGCAGATGATTGGCTATATCGACGCCGAGAACACTGCTTCGCTCATGCTGCGCGAACGGTTCAATTTCGTTCGCGTCGGTCTGCTGCGCGGAGTCGCCTATCGCTACGGCCGTTGGGCAGACAGTGTTATGGTTCAGTGCTCGCTCGGTCCTGGCTCGACCGCGCCGCCACCTCCCCCGCCACTCTCCACCCGTTGAGGCGCAATTCCAAGGCCGCTGACGGAGCGGGACACGAGTGACGTCGCGGCCTTCATCGCCCTCCACTTGAGCACGGGCGAACTATTTGTCGTACCGCCATGCGTTACATGGCGGATCGGGTTGAAACGGCCTCTTTATGCCTCTACGAAATCAGTACCCCGTGTGATGGCCTCCCATGCGTCGATCTCCTCGACGACCTGATCGATTTTGCTTCGTGTACGACGCAAAGCGTCGCTTCCTAGCAGGAGATGAAGAGGAGGGTTGTCAGAGTTCACGAGTTCCAAGATCGCCTCCGCGGCCAGGACCGGATCTCCGGCCTGCCGGCCATCGGCAGCGTCAAAGGCCGCCGAACTTTTCCCGATTGTTTCAGCGTAGGCTTCACCGGCGGCGTCGCTCTTGCGGATTGAGTGGGCCGACAGGAAATCCGTTCGGAAGGCACCCGGAGCGACCGCGGTGACTTTAATGCCAAAAGGCTTGACCTCCGAGGCAAGACCTGCGGACATGCCCTCAAGGGCTGCCTTGGCGGCGGAGTACATCGCGGTCCCGACACCGGGCGCGCGGCCTGCGACGGACGTTATATTGATGATGTGACCACGTCCCTGCGCTCTCAGATATGGCAGGGAAGCCTTGATGATGCGAAATGGGGCGAAGACGTCGACGGCGAAAAGTCTTGCGACATCCTCGTTGGCGGCCATCTCGAGCGCGCCAAGCAGGCCGTAACCGGCGTTATTGACGACGATATCAATCTGACCCGCGATCTCAAACGCCTGGCGGGTCACAGTCTCCGCGGTCCCACCATCGCTCAGGTCGGCTGAAAGAACGTGCAAACGACCCGAACCGTCCTCTACCGGCCGATCGGTTCCCCGGGCCGTGCCAATGACAGTATCGCCCCTTGCCAGCGCTGCCTCGGCCAGCGCTTTTCCAAGCCCGCGTGAAATGCCGGTAATGAACCAAGTGGTCATGAAATGCTCCTTTGCTTTCGGTAGGAAGGAGCTTGCCACACCGCCTGGCGCTGTATAATCCGCAAAAAAGTAAATGTCCTTGTTAGGTGGACTTAACAATGCAAGACATGTTGGCGGACAGGCTCCCGGCGGGGAACGACTACAACCAAATGCGCGCTTTCATCGCCGTTGCCGAATACTTGAGCTTCAGCCGTGCCGCTGAGGTGCTCGGCGTATCGCCGTCGGCACTCAGCCAGATGATCCGCAGCTTCGAGAAGCGGGTCGGAATGCGCCTTCTCCACCGAACGACGCGCAACGTGTCATTGACGGAGGGTGGCGAGAACCTCTTCCGACGGGTGCGACCGGCGGCGTTCGAACTGGGGGACGCCCTCGCACAGACAAGGATTGCTGGCGAGCGGCCGGCAGGCACTGTCCGTGTACACGCGTTCCGCTCGGCCGCGCAGAAGCATATCCAACCAATCCTCAAGAGCTTTGCCGAACGCTATCCCGACATCGTGCTGGACATCACGATCGATGATGAGACGGTTGACATTGTGGCTGGCGGCTATGATGTCGCGGTGAGGATCGGCGAGGTGATCGAACGAGATATGGTCGCCGTCCGTCTGGGGCCCGAATTGCGGCAACTGGCTGTCGCGACACCCGACTATTTCAGCCAGCATGGTCGCCCCGAGCATCCACGTGATCTTGTCCACCACCGATGCGTACGGTGGCGCTGGCCTGGACATCAGGCACCCTATGCCTGGGAATTCTTCGAAAACGACGCGTGGTTCAGCGTCGCCGTCAACGGTCCCCTCATCTTGAGCGACAAGGAGACGGCGTTGAATGCTGCGCTTCAAGGGGTAGGAATAGGATTTGCGGTCGAGGACACGGTAGCGGATTATATTGGGCAAGGGCGGCTAGTCAGTTGCCTCGAAGCTTGGTCCGCACCGTTCCCGGGTTGGTTTGTTTGCTACCCGCAGCAGCGGCAGATGGCGCCTGCCCTGCGAGCGTTCATTGATGCCGTCAGATCAGGTCCCGATGCTGGCCTATCAGGAGAAGCAAAGGTTGTCGTTTGAGCGAACGGACGAGCTTGCGCGTCTCTTCGACGTGCGACCGCCGTCGAGTGAAGGTAACGCAGACGCATATTGGAAGTCGATCGCTTCAATCTTCTCTGTGCTCTAACGGCCGGATGACCACTTCGAACCGAATGCAGACGACCGCATCGTCCGCAATCTCAAATACCGAGACTTGATGACCATGCCTAGGAGCCTAGATTTCGACTATGGGCATCTTTGACGTCGGGGACGGCACGCACCGAAAGGATTTGAAGCAGGGTCTGCGCCGGATCGAACGAGCCGACGGCCGGCAAGCATTTTTGCTACAGGCCGCGTTTGCGCTTGTCGATATCGCTATCCTCGCCTTCTTCATCTTGGGGCCATACCTCCGTTCGGGCCCCTCTTATCTCATTATCGATTACGCTATCGCCGTTTGGATCGCAGTGGAAATGATCGCCCGCGCGATTGCGGCGCCATCCATTCGCCAATGGATCCTTCGCCCAATGACGTGGATTGACGTGGTCGTCCTGGCAACCCTCGCCTTCCCGGATTTGCTGTTTAATTTCGCGTTCCTTAGAGTCCTTCGACTTTGGGCGATCGGTCGAAGTCCGCTGATCAAGGAAGCTCTCAACAGGGCGGGCTACGTTCATCTTCTCGATGTTGTGAGAGCGATCATCAACTTCGTGGTATTCCTCTTCCTTATCACCGGCTTCGTCTATACCTCGTTCTTCTACGACAAAGTTGGGGGAGAAGGGTTCGTCGACGCGCTTTATTTCACGGTCGCGACCGTCACGACGACGGGCTTCGGAGATATCACGCTTCCCGGCACTGTTGGAAAGCTCACATCCGTCGTAACGATGATCGTTGGCATCTCGCTGTTCGTGCGACTGGCCCAGGCGGTGGTCCGACCCCATAAGGTCACATATGCCTGCCACCGATGTGGACTACTGCGACATGACGCGGACGCCGTTCACTGCAAGGCCTGCGGCGAAATCCTAAACATTCCTGACGAGGGCTCGTAAGGCTGCAGGCGATCCAGAGCATCCGATGGCGACTGGATCCCGGCTGCGGAATCGAAAAGCGGATACGCCACGGCGAAATTCGACTTTTCCTGTAGGTCGGTTATACCCCGGAAGGTGTTGGGCCCACCGCAATCAATAGGCTGGCTTCAGTTCTCGAAGCGGTTTGTTTTGCGCCACTCCTCGTACTCTCCGCGGGCATCGTCATGCAGTGGATAGTAGCGCTGCAACGACCCACCCTCCATAAGCTTCATTCGCGAGAACTCCTCCCAATCGTGATGCTTTTGCGATTCCTCGATCACCTTCGAGGCCATTGCGACTGGAAGCACGACCACCCCGTCGTCGTCTGCGACGATGATGTCACCGGGGATTACAGTGACACCACCACAGGCAATCGGGACGTTGACGGCATTGGGATAGATGCTGGTCTGCACATGATAGTTGGGCGTCCAGCCGCGCAGCCATAGGGAGAGATCTAGCTTCTCGACATTGGGCCGATCGCGCATGCACCCATCGATCACGATGCCGGCGCCGCCTCTGCCCTTGAAATACGTCGACATCATATCGCCGAAGACGCCCGAACTCATGTCGCCGCGGGCGTCGACCACGACCACATCGCCCTCTTGCGCGTGATAGAGCACGTGGCGGTGCAACTGCGTCTCCGGATCGGCATATTCTCCCTCGCTGAAGAGGTCCGGTCGCTGCGGCAAGAATTGAAGCGTCAGGGCCGGCCCGACGATCGATTTCCCGCGGTTCTGCGACACGGGACCGACCATGTGCGGATTGCGGAAGCCCATGTGGCCAAGTGTGCCGGCAACCGTCGCGGCGCCGATTTCCTTCAGTGCGTCGATCAGCTCCTTGGGCGGTCGCGTAATGTCGGGCGTATGCGTCATTTTAGACTCCGGTGGATGAAACTACCAGTTTGTGACAGAACCGTCGCGGCGCTTCAGGTGAGGCGCTTCCCAGAAACGAAAGCTCTCCGCCTTGACCGCCTCTTCGTTGACTCCCACACCGAGCCCCGGCAGATCGCTGACCGGGTAGTTGGGGCCGTCGAGGCGTGGCTGCACGGGGAAGAAGTCGGAATTATCGAAGCCCAGCTTTGCTTCGGGAGCCCTAGTCTCGAGCCAAGCGAAATTCGGCACCGCTGCGGCGAGGTGGATGGTTGCGGCTGTGCAGACTGGCCCGAGGGGATTGTGGGGCATCAGGTCCACATAGTGCGCCTCGCTCCAACCCGCGACCTTCATCGCTTCGGTGAGCCCGCCCACATTGCAAACATCGAGCCGGTTGAACTGATGGATTCCACGTTCGATGTAGGGCAGGAATTGCCACTTGCTGGCAAATTCCTCGCCTATCGCGAACGGGATGTCGGTCATCGTGCGCAGGGACTCGTAGGCCCCGGGTGTCTCGTCTCGTATCGGCTCCTCGAGGAAATCGAGCACGCCGCGGCCGAGCTTGTTACAGAAGCTCGCCGCCTCGGCCACCGACAGCCGATGATGATAGTCGATGCCGAGGACGACGTCGTTGCCCAACGTCTCGCGCGCCTTGTTCAGCATGGTTGCTGTAGGCCCGATCGACTCGCGCGGCTCAAAGATGTCCTTGCTGCTTTGCCCGATGGGGAAGAAGCGGATCGCCTGCCACCCTTGCGCGCGTAGTTCGCGAGCTCGTTCAATGGCAACATCGCCCTCGGCTTCATCTCCGGTCGAGGCGAAGGTAGGAATGCGGTCGCGCTGCTTGCCGCCCAGCAGTTGGTAGACCGGCACCCCCAACGCCTTGCCTTTGATGTCGTGAAGGGCAATGTCGATTGCGGAAATCGCCGCCTGCAGAACGCGCCCGCCTTCGAAGTATTGGCTGCGGTAGAGTTCCTGCCAGATCCGACCAATCTGCATCGGGTCACGGCCGATGAGAAACTCGCGAAAGTGCTCGATCGCGCCGGCCACGGCCATCTCGCGACCGCTTAAGCCGCTCTCGCCCCAGCCGAAGAGGCCGTTGTCGGTCTCGACTTTGACCAGCATTTGGTTACGCGTTCCGACCCATACCGGATAGGGCTTGATCGTCGTAATTTTAAGCTTCGTGGTCATCCACGCCCTCGTTTCACACGCATCCGCTTGGTCTCAGTTGGCCTTGAGGGCCATTTCTGTTTCACCGTCGAACAGATGCATCCGCTCCTGATCGAATTCGAGCCAAATCTGTTCATCGGGCGCGACGGCGATGGTCGGCGGCACACTGACATTGACGATGGCGCCGGACAGAAACGCTTGAACGAAGGTGACATCTCCGGTCGGCTCTACCGTGTAGGCCTTGGCAGGGACGCTTCCGGGCATCGCACTCTTGTGCAGCTTGATCGTCGAGTGACGTGCGCCGAGCACGACTTTCCTGGTTTTGGCCCTTTCGACCTTCCGGGCGTTATTTGGCGAGAGCTCGAGACGCCAGCCCTCCGCGCTGGTCAACACAGTGTTTCCGCTTGCCGTTGATGCCTCTAGCGGAACAAGGCTCATTGCCGGGCTGCCCACGAAGCTGGCGACGAACATGTTGACCGGGTGGGCAAAGACCTGCGCCGGCGAATCGTATTGCTGCAGGTAGCCGCCGTTCATCACCGCCATCCTGTCGGCCATGGTTACCGCTTCGAGCTGGTCGTGCGTCACGTAGATGATCGTCGCCTTGAGGTCCTGGTGGAAACGCTTGATCTCCGACCGCATCTGCACGCGCAGCTTTGCGTCGAGGTTGGAGAGTGGTTCATCCATTAGAAATACCGCCGGATCGCGAACAAGGGCACGTCCCAGGGCCACGCGCTGCTGTTGCCCGCCCGAAAGTTCGCGCGGCTTGCGCTCGAGCAGCTGCGTCATGTCGAGCACTCGCGCTGCTTCCTTGACCTTCTTGTCGATCTCGTCCCTTGGCAGTTTGCGCATCTGCAGCGGGAACGCGAGATTCTTGTAGACCGATTTCTGCGGATAGAGCGCGTAGTTCTGGAACACCATTGCGATATCCCGGTCCTTGGGATCCAGGTGGTTGACCACCCGGTCGCCGATGACGATGTCGCCAGATGTGATGGGGATAAGCCCCGCCACAAGATTGAGCGTGGTTGTCTTGCCGCAGCCTGACGGGCCAACAAGCGCAACGAATTCGCCGTCGTTGACCGTCAGCGAAACATTGTTGACAGCTTTGAAGCTGCCATAGGTCTTGACCAGATCTTTGAGGACCACGTGGGCCAACGGCAACTCCCCTAGTGCTTGACTGCGCCTTCCGTGAGGGCGCGTACGAAGTATCGTTGCAGGACGAGAAACAGGACCACGACGGGCACGCTCATCATGAAGCTGGCCGCCATCAGGCCCGGAAAGTCCGTCGTATTCTCCGAGAAGAAGCGCTGGATGCCGACCGGCAGCGTCAACTGCTCGTTTTTGGAGAGGAAGGTGTAGGCGTAGATGTACTCGTTCCATGCGCCGATGAAGGAATAGATCGCCGTGGCAATGATTCCTGGCGCCGAGAGCGGCATCACGATCAGGACAAAGGCCTGGAACCGCGTTGCGCCGTCGATGCGCGCCGCCTGCTCGAGTTGCACCGGGATGTTGTCATAGAAGCCCTTGAGGAGCCAGATTGCCAGCGGCAGGCCGAATGTGAGGTAGGTGAGGATGAGCGACCCATGCGTGTTTACCAGCCCGATCGCGCGCATCAGGATGAAGAGCGGCACGAGAAAGATCACTGCCGGGAACATGTTGCGAAGCAAGACGGCGAAGAACAGAAAGTTCCGCCCCGGGAAGGTAAAGCGTGAAAACGCGTAGGCCGCAGGAACTGCCACGATCACCGAAAGGATGGTCGTGGCGGTGGAGACGAAAAGGCTGTTCCAGAAGAAGCGCAGGAAGTCCTGGCCGACGCTGTTTTGCGGATCGAGCAGCTTCTGGTAGCTGGCGAGCGTGGGTTGGTCCGGCCACCATTGCGGCGGGAATTGCATGGCCGCGAAGCCGGACTTGATCGAGGTGATCAGCATCCAGATCATCGGCAATGCAGTGTAGAGCAGCATGAACACAAGGAAGATGCGTCCGCCCCACCGCCATCCATCGATGCGCATGCGGCGACGCCCCTGGTCTCGATGAGGAGCCTCGGCAATTGTGCTCATTCGCTCGCATCCCTCTGCTCGTTGCCGCTCAGCGCACGGACGTAGAAGTAACCGAGCGACATCAAGATCAGGAACAGCAGCACCGAATAGGCCGATGCCACTCCCCAGCGCTGGCGGCCGAAGGCGAGCTCATAAATGTGCGTGATCCAGATATGCGAAGCGTTCGACGGCCCGCCGCCGGTCATGATCCAGGGGATGATGAACGAATTGAAGTTGGCCACGGCAAGTAGAAGGATCGTCACCGTCGAGACGTTTCTCAAGTGCGGAAAGGTGACGTGCCAGAATCGCTGCCATGCATTGGCCCCGTCCACCTTTGCGGCGCGCAGCAACTGGTCGGGAACCGTCTGCAGGCCAGCCATCATCATGATCATGGCAAACGGAAACTCTCGCCAGATATTGACGACGATCAGCGAGGGCAGCACGGTGCTGACGCTGTCGATGAAATTCGGCGGCCGATCCGCCAATCCGAGGCCGACCAGCACCGCGCCAATGATCCCAAAGTCCGAATGGTAGATCCACTTCCAGATGTAGGACGCGGCGACCGCGCTGATGACCCAGGGAATGATCAGGACGGCGCGCAGGATGCCACGGCCGATAAAGTCACGATGGAGCGCCAAGGCGCAGGCAAACCCCAGGACAAATGAGATGAAAGTGGACCCGAGCGTCCAGATAAGAGTGTTCGAGGTGACCTTCCAGAACACCGGACTTGTGAGGATGGCGATGTAGTTGTCGATACCGACAAAAATCTTGTCCCGGAGCTGTAGGCCGGGAGGCGTATTAAAGAACGAAAGCTCGATCGTGTAGTAGATAGGGTAGGCAATGACGATGAGCATCACGGCGATCGCCGGAAGCACGTACGCGTAGTCAGCGCGATGCTCCCAGATCTTTTGCAGCACGCCTGGCCTATCGGGTTGCAGTCTTCGGCGAGTCTCGGCCTTGCCAGTCAAGATCGTCACTGTGCGGTGCCCTTGTTCGTCGGAACAAACCGGCTGCGATCGGGGCGCAGCCGGTCAGATCTTCAGGCTTGGACTAGAGTCCGCCGTCCATCAGGTCTTTTACCTTCTTGGCTGCGTCGTCCGCTGCCTGGTCGACCGTCATGGCTCCGGTCAGGGCATTCTGCAGCATGTCCGGGACGATGATGTTCATGATCTCGGGGGACTGCGGCAGTGCCGGGAACGGGATACCGTATGGCAGCATCGAGGTCGTGACATCGAGGAATTTGATGCTGTCCAGACGTTCCTTCATCCATTTGGTCTTGAAGCCGTTAAGGTTTCCCGGGTTCGAGCCGGCATAGGCCATCTTCAACGACCACTCGGGGCTCGTCCACATGCAGATGATAGCCTTTGCAGCCGGCTCGTCTACCTTGCCGCCCTCGACATATTCGGGCTTCAGGATGTGAATGTTGGAACCGCCAAACACGACGGCGCGCTTGCCGTCCGGGCCAGTCGGAATAAGGCCGTAGCGCATGTTGTCGATGACCGTCTGCGCCTTGGCCTTGTCCGTGTCCGTCGCCTTTTTCTGCAGGTCGAGCATGACGTTGTAGTCGGACGGGTGCGAGATCATCATGCCGAGCTGGCCAGCGAGGAAGAGGGGCTGGTTGTCGGCCTGCTGGTTGGTGAGCGCCGAAACCGGAACCGACTTGTCGCGAACGTACATGTCGTAGGAGGCTTGCAATGCCGCCTTGCTCTGCGGGCTATTGAGCTCGACTTCCTTGTAGGCCGGGCTCGCGGTTGCTTCGTCGAAGACGCCACCACCATAGGCCCACAGCTGCGGCATGAAGCGGTACGGCGTATTGCCGGCATTCTTGCGAGCCACGAGGCCGTAACCTGATATGCCGAGCTTGTCGTGGATCTGCTTAGAATACTTGACGACATCGTCCCAGGTTGCCGGAGCCTTCTCCGGATCGAGGCCTGCGCGCTTGAAGACGTCGGCGTTCCAGATGAACGCCATCGTCTCGTTGTTGGTGGGAATGCCGTAGGTCACCCCATCCCAGGTCACGGCCTTCATTGCGCCTGGCCAGAAATCCTCGGTCGAATATCCAACGTCCTCGGGTTTGAGTGGCTGCAAATAGCCCTTGGAGGCGAACTCGGTGCCACCCAGGATTTGCAGGCGGACCGCCATCGGCGCTGCATTGCCAAGGAGCGCGGTCCGGAACTTGTCCAGCAGGTCATTATAGGTGAGGGCTTGTTCCTCAAGCTGGATGTTTGGGTAGGTTTTGCGGAAGGTCTCGAAGAATTCCTTGTAATACTGGCGCAAAAGATCGGGGTCGCCCTCGAACACGCCTTGATACCAGAAAGTCAGTCGTCCCTTGTAATCGAGCGGGGTGACCTTGGCGCAATCGGCCGCCGTGTCGAAGTTCTCTGTGCCGGCAATGGAGCGCACATATTGCGGCGACCACTGGCTCAAGTCGACCGACGCCCCCAGCGCCGACGCGGACATCAACGATACCATCAAAGCAGTGGAGACAGTGCCGCGCAGGACGGCACCTCCGAGTGAAATCCTCGTCATAGGCATCCTCCAGGTTCTCCCATGCCGCTCTGCCTCGAGGCGAGCGGTCTTTGCTCGCCGGCTGGGCGTTGCCGCCAATGTATCCGTTCGAGCTGATTATACGTTTTCAGATCATGGATTGCCTGTCAATCGGAGAAATCGTACATTGTTTGTGGAAAGATCGCGTGATATCCGAGCAATCTATGTATTGATTGGAGACAGTCTTGGCCGAAACGAGCGATTTTAAAGCACAGCCACCCGATGGGATCGACGCTATCGGGGCCTCCAGCGAGGGCGCCTCGCTTTATCAACTGATCAGGGATGACATCATCGAAGGGCGGCTCGCTGCCAACGAACGGCTTGTCGTCACTGATCTCGCCCGGCGCCATGGCACCTCAACCAACCCAGTGCGCGAGGCTCTGCAACTGTTGCGCGGCGAAGGTTTTGTTACCTTCGTTCCTAACCGCGGAGCGCGTGTCCGGCCTATTGATCAGGACTTTGTTCGAGACATCTACGAGATAGGAGTCTTGATCGAGCCGGCACTGACGCGATGGTTCGTGAGTATGGCCACCGTCGAGGACATTGCTGAACTCGAACGCATCCAAGGGTTGATTGAAGAGAACGACTTCGCCGATACGGTCAGGCACAGCGAGCTGGACACCGCCTTCCACACCGTAATGTACCAGAGGCACTACAACCGCCACGCAGCCGAGCTTTGGTGGAAGCATCGCGAAGTGCTTCGAGCCGTGAGCCGGCGTTTCGACTTCACGCTCGCTCGGCGCGCCGCGATCCTTCGCGAGCATCGCGAGCTCATCGAGCATGTAAAAGCGGGAAACGCGAACGAGGCAGGCGAACTCATTGCACGCCATGTCGAAGGCTCCGGCCGGCACATCCTAGAACACATGCGTGCGCGTAACGCCGCTCGGGCAGGATAAAATACCTGGCCCCGCAACATCGCTATCCCGACCACTTCTGACAAAGGCAGTTGATATGAAAATCACCAGCGTTCGGCCGTGGCTAATCAAGTCCGATGCTTCTTATTGGGGAGAGTTTCTGTTCGTCGAGGTGACGACCGACGCGGGGGTGAGCGGCTGGGGCGAGATCACCACCACGACAAGGCTCGCCAATCGCGCCCTCTGTACGATCCTGCGGCAGATCGGTGCCGCTGTGACGGGCGAGGACCCGGCGCGTATCGAGTACCTGTGGCACAAGATATTCCGCAGCTTCACCTACATGGGCAGTCGCGGCGCCGCAGTCGAATGCGTCAGCGCCATCGACATAGCTCTTTGGGACATCCGAGGAAAAGTCCTGGATAAGCCGATTTACGAGCTGTTGGGTGGGCCGCTACGCGATGAGATCGCGCTCTACACCCACCCGAACCAGGCTAAGTTTACCAGCAAAGAGGCTGTGGTCCGCGAAATTCGAGACATCGTCGAGTCTGGCCACACTGCGCTCAAGTTCGATCCCTTCCCCCACCAAGGCCGCACCGCCGATGGGCTGCCTCGCGAACAGCGGGACGGCTACCTCGATGGCAGCATGACCCGCAAGGATGAGCGCGAAGCCGCCGAACTCACGGCTCTCATCCGCGAAACGGCGGGCCCTGATGTCGACATCCTCATCGATGCGCATGGCCGGTTCGACGTCCCGACCGCCATTCGACTTTGTCGGAGCCTCGAGGAAGCTGGTCAGATCGACTGGTTCGAGGAGCCCTGTCCGCCGGAGAGCCTCAACGCGCTGAGACAGGTCCGTGAGAAGGTCAGTGCCGCTATCTCTTGGGGGGAGCGCGGTCACACGAAGTGGGATTTCGTGCCGGTGCTCGAAAACAAGCTCGCTGACTACATTATGCCTGACGTCACTTGGACCGGCGGCATTACTGAACTCAAGAAGATTTCTGCCCTGTGCGAAGCCTACTACATCCCGGTCTCGCCGCATGACGCGGCAGGGCCGATCAACGTGGTTGCGGGAGCACAGGTGATGATGACCGTTCCTAACTTCTACAAACTCGAAACATCGGAGTGGAACCTTGGCAAATACGATCACCTCATCGACCGGCCGCTCGATGTTTCGAACGGCAGTCTCAAGCTTACGCCCAAGCCTGGTCTCGGCGTTGAGATGAACCGCGACTACCTTCAAAACCATGAGATAGAGCTGGACTAACTAGCAACGCACCACGCCGCCCCAGCGCGCGCGGCGATGAGCCCCGCCCACCAAAACGAGGATAAATCATGCCAGAGGCAGATGGAGCCGACGAGGCGCTCAATCGGGTGAACATGTATTCCAAGCCGTCCGACCTTCGCATCACCGACATGCGGGTAGCGGAAATTGTCGGGGCGCCGTTCACCACAGTGCTGCTTAAGATTTACACCAACCAGGGCATCGTCGGGCTTGGCGAGGTGCGCGACGGCGCCAGCGCCACTTACGCGCTGATGCTGAAGAGCCGGTTGCTTGGCGAGAACCCTTGCAACATCGATCGGCTGTTTCGCCGGATCAAGCAGTTCGGCGGGCACGGTCGGCAAGGCGGCGGTGTATCGGCAGTTGAAATCGCGTTGTGGGATCTTGCCGGTAAGGCCTATGGCGTCCCGGTCTACCAGATGCTCGGCGGCCGGTTTCGAGACAAAGTGCGCGTCTACTGCGATACCGACGCCACCGTGCCGAGCGGCACCGAGACCGGAAAGCGCCTCAAGCAGCGCATGGAGCTCGGCTTCACTTTCCTCAAGATGGATTTGGGACTGATGCAGATTGCGGATGTGCCCGGTGCGGTCGTGTTTCCTGCCGGCTCACTGGAAGGATACCGCGACCATCCCAGTCGCGGGCCATTGAAGACCATCGAAGAGCGCCGTGTGCGCAACGCTGCGTACGATTTGCATAACGTCCAGCACCCGTTTACCGGCCTCCACTTTTCAGACAAGGGCCTCGACCTGCTTGAGCAATACATCGCCGAGGTTCGCGAGGTCATCGGCATGGATGTGCCGCTCGCCATCGACCATATCGGCCATATCTCGATGCAGAACGGCATTCGCCTTGCCCGGCGAATTGAAAAATACGTGCCAGCCTGGCTCGAGGATGTGATCCCATGGCAGTATACCGAGCAATATCGCCAACTGCAGGACGCCACCACGGTCCCGATCTGCACTGGTGAGGACATATACCTCAAAGAGGGCTTCGAGCCTCTGCTCAACAGCGGCGGCGTCGCCGTCATCCACCCGGACCTGCTCACCAGCGGGGGCATCCTCGAGACCAAGAAGATCGGCGACATGGCGCAGGACAAGGGTGTCGCCATGGCCATCCACATGGCGGAAAGTCCAATCGCCGCAATGGCCGCGGCACATGTCGCGACCGCGACCGAAAACTTCACGGCGCTTGAATACCATTCCGCCGATGTCGACTGGTGGGACGATATCGTCACGGGCCTTCCCAAGCCGCTGGTGAAGAACGGCTTCATCACAGTTCCCGACAAGCCCGGCCTGGGGATTGACGACGTTGTCGATGAGGTGATCTCGCAGCATCTGCAACCGGGTGTTACCGGCATTTGGCAGCCGACGGATCACTGGGACGATGAATATTCCTGGGATCGCACCTGGAGCTGAGGCAAAAAGGGAAAACGAAGATGAAGATCACCGATCTCCGCTGCGCCGTTATCGGGAAACACCCGATCGTCCGCATCGTTACGGACGAGGGCCTCTATGGCTTGGGCGAAGTCGAATTCACCAAGTCCTATCTCAAGCCCTGGGTGCTGCATTTCCGCGAGGCGCTGGTCGGCGAGGATCCGACCGACGTCGAGAGAGTAATGCTGAAGATCCGCCAACGCGGCTCTTTCAAGCCGTACGGCGCGGCGGTGAGCGCTATTGAACATGCGCTTTGGGACATTGCTGGCAAGGCCGCGGGCGTGCCCGTCTATAAGCTGCTCGGCGGCAAGGTGCGGGACAAGGTGCGCGTCTACAACGGCTCGATTCGCCAGAAACGCACGGGCGATCGGCCGGAGGATTACGCCGCTGACGTCAAGTGGATGATGGAGCAGCCGCAGAACTTCTTCATGGTCAAACAAGGCATCTCGTTCCACTCCAACATGAAGGACACCATCGAGGGCTTCCACTACGGCGTGACGCAGAAGAAGGCCGGCTATCACGGTGCCATGGACCAGGGCGTTATCAGCGAACGCGGTTTCAATCACATGCTTGACTGCGTGATCGCGATGAAGGAAGTGCTGGGCGACAAAGTCAGTCTGGCGCTCGACTGCGGCCCGGGCTGGATGCTCCCCGATGCGATCAAATTCGCTCGCGCGGTCGAAAAATACAATTTGATGTGGCTCGAGGATATGCTGACAGGCGACTACGTGCCGTGGGTCAATCCGCAGGCCTATCGGGAACTGACCACTTCCACCTCTACGCCAATCCACACCGGAGAGCAGATCTACCTGCGGCACAATTTCAAGGAACTGATCGAGACGCAGGCGGTGCGCGTCATCGGCCCCGATCCAGCCGATATTGGCGGCATTGCAGAGCTCAAATGGGTCGCCGAGCACGCCTACATGCACTCGATCCTCATGGCACCGCACGGCACCGCAAACGGCCTGCTGGGCCTCGGCGCGTTGATCAATGTCTGCGCTACGCTGCCGGCAAATTACGTCGCCTTCGAATATCCGAGCGCCTCCGACCCCTGGTGGGAGGATCTGGTAATCGGCTTGCCGCCGCAGATCGTGAAGGACAGCATGGTGGACCTACTGGAAGCGCCGGGCCTGGGGCTCGATATCGACGCCGAAAGGGCCAGGAGATATCTCAGAGAGGAAGATTCGGGGTTCTTCGACTGAACCTCACTCCACACGCGCTGAGGCCAAACGCAAAAAGCGTCCTCGACGCGTATGCGTGAGGAGCTTTCTACGAGGCGACTTGAATGGGCAACTGCCGGCGAGGCGGCGTCGAAAGCGGTGATGCGGCATAGGTCGGAGCGCAACCTCCGGGTACCGCCCCCCTGTTTCGACATTCGAATTCCTTGGACGCCACAAATACTACCTTATGGGTCCCGACATCCTGCCAGCTTATCAACGCGACGCTCGAGGGATAGTAGTGCGTCTGCAAGAGCCGGCACGCACTCAAGACCGGATATCCACGAGCCACATGCGAAACGCTCTTCTGCTGGCATTTTGCGACCGATAATCCGGGCAATACTCCGATGTTCGGCCCTCATGATGCGCTGGCGGAATCCATCGGATTGCCGGCCCTGTCTGTTTGAAATCCAACTGTCACTCCGGTCTGACCTCTGCGCACTTCACCGGCGAGAGCGGCGATTGGATAGCATCCTGACGAAGTACCGAATGAAGGATGCACTACGCCGATCGTATCCAGATAGCCTTTTTGCGATCAAACTCCTGGCCCTGCCAGAGCGCTCAAGGTGTCTGGCCTTATTGCGATTTCACCAGTCCCGAGAAACCGGCGACAGCCAGTAGGCTGAGCGCCCAGCCGATCACCGACTGGAAGAAATAGTACCTCAAAGTGAAGGTGCCGGTTGGTTTCAGCGAGTCCGGCCGCCAGTACTCCTTTTGTCCGATCGACGCCACCGGCAGAAGAACATCAAGCGAATACATCAATGCATTGAATTCCGGGTAGCTGGCTGCCTCCGGCTGATTGCGAAAACAGGTCAGTTGGTTCTGCCCGACTTCGGCACGTCCCCTCAGATCCTGTCCCGCAGACGGCATGAAGCGGGTTTCGGTTCGTTGCAGATCGCACATCGTCCATTCGGGGGAGCGCAGCACGACCGGGCTATTCGGTTTCATCGCGCCACTTCGGTAGGCAATCCCAAAGACCCCAGCGCCAATCGCCCAGAAGAGCATCAGCCAGACCAGCGCCAGAAGTGGCTGCCGCCCATAGCGCAGCGTCACCGCAAGGATGGCGTCCATAACCGCCAGGACGACCCTCAAGGCCGGGTTCTTGGCACGCGCCCGACGTGCCTTTCGCTGCAGCCGCTCCTTGGTGATGAGGACAGCGCGGGCTTCCTCGTCATGGCCCATTTCCCTAAGGACCTTCGACAGCTGCTCATAGGGTTGAGGCCAGAAGTCCGCCCCCCAGCGTTCAGGCGTTTGGCGTGCAAGCCAGTCAAGGCGGCTTTCCGCGTCCGCAGGACCACCGATAAAAGCGCCGTACCGGCAACGGTTTAAAAGCAAGTCGCCGGTTTTCGGCCAACTCGCCATCTCGTCATCAATCGCACCGATTGTCGTGGCTGTCAGGTCGAGTGTGCCCTCGACCGATGCGTTTTGCCGCAAAAAGAATGCGCCGTCGATCGTGGTTCGATTGAGCCGCAATGCATAGCCCCCCGGCTGCGAAAGTGAGGCCGACGTGCAATCAATGTCGCCACCAAATCGGGCACCGAGCAAACGTGTCTCGCCGACAATGATTGCCCCTCTTAGGGCGAGGTCGCCTGCCGCCACAATCCCGTCACCGTTCAGGACGACTTCTCCCGGCCGCTCCAGGCGAGCCCCGACCGCATTGACGTCACCACCAAGGCGGACGGCAGAAAGATTGAGACCACCACGCACATCGGCGCCGCGCAGCAGAATGCCCCCACTGGTTTCCAGTCCATCGGCGTCGAGCGCGATGCCGTCCGGCGAAGCAATCGAGACGCCATCCGCTTCGATGCTGCCGCCGATACGCGCGCCGGGGAGCCGGATTTCGCCAGTTACGATCGCGGCACGAAGCGAGAGGCAGCCCCGTGCTTCGAGCCTATCAGCCTGCAATCCGGGCAAGGCTGAGCCATCCAGGAACAGATTGTCGATAATCGCGGAGCGCAATATCGGCGAGGCTTCGAAATGGCAGTCCTTAAGGCCAATGTCGCGGGGAATTCTGCATCCCTCGAGGTCGAGGATACCGGTGATCCACGCTCCGGTCAGCCTTAGCCCTTTTTCATGGAGACGGTATTCATCGTTGCCGAGAATGAGATACCGCAAAAGCTCCGCCCGCACCGTTCGCTCGGGATCTTCGTCTCGCGGGCGCAGGCCGTCGCCTAAACGGTCGAAGTCGCCCATTTGGAGATGCGCAACCACCTTTTCTTCTGCCACGCTGAGCGGGCGATAGTCAGCAAGGCTTAGTGCGGCGGGAACGGCAGATACCGATTGCGAGGCTTTCTCGTTCATGAAATCGGCATCCGTTTGGATCCGGCTACATCTATTGATCCGACACAGCGTTGCAGGGGAGCAAACCTACGCGATTTGCGCATCATCCGATCGACTTGAGATGTCTGAAAATTCATAAGATCGTTCCCTCCAGCACGACGTCTACGCTAATCCCCGCCGGTGGGCGTGTCGCCAATCAAATGGGCGTTCCGACGTGGCACAGAGCATGTTCCGCACGTAAGCCTTGTGCCAGCGTGATTGATTTCGCCGTTTTGGATACAGGTCAAGAGATGGCACAAAAATGCGCTCCGATGCGGCGGCATATCGGACCACAGGCATAGTTTCTGGATTCAGTGCCGATCACAGTCCGATGCAGCCGATGCTAATGTGTTGCCAAGACCGACCAAAACTCGCGGATCGACATCGCCGCGCGAGTAGATGCATGAACTTAAACCTACCGACCCGGAATGCGCGCTACCACTCCACCTGAACCCGTTGAAAGCCTGCGCGATGCCAGACGACCAAGCAACATCCCAACCGCGCCGATCAGGATTGCCACAGGGCGTGGTCCTTCTCGCAAGCTTCCTGTTTGTGGTCTGGCTGGTGGTCAATTCATCGGTTGAAGCCCCGATCGTGGCCGTGGGCGCTCTGGTATCTTTCGTCTTGGCATCGATCTTCGTGCGTCGCGGCGATGCCTGGAAGATCACGGTAACGCCAACCAAGGTTCTGCATTCCATTGCCTATACCGGCGTTTTCCTCGTCGAGTTGGTAAAGGCAAATATGAACATGCTGCGCTATGTCTACGCGCCGCGCATTGTTATTCGTCCGGGGATCGTCAAGGTCAGGATGCCACTCACATCGCCGATCGGTCGGCTGGTCCTTGCCAATTCAATCGCGCTTACGCCCGGCTCGCTTGTCATGGATCTTAGAGGTGACGCCCTCTTCGTTCATTGGCTTGACGTAAAGACCACCGACCCGGAAGAAGCGACGCGGATGATCATCGGTCCTTTTGAGAAGCACCTGGGGGCGGTATTTGGCTGAAATCATCCTGCAGATTGCCGTGGTCCTGATCTTCTTCAGCATCGTCTTTGGTGTGCTGCGGCTGATCATCGGCCGCACGGCGATCGATCGTGTGGTGGCGATCGACATGCTGACCGTTGTGACTATCTCGTTGATAGCGCTCTACGCCCACATATCAGGACGCTTTGTCTATATCGACGTTGCACTTGTCTACGGACTGCTGAGCTTTCTGGCGGTTCTTGCCATTGCTCGTTTCCTGGAAAAGGGGCCATAGCCGCCATGCTCGAGATGCTCATCCTGTTGGTGTGCGGGAGCATTCTGGTGAGCGGAGTGCTGGCCGTCTTGCTGAGCAATCTCATGGCGGCGATGGTCAGCGCGGGTCTCGCAAGCCTGTTTGCGGCCGCGTCCTATGTGCTCTTGGCCGCGCCAGATGTCGCCATGGCCGAGGCAGCGATCGGCTCGGGCCTGGCAACACTGATCTTCCTTTACGCGATCCGCAAGACCAGAGGCGCAGGAGCGGTCGATGAGTGAGCTGATCGGCAGTCTGACGATCCTCGTTGGGGCGTTCTTCCTCTTTTCCGCGGGTATCGGGCTGCTGCGCATGCCTGATGTCTTCACCCGCATCCAAGCGGGCACCAAAGCCTCGACCTTGGGCAATATTCTCGTTCTTGCCGGACTTGGCATCTATCATCCGGACTGGTCGTTGAAGCTTTTGATCATCGCCTACTTCGTGCTGATGACCAATCCGCTGTCGTCACATGCGCTGTCGCGGGCGGCGCACGCAATCCGTACGCCGATGGCGGCGGCGACCGTCGTTGATGCCCTGCGCGACGAGAACGACCGTGCTGGCAAAGAGGGCTCGGCATGAGGCGCGTATTTGGCCTGCTCTGTGTGCTGATATTCGGCGTCATCTTTGCTTCACTCGTGAGCGACTATGACGAGCGCCAGACGCTCTCGGCGCTGGCAGTTCACTATCTGACTGAGGTGCCCGCCGATCTTGGTGCGCCAAACGTTGTGACCGGAATTCTGATTACCTTTCGGGGATTTGATACGCTCGGCGAAGTCGCGGTGCTATTCATGGTGGCGGCGAGTGTGGGCCTGCTCCTTACGGGCGAGGCGGGCGGGAAAGCACCTTCCCGCGATAGCGCATCCCATATCATTGGTCGCGGCCCGAGCGAACTGGTGCGCAATGGTGCAGAGGTGGTTCTTCCGCTGATCTTCCTGTTTGGCGCCTATGTCATCATGAATGGTCACCTGTCGGCCGGCGGTGGTTTTCAGGGGGGCGCAGTCGTTGCTTCCGGTGTCATGCTCCTGATGCTCGCCTACCCTTCCGGATCGATCAACCACGGCTTTCTCAGCACAACGGAATCGCTTGCAGGTGTGTTCTACGTCCTGATCGGCATCGTCGGTATTGCCTTCGGCAGCGGGTTTCTGGACAGCCATATTCTACCACGCGGCAATTTTGGGACGCTGATCAGCGCCGGGGCGATCCCGCTGATTTCGGCGCTCCTGGGCATCAAGGTCGGCGCGGAATTGAGTGTCATTATCGACCGGTTTCGCAGCTAGACGAGATGGGAAGCGCCATGGGGCTGCCGATATCACACATACTTCTGGCCACCGGATTTCTTCTCATCCTCATTGGTTTCTGGGGAATGCTGAGACATCGCAACATCCTTCGCATCATCATCGGTTTTTCGCTGATCGACACAGGCATGCACATCGTCCTCGTGGCGACCGGCTATGTCACCGGCGGGACGGCGCCGATTATCGACGAGGCACTCAGCGCTTCAGACGCGGCCAAGCACGCCGTCGATCCGATTCCGGCCGCGCTCGTCGTTACGGCCATTGTCATCGGCTTTTCGGTGACTGCAATCATGCTGTCCTTCGCGATCCGACTCCACGCCGTGAGGAAAACACTCTCGATTGACGCGCTGACGGAGTCCAAATGGTAGACAGCCTTCTGCAGCCGCTGAATATTTTCTTGCTTGGCATTGGCGGAGGATTTCTCATCCCCCTGCTCTACCGTATCGCCAAGCCATTGCCGGCGGTTGGTTTCGTCGTGGCGATGCTGGGAATGACCGTCATTTCATGCGTCTGCCTTTGGCGAATCCACAACGGCGAGCCGACCTTCGAGATCCTGACGGCTGGCAGCGTGCCACCGTTCTCGATCAATTTGCGGTTTGGTCCATGGGAAGGTTTTTTCTCTGTTTGCGTCAATGTTGTCGGGCTTCTTGGCGCCTGGCATCTCTGGGAGCGGCTGCGCTTAAACTATTCGGCACTTCTGCTGTACCTGATCCTGATCATGGGCATCAACGGGATGGTAATGACCCGCGACCTGTTCAACCAGTTCGTGTTCCTGGAGATCATGTCGATCGGGACCTACGGGCTTCTTGGATTGGAGCGGACCCCGGCAGCGCTTGCGGCCAGCTTCAAGTACATCATGGCGACGGTGCTCGCCTCCTCGTTCTTTCTTTTGGGCGCCGGGCTCCTCTATCATGTGACCGGTACACTCAATATCGACGAGATGGTCACCAACCGGGCGGCGATAACCGGGCCGATCGGGGCGACTGCGCTGCTGTTCGTGCTTGCCTGCCTCGTACTCGAGCTGAAGCCGTTCCCTGCCAACGGTTGGGGGCTCGACGTCTACGAGACGGCCCACAGCGGCATCGCCGCGCTTTCCTCCGTCGCAGTGTCGGCCGGCGTGTTCTTCGCTCTTTTCAAGCTGCTGCCGCTCTTTGAAGATCAGCTGGGCATTCTCGCAGTGTCGGGCGGCGTCACCTTCCTATTCTCCAATCTCGTTGGGCTGAGGCAGACAAGCGTGCAGCGGATGCTCGGCTACTCCTCGATCGCACAAATGGGGCTGCTGGTGCTGGCGCTTGCGCTGCTCCACCACCTCGAGGCCGAGCAGTCGCTGCCGCTGGTTGTCGGGGGTCTCTTCGTCAATCATCTGTTGGCCAAGGCCGGCCTGTTCTGGCTTGCCGGCATCGTCGAGCGCACCGAGGTCGACCGTTGGTCCGATATTGCCGGAAATCGTCTTTTGCTCTCGATCCTTGCAGTGTTCTTGGTCGCTATTTCCGGGCTGCCGCCCTTCCCAGGGTTCTGGGCGAAATGGGAACTCGTAATGCAAGCTGCAGCTGGGGAGCGATCTGTCTGGATCGCTGTCATCCTGGTCGGATCGCTGCTTGAGGCAGCCTATATGTTCCGCTGGTTCAAACAGGCGACGCGACCGCCGTCGAGCGCGAAAGACACCAGCTCTCCGACAGGAAACCCTGCCTCGCTCGAGCTTTCTCCATTCAGGTTGTTTCCGGTGGTGGCCAGCGCTGTGTTGCTGTTTGTGAGCGGCACCGTGGCGGCGGCTCTTGCGGGCGCAGCGTCCCCATGGCTTGTCGCGCCCCTTTGTGTCGGTGGCCTGCTTTGCCTTCTCGATGGGCTTCCGGGTAGGATCAAGTGCGTATTGATGCTGGCGGCGGTGCTGGTTGTCGGATCGTGGATCGCTGCCGACCTCGAAGGTTTGCCCCGACTGTTTGCTGCACTTCTTCTTGCCGGCGGTCTGGTCATTGCTTTTGCCAGTCTCTATCGGGCCGATCCTCGCCAGGGCTTCTATCCAATGATGGCGATCCTGCTTTTGTCGATCGCCGGTCTGTTGCGCGCCGCTACCAGCCTGGAGTTCTTCTTCCATTGGGAAATCATCACTCTCTCTTCCTATTTCCTGATCGCGCAACGGCCCGGTGCTCACTCCTATGTGTTGCAGTTCCTGCTTTTTTCCCTGGTATCGGCCTTTTGCCTGCTTGCAGGCTTTGGCGTTGCCACCGATGCCAACCGCAGCACCGCGCTTTCGGCTTTCGCTACGGCTGGCCCGGATGCGGCGCGTGCCTTCATGTTCCTCGCGATCGGCTTTCTGATCAAAGCCGGCGCGGTTGGCGTTCATGTCTGGCTGCCTGGCGCCTATGCCGAGGCTGACGACGACCTGTCGGCAATGCTTTCCGCCGTGATCAGCAAGGTTGCGGTCTTCGGGCTGTTCATGGTGACATACCTCGCCATTCGCTCTGACGTCGGACTCGAAATGGCGCACGTGATGGGTTGGATCGGACTACTGACGACCGTCGCTGGTGCCGTTATGGCGTTCCAACAAACCGATCTGAAACGAATGCTCGGCTATTCCAGCATGAGTCAGATTGGCTACATCATCACGGCGATAGCGTTGATGAGTCATCTCGGTTGGGTCACGGCGTTCTACCTTGTTGCCAATCATCTGATGGTCAAGGGTGTCCTCTTTCTTGCAGCCACAGCCGTCATTCTGCGAACCGGTACCCGATTGTTCGATGAGCTCGGTGGCCTCGCCAGGGAAATGCCTCTCACCTTTGCTTGCGTGATTGTTGCCCTTGTCTCGATGTCCGGCCTACCCCCACTTGCCGGCTTCGGCGGCAAGTGGTTGCTGCTAAGCGCAATGATGGACAGGGGCTGGTATGGTCTCGCGATCGTTGCCGTCCTCGCGACCTTCATCGGTTTCTTATACATGTTCAGATTTGGCTATTCGATCTTCCTTGGTCCAAGAAGCCCCGCAGCTGAGGCTGTGGCGGAGGCGCCCTTGCCGCTCTTGGCCGCGCAATTCGTTCTAGTCCTCGCAATTGTCTTGCTGTCGTTCTTTCCGAAGCTGGTAATGGATCCGGTGTCTGCGGCGATCGATCCTTATTTCGCCTCGACTCTGGTCTGGCAGGGGATGTCGCTTGAGACCATCTATGGCTACTGGAATCCTATCCCCATCATGGCAGTCACTGTCGCGATCACAGCGGTTCTTTTAGGGGGCTTCCTATTGGTCTATCGAACCGGGCGCGGGCGCTCCATTCCCGTCAGCACGACGCATTTTTATGCCTTCTATCGATCGGCGTTTGCACCGCTCGTTACCCCAATTGCAAACTTTATCTGGGACGGAATCTGCGATCTGACGATCGGCGCGGCGGGAGTAGTGCGAAGGGTCTACACGGGCAACGGCCAGACATACGCGCTCTATGTGCTCTACTATGCAATCGCGATCTATCTGCTGGGGACGTTCAGGCTTCTTCCAGCTTGATGTCCGGCAGCGGCCCAACAATCTTGGCCCCTGTCATCGCTATTGGCCGGCCGCCTGTGCGATCCCACCCAGAATGCGGCTCGGAAGGAAAATTATCAGTGCTGCAGCGCCCTCGATCACCGATGCGCCGTCGGCCAGCATCGTCTGGCTAGCCGGCGCTTGGTCTTCTCTGAGAATACTGCGCATCAAGGCATCGTTGTTGACCACGTCCATTAGCGTGGGTGAACTGGCAAAGACACTATGCCTGCCACCATCGATGTCGGAGACATCGATAACCGCGATCTCTCTCTTTTGAAGGGCAGCAACCTCGGAGCCGCTGCCGACACGCGGGTGACCACCCGCCAATCGCCGGGAAAATCCGAGAGCGCGATCGCGCTGTGAGACGATGATTGCAAATGGTCGCGGGATGTCACCAATGTCGTCAATCTGGCTCAGGAAGACGTCGACATCGATATCAGGTGCGGCGAGAACGACGCCACCCAGCCGCTTCAACGTGCTGGTACGCCCCCTGAGGGCCAGATCGCGCAACGCTTCCGTGACGACATAGGCGCCCATGGAATGACCAACCAGGATGATTCTCGTTGCATTGGTCTCTGCGGCGATCTCGATCGTCTCGGCAAGTCCTCGCCGGCCAACGAGGGCACTGTCACGATCGAAGACGTAAAGCGGGATCGACGCTCCTGACGGCCAGGCGTAATGCAGCGAGACCGACTTGATATTGTAGTCGTAGCTGATCTGGGCGTTGCGGAAGACGCTGTCGGCGAAGTTGTTGTTGTATCCGTGAACGAAGATGAAAATCTCGCGATTTTCCGATGCCCGCTGCGCGAGCGCGACATTCATCTGCCTGATGAAGTCCTGCCGCTCGGCAATCGGCTGATAGGTCCGTGCTGAAAAGTGCCTGCTTGGATCAGGAGCACGGCCGCTTTTCTCGACGCGGCCGGCAACGTGGTTTTGTGGTATGCCAATGTCGAGTTTCGCAAAATTCAACGTCCTCGATCGCTCGGCCGAATACGGCAGCGAAAGATTGTCGGATCGGGCGCGGGTAGTCGCGACGTAGATTGGAACGATTGCCCGTGGTTCTGCTCCTGACGATGATGCCGTGGGAAGGCCAAGCACGGCGCGTGGTCCGCCACAGCCGACGAGAGCCAACAGGATGATCACAATGACTGACAATCGAATTGAGGACACGGGCTCGACCTAATTCCCTGGCAAGCTGCTAAAATCGTTCAACAACAAAGACAATCGGCTGGATCGTTCACCCTGGCCACACGCATGAGGCGAAGCACTTCCTTGTTCTAAGCTATCCGCGGCGGGTGCGGTAGACGAATTCCAGCTGTTGCTCGCAGCATCCAGATTTTCGTGTCGTTCCGGCGACAGAATGATGCGGAAAATCTTTGCGCCGATAGAGACCTCCCGCCGATTGCCAAAATCTGGACTGCAGGCATGTTTGCGGGATTCTATGCTGATCACTTCGCTTCTTGAACCGCTCTATAGTTCTTAACCAGAGCGCCTGCGCCTTCGGTTCCGAAGACCACGCAAGCCGAGCCGGACGTTAAAGGAGCACGATCACTTGAGTCCCTACTCAGGACTTCTACCGTTCGCGTTGATTACTGGCACAGATCGATTGATGTGTAATGGGCGCATATTTCCGATGCCCAGTGACGCATCAAACCCGCCAAAATGCATTTATCTCATTGAATCTATCCCATTTTTACAGCTGTCCGCGCATGGAGAAACGCCATCGCGCCAGTAGGTATCCGGGGGAACCGCCCATGAAGATGCATCTGGCTACTTCGAAATCCCGCGCAATGTTTGGCGTGTCGGTCGCTATGCTGGCGACCATCCTCCTGGCGGGTTGCCGAAACGAGGAGGAGGCTTCTGAGCGCCCTCCAAGACCGGTCAGAACCGTCGCGGTTTCATTCAATCCCGAGGATACATATGGGTCGCTCGTCGGGGAGATCCGTCCGCGTACAGAAACCAGCTTCAGCTTCAGGCAGGGAGGCGAGGTGCGCGAGCGCGACGTCGAGGTTGGCGACCTCGTGAAAGTGGACACCGTTCTCGCCCGTCTTGATACCGAAGACGCTCAGGACGCAGTGCGAAAAGCTGAAGCAAATCTCTTTGCGGCTCAGGCCCAATTCCAGAACGCAGAGACCGAGCGTGCGCGTCAGCAGCAACTTTATCCCCGCACATCAACCCGTCAGGCTTTCGATGCAGCGACCGCCCAGGCGAGTATGGCACAGGCTGGTGTAGACGCGGCACAAGCCGGTCTGCGAATAGCGCAGACCAATCTTGACAACCGCGTCCTGAAGGCAAATGCCGCAGGCGTCGTCACCGCGATCGGAGGTGAAGTGGGACAGATCGTCGGCGGTGGACAAATGGTGGTGCGGGTTGCCCAGCTTGGAACACGTGACGCGGTTTTCCAGGTTCCCGAAGCCACAATCCAGACGACCGGAGGCGATGCCCGCGTAGACGTGCAGCTTCTCAGCAACCCCGCCATCAAGGCGACAGGAACGGTTCGAGAGATTTCGCCGACTGCTGATCCGATCACCCGCAACTTCACGGTCCGCGTCGGGCTCGATACCGCGCCCGACGAATTCCGCTTCGGAAGTGCCGTGCGTGGTACAATCCGGCTTTCCGGTGAGCCCGCGGCGCGGCTGCCAATAACAGCACTTTTCAGCCAAGGTAGCGAAAGTGCCGTCTGGGTTGTCGATGCGGCCAGCAAGACGACAAAGCTTGTGCCGGTCGAGGTCCATCGCTTCGACACGAAAGATTTCCTTGTGACCAAGGGCCTCTCAAGCGGAGACAACGTGGTGGTTGCCGGAGTGCAGCAACTGCGCCCGGGCATGCCGGTTCGCTTGCTTGAAGGAAGCGTCGAATGAACGAGGGCTTCAATCTATCGCTCTGGGCGATCCAGCGACGGAGCCTTGTGATCTTCCTCGTGGTTCTAAGCGCCATAGCGGGCATCCTTGCCTACATCAATCTGGGACGCGACGAGGATCCAGAGTTTACCTTCAAGACGATGATCGTCTCCGCCGGGTGGCCGGGCGGAACGATTGAGCAGACCACGGATCAGATCACCGACCGTCTGGAAAGGACGCTCGAAGAGGTGCCCCACCTCGACAGTCTGCGCAGCCTGACAACGGCCGGACAATCAATCGTCTACGTGACGCTCGACGATTCAACGCCGCCCGATCAGGTCGGAGAATCCTGGTATCAGGCCCGCAAGAAAGTCGGAGACATGGTGTCGACGCTGCCAGCTGGTGTGCGCGGACCCTTCTTCAACGATGACTTCGGTGACACCTTCGGCATCATCTATGGCTTTACATCCGATGGCTTTACCGATCGCGAAGTCCGTGACTGGGCCTACGAGGCCCGCACCCGGCTGCTCAAGATCGACAATATCGGCAAGATTCAGCTTATCGGGACCCAGGACGAGACGATCTATATCGAATTCTCGACCGAGCGGCTCGCTAGCCTCGGCCTCAGTGCTGCAACAGTGATCGGAACTATACAGGCGCAGAACGCCGTCCTGCCTGCAGGTCTCATAACCTCGGCGCAGGATCGAACAATTCTTCAGGTTTCCGGCAGTCTCGCCGACGAGGCAACGCTGCGGCAACTGAACATTCCAACCGCATCCGGCTTCGTGCGTCTTGGAGATATTGCCAGTGTCGTGCGCGGAACCGTAGATCCGCCCCAGCCGCGATTCCGCATCAAGGGTAAGCCGGCTATCGGTATCGCCATCTCCATGGCGTCGGGGGGCGACATCCTGCAGCTTGGCCAGAATATCGAAGCGACGATGCAGAAGCTTGAGGACGATCTGCCAATTGGCATCAACCTCACGCACGTCGCGAGCCAGCCTGCGGTCGTCAAGACAGCGATCCGCGGCTTCACAACCTCGCTCGGCCAAGCAGTCGTCATCGTTCTCGGTGTGAGTTTCCTGGCTCTCGGAATTCGAGCCGGCATCGCGGTTGCCGTGTCAATCCCGCTTGTTCTTGCCTTGACCTTCCTGTTCATGGACATATCAGGCATTGCCCTGCAGCGCGTCTCGCTGGGAGCATTGATCATTGCGCTGACGCTGATGATCGATGACACGATGGTCACCGTCGAGACGATGATGGCGAAGCTTGAGCAGGGTTACGAGCGGGTTCAGGCGGCGTCCCACGCCTACACTTCAACCGCATTTCCGATGCTGGCCGGCACGCTGGTAACGATCGCTGGCTTCATTCCTGTCGGTTTTGCAAGCAGCTCTTCGGGCGAGTATGCGCGATCCCTTTTTCTGGTGATCGGCTTCGCGCTCATCGTGTCCTGGCTCGTGGCGGTGCTGCTGACACCGATCGTTGGTCTTGCCGTCCTGAAATCAGGGACTGCAACGGGTCCGAAGGAGGATGGAGCACTCATCCGCGGCTTCAAGAACCTCCTGTACGCCTGCATGCGAATGCGCCTCCTTGTCGTGCTTGCCACCGCCGCTTTGTTTGTGGCTGCTCTCCTTGGATCGTCCGCCATGAAACGGCAGTTCTTTCCAGCGTCAGACAGGCCGGAGCTTATCCTGCAGCTCACCCTGCCGCAGAGTGCATCGCAGGATGCGACCGCCGTTGACGTCTCGAAGGCGGAAGAAGTTCTGGCCGCCGACGAGGATGTGGCTGACTGGAGCTTCTATATCGGCTCCGATCCCGTTCGCTTCTACCTGTCGATGGACCTGCAGGCTCCAGCACCCTCCCGTGCCCAGGCAGTGGTGATCGCCAAGAGCGTTGGTGTGCGCGAGGCGCTGCAGGCACGCTTGCAAAAGGCGCTCGACGAGAAATTGCCCGATATCATCGTGCGCGTTTCGCCGCTGGAAATGGGACCGCCGGTTGGCTGGCCTGTTCAGTACCGGGTCAGTGGACCGGATATTCCGGGCGTGCGAAATGTCGCCTGGCAAGTCGCCGACGCCATCAGCAAGGTTCCGGGCGTCGTCCAGCCCAACCTCGACTGGAATGAGCCGGTTCGAAAAATCGTCATCAATGTCGATCAGGATCGTGCCCGGCTGGTGGGCCTCAATTCCTCTGTGATTGCCCAGACGCTGTTCGCCACGGCATCGGGAATTCCGATCACGCAGGTTCGGGACTCGATCTACCTTATCAATGTGGTGGCGAGAGCGGCCGCCGACGAGCGCGTCGACATCAGCACCATTCGCACACTGCAGATCCCCGTCGGCCCCAACAATACGGTGCCGCTCTCCAGCATCGCCACGATCGACTACCAGACCACACAGCCCGTCATCTGGCGTCGCGATGGCTCGACGACGATCACTGTTCAGGCAGACACCGCCGAAGGTGTGCTGGCGGCCGGTGTCGTCGAAGCTGCGGCTGCCAAGATCGATGAGCTGCAAAAGGCCAACCCGCGCTACCCGATCGAGGTAGGCGGTGCAGTCGAGGGGGCCGAAGAGGGGCTTGCATCGGTCGTCGAGATGCTTCCGGTGATGGCCGTCATCATCCTTATCGTGCTGATGTTCCAACTGCAGAGCGTACAGCGCCTGCTCCTCGTCATCAGCGTTGTGCCTCTGGGGCTAATCGGCGTCGTGCTGATCATGCTGATAACCAATACGCCGGTGGGCTTCATAGCCGTTCTGGGCATGATCGCACTTATCGGCATGATCACCCGAAACTCCGTGGTGCTCATCGACCAGATCGACCTTGCCATTGAAGAAAAGGGCCGGACGTGGCGCAGCGTGATCGACGTTACCGCCCAGCGTCTGCGACCGGTCTTCCTAACAGCGGGATCGACCGTGCTCGGAATGCTGCCGATCATCCGTGATCCCTTCTGGTCACCCCTCGCCTTTACCGTCATCGGCGGTCTCGTGGTCGCTGCGGCGCTGACGCTGATCTTCCTGCCGGTACTTTACGTCCTGTGGTTTCGCATTCCGGCTAAGGCAGAGGCCGAAAAGATCGAAACTTCCACGACTAAACCGGCTGCCGCTGGAGTGTGAGAGTTCTCCAGCCGCGTCTCATCGCGTGGTCGTGCTCAAAGCCTCGCTCGACGAGACAAAGGAACAGGTTGGGGTGACGCATTGCAAAGGACAACCGCTGTCAGCTAGGCTGCAGTCGGTCGGTGGCGTATTTGCGAACTTGCCACTGCCTGGGGTGCAATCGCTTTCGCGCTCAACGACATCCCTTTCCTCGGGCCGTTTGCTGCAACCGCGCTTCCGACACTGTTTGCCATTGCCCAATTCGACAACCGGCAGACGGCAGTGCTCATTTTCGCGAGCCTGAACGTCATCCAATTCATCATCGGGAGCTATCTGGAGCCGCGGCTCAGCGGTGCCTCGCTTGCAATATCCCCTTCGCCATAATGTGGGGCACATCTGGGGCTTTCATCGGCTGCCCACCCGATCGCGTTCATTGTTTATAGCGCAGGCACGCCATCGGGAAAGTGGGTCGCAACGCTGCTGTCGGGCGGTTCCAACGCAGACATGGACCACGGACCGTGAAGCTGGATCTCCGGCGTGCACAGAGATGTGTTTAAAGCCATCTAAAACAACTTGGAAACGCTAAAAGCGACTTCCTCTGATGCTTGTGCATCTGACAGTTGAGAAAGGACGTCGACGGCGCTAGATTACGCTTGGGAGGAACATCGACTGCCATAGGCGGCTTTGCCGCAAGATAGGGACGAAGGCTGAAACCCAGCTTTCGCCGCGCGAAGTGCTCGCTTCAGTCGCTCGCAAACCAGTCCGCTTGCATCATTCAGACATCATCCGGCCCTCGCTCTTGGGCCCAAGAGGAGAGTTAAGAATGAATCGCATAAGTGTTCTCTCACGCATCCTGTCGAGCAGTGCATACCTGGCACAGAACTTCGAGCGCGAAACGATCGCCGCGATTTCGAGCGCTGGTTTTCGATGCAAACCCGTGACGCCAACCAGCGCCTCTCACGCCTGCGCGGGCGGCTTCGCCGCTAAGCCTGGCACGATACGTTGGAATGACGGCGGCAATATGGTTGCCGGGCAAGCGGCGCCTGGCGATTCCGTCTTGCCTACGGCCAACTGAGGGTGACGCGATGACGACAGAAGACGTCATGACTCCTGCCAGCTTGCACGAACGGCAACTGAACCACATGAGCTTTGTGAGCTCGGACTACGAGGCCGTTGATGCAGAGCCGGAGGAAGGTACGCCTTCGTTTTTATCTCCTTTTGAGTTCTCGACCGAGGGGCTCTCGCGGCCGGATCAGTTTGCGGCATGGCGCAATAGCTTCGCACCTATGCTTGAGCTTTCTGATACCGATCCAATGACGGCAAACTTTAGCGGCCGGCAGGAGCTTTGGGATCTTGGCAGTCTCGTCCTTGCCAGGATCAGCACTGACAGCCTCGCCTTTTCTAGCCTTCCAGGACATGTTCGGCGAGATCCGGTCGACCACTGGACCATGACAGTTCTGTTGTCCGGTCAAATAAGCACCAATGCGGCAAGGCACGAGTTTACCGCGGATCCGGGCGAGTTCCAGATCCATTCGCTTGGCCGTTCCTTCACCGGCGTCGTCGACAAAAGCGAGATGCTAATGCTGTTCGTGCCGCGGGATCTTTCTCTCGAAACGGCGGCCACCCTTGGCTCGGCCGAATTTTCGACACTCAGGTCAGGCATGGGACGACTGTTCTCGGACTATCTGATTGGCGTGAGTAATCGCCTGCCAACGCTGGTTCATGCCGACTTGCCTGGGCTGACCGCAGCGACACAGGCAATGATCCTTGCCTGCGTTTCGCCATCCGCAGACCATATCGAGGCCGCCGAAGGACCGATTGCCAATGTGCTTCTCGAAAGGGCGCGGCAGCTGGTGCGAAGCCGGTTGCTCGATCCGAAGCTCGGCAGTGAACTGATACGCCGAGAGCTCGGCATTTCGCGCACGCGTCTATATAACCTGTTTGAGCCTTTCGGCGGGGTGATGCACTACATCCAGCATCGTCGATTGCTCAGCGCCTACGCCGCTTTAACCGACCCCAACGATCGAAGGCTCATATTCCAGATTGCTGAAGAGCGTGGATTCAGCGACGGGGCCGAGTTTGGCCGCGCATTCAAGCGAGCGTTCGGCCACAGCCCGAGTGAAGTCCGGAATCGAAGCGGTGGCGGCATTCCGCTTTGCCCGGACCTTGAGGATTGCGCGTCCGAGGAAAGACTTGGTGTGCTACTGAGGAGGCTACAGGGATAGCTCCGGTGTGCGTGCTGACGGTCGAACACAAGGTCGTACGCATTTGTCAGAATCGGCGTCTCCGAGCGTTCTTGATGATCCGTGCTGGTAGGCCCTCACCGGACAAGAAAGCCAAGAGCGGCGGCGTTCGCAAGGTCGATAAAGAAAGCCGAAACGAGGGGCAGGATGATGAAGGCGATCGTTGCCGCGCCATGGATTTTGGTAACTGCGGTCATATTCGCGATCGCTGTGGGGGTCGCACCCAGCGAAATACCACAGAACCCGGCGGAAATGACCGCCGCTTCATAGTTGCGCCCCATGGCCGGAAACACCACAAAAAGTATATAGGCAATCGCAGCGATCGTCTGAATCGCCAGCACGATGACAAGCGCCAGACCGAGCCCACCTAATCCCCACAATTGCATGCTCATCAGCGACATCGCGAGAAACACGTTCAACGAGAGATCTGAGATAAGTGAGAGCGCGCGGCTGCGCGTTGGCCAAGGGAGGTTCGGTGCTATGGAGGGGATAGTGTTCGTCATCACAATAGCGACCAGCAAGCACACAACAAAGAGCGGAAGATTGATGCCGGCGTCCAGGATGATCTCATGGAGTGTGTATCCTATGAGGATAGCGATGTTCGTCACTAGGAGAGTGCGCAAGAGGCTGATGTAGCTGACCTCGTCATCGTGCGTGCTGGCAGCTGTTCGGGACACACCTATCGTAAGTTCTTCGTCTTTGCTTCCGCTCAGCCGATAACGGGTGATGAGGTACTGTGCGATCGGCCCGCCGATGAGACTGGCAATCACAAGACCAAGCGTGGCGCTGGCAATGCCAACCTCCAGTGCGCTCGTAAGCCCGAAACGATTGCTGATGATCGGAGCCCATGCAATGGTGGTGCCATGACCGCCGATCAGGGACGTCGACCCCAGTAATATCGCCATCCCTGGGGGAAGACCAAGCAGATTGCTGGCGCCGATGGCAATTGCGTTCTGGATGACCAGGAACACAAGCGTGATGGCAAGAAGGATCAGTAGTGGCTTTCCACCTGCCACCAGATCGGAAAGCCTGGCGTTAAGCCCGACGCCCGTGAAGAAGTAGAGAAGCAGCATGTCGCGTGCGGCAAGCGTAAAACTGATCTCGACGGAAAAGAATTCGTAGGCGGCAAGTGTCGCCAACGCCGCGAGAAGTCCGCCGGTGACTGCTTCCGGAATGCTCCACCGAGCTAGCATGGGAATGAAGCGATTGAGATTGGCACCAGCAAAAAAGACGAGAATTGCGATGGTAAAGGACAAAAGTCCCGGGACCTGTATCACCGACATGTGTCACCCTTACTGACATCCTGGCCTTGCCGCACTTGCAGTCGACTGTTGTTCCAGCGCGCCTCTGCCTGGATAACCGGCAGCTTAGAAGCGCCAGATTAGAGGGACGATGAACACTGACACGACGAAAAACCAGATCAGCAACGGCAATCCCAGTTTCCAGTAGTCGTTGAAGGCATAGCCCCCCGGGCCCATCACCATCAGGTTCGTCGGTGTTGCGATTGGCGTGAGGAAGGCGCCGGCGGCTGCAACGGCCGTGCTCATAAGGACGGGGCGCGGAGAAATGCCCATGGCGGTGGCCGCTGCGACGCCGATCGGGATGACAATCAATGCTGTTGCAGTGTTGGAGATGAGTTGCCCCATGATTGCCGTCAGAACAAACAGTCCGGCAAGCAGCGCAACCGGACCGGCGTCACCCACGAGATTCACCAGATGCTCCGCCATCAGCTTCGCCGCGCCTGTTTCTACCATTGCTGTCGAAAGCGGCATCATCGCGCCAACGAGGATGACGGTCGTCCAGCCCACAGCCCGATAGGCTTGTTCGACGCTCATGATCCCCGAAAGGATGATTGCTCCTGCAGCAAGTAAGCCAGCCACCGCCGGCGGCACGATACCAGTGGCAAGCAGCAGAACCATCGCAATCAGGATGATAACGGCCTGACGCGCGCCGGGACCCATCGGGACCGCTTGGCGTCGGACAAGCTCGGGCGAATTGACAACCAAAACGTCGGGATCGTTCAGGTGCACATCGAGCGCCTTCCACGTTCCCTGCAGCAGCATTGTGTCGCCTGCCTGCAGGACGATACCGCCCGCTTCCTTGGCGGCGCTGCCAGGCGATATTCCGGCGCCGGCGCGCTGGACAGCCAGAATGATCAGATCGCCGCTCTCGGTCACCATGCCGGGAAAAACTGCTTGGCCGATGAGGCCGGAGCGTGGCGGGATGACGACCTCTGCAAGGCCTGAGTTGCGATTGAACAAGGTCTCTTCACCCTGACCGTTCGCCTTGTCGTCGCGAAGGGCCAGGTGCATGTCGGCAGCGTAGGCCGCTGCAACGTCAGGTTCACCGCGCAAGATAAAATGATCGCCCTCAGCGATGGCAGACCTGCGCAGTGGACCGGCCGTCTCGCCCTCCTGAATGGCGACGAGTTGCAATCCCGGATGGCCCGAAAGATCGAACGCGCTCGCGGCTTTGCCGACATAGGGCGAGCTTGCACGCACTCGCATCTGGTAGATCCCGCTTGCAAGGCCGTATTGTTCTACCAGTGTCTTGGCATGGCGACTGAAATCGGCGGGCATAGTCGCGCCGTTACGCTCCGGAAGCAGCTGCTTTCCGAAGAGGATGATGATGGCCATGGTGCCTGCCAGGAGTGGGATGCCCGCAAGCGCAAATTCGAAGAAGCCGAACCCACCGACGCCTGCGTCGATGCCTGCTTCTGAAACCAGCACGTTGACCGGTGTTCCGGTCAGGGCCAGCATCGAGCCTGCATGTGCCGAAAACACCAGCGGCATGAGCAGCTGCGACGAACTGCGCCGAAGGCGGACAGCTATGACGACCACGACCGGCAGCAGGGCTGCGACAGCGCCATTGACGCTGATCAGCGCGGTCAGGAGCGATACAAGTGCCATGGTCAGGAGGAGAAGGCGTGTCCGGCTTTCCTCGCCGGCCCCGCGGATCAGCAGTTGTCCGGCCCAAGCGGTCACCCCGGTGACCTCGAGCCCGGAACTGACGACGAAAAGGGATGCGATGAAGATGACCGCTGGATCACCGAAACCGCCAAGGGCTTGTCCAAGCGTCAGGACACCACTCGCCCACAAGGCAAGTGCCGTCAGCATGGCGACGAAGACGACCGGCAGCTTGTTCCAGACGAACAGTACGACGGCAACGGCGATGATAGTCGCTGTGTATGCTATTGGACTCAATCGCCCTGCTCCCTCTTGCCTGCCCGAACCGTCCAAAATCAAGCCGGCCCCAGCGCAGGCGTTCATGAGCGCCGAGCGACTGCGGCCGACCAAATTAACCTTCCAGAACTCGTCAATCGTCGAGTGTCGCCATGAGTACACCCAAACGGCAGCCCTTCTCGTATTCCTTGAGGTTCACATATTCCTTGATCGTGTGGATCTCGGCTTGCCCGGCTCCGATGGTGATGGTTGGCACACCATGCTTGTCGAGCCAGTTGGCATCCAATCCCCCGTTCGAGAAGACATACACTGGCTCGATGTCAAGCATTTGCAAGGCCTTTGTCGCGCGCTTCACGATCGGCGTGTCCTTGCCCAACTCGAATGGCGGATAGGAGGGCTTGTGGCTGAATTTCACCTCTGCCTTGTCGCCCTGATAGTCGGTCACTTCGCTCTGCGCCTTCGCGAACGCCTCCTTGTAACCGTTGGCAATCTTCGTCGCGAAAGCAGCTTCCGGGCTGCGCGCTTCGCCCTTGATGAAGGCGTAGTCGGTTACGACGTTGGTCGCATCACCTGCGGGTTTGTTGTCCTTGCCACCGAAAATACCGACGTTGCTTGTGCCGCGACCATCCGGTTTGACCACTTTGCCGAACCAGCCGTTATGCTTTGCTTCCGCCAACGCCACGGCGCCAACCAGTGTCGCCGAAATACCCTTCTCTGGCGCAACGCCGGCATGCGACGCGCGACCTTTGATTTCGACTTCCCAGTTTTCCTGCCCGACAGCGCCGACAATGAGTTCTGAAGCCATCTGGCCATCGACATTGATGCACATTGCCGCGCCGTTGAGGTCAGCCGGGTTGAGTTCTCGTGCCCCATGCAGCCCACTCTCCTCGCGAACGGTAAACAGTAGGGTGATTGGCGGATGAGGCAGCTTATGCTTGATCAGCGTCTCGGCAACCACGACAAGGAGTGCCACCCCGGTTCGGGCATCGCCGCCAAGTGCCGTGGTCCCGTCGGACACGATGCGGTCGCCCTCGCGCTTTGGTTTGGCGCCCGCGCAAAGCGGCACGGTGTCCAGGTGGGTGGAAAAGAGAAGGCGTGGCCCGGGCCGCGTTCCCGGGATGTCCACGATCAGATTGCCCGTCTCCGTCGGCAGCGGAATACGCTTGTTGGCGTCATCGAAGCGAATAGCCGATTCCGGGACGCCGATCTTCTTCAAGGCGTCGCAGACGGCAAGGCCGATGTTCCTCTCAGACCCGGTGACACCCTCCACCGACAGGAAACGCATCAGATGGTCTTCAGCTGCGGCGACGTCGAGAGGAATTGAGATGTTGCTCATGATGTCCATCCGTTCGTTCGAGTATCTATTCGCTTGAGGATTGTCATAGGCCCCATGGCAGTCCGAGGGCCTTCCAGACCGCAAAGAGGCCGGTCCACAACACGAACATCAGCACCACATAGGGAAGCATCAGTGAGACGATCGTGCCGACACCTGCGGACTTGTCGTATTTCTGGGCAAAGCCGACGACGAGTGCGAAGTAGGCATTGAGTGGAGTGATCGCGTTCATTGGGGAATCGCCGACGCGATAGGCGGCAAGGACGGCTTCCGGTTCAACACCAAGCTTCATGAGAAGCGGGACGAAGACCGGAGCGAAGATTGCCCACTTGGCAATGGCGCCGGTTAGCAGCAGGTCGATAATCGCGACCACAACGATAAAGCCGATAAGCAGCGGCAGTGCGCCAATATTGGCTGCCTGCAACACGCCTGAAAGGCTGAGCGCCATGACGGTGCCGATGTTTGTATAGGTAAAATAGGCGACAAACTGGCTAAGAACGAAGAACAGGAAGATTGTGCCGCCCATGTTCTTGATCGACTTCTCGATCGCCGCGATGACCTCGGCCAGCGTTTTCAACGTTCCGGCGCCGATGCCATAGGTCCATCCTGTTACCAGGAAGATCAGCATGATGAGTGCAATCAGGCCGTTCATGAAGGGTGAGTTGCCGATGAGCTCGCCGGTATCGGGATTGCGCAGAGGCGCGCCGCTCGGGATGGTCAACAGCAGGAAAACAACCAGGAGACCGATAAGGCCGTATAGTGCGAACCGCAAGCCGCGTGATTCCTGCTCAGAAAGGGTGGCCCCTTGAGCCTGCACACCGCCTTCCGCCGCTGCCGGATCATACTCACCAAGCCTGGGCGCGATCATGCGATCGGTTATGAACGCTATCACCACGGTCAAAAACAGCACCGAGGCAATGGAAAACCAGACGTTTGATGCAAGACCGATTGAACGCGCTGGATCAACCAGATGCGCAGCGTCGTTGGTAAATTCAACGAGCACGGCATCGAGCGGCTTGATCAGCATGTTGACCGTGAAGGCACCAGCCACGGCGGCAAAACCAAGCGCAAGACCAGCCAACGGGTGCCGCCCGACTGCCATATAAGCCACACCGGCAAGCGGGATCAGCACCAGATAGCCGGCATCTGCCGCGATGCTTGCGAGGATACCGACGAAAGCCAGGATATAGGTCAGCGCCCAGCTCGGCGAGACAATGACGAGCTTGCGGATCAGCGCTGTGACGAGACCGGATTCTTCGGCCACGCCGGCACCGATCATGGCAGCGATCATCAATCCGACAGCCGTAAAACTCATGAAGTTGGGAATAAGGGACGAATATAGAAAGCGAATGCCCTCGACATTCAGCAAGCTTCGGATCGATGTCGACGCTTGCTCAATCTCGTGCGTGTCGGGATTGATGCGCTCATAGCTTACGGCCGCTCCGAAAGCGCCAAGTACGGCTGACAGGACGATGACGATGCCAATCAGGATCAGGAAAATGATCACAGGATGGGGAACCATGTTTCCCACTTTTTCGACGCCGTCCAGGAACCTCTGCATCGTGGTCTTTGATGCGGTATTGGCAGTGGCCATGTCTTGCCTCCAGTTGAACCGACGTATGTCGCACCCGATGGATGGTCAAATGAGCTTGCTAGGTGCGTTGCCTTAACAGTGGTCGGCCTGCGAAATGGCACGAATGGAGCGCTATGGATCAACCGCTTTGCACGTCGCCGGCAAGTGAACCCGTTGCTGCAACGACAAATATAATTTTATATTTCAATGCGTTAAACGCCATGCCTGCTCATTCACCAGAGCCGTTGCAGGAGCTAAAATCAGCGCGCTCTTTCGGTGACGGGAATGCCGCATATCGCAAAAATCCAGCCGGCGTCAGGATGGCCCGTGTTGAGAGAACGTGTTGGCCCCCATCGCCTGCTCACGCGAATGACACCGCCCGTCTTCATCGTTAGCGCGGGCAGGCTGCGATATAGCGCCGACCGTTGCGATCGCGAAACTCGCACTGGCCCGGACGACCGGCCACGTTTCCGATCACGGCGCCGGAGGCTCCACCGATCGCCGCGCCGACGGCCGCACCACGCACGTCGTTCGTGACGGCACCACCAACCACCGCACCAGTGGCGGCGCCGATACCCGCACCTTGTTGCGTCGGTGTGCAGCTCGCAAGCGCCAGGCCCGCCAACGAGAAAATCAGTAACCTCTTCATTAATCTCCCCTTTGCGACGTTTTACAAATCCGAAGACCGTAGGAGAAAGGCGTTGCTTGCAGTGACTATAGTGTGGCCAAGATGGCTGTGATCAGCATAGAATCCCAAAACCAAGCTCTGAGTTCAAATCTCTGGACAATGTGGCAAGGGCCGTCCGCCGGGGCGGAATGATCAGACTGTCCTCACACCCGCCTGGCAGCCCTCGATTACGGTCCACACCGCTTCACGTCGGCATGTTCATCCGCACAGGTCCAGTCCGCCGTGATGTCATGAGTCGCCTCAACAGACGGGCAGCTTGCCCTGAAGCCCGATAAGTCGACCTGCATCAAAGAACTCACTGCCTCTCCTCGACAATTTGCCCCGATATTGCTGACAATTATGCAACCAAAACACCAATTGCTACGGTTGACTTTCCCTGCGGCATCGAGCTTCTCTTACCCGAATGGGAGTGAATTTCGTGACCGAACAACCTGGCCCGTCTGCGCGACAAATTGTCGAGAAAGTCTGGCTATCTATCGCTGAGCGCAGGCTCCGCCCCGGTATTCAGCTCAAGGAAGAGCAACTGGCGGCGATTTTCAACGTCAGCCGCGCCCGCATCCGCCAGGCCCTCACGGTGCTTGAACGCGATGGTCTCGTCACGATCATTCCCAATCGGGGCGCGTTCGTCTCCAAGCCTTCGGTCGAGGAGGCCCGCGATGTCTTCTTCGTACGCCGCACGGTGGAGCGTTGCGTCGTCGAACGCCTGTGCCAGTCTGTCAACAAGACCGACCTCAGGCGGCTGCGCGACCATGTTGCCAAGGAACGGGCTGCCAATGCCGCGGACGTCACGAGCGACATCATCAAGCTCTCCGGTGGCTTCCACCTACTGCTAGCCGAAACCGTCGGCTCCGACTTCCTGTTCACGACGATGAGGGATCTGATCGCCCGCTCCTCGCTGATCACTGCTGTCTACCGCAACACGAACCGCCGCTTCAATTGCGGACCTGACGAGCACGAGGAGATCGTCGAGGCGATCGCCGCCAAGGATGCCGAGAAGGCCACTCACCTGATGGCCCATCACCTAGAGCACGTTGAATCAGAACTCGACCTGAGCGAAATCCGCGACCTTTCCCATGACCTGCGAGCAGCCCTTGCGTAGCTGTATCCTTAAGCAGATGTCGCCTCCTTGATAAACCCGATGCCGCCCGGGAGTTCACGGGGCGCGTTGTTTGTCGCGGTGACCCGGAAATTCTAGTTCGAGATAGCGGACGTCGATGACCGCCTACCGAACTTCACCCAAGGTCAGCGTCAACCGGATAGCTGGGAGCGAAGATCTCCGAGACCGGGGGATTGCTCCAGCTTCGTTCGGGATACTTGGCGATCAGCCCGTCATACTGCGCCTGCGCCTGTACCCGTGCCTTCTCCATGTCGAGGCCCGCAACCTTGCGGGACAGCATCGAGACGCGGCCGTCGACGAACACAGCGCGCGTCACCTTGCCCGAACCGCTGGTGACCAAAGTTGTAATAGGATCGATCGACGGCGCCATGATCACGTCGTCGAGATCGAAGACGGCGATATCGGCACGAGCGCCGGGGGACAGATGGCCGAGGTCCGTCCGGCCAAGCGCACGCGCGCCCCCAAGCGTCGCGGCATCGAAGAGATCGGCCGAGCGAAGCCGATCCGGCGCGCCATCGTTGATGCGGCCCGTGATCAACCCGACGAGCAGGTTCATCCACATGTCAGCAGGCGCCGTATCAGTGCCCATGGCGATGTTGATGCCACGTTTGCGGCAGGCCGAGAAGGAATTGAGCGTGCTCCCGCCGCGGCCCGAGACCAGCGGGCAATGAACGATGGAAACGCCGTTTTTCGCGTAGAGGGCAAGGTCCTCCTCCGTTGCATTGGTGGCGTGAGGCGCGATCAACCGGTCGCTCAAAAGGCCGGCCTTGGCAAGCCAGACAGGGGCGGTCGAGCCGTGCAGCATGCGAACCGTATCGACCTCCATGGCGCCTTGCGCCATGTGCAGGCGGAACTTGCAACCGAGTTCGCGGGCCGCAGCATCCGTGCGCTGGAGGAGTGCCAGGGTAGACGTCTCGACGCGGTCAGGCGCCAGCATTCCACGGACGAGATCGCCGTGACGACCGTTCTGCCGCTCGATGTAAGAGATAGCGTCCTTCAGGCCCTTCAAGCCGCGCTCCTCATCAAAGACCGGCACCATGCGCCCCGGTTCTTCCAGCACCATGCCGCCGGAGCGATAGGCGGGGCTGAGATAGACCCGGAGACCGAGTTCGCCGGCCGCATCAGCCGCCGCATCGAATTCGGCCACGGTCTCGCCCCACTCGCGGTAGAACAGCGAGGCGATCGGCGCTGCCGTCGTGATGCCGTTCAACAGCAACTGGCCAAAGGCGAAGCGCTTCTGGAAGGCCAGTTCGTCCTGGCTGTACATCTCATAGGGGCCGGCCTTGACATAGGAGCGCGGCCAGACGCGACCCTTGGCCCAGCCGGGATGATTGTCGATGGCGAGAATGGTCGTGTCGAGATCGGACAGTGCGTCGAGATCGATCAAGCCGGGGCTGATCAGTGCATTGCCGAAATCGATGCGCCGAGCCACTTCGCCAGGAAAGCGATGGCCGACGAAGAGAATTTCGTTGTTCTCGAATACCACTTCGCCATTGCGCAGCAGGCGGTGGGAGCCGTCCTGGTGGCCAACAACCCAGCTTGCGGTAAGAAGCGTACGGCCTTCGGGGCGGCGGCCGAGTTCCAGGGATGCTTTGTTCATCACGGCATCTCCACGATGGCCTTGCCCTTGCGGGCAACAACGCGGCCGTTCTTGACGACCAGTGGTCGGGGCGCGGTGTCGACGACGGCGTGCGCAAGTGTCTCCCCGGTCAGAAGCGTGAAATCGGCATTGCAGCCAACATCAAGGCCGTAACCGTCGATCCGCATGACGTCGGCGCCGCCCTTCGAAACGACGTTCAGAACATGGGCAAGCTCCTGGTCCGTGCGCAGTCCATTCTTCATGCCGATCACCTTTGCGCGGTCGAGCATGTCGGGCTGCCCCCACGGGCCCCAGGTATCGCGTATGCCGTCGCAGCCACCACCGACACGCACGCCCGCTTCCTTGAGCCGCATGATCGAGGGCACGTTGACGGACGGCGCACCGGTCGTCAGGATCGCAACGTCGAGACGGGCGATCTCTTCTATCAGTTTCCCGACCCTGACATAGTCATTCATGCCGAGCGCAAAGGCGTGGCTGATCGCCACCTTGCCTTCCATGCCGTTGGCGCGGATGCGTTCGAAGATCAGTTCCATGGTGAATGCGCCGAGATCTGCGGCTTCATGCAGGTGGATGTCGATCGGAACGCCGTGTCTCACGGCGAGTGCAAACAGGATGTCGAGTTGTCCCTTGGGATCGCGGTCGATCCCGCAGGGATCGATGCCACCCAGCACTTCGCAGCCCTGCCGCAGTGCCTCATCCAACAGATCCACCGTACCCGGCATGACCATGACGCCGGATTGCGGGAAGGCGACAATCTCGATATCGATGATGTCCCTCAGCGCGTCTCGCGTCCTCCACACCCCCTCAACCAGGGACAGCCCGTGCCTGGTGTCGATATCAACATGGCTGCGGATGTGGCTCGCGCCGTTCGCCGCAAGGCCGATCGCATGACGCATCGATTGCCGGTGTGCGTCGATGCCGATCTCCTGCCGGTTTTCTCTTTCGAAATCGATCCGCCCCTGCAGGATCGCGGGGCGATCGTTGACATGCCAGGGCATGCCCCAGGTCGTCTTGTCGAGATGGGTGTGGGCGTCGATCAGGCCCGGCACGACTATCGCGCCGTTGCCATCCTCCACGGCCATGCCGTCTTCTGGCCGATACGATCCAAGACCCGCGATCTTGCCATGCCTGATCAGGATGTCGCAGCTTTCGCCAGCCATCGGCCTGGCGTTGCGGAGTAAGAGATCGTGCATGGGGTACCTCCGTTTCGGCTTGTGCGCATCAGGTGGGCCAGTTGACAGGATGCGGCTCGGTCCGTTCGCTAAAGGGCGGACGGTTTTATCAATGACTTCAGGTTGGGAGAAAGCCCACACGGAAGGCTGGTCCAGCTCGTTTGCAGCCAGTCCAAGCCGCAACGCCTTGCTACACTGGCAGGGCGAATGCTCCTCCGCGAGCAACCACGTCCCTTGCTCCCGCGTCGGCTATTAAGGCAGCCTTCGAAGCTATGTCAACGCAAATTGTCTACAATATTTTACTGAGCCAAAGACTGTGGCTACGCTCCACAGGCTTGCAGGCCGCGCGTTTCACGGCAGTCAGAGCTTCCCCGATCAAAGGACAGGCCATACGTTGTCAACGCAAATAATGTATTGTAGACAATATTGGAGGCATTATCGTACCCAAGGCGAAGAGGAGTTGCCGACGATAACGCCGCAATCACGGGAGGATTGAATGAAAGGACTAACTCTGGCCGGCTGCCTCAGCGCAGTTCTCGGCGTACTGGCCACCGCTGCGATCGCCAATGCCGACACACTCGACACGGTGAAGCAGCGCGGCAAGCTGATCTGCGGCGTGTCGCTCGCGACGCCGGGTTTTGCGGCACCCAACGACCAAGGGCGCATGGAGGGCTTCGACGCCGACATCTGCCGGGCGATCGCGGCAGCAGCCTTGGGAGATGGTGACAAGGTCGAATATGTTCCGACCAACATCAACACCCGCTTCCAGGCCCTGCAGTCCGGCGAGATCGACGTTCTCTCACGCCAGACGACGCAGACCTACAGCCGCGAAGCCTCCCTCGGCCTCGATTTCGCACCAGTCGTCTTCTATGACGGTCAGGGTCTCATGGTGCCAAAGTCGCTCGGCGTCACCAGCGCCGCAGAGCTGAAGGACGCCGCAATCTGCACGCTGCCGGGCACGACGACGGCGCAGAACCTCAGCGATTTCTTCGGCAAGCTGGGCTCCAAGTTCGAGCTCGTCGTTTTCGAAAGCCCGGATGAAAACCGCGCTGCCTTCTTCAGCGGACGTTGCGACGCAATCTCCTCGGACCGATCTGACCTTGCCTCGATCCGCGCTGTCTCCAACAAGCCGGACGATTATGTCGTCCTGCCTGAGACGATCTCGAAGGAGCCGCTCGCACCAGCCGTTCGCCAAAACGATTCCAACTGGCGCGACGTCGTGTCCTGGTCCGTCTGGATGCTGATGGCGGCAGAGGAAAAGGGCATCACGAAGGCCAATGTCGATGAAAAGCTGAAGAGCGACGACCAGGAGATCCAGCGTATGCTTGGTGTTACCGACAATCTGGGTGAGATGCTGAAGCTCGACGACAAGTGGGCTTACAACATCATCAAGTCTGTCGGTAATTACGGCGAAGTCTTCGACCGCGCCCTTGGGGAAAACACCCGCCTCGCCATGACGCGCGGCCCGAACGCGCCCTGGAATTCCGGTGGCCTGCTCTACGCTCCACCGTTCCGTTGAGACAACATTGCGCCCGCAGCTTGCGGGCGCAACCACCTCGCGCGGTTTCTCATCGGAATGCTCTCAATGGCTTTCATGAACAACGCGCGCTTTCGCGCGCTCTTTTACCAGTGGATGGCAATCGGCGTCGTCGCGCTTGTCGCCTGGTCGATGTTTGCGACCGCAAGCAACAATCTTGCCAGACATGACATCACGACCGGCTTTTCCTATCTGTCGCGCCAGGCCGGTTTCGTCATCAGCGAGGCCGCGATCGCCTACGAGCCGACCGACACCGTTGCTCGCGCCCTCTTCGTTGGCTTTGCGAACACAGTCAAGGTTTCGCTGCTGGCCGGCTTATTTGGCACGATCCTGGGGCTTGCAGTCGGCATCGGTCGCATGTCGCGCAATCCATTGCTCCAGCGGCTGATGCTGTCCTACGTCGAGGCGCTCAGGAACATTCCGCTTCTGCTCTACCTCTTGTTCTGGTACGCGGTGATCATCAATGTGCTGCCGCCTGTTCGAGCAGCCCTGCCGCTCGCGCCGCATGTCTATCTCTCCAACAGCGGCCTGGTCATCCCCTCCATCAGCTTTGAGCGCGGCCTTTCCATTGCTCTCGGAGCAGTCGGGCTCGGCATCGTCTCGGCGCTCCTCATTCGACATATCGCGCTGCGCCGACGGCTTGCTACGGGCACCTCCAACCATGGCCCCCTCATCGCATTGCTCGCTACCATTGCTCCGATTGGCCTCGTCCTGCTGCTGGGGGACGTTAACATGGCCATCGACTTGCCGGAAAAGGGCCGCTTCCGCCTGACGGGAGGATTGCAGGTCAGGCCGGAATTTGTGGCACTCTGGTTCGGGCTTGCACTCAGCGTATCTGCCAACGTCGCCGAGATCGTCCGTGCCGGCGTCCAGGCCGTCCATAAAGGGCAATGGGAAGCATCGATGGCGCTCGGTCTGCCCCGGCGGCGAGCCATGCGCCTTGTCATCCTGCCGCAGGCACTTCGCCTGATCATTCCGCCGCTCACCAACACATATCTTACCGTCTTCAAGAACAGTTCTCTGGCGATCGCCATCGGTTACCCCGACCTCGTGATGGTGTCCAACACCGTCATGAACCAGACCGGACAGGCAATGGAAACCATTGCGATCTTCATGGGCGCCTATCTTGGCCTGTCGATCGCCATTTCGCTCATCATGAACTGGTATAACAAGCACGTTGCCCTGAAGGAGCGCTGACCGTGACGGAACTCCAACTCGTGCTCGGCACAACCACAGGCGACGCGCCTCCCCGACGGCTATCCCGCTGGTGGCAAGATTTCTTCGGGACGCCGGGCAACGTGCTGATCACCATCCTTTGCGGCGCAGCCGTCATCGGTATCGGCTGGCTCGCCACCCGGTGGCTGCTCATCGACGCAACGTTTGCCGGAACGCCTGAGGATTGCAAGGTGGGGAGCGGTGCCTGCTGGCCATTCCTCAGCGCCAAGCTTCGCTACATGGCATTCGGTTTTTATCCGTTCGAGGAACAGTGGCGGCCATTTCTTTCGCTGATTGTCTTCATCGGCGCGGCCGTCGCTTCCATGGTTCCGCAGCTATGGAGCCGTAACCTGCTGCTCGTTTGGGTGTTCGTCATCCTGCCCGTTCTGTATGGACTGATGGCTGGCGGCGTCCTCGGGCTACCCGCGGTTCCAACGACCCAATGGGGCGGCCTGCCGCTTTCCTTCATGCTCGCTTTCGTCGGGCTTTCCCTGGCGTTGCCGCTTGGTATCCTGCTTGCCTTGTCGCGCGCATCCGACCTGCCAGTGATCCGTGTGCTGGCGACCAGCTTCATCGAAATCGTTCGCGGCGTGCCGTTGATCAGCATCCTCTTCATGGCGACAGTCATGCTGCCGCTGTTCATGCCGGATGGTGTGACGGTCGACAAGCTTCTGCGTGCCCAGATCGCCGTTATCATCTTTGCCGCGGCCTATATCGCCGAGATTGTGCGCGGCGGACTGCAGGACGTGCCGAGAGGTCAGCTGGAGGCGAGTGCATCACTCGGCATGGGCTATTGGTTGACGATGCTCACGATCGTGTTGCCGCAGGCAATCAAGAAGGTCATCCCACCGCTCGTCGCGCTCATTATCAGTTTCTTCCAGGACACCACCCTCGTCACCATTGTCGGCCTGCTCGATTTCCTCGACACGGTACGCTCGGCCATGCGCGATCCCGCCTGGCAGGGTATTGCGGTGCTCGAAGGCTATGTCTTTGCTGCCGCCGTCTATTTTATCTTCAGCGCGCTGATGGGGGCTTACAGTCGCTTCCTCGAGCGTTATTTCAGGACGACTCATGATTAATTTCATTCACCTGCCAAGCACCCAAAAACTCCTGAAGTCCTTCGACCTCAAGGTGGAGTTCTTTGAGACACTGGTATCGACAGGCGTGATCGCCGGGCGTGACCATATGCCGTCGGCGGACCGCTTTGTTGGCTGAACGACAAGTTGGTCCGCTTTGGGGCCGTAAGCAAACGCAGCCCGAGTTCGCGTGGTGTTATCTGCCGATCTCCGGTGTGACATGCAGCCGGTGTCGTAGGAAATCTGAATTCCAGACGCCGTGCACAAGGTGCGGCAACGGATTGGTCTGCATCACGCTGAACATATAGCGCCCTTCAACTTTCTTGAAGGCTTCCCGTTCGAACCGCTGATCTATCGTGTTGACGTCCGTGCCGGGCGGGATATCCGCAACGATCGGCGCTAACTGCGGATTGGAATTGGGAATGACCAGACGGGTTGTCGTCTGGGTAACAGTTCCAACCGTTGTCTGGATGACGAGGAATCCCCTGACCTTGTTGTCGCGGGTCAATCCAACGTTCTCATACGTCACCTTGAACGCGTCGTTGTGTGGAATGAACGACACGAGAACGTTGTTCTGGTAAACGAGGTTGTAGACTTGGTTACCATTGGGAATGACCGCGACGTTGTAATCATTGATGTTGGATACCTCGAATGTGACGGCGGGTTTGCCCAATTCAGCCTCGAACGCGATGGCAAATGTGCCGGCAATCGGTGGCGCACCCCAAGGCTTGAGTTTGGTGCCATCGTCCATCTGGTCCCGCCACCAGAAACGTTTGGAGGCATCGCAGAAGACATTAAGCGTATACTTGTGCTGATTGGCGCTGACATCATCCCGCCACCAGATTTGCTCGGCGGGATGAATCTCCGAGTGGCAGCAGTGGCCCTTGTCGTAAATCCAGACACCGTAGATGCAGATATCCTGAGGCCCTCGTGCCAAGATCAAGTCGTTCAATGTCTGCGCCGTTCCGGAGTGGACATCGCCGTCAGGCTGTATTTCCGCTTCGACCAGGGCGGCCTCGGCGACACTCTCGCTATCGTCGCAATTGGGCTTGCCCAACTGGTGAAGACTCAGATTCCACTGGGCGCTCATGATGTCGGTGTACTCGCGTGGATGCCCGTCGGTGATAAGGTACTGGTACTTCTCGTTGGGAATGACGTCTATGTTGACGTCATGGTCTTCGTAGGTACCGTTGATATCGGCGATATGAACGCTATCCACTTTGCCGACCAGCGTCCGCTTGAAATAGACGACGGATCGGTGGTCACGCGGCTGTTTTTGCGGATACCAGAAGTTCAAGTTGTCAGGAATTGCTATATTGTTCGACGCCCGCTCGAAAGCGGCCGAGCCAATCTCTTCGGGGCCTCTGAAGTCGCTGCCGATGATCCCCATCTGGTCGGCAACCGCATGATCCCACATTGCTGCGTCCGAGCCGTTCTGGCCGCCCAGGAACGTGATGATTGTTTGGGCGCCGTCAACTTGCATCACCGTTGCCGCAGTGGAGGGATGTGGCGCATATGGCGGCGACACCACTGCCGTAGAGTTGTCTGGCAGGGCTCCATTCGCTCGTTGGCGCTCCCAGTGACCCGGGATGAACTGGCCGTTTTCCATGCGGCTCCGCGCCCAGACAAAGCCCGGTCGATCGGCGATTGAAAACACGTTCACGTACGAGATCTTGTCATTGAAACCGTACACAGAGAGATCCGGACAATCCTCCAGCAAGTCGATGGAAATGCCATAGCCGCCGCCATCATCGGCATGCTCGAAGAGTTGCGCCCCGAGCCCTGTTGGAATCCTGATGGAAGACACGACGTCGTTGAAATCGTCGGGTGTAAAAAAGCGGTAGCCACCCGGCGCAAGCGCTTTGCTTCGTCCTCCAAAGCCTGCGTCCTCATAAATTGTGACAACATCCGTGGTCATAGGCGTGCCTCCTCGCAAGTAGCTCGTCCATGAACCGCCGCTGCAAGTTGCTTTGACCGCAGTGGTCCGAAAACGAGAGATCGTTCATGGCCGAAATGCCGCGCACTGCTCCGCCGCCGCCAAACGGGACGGGAACCATTGGAGCACTCAAAAGTTGCGGGTTTTGCGATGCGTTATCCAGCGACGCCAGACGATAGCAGCAAGGAGGACCATGATGATCACAAAAAAGAGGAGTTCGGTCGTACCGTCGCCGCCGTCTGGGGAAACCCCGAACCATTGTTCGATGAAATCCATCTTCCTTCTCCCGTTGCTTCAAGGACTTGCGGGACCGTTGACGTGCGAAATAGCGGCCACGCGTGCTGCATCGACGCCACCTTGCGGTGGCGGAAGATATGTCATCTGAAATTTGAGTAGTGCCGAGCGACGAGGCGCGAATTCATGAGCTCTCTCGAGCGCTAGTCGGCTATCGCTTCCCCAACTATATTACCGGAAAACCTCGCAGGGAGCGAGAATAATTTCAACGTATCGAGGCATTGAGCGTGCCGGGTGCGCCAAGTACTACCCCAGGGATACGATATCGGTATCCATTGATCTCTAGACGCGGATGATCTCGATGTGCGCCGGAGGCGCGACCGAAGCGCTTCCATCCTCGCGGCGACGGAAGCGGCGACGATCATGGAGAAGCAGTTCCATGCCCGGGCGCCTCAGCTTTTGGGCGACACGCCGCCAATAGCAAGGCAAGCCCTGATATCGGCAAGGTTTCTGGCCTTTCGGCGTCGTAAACAAGCAGTCCGGCCCTAGGCGTCGCAACAATAAAAACCCGCTTGCTTTGTTTATAAATTTATCTATTACTAAACATATTGCTAAACATGAGAGTTGAGGAGTTCATGTTAGCATTTTCAGAAATGGGTGAACTTGCGCGGTCGGCGGGGAGCCGGCCTTTGGTTCTGGGAGGAACTAATGCAGAAGAAATCGAAAGCCCTTCTCGGGCTGGCCTCGGCGTTCATCATCTCGTCGGCGCTGCCCAATCTCGCCAAAGCCGATCAACTGACACTCTGCTGGGCCGCTTGGGACCCGGCGAATGCGCTGGTCGAACTCTCGAAGGATTTCACCGCCAAGACCGGCACCGAAATGAAGTTCGAGTTCGTGCCCTGGACGAGCTACGCGGACCGCTTCCTCAATGAACTGAACTCCCACGGCAAGCTATGCGACCTGATCATCGGCGACAGCCAGTGGATCGGCGGCTCGGCTGAGAACGGCCACTACGTCAAGCTCAACGACTTCTTCGACAAGGAAGGCATCAAGATGGATGACTTCGTGCCGGCGACCGTCGTGGGCTATTCGGAATGGCCGAAGAACACGCCGAACTACTGGGCACTGCCCGCCATGGGCGACGTCGTCGGCTGGACCTATCGCAAGGATTGGTTCGAGCGGCCAGAACTGCAAAAGGAATTCAAGGAAAAATATGGCCGAGATCTCGCAGCGCCGAAGACCTATGACGAGCTGAAGCAGATCGCCGAGTTCTTCCAGAAGCGCGAGATCGACGGCAAGACCGTTTACGGAGCCTCGATCTATACGGAGCGCGGCTCCGAAGGCATCACGATGGGCGTGACCAACGTCCTCTATGACTGGGGCTTCCAGTACGACAACCCCGACAAGCCCTACGAGATGGAAGGCTTTGTCAACTCACCTGACGCCGTCAAGGGCCTCGAATTCTACAAGGCGCTCTATGACTGCTGCACACCGCCCGGCAGCTCCAACGTCTACATGGTCGAATCCGCCGACGCCTTCAAGTCGGGCCAGGTGGCGATGCAGATGAACTTCGCCTTCACGTGGCCCGGCCTCTACAAGGACGAAAAGGTCGGCGGCGACAAGATCGGCTTCTTCCCCAACCCGGCCGAAAAAAAGCATTTCGCCCAGCTTGGCGGACAGGGCATCTCGGTGGTTTCCTATTCCGACAAGAAGGACGCCGCTCTGCAGTACATCAAGTGGTTCGCGCAGCCTGAGGTGCAGGCCAAATGGTGGCAGCTCGGCGGCTACTCGTGCCTGAAGTCGGTCGTCAACGCCCCGGACTTCGCCTCCAGCCAGCCCTACGCCCAGGCATTCCTGGACTCGATGGCGATCGTCAAGGATTTCTGGGCCGAGCCGAGCTATGCAACCCTACTCCAGGACATGCAGAAACGCGTTCATAACTATGTCGTGGCCGGCAACGGCACCGCCCAGGAGGCGCTTGACGGCCTGGTGAAGGACTGGACCGAAGTCTTCAAGGACGACGGCAAGATCTAGTGTCCGGCAGGACGCACAACATTCTTGCCAGAATGGCGGCCCGGATTGCCAAGACGGCCGGGCCGCCACGTGTCTCACATACGCAAAGACCAGGTGACACCTTGAACATTTCCTCTTCCTCCATGGTCGAGCAGGCAGCGGATGCGACTGCGAGAGCAACACCGGTATCGGTCGCTCGCCGGGTCCGCGGTCTGTCCGACCGGGCGATCGCCTGGGTGTTTATCGCCCCCACCATCATCCTGCTTCTCGCCATCAACATCTTCCCGCTCATCTGGGCAATCTATCTGTCGTTCACGAATTATCGCGCCAATCGCCCAAATGCGCCGGTTCAGAACGTCGGCTTGAACAACTACGAGCGCGTGCTGACCGACCCCGATATCTGGCAGGCGATGCAGACGACAGCCCATTTCGTGTTCTGGACGATCCTGCTGCAGACGATCATCGGCTTTACGCTCGCCTACCTGATCGACCGGAAGTTTCGCGGCCACGCCTTCTGGACGACCCTGATCCTGATCCCGATGATGCTGTCCCCCGCGGTCGTCGGCAACTTCTGGCGTTTCCTGTACGAGCCGCAGATCGGGCTCTTTGCCTATGCTGTTTCTCTGGTCACCGGCATTCCGACCGCTGATATCCAGATGCTCGGCAGCGTCACGCTTGCGCCTTGGGCGATCATCATTGTCGATACCTGGATGTGGACACCCTACGTTATGCTGATCTGCCTGGCGGGCCTGCGCTCCATTCCCGACTATATTTACGAGGCGGCGGAGGTCGACCGCGCCTCCGCATGGCGCCAGTTCTGGTCGATCACCGTACCGATGGCCCTGCCCTTCATCATGCTCGCCGTGCTGTTTCGCGGCATCGAGAACTTCAAGATGTTCGACATGGTCACGCTTTTGACCGGCGGCGGTCCGGGTTCGACCACCGAAGTCGCCTCGATCACCTTGAAGCGCGCGGCCTTCGAGAGCTGGGCAACCGGGCGGGCCTCGGCCTTCGCCATTGTCCTCTTCGTCGCCGTGTTCGGCCTCGCCAACATCTACGTCAAGGCACTTAACAGGGTGAAGCAACGATGAGTTCCGCCACCTCAGCCCATTCGGTCGTCGAACCGAGCTCGACCAGCAAGCGCATCGCCGGCGCCATCGTTATCGTCTACGCCCTGATCACGCTGATCCCGCTCGTCTGGATCTTCCTGACCAGCATCAAATCGCCGCCCGACTCGATCAGCTATCCTCCGAAGATCGTCTTTACGCCGACGCTGGAGGGGTACTGCAACCTTCTGACGACGAGAACGCGCCAGACGCCGGAATACATCGCCTCCCTGCCCGCCCCGACCGGCACCTGCGACGAGGTGACCCGCAAGCGCAACATGGTGATCGCCGGCCCGTCGAACTTCCTGCCGCGTTTTGCCAACTCGCTGGTGATCGCTTTTGGCTCGACCTTCCTGGCCGTCTCGTTGGGGACGCTGGCCGCCTACGGTTTCTCCCGCTTCAGGGTACCGCTCGCCGATGACCTGCTGTTCTTCATCCTGTCGACCCGCATGATGCCGCCGATTGCTGTCGCCATCCCGATCTATCTGATGTACCGCGAGCTCGGGCTTTCCGACACGGCGCTGGGCATGATCCTGCTTTACACTGCGGTCAACGTCTCGCTCGCCGTCTGGCTGCTCAAGGGCTTCATCGACGAGATCCCCCGCGAATATGAGGAAGCCGCGATGATCGACGGCTATACGCGGCTGCAGGCCTTCTGGAAGGTCGTCCTGCCGCAGGCAACGACAGGCATTGCTGCCACCGCGATCTTCTGCCTGATCTTCGCCTGGAATGAGTATGCCTTTGCGGCACTGCTGACCTCCGGCGAGGCCCAAACGGCGCCGCCCTTCATCCCGACCATCATCGGCGAAGGTGGTCAGGACTGGCCAGCGGTCGCGGCGGGAACGACGATCTTCCTCATCCCCATCCTTGTCTTCACTATTCTCCTACGCAAGCAGCTCTTGCGTGGCATCACCTTCGGAGCGGTCCGCAAATGACGCATCTGATAGAAACACCGCGCCCATCCCGCCCGAAGCGCCCCTTCTTCCTGCGTCGCGGCCCGATGGAGAACATCGCAACCGCGCTGATCGCCATCGGCTTCCTGATGCTCTTCCAGCCATTCCTGCTGGTCCTCTACACCTATTCGCTGGTGACACTGCTGGCCGGCACGGCCATGTTCATCATCGTCTCGAAGTTCCCGGAGTGAGCCATGGCCGATATCAGGATCGAAAACCTCCGCAAGCAGTTCGGCAGCTTCGTCGCCGTGCAGGATTCGAGCTTCGTCATCCATGATGGCGAGTTCCTGGCGCTACTCGGACCGTCTGGCTGCGGCAAGACGACGACGCTTCGCATGATCGCCGGCCTCGAACTGCCGACGAGCGGCAAGATCTACCTCGACGGCGAAGACGTCACCTTCAACCGCGCCAGCGCCCGCGACATTGCCTTCGTCTTCCAGCTTTTTGCGCTCTATCCGCATATGAACGTGCGCAAGAACATCGCCTTCCCGCTGCTGTCGCAAGGCATGCCGAAGGCGGAGATCCGTCAGCGTGTCGAGGAAACCGCGCGGCTGCTGCAGATCGATCATATCCTTGACCGATCCGTCTCCGGGCTTGCCGGCGGCGACCGCCAGCGCGTGGCGCTCGGACGAGCAATCGTGCGCCGCCCGAAGTGCTTCCTGATGGATGAGCCGCTCGGGACGCTCGACGCCGAGTTCCGCGAGGTCATGGTCCATGAACTGCGCGAACTCCACAACCGCATCCATGCGACGACGGTCTACGTGACGCATGACCAGCATGAGGCGATGGCGATGGCCGACAAGATCGCCGTGATGAACCACGGCGTCATCGAGCAGTTCGGCACGCCGCAGGAAATCTACAGCAAACCAGCGACCATGTATGTCGCCGATTTCATCGGCTCGCCGCCGATGAATTTCATGCGCTTCACCTCAGGCCTTCAGACGGGCGCACAATCGATCTCGCTGCATGGCGTCAACGTCAGTATTCCCGAGGTGCATCAAGATCTAGCGGAAGCCGAATTGGCGCTCGGCGTCAGGCCGGAGCATATCCGCTTCAGCGACGCCTCTCCGTTGCGTGGCGCCGTCTATGGCAGCGAATATCTCGGGACCAATCAGGTGGTGGCGGTCGAGACCTCGAGCGGCGTCATCAAGGCGCGCGTACCGGCAAACCGTAATTTCCATATCGGCGAGACGGTTGGCCTTGAGTTCAACCCGGCCAAGCTGGCGCTGTTCGATTGCAAGTCGGGCCGCGCCATTGCCTCGGCGCTGTATTCGGAGGAACGTCATGGCTGACGTCGCGCTCAAGGGTCTCAACAAGCGTTTCGGCGACACACAGGCACTCGCTGATCTGGACCTGTCGATCCGTGACGGCGAGTTCGTCGTCCTGCTTGGGCCGACGGGCGCCGGCAAAACGACGACGCTGCGCCTTATTGCAGGCCTGGAGCGCCCCGACAGCGGCCGGATCGAAATCGGCGGTCGCAGCGTTGCCGGCGAGGCACCGGCTGAAAGGGATGTCGCCTTCGTCTTCCAGCAATACTCGCTCTACCCGCACATGACGGTTTACGACAACCTCGCCTTTCCGCTGCGAGCGCCGGTGCGCAAGCTCGGGGCCGAGGAGATCGACCGCCGCGTCCGGGAGATTGCACGGATGGTCAGGATCGACCATAAGCTGGAGAACCGTTCGACACGCCTTTCGGGCGGCGAAATGCAGCGCGTTGCGATCGGCAGGGCGCTGGTGCGGCGGCCCGCCATCTACCTGATGGACGAACCGCTCTCCTCGCTCGATGCGAAGCTGCGGGCGGAACTGCGCCTGGAACTGAAGCGCATCCAGAAGGAGCTCGGCTCGACACTGCTCTATGTGACCCATGACCAGGTCGAGGCGATGACGATGGCAGACCGCATCGGCATCGTCGCGGGAGGCCGACTGCTGCAGGTCGGAACGCCGCGTGAAATCTACGGCAATCCCGCCAGCCTTCATGTCGCTGCCCGTCTCGGCCAGCCGCACATCAACCTGCTGCCCGCCGATCTCCTTCCCGGAGCCAATCCACCACCCGGGACCAGGACGGTCGGGGCGCGAACCGAACATCTTGAAATCATCGTTGACAAGAATGCCAATGCGGAAATCGACTGGATCGAGCACCTGGGAGACCAGAACCACCTGCACATCCGGGTGCGCAACCACAAGCTCGTCACACTTGCCGATCCATATCTTGCAATTCGGCCAGGTGATCGAATCAGCCTGACACTACGCGATCCGCTTTATTTCGACGCCAGCGGCCAGCGGCTGTGACACCGAACGAAACAAAACACTCGCATGAACAGACGGGTCTCTCTCCATGAAACACTTCTTCAATCGCCGGGAAACGATCGTAACCGAAGCCCTCGACGGCGTGCTTCTGACGAGCAGCCCCGGGCGCCTTGCCCGTCTGGACAGCTTCCCTGAGATCAAGGTGATCCTCCGCGCCGGCTGGGACCGGTCGAAGGTCGCGATCATCTCCGGCGGCGGCGCGGGCCATGAGCCTTCGCATGCCGGCTTCGTCGGCAAGGGAATGCTGACGGCCGCGGTATCCGGCGAGATTTTTGCTTCGCCCAGCGTCGATGCGGTGCTGACCGCAATCCGAGCCGTCACCGGCCCCAAGGGTGCATTGCTCATTGTCAAAAACTATACCGGCGACCGCCTGAACTTCGGCCTGGCCGCCGAAAAGGCGCGTGCCGAGGGGTTCGCAGTCGAGATGGTGATCGTTGCCGACGACATTGCCATCCCCGGCATCAACCAGCCCCGCGGCGTTGCCGGCACACTGTTCGTGCACAAGATCGCCGGCTACCACGCCGAATCCGGTGCTGACCTGAAGACGGTCACGGCACAGGCAGCTGCGGCAGCGCGCGACATCGTATCCCTCGGCATGTCACTTTCGACCTGCAGTGTACCAGGCCAAGCACATGAGGATCGGATGGGGGCCGACGAGGGAGAGCTCGGCCTTGGAATCCACGGAGAGCCCGGCGTCGAGCGCATCGCGTTGCAGCCGGTTGCAGATCTCGTGGCAACCATGAGCGAGCGGTTGGCTGCAAGGATTGATGGCGCGGGCGACTATGGGCTGCTGATCAACAACCTCGGCGCGGTACCGCCGCTTGAAATGGGCGTCATTGCCAACGCCGTGTTGTCCTCTTCTCTTGCCCGCCGCGTCCGGCTGATCGTCGGGCCGGCTCCGATGATGACCGCGCTCAACATGAACGGCTTTTCGCTTTCGCTGATCCGTCTGGATGCCACCCGCGAGGCCGCACTGAAGGCTGCGGTCGAACCGCACGCATGGGCACCCGTCGTCGAACGGCACGAGATCACAGTCATTCCTGCACCAGCAAGCACCTCCACCCTCGCCGAGGTCACTTCGGTCAGCGACCATGGCGGGAACCGCCGGCTCCTTGCCGCAGTTTGCGAGCATCTGATTTCCCTCGAACGCGAATTGAACCACCTGGATAGCCGCGTCGGCGATGGCGACACCGGCTCCACCATGGCAACGGGTGCGCGCAGCATCCTTTCCCGGATCGACGCGCTACCGCTGAATGACCCCGCCGCCACTATGGCCGCAATCGGCGAGGTTCTCGGTACGAGCATGGGTGGCTCGAGCGGCGTACTGCTCTCGATCTTCTTTACCGCCGCATCGAAAGCCATGGCGGAAAAGGCGGATCTTGCGGCTGCCCTGCTTGCCGGACTTGATCGGATGACGTTCTATGGGGGTGCCGCAGTCGGCGACCGCACGATGGTCGATGCGCTGGCGCCGGCGCTCGCGGCCTTGAGATCGGGTGGCGTAGCGGCTGCGGCAAGCGCGGCGGCGGCAGGCGCCGAGTCGACAAAAGCGATGCGGAAAGCAAGGGCCGGACGCGCGTCTTATATCGGAGAAAAGGATCTGGAGGGAGTGCCGGATCCGGGAGCCGTCGCGGTGGCAGGTGTATTCGAGGTCGCGGCACGGCTGACATGAGCTGGTGCTGCGGTTGGGAGGCTATCAGGTGCAGGCAGAACCGGTTCTTCTCGCGGGATTGATTGAGGCTTGCCGGGCCGCGATCACGGCAAATAGCGATCACCTCTGCGCACTCGATCGCGCGATCGGTGACGGCGATCATGGGACCAATATGCAGCGCGGCTGCGAGGCGGTCAGCGCCGAGGAAGCGACGGTCTCAGGCCTTCCCTTGCCCGAGGCGCTGGAACGGATCGGCCTAACCCTGGTGATGAGCATCGGCGGCGCCGCCGGCCCACTTTACGGGACACTACTGATTGAGATGGGGCGCGAGCTTCGCAAATCGGGCCGGGAACAGGATTTTTCGCTTGCCCTCAAGCAGGCCATCGATGCCGTGGCCCGCCGTGGGCGCTCGAACGCTGGCGACAAGACGCTGCTCGACGTCCTGTATCCGGTGCAGGATGCACTCGCACAACATTCCCCCCTGACGGATATCGTGCGCCGTGCAGAGCTTTCCGCCCGACTGACCGGCGCCATGAAGGCCATGCGCGGCCGCGCGGCCTACCTTGGAGACCGTTCGATCGGACATGTCGATCCCGGCGCTTCGAGTTGCGCCCTTCTGACAACCGCCATCTGTCGCTACCTTGAGGAGCACCGCCCGGAATGAATGCGAAGACCCCAAACGTCGGGATCGTGATCGTCTCCCACTCGCCGCTGGTCGCGAAAGGCACCGCCGAGATGGTGCGGCAGATGGTGGGTGACAGCGTGCCGCTTGCCTGGTCGGGCGGCAACAGTCGAGGCGAGCTTGGCACCGATGCCGGGGGAATTCTCAAGGCAATTGACGAGGCATGGTCGGAAGCTGGCGTCGCCGTCTTCGTCGACCTTGGGGGGGCCGAAACCAACAGCGAAATGGCGATCGAGATGCTCGGTTCTCCCCGCTCCCAAAAGGTTTCGATCTGCAACGCCCCTGTTGTCGAAGGAGCCGTTATTGCCGCTGCCGAGGCCTCCGGTGGGGCGTCGTTGGCCAAGGTGGTCGCGACGGCAGAGGAGCTATCACCCTGATGAACGGCGGTTTTCGTATTGGGGCCCACGAGGCCGGGCAGATCCATGCCAGTTGCCAGACCGAAGTCGAGGTGAAGCATGGCGTTGGACTGCATGCTCGACCGTCAGTGACGTTCACGCGGCTGGCAAAGTCGTTTCCGTGCTCGATCGAAGTCGCGGTCAACGGCAACGACGTCTGGTTGAACGGCAAGAGCATCATCAAGATCATGGGCGCCAAGATCCGCAAGGGTTCGGTGCTCAAGATCCGTGCAAACGGCATTCTCGCGGAAGAAGCCATCCGGGCATTGAAGGACCTCATCGAGCGCAATTTCGACGAGGAAAAGAAGCATGGCCGAACCGCTTAGACTGAAAGCCACCAGCGCCTCGCCAGGTAGTGCGAGCGGCCCGGCCTTCGTAGCCGAACCGGTCGAACCCGCCGCGTCAATCCCGTCAAGCTTATCCGGCCAGGTCGAGCTCGCAAGTGCGATCGAGAAAGCTATTCTCGAACTGCAGGAACTGGCCACCGGGACGGACCCGGAGGGCGGCGATATCGTCGAGTTTCAGATTGAGGTACTTCGCGATCCGACGCTGACCGAGGCGACTGGCGCGCGCATCGAGGCTGGCGAAAACGCGGCATTCGCCTGGGTCGGAACACTCGATGGATACATCCGGGAACTGGAGTGCTCGGAAGAAGCCCAATTGCGGGCGCGCGCCGTTGACATCCTCGATATCAAGAACCGCGTCTTGTCGGTGCTCACGGGAACGACTGTCGACGACTTTCCATCCGGATCGATCTATGTTGGAAAGGATATGGAACCCAGCCGTTTCCTAGCCCACGACTGGTCGGCCGGCGGTGGTATCGCTCTTTACGCAGGCAGCGCGGTCGGTCATGTCGCCCTGCTTGCCAGATCCCGGTCGATACCGATGGTGATCGGCGCCGGCCGCTTCGTAACAGCAGGGGGGCAACATATCGGAGTTGATGGTGACACTGGTATTGTCATTCTTCAGGCAGCCAAGTCGAACGCGACCTCGGCGGGACACGGCGATCCGTCAAAAAGCACTGCTCTGCCACTCGACAACGGAATTGTGTACACGTCGGACGGAACGCAAGTACTCCTGTCCGTCAATGTCAACGCTCCGACAGAAGTGGACGCGGTTCCCGCCGAGGTGACCGCGGGCATAGGGTTGATGCGGTCTGAATTCGCGGTGATGTCGCTCGGTGATGCAGCAAACGAAGAAAAGCAGCTTGCAATCTACCGACGCCTCCTGGAATGGGCAGATGGACGTCCTGTAACAATCCGCATGTTGGATGTCGGGGGCGACAAGCCGCTTCCGGGCATTACCGAGACCTGCTCGCTGCGCGGTATCCGTCTGCTTCTTGCCCGGCCGCAGATTGCGCGGGTTCAGGCGCGTGCGCTCCTTCGAGCAGCAGTCTTTGGCAACCTGCGTATCATGTTGCCAATGGTGACATTCCCTTCCGAAGTTGATGACATGCGGCAAATCTGTCGCGAAGAAGCCGGCGAACTTCGCCGCCGCGGCGTGCCGCACCGCACTCCGCCGATCGGCATGATGGTGGAGGTACCGGCAGCCGCGCTCATGCTCGACGACTTTGATGGCGCTGACTTCTTTTCGTTCGGCACGAACGACCTGACGCAATACCTCGTGGCCTCCGCACGTGACGAGGTCGGCTTCAGCCTGGAGCGAGAGCGAGTCGTACCGGCCGTGCTGCGCCTGCTGACCCAGGCGGTGAAGCTCGCCGGCGGCCGACCGGTCAGCATTTGCGGTGACATGGCCGGCGACCCGCTGCGCACGCCCGGTCTCCTCGCGGCAGGCATACGCCATTTTTCGGTGGCGCCAGCTCGACTTGGCGCGATAAGATCGGCACTCGTCGGCCTGAACGCCGATGGGACAAAAGCAGCCGGGGACTAGGGATGGCGCGCGAAGACACCGAAGACGCCATTATCGCCTACAAGGACATTCTGGCGCAGATTATCGACAACCGACCGTCAGGAACACGTCAGAGGCTGGCGACGGAACTCGGCAAGCATCGCAGCTTCGTCACCCAGATAACCAGCCCCACTTATGCGACGCCTCTTCCGGCGCGTCACCTCGCGACCATCTTCAGGGTGTGCCATTTTAGCCCCGCCGAACAGGACCGTTTTTTGGACGCCTATCAGGTCGCCCATCCCGGCAAGCTGCCGGAGTTTGGCGCCACGGAAAAACTGCGGCATCTTTCGATAATGGTGCCTGACTTCGGCGATGAACGCCGCAACCGGCTTCTGGAAGAGGCGATCACGGACCTGGTCCAAAAGATCGCCGAGATTTCGGGGCCGCCTGATTGAACGGACGGTTCGCGCGGAACGAGCGCTAGATGATCATCGCCTTGGGAGGGGTTTGATGAAGAAATTCATGAATGCAGCGGACACAATGGTCGCCGAAAGCGTCGAAGGCTTCGTGCGCGCCCATGAGGAGTTCCTTGTATTCGGCGCAGACCGTCAATTTGTCCGTCGTCGCCACCTCGTTCCAGGTAAGGTAGCAGTCATCTCCGGGGGTGGAGCGGGCCACGAGCCGATGCATGTCGGCTTCGTCGGTCGCGGCATGCTGGATGCAGCATGCGTCGGGCATATTTTCACGTCCCCTACTCCAGGCCAAATCCTCAGCGCGATAGAGGACGTGGACACCGGTGCCGGCTGCCTGCTGGTGGTAAAGAATTATGACGGCGACCTCATGAATTTCGAAATGGCGGCAGAGATGGCATCGAGCCGCCACCGAATTGAGATGGTGATCGTAAGCGACGACATCGAAACGGCAAGCACGAACGACGGCCGCGGTCGACGAGGCATTGCCGGTACGGTAATCATGGAAAGGCTTCTCGGCGCCGCCGCGGAAAACGGCATGGCACTCGCTGAATTGAAAACCCTTGCTGCCGGCCTCGCGTCCCGCGTCAGATCGATGGGTGTCGCACTGACCGGTGTCACGGTGCCGCACACGCGGCGATCGACCTTTTCACTCGGCCCCGAAGAAATAGAAATGGGTGTTGGCATTCATGGAGAGCCGGGCCGTTCAAGAGAGCCCTTCTCCAACGCGGACACCATCGTGAGGCATCTAAGCGAGGTGGTTTTCAACGAAGTCGCTCGGGTTTCTGACAAGGCATTGCTTTTCGTGAACGGCCTTGGCGGCACGCCGCCGGCGGAACTTTATCTCGCTTACAACGTCGCGCATCGCTTCATGCAGGGTCATGGTCTGCAGATCGCGCGCTCACTGGTTGGTACTTACGCAAGCTCACTTGACATGCAGGGCCTTTCGATCTCGCTCGCTCTGCTTCGTGACGAAGAGTTCGCTCTATGGGATTCGCCTGTCGCCACGGCTGCCTTGCGCTGGGGCTGCTAGGGATGGGTCTGTCGTGGCGACCTCAGCGCAGCGGCCTGCAACTCGTCGGACCCAAAGGTTGGAAAATCTTATAATTTCGGCGTCAGCATCTCGAAACGGTCACGGATCGTCGAGCAGGTATCGCCGCCAAGGCGCGCGATGGCATCGACTTGCCTGGGATCGACGCGCAGACCTTCAGGATCGACGACACCGTCGCGATAATGAGCATAGACGATCTCGCCCATGATGATCTGACGGGATTTCCCGAGCTCAAGCGTGACATGACGCCTGCACTCGAATGCTGCGGGTGCTTCCGCGATCCATGGCGAAGCGACTTTCTGACCCGCCATCGCCGTCAGTCCCGCCTCCTTGAGCTCGTCGACACCACGCGGATATTTTGACCCGCAGACATGCATCGCTTCGGCAATGGAAAACGACACAATGTTGACTGTGAAGACTTCCGTCATGCGGATGTTATAGCCCGTGTCCTTGAAAGACATGTCCGGATTGTTCTCGACGCCGAGCGCCAGGATGGGCGGATCGGCGGAGAGGCAATTGAAGAAGCTAAACGGGGCGGCATTGATACGGCCATGTTCGTCGACCGTAGTCACCAGCGCGATCGGTCGCGGAATGATCGTGCCAATCATCAGCTTGTAACGCTCACGCTCCGAGAGTGCTTCGAAATCGAAGGATATTGTCATCGGTCAGCCTGCTGCTCGCATCGGCGCGAAAGCGCTCATAGCGCCGGTAAAGGGTTTTGCCAGAGGCGATGCGTAAGAACCGCGCTTGCTCGTCGACAATCCGAGCGAAACCAGCGCCTCGGCCTGCTTCACCGCTACGGCGACCCCATCGACCACGGGCACGCCGTAGATATCCTGCAGCTCGCGCGCCAGATCAGTCATCCCAGCGCAGCCAAGCACGATCGCTTCGGCGCCATCCTCAGCAAGAGCACGCTCGATCTCGGCCCGGAGCTTGCCGATAGCGCCCGAAGTGGGATCTTCGAGCTGAAGAACCGGAATATCGGAGGCGCGCACCCTGGCGCGTCCGCCCATGCCGTAGCGTCGTACAAGATTGTCAATCAAGACACGCGAACGCTCCAGCGTCGTCACGACGGTAAATCGCTGCGCCAGGAAGCCTGCGGTGGCGACCGCAGATTCACAGAGTCCAAGCACCGGCACGTCGGCAAAGCTGCGCGCCGCGTCAAGTCCCGTATCGTCGAAGCAGGCGATGATCGCGGCATCGTATTCGCCAGCCCGCTCCTTGAGTTCGCTGAGAAGTCCCGGGATTGCGAGCGCCCCGTCATAATGCCCTTCAATCGATACCGGCCCCATTCGCGAGGTGGCGGCAATGATGACGGTGCCAGACGCCATGACCGCGCGGGCAGCAAGGGCTGCCTTCTCGGTCATGGTTTCAGTCGTATTGGGATTGACCAGAAGAATGCGCATTGGGGGTCAGCTTACCTTTGCCTGACGCCGACGCAGCATGAGCATGATGCCGAGCGCGACGAGGATGATAGTGAAGGAAAACAGCGTCGTTACCGTGCCGAGCGCGTATAGCACCGGCGTCGTGACGTTGGTGGTCATACCGTAGATTTCGAGCGGCAGCGTGTTGTAGCTGCCTGATGTCATCAGCGTCCGGGCGAATTCGTCGTAAGAGAGCGTGAAGCCGAACAGCCCGACACCGATCAGGCTCGGCGCAATCATCGGCAGCACGACGTGGCGGAAGGTCTGCCAAGAACTCGCGCCAAGATCGCGGGCAGCTTCCTCGTAGGCGGGCGAGAAACGGTTGAACACGGCGAACATGATGAGCACGCCGAACGGCAACGTCCATGTCAGATGCGCGCCGAAGGCCGACGAATACCAGGCAGGCTTCAGCCCGCCCTGCTGGAACACCACGCCGATTCCGAGCGAGATGATGATCGACGGCACCACGAGGCTGGCGACAGTCGCGTAAAACAGAAAAGTCGCGCCACGGAACCGGCGGCGGAAGGCAAGGCCCGCGAGCAGCGATACGACGACCGTGACAACCATCACCATCAGGCCGAGCGTAGACGACCGACGGAACGAGGCGCCGAAATCGCCCACCGCCTGTTTCTCGAACAGATTGTAGAACCAGTGAACGGAAATGCCGTTCAGCGGAAAGGTGAGGCCGCCATCCGGCCCCTGAAAGGACAGGATCAGGATCGCCGAGAGCGGTCCGTAGAGGAACAGCACGAAGACAAGGAAGAAGGCTGCGAGCACGTAGAATTCGAAGGTGCGCCTCTCGTGGTTCATCTCAAAGCTCCTTGCGGATATCGACGACGCGCAGGATGGCCGCGACCATCATCAGGACGACGACCAGAAGCACGACGGCATTGGCGGCGGCGGCAGGATATTGCAGCAGCGACATCTGGTTCTTCATCATCAGCGCCACTGAAGCGCTCTGCCCGCCGGACATCACCTGCACGGTGGAGAAGTCAGCCATCACAAGCGTCACAACGAAGATCGAGCCGATGGCGATGCCGGGCTTGGCGAGCGGGATGACGACGTTCCAGAGGATCTGCCAGCCGCTGGCGCCGGCATCGCGCGCTGCCTCGAACAGCGAGCGGTCGATGCGCATCAGCGTGTTGAAGATCGGTGTCACCATGAACAGCGTGTAGAGATGCACCATGGCGAGAACCACGGCGAAATCGGAATAGAGCAGCCACTCGATCGGCTGCGGGATGATGCCCGCCTTGATCAGCGCAGAGTTGACGAGGCCATTGCGGCCGAGCACCGGGATCCACGAGATCATGCGGATGATGTTCGACGTCATGAACGGCACGGTGCAGACCAGAAACAGGATCATCTGCGTCGACGTGCGGCGGATATGAAAGGCAAGGAAATAGGCGACCCAGAAACCGATGAAGACGGTCAGCGCCCAGACGATGACGGTGAATTTCAGCGTATTGAGATAGGTCTTCCACGTCACCCACGAGCCGAGCGTCTCGGTGTAGTTCATCGTCAGGAAATCGGGATAGAGACCGGCGAAGTCGTAATCCCAGAAGCTCACCACCGCGATCATCGCGATCGGCAGGATGAAGAAGAAACCGAGGATCAGGATGAGCGGCGTCGCCTGGAGATAGGAGGCGGCCCACGGCGCAAGCCGAAAGCCAGCACTGCGGACCCGGTCAGTCGTCTCGTTTGTCTCTGCTGAAGCGATCGTCGCCATCTGCCATCCTCTCGGATTTGCCTTGAAACGGAATTGAGAGAGGGATCGAAGACCCCTCCCCAACCCTCCCCACAGGGGGGAGGGAGTTCTTCTGTTGCACCCTCCCCACAAGAGCGAGGGCGTTTTCTGCCGCCACGCTCCTCGGGAGGAACCGGCTCCTTGCCGCAGCGCCCACGCTCCCTCCCCCTTGTGGGGAGGGTTTGGGGAGGGGAAAGCGGCACCCGCTGTGGCGGATGATGGCCGCCTTAAGCCGCGATGAACTCGTTCCAGCGGCGAACCATGTAGCGGTCTTCGTCCATGACGGAGTTCCAGCACGCGACATGACCCATGCGCTCTTCGAACGAACCACCGTCGCGAACGGCGCCGGCCTTCTCCATGACCTTGCCTTCCGGCGAGAGGATATCGCCCTGGGCTGCCTTGCCTTCGATCCAGTAGCCCCACTCGTCAGCCGTCATGAAGCCCTTGGCGGTGTCCATGCAGGCAGAGTAGTAGCCCTGGCGGTTGAGGTAGCCGCCGACCCAGCCGGATGTGTACCAGTTGATGTACTCGTAGGCCGCATCGAGCTCGGCACCCTTGAGGTGCGAAGCGAGGCCGAGACCGCCGCCCCACGAGCGATAGCCTTCCTTGAGCGGCTGGTATTTGCAGGCGATGCCCTTGGAGCGAACAGCGGCGACAGCCGGCGACCACATGGACTGGATGATGACTTCGCCCGAAGCCATCAGGTTGACCGACTCGTCGAACGACTTCCAGAAGGCGCGGAACTGACCGTCCTGCTTTGCCTTGATCAGGAAGTCGATCGTCTTGTCGATCTCTTCCTTGGTCATGTTGCCCTTGTCGGCGTACTTGATGTTGCCGAGCGCTTCCATGATCATCGCGGCATCCATGATGCCGATCGACGGGATGTTGAGGATTGAGGTCTTGCCCTTGAACTTCGGGTCCATGATATCGGCCCAGGTCGAGATCTCGCGGCCGACGAGATCAGGGCGAATGCCGAGCGTGTCGGCGTTGTAGATCGTCGGCATCATGGTGAAGAGCTCGGTCTCGCCCTTGGCGAAGGTCTTGGCGTCGGCTTTTTCGACGTAACCGACCGTGTGCGGCGCGGTGCCCTGCGCAATCACGCTATCCGGCTTCAGCTTGCCGTTCTTGAACAGCGGAACGACCTTGTCGTAGTACTTCAGCTTCTTCACATCCATCGGCTGGATGACGCCGGTCGGATAGACCTTCTTCAGGATCCAGTATTCGATGTCGGCGATGTCGTAGCTGTCAGGCTGCGTCACGGCGCGCTGCGCGGCGGCGTCGGAATCCGTCGCCGTCATCTCGAGCGTGATGCCGAGGTCCTTCTTGCACTGCTCGGCGATGGCGTTGATGTTGGAGACGCCGGTGCCGAACTGGCGAAGCGTGATGTTGGACTGCGCCCAGATGGTCGGGAAGCCGGTGATCAGGCCGGAGCCGGCGGCAGCGCCGAGGGCGGCAGCACCCGTCTTCAGCAGGCTGCGGCGCGACACGCCCTTGCCCATCAGACCCTTCTTGGTGGTTTTCGTTGTATCAGTCATGTCAGTTCCCTCTGGTTTTTGTGGTAATGAAGATTCATGCCGAAACGCGGCCCAGGAGAACGGCGTCCTCCAAGGCCCAACTCAGGGACACCGCATCGCCGACCGATGCGGGGTTGGCGAAATAATCGCCATCGGACGCAATGACGGTGAAGTCATCGCTGCCCGCGCCGGCCACGGTGAGCTTCACCGAGGCGCCGCGATATTCGATGTTGGAGACGACGCCGTTGAAACCGAGCGTCTTGTCGGAAGCGGTATCGAGCCGCACCCGATCTGTGCGGATACCGATGTCGACACTCTCGCCGGCGTGCTTGCCGTTGCCGCGCACCGAGAATGTCTGACCTTCCGGAACCTCGAGCGTCGTAACACCGTCTTTCGAGGAAACGACGCGGCCGGAGAGAACATTGTGATCCCCCATGAAGCGAGCGACGAAGGCGGTGGCCGGCTCCTCGAAGACCTTGCGCGGCGTTGCCGCCTGCTCGATCTTGCCGTCGTTCATGATGACAATGATATCGGCGAGCGCCATCGCCTCTTCCTGGCTGTGCGTCACATGCACGAAGGTGATGCCGAGGCTCTTCTGCAGCTTTTTCAGTTCGGCACGCATGCGGATCTTCAGGAACGGATCGAGCGCCGACAACGGCTCGTCGAGCAGCAGCGCTTCCGGATCGGTAATCAGCGCGCGTGCCAGCGCCACACGCTGCTGCTGCCCGCCTGATAACTGTGCTGGCCGCCGCGTCGCATAGGCGTCCATCTGCATCAGTTTCAGCAACTCGAGCGCCTTGGTCCGCCGTTCGTCCTTCTCGACACCCTTCATCTTCAGGCTGAAAGCGACGTTGTCGACGAGGTCGAGATGCGGGAAGAGCGCATAAGACTGGAACATCATCGCCGTGCCGCGCTTGGCCGGCGGAAAGTCGGTGACGACTGTATTGCCAAGCCTGATATCACCGGACGAAATGCTTTCGTGCCCGGCGATCATGCGCAGCGTTGAGGTCTTGCCGCAGCCGGAGGGGCCGAGAAAGCAGCAATAGGAACCGGCCGGTATCTTCAGGCTGATGGAATGGACCGCCGTGGTGGCGCCATACACCTTGGAAACTGATACGATATCGATCTCTGCGGCCTTCGACATTGGTCTTCCCCTGTTCGAGAAGGACAATGCATCCGCCGTGCCAGTTCCTATTGCGGTGCATCAAGCGTCGAAAAATCAAACACTTCGCTTTGCAGAAGGGTCACACATCAAAATTGCGGCACCAACATCACCTGCCCAGAAAATAGGCTATCGTTCGCACTTCGTGCAAACGATCGTATACAATTTAGCCATCTCTTTGAGCGCAAATTCCGTTTAACTTTTACGGGAAACGCAGATATCATTTCCCGGTCAAAAGGTATTTGTGTTCATGAAGCCCACCGCAACCGCCGTGCATACCACAGAGGATTCAACCGATACGGGCGCACAACAGATCCGCGACGCGATCCGCGATGCGATCGTCGAGCGGCGGCTGTCGCCGGGAACAAAGCTATCGGAAAGCGATGTCGGCAACCTGTTCAACGTCAGCCGTACGCTTGCGCGCGCCGCCCTGCAGGCTCTTTCCTATGAGGGCCTGGTCAGCGTCGAAAAGAACCGTGGCGCGTTCGTCGCCTACCCCTCGCCCGATGAGGCTCGCCAGATTTTCGCTGCCCGCCGCCTGGTCGAGCCCGGGATCTTGCGGGAGGCTGCAGCCAGAATCACGCCTTCGCAAATCCAGCATCTGAAGCAATTGCTCATCGCGGAAGGCCGCCTGATGAGCGAGCGCGGCCAGATGGCACGACGTGCCGAGATCAAGGCATCGGGCGACTTTCACCTGACGCTTGCCGCCATATCCGGCAATGCGATCATGCAACGTTTTATGGATGAACTCGTAGCCCGCTCGTCGCTGGTGATCGCCCTTTATGGTCAATCGACCATATCGAGTTGCGGTCATTCCGAGCATGGCGATATCGTCGCCGCGATCGAGAGGAACGATCTCGACGAGGCATGCAGGCTGATGCTGCACCACATCGCGCATATCGAGGCCGATCTTGATCTTCGCGAACGCAAGAGCGTCGGTCTCAAGGAAGCCTTCGAGGGGTGAGGTCAGATTAACCAGAGCCGAAGGCGTTGACCGGGTACTGCTGGTTTCCAAGTCTGCCATGAGCGGAAGGGCATCATCGGATGCCCGACCCGCATCGGGATCGCCGAGACAAATGCTCGACAGGCAGCAGAAAAAGAGACTACCGGCGGCGCAAAGTCATGGTCCGCTTATGGCCTGCCGAGAGCGGACGATAATCGGCGCCTCTTTAGCTGGAGGCGGCACAGATAGTCCGACCCTTCCATCAGATACGCGGGAACACCGTCGTCTTCTTGACGGTTGCATAGGCGAAACTTGTGTCGATCCCCGCGATCCCTTCGATGTTGTGAAGCTGTTGCCTGACGAACTGCTCGTAGTCCTTCAGACTTTGAACGAGGACGCGCAGGAGATAGTCGGCCTCCCCCGTCATGACGTAGCAGTCCTGTATATTGTCGATGGAGCGGACCTTTCGCTCGAAGGCCGCGATCGCCGCCTCCGAGTGGCGCTCGAGCCTGATGCGGACGAACGCGGTGATTGGAAGCCCGTAGGCCTCCTCATCCACGATAGCGGTGTACCCCTTGATGACACCGTTCTCTTCCAGGAGCCTGAGACGGCGAAGACATGGAGACGGCGAAAGCGCCACTTTCTCGGAAAGCTCTTGGTTCGATAGGCGGCCGTCCCGCTGCAGCGTAGAGATGATCTGTCGGTCCTTCTCGTCCATGGCCCTCCCTCATTGGCAGAATCTGCCAAATATCGTTCCTGATGGGATCAACATAGCAAGAAACTGCCTGAGGAAGAAGCATATCATGTCACTCAATTTGACATCGAGGTTTCTCATGGCCGACATTACTACGACTTTCCCCAGACCGACGATCAAGTGGAATGAGACTGCCGCTGCAGGTTATGTTGTGTTGGCGCTCGTCGTCCTCATCTGGGCTGGGTTCGCGCTCACCATGCGAGCCATGGGCAAGTCACCGCTCGCTACTGCGGATGTCGCCCTGATCCGCTTCGCCGTGCCTGTGGTGGCGCTCCTGCCCTTGCTGTTCGGCCGCCTGCATCTGCTGCGGCAAGTCGACCGCAAGGCCGTCCTGTTGGTGCTGGCAGGTGGCGTGCCTTTCTATTTCATCGCGTCTGCGGGAGCCAAGCTGACCTCAGCGGCCTATGTTGGCGCATTGATCCCCGGTACGACCCCGCTCGCAATGGCCCTGATCTCGCGCTTGTTCATGGGTCGGAGACTCTCTACAAGACAAGCTCTTCCGATCGGACTTATCGTGGGTGGCGTCGTACTCATGATCGCTGGACAACGCCACGCTGTCACCGCGGAGACACTGCGGGGCGTCGGACTGCTTCTGCTCGCGAGCCTCATCTGGGCCGGATACACGATCGGGCTGCGGCATACCGGGTTGGACGCGATCTCAAACGGCCTCCTACTTTCGATCGGTTCCCTGGTGGCTATCGTACCTATGATGCTCGTCGGGCTGGTCGGAAGCAATTTCGGCCACTTCAGCCTCGGCGAGGCGCTGCCTTACGCACTCGTCCAGGGTATCGGGACGGGGCTGGTCTCGACCTTGGGCTACGCGTTCGCGATCTCGCGGCTCGGCGCGTCCCGAAGCGCCACGATCGGGTCCCTGTCTCCGGCGCTAACGTCCCTTTTAGCTATACCCCTATTGGGAGAGTCGCTCGCCGTCGCGACCGCCATCGCCGTCGCCCTGATGACATTCGGCGTAATCTTGGCGAATCGTACGGGCGAACGAGTTCCAGAATGACGGCTCGGCGCTTTGACTCCATGGAATAGGCGCGTCCCACGCCTCGAAGCGACGTGTCAGCAAATTCAGGGCTGTAGGCGCTCCGTGAACCGCCGTCGTTTAATGCGCACCTCCCGGTCAATGCCAATCGAGGTAATGGCGCGCGCTGCGCCCTTGGCGACTTGAGGTTTCACGTCATGCCGCCCCAGTCCCTCAACACTTAGGCAAACGCCTTAATATTATTGACAGGTGGTCCTGCTCGTTATAGTAAGGCACATGCCTTATCATTCCGCACCCCTGGATCTCGCCTTTCACGCCTTAAGCGACCCGACCCGCCGCGCGGTGGTTTCGCGACTGTCTGAGGGCGAGGTACCGGTGAGCCTCCTGGCCGAGCCGTTCGACATGGCCCTGCCTTCGTTCGTCCAGCATCTCAAGGTTTTGGAAGATTGCGGGCTGATTGCCAGCGAGAAGCGCGGGCGCAGCCGCTGGTGCCGGTTGGTACAGGCGCGGTTCGACGAGGCGGCGGACTGGATGGAGGCAGAGCGCCGGCGCTGGACCGACCGGTTGGATCGGCTGGAAGTCTATTTGGACAAGACGAAAGAGGATGGTGAAGGCAATGGCAAACCCGTTTGATACATGGTCGCTTGATCGAGAGATCGTACTGGTGAAAGTTCTGAACCATCGACGCGACAAGGTTTTTGCGGCGTGGATGGACCCCGGGGCGCTAGCCGAATGGTACGGTCCGGCCGGCCTGAAGATCGAGAGCTACGAGGCCGACATACGCGAGGGCGGACTCTGGCGGTTCGACATGGTTGGCCTGTTCGAGGGCAAAGAACAGCGTTTCCCGAACCTCATGCGCTTTCTGGAGATCGTGCCAAACGAGCGGATCGTGATGGACTATGGCACGCCTGATCCCAACGACCCCGACCGCTTCCGCGCCACGGTGACCTTCGATGAGCAGGCCGACGGGAAGACCGTGCTCACCATGCGCCAACTCCACCCCACCCGCCAGCGACGTCAGGTCGTCATCGGCTTCGGCGCGGTTGAGTATGGGCTACAGACGCTGGATGGCCTCGCAGCTTGGTTGGACGGCTGAGTATTTGGCCAATCAGCGCCGTCTGTACACCTTCTGTGAATTGGGTTTGTTGTGGTTCTGACAGAAAGCAGGCAGACTGCGCCGGGCAAACTTGGGAGAACGCTTCATCGTCCTCCCTCCTGCCGCCGGTTTCGACTGATCGCCAGGAAGCCCTCCGCCTCATTCCACATAGAAGACCATGTTGCCGTTTCGCGCTCTCATCACCCATTCAATGTCATTGGGCGTTAGCTTCTTGGCCTTCAGTTGATCAACAAGCCATTTGTTCTGGCGTGCTGCGTTTCGGATCGCGTTCACATGCTGCGCGTCACCCGGCGATGGATGCGCACCTGTTTCATGCGCCGTACGGTAGCTTACGACTGAGAGTCGCTTCCCGTGATAAGTCCGCACATACGCAGGGAGATTTTCGCTCCAGTTCATTCTCCGGTGTTCTTGCCTCGTCTGTTGCGCTGCAGCCAGCAGGGCGGTCGGGATCGTCGAGACCGCAATGCCCAGGACAATAGCCAGCTTCCTCATGACGCCCTCCGAAGAGAAAGGTTGCCGGACGATCTTACGCGATATGGAGGCAGCAGGCACCGTGGGAATCGCCGGTTTGCATCACGGGCAGAAGGCAATGATGGCCCGGGTTGGGTCCCTGCGGACCAAAGGGCGATCCAAACCCTGCCTGATCCTGAGACGGGCCGACCTCCCCTCCGAAGTCAGCGATCAATTGATGGTCTACACGGCTTATCAGTTGGGGGCATGTTGTTAGTGAGCCGCGATTCACGTAGAAGAGGGCTCCCATCAAGTTCACCCCGGAGCTCCCGTGCATATCGGACCGCAACAGCGGATTTACGTCTGTTTCTTCCTGTTCGCCGTCTCCATGGGCGCCATGCTTTCGCGCCTTCCGGACATTCAAGATGCGCTGCAGATCGATAAGTCCGAGCTTGGCCTGACTCTGATCGGAGCCGCCATTGGCGCCCTGATTTCTTTGACGTTCTCGTCACCGATCGTCGCCCGCCTTGGAGCTCGAACGACCGCCTTCCTGACCGTCTTGGGTACCTCCGCTTGCCTTGCCCTCGTGCCATGGATGAGCGCCGCTCCCCTGGTATTCGGTATTCTTCTTTGCGAAGGACTTCTGGCGGGGGCGCTGGAAATCAATCTCAACGTCGAGATCGATCGGATCGAGGCGCAACTGGGGCGCGGCGTCATGAACCGGGCGCACGGTTTCTGGAGCCTCGGCTTCTTCGTCACCGCGCTGATATCGGCCGCGGTCCGTCAGGCTGGAGTGTCAATGCAGCTCCATTTGGCTTTGACGTTTGGCTTCGTCTTGGTCGTTGGCACTCTGGCAATCGCAGGCATGCGCAATGCTCCAGCCAGACCCACGCAGGAGCATTCCGACACGGGGCGCATCGCGCTACCGACCATTGCGCTTCTTCCTCTGTGTGTGATCGGTATCGCTGCTTTCCTGGTTGAGGGTGCAGGCATCGATTGGTCTGCAATCTATATGCGCGACGTATTCCAGTCTGAGCCCTTTGTGGGCGGCCTGGGTCTCACGCTTTTCACCTTCTTCATGGCTATGACGAGGATTTTCGCAGATCCGTTCGTCGATCGCTTTGGCTCGCGGGCGGTAGCATTCACTCTGCTGTTGGTGTCGGCAGCCGGTCTGAGCGCAGTTTGGCTTGCGCCGCATCAATTGATCGCCCTTTTCGGGTTTGCCCTCATGGGCGGCGGCTGCAGCGTGGTTTATCCGCTTGCGGTTTCCGCGGCGGCCCAGCGGTCGGACCGAGCCTCTCATCTCAATGTCGCAGCGCTCGGTCAAATGTCGTTTGTCGTGTTTTTCCTCGCTCCGCCACTCCTCGGTTTTGTAGCGGAGCATTTTGGTATACGGACAGCATACTTGGTATGTTTGCCCGTGATCCTGGGCGCACTGATATGCGTTCGCGCCCTCTCCGCCCGGCGCCCGTTGGCCGTCGCATAGGGTTGGCTGCCAATCGCACCCTGCTTTTCCGATGACGGCAACACGAATGAGGTCGGACTTTGAGGTTCGTAGTGACCTCTTCTCTTCGTTGCAGGAGGTGCCGGCAACGAACCGACGTCCTGGACGAATCGCTCCTCCCAAATTGCGACCCTATAGTCCCCTATTCGCCCGCTAGACTTCCACGAGCCGAGCCGAATTCATTTGCCTAAGAGGCGGAATGGCGGGAAATTGACTGGGGTTGTCTGCTGAGCAACCAAGTGTGGCAACGGCATGATGACGGGAACGTCCTCCAGGGAGGAGAAAATGGCCGACCATTCAAAGCTCAAGGGACCCGATCTGGCCCTCGGTATTGCACTCGCCGAACTGGCAGACGGAGGCAAGCTGGTCGGTCATTGCGACGGCGAACCGGTGCTCTTGGTGCGCCGCGGAGCAGAGATATTTGCGGTTTCTGCCAGTTGCTCCCACTATGGCGGACCACTGGTAGACGGTCTCGTCGTCGACGATACCGTTCGCTGTCCTTGGCATCACGCCTGCTTTGACCTTCTCACCGGAGACGCGCTGCGGGCGCCGGCCCTATCGCCACTCGCTTGTTGGTCGGTCGAGCAGCGCGACGAAAGGATCTTCGTCGGCGAGAAGCGCAAGAAGCTGTCCCCCACCGCGCGCGAAAGCAAGACAGGTGCTCCACCAGAGCGGATCGCAATCGTCGGCGGTGGGGCGGCCGGTTTTGCCGCAGCGGAGAGGCTGCGGCGGGAGCAATATCAGGGCGACATTGTCATGATCAGCGACGATGAGGCAGCGCCCGTCGACCGCCCCAACCTCTCAAAGGACTATCTCGCAGGCAAGGCTCCCGAAGACTGGATTCCGCTGCGCAACGAAAACTTCTATGCCAAGAATGGCATCGATCTACGCCTCGGCACCAAGGTCACCAGTATCGATATCGGTGCCAGCGAGGTCGCGCTCGCCAACGGAGCACGGGTAGCATTCGACAAATTGCTGCTCGCGACCGGTGCCGAACCGGTGCGACTGACCATCCCCGGCGCCGACATGCCTCATGTCCATACGTTGCGTTCGCTGGCCGACAGCCGCAGGATCATCGCACAAGCCGGCGCCGCGCGACGCGCTGTGGTACTCGGCGCCAGTTTCATCGGTCTCGAGGTTGCCGCCGCTCTTCGAACCCGGAGCCTCGAAGTGCATGTGGTGGCGCCCGGTGAACGGCCCATGGAACGAGTGCTGGGACCACAGATGGGCGACTTCATTCGCGCTCTGCATGAGGAAAATGGCGTCGTCTTCCACCTGGGAGATCGGGCGGCGAGTATTAGTGCGAGCGAGGTCCTGCTGAGCAGCGGCAGCACCCTGGGCGCCGACATCGTCGTTGCCGGCATCGGTGTGCGGCCGCGGGTCGATCTTGCCGAAACAGCCGGTCTCGCCACTGATCGAGGCGTCCTGGTCAGTTCCTATCTCGAAACCAGCGTCTCCGGCATATATGCAGCCGGCGACATCGCGCGGTGGCCTGACACCCACAGCGGCGAAAACATCAGGGTGGAGCATTGGGTGGTGGCGCAGCGGCAGGGTGCTACCGCGGCGCTCAACATGCTCGGACACCGGAAGAAATTCACGGATGTACCGTTCTTCTGGAGTCAGCATTACGACATTCCGATCAATTATGTCGGCCATGCCGAGGGATGGGACAAAATCGAAGTGGAGGGCGATATTGCCGCTAGGGACTGCCTCGTGCGCTACAAGCGTGGTGGGCAGGTCCAGGCAGTTGCCACGATCTTCCGCGATGTCGAAAGCCTCCGAGCAGAACTGGCGATGGAGCACGGCACGGCCTAGAACGTGACGGGATCATGAAGTATGCATGCGTTTTGCCCGAGCGACCGGCAAAACATCCAGACTGGCCCAGGAGTGGAATCCCCAGCGACTGGAAGCGTCCGCTCGAACGCTGGTTATAAGCGTCCATAAGCGACAGGATCGGTACCCAAAACAGCATACCACCACTACGCGTGCATTTCAGGGTTAGGCGTCGGTCAGGGCAGCCCGTGTCTTGTCGAGCGAGAGCTAAGAAAGGGCCCACTTCTGGCACTTTGATACAGGGCATGCAGCGCTTCCAAGTGCCTACGAGATCGTTAGTTCCGATTCCCGATTCCACCAAGCCGCCGGTTCTGCCGGCGCTTGGGTTGGAAGGCGTAACAGTAATCGCAGCACTAGCTCAGCATGGCGGAGGAGAGCCGCCCCCGTCATTTGCTGGCTAGTTTGAACAAACCGCGGCTTCCCGTTCAAGCTTTCGCGCATACTCGGTAAGTGGGTAGCAAAGCACAAAGAAGATGACAGCGACTAGCCCGTAAACCTTGAAAGGTTCGAACGTCGCGTTGTTGATCGCGTTTGCGGTCCTCATCAGTTCCTCAAAGCCAAGAATGGACGTCAAGGCTGTGCTCTTGATGAGCTGCACGAGAAACCCGACGGTCGGTGCCCGGGTTATCCTGAAAGCCTGTGGGAGGATAATGAGCCGAAGCTCTTGCAGGCGGTGCAGACCGAGACTTGCGCCAGCGTCCCACTGACCGCGCGGGAGCGCCTCGACGCCGCTCCGCCAGATCTCCGCGAGATACGCGCTTGCATAAAATGTCAGCCCACATACGGCAGCAGTCCAGGGCTCGATGCGGAATCCCAACATGGGCAAGCCAAAAAACATCAGGAAAAGCTGCATGAGGAGCGGCGTCCCCTGGAACAGCGCGATGTAACCTGACGCCAGGCGCCGTGGCCAAGAGGCCTTCGATATACGAGCAAAGAGGATTGCCATGCCGACGCTCGCCCCGCCAACAAACGCAGCAATCGACAGAAGAAGCGTCCAACGCGTCGCGAAGACAAGATTGCGCAAAATATCCCAGAACGTGAACTCGATCATGATATCCCCGCTCCAAGGAACCGGCGACCACCAGCAATCAGCAAACGCCTGAGGCTTGCTGACATGGCAAGATAGATCATCGTCACGACAAGATAGGTCTCGAATGAACGAAAGGTGCGGGCTTGCAATAGATCGGCCTCTTGCGCCAGTTCGCGAACGGAAATCTGTGAGACCACAGCCGATTCCAGCATCATGATGACAATCTGACTTGTGAGGGCCGGAAAGATAATCTTGAGCGCCTGGGGCAAGACGACTTTGAAAAATACGTGCCTGGGCTTCAGTCCAAGCGCCCGTGCGGCCTCGCCTTGCCCCTTGGGGATAGCATCAAGCCCAGCGCCTACCACCTCGGTCGTGTAGGCCGCCATGTTGAGGGTCATGGCGAGTATTGCCGCGGTCACCGGATTGAGACGGATTCCGAGGCTTGGGAGGCCAAAGAAAATGAAGAACAACTGGACCAGAAACGGCGTGTTACGGATGACTTCAACGTAGATGCCAACAGCCCGGCGCAACCAGCCGAACCGGCTTCTTCGCGCCGCAGCGCCGAAAACACTGAGTACCGTCCCGAAGACGGTGGTGCAGGCAATCAGCAAAAGCGTCATGCTTGCGCCATATGCAAGCGCTCCCGCGCCGCCCCAAAGCCAATCGAAGCCAAGGCTATAGGTCATCGCCACTCCTTTCACGGCGGGGAGCAGTCATACGATCAATCCTTGAGATTTTCAGGGTTGAGTGGCGTCTTCAGCCAGGCCTTCGAACTAGCGTCGAGTTTCCCCTCCGCGATCATCTTGGCAACCACGTCATTGACGGCGTTCTTCAGGCCATCCTCGCTCTTGCGAAGAGCAATGTGAGAAGGCGACGTCAAGAGCTGGAACTTTTGTTCCGGTTTCAAGGCGTCCTGACGTGCCAGAACCTGCGCTCCAACATCGTTGCCAACCACCATCAATTGCGTTTGACCCGAGATGAAGGCCTGGATAACGGAATTGTAGTTTTCGAAGCGCTGGATTGTTGCCGACGCGGGGGCGGCTGCCGTCAGGGAGGTGTCTTCGAGCGTGCCGCGGTTCACGGCAATCGTTTTGTCGGCGAGGTCGTCCTTGCCGCTGATGGCGACGGCTGCCGGCCCTATGACCGCGATGTAGTACGGTGCGTAAGCGGCAGCGAAATCAATTACTTCTGCACGCTCCTTGGAATAGCCGACGCTCATCAGAATGTCGACGCGCTTATCGTTCAGATAGGCAATTCGGTTTTGTCCGGTGACGCCTACGAGGTTGAGCTTCACGCCAAGACTGTCGGCAATGTTCTGAGCGACATCGACATCGTATCCCTTGAGGCTCATGTCCGCGCTGGCCGATGAAAATGGCGGGAAGTCGGAGAAAATGCCTACGCTGATTTGGCCAGCAGCCTTGATGTCGGCGAGGTCGTCGGCATGGGCCGACAGTCCGACCAGAGCGAATGCCGCGGCAGTTGCGATGGTTCTTCCTAGTTTGCTGATATTCATTTTATGTTCCCTTTTTCTTGGTTCTAGATGGAGACGGCGATCCCAACCTCTCAGGCGGCGTTACGCACGGCGGGGCTGAGCATGGCGAGGCAAAGCAATTCGAATAGGACCTGCGCGGCAATCTGGGCCGTGTTGGTGGTCGCGTCATACTGCGGCGCCACTTCCACCACGTCACCGCCAACAAGATTTACTCCGCGGAGGCCTCGCAAGATGGCGAGAACTTCTCTCGGAAGCAATCCTCCAACCTCGGGTGTCCCGGTTCCCGGCGCAAAGGCGGGATCAAGGCTGTCGACGTCAAAGCTAATGTAAGTTGGACCGGAGCCGACGACCTCGAGGGCACGTGCGATCACGGCCTTGATACCCATCTCCGCGACTTCCTCGGCGTGTATTACCGTCATGCCCGAAGCAAAGGAGAACTCCCAAAGATACTCGGCTCCGCCTCGAATGCCTATCTGGATCGTTCTTCGAGGGTCAAGGACGCCGGCAAGGACGGCCTCTCGGAACGGAGCGCCGTGGTGGAACTTGGAACCCTCGTATGGGCCAGCCGTATCGCAATGGGCATCGATGTGAATCATGCCAACAGGGGCGCGGCTCGCGAACCCCTTGAGGATGGCACCGGATATGGAATGATCTCCACCAACCGACAGGGGGATCACTCCAGTATCGGCGATCATGCGGTAGCTGGCTTCGATGTCGGCATGGCATCCCGCGAGATCGAAGCGGCTTCTCATCGGAACATCACCGACGTCGGCGACCTTGAGCGTGCCCATTGGAGCAACCCCGAGAACATGCTCGTAGGGCCCGACGCGTTCGATCGCCCGAACGGCTCTCGGACCCAACCGCGACCCGGCGCGATTGGTGACACCAAGGTCCATCGGCACGCCGATCAAGGCCACATCCAGTGCTGCAAGCACATCCGATCTGATGCCGCCCTCGATAAAAGACGCGCCAAGGAAGGTCGCCGGATCTGCAAACGGCCACTTGCGGCTGTCGCCATCTTTGAAGACACTTGCCGCAACTTCGCGAAAGTGTGGATCGTGCATTTCGCCGCCGGCGGCATTGCCGAAGCGACGGCGAAGGTCCTCCAGAAAGTCCTGGTCAATCGTCAAGATAAGTTCCCCGGTTCTCGGTCCGAGATGGCATCATTCGCCCAGCCAGAATCCTTTACAACCTTGATATTTCGTGAGGGCCTATAACGATTTCTGATAGTCTGGCAGCCTCGACCGCCATTTTCGACGACAGGCCCGTTCAGATAACTTTATAAGGGCATGGGCGATCCCCGGCCCGTTGCCTCGCGGATGCAGATCGTTCAATGTCGAATTTCGCTGTCATGAGCACATTCGGATAGCTCGCCTTTAACGCAACCGAAGACGCTGTCGAATGCTTGATCTCGATTCATATCTGCTACGGGCTTTCCTGACGGTCGCCGAGATCGGAACGGTCAACGGCGCCGCTGCCAAATTGCATCGAACTCAAGCGGCGGTCAGCATGCAAATCCGCAAGCTCGAAGAGCTCGTGGGGGTAACGCTCTTTTCTCGATCCTCCAAGGGACTTGAGCTCACGGCTCACGGCCAGGTCATGGTGGCCTATGCCCGGGAGATCGTGCTGCTCAGCGATGAGGTCGGCCGTCGGCTCACCGGAAAGGTACTCCAAGGACGCATCCGTCTCGGGGTCGTCGAAGACTTCGCCGCCAGTCGACTGATAAACATCCTTCGTGACTTCAGGGCCCAGAACCCGAAGGTGGACATCGACATAATCGTCGAGCCCAACCGGCGTCTGGCGGAAATGTTCGAAGAGGGGAAGCTCGATCTTGCCGTGTGCGACATCACCGTTCTCAACAGGAAACCAATCCTGATCTGGACCGAATACCTGACATGGGTCGTCAGATCGGATTTTGTGGTCGACGCCAGCAGACCGCTCCCGGTCATCATGTTTGACGAGGGTTGCCCCTGGAATCTCCAGACGATCGCCACGCTGTCGCAGCGAAACATAAAATGGAAGACGGCCTGCGTCGCGTCCACGTTGGTTGCCATGGCGACGGCGGTCAGGGTTGGCATAGGTGTCGGTCCCATGCTTGAAGCCACGATTCCCGAGGGATGTCGCGCGCTCGACAAGGCCGCCGACCTACCCGGCGCCGTCCGCATCGAGATTGGATTTTATGCTCAGTCCGAGGCGTCCGAGGGCGCCCGCTATCTTGTCGAGTTCGTGTCGCGACACACCGCGATGACGGACCGCCCATAACATTCCGTTATAGCCGCGAAAAATAAAACGGCCTGTTCAACTGGCGCGGTGGCTGCAATTTGGCCTTGGCAGCAACCGACGCGCCAATTGAAACAGGGAAACCGGCCGATGGCTATCGAGCACGCGTCCGTCGACGAGGCGTCGCCACTTCAAACAGTCCATATCATCGGCCAGACCGCCAATTTCGCCGCCGGAAGCAGCATACGCGCACAGGCTGCCGAGATCCTTGATCGTATCGATGCCCTGCTCGCGATGGAGGGTACAGACAAGTCAGAACTGATCCAAGCCAACATCTGGCTTCGCGATCTCGGGTCTTTTGCCGAGATGAACGCCGCTTGGGAACAGTGGGTAACTCCGGGCATAACGCCTCGCCGAACAACTTTTGAAGAGCATGGTCTACCAGCACTATGTGACCTTCGAGTCGACGTCATCGCCTGGCGAAAGAGCCAGGAGTTTGCGTCGTCGTAAGGTACAATTCAAAGCCGTAGAGCACGCCCCGTACCACGACAAGCGATTGCCTGGTGGAGCTTCACGTTGTGGGGCAAGCCCGATCTCGCTGCGCGTGTCCTCGAAGCGCTGACGAGGTTTTCAAGAACGCGGTTCGGCAGCACATGGTGCTTTTCCTTCGCCTCGCGCAGCTTGTCTTCGCCGCGGCAGCTTTTTGGCCCTCTCGAGGGCAGCGGAACGGCCGCCGTCTGACAGCGCCTTGGTGTTGGCTTTTCCAATTGTCGCCTTCCCGCGCTTGGCATCTGCACTACTTCATCTTCGCTTCTCAAGGGGTAGTGGGAGGCCTCGGATAGTTATTGCGGAACCCAGCCGAGGCCCTCTTTTTACCGCAGTGTTTCACCGGGCCGAAAACTCTGAGGATCGTGCCCACTGCAGTGGTGTAACTGGACGGCTCTGGTCCCATGCTCTCCGGCGTGAGCCGGACTGATCAACGTGCCACTGCCGGCAAGCTGATCATAGGATCATCGCT
>NZ_JANUBV010000004.1:0-383094 GCF_024808055.1 Rhizobium sp. BK176 | reverse complement strand
GCCGGTTCGAGTCATCAGATTCTTGAATCTGAACCGCCCCTTTGCGTCAACAGCTCAATTCGCCATCCTCAGCCGGCGATCTGATATTGCCGCACCGGATGGCGGATCATCGCATCGATATCGATGCCATCGAGAATCCAATGCAGCTGCTCTGTCGTCAGCGTCACCACCGCAGTCTCTCGGCGGGGCCATCGGAACCTGTCTTCCGTCAATTTCTTCAGGACCATCACAAAACCGGACCGATCAAAGAACAGGAGCTTCACCCGGTCGCGACGGCGATTACAAAAGGCAAAAACCGCAGGAGCAAAGGGATCCAGCGCCATCGTCTCCTGGACCAGGACCGCGAGGCTGTTGATGCCGGCCCGAAAGTCGATCGGCTCACGATGCAGGTAAACCTGGAGATCAGCGCCAAGTCTGAACATGACCCAGCGCTCCTATTATTGCTGCCAACCCATCGACATCACTGCATTCCACCGTCACGCTCACCCCGTTCGGCAGTGAAGCGCTCAGCTTGGCCGCACAAGACAGCCTCTTGATGCTTTTATCCAAGCTGCTGCGCTGCACTGGCAGGCTCCGATCGGGACCGACCTGAACCGGAACGAACGCCGGACCCGCAGGCACAGGATGACCAAGCCGCTTGGCCCTCTGTATCCATTTCCGCAGGAGATTGACATTAACGCCGTGTTCAAGCGCAAGCCGCGATACCGAGACACCCGGTTCAAGACAGGCTGCAACAAGACGATCTACCGAAGCTGGGTCATATCGACGTCGTCCGTCACTACCCACAAGCCGCACCCGCAGTCTTTGCTCATCTTCTTCCATGATTTGGTGTCCACCTATTTTGGTGGACACTTCATGCCTGAGAGCACTTCGCTTCAGAAGGTGCGCAGAAATTCGCGCTTACGCAAGATCCCAAACTCATGTGGCGGCTGCTCGATGCGCTATCCGGCGATACGCAGATCTCCGGCGCCATGCGGGGAACGCGCTTGCCAGCCTGGTTTCGAGCGGCGGGCCTTGAGCGCGTCTCTGCCATCACGACACTCGCAGAGCGACGTCAGCCGCTAAAGCCCGTGGAGCACGAGTATATCCGCAACAACCTCGAATTCTTATCCAGGCTCGCTCGAACCTGTGACCTGCCGGAAGCGGATCATGACCAATGGAAGGCGATTGGCGAAGAGCCGGACCGCCTGATTTCCGACCCCGACTTCTGCTACCGCGAAATGTGGGTCCTCAGCCTGGGTATCGTGCCGAAGCGCTGAGCCGAACATCAAAGTAGGTTGTTCGACACCCGAAGGGTCAATCAGCCCGCTCGGAAAGAACGGGATCTAATTCTGAGCGTTTCGTTCGGAAACATTTGGAAGCAAGTTTTGGAGTGGTGCCCAGAGCCGGAATCGAACCAGCGACACGCGGATTTTCAATCCGACCAGAAGCACTGGCCTACAAGGATTTTAGAGCTCCACGTCGCATTTGTGTCGCGTTCAGTCGCCAAGAAGGGAACGTTCGGCAGCGGCTAATTCGTCTGCGTCATCACCACGCGGGAAGAGATGACCATACACGTCCATCGTCATTACGATAGTCGAATGACCAAGCCTCTCCTGCACGACCTTCGGGGGTAAGCCCAGGCCGCCATCCGCTGGGCGATTAATACACCAGGACGCGTAGAAATGCCGCAGTGCATGCATGCCTGTATAGCGCGCCCGAAAAAGCGGCTTTCCCTGATCATCCATCTCCCCCGTCGCGTCGACGACACCGGCCGCAATTTGCACCGGGATGAGACCTCGGTTGATGATGTTCGCAAGCGACTCGATCTTTCCACTTCCGTTGGGAAAGACAAGGTGAGCGTCATCTGGCTTCTCGCGCTGGCGGTTGCCGTTGGTGTCCATCTCATTGCTGTAGGGGCGAGGATATGACAGCTTCCATTCGCGCAGTGTATTGATGACTATCGGCGGCGCGGGAATGGTGCGCTCTCCGGCTTCCGACTTTGGCTTTCCAATTTCGTTGTAACGATCTGCACGTCGATGAACCCGGAGTTCACGCCTATCTAAGTTGACGTCGCTCCAACGCAAACCTCGCAGTTCTGAGGCGCGCATGCCGGTAAAGATCGCTGTCAATAGGAGTGGACGCCAATGGCCCTCGAGCGCGCCTATGACGGCCTTCATCTCGGCCGGCGACGGGATATCAACCCCCACCTTAAGCTTTCCTTTGTGGCGACGCTCCTGGCGCCGCTCAGTCCCTTTGGTCCGGGCGCGGCTCTTCTCCCTGACGGCATTCCGGACGACGAGTCCTCGTTCCTGGGCATCAGCTAGAAGCGATCCGAGGCTAACCAGCACCTTGCGTACCATAGTAGGCGATCGGTTCGTCTCGCGCAGTCGATCCTCGAAGGCGCGGACGGCCGGGACGGTCATTTTTGAAAGCAGAATCTCGCCAATCAGCGGTGCAATATGCAGGTCGAGATGCTGTCGGTATTGATCAACAGTAGAGCGCTCGAGCCCGCGCGATATGCTGGAGGCAAGCCAGAATTTGCCGGCAGCATTCACCGTCACACTATCGCTGTCTGCAACATGCACGCCCTCCCTAACCTCAACCGAGGCTGTGGCGGCGAAAGCATCTGCCTGTTTCTTCAGCTTGAAGGTCTTCTGCCGCCGGACGCCCTTGGCATCGACATAGTCCACGACCCATGCAGTCTTCTGCTCGCCCTTGCTTGTCGCCCATGCCCGCTTGCGAACAGACATTTCAGTCCTCCTTGGGAGTCAGTAGTTGGACCAGTCGGCCGAGGTGTTCCAGTACTTCCGCGTTCACCTCGCTCCCCCGCTCACGAACGTCTAGGCGCCTCGGATCCGCCTTGTCGGATCGAAACGAACTTTCAAGCCTCAAAACGATCTCAGCGTTCATTGAACGGCCGGCCGCTTCTGCACTCTCTTTAATTCGATCGCGCATGCCGTCCGGCAACCTTAGCGGAAATTGATCCGACCCACGCCCCGCCCTCGCCATTCCGTCTCGTCCCTTATTATCGCGACATCACCGTAATTTCTCACCGCTTGACATACAAGTACATCACGGTAATTTATATCACCGTGATGCACATATTTCTTGGAGCCATAAAATGGAATTGCAAACAGACAGCGCAGATCTCGACGCTCCCATCTGGGGAATCGAAAACTTCGCAAAAATCATCAACAGAACCCAGAGAGCGACCTATCACCTCGTCGCCAATGGAAAGCTACCGGCGAACAAAATCGGCGATCGGTACGTCAGCACTCGACGAAAGCTACTTACGGCCATCCTTGGCGAAGCAGCATAAAACAAAATTGTGGAGGGCCACTCCTACGCGGTTAGCGCAGCAGGTCTGCGTCCATCGGCAGGCGCGGTCATGCGTAAATTAATTTCGAATCCAACGAATATATTGGAGATAATACACTTCTATTATTAACGATAATAATCTTCTTCTTAAGCGAAGACGTCACTGTTCAACAGTTGCAAATCTATCCTCAATGTTGCTTTCATCTCCAGCCCACCGCGCTTGAATCGACATAGACTCTCATCATCATTCAGCTCATGCGGGGAACCGAGCCAGCGGAGGAATAGACCACGGTGCAGAGCCTTTACCTACTGCCCGAGGCGGCTATCGCCTTGGGGATTACCACCGATGATGTTGTGAATCCGGTGCGATATGTTCGGGAATTGATCCGCAGACATGACATTCCCTTCATACGCCACGGCCGCACTGTCAAATTGAACCAGGAGCAGCTCGATCTGCTAGCCGACAGAATGATCGAACGTCCCTTGACCTCAACCAACCTGCCAGCCGGTATCGGCACGTTAGGGAGGGGATCATTCAGTGACTTTATGGACGAGGTTATTCGAAATAATTCCGACCCAAGCCGGCGAAAACAAAAGGTTAGCGATAAGAAGGTACCCGCTCTCAAACGGAGGGCGCGATCCCCGAGCACAACGGTACCGGCCCAGAACCCGCTATCCCGTGCTGCGCAGCGACGGAAAGGTCGGCGGTCCAAAAGGTTGGCGAAGTCCGAACCATAAAGTCAATGAAGACGCCAGTCCCGGCAGCTATGAATGCGCTTTCTGCGAGGAGATCTGGAGATGCATGGCAAAGTCGAGCGAATAGTTGCCTGTGAAACGCACTCTCCGTTCGAGAGCGCTATCCCGGATCTCTTAAGCAATGCATTCTGTCGCTAGGTCGCCCGGTTCGACATCAGCTCACCCTGACGCTGACTTCATTAGTTGACGTGAGCGGTGCTCGCACATTCCGTCAACCGACTGAATCCTCATTACGGTCGAATGCGCCTGCCACCTTTTCTTGAAAACCGTTTCCCGGTTTTTAGAGCCATTATCTCATGCTCTCCTGGGCGCATTTCCGAGATAATACTGTTGGATTTTCGACGGGATCTACATCCTCCCAACGAGCATTTATGCAGATAACATTATCTCCATTTTCCAACCGATATTATCTTATCCAGACGAACTTCATTATTGAAAATATCACATTCATTCTCCGAGATAATACTGTCGACAGTCAACCACGACCTCCCATCGTGTCCCTGCAAAGAGCATTTTTAAAATAATGCTATCTTCATTATTCCAATAATATTATCTCGATCTCAGCGGCGATTATTGGCGCATTACATTCGCTTCAGAGGCTCTGTTGAGCATTCGCGACCGGCCCTTTTGGTATCCGCACATCTCGCAGAGCGTGGCCATCGCCGTTGGTGGTCACCGTGTTGTCTCGCGCGAACGAGTAACAATGTCGGGTGATTCCAACATTCTTTGGCGGCATGCGGATTTGTTGTCATCGTCGTTTTGCAGCTCGCGAGCTGTTCTATTACTCTGAATACCGTCAATTCAAATTGGGACATCGAGTGGGTGATGGAAGACGATCGCGCGCGGACTGTGAAACATATACTGGACGACTACATGCAAAGCCCATCCCTCCGTCATCTTCGTGATCCGAACTCCTTGTTGAAGGTGGCGGAGGCTATCGTCAAACGTTTAGATCGGGAGAACGGCATCTGGCAAAAATGGGAGGGTGAGAGAGAAGCGCTCCTCAGGTCAGCTGTCGGATGCTGGATTCCTGTTGAGGATTTGCGAGGATACCTTAATCGAATGCCAGGCCCCTCCCTGACGATGACGGATGTTGCGCAGCGGCTCAGGGCCTTTGAAGAAGAACCATTTACCCTCTCCCCCGATGATGACTTGAAGGATGGATGTCTTGCGGTGTTCGCTAAGGAGAAAGCGGAAGGAACTGAACTGCCGGCAATCATCGGACTGCTTTCAGAGCACGTCGAGCAGGAGCGCGAGCGACTCCAACTTGAGCGCCAGGTGCGGCGGAAATCGTTGAGGATGCAAGAAAGGATAGCTGCGGAGCAGAGGCTGCTCTCTGGAGCCGACTGCAAATGGACCCAGCTTGGGAAAACTCCGAATTGGTATTGCCGCAGTAACGGGCGAACATACCGCCTCACGCCAACTGCTGACAAGCGATGGGACCTTTATCAGGTGGAAAGCCCGTCCGCAGACGAAAAGGGTCATTTCATTGGAAGGTACGGCGCGCGTGGAGACGCGACCAAGGTGGTGGCTCAAGTTGCTTATCAGGCAAATACGCGGTTTTAGGCTTCCGGCACGGCCGTGGCCGGCTAATGGGTGTCGAGACGACCACTCGCCGTAATCCCTTGAGCTGGATGGCCATTATCTAGAAAATCCGAGATATTAATCGAAAACGGATTTTTACAATAATCGCTTGTATTTTTGCTCAAGTGCATAGCCGTGAGGATGCGGGTTCTCGCTAGCGCCCGACCAACTGACATTGTTATCTCGATAATCACCTGAGATAACCGAAACCGGATTTGGGTCTTGATAGCTGCGCGATCCATAGCCTAGGGCCGCAGTGAGGGAGACGTCGGCTCGGAGAAATCTGGATAGCGATTATCTAGAAAATCCCAGATATAAACGAAACCGGATTTTTTACGATAATCGCTCGGATTTTGTTCGGGTGCATGGCCGTGCCACTCTTCCGAGGTTATGGACGCATGTTCCGCGTAACGTCCGACCACGTGAAGTTGTTATCTCGATGATTATTGGAGATAATCAAAAAATGGATTTTTGAGATAATCGCTGCACGATCCACTCCACAAAACACATGCCGACGGATCCAGCCCCAACGCAATCCCGCCACTTGTAGGAAAAGCCCATTATCTAGAAAATCCGAGATATTAATCGAGAAGGGGTTATCGCGATAATTGCCCGAACCATTGTTGGGGTGCATCGCCGAATAACACATCCGAGGCCATCGGGCGCAGGTTCCACTAACGTCCTACCCACTGACATCATTATCTCGATAATTGCCGGAGATAATGAGAAATGGATTTTCGTGTTAATAGCTGCGCGATCCATTAGCCAGGCTACAGGGACGGGACACCGGTTCGCACGATCGCTCGGACTAATGTGACATCGGCCGATAACGCCCGAGGCCATTTGATGGCGGTCTCACTTACGTTCGACCAGTCAACACTATTATCTCAATAATTGCAGCAGAAAATCGAAAGCGGATTTTCGTAATAATAGCTCCGCGATCCATTGATAAAAACCCTTCTAACGGAAGGTCGGCGGAGAATAGCTGGCTAGCCGTCGGCACTTTGATCATCGACGGCATGAGATAGCGCTTCGAGCATCGGCGCATGACCTGCTGAACCAGCTGGGATAGCGAGCCGGGAGCATGGTGAGGGAACAGCCTAGTTGTGTGCCGCGTCGATTACCTTGAAAATCAGAGAGGATAATCGAATGGCGATTATCTTGATAATAACCGGAACGCACCCAACCATGGAGCCTCGTATAGCTCTGTCCCTGAAGCTAAGGGCCCACGTGTTGAGACGCATTCCCGCCGCCAGGGGCCTCCCTGCTGGATCTGCCCTATGCCCCATTGGTGCACAGCATGCAGCGTCAGGTAGGTGCGTGGCGACCATAGAGGCGCAGAAGCGCCCAGTTGAACACGGACCAGGGATAGGGAAACCATGGCGGCGCATTTTTAGTCTCGTAGAATAACGGCTATGACTTTGGACCATCTCCCGCGGGATGGTGATGATGGCGTCCTGTCGAGGCGAACTTCGCGAATATTCTCAGGATCGAGGCACGACTCTTTTTTGTGTGGTGGGGGCTTGCCGGACCCCCCATTCGTGATGTAGGGATATTCATCCCTAACGCCGAGAGGCCTACACTTTCTTTCTCTCTTATCTATAAGAGAGAATGAGAGAGAGGGAGATGTTGTATAATCCAGAGAAGATTATACCATAAAGAGTTTGAGAAACCTCCTAAAAGATAATATTATTAAGATAATCGATACAACGATTATTTGAAAATCATCATAGAAAATATCCGATATAATATTATATCCATCCAAGAATCATTATCTTCATAATCTCCATTATATTTAGTTTGTTGGTTTACTTCGTTAACAGCGTTATTTTTTGTTTTTATTATGATTGATAATCGCTTCTTTATGTATGGTTCCAGCATGCTCGCCAATACTCACCTCCCGCATTCCCTTCGCTCGCTGCGCTCGCTCGGGATGCTTCGGCTCGTCTGGTTCGCATTCATTATCTAGATAATGGTAATAGTTAATATTACTTCCGATTAAATCGATGATTTTCAGTTTAATATTATATAGAAAATATCATTAACTGCACAATTTTGGGCATAGGTATTTTCCATACCATGGCTCACCAGCATTCACCCTTCCGCACTACCCTTCGCTCGCTGCGCTCGCTCGGGATGCTTCGGCTCATCTGGTTCGCATTGAAGGATCATTATCTCGATAATGGTAGTAATAATTAATATTAGCTCATACTAAAATGATGATTTTCAGATAATATTTTATAGATTAAATATATTTGGGTATGAGCATTTTCATACCATGGCTCACCAGTACTCGCCTCTCGCATTACCCTTCGCTCGCTGCGCTCGCTCGGGATGCTTCGGCTCGTCTGGTTCGCATTTCCCGTCTTGGTTCCATCTTCCTGGTTCGGCGAAAGAAAGAATCAAAATAATATTATTAAGATAATCATTATGATGATTATACAGCGAGATTTTTAGGAATATGGGCGCCTAATTAGATATGGTTGCATTTGCACTGGTTCCATCAGCTTGCGTTGCTTGTCTTTCACCACTGAACACGTCGGATCGATGAGCGTTGATTAACGGATCGGGTTCAGCGATTTTTCATAGCTAAGTCTGGGTCCAGTATGGAGGAGCCACACCGCCCCGCATCTGAAACACCCCCCCGGTATCATCCATTCCGCCGATCACACATGCCCCCACCTCTTTTCACTGGTTCACTGAACGGGCGCTTCGGCGCCTGCTGGGATTACTATGCGGGAGAGACCTAATTGGACTGACCTCCCTTGGATCGCCCATTACCAGCACCCGTTAGTTCTCCCTCCTGGTTCGCTTCGGACATCATAGGATTCGCTACCGGAGACAGAGAGGGAACTGATGCGAAAGACATCAGCGGAGATGGATCGGCAACCAAGGCCTATGAGACATTCGACAAGACCTAAACGCCATCGATAGTCTTCTTGAGCCTGAGAGAACCTAAAGCATTACAATAGTCCCCGACACCTTGTGGACGGTGCAAGATCCGGGTTGCTTCGTTTTCAGATAGACCAGCAGCAACTCAGCCATTCAAACCATAACCCACGAATTCCAGGGGAATCTTGAAGTTTCCACTCTCGAAGTCAGAGAAAGTTGAACTCGTTCCGCTTCTGGTTCCAACTTTCTAAACACCAGCCGCATTCTCACGAGTGGGGGGCGAAGAGACAGCCTAAAGCCTATTTATTTCGTTACTAGGGCCAGGACTCATCGATCGAAACCAGCAGATCCCTACGGCTGCGACACAGATTGAAGTGCAAAGGGTGTGAGCACGTTGGTCGTAGCAGATCCTAAGGCGCCGCCAGTCCTTGAGCGCGGCCAATGGATTTTCGACCTTGTGGCGCTGACGGTATCGGACCTTGTCGTAGGCGAAGGGCATGCTGCGGCGTGTATGACGGGATGCACGGCTCGGCCTTTGGTCCGTTTTGCCTTTCGTCAAATAAAAACAAAAAAACTTCGCAAACACTCTTGCGGTTTGCCTCCGATCCGCATAGATCACGGCCACCGATGCGGCGGACCCAACCGGACCGACCTCGCAAGGGCGATTAGCTCAGTTGGTAGAGCGCCTCGTTTACACCGAGGATGTCGGGAGTTCGAGTCTCTCATCGCCCACCATTCATCCCTTTGAAATCATAAAAGCACTATCTTTACAGGGCTATTCATACATTTTGACGTTAAAAACGACGTTCCAAAATGGGCTTTGGAATGGGAGGGAAGACGCCTTGCCTCCTCAAGCGCGCAAGTCACTTTTTCGCACACCTTGTAGTTCCGAAGGAGTTGCGGGGCATGTCGGCACGACAGACCTAGGACTGCCTTAAGAGCGGATCTGCGACAGGCCTTCGAAAATCTTCCGATCGGGTTGCCGCCCTATAGCGGAACATGAAGCCACTGCGGAAGCCCGCTATCTACAAGCACAGCGAGCGCTCTTTTGGCGAAACGCGAATTTGGCTCGCCAAGGTTTGTTCGTTATTCTCTGTACCGTACGTCGTTCGAGGCTTCTCTAGGGCGTCCCTGTCAGGGTCCGGCATACTACCAATTTTGATGACGTGACTGTTCACCAGCGATCAGAGTAGCATTTGCTACGACAGGGATGTCAAACCTGAAGACGGACAGGCGCGTAATGAATATTGAGATTCTGCCTCTGGCAGGTTTGACCAAGATCACTCCAACAAGACTGGGTGATCATCGCGGATATTTTTCAGAAGTGTTTAAGGACGGCTGGTTCCGCGAAAACGTCGCCGACGTTGCGTTTGTGCAGGAGAACGAATCTCTTTCTGCGGCCGCTGGTACGGTACGTGGCCTGCATTTCCAACTCGACCCGTTCGCTCAAGGGAAGCTGGTGCGATGCATTGCTGGCACGATTTTCGACGTAGCCGTCGACATCCGCGTCAATTCGCCAACCTATGGCCAGTGGTATGGTTGCGAACTTTCGATGCAGAACGGCGAACAACTGTGGATTCCGACAGGCTTCGCACACGGTTTTGCGACACTGGTTCCGGACTGCGTGATTTCCTACAAAGTGACGGCCCCTTATAGCGCCGTCAGCGACCGCGGTGTCTCTTGGAACGATCCGGAGATCGGTATCGAATGGCCTGTGCCGCTCGACAATGTGGTCTTGTCGGACAAGGATAGGATACAGCCTAAACTGGCGGATCTACCCCCTTTCAAATATTGACCGTCAAAAAAGGACGACGAACGGAGATAACTGATGCGTATTCTCGTAACCGGCGGAGCGGGCTTTATCGGTTCGGCACTCGTCAGGCATCTCGTGAAAAACGTCGGCGCGGACGTGCTCAATGTCGACAAGCTTACCTATGCCGGCAATCTTGCTTCACTCAAGGAGATCGAAGGTGCTTCAAACTATCGTTTTCTGAGGGCCGACATTTGCGATCTTGCAAAAATGTCGGAGGCGACGAAGAGCTTCCAGCCTGACCGGGTCATGCATCTGGCCGCCGAAAGCCATGTCGATCGCTCGATCAGTGGTGCGGGCGACTTCGTGCAGACCAATGTGATGGGCACGTTCAGCCTGCTGGAAGCAGCACGGCATTATTGGAACGAGCTGCCCGCTGATCGCAAGGAGACATTCCGCTTTCTGCATGTATCGACCGACGAAGTGTACGGATCGCTCGGCGACCAGGGGCTGTTCGAGGAGGCCACGGCTTACGATCCGTCGTCGCCCTACTCTGCTTCGAAGGCGGCGAGCGATCATCTGGCGATTGCGTGGCACCGCACTTACGGTCTCCCTGTCGTGGTGTCGAACTGCTCGAACAACTACGGGCCTTACCACTTTCCGGAAAAGCTGATCCCGCTGATTATTCTTAACGCCATGGACGGAAAGCCGCTGCCGGTCTATGGCCAGGGCGTCAACATTCGCGACTGGCTCTACGTCGAAGATCACGCCCGCGCCCTCGACCTGATTGCGTCGCGCGGTCGCCTCGGTGAGAAGTACAATGTCGGGGGCCGTAACGAGCGGCGCAATATCGACGTCGTGCATCGCATCTGCGCTCTGATGGACGAATTGCGCCCGAGGGCAAAGCCGCATTCCGACCTTATCACCTTCGTCACGGACCGGCCGGGCCACGACGCGCGCTATGCCATCGATGCCACCAAGCTGGAGACGGAGCTGGGTTGGGAGGCGCAAGAAAACTTCGACAGTGGCATCGCGCGGACGGTGCGCTGGTATCTGGAGAATGAATGGTGGTGGCAGCCGCTGCGGCAGAGGGTCTATTCCGGTGAACGCCTGGGCGTTCTGAAAAAGGGCTGAGCCATGCGCATTGCGGTGACAGGAAAACAGGGCCAGGTTGTCTCGGCTCTTTTAGAACGCGGTCCGGCGGCCGGTGTAGATATCGTCGCCGTTGGCCGTCCGGAGCTCGATCTCGTCGATCGGAACGCGATTCGTACCGTCCTTTCACAAATCAGGCCGGATGCTATCGTTTCCGCCGCTGCGTATACGGCGGTCGACAAGGCTGAAAGCGAAGAAGCCCTGGCCTTCGCCATCAATGCAGAAGGAGCGACGGCGATAGCGGAATCGGCAAGCGAACTCGGCGTTCCGGTCGTGCACCTATCGACAGACTATGTGTTTCCCGGCGACAAGCAGGGTGTTTATCTCGAGACGGACGCTGCCGGGCCGATATCGGCCTATGGTCGCTCGAAACTGGCGGGTGAGTTTGGCGTCGCCGCTGCAAATTCGGACCACGTCATTTTGCGCACCTCCTGGGTCTACTCACCCTTTGGCGCCAACTTCCTAAAGACCATGCTGCGGCTGGCCGAGACCCGCGATAGGTTGAACGTGGTCGCCGACCAGCACGGCACGCCAACCAGCGCGCTTGATATCGCCGATGCTGTGATAACCATCGTCAAGCGCCTTTCTGTCGATCCGGACCCGAAACTGCGCGGCGTCTTTCACCTGACCGGAAGCGGCGAGGCGACATGGGCGGATTTCGCCGAGGCAATCTTCGCTGCCATGCTGACGAAGAGTGGCAAGGCCGTGTCAGTTGGCCGGATCACGACGGCTGAGTATCCGACACCTGCAAGGCGCCCGGCCAACTCCCTGCTTTCGAACGAGAAATTGAAACAGTCCTACGGAATCGTCCTGCCCGATTGGAGGGTGTCCGCAAAGGTCGTCCTGGACCGTTTGATCTAGGGAGGCGCCTTCGGGCTTCACGAATGGAAGGAACAAGCATGAAAGGTATCATTCTCGCTGGCGGCTCCGGCTCTCGCCTTTATCCTATCACCAAGGCTGTCTCCAAACAGCTCATGCCGGTCTACGACAAGCCGATGATCTACTATCCGCTAACCACACTGATGATGGCGGGGATCAAGGAGATTTTGATCATCACCACGCCGTACGACAACGACGCCTTCAAGCGGTTGCTCGGCGACGGCAGCCAGTGGGGTATCTCCATCGAATACGCGGTGCAGCCGAGCCCGGACGGGCTCGCGCAGGCCTTCATCATCGGTGCCGGTTTCGTCGGGGAAAACCCGTCGGCGCTGATTCTCGGCGACAATATCTATTACGGGCACGGCCTGCCGCAGATTCTGCGCTCCGGTGCTTCCACGGTCGCGGGCGCGTGCGTTTTCGCTTATCACGTCACTGATCCGGAGCGTTACGGCGTTGTCGAGTTTGACGATAGCATGAAGGCGCTTTCGATCGAGGAAAAGCCGGCAAAGCCAAAGAGTAATTGGGCTGTTACCGGCCTTTATTTCTACGACAAGCAGGTTATCGACATTGCCGCAAACCTGAAACCGTCGCAGCGCGGGGAATTGGAGATTACCGACGTCAACCGCGCATATCTTGAGCGTGGCCAGCTAACAGTTGAACTAATGGGCCGCGGTTACGCCTGGCTCGATACCGGCACGCCGGACAGCCTGCTGGACGCTGCCGATTTCGTTGGAACCCTGGAAAGACGTCAGGGCTTCAAGATCGCCTGCCCGGAAGAGGTGGCGTACCGCATGGGATATATTGATGAGAATCACCTACAGAAGCTCGCTGATGAGCTCGGCAAGAGCGCTTATGGCCAGTACTTGGCAAAGCTCGCAAAGACCAAATATACCTTCGAACTCTGAAGCGCGTCGGGCGATCGAAGGAGCGAGACGAGGAGCCGACGGTCCTGGTTTCCATCACCGGCGGCTCCTTGGCCTTCGCGACATCGCTACTCTCTGCACCGACGTTTGCAGAGAATCGATTATGTCGACTGACGAAAGACCGCGAGACAAAGCCTGATTTGCTATCGCCTGTTTGAAAACTATCGATATCCGACGCTAATCTCTTGACACTCGCGCATGACGGCTTACCGACACAGTCCATAAGCCAGTGGACGTTAGGGAACTTCATGAAATTCGGCACCAGCGGTCTTCGCGGCCTTGTCACTGATCTTCAGGGCCACGCATCGGCTCTCTACTCAACGGCATTTGCAAGACATCTGCTGCATACCGGATTGGCAAAGGCGGGAGACCGCATCTTTGTCGCTGGCGATTATCGTCCCTCAAGCCCGGACATTGTCGCCACCTGCATCGGGGCCCTCGCCCGCGCCGGCCTGCAGCCTGTCGACTGCGGCGCAATCCCCACGCCGGCGTTGGCATACTATGCGATGTCGAAAGAATGCGCGTCGCTGATGGTCACAGGCTCGCATATCCCGGCAGATCGGAACGGTATCAAATTCTATCGCCCGGATGGCGAGATCGACAAGACCGACGAACTCGCAATCACCCGCATCGCTGCCGATATCGGAGACACGATTACAGATTTAACGCCTGGAGAGGCGCCGAACGAAAAGCACCACGCCGTTGCTCTTTTCTTGTCGCGCAACAGCGCGCTTCTGCCGGCTGGCGCCCTTTCCGGCCTGAAAATCGGCGTCTACCAGCATAGCACGGTTGCCCGCGACAGCCTGCACGACGTGATCGCCGGCTATGGCGCGGAAGTCGTGGCACTCGGACGATCCGACCATTTCATTCCGGTCGATACAGAAGCCGTATCGGCGCAGACGATTGAATTCTTGCGTGGTTGGGCGGCGGAGCATGCACTCGATGCCATCGTTTCCGCCGATGGCGATGGAGACCGACCGCTGGTCGCAGATGAAGGGGGAACGCCCCTTCGTGGTGACCTGCTCGGGCTCATCGTCGCGCGTTTCCTTCGAGCGAAGGTCGTAGTCACACCGGTGACCTCCAATTCCGGCATCGAGGCCGCTGGTAGCTATCGCGTTACTCGAACCAAAGTCGGATCTCCCTTTGTTATCGAAGGCATGAACAAGGCAGTCGCGGCGGGCGATATGGCGGTAATGGGCTTCGAGGCAAATGGTGGTGTGCTCACTCAGTCGGCTTTCGCCCTATCCAATGGAACGCTGGGCTCCCTTCCAACACGCGACAGCTTTCTGCCGATTCTTGCAACATTGTTTCTCGTCAAACAGCAGGGCAAACCGCTTTCAGCCATCACTGCCGATTTTCGCCTACCTGTGGCAGCTGCTGACCGGCTCGAGGACTTTGCTGTGGAGACAAGTACGGCGCTAATGGCACACCTGCGTGCCACTCCTGAAAACCTTGCAGCTTTCCTCAAGCCGCTGGGAGTTGTTAGCTCGATCAGCGATATCGATGGCCTGCGCGTTACGCTCGCCGACTGCTCCATCGTTCACCTTCGCCCTTCCGGCAACGCGCCGGAAATGCGCTGCTATGTCGAGGCCAAAGATGAGACGGCTGCTTCGTCGCTGCTAGACAAAAGCCTTTCCCTTGTTCGCGACTGGGCGAAAGCTCAGTGACCCGATTGCCTGTAAACGGTTGAGCCCCTACAAACACGGTCCGTCCGTACCCGGAGATTTTTTATGACTCAGAAGATCATTCCCGTCATCATGGCCGGTGGTAAGGGCACCCGCCTCTGGCCATTGTCGCGATCGAGCGCGCCAAAACAGTTCATCAAAGTCGTTGATGAAAAGACCTTGTTCCAGGAAACACTTGAGCGTGTGAGGGACGATACGGTCTACGAGGCGCCTGTCGTCATCACCAATCAGGATTTTCGATTCACGGTAGCCGAACAGGCCCGCGAGGTCGGTGTCGATCTGTCGGCCATCATCCTCGAACCGGTGGCTCGCAATACGGCTGCCGCCATCGCTGCCGCTGCTTTCTATTTGAAGCAGATGTTCGGCGAGGATGCCATCCTTCACCTTCTGGCTTCCGATCATGAAATCGATGCCAATGAGCATTGGTACGAGGCGATCGCATCAGCGCGCCAGACCGCCGCGGCGGGCAAGATCGTCACATTCGGCATCAAGCCGACCGAGCCCGCCACCGGATATGGTTATATCGAACGGGGCGAACCGCTTTCGACAGGCGCGCATAAGGTCAAGCGCTTCGTTGAGAAGCCACAATTTGCCGCCGCAGAAGAGATGCTGGCCGCTGGCAACTTTTTCTGGAACTCCGGCATTTTCATGTGCCGGGCCGACTTGCTCTTGAACGAGCTATCAACCTATGCACCGACGGTGCACGTAGCAGCGGAGGCTGCGGTTGCCCAAGCCGCAATCGATCTCGATTTCGTTCGTCTTGATGAAGCAAGTTTTCAGGCAAGCCCCGATATTTCAATCGACTATGCGGTGATGGAGAAAACAACCAATGCCGCGGTAATCACCTCAGCCTTTGCATGGTCGGATCTTGGTAGTTGGGATGCCGTCTGGAAACTCGGCGAAAAGGACGAGAAAGGCAACGTCGTCATCGGCCATGCCACCGTCATGAATACCGAAAATTCGTTGGTCCTCTCGCGGGCCTCCCATCTCGCCGTTCAAGGATTGAAGGACGTAGCCGTAATCGCCAGCGAGGACGCGGTCTATGTTGGTCGACTCGACCAAGCTCAAGAAGTCGGTAAGCTTGTGAAATATCTCGCTAATGCAAACGCGACGTCGAGCCTGACGGAAACCCACCCGACGTCCTATCGCCCTTGGGGTGGATATACCTCGCTATTCAACGGCGATCGTTTCCAGGTGAAGCGCCTGTTCGTCTTGCCGGGCAAGAAACTGTCACTGCAGAAGCATTTCCACCGTTCTGAACACTGGGTCTGCGTGAAAGGCACTGCAGAGGTGACGGTCGGCGATAAAGTGACTTTCGTGCGCGAAAACGAGTCCGTCTATATCCCCCAGGGCGAGCTGCACCGCCTCTATAATCCCGGCCGGATCATGCTGGAGATGATCGAGGTGCAGACCGGCTCCTATCTCGGCGAGGACGATATCATCCGTGTTTCCGACGAGTTCGGGCGGGAATAGGCGCGGTGCGCCGCCATTGCACTGGCCAATGGCGGCGCAGGCCGGTGCATAAAAGCTTGGTAGGCGAAATCTAAGCCTCTCCATCTGCTTTGAATTGCGGGACCATAGACAGGCACTGGAGTAGAATGCGCGATAGTTCGGTGGTCGCCGCCCCGCCACTGGGCTCGTCTGCATAGATTCCTAAAAAGCGAAGACTCTCAATTCGATTTGGTTTTGCGCCCGTTCACTTGCTAGCGCTAAAGGTCAGTCGCGGCTCTTCCGATGCGAGGCGCACCCCGCCCTGCCCTGCTCTCAAACCCAACTCAATCATTCGGAGCGCTTCCACACACGCTTTCCGAAACCACGACGCATCCAATTAACCTCGTTGGCCGAGCGTCGTTTGCCAGGCAACTCGGGCAAACTATGTGGATTGGTTGTGGTCGTTTACTTCGACTCGCTTTATCGATATCGAGGATGCACCGACAAACAGGGTGGTGGCCACCAATATGCAAGCACTCGCGCGATTTATGCTCGCGGTTAAGCGGGATGCCGAAATGCGGTTGATCGCCACGGGTATCATGATCGGCTTGATCGGCTTCGTCCTTGTTCTTTTGGTGTGTCTGTGCCTGATGTTTGCGTGCGCGGTCCAAGATAAGATCGTCACGCGCGATCCGGCCGAAGATCCAAAGTCCACGTCCTGACCACAAGAAACTTCCCGCATTCGACACAATAGACAGAACCGATTCGATCTCTGCGCGCAAATTGCGCGAGCTACTCCCATCATGGCGGCTCGTCATCGAACCCCCGCATGATGTGAAGAGTAAGCGGTACCTAGACCCGGTCTGCCGATTGGTTGACTCAAACGCTCGAGGCATATCGCGGCAGGGCGGACAACGACCAATATCGACGCATTGATGCCTTAGGCCCTTAAGAAGGGACAGCGGCCCCACTATGGCTTATGTTTGAACAAGCCTTTATCCACCGCGTTCACAACACCAATAAGGTTCCCAGCCCTGCCGTCGGCCAATTCAGATTCGACTTTACCGGTATCAGCCGCTATAGAGCACCCGAATTGCGGCTGGCGATGGCTGTCCTGCTTTCTTAGCAAAGGGAGCGTCGAATCCAAATCGCCCCCTACTGCGGAGAAGAAATGACAAAGAAGGTCGCCCTCATCACCGGCATTACCGGGCAGGATGGAGCTTATCTTGCGGAGTTCCTGCTTAACAAAGGATACTCGGTTCACGGCATTCGGCGCCGAACGTCCTTGTTTAATACAGATCGAATCGACCACCTTTACCACGACCCACATGATGTCGGGGTCGATCTGACGCTGCATCATGGCGACTTGACGGATTCATCGAGCCTCACGCGGATCATTCAGCTCGTTCAGCCAGACGAGATTTACAATCTTGCTGCGCAGAGCCACGTTGCTGTTTCCTTTGAAGAGCCTGAATACACGGCCAATTCGGACGCCATTGGCGCCCTGAGAATCCTCGAAGCGATCAGGATTCTCGGTTTGGAAAAGAAGACTCGCTTCTACCAGGCGTCTACATCAGAGCTTTACGGCTTGGTGCAGGAAGTTCCTCAGAAAGAGACAACCCCCTTCTATCCGAGATCGCCTTACGCGGTTGCGAAGCTCTATGCGTATTGGATTACGGTGAACTACCGGGAAGCTTACGGAATTTATGCCTGCAACGGGATTCTCTTTAACCATGAGTCTCCTAATCGCGGCGAAACGTTCGTGACGCGCAAAATTACGCGCGCTCTCGCCCGCATTAAACTCGGATCCCAGAAGACGCTATTCCTTGGAAATCTCGATGCGCTCCGCGATTGGGGACATGCAAGGGACTATGTCGAGATGCAGTGGCTCATGCTTCAACAGCAGACAGCCGAGGATTATGTCATTGCCACCGGCGAACAGCATTCAGTGCGGGAGTTCGTAGAACTCGCCGGCCAGGAAGTCGGTCTTTCTATCCGCTGGGAGGGTGAAGGAGTCGAGGAGAAAGGCTACGACGCAGAGACAGGCGCCTGCATCGTTGCTGTCGATCCCCGCTATTTCAGGCCTGCAGAGGTGGAGACTTTGCTGGGCGATCCGTCCAAGGCAAAAGAGAAGCTCGGATGGTCTCCCAAGACAAGCTTTATCGAGCTTGTTAAGGAAATGGCTGCCGAGGACCTGAAGAGCGCGCAGCGCGAAAAGTTCCTGGCCGAGAGTGGCTACGAATCGTTTCTTCGCAAAGAGTAGTTATGTCCCGTATTCCCGTATATGAGCCCCAACTCGGCGGAAACGTATCCGCCTACGTGAACGAATGTCTCTCGACGGGTTGGATCTCGTCCCGGGGCCAGTTCATTTCGAAATTTGAAGACGCATTCGCGCGCTATGTCGGTGCGGAAGCTGCGACAACAGTGTCAAATGGCACTGTCGCTATTCACCTCGCTCTCGAGGCGCTGGGCATAGGGCCGGGAGACGAAGTCATCGTTCCCAGCTTCACGTACATTGCTTCAGTCAACACAATACTTCAGACGGGCGCGAGGCCTGTTTTTGTGGATTCGCTCGATGCCACGCTTCAAGTCGATCCGGTCTTGGTCGAAGCCGCAATTACCCCGCGAACCAAAGCGATAATGGTTGTCCATCTGTATGGCCATCCCTGTGATATGGATGCCATCGTTGAAATATGTCATCGCCGCGGTCTTCTACTGGTCGAAGATTGTGCCGAAGCCTTCGGCACGCGATGGAAGGGACAGCATGTCGGCACCTTCGGTGATGCCGCAACGTTCAGCTTCTTCGGAAACAAGACAATAACGACTGGTGAAGGCGGCATGGTCTTGGCTCGCGATCACGGCGTCATGGAGAAGTGCCGGCGACTAAAGAGCCAGGGTGTTTCACCCACGCGCGAGTACTGGCACGATATGCTGGCATTCAACTATCGCATGACGAACATACAAGCGGCGATCGGCTTGGCCCAGCTCGAACTCGCGGAGGATTTTCTGCAGCGAAAATCCAAGATCGCTCAGTACTACGCGTTGCGGTTTAGCGGCTTGCCCGCACGTACTCATGTTCCCGTCGGCGATGTCACGCATTCTTACTGGATGTGTTCGCTCATCGTGGATCAAGCTGAGGTGAGAGATTCGTTGCGTTCCCACTTAAGTGAACGGAACATCGAGACCCGACCATTCTTCCCTATGGCGCACGGCATGCCGCATTGCCAGACAGATCAAGTGCTGCCGATCGGTGAGAACCTGAGCGCTCGGGGCATAAACTTGCCTAGTTACCCGGGTCTCACTGACGAGCAACTTGATCACATCTGTGGATCGGTATGCGAGTTCTTTGATCATACCGCAGCTTGAACGGGCGGAGCAAATCGTTGCTTGATTACGCAAAGGGAATTTGGATGGCCCGGTATTTCTGGGTCCATCTAATGATGTCTGATCTTCGAGCACGTTGGAGAAGGTCGTTCTTTGGCATATTCTGGTCGATGCTACAGCCGCTCGGTTTGACCATCCTGATCTCGATCGTTTTCAGCCGAATTTTCAAATCCTCGATCGCAGAGTACGCGCCATACATTCTCTCCGGCGTAATTATCTGGGAATATATCGTTTTCAACGTGACAGGCGGTGCTTTGGCGTTTGTCCAAGCGGACGCGTACATAAAGCAGACTCGGCATCCGCTGGCGATCTACACGCTGCGAAACGTCCTGTCCGGAATGATAATTCTCGCCCTCGCGGGTGTAAGTCTAATCGGCTGGGTGCTAGTGGTCATGCCGCAAAACTTCGGATGGTGTTGGCTTGCTGCACTTTCCGTTTTCCCGCTTATCGGAATGGTCGTATGGCCGTGGGCGACAATCATGGCCTACTTTTCGGCCAGGTTTCGCGACCTGCCGCACGCGCTTGGCCTCATTCTTCAAGCGATCTGGTTTGTATCGCCGGTTTATTTCGAGCCCTCAGTATTTCGCAACGGCAACCTTCACGTGCTGCTCGACTACAATCCAATCTATCATTTGCTCCAAATCGTTCGCGCTCCCTTACTTCACGGCGAATGGCCGACCGCCGCCAACTATTTGTGGTGCCTCGGTGCTGCATTCATTTTGGCGGGCGTCGCAATCGTTGTTGGCAGACGTGCAGAAAAGCGGGTGATCTTTTACCTATGACAAACAAGATCGTATTGAGCGACGTGAATCTTCACTATGCCTCCGTCGCTTTCAAAGAACGCTCCCTGAAGACAATGCTCGCATCCATGGTAAAGGGCCCTGGAGCGCGGAAGACAATCGCGGACATCCATGCATTAAAGGATGTAAGCTTGAGCATTGTTCCGGGGGAGCGAGTGGGGCTGCTTGGGCATAACGGTGCTGGAAAAAGCACGTTCCTCAAGATGGTAGCGGGGCTGTATCCCATTTCGTCGGGTAAAAGGACCGTTGAGGGTACGGTCAGATCTCTCTTCGACATAAGCCTCGGGTTCGAACCCGATGCCACTGGCCGGGAAAACATCCTCTACCGTGGGCTGCTTCTGGGGCTCACTCCAAAATTCATGCGATCGCTCGAAAGAGAGATCGTTGAGTTCGCTGATATAGGCGAGTTCATCGATTACCCAATCAAGACCTATTCGGCTGGCATGCAAGTGCGCCTTGCCTTTGCGATCTCAACCGCGGTCGGTGGAGATATCCTGCTGCTGGATGAAGTTATTGGAGCTGGTGACGCAAACTTCATGATCAAGGCACGCAAGCGTATTGGAGACCTTGTGGAGAAGGCCGAGATACTTTTGTTGGCTTCACATGATTTTCAAACCCTGCAATCTATTTGCAAGCGCGGACTGGTGTTCCATCATGGTCAGATTGTCTTCGACGGCCCAATTGAAGAGGCGGTCACGCATTACAAAAAAGTGAACCATGTCTGACATCGTTGGATTTCAGTAAGCCAATTCGATGTGAAAAGCTTGTGTTCGCCCTTGTCGCCAGCGAACCTATTGCCGGCCATACTGATTGTTTGGCTCGTTTCCGGCCCGACGTTCCGAGTGATCACGATGAGGTTGTCAGAAACAGGCAAAATGCGCGGCTGGTACAGAGGATTGAATCCAGATGGAGTGTTTGAATGAAGATTCAATCCAGCGCGAGGAACTGTCAACGGCTGGAATCTCCTTGACCTACAGGCCACCGTGCAACTAGTTGATGTTCGCACAAACGGTCACCTGCCAAAGAGAGTTGCATGCATCGGAAAATTAGTGCCCGGGTTGATAACACGCCACGCGTGATGTGGCTGTTGAACCACTCGTCCGCCAGGAAGTTTGAGGTGCCGATGCTGAGAAAACTTGGCTATGAGGTGTTCACGCCTAAGATTTATCCCAATGACGCCAATTTCCGTAGCGCTTCTGTAGATTATCGGGAGGACGCCAATCTCACCATTCCGCCCGAGGCTCTGGAAATCCTCAATAAAGCAGACTGGTACGAGGGCCCTGATCGCAAGGCATGGGAAGTAGCGAATGCCTACTTCGACATGGCGTTCTTTATACTCTTCAATGTTCGTGGCATCGAAAAGATGTGCCGTCGATTCAGCGGAGAGTTGCTGTGGAGAACCTATGGCCTCGCCGGCGATAATACATACAGCCGAGTCCTGACTTCGCATCCAACTTTCATCAGTGCCAAAGCCGCATTCAAGAAACTCGGGTCAAGATTTTGGTTCGCTGAAGGCTATTCGAATCTTCACGAGGTGGAAGAGCCGTGGCTCCAATCGAAGACCGTTTACCTTCCGCTGGGAATGTCAGGGGCCGAGGATGTCGCCGATCCTACCGTATGGTCTGGAGGCGACAAGAGAATATTCTTCGTGTGTCCAGATATTGGTTTTAACCCGCCATACGCTGAGATTTACAACGAATTCAAAAAGCAATTCAAAGGCTTCCCCTATGCCATTGGGGGAACCCAATCGATCGTTGTCGATGATCCAAATGTCCTCGGCTACTTGCCCTTTGAAGAGCATCAAAAGAACATGAGGCATCTGCAGCTCATGTTCTATCATAGTCGGGAGCCGCGCCACATCCACTACCACCCGTTCGAGGCAGTTCGGATGGGGATGCCCCTGATTTTTATGGCGGGTGGAATGCTCGACAGGATGGGTGGAACTTCGCTGCCCGGTCGTGCGCGGACTTGGGAGGAGGCTCGCAGCAAAGTAAAGCGGCTGCTGGATGGCGATGAAAAATTCATCCAGGATGTTCGTCGCACGCAGAGGATACTTCTCGAAGAGATGAAGGAGAAGAACCTTATCCATCATTGGGAGGTCGGCCTTCATACTGTGAGGGATTTTGCTGCCAAGAGACAGACGACTGAGACAACGAGACAGCGCCGCGTTGCCGTTCTCACCAGTTACGAAAATCTGGATCAAGGTCTGCAAACCGCACGCGATATCGATCGGCAATCTAAGGAAGCGAACGAACCTTTGAGGGTTGTCTTGGGGGTTGAGAAACCGAAGGTTCTGCGCGGAAAAAAGGGGAAAGTCACCAAGAAGGTTAAGCCTGCCGAACTGGAGCAGACCGTGGATGAGATTGAAGATCTGGCAGTACGGATTTTCAATTGGAGGGAGATTTCGCTAGCGCAGGCCGAACGGTCATTAGCATACGCCGGGGCCGAGGCCGCCTTGGATGGCGGGGCCATGATGGTGCCGGACGATCAAATCAATTTTTTCCAAGATTGTGATTTGTGGCTGATCGTGGGCGGGCGCATGGACAAACCAGTGCTGCCGCTCAAGCCAATTCTGGCTTTTATCACTGAAGACGTGACAAGCTACTCGAAGCCCAAAAAGAATGATGTCCACCTTGCGAGGATGGGGTTGGTGCCTCGCGCGGATGCTGTGGTTATCCGCAGCGAAGCGACTCGATCCCACATTGCGTCGATGGAAGGGGTAGACCCGACAATCATGCATGTTATCGATGAAAGCTCTAAGGGGGCTTCACTCTTTGAAGTGGTAATGGAATGCCTGTGACGAAGTACGGAATTTATCTAGCCTATGGGCCTCGTGTAGATTTGCGGACCGAAGGTTTGGGTCGCCACCTGGCCGAGTTCCTCAAGGCCACGAGGAATTTCGATGACGCGAAATTTGTTATCGCCGCACCACGGTGGCTCGACGCACCTCTACGGGAGCTGTTGGAAAACTTCGATCTAGATGTTTACGATTTTGAAATTTTCTCTCCAAAGAGACCGTCGCTGCTGAGCTTGCTGTATGGAGCCGCGACAGCAATTTCGGAACGGAAGAAACAGGTTCGCCGAAAGCTGGGAAAGGGGCGTCTGCGGAAGGCCAAGCAATTTCTCTACGCTAAGTTTCGGTTTCTGACCTTCTCAATCGCTAGATCGAGAAGTCCATTGGTCGCCATTGCGGCCTTGCTAGTGGCGTTTATCTTTGCACCATTGGTCTTGCTAGGCGCTGCTCTGAGCCCTGTCGTCGCATTGGTAGTCAGAACGACAGCGAAGCTGCGAATTGGGTCGCGCCTCACGCGAGCAAAACGGCGTTTGAATAGCGGCGGTCGCCTTACCAGGATCAGTCACAACGCGTATCGACTTATGTGCGATGCAGAGGCAACTGCGGTGGCGGATGTGGCGAACGGACTTCGCGACGTAGTAGCTTGGTATTCTCCGACCGCCTTTTGGCCAGAGTTCAACAAGATTCATCGCCCTCGATTGTTATGCGTCCCTGATGTTGTCCCTGTGCACTACTCCGTCGCCTTTGCTACAGAAGAGCCCAATGGCGATCGCCGGATGCATGACTTCAGACGGATCGAGGCGGCGATTGAAGGCGGGGACCGCTTCATCACGTACAGCAAGGAGATCCGCGACGGAACTCTGGCCGATCGGTTCCATATCGATCCGGCCCGTGTCGAGGTTATTCCTCATGGCGCTAACCGCTTGGACCATCTGGTTAATATTACCGGCTTCGTCAATGACGATGAGGCGACCGATACACTGAGCGCACAGCATCTATGGGGTGCCCTGGCTAAGACAATAAATAATGCGAACGCGAGATGGTACGCGTCGAAAGACCTTGGCTTCCTTTTTTATGCCAGTCAAATAAGGCCCAACAAGAACGTGATGAGCCTTCTTCGGGCGTACCACTACCTGCGTCGAACGCAGAACCTGCCCTACAAGCTTCTGATGACAGGCGATTGGCGGGAATCTTCGGATGTCGCGCACTTCATGAACGAGAACCGGCTGCACGATGATGTGCTGTTTGTTCGCGGTCTGAGCGAAAAGGAACTTGCTGCTTGTTACAGACTGGCGACACTGGCGGTCAACCCCTCTCTCGCTGAAGGCGGCATGCCTTTCACCTTTACTGAAAGCGTTTCCGTCGGGACCCCTGCCCTAATGTCGGACATCCCGGTATCCAGAGAGATCATAGTGGACCAAGCGGTCGCGGACCGCACATTTTTTGATGGGTTCGATTACAAGGACATCGCTAGGGCTATCCGGCGCGCTCTGGAGGATATCGATGACCTTTATGCCGTGCAACGAGGTTTCTACGATCGGCATCTAGCATCCCGCTCATGGCGCGAGGTTGTCAGCGAATACATAGGGGCATTGAACAGATCTGCTGTAAAACACGGAGGTGGTCGATGAAGGCGGTAGCGATGGCAACTCGAGATGAGGACTAGCCAAAGCTATCTTAGCTTCGCTTTGAGATGATTGATCACGTCAAAGCACATTGGCGAGAATGCTCGACGTCTGATCTGATCCATAAGGCGTGATTAGGCAGGGCCTGCTTCGGCGAGCGTTGGTCCTGACCGCCGTTAACCAAGATGCCGCGATGTTACTCGTCTTGTGCGGTTGGCTCTCTGCTCGTCCCTGCCGCTCTGTGCGACATATTCTTCGAATTGGCCGATCCGTTGCGATCACCAGTCACGCCTAGGTATTCGGGTGTTGGAAGCTTGGTCCGTTTGTTGGCTACAGGCCTCTTGCCAGAACGTGCAGATCGGTATTGGGTTATGCGACCGCATTCGCTTGCAATTGGGCCTGCGAATGGGCTGAGAAACGGACGATCGATGAAGTTCTATGGTCAGTTTGATCCCCCGGTGGATCGGTTCTTGTTCGAACGATATTTCCCTGATGTGAACATCAAAGGCGTATTTGTGGAATGCGGGGCATTTGATGGTGCGATCGACAGCTCTTGTCGATTTTTCGAAGAAGCGGCTGGCTGGAGCGGTTACAACATCGAGGCGGTGCCGTATCTCTTTCAGAAACTCGTTGCCAATAGACCCAACAGCAAGAACCTACAGATTGCGTTGTCAGGCGAAAGCGGCAGCACCACTTTCCGGCATGCGGTGCATCCCAGCCTTGGGCAAGACTTCGGCAATGGCTCTATCAGCCACTCGGAGTCCCATATACAGGAGCTAATTGACCGGAACTGCACATTCGAAGAGTTCACTGTTGAGACTCTAACCTGGCGCGATTTTGTAGCGCGCGAAAACATTCGGCATGTCGATCTGTTCGTTCTTGATGTGGAGGGCCATGAGCTATCTGTCCTCGAAGGGATGAAAGGCACATCAATACTCCCCAGCGTGATGTGCGTTGAGTTCGGCCATATCGACCTTACCGTGCTGGTCTCTGCAATGGCCTCGCTTGGATATCACTACGACATTCACTCGTGGGCAAATGCCTACTTTATCCGTGCTGACATGCTTTCGCTTTTTGCTTTTAGGCGCGCCGCCCTCGTGCATGAAGACACTATTCCGAAGGCACAGTATGAGGCGTTGGGAAAGGACCATCAGCTGTTGGTAACCCAGTATGAGGCCTTGGGAAGAGAGAGAGATTGGCTCATAGCGCGAGAGGCTGAATTAGTGAGGGTGATCAAAGCTCTTGAAAACTCCAAGATCATGCGGATGGCGAAAGCCATCAAGAAGCTGGTCGGGAAATCATAAGCTTGTTTTCAAATCGAATGTGACATGTTGAAATTAATAGCATTCTCGAACTGTGGCGCATGGTGCTCCGATATCTGAAACGTAAAGGGCAAAATGGTGTCGACAATTGACTCCCTCTCGGCTCAGAAGCTTCCGGGTGGTCTTTATATTTTGGGATTTGGGGGACACGCACGCAGCGTAGCTGATATAGCTGTGTCGGTGGGCTGGAACAGCATCGTATTCATTGATCCAAACGTCAAAGATGGCGAGCGCTTTTCAAGCTACCGGACAGTTCGGGAGCTTCCATATCCAGAGCCTACTTGGCGATTCTTTCCCGCAGCGGGCGACAATATTCGGCGACGCGCTCAGATCGAGCGTCCGTCAGCAAAATGGGCAACTTTGATCTCACCCAGCGCACGGCTTGGCCTGGAGGCCAATGTTGGACAAGCGACTTTTGTAGGCCACGGCGCGCATATCGGACCTGGAGCCGTTGTAGGAAGGGGCGTTATCTTGAACACTCAATCTATTATTGAACACGAAGCAGTGATCGGGGACTACACCCACGTTTCTGTAAATGCCGTGGTCGCGGGCCGCGCCAAGATCGGACGAAGCGTTTTTGTCGGGGCTGGCGCTGTTGTAATTGACTCAGTCTCCGTATGCGATGATGTGGTGATCGGTGCGGGTGCAGTGGTAACGACTAGCATTGATGAACCAGGGGTGTACGTGGGTGCCCCTGCTCGCCGGGTCAAGTGATCACTAAGATGAGAATTGGTATCGATGCCCGAAATCTAGTTCCAAAGCTGTCGGGCATTGGACGTTATGTGATCGAGACAAGCCGGCATCTGGCTGAACTCGGGCACGACGTCTTATTGTATCTTCCTGAGCCGCCTTCCGATGCAGAATCCATCCCGCCTGGCGTCGTTCAGAATGTTTCACAGTTCAACGGTGCTTTGCCGCGGATTTTATGGGGCAACACGCGGTTGCCGAAGCTGGCACGACAAGATCAGCTAGACATTCTTTGGGGACCCGCGCATCGCCTGCCGATTTTGGGCAGTATTGCGGTACCTCAAGTGCTCACGATACATGACCTCGTTTGGTACCATGCCTCGGGTACAATGCGATTTCGCGGTTGGCTCGGTGAACGAGTTTTCATGGGACGGTCCATACGAAGAGCGGATCGCATTGTATCGGTGTCCTACGCAACAAGGTCGGCTGTTGCTGCCTTATACCCTTGGGCAGAGGATAAGATCGACGTTGTCTATCCGGGATGTACACCCCTCAAAAGTGGAATGTCGGCCGAAATACTCGACAGTCAAAATATCGACCGTCCATTCGTGCTTTTCGTTGGAACTCTTGAACCGCGGAAAAATTTGATCGGACTACTGGAAGCCTTTGCCGCGCTGCCGGAATCCGTTCGAGCTGGACTCCTCCTTGTTATTGCCGGAGGGCAAGGTTGGGCGCTTGGCGACCTCGAGGCGGAAATCACGAGACTAGAATTGAGCGCAAATGTCCGCTTGACAGGGTTTGTCTCCGATGCCGAGCTCGGAGCACTTTATCAGACCGCCAAGTTTCTTGCGATGCCATCTCACTACGAGGGATTCGGCCTACCCATAATCGAGGCAAACGCGGCGGGTATTCCAGCGCTGACGTCCAATACTTCGTCGATGCCAGAAGTTGGGGGAGAAGCCGCGCTGCTGGTGGAGCCATCGAGCGTTCAATCGATAGCAGATGGGCTCGAACGCCTTGCCACCGACGTATCTCTGTATTCGAAACTCAGCTCTGCAGCTAGGGCTAACGCAGGAAGGTTCGATTGGCGAACGAGTGCCTTGGCGTTGTCACGGGTTTTTGAAGAGACCCTCGGTGGCCGAAACTAGTTAGCTAATCGGAGTCCGACGCCACAGCGCGCGCACATGGTATGACGCGCTATCTCAGGAGGAGACATTGGGTCCGTCAGTGCCAGCCAGAGTCCCATAGAGATCTGCGTACGACGTTGCCATCCTCTCTGCAGTAAGCAAGCTTTGATACCTCGCCCGCGCGGCAGTGCCCATCGAACGAACTAGATCGTCGCTGTGCGAAAGCCGTGTCATCGCGGCTGCCAACTCTATCGAGTTGTCGGGGCGGACGACGAACCCCGTCTCGCCCTCGACATTCACGAAGGATGTCCCGGTTCCGATTTCGCAGGAGATCATCGGCTTCCCGAACATTGCCGCCTCTACAAGTGAAAGGCCAAACGCCTCGGAGCGTAGGTGCGATGGAAATACGAAGCCAGTGCTCAGTTCGAGGAGAGCCGACTTATCGGCATCCGACAGTGCGCCAAGAAAATGGACGTTTCCGAGGCGGTGGTCATTCGCATAAGCCTTTAGTGAGGCCTCCATTGGCCCTTCCCCGACCAGCAAGATATCTAGCTCAGTCTGCCTGGCGGCCTCCAAGAGGATATGAACCCCTTTGTAGTAACGCAGAACACCAACAAAGAGAAAAAACGGCTTGGGATATCTAGCTCGCCAGCATGCCTTCACAACCTCGGATGCGCGCGGATAATCCTGCTCATCTAGGCCAAGCGGGATGACTGTCGTCTTGGCTCTGTAGTGCTGCAATACTTCGCTCGTTGCAACGTAGTTCGGTGACGTAGCCACAATCCTGTCAACACTCGCTAAAAATCGATGCATGACCGGCTTATAAAGCTGCAAGAGAACTCGCTGCTTCACGATATCCGAATGGTAGGTGACGATTGTCGGCTTTTTTAGCCGTGAGGTCAGGTGAACGATGTCCATTACCGGCCATGGGAAGTGATAGTGTATGATGTCTGCCCTTTCGCTGAGCTCGCGAAACCGTGCAAAAACCTCGCGCGAAAAGCCCGTCGAAGCGAGCTCAAAATCGAGCTTGGCCTTGTGAGCGATGTGACCGTCAAACTCCCGACTTTCCCGTTCCGGAGCCTTGCTCAACGAAAGTACGTCAGATTGAATCCCGGATTTGGTCGTCCCTTTAGCGATCGCATGAATTGTCCGCTCAACTCCGCCAAAAGTATCGGGCCAATAGGTCTTGAAAAAATGTAGAACCCGCATCTCACTCCGGTGCCGGATCGTATAGGACGCCGGTCTTTGCTCTCTGTTCAAATCAACCCGCCTTTACGGCAGACATTTGGCTTTGCCGTCTTGGTCTAACTGGCGCCCAAGACGGCCATATAAGCAAAGGCGTGAGAAATAGCAGCCCCTAGCTGCGAGCATGGTGAAACACGTCGTTGAGCAACCAAGGAAAACTACACGCGAACGATCAGCCATCTAGGGACTATGCATGCAGCCGGTAGCCCCCACGAGAATTGGCGATTGGGCCCTTGGTTGTTGGTAGTTCTGATCCCATTGCCCAAAGGCCCACCAGCGCCGCACATCCACCATTCAATGACAATGCCGGCTATCGGCCGTGTATATGACACGCTCGCATGTACTGCGAGCAGACACGCTCGACAGATGTTCAACTTGCTCATTTGCGCCCGTGGTGACGTGCTAGGCGTGAAACATGCTCAAACGCCAATCGAGGAAGTACCGCGACACAAACGGTACACAAGATGCAGCAGATCCAGTACGAGGAAAACAGAGCTTCTTGAGTACCGAAGAGTGCCTCGCCGGTCCGGCATCTGCCGCCGCTGGTACAGGGCGTGCCACCGAAAAGCGTTACGAGCACATTCCAGAGAAGAAAGTGTGCGGCGATACTCAATATCGCATTTCGAAGCTCAGCGTCGCCAACATTCCGAACGTTACCGAATGGATCTAGTTTCCCCAACGACAGCATCAGGCAGCAGAACCAAATGACCCCACCCAGCACCTGTCCGCCCAACACGCCGGTCACGAACCACGCTCGCGGCCAATATAGAAACAACGTCAGCGGAATGCAGAAGGTCATTGCAAGATAGAAACCAAACGCGAAGCGAAGCCGACGTGCCTTTTCCCAAAACATCGCCGAGACGCACAAAGCCAACCCAATCGCACAGAGCACCACTGGCACGGGACCGATAGCGGGGGGCAGTTTCACCAAACCGCTGACAAACAAAGAGAGCGGCAAAGGAATGAAGAAAGCCGCGCCGACCATAGCCGGACGGATCTTTGACTGGTCAGGCAGGCCAATATTTCGTTTACGTTTTTTGCGCATGACTTTTGAGCCTTGGAACGGTCACGGCAAAATATCTTCAGACGGGGGCGCCACCGCACGCGTCACATCATAGTCCAAGATGGAAAGGATAGTCTTTGAAGGAAACCGGTAGTCGTCCTTGGGGAAGCGACGGACCACCCTCATCATCCGATTCAAGTCGGAGGATAACCAAACATCTGCAAGCGCAGACTGATATGGATCTCTGTTATGCCAGTGCGCGCGGAAGTGCAGTCCTTCATTGCTGTCCACATAAATGCATGAGGTAAAACGAGGGTAGTCAGTTACTGCGGGTATCGGGTCCGAGTGCCGGACCCACGTCCTTTGCCCGACAGCTTTCCTAAAGAATCCGTTCGTTGTTATTCGAGCTTCGTCAATTGTTCTGACCCCATTTGGCTCAACGAAGCTTACTACTTCGCTGTAGATTGCCGTTCTTCGAGTATTGATTGATGCTTGGTTAACAATACGGCACATGTTGTCCGGTTTTCTCGAGTCTAGCGAGATTTCGGAATCGGCATGTGAGGGATTGGCCGCGAGCATTCCCAATGCCCAGTACAGAGCAAACCGACGGCGCGATTCTGCACTCATGGCAAAACCTCTTCGGGCGCGGGCGGCTTCACACGCCTGATGTCGTAATCAAAGGTTGTAAGGAGCGTCTTGGAAGGGAACTCTTCGTCATAGAATGGAAATTCCCGGCGCACCTTGCGCAAATTCTGAAAGTCCCTAGTCAGCCACACCTCTGAGTTTGCATACTGGGGAGGTCTATTCCAATAGGCGCGGAGATGCGGACCACCTTTGGCGTCGACGTAGGTACAATAAGAGAACCTCAGGTACTCGGTGTCAGCGGGTGGCGCCTTGTCCAATTTTGTCCATTTAAGATTCGGTGCAACCCTTTCAAATGCTCCTGACGTGGTCACCCGGCGTTCCTGAAGCAGCTGCAGCTTGTCCTTCTGCACCACGTTGACGACTTCGCTGTAAGTATTTGCGTGTCGGGTATTTTTGTAGGCTTGATTGACTATTCCGCAGCCCTGGTCAGGCTTGCGTACTTCCCCCGCGAGCTTTGATCCCGCGTTTGCAGGTGCATTCAAAGCTGAAAACAATACCGCCGCTGAAGTAATAATTTTAAATTGAAACATGCCTCTTCCCTCTACCTGAGGGAGATAATCTATAGGTCGGCGATTCTGTCAATTCATGGCACCTTCAGTGCGTCCTGCTCTCGCTTGAAACCGCGCGCGGCGGCCGGCATGCAGATCTACCGCCATTCTCGCGCAAACCCTTCCGTATCCGGGTGCATCGTATCCCGTACGAATGAGGAAGCCTAAAGCCTACGCCGGGTTTCGTGGTCTTGCATCCCCGAAGGTCGTACGATTGAAAAGACTTTGGTCCGAGCGGAAAGTGGCTGTCGGTCCAAAACTTTAGACCGGCGAACAATAGATGGTTCACCCGCATCGGTCGCCGAAGTTGGGCCTGTGAGCGGCCTACAGCTTACAGGGGTTTCCCCCACACGTATATTTTGTAGGCGGTCGGACTGCTTTCCGCCCGTAGTCAAACAGCGAAACCGCCGTTGCGAACGGAAAAAGCTCGTCCCCTTGTGGAAAGCGACGTATTACCTTTTTCACTTTCATCTCGTCCGAATCCACCCAAACTTCACTTCCGGCAACATGGCCTTGATGGTGATAGGTGGCATAAAAGCGGCGGCCATCCTTCATGTCCTTACGCGTGCAGGAGGTAAACCTCTGCCAGTATGGAGACTCGTTGTTAAACCGGTCCCAATCCGTTTCGCCGGTATATCGTTGATAACCGTACAGGTCGTATATGATCACCGTTGAGTACTCGACCAGCTTCCCATCCGGTTTCAACTCGTAGATTGTTTCTCGATATCGCGACTGTTCGCGCATAGCCCTATATGCCGAATTCAGATCGGCACAGGTGTTATCAATCAGTCTTGGCCGGTCTCTGCTCTCATGGTCGATGTCGTGAGCAATTCCTCTTTCCGCCGTCAAAGACGCGATAGAAAATATTAAAAAAATAGCAATAGAACGTAGTTGCATTATAAAGCATCCCTCGACCTCTGAGGGAAATCATTCTGGATACTGATGCCTCTGTCAATTGACCATCGCTGTATCCCCCGCCGGACTTTCGCTTGTCCGTGATGCCCGGAGCATAGGCCTCTAGTGGACGACATCGCCCAGCCAGTCGCCTGTGTCTCTTTCAACCTTTCCAGCGCTTCGATTATCTGGATCAGCCTGGCGGCCATCATCCCCCAAACATCCAAGGCGAGGTCAACCAAAAGCCTCTCCCAACGAACGCAATCGCGGTGAGGACAAGAAGCAGGGCCAAGATGATGCCCGGAATGTCGAAGCAGTTCATTCCTGTTCCTCGCCAGTGCTCGCTCATTCACTAACGAGCAAGTCCCGGATACTGCGGAGGGGTCCGCCGCAATATCCGGGCTGCACTATGTCCTCTGGGTTATGAGCACGTCTGAAGGCTACACCATCGCTGGTCCTTCGCCGTTTTTCGGAAGTCGAACGATTAATGGGACTTAGGTCTGAGCGATTGGCTGTTCCAGTCGCTTTTTCCACCGGATGAATGCACTACTTGCGCCGCGCACAATCCCCCTGTAGCAATTTGCTAAAGCAACTCGGGAGTTGGCATGCTGAAACCTCATCTACTTCTTCTGATCTGCAGTATAATTTATATGATTACTTTACTCTCTTCCGGTTTCTTTCCATGACAAGACGTGGCCCCCTGAGAGGCGCTATTTCAGGTAGGCTGACCGCCACCGGCATCTTTCTTTGCCTCTTCCACTTTGGCTGCTCCATCCGCCCCTGGACCAATCGTGTGATTTGGCCAAGGGCCGATTCAACGCAGCCCTTGGCCGAGGATCCTTCGACCCTGCGCCGCGGTTAACCAACCCGTTCTCGACGCCCAGCCACGATGACTTCTGCGGGTCCGAAATGATATCCGTAAAATGTCGTATTTTTTGGCGGTCGAGATGAAAAAGAGCCCCGCTTGATAGGCGGGGCAGGTGGTGACGAGGAAAGGAAAGAGGGAGTGTGCGTTCCCTCTTCTGCGCGCAAAACTGATTGCGCAGGCCGTTTGCTCCTGTCATCCAGCATACAAATTAGTACTTTCTCATAAAGCGAGTCTTGACTCTCCGGTTCCAATCCTCACCTGATTCGGCCGGAGGTGACGCATGTCCCAATACGTAGGTGAAACTTTCCCCATTAGAGACTGCTTGGTGTGCGGCGAGAAGCGCAACGGCATCTACATGCGCCGGCACTCGAACCTTGCCGATCTCGCCTATAGCCTGCTTTACCGCTGGCCGGAGGATCATCGAGGCAAGGAGTGGGTGGTTGCCCAGACCATGTGCCTAGAGGCCATGGAAGGCACGCTTGACCCTGAGAAAGCCAGAGCGGCATTCGTAGCTGCAGCCATTGCCGCTGAGATGCTGATGGTCAAGGAGGAGCATATTCAGCAGCGGCCGGAAAGGCGGGCTGCAAAGAGCAAGCGGGGGCAGGGGCAGTCACCGAGTCCTTAGCGGTTCACGACCTGTATCCGAACGCCTTCGCGCAACCGGATCAATCCACTGGCCTTCAACGGGTAAAGCGCCAAAAAATTTAGCCTCCATTGACATCCGAAGGCGTAATCGCGCTCGCTGGATCATAGTTGTAGAGTTCAATCACCGCTTGAGTTCGGAACTCCCAGTTGGGGTCATCATACCGACGGAGGGTCTTCATCGTTCGCCCGTCTTTGCCGGAGACCCAAATATCGATGTCGGCGACGTACGGGAATTTATGCCATCTTGCTGTGTAGTGAGTTGCTTGCTCCGATCCGAGCTTAGCTTCCTCGCCGAAGCTGCAATCGGAAAACTTCGGTCCATCGCGATCAACGATAGTCCAATTATCAGGGTCGTAGGTTGACCACGAGCTTGCGAGTGGATGTTTTTCAAACTGTTTTGTCTTGGTAATCCTAATCTCTCGGAGCGCGTCCAGAGAGCCGTCCTCATCTACCTCATAAATGACCTCGCTGTATTCCCTGCTTCGGCGGGTCTTTACGTACGCTGTGTTCACGGCATCGCATGTGGGATCATTTGTCCGTACACCCCGCGTGACGATTGATGCATCGTTGGGACGCTTCGCTGCCTGAGCATTATAGTCAAAGGTGGAAATGACGGTTGAGAATGGGAACTCTTTTTTGTCGGGCGGATACCGACGTATGACCTTCAAGAGCTTCTTTCTATCGGGCGTCAGCCAGATTTCGGCCGAGGCACGGTACCCAGGCTTGTTCCAATTGGCATAGTAGTGAAAGCTGTTATTTTCGATGCCGGCCGCCGTACATGATGTGAATCTTTGATCATACGGATCGACCTCGTGAAGGCTGAATTTCTGCCAAGCCGATCTACCCGAAAATCTCTCGAACGAGTTCGAAGCCGTGTAAATGATCTCGATGTATTCTCTCGTTTTCCCGCCTACAAACGCTTGGTGGACCAATTCCCGGTAATTGTAGCCCTTCCGTGTATTCACGTCTGCTTCATTGACGGTGAGACAGCTACGGTCCAACCGTTCAGGTTCCTCCGGCCGACGTGCATCAGCGGCGAAGCTGATTGTTGTCTGCGCAAAAAGAACCGCAGCGAAAAAGGCCGCACCCACGAAGGCGGTTAGAGATGCACATAACGTCGCGATCAATTTGCTTGCCGTATCTTTGACCGCCGGTCCCATGCACTGACATCGGCGGGCGGACGATCACTTATGGTCAGTAAACATCCGGGTTCTTGCCCGAACCGACAGGTAGTGGCGCGAAATGTAAGCACTTGACCGGAGTACCGCTTGTTTGGGGCGCCCGTAAACGGCGCTGCCTTGATGACATCCTTGCGGACCGCCGTCTCAAGGGCTTTGCGTAACGCGTCGGGTCGTCCACTGGAGACAGTCCTTGGCCCATGTATAAGGTTACCTGAGCCGTCGATCATAAAAAAAGCAATGACCTGCGCTTGGCCACTATCGATCAACTCGGGCCAGTTTGGCGGTTTCCTTGAACCGGCTACCGAGATCAAATGGGTGTAAATTGATGGGGTGTCCGCGGCCTGACTGTAGCTTACAGGCGTGAGCAGTACGGCCATAAACAATGCAGCATGAGTTCCGACTTTTCTCAGGAAAATCTTCGGTTGTACCATTCCCCATCCCTCCACTGGAAGGATGTGAGCAACAATTCGATGATTCTGTCAATTCTGGGGAGTTCTGTCAGCTGTCATTGTCTTGTCGTCTATGCCCAGGGTATTTCGTGATTCCATTGTTCTCGAGGAGCCGATCATAATACTCCTCGACTTTCCGCATAGCCTCCCGGCCTTCGGCTTCGTAGCCCTGATGCGGAAGAAGGCGCTTGGCCACGTTAGGGCCATGCCCGGACCAGAGCCAGAAATCTTTCTTCAGGCCGTGAGGTTGAAGCTGGATTCTCCCGATCACGATCTCCCCGTCATACCCAGACCAGTCGGAACCGGTCGGCACGTCGTTGTTATCGATCTTCGTTCGGCGCCATTTGTATTCGGGCTGGTAGGCCATGCGCATAGCGCCTCTGCTTGAAGAGGTCGCCAGGCGCTTCGCCGTCTTTCGAAAGTCGAACGGTTGAACGGACTTAGGTCTAAGCGGAAGATTCCGTTTTGTCTGAACCGTTCAGCAGATCGCTGGTGGCAGCGCAGCCGGATTACGCTCTATAAGGGACCGTCGCAATTGATTGTGCGATTTGATTCGAAATTTTGAGAGTAGAAATGCGCGGTCTTCTGAATATCTTTCTGTTATTCCTTATGCTCTTTGTCTTGGCCATCCTGGCCTTCAGCTCGTTCGTCACGGGCCTCCTCATTCCACTCTATTTTATCTTGGTCTTTATGGGTGCGGCGAAGCGTGAAGCCAAGGTCAAGACGAAGATCGAGGCAATGTTGATGCCCGATGAAAGCGTCGTGGCCGACATCATCGAATACCGTGCGATGGCACTTTTTAGGCGCCGTGTATCCATTGTGGTGACCACCAGCCGAATGATTCTGGTTCGGCGGAAAATCCTGGGCGGCTACGGCATGCTGGACAAGCAGTGGAAAGACCTCAGCAACGCTCAAATGGATGAGAATATCTTTCCCGCGATCTTCGGAACGTCGCTTTCTTTCTCATTCCTGGAGCACGCAGGAAGCAACCTCCGAATTGGCGGCGGTGACCCCGAGAACGCCGCGAAGATCTACAAGTACGCGCAATCCCAAGAGCAAGCATGGGAAGAGAAGCGCCGTATCCGTGGCATTGAAGAAAATCGATCGTTCGCGGGCGCGATCAATCTGGGCGGTATGTTCCAATCGGCTGGTGGCTCGCCCGAGGTATCTCCGACAGACATGATCGCAAACGAGATCAATAGCGCGAAATCCCTGCTTGCCTCAGGTGTCATATCGGACGCCGAGTTCCAGGAAATCAAATCGAAGATCTTGAGCCGGCGGTACTAGAAGGCAGCCAATTGGGAGGCGTGTAGAGACGAGCAGAGGGCCGACGCGTCCCCATGTTCGGCTCTTAGAGACAAACACAATCGCTGTCGCGATAACCGCCTTTGTCGGGCTTGCCTGCGCGTTCCTGGTAGCGGCCTCCTCGGTAACAGTCACCTCCCTTGTTTGACCGGATGTAAAAATGCCCGGAGCTGGAAGACGGCAGGCGCAAGGATCAGCCGTGCAATCAACACGGCTGAGAATTTCTACGTCAGTTCGATGTATAGGGTGAGACGTCTTTTTTTGCGGGAGCCACCGCTCGCGAGGCGTCATAGTCCATCACTGACATAAGCGTCTGTGAGGGTCTCAAGGGATCGTCGTCCGGGAAACGGCGTACCACCCTATGCAATCGTTGAAGATCTAATGTTAACCAAACATCCGCAATCGCACTCTGAGACGGATCGCGGTTGTGCCAATGGGCACGGAAGTGTGGTCCGCCAATGCCATCGACGTAGGTGCAGGAGGTGTATCTTGGATAGTCTACCACCACTGCGCCTCCTGAATATGCGCTCCAAGTTGTCGAGTTCCATGGCTTTCGGTATGTGCCGGACGCTGTGACGCGGAGCTCGTCGATTCCAAAAGTCCCTCTAGCAGTGACGATACTCATGACCTCTCGATAGAGCTCGGTATTCCTTGTGCGAACGTATGCGTGATTTACAATACTGCACATGTTGTCTGGCTTTTTCACGTCGGCCGTCACGGCTGATCCAGCGCTGGCAGCTTCATTCGCTATCGACACCAGCGCAATGCCAGGACTAAGATTCTTGATTGCAACACGTTCATCCCTCTACTTAACAGGGACTAGGCGATGGCCCATTGATTCTGTCAATATGCCTGCCAACGAAGCGCCCACACGGTTCAAAGTCTCCTCAGGCAGAAGGCCTCCCACGCCAACATCACGGCCCGCCGTTGATCAACAAGGTCGGTACGATGGTAGGCACCCTCGACCGAATTCTTGACAATATGGCCGAGCGCACGCTCCGCAATATCGCGGGGGTATCCGTTCTCAGATGCCCAGTCCCTGAAGCTTGAGCGGAAGCCATGGGCGGTGGCAATGCGTCCGGGCGTATCACTCATAACCTCGTTGTCCCGCAGAAACTTGGTGAGCGTCATGTCGCTGATCGGGGTGCCATTTCGTGAGGGGAACACTAACCCTTCGCCGGTCTCCGATTTCTCTAACTGGTTCACAAGGATCTCGACGCCCCTCGGTGTAAGTGGCACGCGATGAATGACTTTCCCTTTCATGCGTGCAGCAGGTACGGTCCATAACGCGTTTGAAAAATCAATCTCATCCCATCGCATCAGACGGAGTTCGCCTGACCGGCAGGCGGTCAAGATCAGAAGCTCCAGCATGTGGCGAGTCGTGTTCGGCATTCCCGCATGAAGGAATTCGGAGACGAAGTCGGGCAGGTCCCGCCATGGAAGCGCAGGTTGATACGCGACACGTTCTCGTTTGCCTGGCTGCTTTGGCAGGAGCTTATCGACAAGGCCCACGGGACTTGCACCGATATATCCGCTGGCAGCAGCCCAGTTCATCACGGCATCGCAGCGCTGTTTAATGCGTGAGGAAGTCTCGGGCTTCAAAAGCCAGATTGGTATTAGGCACGCCGCAAAGTCGGCGGCAACGAGTGCGTTCACCAGTTTGCTTCCGATTGTGGGGAAGACATATTGCTCCAGCGTGTTGATCCACTGATTGATATGCTTCCGGTTGCGGAAGCCCTCAGCCTTGTCAGCGTGATGCAGTCGCGCGGCTTTCTGGAAAGTCGGGACTGCCTCCAGCCGGGCAGACTCTTGTTCCCGCTCCCTGCGAGCGTCAAGTGGATCTCTTCCGTTATCGATCAAACCTCTGGCAGCAAACGCTTTGGTTCTGGCGTCTCGGATCGTGGTGGTCGGATAAGTGCCCAGCCCCATCTCCCGACGCTTTCCGCTTGTCGGCGAAACGAAGCGCAAGATCCATTTCCCGCTGCCGGCCTTGTTACCGGGAACGAGATAGAGGCCGACGATCGTCCCATCTAACAAAGGCTTGTCGTTCGGTTTCAGCTTCCGGGCTTTGGCATCACTGAGCACTTTTTGCAGGCCATCAGAGGTTCGATATCCAGCTAGTCTACGATACGGCGCATATCAGGTACATCCAATGCTACCATCAGCTTGTAACCGACCGTCGCTCGAAAATTGCGGCGACCAACGATGAACACTAGGAACAGCAGATGAGGACCAGCCGATTCCGTCCCTGAAGCCGCCACAAAGAGCGACCTCGCGTGTTGCGTTTGTGTCGCGTGGACTTGCCGAGCGTGCGTGGAAACCGTTGGAAATCAAAGGAAACGAATTGCAACAAAGACGCAACACAATTGTCGTTGAAAATCGCCTAAGTTCTTGAAATTTATGGTGCCCAGAGCCGGAATCGAACCAGCGACACGCGGATTTTCAATCCGCTGCTCTACCAACTGAGCTATCTGGGCTAACCCGCTTCATGCAGATTCTTTCCTGAGAAAGAACCGGGGACCTTGGTTCGCCCCGGAAGCGAGCGGGGTTATAGCATCTTGTCCGGACATGGCAAGCGTCAAAATGACAGTTTTTTGAGACGCCTTGGATTTTTCCGGATTCATCAACGAATTTAATGGCTTCGCCCGTGGAAAACGAGCCTATTCGTTGTCCTCATGCTTCGCTTTTGCTTCGTCGTCGGCAACGGGGATGGCGTAGGAGCCGGAGAGCCAGCGTGAAAGATCGAGCTCACGGCAGCGGTTCGAGCAAAACGGATAGTGTTCGCGGCTCGACGGCTTGCCGCATTCCGGGCAGGGCCGTGTCTTACGCAGCGGCTCGACTTTGGCGGTCTTGTTTTCGTCAGACATCAGCGTCCCTTCGAGGATCAGCCCTCGGGCCACCGGCTGTGCACGTCAAAGCCTTCGCCGGTCAGCAGAAGGATGGTTTCATAAAGTGGCAGACCAACGACATTGGTGTAGGAACCGACCATCTTCTGCACGAATGTGCCGGCCAGCCCCTGGATGCCATAAGCGCCGGCCTTGCCGCGCCATTGCCCGGAGGCAAGGTAGTTCTCGATCTCGAAACCGGAAAGGCGCTTGAAGCGCACCTTGGTCTCAACGATCTTCTGCCTGACCTTGCGGTCTGGCGTGACCAGGCAGACGCCGGTGTAAACCCAGTGGCTGCGGCCAGACAGGAGATAGAGCGAGGCCGATGCCTCATCCGCGAACTCAGCCTTCCCCAAGATGCGGCGACCGACGGCAACTACGGTATCGGCAGAGAGGATATAGCTGCCCTTCCACGTCATGTCGCCCTTGATGGCAGCAAGGGCCGCCTCGGCTTTTTCCGTCGACAGGCGCCGCGCAAGCGATCGCGGGTGCTCCGACTTCTTCGGCGTCTCGTCGATGTCCATCGGCATCAGACGCGAGGGCTCGATCCCTGCCTGGTTCAGCAGATCGACGCGGCGGGGCGAGCCGGAAGCCAGAATGAGCTTGTATTTCAGCGCCATGGAACCTCGACCACCGGGAGACGGAGACAACGGCCTTTCGAGACCAGGCCTACTTGAAGCGGTAGGTGATGCGGCCCTTGGTCAGGTCGTAGGGGGTCATTTCGACGAGAACCTTGTCGCCTGCCAGAACGCGAATGCGGTTCTTGCGCATGCGGCCGGCCGTGTGGGCGATGATCTCGTGTTCGTTTTCGAGCTTTACGCGGAACGTCGCGTTCGGCAGAAGCTCAGTTACAATACCCGGAAATTCGAGGACTTCTTCTTTAGGCATATATTGGTTTTCTTCCTGTCGGTTGAGATGGCAGCCACAGCCGCCCAAAAATTTGCGCGGAAACTACACAATCAATGGGGGTTTGTGAACCTAATTGATCGTGTTTCTGTCATTTGTTTCACGCCGATTGCGCGGCGGTGGAGTTTCGTCTCACCAGCCGGCTCTCAATCAGTTCCATCAGGTGGTCGCGGACTTCGCGGTAACTGTCCAGAATCTGCTCCCGCGTGCCTTGAACAACGGTCGGATCCAGGGTCGGCCAATACATCACTTCGATGGCGTTTGACCGGGTCAGTTCCAGCGCAGCATGGTGCGCCTGCGGCGAGAGCGTGATGATGAGGTCGAAATAGTCATCTTCCAGTTCTTCCAGCGTGTGTGGATGATGCCGGCCGAGCGAAAGGCCGATCTCGTCCAACGCAACGTCAACGAAAGGATCACGCTCTCCGGCACGGACGCCCGCCGACCTGATGTAGACATTGGCCGGCAGCATGCTGCGGGCAATCACTTCGGCCATCGGGGAGCGGATACAGTTCATGCCGCACATGAACAGGATGGCACCCGGCCTCTTCCCTTCGCCTGCCCCGACCGGCGTTTCCATTGGCGTCAGCCGCGCCAGTAGAGCACGCAGACCAGCGTGAACAGCCGGCGTGCCGTATCGAAATCGATCTCGATCTTGCCGTTCAGACGGTCCCTCAGCGTCTGCGAGCCCTCATTGTGAATACCGCGCCGACCCATATCGATCGCCTCGATGCGGCTCGGCGAAGCCGACCGGATTGCCTCATAGTAACTTTCGCAGATCAGGAAATAGTCTTTGACGATGCGGCGAAACGGCGTCAGCGACAGAATGTGGGTTGCGACGGCACCGCCATTCTCTGTCGTGATCGCGAACACCAGCTTTGAATCGACCAGGGATATGTTCAGGCGATAGGGGCCGCCGGAATGACCGACGGGCGTGAAGCTGTTTTCTTCCACAAGGTCGAAAATGGCGACGGCGCGCTCGTGCTCGACGTCGGGCGTCGCTCGGCCGATGGTGTCGTCAAGGACGACGTCGCAAAGCCGAAAGTCGCCCGCCGCCATCTGTCACCCTTCCAGATTGAGGCGGATCGCAACCGATCGCGCATGCCCGTCCAGTCCTTCGGACACGGCGAGCGCGATGGCGGCCGGGCCCAGCGTGCGCAGCTGCTCGGGACCAAGGCGCAGGATCGAGGTGCGCTTGACGAAATCGAGCACGGAAAGCCCTGAAGAGAACCGCGCCGAGCGGGCCGTCGGCAGAACGTGGTTCGAACCACCGACATAGTCGCCGATCACTTCGGGCGTATGGGCGCCAACGAAGATCGCGCCGGCATTGCGGATACGCGGCAGCAGCGCGTCCGGATCGGCAACGGCAAGCTCCAGGTGTTCAGGCGCGATGCGGTTTGCCAACGGAATGGCGTCCTGCAGAGACTTCACCAGAATGATCGCCCCATAGTCGCGCCAGCTGGTGGCAGCGGTTTCGGCGCGATTCAGCGTCTTCAGCTGCCGCTCGACGGCTGCTTCCACCGACCTGGCGAATTCGGCATCATCCGTTGCCAAGATTGCCTGCGCGCTCGCATCATGCTCGGCCTGCGCCAGCAGATCGGCGGCGATCCAGTCCGGATTGTTGTCCTTGTCGGCGATGACGAGCACTTCCGAGGGACCGGCGATCATGTCGATACCGACGGTGCCGAAGACATGCCGCTTGGCGGCGGCGACATAGGCATTGCCGGGACCGGTAATCTTGGCGACGGGCGCGATGGTCGCCGTCCCGTAAGCCAGCGCGGCAATCGCCTGTGCGCCGCCGACGCGGTAAATTTCGCTGACGCCCGCGAGCTTGGCCGCGGCAAGCACCGCAGGATTGACGGCGCCGCCTGTTGCGGGAACGGCAATGACGATGCGATCGACGCCTGCGACCTTCGCCGGCACCGCATTCATCAGCACCGAACTCGGATAGCTCGCAGTGCCGCCCGGCACATAAAGGCCGACTGCCTCGATCGCGGTCCAGCGGGAACCGAGGCCTACGCCCATGTCGTCTTCGTAGATATCGTCCTTCGGCAGCTGGCGACGGTGGTGCGATTCAATGCGCACCTGCGCAACCTTCAGCGCGCCGAGGACTTCCGCCGGAACCGCTTCGATGGCGGCGTCAATCTCCGCCTCGCTCACGCGCATCGGCGTCACGGCAAAATCGATGCCGTCGAATTTCTTCGAATACTCGGCAAGCGCCTCGTCACCGCGCGCCCTGACGTCATCGATGATGGCGCGGACCGCCGTGTTCACATCCTCGGAAACTTCGCGCTTGGTCGTCAGGAAGGCGGCAAACCGTTGCTCGAAGCCTTCCGATGCCTGATCCAGCCAGATTGCCAATGCGATATTCCTCTTGATAACAGACTAACCAGATCTCAAGCGCCAGGATGACGGGGCTTCGAAGCGGTTTCCCACGCCCCGCCGATATCCGCAAGCTGAACCTCGATGCATTCGACATCCAGCGCAATGGTCGCCGTGCCGGAGAGCGCCAGTTCAACGGTGCCGTCAGGCCCCTCGCCCTTCTGCTCGAAGCGGACGGCCAGCAACGACAAGACGTCGTCGCGGTTCTGGCGATCGATGCCGGTGGAGCGCACCGCAAGCACGCGTTTGAAGACAACAGCGGCGCGGCGGCGCTCGAAACCCTTGCGCTTCTTGCCGGCTTCCTCCCACGCGAAGCGATTGACCGCGACCGAGAACTGCCCCTCGCGCGGCGACCAGGCGATATCGGCGACCTTGAAGACGCTATCCTGCAAATGCGTGGAGACAACGGCAAGATCTTCGCTATCGAGCGCAACCAGCCTCAGATCAGTCATGCAGGCATTACCCCATCGCCAATGCATCGCCGGAATGGCGATGCGTCAGACAACGGACATAAGGCGCGGCAACGCGATGCGCAACCGGGCTTAAGGGCGAATTTGACGCCCTTTTGGTTACTCGCTGACGCGCTCGACAATGGCGCCGCAGCGGGTGAGCTTTTCTTCCAGCCGTTCGAAGCCGCGATCGAGGTGATAAACGCGGGATACCATCGTCTCGCCTTCGGCGGCAAGGCCGGCAATGACGAGCGAAACAGACGCGCGCAGGTCGGTTGCCATGACGGGCGCACCCTTCAGCCGCGGAACACCTTCGATCTTCGCGGTCTGGCCCGACAGCGAGATCTTGGCGCCGAGGCGCGCCAGTTCCTGCACGTGCATGAAGCGGTTTTCGAAGATCGTCTCGGTGACATGCGAGATGCCGGTCGAACGCGTCATCAGCGCCATGAACTGCGCCTGCAGATCGGTCGGGAAGCCCGGGAACGGATCAGTGACGATATCGACCGGCTTGATGCCGGCGCCATTGCGGCGGATGCGCATGCCGTTGTTGGTCGGCGAAATTTCCGCGCCGGCGCGGCGAAGCGTTTCAAGCGCCGTGTCGAGCAGAGCGACATCGGTGTTTTCGAGAACCACGTCCCCCCCGGCCATGGCGACGGCCATGGCGTAGGTGCCGGTCTCGATGCGATCTGGCAGCACGCGGTGGCGCGCGCCGGAGAGCGAGGTGACACCTTCGATGGTGATCGTGCTCGTGCCGGCACCCGAAATTTTTGCACCCATGGCGATCAGGCAATTGGCGAGGTCGACGACTTCGGGCTCCCGGGCGGCGTTGCCGATCACGGTCGTGCCGCGGGCAAGGGTTGCAGCCATCATCATCACGTGGGTCGCACCGACCGATACCTTCGGGAAGGTATAGCGGGCGCCAATCAGGCCGCCTTGCGGGGCCGTCGCATTGATATAGCCGCCGTCGATCTCGAGGTTCGCACCGAGCGCCGTCAGGCCATCAAGGAACAGGTCGACGGGACGCGTGCCGATTGCGCATCCGCCCGGCAGCGAGACGCGGCACTGGCCTTCGCGCGCCAGCAGCGGGCCGATGACCCAGAAAGAGGCGCGCATCTTGGACACCAGCTCATAGGGAGCGGTGGTGTCGACGATGGTGCGGCAGGTGAAGTGGATGGTGCGCGAGTAGGCGTCTTCCTGGCGTTCGCGGCGGCCGTTGACGGCGACGTCGACGCCGTGATTGCCGAGGATACGCATCAGAAGCTCGACATCGGCCAGATGCGGCACGTTTTCGAGCGTCAGTGTATCGCTGGTGAGCAGCGAGGCGATCATCAGCGGCAGGGCGGCATTCTTGGCGCCGGAAATCGGAATGATGCCGTTAAGCTCATTACCGCCGACAATTCTAATACGATCCATGGGCGCTTACGGGCGGTGCCCGCCTTTCTGAAAGGCTGTCTGAAAAAAGATGCGGGTGTTTAGACGAAATTAGCGGGGGCTTCAATTCGCCGTGAACGGAACATTACGATTCGTCCATTTTTGCGGCAGGCAGGCCATCCGTCTCATCTGCCTGCCCCGAACGGCGGGCGCGGGTCTGCTGTTTGCGGCGGGACAGATTTTCGCGAAGTTTTTCGGCAGCACGCTCGCGGCGCAACTCCGCCTGGCGTTCGATCGCCGCCTTCCGGCTCTTCTGGCCTTTTTCGGTGTTCTCGGTCATGCCGCAGCCTTACCCGAATTTGCGCCAATCCAAAAGTGGCCCGACCTCAATCTACACAAAGATGGAAATTGCGGCTTGCGCTTATCATGAAGCTGTGGCAATAGCCCCCCCGTTCACGCAATGCAGCCGCTTCGGTTGCGCGTCTGGTCCTTGCTGCCGTAGCTCAGTGGTAGAGCACACCCTTGGTAAGGGTGAGGTCGGTGGTTCAATCCCACTCGGCAGCACCAGTTTTCTCCCGCGAAATCGACAAAACAGCACTCACGAACCTGAAGATCACGTCGTATAGCTCTCGTCCAGCGACCGCAGACGCTTGCCGTCATGCGTTCTGAGATGGTACTCGACCTCACGCGGCCGACATCAACACTTGACGGGCTGCGGTAGGGGCATTGGGAGCTTCGAAAGCGACTGACACCTGATCACAGGCTGCGTAGCGATCCCATGCCCGTGTAGACAAGAAGCTGACTGAAAGTCGACCCTATGAGCAATGACAACGACGATCAGCCATCAAACACCGGATGGGTAGGGAAAGCAATTATTGTTGTGGCCATGGCACTTGCGGTCGTGGTCGCGATCGGAGGCGCGGTGGCGGTCTACAAGGCGACATTTATCCCGTAATCAACAAGCCTGCCGGCCCGGCCGAAAGCGCGACACGACCGGCCTGCGAGATGCCAGCGGAAAGCAATGCCTACTCGACTACACCTGCGTCTACGATCCGGATTCCGTCTACAACTTCCATTCGGAGTTGAAGGCACCGCAAAGTCGTTGGCCTAACATCCAAACTGATTTGACGACAGGATCAGGCGTCGAAATGCCAATCCTTCGTGGGGCGGGATGACAGATAATCGGACGCATCGAGGTCCTGGATCATCTGCCTAAGGGTTCGGACCGTCTCCTCGAATGTCGCAAGCTTGGCGTCGGTGACGTCCACGTTGCTGCCCGTTGCCTCGTCGACTTCGAGCCATCGCTGCTTGCCACGCCGCATGGATACCACCATGGAAACATACTTCTGGCATTCCGCATTCAGCACGTTTTTGAGGTCCTGCATTACCGATCTCCAACGCTGACAAGGGGCGACTGACGTTGAGCTTTTGATGGTTGCACAAAGTGCCGGATTCAGCCAGTTAAAAGTGCAAGCAACAGATCCGCTATCGCCAACGAGAAAATAACGCTTCGCGACGCAAAAAGATCGGATAGGCGGCCGGAGAATGAGGGGAGACCCGGGCAGCGGTTTTCCCGTTTGCGGACGTCGAAAATATCGCTAAAATACCTTCTGCATGAGGCCTTCTAGAGGAACGCGGAGGCCGATTCGCACGTTTTGGCCTAAGCATGGAGGAAAGACGCCGATGGCCGTAGAGAAATGGAATGACCCTATCCACGTGGGGTTCGAAAGCACCGGCGCGCGCACGATCCTCGGGCCCTTGGACGCGCTGAAGTGCTTGGCGGACCTGTGGCCGAACGCCCGCGGACTACGCTACCTGAAGGCAAGAAGCACATGCAGGGCAGCCCTCGATGGTCGTAAGACGGTCGAAGAGGCGCGCGCGGAATTTGTAGCGGCGGCAGAAGAAGCCAAGCTGAAGGTCAATTGAGCAACAGCAGCCGGCGGTCGCCGGCCCATCATTATCGATAGCCTGTGCCGGAACAGGCCAATAGTTTATTTTTATTTAACCCTCGGCGACGCCAGCTGTTGGGATCGTGGTGAAGTTCATTGCCATTCAGGCACGTCCCTCAATAGAACATCGGCAGCCATCATGATGATGGTCAGAGGCTCGTCACCCTCTGCGAAAGCAGACGAGCCTCGATTGCAATAGCTCGCCCCATCACGCCGGCTCGAGCCGGCGCCCGCGGATCCTTTCAAGAACCTTACGCCCGAGCTTCTGACCCGGTCCCTCGATACGGGTGAAGCCCAGGTATGCAAGCACATAGGCCGTCGGCAAAAGAGCGGCGACAACGATCGCAAATCGTTCCGGTGCGGAAATCCCAGCCCCGAAATGCCTGATGACGAACGCGGCGATCGGCTGCAGCAACAGCAGATGGATCAGGTAAACGCCGAACGAAAGCTCGCCCAGCCAATGGCAGAAGCGATTTCCCATGAGTGACGAAACGCGGTCGCCAAGCTTTCCAATCAGGCCCGGCAGCAGGTGGTAATGCACCAAGGCGAAGAAGCCGACGACGAGAAGCAGCCGGACGCCGATCTTCGTCGTGGTCATATCGCCGCCGATCGGAATCATCACCAGAATGACTGCCAAGAGGCCGTTCATGACGGTTTGCCGCGGCGTCACGAACAACCCATTGGCGATCAGCATGCCGCACAGGAAAACGTGCATCTTCAGTGGCAGGAAAGACGGCATCGGAAAGTCGATATGCGCAGCCTGGATCGCCTTTGCGATTACAAAGCCCATAAGCGCAATCAAGGCGGCGCCCGGCAGCCATCTGGTTTTCCTCAAGAGCAGCATCGCAATCGGAAACACGGTATAGAACTGCATTTCCAGACCGAGGCTCCAATCCGGCAACGCCGTGCGGAACGCGTAAGCGGGATGCAGCCCGAAGAGGAAGCTCAGGTGCATGAGAAGATTACGCAGGCTGTCGTCCAGATAGCGCTCCGGCAATTGCGGGCCATGCGCGAGAAACGTGTCGATGACCATGCGGGCTTGATAGAGCTGCGGACCTAGAAGCAGCGCCACACACAGCATCACATAATAGAGCGGCGCGATGCGAAAAAAGCGCTTCAACCAGAAGCCGAACCAGGTGGCCGGCTTTTCCCAGGGGTTGGCCGTCTCGCGCAGCCGATAGTGAAAGACCATCAGAAAGCCGGACAGCATAATGAAGAGGTCGACGCCCAAATCCGGCGACGAAAGGATCGGAAGGTGCCAGCCCGTCAATTGCAGACTGTGGCCGAGGAGGACCCAGAGCGCGGCTAGCCCGCGCAGCCCGTCGAGGCATCCGATCCGCTTGCTCTCAATGATCATAGGGTATCCTTCTGGTTGAGGCTCAGCTTCGCGGGAAGCTAACGCAATGTGCTGCAATGCACAACGCGCAACCAGAAAAGTTGATCGACGCCCTTGGGAAGCGCCGACCTTGGCTACCTTATTTCAGGGATTCCATGACGAAATGAGGCGATCAACAACGATCGTCGCTCTGCACCTCGAGATAGCCGACACCGATAATGGTGCCGTCAAACGATCGAATGAACGAGGGAACATAGTGTGTCGCCGGCTCGGTGCAGGACACGGAGCCAGTGTATTCGTTCATTGCCATTTCATCCCGAGGCAGGGCGGAGTAGTCGCTCGTAATCTCGAGCGAAGCCGAAGCTGGGGTGATGAAGGTCCCTATTGCCAGCGCAAATGCCGGCACTCCCAATCGAAGAAGTCTTTGCATGCGCTTCTCCCGTGTTTTGATTACAAGCATTAACTAATGAAAAGCGCTTTTAGTTCCAGTGCCGCCGCTACTACTTTCGCACAGTTAATTCTTCGTATTTTCGATCAGGCTAAATTGTATGATTTTACATAATGATAGTCGGATGTTTCCGGGCACCCAGCTACATGCTGTATGCGCGCGCCAAAACGGATGACCTTACAGTATTATATTTGGGTAGGCCGCCTAATGCCCGCAGCTGCGGCCCTGGGCATAGCCCCTTGCGAGCAAGGCTCCCGCCAGACCAAACGGTCCGTCCGACGTAACCCTTCCTCTGATAGAAAAGCCCGCATCGACTGACGCCATGCTGGCGCTTTAGTCGGGCTGCACCAATCTATACTCGAAAGAATCTCACCGATGCCGGTGCAAGCTACTTGGCGTCTCGACCGGCCGGGCCATATATACCAACGGCTTGGGTGGGGGTTGCAACGATGAGACGTCTGCTTCCGACAATTCTATCGCTCGTCATGCTATCGAGCTGCACGACGGACAGTTCGACCGAGGTTCAGCCAATTCCGGGAAGCATCACCTATGGCGGGCAGCCGCGCACGAAGCTGACCAAGTCTCCGCCGGGCAGTGCCATCTACAATTCGTTCTATGACTCCACCGGCAGCAGGGTCAAAGAGACCTATATCCTTCAACCGGATCGCAGCCTGAAGCTCGTGCGACGCGTCATCGTGCCCGATTTCCCCTCACGAGGCGGTTCTTGACACACGCGCCGTTCGAGAACATTCAAGGAACGTCGAATATTTTCGCGGGGCGATTCTCCGCCGAAGCAACCGGACGGCTGAATGTATCTTGAAAAGCTCAATCCGCAGCAGCGCGCGGCCGTCGAATACGGCACGCTCACTGACGGCAGCCACGTTGCCGGCCCGCTGTTGGTGATCGCCGGCGCTGGTTCGGGCAAAACCAACACCCTGGCGCACCGTGTTGCGCACCTGATCGTCAAGGGCGCCGATCCACGCCGTATCCTTCTGATGACGTTCTCCCGGCGGGCGGCCGCCGAGATGGCGCGGCGTGTCGAGCGTATCTGCGCCCAGGTACTCGGCAGCAATTCCGGGATCATGGCGGATGCGCTGGCCTGGAGCGGAACCTTTCACGGGATCGGGGCGCGGCTCCTGCGCGACTACGCCGAGCAGATCGGCATCGACCCCGCCTTCACGATCCATGACCGGGAAGACAGCGCCGATCTGATGAACCTCATCCGGCACGAACTCGGCTTCTCGAAGATGGAGAGCCGATTTCCGACCAAAGGCACCTGCCTTGCGATTTATTCGCGCGTCGTCAATTCGGAAGGTGAACTTGGTCTCGTTCTGCGCGACGCCTTCCCCTGGTGCTCGGCCTGGGAGAACCAGCTGCGAGACCTCTTCGGCGCCTATGTCGAGGCCAAGCAGAGCCAGAACATTCTGGATTACGATGATCTGCTGCTCTACTGGGCGCAGATGGTCAGCGAACCGATGATCGCGGACGATATCGGCAACCGCTTCGATCATGTCCTTGTCGACGAGTACCAGGATACGAACCGGTTGCAGGCGTCGATCCTGCTCGCATTGAAGCCCGGCGGGCAAGGCCTGACTGTCGTCGGCGACGATGCGCAGTCAATCTATTCCTTCCGCGCCGCCACCGTGCGCAACATCCTCGACTTTCCCGCGGCGTTCAGTCCGTCGGCCAACGTCATCACGCTTGATCGCAACTACCGCTCGACGCAGACAATCCTCGCTGCGGCGAACGCCGTGATCGACCTCGCCTCGGAACGCTTCACCAAGAACCTCTGGACCGAGCGCCAGTCGGCTCAGCGTCCGAGGCTCGTCACCGTGCGCGATGAAACCGAACAGGCGCGATATGTCGCCGACAAGGTGCTGGAGAACCGCGAAGAAGGCGTGACGCTCAAGCAGCAGTCGGTGCTCTTCCGCGCCTCGCATCACAGCGGCGCGCTGGAGGTCGAGCTCACCCGCCGCAACATCCCGTTCGTGAAGTTCGGCGGGCTGAAGTTCCTCGACAGCGCCCATGTGAAGGACATGATGGCTGCCCTGCGCTTTGCCCAGAACCCCCGCGATCGCGTCGCCGGCTTCCGGTTGATGCAGTTGCTCCCCGGCGTCGGGCCCTCGACGGCGCAGCGCGTCATCGACCAGATGGCGGCAGATGCGAGCCCGATGCAGGCGCTTGCCGAACTGCCGGCCCCTCCCCGTTCGGGCGAGGATTGGACGGCCTTCGTTGCGATGCTGCAGGAGGTGAAGACCGGAAAGGCCGGCTGGCCGGCGGAGATCGGCCTTGTCCGCGAATGGTATTCGCCGCATCTCGAACGCCTGCACGACGACGCCTCGACCCGCCAGGCCGACCTTTTGCAACTCGAGCAGATTGCCAGCGGCTATCCTTCCCGTGAGCGCTTCCTGACGGAGCTGACGCTCGACCCGCCGGATGCCACCAGCGACCAGGCAGGCGTGCCGCTGCTCGACGAGGATTATCTTATCCTCTCCACGATCCATTCCGCCAAAGGGCAGGAATGGACACGCGTATTCATGTTGAACGTCGTCGATGGCTGCATCCCCTCCGACCTTGCGGTCGGCACGAGCGCCGAGATCGAGGAAGAGCGGCGACTGCTGTATGTCGCGATGACGCGCGCCAAGGACAATCTCGACCTCGTCGTGCCGCAACGCTTCTTCACGCACGGCCAGAACGCGCAGGGTGATAAGCATGTCTACGCCTCGCGCACGCGCTTCATCCCGGCAACCTTGCTGCAGTTCTTCGAGGTGGTCGGCTGGCCGCAATCGAGAGCCGACGGCGGCGCGTCGCACCAGGCGCGGCAAGTGCGTGTCGATGTCGGCGCGCGCATGCGCGGCATGTGGCGCTGAAGCTCAGAGCGCGAGCGGCGGCTCGGCGGGCCGGAAGAAGGCATCGATCGCCGCCTGGTCGACCGCTTCCGGTGTCGCCGGCATCCAGTGTGGGTTGCGATCCTTATCGATGATGGCTGCGCGGATGCCTTCGTAGAAATCCGGGCTTTTCAATATCTGCTGACAGGCGCCGAGCTCGTGGTTCAGGCATTCGGCGATGTTTCTGCTCTGCCTTCCCTGACGCAACAAACGAAGCGCAAGCTTCAGACTGGTCGGGGAGCGCGTCTGAATGACCCGCAGTGTTTCGGCGGGAAATTCGCCGGGCTCCTTCTCGAGCGCATGGATGATTTCCTCGACAGTGCCAAAATGAAAGCAACGTTCGATCAGGTCGCGGTTGCTCTTTATGGCGCTCGTCCCCGGATCGCTGGAAAGGTTCTTCAGGACCGCCTCGACATCGCGCGTCCCTGCGTTTCGGGGCAATTCCGCCAGCGTATCAACGACGTCAGGCAGCCGGAAGGACGCGATGTAATGATCGGCCAGCGCGGCATAGATGATATCAGCCGCGTCGACGGTCAGGCCCGTGAGACCCATCCAGGTACCGGCTTCGCCGGGTGCGCGCGGCAGCAGCCAGGTTGCCCCCACATCCGGAAAATACCCAATACCCGTTTCCGGCATGGCAAGCTTGGTTCGCTCCGTCACGACGCGGTGGCGGCCATGCGAGCCGAGGCCGACACCTCCGCCCATGGTGATGCCGTCCATCAGCGCCACATAGGGCTTCGGATAGGTGGCAATCCGGTGATTCAGGCGGAATTCTTCGCGCCAGAAGGTCATAGCCAGATCAGTACCGGCCCGGCCGCTTTCATGCAGTGCGCGGATGTCGCCGCCGGCGCAGAAGCCGCGGTCCCCTTCCCCCGAGGCGATCACGGTGGCGATATTGGCGTCCGCCGCGAAGTCGTCCATTGCATCGGCAAAGGCGCGGACCATGTCGAGTGTCAGGCTGTTCAGCGCACGCGGTCGATTGAGACGGATGATGCCGGCCGAGGCACGCCGTTCGACAATCACCTCACTCTGCTGAACCTCGTCCCGCATGCTGACCTCCTCGTTTCCCGTTGCGCGTTGGTATCACGATCCGGGCTCGCCTTGACGAAAACGGCGCTACCAAGCGTCATGCCACCTTAACGCACTCGACGGCATAGTCGATGGCTGGGACTGGGGATGGGCTTTGTTTCTCAGAACGAGGCGGCGAGCGCCCGGTGAAGGCTTTGCAGATCGTCGACGTTGCGGTTCATCAGGAACAGTTCCCAGTCGAGCGCACTCTGCACGATCGTCTCCAGCGAATCGTGCTTCGGCTTCCAATCCAGAACGCGTTGGGCAAGGCCTGAGTCCGCGACGACACTTGCCGCATCGCCTGGACGCCGCGGCGCTATGTGAACCTTGAAGGAATGCCCGTGCAGGCGTGTGACCATGTTGAGCACGTCGAGCACCGAATAGCCGGTGCCATAGCCGCAATTGGCAACCAGTGAGCCGCTGCCATGGCGCAAATGCTGCAGCGCCTTCAGGTGAGCCGCGGTGAGGTCGCTGACGTGGATGTAGTCGCGGACGCCGGTGCCGTCATGGGTCGGATAATCGATGCCGTAAACCTGCACGCCGCTGCGTTTACCAAGAGCCGCCTCGCAGGCGACCTTGATCAGGTGGGTGGCGCCAGATGTCGATTGGCCCGTACGCCCCAGCGCATCGGCGCCGGCGACGTTGAAGTAGCGCAGCGCGACATAGTCGAAATCGTAGGCCGCCGCCGCGTCCCGCAACATGAATTCCGTCATCAGCTTCGACTGGCCGTAAGGATTTTCGGGATTGAGCGGCGCCGTCTCCTTGACCGGCTCGGACGTCATCTGCGGACCGTAAACCGCTGCCGTCGAGGAGAAGACGAAATGACGGATGCCCGCATTGATTGCGGCGCTCAATAGCGCCCGCGTCTTGCCGGAATTGTTGTCGTAGTAGGCAAGCGGGTCTGAAACGGATACGGGCACGATCGCCGAGCCGGCAAAATGAATGATGGCTTCGATGTCGTTCTCGATGAAGATCGTCTTCAGCAACTGGGCATCGGCGACATCACCGAGATAGAAGCGTGCGCGCGGAGCCACCGCCCAGCGAAACCCGGTCGAAAGGTTGTCCAGCACAACGACGTCTTCGCCTGCATCCAGCAATGTCCAGACCATGTGGCTGCCGATGTAGCCCGCCCCGCCCGTGACTAAAATTGCCATATCCCACATCCCCGCTTCATTCACGCGGGGCATCTGACGCCGTTTTTCCTTTCAGAATCTCCTATCGAATGAGCCCCGAGGGGCTTCCACGCCGGTAAGTTTGACGGCTTGGTTAGGGGCGGATTTCGAGCTCTGTTACAATTTTATGGATGTGCCGTTTCGGGGGGACTATTTTCGAAATCCGTCGCTCCGATCAACCGCCTGTTGCTACGGACCAGACAATGCACCATCGGGGCGCCGGTCGCCTAAGCGGCGATGTGAACGCCGTTGGCGACAACCAACCTTCCAAGTTTCAATCGCGTCGAATGAATGCCGTCAGATCTTCCCAGAGAATGGCTATCCCAACGGCGAACAAACCGATGGGAACCAGGAAGTACAGAGTTCTGACGGGATCAACGGTGAAGAACAGCAGATACAGAAGGCCGTAGATCCCGGCGAGTACCAAAACGGTCCCCAGAACAAGGGAAATTATCTTCCTGACCAAGATGCACCCCCTAAACCTCTAAGGGAATTGCTACACCAAACATGTCCAAGCTGTATAGCCGGTATGCCGGCTGTCTGGGGTCCGAAGGCTGAACGAGGTGACGGGTCTTGGGTAGGGCGCTGTCTTCGGGCTCCCGGCGCTCCGAGCGTCCACGATCGTCCACCCGTTGCAAAATTTACCGTAACGTACTTACGCGAACGCGAAAAGAATGGCCCGATCCACCGGCGAATGATCTGTTCCTCATTCTTAGGAGTTCCCCAATGAACCGGCTTGCGGCTTTGGCGTATGCCTCGCTTCTGACGTCGCTCACGGGCGTTGCACTTTCCATGAGCAATTCGTCGCTCCGTGCGCAGGACGACAGTAAAATCCCTCCTCTCATGGAGCAGATCAACAAGGGAAACTGGCTGCCGCAGCAGGAAGCGGAGTCGCTTCGCGATGAGTTCTACTATCAGAACGCCGTACAAGCCTATGTCCTGACGCTGCCCATTCTCAACACCATCGGCATGCGGGACGGTTCGGAAGCAACCTTCGGCGCCGGCTACAATGTCTTGCCGATCTGGAAGGAGCGCATGGACAGCCGTACATGGGTTCCAACACCCAACGCCGACGTCATCTACTCGATGAGCTATCTCGACCTCAAGAAGGACGGGCCGTTGGTCGTGGCTGCGCCCCCGAACGTCATCGGCATGTTTACTGACTTCTACCAGCACACACTCACCGATGTCGGCGCGATTGGTCCCGACAGGGCGCGGGGCGGGCTATATCTGCTGTTGCCGCCAGATTATGACGGGGAAGTACCGAAGGGCTACTTCGCATTCAAGTCGCCGACATACAACGTCTTCTTGTTCTTCCGCACCATCATGGCAAAGGGAGAGAACGGACCTGACCCGGCTCCCGCCGCCGCAAATGCCGAGCGGACGCGCGTCTACCCCCTCTGGGCTCCGGAGAAGGACGTGAAGCCCATGCAGTTTCCCGACGCCAGCGGCAAGCGCGTCAATATGATGTATCCGACGGGCAGCACCTACTGGACGAAACTGAAGGCGTTCGTCGACTACGAGCCCGTTGCCTCGATCGATCCTGTGACCCGCGGCGTGCTCGCCTCGGTCGGCATCATCAAGGGCCAGCCGTTTGAACCCACCGACAAGCAGAACGCCGCCCTGCAGAAAGCTATCGAAACCGCACCCAAGATGATCCTGGCAAGCCGCCAGCTCGGCCGTCCCGATAAGCGCAATCTGTACTATACGGATCGGCAGTACGAGAACATCTGGGCGGGCGGCACCGCCGAATGGATGCAGGACAGCTATCTGGATGTCTTGCAGCGCGCCTCTTACTTCCAATTCGCCTATTCCTCAGCTCCCGCCATGGTCATGCGAACTCTCGACGCAGGTTCGAAGTATCCATTCACAGCCCGCGATGCGGATGGCGATTTCCTGAACGGCTCGAATTCCTACAAGTTACACCTGCCGCCGCACCCGCCCGCCGCGCTGTTCTGGGCCGTCACAGCGTACAATGTTACCGATGGCTCGATGCCCGAGACAAAGCAGCTCCTGCCGTCGATCAATGCCTTCTACAAGGTGAAGACCAACGATGACGGATCGGTCGACCTCTATTTCGGAGCGACCAAACCAGCGGAGGCTCCTGACAGCAACTGGATCCAGACGGTCGCGGGCCGTGACTTCATTGCCGCTGTGCGTCTCTATGGAACTGGAGTCGAGTTCTTCGACCAGACATGGAAACCGGATGACGTCGTCAAGTTGAAATAGGCTGCACCACACGTTCAAGACGTCGCGACAGCAATTATGAAAGGTGGTAGGCTTCGTCTTGGGTCGCTCCGATTCCGGACAAAAGATATGGGCAATCTTGGGGAAAGGCCTTCCATCGCGCCGCCGTCTTCGGTGGGAAGAGTTGTCATCGACGAAATCCGTCACGCACCGGTTCTCGGGCTGATCGTTTTCGTACCTGTCGTCATTCTTCTGGAACGGATTTTTCCCGATCGCCACACGCTGTTGTTCCTTGCTTCGGTCGTCGCGATCGTACCTTTGGCCGCGCTCCTCAGCCGCGCAACCGAAGCGGTTGCGGCCAGGACCGGAGACGCCGTCGGCGGCTTGCTCAATGCTACGCTCGGGAACCTGACCGAACTCGTGATATCGCTCGCGGCTTTGCAGGCCGGACAATACCTGTTGGTCAAGGCGTCGCTCGCCGGCGCGATCGTCACCAATACCCTGTTCATGCTGGGAGGGTCGTTCCTGCTCGGGGGGCTCAAGCATCACGTTCAGGAATTCAACCGGGTCAATGCTCGCTTTCAGGCCTGCCTGCTATTCCTCGCGACGATTGCTGTCCTGGTTCCTTCACTGATCAGCGAGGTGGACCAGCCTCCCGCACTTGACGTCTCCCAAAAGCTGAGCCTTGGATTGGCGATCCTTCTCATTGCCGTCTATGCGCTGGGCATGTTGTTTTCGTTGCGGACACACCGCGAGCTTTTCGCAAGCGTCAGCCACGCGGAAGAAGACGAAAAGCTATGGCCGCTTGGCCTGAGCATCGCCATATTGATTGTCGTGACGCTGCTGGTCGCACTGGTCAGCGAGATCTTTGTCGGCTCTGTTCAGGCTGCCGCCGAGCACCTCGGGATGACGCCGGCATTTGTGGGTTTCATCGTCGTCGCTTTGGTAGGTGCGGCGGCGGAGATGACCACAGCGTTTTCCGCCGCTCGTGCAAATCGGCTGGACCTCAGTGTCGGGATTGCGCTGGGGAGTGCAGCCCAAATTGCCTTGTTTGTCGCGCCGGTATTGGTGCTCGTCAGCTATTTCATCGGCCCGGAACCCATGACATTGCAGTTTTGGCGGGGCGCCGTGACGATGATGATCGTCGCCGCCTTGGCCGCGGCCCTCTTGTCCAATGGCGGCCGTGGGGCTTGGTATGTCGGCGTCATGGCTCTGGCGCTTTATGCAATTTTCGCGTTCACGTTATTTGTCTTGCCTCCGACTAATCCGTCGTGATGCCACGGGGCCATCCCACGGCAGGCGGGTTGACGAGCGTGTCGCCGAATTACTTCGCCTTCGCATGCCGTCCAGTCATCTCGCGAAAGGATCGAAAATGACCGTCTATGTGGCCGAAGTCTCGGGGCGCGGTGTCATCGCCTTTGAAGCGGCAAACGATGTCGATGCCGCAACCCGGCTCACCGACAGGACACTGCTGCGCGATCTCCGCGTGCTGCAAAATGAGGGCCGTTCGCTCTGGGACGGCGTTTCGCCGATAGGGCTGCGGGAACCTTCGCCACCGGAGCTTGAGATTTGGCAGCAGCGGCCCGCGACAGCAACGGCGTCCTTGTCCGACGACGACCGAAGCTGGCGAGTCTACTTAGTCGCCGTGGTCGACCCTACCGAGTTCGACGATGATGACGACGACGATGACTATGATGACGGTCCTGGTGACTGAAACCTTCTCGGCACCCTTTCCATGACACAACGTCGCGCAGGGCCATTTATCCGTTTGCAGGCGTAGCATGCATCGCACGCGATCTCGAAAGGCACATGACGATGTCGGCAGGCTCCAGGAACCAAGCCAAACGGATGAGACGGCTGTTCTTTGCCGCGCTGCTTCAGCAGGTTCGCGTACTCTGGCCTATCTTCTCGGGAGTCCTTGTCATCATGATCGGATCCGGGTTTGTCATCGGTCGGATCGAGGGTTGGCGGATCGGTGAAACCCTTTACTTCACCTTCGTAACTGGTCTCACGATCGGCTATGGCGACCTTGCGCCCAAGCATACTGTGGCGCGGATGCTCATCCTGCCGATCGGACTCTCCGGAATCGTCCTGACCGGCCTAGTTGCTGCCGCCAGCGTGCAGGCGCTTGACGCGGCAGGTCGCGGCAAAGCCGAGTAGAGTGACGGGGCCGAGTGGAGCGGCGAGGCCAGCTCATGAGCTGGCTGGCGCCGCGTGATATGCCGCAAATTCGCTCAGAGCTTCAGGATGTAGTCGCACAGCCTGTCGGCGGCGATCTGGACTTGGGCCGGATCGCGCAGGAAGCAGGCGCGCAGGAAGAGCTCACCGCCCGGACCGAAGGCCGCGCCCGGCGCCAGGCCAACACCCGTTTTGTCGACGATGTCGATCGCCGCCTTGCGGCTGTCGGTCACGCCGTCGATCTTCAGGAATGCGTAAAGGGCACCGTCCGGCTTCAGCGTCTCGACACGGTTCGTGGCGATCAACGCGTCACACAAGATGTCGCGGGAGCGCCTGGCCTTGTCGATGTTGGACTGCACGAAGCTGTCGCCGTCATTCAGGGCCGCTACAGCGCCACGCTGCATGAACTGCGCCACGCCCGACGTCGAGTATTGAATCAGGTTTTCGAGCACCTGACCGGCCTGCGGCGGGGCGACAATCCAGCCGACACGCCAGCCAGTCATCGACCAGTTCTTCGAGAAGGAGTTGACGAACATCACCTTGTCGTCCGGCTCCATCACGTCGAGGAAAGAGGGCGCGCGACCGCCAGCAAAGTAGTAGCGGGCATAAATCTCATCCGCCATGATCCAGAGATCATGCGTGCGCGCCAGCGCCAGGATGGCCCGAAGGTCGTCTTCGCTTGCGGTCCATCCAGTTGGATTGGACGGCGTGTTGATGAACAGTCCCTTGGTCTTCGGCGTGATGGCCGCCGCGATGCGATCGAGATCGACCGCCCATTTGCCACCTTCGAAACTCAGCTGGGCTGCGACGGAACGCGCGCCGGCAATTTCCAGGGCTGCCGCGATGTTCGGCCAAGCAGGGGTCAAGTAGACGAGTTCATCGCCTGGCGAGGTCAGCGCCTGCACGGCGATCTGGATCGCCTGCATGCCGGAACCGGTGACGAAGAAATGCTCGACCGGCAGGGTGACGCCGAAATGCCTGGCGTAGTAATCAGAGAGCGCCTGACGCAGCTCGGGAATGCCACGCTGATAGGTATAGAAGGTCTCGCCGCCGGAAAGCGCATCCATCGCCGCTTTGTTGATGAACTCGGGCGTCGGCAAATCCCCCTCGCCGACCCAAAGCGGCAGCAGGCCATCACGGCCACGGGCATAGTTGACGACTTCGACGATCCCGCTTTCGGGCGCCAGGACGGCGCGCGGGCTAAGGCTGCTCACAATCGACATGCATCACTCCGGTTTGCGCCTACTTAAAGCAAAAGCGGCGGCAAATCCCATGACAATCGGTGATGCAATATCGTTTTTCGTGATGGATGGACGAGCCCGGCCTTCGTCGGCGGGCTCAAGGCCATCAGGCCGGGCGTTTGGCCAGCAGGTCGCGGATTTCAGTCAGAAGCGCGACATCGGCCGGTGGCGGAGCGTCCTCTTCCTTGGCCTGCTTGAGCTTCAGCTGCTTGTCCACCTGCTTCTGCAGCGTATTCACGCCCTTGACCATCAGGAAGATAATCCAGGCGAGAATGAGGAAGTTGATCATGACCGTGATGAAGCTGCCATAGGCAAGAACCGCACCCTGCTGGCGTGCGGCGGCCAGAGTCGGCGCATTGACGTTGGACGACAGACCGATGAAGTAGTTCGAGAAATCGAAGCCCCCGAAGAGAGCCCCGACGATCGGCATGATGACGTCGTCCACCAACGACTTGACGATACCGCCGAACGCACCGCCGATGATGACACCGACTGCAAGGTCCATGACATTGCCGCGGGCGATAAATGCTTTGAACTCGTTGAGCATCCGATCCGTCTCCCTCTGATGCAGTTTCACTGACAGGTCATTGTTTTCATTAGCTACATCTTCGATGCAATTATTCAATCGCTAATTACAGAATATCGGCTGGGGTGAGCGGCCTTTGACTTAATGCCTAGATGCCCCCTGATGTTCAAAGGTGGGGAATTGCCGTAGTCTCGAAGCATCCGGGAGAGCCGGCGCGTGGTGCGCTGGCGGAGGTTCGATGCTGCCAGGTTGGGTCATACTCGCATCTGCATTCGGCTATCTGCTGCTGCTCTTTGCCGTGGCAAGCCATGGCGATCGCAAGCGGCGGATGTTCGGCACGCCGCCAGGCGGGCGGCCGGTCGTCTATGCACTCAGCCTTGCGATCTATTGCACATCCTGGACTTACTTCGGCAGCGTCGGACAGGCATCGCAGCGCGGGCTGGAGTTCCTGGGGATTTATATCGGACCGGTCCTGATGTTCACGCTCGGCATGCCGCTGCTGCGCCGGATCATCGAGCTCGCCAAGGCGGAAAAGCTGACATCCGTCGCCGACTTCATTTCTGCGCGCTATGGCAAGAATTCCACGGTCGCGACCATCGTTGCGCTGATCTCGCTGGTCGGCGCCATCCCCTATATCGCGCTGCAGCTCAAATCGGTGTCCACCACCGTAACGGCGATGCTCGATCCGTCGGACTACGGCATCGGCAGCGGCAATCTCTACTTCCTTGACCTGCCGCTGCTGGTCACTCTGGTCCTCGCCTGCTTCGCGATCATGTTCGGCACGCGCCACACCGATGCAACCGAACACCAGGACGGGCTGATCCTCGCCATTGCCATGGAGTCGGTCGTCAAGCTGTTCGCCTTCCTGACGGCCGGCGTCTGCGTGATCTGGTTCCTATTCGACGGCCCGTCCGACCTCTGGCAGAGGGCCGCCGAAAACCAGCTGGTGCTCTCGGCTCTCCACTATCAGACGCCGCTCAGCCGCTGGATCACCCTCATTCTGCTGTCGGCCTTCGCCATCATTATGTTGCCGCGACAATTCCACGTCACGGTTGTCGAGAACAGGACGGCGCGGGAGCTCCGGCTCGCGGGATTGTTGTTCCCGCTATACCTCATCGTCATCAATCTCTTCGTGCTGCCGGTAGCGATCGGCGGCCTGCTAACCTTCGGCGGTGGGGGCAATGCGGATCTTTATGTGCTCTCGCTGCCGCTTGCCGGGCAGATGCCTGTTGTCTCGCTGATCACCTTTATCGGCGGGTTTTCGGCAGCAACGGCCATGGTGATCGTCGCATCGGTGGCGCTGTCGATCATGGTGTCCAACGACATCATCATGCCGATCTTCCTGCACCGGAAGCTGACCGACCGTACCGGACAGCGCAACGACTTCGCCAAAACCCTGCTCAACGTCAGGCGCAGTGCGATCTTCGCCGTGCTTTTACTCGGATACGCCTATTATCGATCGACCGACAGCACGACCGGGCTTGCCTCGATCGGCTTGCTCTCCTTTGCCGCCATCGCCCAGATGGCGCCTTCGCTCTTCGGCGGCCTCTTATGGCGGCGGGCCAACGCGCGCGGCGCCATCCTGGGGCTGACCTCCGGCTTCGTGATCTGGATCTACCTGCTGTTCCTCCCATCACTTGGCGGACCGGACTACTCTTCCGTCGCAAGGGCGGTCCTTGGATTCCTGTTTCCGGGCACGACGGTTTTCAGCGGGCCCGACGCCGACCCGCTGGTCAATGCCACGGTCATGAGCCTGCTCGTCAACACGGCCTTCTTCATCATCGGTTCGGTGACCCGCAATGCGCGACCGCTCGAACGCATCCAGGCCGGCATCTTCGTCAAGCGGCAGTCGCGCTCGCAGTTTGCGACGCGCGGCTGGAAAACTCGCATCAGCATCGCCGACCTGAAGGCGACAATCTCGCGCTACCTCGGTGAGGAGCGCATGGAACGGTCGTTCCAGACCTATCAGCAGAATTCGGGCCGCAAGCTGGAGGACGATCAGCCGGCGGACATGGCGCTCATTCACTTCACCGAGCAGCTGCTCGGCAGCGCCATCGGATCCTCCTCCGCCCGGCTCGTTCTGTCGCTGATCCTTCAGAAGATGGAGGACGCCTCCGCCGATACGGCCTGGCTGCTCGACCAGGCAAGCGAGGCGCTGCAATATAACCAGGACATGCTGCAGACAGCGCTTTCGCAGATGGACCAGGGCATCGCGGTCTTCGACAGCTCGAACAACCTGACGATCTGGAACCGACGCTTCCGACAACTGCTCGATCTGCCCGAAAACGCCGGACAAGTCGGCTTCCCGCTGGCTGACATCGTGGCGATCCTCAGCCAGCGCGGCGATATTCCAGCCGGCGACGTGCACCACACCGTCCGTCACTTCCTGACGCTGGACAAGCCCTTCGCGCTGGTGCTCGGCGGCGGCGAGCGGATCATCGAAGTGCGCTCGAACGCAATGCCGGACAAAGGTATCGTGGCGACCTTTACCGATATCACCCAACGCGTTGCAGCCGACCGGGCGCTGAAGCAGGCGAACGAAACGCTGGAACAGCGCGTTGCCGAACGAACCGCCGAGCTCACTCGCGTCAACCACGAACTCGGCGAGGCAAGGGCAGCGGCGGATGAAGCCAATCTCGGCAAGACGCGCTTCTTTGCCGCCGCCGGCCACGACATCCTGCAGCCGCTCAATGCCGCCAGGCTCTACTCATCGGCGCTGGTCGAGCGCATGGGCCAGTCCGACAGCAGCGCCATCGTTCGCAACATCGATTCCGCGCTGGAATCGGTAGAGACCATCCTTGGAGCCGTGCTGGATATTTCGCGGCTCGATACCGGAGCCATGCGGCCACGGCTAGCCTCGGTGCCGCTTTCCGATCTACTGGAGCGGATTCAGACCGACTTCGCGCCGATCGCCCGCGAAAAGAAGCTGAAACTGGTGGTGATGCCAACCACGCTCAGGGTCCGTTCCGATCCGAACCTGCTGCGCCGCCTGGTGCAGAACCTCGTTTCCAACGCGATCAAGTACACAGTCGACGGAAAGGTGCTGGTCGGCGCGCGGCGGCGCGGAAACCAGGTGGTGATCCAGGTGATGGATTCGGGGATCGGCATCCCGCCGTCGAAGTTCCGGACGGTCTTCAAGGAGTTCGCTCGGCTCGACGAGGGTGCCAAGACGGCCTCTGGACTGGGCCTCGGCCTGTCGATCGTCGACCGCATCGCGCGCGTTCTCAATCACCCGGTGGAACTGCATTCGACGCACGGCAAGGGCACGGACTTCCGCATCGTCATGCCGCGCGAGACGTCCAGGCTGGTCGAATCGGTTGGCGCCGTGCAGCCGGTCGAGCATTCGGCGCAGAGCCTCAAGGGACTGAAGGTCCTCTGCGTCGACAATGAGCCGCACATCCTGGAAGGCATGCAGCTCCTCATCAGCGGCTGGGGTTGCGAGGTCCAGTGCGTCGATTCGCTAAGCGCCATCAGCGGGCTCGGTGCCCGTCAGCCGCCTCCGGACCTGGTTATTGCCGACTACCACCTTGGCGACGGCACAGGCGTTGCCGCCATTCTGACGCTGAGGGAACGGTTCGCCGCCTTCATCCCGGCGCTGATCGTCACGGCGGATCGGACGCCGGAGGTCCGCGCCGAAGCGGAGCGACACGGAATCGGCATCCAACACAAGCCGGTACGCCCGGCGGCGCTCAGGGCCCACATTACGCAGATTTCGGCGCACAAACGCGCGGCAGCCGAGTGAGCGGCTAGGCCTTGGTCATTACCTCGGCCACAAGGCCACGCACGCGCTCCGCACTCGGCGCGTCGTCAAACAGAATGCGGTAGACGATAGGTGCAACGACCTGATCCATGACGGCATCGACAGTCGGAAAGCTTTCGCCACGGGCAAGCGCCCGGTTGCTCAGCAGCTGCATCTGTTCACGCGTGAAGGCAGAGCACTGGCAGGCGTTGGCGTTGTCTTGCGCGGCGAGCACGTCACGGATCATCTCGCGTCCGATGCCCGAGGACATTTCTTCGGCATATTGCTCCGCCCAGGCTTGAAGATCCCCGCGACCGCTGCCGGTGTCGATTGGCTGCATGTCGGGGCGCAGGCGCTCGACAGCGACATCCGCCAGCAGTTCCTGCAGATCGCCCCAGCGACGGTAAATCGTTGAGGGCGTGACACCAGCCCTTGCGGCGATCAGCGGGATCGTGACATCCGCCCGGTCCATATCGGCAAGCAGCGCGCGCACCGCTTGATGCACGGACGCCTGCACTCGGGCACTGCGGCCACCGGGGCGGAGATTTTCCTTAGCTGCCATATTCTTAAGTCCTGTCTTCCTGCCCGGCGCATGGTTCAAAATCTTTGACCGATCCATTAACGCAAATTATTTGCTTTTAGCGTTGAGTCGACCTAAATGGCTAACGCATCGAATTAGCTTTAAGAGGCTATATGTTCCGCGCCGCCAATTCCACAGAGACCTCGCGCAATCCGATCCGCTTCCACGCGATTACGCTGGCAACCTTCTTCGGCGCATCGGCCGCGCCGACGCCGCTTTACCGGATCTATCAGGAAAATCTTGCCCTCTCGCCGGTGCTGATCACCGTCATTTTCGCGGTCTATGCATTCGCGCTCCTCGCAGCATTGCTGATCGCCGGCTCGATCTCCGATCACCTCGGTCGCAAGCCGGTGATCTTCACGGCGCTCATTCTGGAGATCATCGCCATGGGGCTGTTCGTTGTGGCAAGCGGTCCCGGCTGGCTGGTTGCCGCGCGGATCGTCCAGGGACTGGCAACCGGCATTGCCGGCGCGTCTATCGGCGCAGCCCTTGTCGATATCGACCGCGCCAAGGGCCAACTCGTCAACTCGATCGCGCCGCTTTCCGGCATGGCCGTCGGCGCCATCGGCACCAGCGCTCTGATCCAGTACGGACCGTTCCCGCTTCACCTCGTCTATGCGATCCTGCTCGCTGCTTTCGCAGGACAGGCCGCCGCGATCTGGGCGACCGGCGAAACCGGTGGTCGCCGGCCGGGTTTCTGGAACTCGCTGAAACCGACGATCTCAATTCCGCCGCAGGTGAAACGCCCGCTCGCCCTGGTGACGCCGATCAACATCGCCAACTGGACGCTTGGCGGGTTCTACCTCTCGCTGGTCCCCTCACTGGTTGCCAGCACAACCGGCAGCCGGGCGCCGCTCACGGGTGGCTCGATCGTGACCGCGTTGATGGTATCGGGCGCAGTGGCTGTCTATTGCAGGAGGAACAAGTCCGGCGCCGCCAATCTCGGCTTCGGCACAGCCGCGACCACACTTGGAATTTTGACCGTCGTCGCAGGCGTCCATCTCGGCAACGTCCCGCTGCTGCTTATCGGCACGCTCCTGACAGGCGCGGGCTTCGGCACAAATTTCCTCGGCTCAATCGGCACAATCATGCCACTTGCAAAGGCTGATGAGCGTGCCGGCCTCCTGTCCGCCTTCTATATCCAGAGCTACCTCGCCTTCAGCCTGCCGGCCATCCTCGCCGGCTTCCTGACCAAATCGCTCGGCTACCAAATAACCGCCGACCTCTATGCAACGGCGATCATTCTCGTGAGCGGAGCCGGGCTGCTCGGTCTTCGCGCCGAGCGCGGCCGGGCTGCGAGAGTCCCGGCCTGCGGCTAGAGCCTTTCAGCGTCTAGAGGTAACTCGTCACAGCGGGCTCGTTCCACCAGTTGTCGTGGCGCCCGTCCATGAAGCGGACGGGCAGTGCGGCAAGCTCTTCTGGTGATATGTCGTCGAGACAGGCAACGTTGATTGACACGTAGTCCCCGCCGATCTCCTCGATATGGCCGTGTCCGTAGGCATGCAGGCCGCAGGTGGTGCAAAAGCGGTGATGGCCGCTCATCGTTGCGAACTGATAATCGCCAGCCGCCGTCTCTTCACATAGCAGACGGAAATCCTCGGGCTTAGCAATGGCCCCCCAATAACGCCGCTTGCCGCAGACCGAGCAATTGCAACGCCCGGTGCCAGCCTGCAGGTCAACATCGACCTCGTAGCGGATCGCGCCGCAATGGCAGCTGCCCGTGTAGGTCTTCTTCATGGAATTCCTCCTCCGGCCCTTTGCAAGAGCTCCCAATAATGACAATATGTTGTCATGATTGACGAGATAGCAAAGCGACAACATGTTGTCAAACGTAACCATTCGAAGCGGACGGTGGAAGGCGATGCGTTCTCGCTGTTTGCTATCACCGCATTGCGGCTTGCCGGTCGCCTGACCACCGCCGGCGATGAGTTGGCAAAGCCCGCCGGGCAGACGAGCGCTCGCTGGCAGGTACTCGCGGGGGCGCGAAACGGCACACATTCCGTCGCGCAGATCGCCCGGATGCTCGGGGTCGCCCGGCAGGGTGTGCAGCGGCTGGCGGACACGTTGGAGGATGATGGGCTGATCAGCTACGTCGACAACCCGCAGCATCAGCGCGCCAAGCTCGTACAGCTGACGAAGGAGGGTGAAGCCCGCCTCGCCGCTATCGAAATAGCGCAAGCAGGTTGGGCCGACAGGCTCGGGCAGTCCTTCATCGCCACCGAGCTCGAGGCAGCCCGGCTCGTCATGGCCAGATTGATCGATACCCTCGACGCGGAGGCCGGCAAACCATAGGCAGACGATCGTCCAGTCGACCGATGCAAGCTGCCAGAAAAGAATCGCAACGAAGAAGACGCAAAGCAGGCGCCTGGCTCTACCCCTTGGACCGGCGGCTCCCGCGACGGACTGCGATCAGGTCTCTTGGGCAGCGAGCTGCCTGTCGGAATTCAAAGAGGCCGCATGCGCTTCAAGGATGGCGGCAGCAATGACTTTCTGAAGCTCGTAAACCAGTGTGCGCGACCGTTTGCGATCCAGATCTTGCGCCGCCTTCGCAAGATTCAACCCCTCGTTCAGGACGATATGGTGAGCTCGCGTCAGCGCCCAACTCTCAATATCAAGACTAATCATTCGGAATCTCCGCCAAATCATTCAGCATCAAAGACATTCACCGAATCACGATACGCAGAGCACTTACGCAGCAAGAAGAATCATAGTTGCAATATTTTGCAAATGGCATTTTTGGAACAACACGCGCCAAATGCGAAATTTATTCTTCTTGAGCTGCGATAGATACAACCGCCCGCCTCTGAGCCGCATGAACGGACTCCAAGCTTGCCCATAAATACTCGGCGAAGCTTGCACGGGCCTGCCCACGCGAGCAGGCGCGTCGCCCCAAGAGCCTGGCGCGCTGCCATCAGACCTTGGTGGCAGGGCCCTTATTGCGCTCCAGCAAAGCTTTCACCGTATCGTCGTTGATCTTGCCGCTCGGCTCCTGGCCGACCGACTTCTGGAAGTTCTTGATCGCCGCGACCGTCTTCGCGCCCATCTCGCCGTCCGGCTGACCAGCATCGAAGCCGTTGTTGTTGAGGATCGCCTGGATGTTGCGGATCGCCTTCTTCATGTCGACGGTCGAGGTCTTGGTGGCGTTGCCGACCCACTCGTCAGGAGCGTCGACAGCGTTCGCTTTGCTGTCAAGCGGTGCCGCCTTCCATTGGTCAGCCTTGGCACGCGCCTTCTCCAGCTGATCAGGCTTCAACGCGTTCGCCACTTCGTCGCGCTTTTGTGCGGCGTCCTTGTCGCCGCCCTTGGCAGCAATCGCAAACCACTTGTAGGATTCGGTCAGGTCCTGCACGACGCCGTTGCCGCGAGCGCAAAGGATCGCCAAATTGAACTGGCTGTCGGCGATGCCGAGGTCGGCCGCCTTGATGAACCAGTCCGCGGCCGCCTTGTAGTCCTGCTGGCCTAGCGCGCCCGATGCATAAAGCACGGCGAGATTGTGCATCGCGCTTGCGTTGCCGCTGTTGGCGGCCTGCTCGTAATGCTGCTTCGCCTTGGCGACGTCGCGGTCAACGCCCGTACCTTTTTCATAAATGTTGCCGAGACGGTATTCAGCCGGCGCGAAGCCCTTGTCGGCCGCAAGCTGGTACCAGTGTGCCGCTTCCTTCGGATCGGCGGCAATGCCGGCACGACCTTCGCTATAGCGGGCGCCGATCTCGAAGAGCGCCAGCGGGTCGCCGCTTTTGGCGGCATCGGCAAGCGACTTCGGCTGCACGACGTCCGGAATGGCGATGCCGGCTGTTTCCACCGCCGGGGCGGGCGCGGCGGCCACGCCAGCGGCAACCGGGGCCGTATCCTTGGCCACGAAGCCGGAGGCATCCTGCGGAGTGCCGGAGGGCGCAAGTGGAGCGGCCGCATCGCCATTCAATGGTGCTGTCGCCGTCAAGTGGTCGGGTACGGCCGGTGCGGGCGTTGGATCGGCGCTTGCGAGCGGCACGACAGGGGCTTCTTCGGCCGGGACTGCCGGAGCGGTTGCTACCACCTGGTCGGGTGCGGTTTCGCTATCGACCGGAAGGACATTGCTGGACGAATCCGTCAGTACTGCAACTTCGGCGGACGGCGCCGGCTGGCCGCTGGTCAGCGTGCGGGCCAACGGGAAGGCCATGATCGCCAACAGGACTGCGCCGACGGCGAGCAGGATCGGACGGCGGAAGCGCGAGAAAGCGCCGCCCTTGGTCGTATCCTTGTCCTTTGCCTTCTTCTCGGCCTTCGCCAGCTGCGGCTTGGCGGTCGGCTCGGTTTCCATGGCGGCGGCCTGCGCGGCGCGACGAGCGGCGGCTATGTAGTCGGCGCGCTCGTTTTCCGTTGCCGGCTTGGCGTTTGTCCGGGCGGCGTTCTGGCTGGCGCGCACCCGCTCCAGGATCTTCTTGATGTCAGGTGCACCCGAGCCCGGTTCAAGCGGCTCATTGGCGGCCTCCGGTGGCATCACATCGACCGGATCGATCGACGGCGCAGGATCGACAACGGTCCGTTCGGTGACGGCCGTTTCCGCCGTCGCCTTCTTGCTGGGCAGCAGACGCTTGCCAAGGCTGGAAAGCAGGCTGCCCTTCGAGGGAGAGGCTGCCGTCTTCGTCGCTGCCTCGATCGCGATCACACTGGTATCCGTTGCCGCCATGACCGGAACGAGGGGTGCTTCCTCGGCAACCTCGGGCTCGCGGCTGACCGATGTACGGGTTCCGAACGCAACGGGCTTCAGGGCGTCTTCGGCGCCAGCCTGCATCATCGCGTAGGGATCGACCGCGAAATCGACATCGGCGATAGGCATTCTCGGCGCCGGTCTTGCGACGGCGCGATCTTCCATGGTGTCGAGGCGCTCGGCGATCTGAACAAGCGTTTCATGCAGCGCCTGGAAGGTCTTGTGCGTGCGCTCCTCGCTGCTGCGGCTCAAATCTTCCAGTTGGCGCAGGTCTTCGGCAAGCGCATTCAGCGCCGACATGTCGGCGGCTGCCGGTGCACCGCCTTGCAGGGCGCCGCTTCTCGCATAGGCCTCGACCACTGCTTCCGCCGCCTGGCGGGCAGCCTCGATGATATATTCGTCGCTGGTCGCCATGTAGTCTTCGATGGCGCCCATCCGCCTGTCGAACTCCGCCGGCAGCTCGGCCGCAGGTCGTGGCTCGCTCATCAGCGCCGACAGGTTTGCGATCTGATCCTCAAGGCTCTTCAGCGCGTGCGGGTCGGCCGCCGGTGCTGCAGTGCTCTCCTCGAGGCGCGCGGCGATATCGCCAAGCCTGCTTTCGATGCGGCGGAAGGCGCTGTCGTCCACTGGGGCCGCGACAGGTTGAAGCGGCTGGAAGTCCATCTCGTCGATGCGGCGGGCGAGATAGTCGAGGCGCTGCGCCAGCGCATCATTGACCGAACCGGTCTCGAGCGCATCGATCTTGCGCGAAATGTCGGCAAGTGCGCCTGTCAGCTCCGGCTGCGGCGCAGCCTTGTGGTTTCGCTCGAGCAGGTAGGACAAGTGCTCCAGACGTTCATCGAGGCGCGACGTTGCCTCGGCGTTGGCAAGTTCCTCGACGCGCAGCGTCAGAGTTTCGAGCCGATCCGCCAGGGCATCCGTCGGCGCGGCCCGACTGGCAACGCTGCGGCCCATCATGTCGATCTGGTCGCCAAGCGCATTCAGGCGGCCTTCGAGGCGATGCATCATGGCCGGATCGCCGCTTGCGGCCGCACGACTGGTTGCGGCGATGGCGCGGCTGATTTCGTCGAGGCGGCTGTCCATCGCCGCAAACTGCTCGGACATCGCCCGGTCGTGCGGCTGGATCATGCTGCCGAACTGCTCCATCGCCGTCGCGATGGAGATAAGCTTGTCTTCGAGAACCCGCACGGCCGGGCTATCGCCCATGCCACCGATATGGCGCTTGATGTCATCGAGCCGGTAGGCGAGCGCGACAAGCTCCTCCTGCAGGCCTGCGGTGTCGAGCGCGTGCAGTTGGTTCTCGAATCCGTCCCAGCGGGTTTCCATGTGGCGGATCGAATCTTCGCGTGCGAGCCCGTCCATCAGCGAACGCAGCTCTTCGAACTCACCTCGCAAGCCTTGCGCCTCAGGCGCGTTGGAACGGCCGGCAAGCTGGTCGATGCTGCTGGCGAGACGGCTCATATCGGCGCGGATGTCATCGGCGAAGCGGCGGTCTTCCGCTCCAACCTTGATGCTGCGGATTTCGTCGCGCAGCGCATTCATTTCCCGGGTCACGCCATCGGAGATGTCACGCTTCAGGTCCTGGCGAAGGTTGACCAGCGCTTGCGCGATCTCGGTCATCGTGTCTTCGGCGGCTCTGTTGCCCGGTTGCGGAGCCGGGGCGCGCGGCGCGCGTTCGGCGACCGGAAGAGGTGCACGCGGAGCGGCCGCCGGCTGCTCGCGCGTGTAGGAGGCAGGCTCGCGCGCTGCCGGGCGTTCGCGGCTGGCTTCGAGGATGCGCTGGCGCTGGCGAATTTCGGCGAAAGGATCGGGTCGCGCTTCGGCCGTATAGGGCGCGCGGGCGACATAGGGATCGGCATAGATCTCACGCTCCGGCGCGGGAGCGCGCTGACGCTGATCGCGTGGATTGGTGCCGATCAAGCCCTCGATCCTCGCCTCCAGACCTTCGATGGTGCGGTTCAGCGCATCGAGCGACGCCCTGTCGGAATGCCGTGGGGAATTTGATCGCGATCCGTTCATCTTCTTGCTCGCTTCATCTGTCCGAACCCTCGTCAGGGCCGATCATTGGCTTCCGTCACCGCCGCACCGGAATGCGGACGAGAGCACCGTTCATGAAGGGATAATCAATTAGACTTTCCTCAACCTGTACGGCGTAGCGGCATTCCCATGAAACGCGAGACTGAAAAAAGGAATGCAAGTCGCCAATGCTCAGACAGCACCATTCACGAAACGTGGTAAACAACCCGTTAATCGGCGTGAGATTTTTTTAACTTTTGAGGATTTTCGGCCGGTTTCCGTGTCAAAACCGACCTGCGCGTGCCGCGTCCGCAACATTAGGCGGTGTGCGCATGTTAGGCCGCTATCAGAACGATTCCGTCCACGGTCGCACCTCGATTTCCTGCGACCAGGCGCTCCTGTGCTGCAGCAGGACGTCGATATAGGTCTGCGCGATGGCATCGGGGTCGAGCATCGCATCCGGCTTGGCCGGATCCTCCCGGCGCATCTCCGATCGGATTCCACCGTCGATGATGAAATGGGCGACGTGAATGCCCTTCGGCCCGAGTTCACGGGCAGCGCTCTGGGCAAGGCCGCGAAGCGCGAATTTGCCCATGGCGAACGCGGCCGACTGGGCATATCCCTTCACGCTCGCCGTCGCTCCGGTAAATAGGATTGCGCCGCGCCCATACGGCAGCATGCGCCTTGCCGCCTGCTGACTGACGAGAAAGCCGCCATAGGCGCTGACGGCAATTGCCTGCTCGACCGCTGCCGGATCGAGTTCGGCCAAGGGGCCACGTAGCCGGCCGCTGGCGTTGTAGACGACAACCTCCGGATCGCCGATGGCTGCCGCGACCTCATCGAAAAGCGCCGCGACGGACGCCGGCTGGGCGGCATCCGCCGCAAACATCCTCGCCCCGGTCTCGTCAGTGAGCTTGCTCAGCTTGTCAACGTTGCGCGCCGCCAGCGCGACCTTGACGCCGCGCCGCGTCAATTGACGTGCAAGCGAGGCGCTGAGACCCGGGCCTGCACCGACGATCAAAGCGGAACGGTAGGGAAACTCGGTCATCGCTATCCTCCGGTCGTTTTGTCCGAAACCTGGGCGCAAGATCAAGCTCTCGCGGATATCACACCCGCCGCGCCTTGATCGTGTTCATCACGAAGCTGGTCTCGATAGTATCGACGCATTTCAGCCGGGCAATCTTTTCCTTGATGAAGCGCTCGTAATCCTCGAGACCCGAACTCATCACCTTCAGCACATAGTCCCGTGATCCGGTGACAAGATGGCACTCGAGCACCTCGTCCCATCCGCGAACCGCACTCTCGAACATCTGGATTTCATCCTCGTGCTGGCGACTGAGCCGAACCGAAGCCAGCGCCGTCATCGTCCAGCCGTCGACCGCCGGATCGACGAGGGTCGTATAGCCCTGAATGATTTCCGCGTCCTCCAGCCGGCGCAGACGGCGAAGACAAGCGGATGCAGAAAGTCCGACTCGCTCGGCAAGTTCGTTGTTTGGCAGACGGGCGTCATTCATCAACTCCTTGAGGATCTTCCGATCCATCTCGTCAGCAATTTTCTGCGTCACAATGCTTCATTCTCCGCACTAAGTTGCTTCAAAGAGCATAACCGCGCGGCAAATAGCAAGAACAGCCGTCGCATTCTGATATAATTTGCCAGCATCACGGCATCGCGCGAGGAGACGACAATGACCGCACCGCACCCTTCCAAGACCCACATCGGCAACCACGCCCTGCATCCCGAAACGCAGATGCTGAACTATGGCTACGATCCGGAATTGTCGGAAGGGGCAGTCAAGCCGCCGGTATTCCTGACCTCGACCTTCGTCTTCAAGTCTGCCGAGGATGGCCGCGACTTCTTCGATTATGTCTCCGGCCGCAAGGAGCCACCAGCTGGCAAGGGCGCCGGGCTGGTCTATTCCCGCTTCAATCACCCCAACAGCGAGATCGTCGAGGACCGGCTTGCGGTCTACGAACGGACCGAAAGCTGCGCCCTCTTTTCGTCAGGCATGTCGGCAATCGCGACAACACTGCTGGCCTTCGTCCGGCCGGGTGATGCCGTCCTGCATTCGCAACCGCTCTATGGTGGAACGGAGACGCTGCTGGCAAAGACCTTCCTCAATCTCGGCGTTGCTGCCGTGGGCTTCGCCGACGGCGTCAGCGAAGCGTCGGTGCAATCGGCTGCGGAACAAGCCATGGCCAAGGGCCGGGTCTCAATGATCCTCGTCGAGACGCCAGCCAATCCGACCAACAGCCTCGTCGATGTCGCAATGATCCGCCGCGTCGCCGACGCGATCGGCAGGAAGCAGGGGCATACGCCTGTTATTGCCTGCGACAACACGCTGCTTGGTCCGGTCTTCCAGCGACCGATTGAGCACGGGGCGGACATTTCGCTCTATTCTTTGACCAAATATGTCGGCGGCCATTCGGATCTGATCGCCGGCGCAGCCCTCGGCTCGAAGGCAGTCATGAAGCAGGTCAAGGCGCTACGCGGCGCCATCGGCACCCAGCTCGACCCGCACTCCTGCTGGATGCTCGGTCGTTCGCTGGAAACGCTGCAGATCCGCATGGAGCGCGCTGACAACAATGCCCGCGTCGTTGCCGATTTCCTGCGCGAGCATCCGAAGGTCGAGAAGATTCACTACCTGCCCTATCACGATGCCAACTCACCGCTTGGAAAGACCTTTGCGGCGCAGTGCACCGGTGCCGGATCCACCTTCTCCTTCGACATCAAGGGCGGTCAGCCGGCATCCTTCAAGTTCCTGAACGCCCTGCAGATCTTCAAGCTCGCGGTCAGCCTGGGCGGCACGGAATCGCTCGCCAGCCATCCGGCAACGATGACGCATTCCGGCGTGCCGTCCGACGTGCGCCAACGGATCGGCGTTTTGGAATCGACGATCCGCCTGTCGATCGGCATCGAGCATCCGGATGATCTCGTCGCCGATCTGCAACAGGCGCTGGACGCCGCGTGATTTGGGCGGCGGCCTAGGCGGCCGCCGTTTCCCTCACATCGTCGAGCAGGAAATGCACGACGACATATTTCGTCGTGTAGTGGCGGCCGCTGTCGGACACTTTGTCGACACTGCCGCCATCGGCGGGATGCCAGCGATGATAGTGCGGGCTTGTCGTGATCAGGGTGATCGCCTTGCCGGCCATCTTGCCGTCGAGACGGTAACGCATTTCGGCCAGCGGCCAGATGCGCTCATAGTCCTCCATGGATATGCGGACCTTCAGGGCTTTGCGGCTCACCGCTTCGCTGCGTGAGCCGTCTTCGTGCTCAACAGCCGGCAGTTCCAGCGTGACTTCCTCGGCTCCATCGAGAATGGAATTGAACTCCTCCGGCCACATCCGTCTCATAAAATCGCTCCTCCAAAGCTCTTTCATCAGTCTGCCTGCGAAATCTAGCGTGTCTTCTCCCGGAAGCAAACAGTTCCGACAAAGGTTAGACGAAAGCTTCACGCACAGGCATGGCAATCATTATCATTTCTGTGTCGCGCTATGGGCTTTGTCCGATTCAACACGCCGCCCCGACGCATCGATGGAACACATGGACAGGCCAGGTCTGCCGGTCGCGACCGTTCGTGATCGCGTTCTCAGTGCCAGCGCACGGCCACATATGTGCCCGTCGACTTACCATCACGGCCGTAGGTGATCTCCGCACCGAGTGTCGTCGTCATGGCGTTGATCAGGCGTGTGCCGAGGCCGGTCCCCTTTGGCCCGCTCGCCCGATCGAAGCCGACGCCATCGTCCTCGACGGACAACACATTGCCGCCGTCTTCGGTTCTTCGCAGGACAACGCGCACCTCGCCCTCCGCCCCGGGATAGGCGTACTTCATCGCGTTGGTCACCAACTCTGTCAGGATGACGCCGAGTGCAACGGCCCTGTCGGCGGTCGTTGATATGCGGCAAAGGTCGGATTGGACCGCTATGCCGCGCGAAAAACTGCTTGTGCCGTGCAACTCTGCCAGCAGCGGCCGCAGATAGACGTCGAGCTGCACTTCGCCGACGTCACTTGACGTGTAGAGACTGCGGTGGACGCCGGCGATCGCCGTGATCCGGTTCTGCGTCTCGTCAAGCGCCGTCTTCGTTTCATCGCTGCGAGCAATCTGCATCTGCATGCGGATCATCGCTGAAACAAGCGACAGGCTGTTGGCGATACGATGATTCATTTCGGCGAGCAGCAGTTCCGCGCGCTCCTTGGCGACGACGAGCTGCCGATCCGCCTCTTCCTTCTCGCTGCGCAGGCGTGCATTTTCCAGCGCCTGCTCGAGCGCGCTGACGAGAAGCGGGAAGAAGTCGTCCGTCGCGGTCTTGACGACGTAGTCCGCAGCGCCACCCTTCAGCGCCTTGATCGCCACGTCGGCGTCGCTCGACCCTGTCACATAAAGAACCGGCGTTCGCCGATGGGTTTCGGCGATTGCCTCGAGGAAATGCAGGCCCGTCTGGTTCTCGAAATAGTGATCGAGAACGACCGCCTCGAATTCCTCGGCTTCGAACAGTTCGAGCCCGGTGGTGATCGACGGGGCATGAATGACTTCGAAATCACTGCGCGCAAGGACCCGTGTGGCAAGACGGGCTAGAGCCGGATCATCGTCGATGTAAAGAATGCGCACAGATATTGGCTACTCGTTAGGGGATCTGGATGACGGAGAAGAACAGGCCGAGATTGCGGATCGCGGTGGCGAAACCGTCATAGTCGACTGGCTTGGTGATGTAGACGTTTGCGCCGAGATCGTAGCACTTCTGGATTTCCCGCTCGTCGTCCGTGGTCGTCAACACGACGACGGGAAGGCGGCGGGTGTATTCGTTGCTCTTGATCTGCTCGAGAATGTCGAGGCCCGACATGTCGGGCAGGTTGAGATCGAGCAACACGAGCAGATAACGATCCTTGCTGACCACGCCATCGCGGCTCGGCCCGAGGATGTAGTCGAGCGCGCTTTTGCCGAGGGTGAAGGGCACGATCTCGTTGTGCACGCCGGCGCGGCGCACGTTCTTTTCGATGAGACGGGCGTGGCCCTCGTCATCCTCGATCATGACGATCGTTACTTCCTGACCCGTGGCTTTCATGATTCCATGCTCCGGACGATTTTCGTGAGGTCGGACGGCAGCGTCAGAATGAAGGTGCTGCCCTGGCCGAGTTCGGATTCGACCGTAATGTCTCCGCCCAAATTTCGTATTAACGAGCGCACATGCGCAAGGCCAATGCCTTCGCCGCGCTGATCCTGCTCTCCCGCCCGACGAAACAGCTCGAACACCCGTTCGAGGTCCTGAGGCCCGATGCCGCGTCCATTGTCCTTGAAATCGATCCGCACGCGGCCCGGACCATCCGGACGGGCGTCGATCTCAAGCGCCAGCGGCCGACCTTGCATCTGGTACTTCACAGCATTGTCGAAAAGATTGCCGAAAATCTGTTCAAGCGAAAAACGATCGGTGATGACCGCGCCCGCGCGGACGCGGATGTCCACCGCTCCGTCGGATTCGGACAGCTGGTGTTGAACGTTTGCGGCCGCCGTTTCCAGCAGGGATTTGAGGTCAATACGCTCCGGTTGAAGCTTCCTGCGACCGTCACGCGAAATCTTCAGGATCGCGTTGATCAGCGAGTCCATCTTGCGCGTCGACGAGCGGATGAAACCGAGAGCTTCAGGCAGGTCCTCCTCGACCGCCTGCCGGGCTTCGCGAATTTCCTCCGCAGTCGGCGACTTGTCGTCTGCAAGAATGTAAGCCGTGACCGACTTCATCGCCGTGTCGAGCTCGCTGAGGAAGCCCATGATGTTGACGAGCGGCGCGCGCAGATCGTGGGTGACGATGTAGGCGAAACGCTGGATTTCCTGGTTGGCGCGGATGACCTCCTCCGTGCGCTCGCGCACACGTGTCTCCAGCCCAACGTTGAGAAGTTCGACCTCGTCGGTTGCCGCCTGCAGATCGCGCACATGCTGCACGATGATCATGATCGCGCCGCCGAGCACGATCAGGATCGCGATCGCACCGCCGATCGTCACCCATTGCAGATTGCCGGCGGCCGAGAGCTGCGCCTGCACGAGGACGCGCAGGCGGTCGTCGGTCTGCTCGAGGAAATCGCCGAGGATCGTGCGCACCTTATCCATGTATTCGCGGCCGGCGTCATCGCGAACGATAGCCACGGCCTCGGGGAGCTTGCCTTCCTTGGCAAGCGCAACCGTGGTCGAAAGCTCCTGCAGCTTGCCGTCTATGGCCGTGCTCAGTGCATCGAGTTGCAGGGCGTAGTTTGGCAGCGGCGAGACGTTGTCGACCAGAGCCTTGCGGCGTTCAGGCAACGCCTGCAGCGCCTTGTCGTATGGCTCGAGATAGCTGAGGTCGCTCGACAGCAGAAAGCCTCGCTGGCCGGTTTCCGCGTCCTGCACCGTTGTCAGAAGGCCAACGATCGAACTCCGCACGCGACGAAGCGAGGCCGTCTCCTCGGAGTAATTGTTGTTGGCACGCACCAGCCAGATCGACGAGCCAACAATGCCAAGCAGGATCAGCACCCCGACGGCGAGCATGATCAAACTGGAACGGTAGAAGGCAGCGGTGGAAGTCATCAGGCATCCGCATTATCGGTGGGCGCCTTCTTGTATACACAGCCACCCGCGAAAGATAGCACCCTTATAGTATGCCGCTCTAACAGTTCTCCCGCAGCGACTGCGAGCCGTTGCGGGAGGGAGTCGCGAGCCGGGCGACTAGCGATACGCTGCCTCGAGCTTCGCGATATCGAGCTTGACCATTCCGAGCATGACCTCGGTGACGCGCTTGGCGCGTTCGCGGTCGGGATCTGCGACCATCTCCGACAGAACACGCGGAACGATCTGCCAGCACAAGCCCCAGCGATCCCTTAGCCAGCCGCACTGTTCTTCGACGCCGCCGTTCTCCAGGAAGGCGCGCCAAATCCTGTCGATCTCCTGTTGTGTCTCGCACTGTACCGAGACCGAGAAGGCGTGGTTGAACGCATCGAGCGGGCCGGCCTGCATCGCCACGAAATCCTGATGCCCGAGCTTGAACTCGATGATGATGACGCTGCCCGGAGGGCCGCTCGGCGTTTCGGCCGGCAGGATGGTCGTGCGCCCCATGGACGAATTCGGGATGGTCGCCACATAAAATTCGACGGCCTCCCGGACGTCCTTCTCAAACCAGAGGTTCGAACTGACCTTGAGCATGGATTGTCCTCCTCGTTGCTGCTCCGATGATGGGTTCGACAGCCCTAGGACGTTCTTGGCCCGCCCTTCCCGACAGCGCACACACAATCGTCATCAGAAATTCGAGTCCGCGCAAAATTTGACGTTTACGCAAACGTCAATATTTTGTAAGAGACTCTCGAATGCCGGTGTCATCCGGCGTGCCGAATTGGAGGAATTCGAACGATGCCAGTCTACAAGGCCCCGGTTAACGACACGCTCTTCGTGCTGAATGACGTGCTCGGCCTGGAACGCTACAACAATCTTCCGGGGTTTGCCGACGCCACGCCTGACATGATCGAGGCGATCCTCGGCGAGGCTGCGAAAGTTGCGGAGGAAGCGCTATTTCCGCTCAACTATTCAGGTGATCAGCAAGGTTGCGTGCGCCACGAAGACGGATCGGTCTCCGTTCCCGATGGTTTCAAGGGCGGCTACGACGCCTATTGCCAGGGCGGGTGGATCGGGCTTGCCGTTCCCGAGGAATTCGGCGGACAGGGCCTCCCCTACGCACTGCATGCGGCTGTCGGCGAATATACGTCCGCTGCCAACATGTCGCTGATGATGTATCCCGGGCTGACCCAGGGTGCAATCGCGGCGATCCTCGTCCATGGCTCGGACGAGCAGAAGCACACCTATCTGCCGAAGATGGTCTCCGGCGAATGGTCGGGCACCATGAACCTCACCGAGCCGCATTGCGGCACCGATCTCGGCCTGCTGCGTACAAAGGCGGTGCCGCAGGCAGACGGCAGCTACAGACTATCAGGCCAGAAGATCTTCATTTCCGCCGGCGAGCACGACATGACGGACAATATCGTCCATCTGGTGCTGGCGCGCATCGAGGGCGCCCCCGAGGGCACCAAGGGCATTTCGCTGTTCATAGTGCCGAAATATCTCGTCACGGCAGATGGCACGGTTGGCAAGCGCAACCAGGTCTCCTGCGGCGCGATCGAACACAAGATGGGCATTCACGGCAATGCAACCTGCGTCATGAACTATGACGAGGCCACCGGCTTCCTCATCGGCGCCGAGAACAAGGGCCTCAGCGCCATGTTCGTGATGATGAACGAGGCGCGTCTCAGCGTCGGCCTGCAGGGACTGGCAATCTCGGAAATCGCCTACCAGAACGCCGTCAACTACGCCCGCGAGCGCATCCAGGGCCGCTCGCTCTCCGGCCCGAAGGCGCCGGAGAAGAAGGCCGACCCGATCATCGTGCATCCGGATATCCGCCGCTCGCTGATGACGATCCGTGCCTTCAACGAGGCCGGCCGCGCCTTCCTGCTCTGGACGGCGCTGAAATCCGACATCGCCCACCGCTCGGCGGACGAGAAGGAACGCCAGACCGCCGACGACATTCTCGGCTTCGTCACCCCGATCCTCAAGGGTGTCCTGACCGACAAGGGCTTCGACCACGCCGTTATGGCCCAGCAGGTCTTCGGCGGCCACGGCTATATCGAAGAGCACGGCATGAGCCAGTATGTGCGCGATGCGCGCATCGCCATGATCTATGAAGGCGCCAACGGCATTCAGGCGCTCGATCTCGTCGGCCGCAAGCTCGGCCAGAACGGCGGCCGCGCCGTCATGGCACTGTTCAAGGAAATCGGCGATTTCTGCGAGGAGAACCGTAACGACGAACAGATGACCTTCTTCACCAAGAACCTGAAGAAGGGGTTGAACGACGTGCAGGCGGCGACCATGTGGTTCATGCAGCACGCCATGGCCAAGCCAGACAATGCCGGCGCCGGCTCGACCGACTACATGCACCTCTTCGGCCTCGTCGTGCTCGGCTACATGTGGGCGAAGATGGCGAAGGCTGCCGAGGACGGCCTTGCTACGGGAGACGCGGATCGCGAGGCATTCCTTCGCAACAAGCTGATCACCGCGCGCTTCTTCATGGAGCGGATCATGCCGGAAACGGCGCTGCGCAAGGCCCGGATCGAAACCGGTGCGGAAACGATGATGACCTTGGCCGCCGAGGCCTTTTGAGTTCAACGGCGCTCGCGCCGATAGGGAGATAGAGGAATGACCGAGGTTTTCATTTACGACCACGTGCGCACGCCACGCGGTCGCGGCAAGAAGGACGGCTCGCTGCACGAGGTACCGTCGGTGCGCCTTGCCGCAAAGACGCTAGAGGCTATCCGCGACCGCAACGGGCTTGATACGGCCACTGTCGACGACATCGTCATGGGCTGCGTCGATCCTGTCATGGAAGCCGGCGCGGTGATCCCGCGCGGGGCGGCCTTCGAGGCAGGCTATTCCACCAAGGCACCCGGCATGCAGATTTCCCGCTTCTGCGCCTCCGGTCTCGACGCGGTGAATTTCGGCGCGGCGAAGATCGCCCAGGGCGCCGACGACATCGTCATCGCAGGCGGCGTCGAGTCGATGTCGCGCGTCGGTCTCGGCATGTCCGGCGGCGCCTGGTTCATGGATCCGTCGGTGAACTTCCCGGCTTATTTCATGCCGCAGGGCGTCTCCGCTGACCTGATCGCCACCAAGTATGGCTTCTCGCGCGACGACGTCGATGCCTATGCGGTCGAGAGTCAGAAGCGCGCTGCGAATGCCTGGGAGAAGGGTTACTTCAAGAACTCCGTCATCCCAGTCAAGGACCAGAACGGCCTTGTTATCCTTGCCCATGACGAGCACATGCGCCCGGGCACCGACATGCAGGCGCTGGCAGCGCTGAACCCCTCCTTCCAGATGCCGGGCGAGATGGGCGGCTTCGAGGCCGTTGCAATCCAGGCGCATCCGGAGGTCGAGCGCCTCAACTACGTCCACCACGCCGGCAACTCCTCGGGCATCGTCGATGGCGCGGCCGCCGTGCTGCTCGGCTCCAAGGCCGGCGGCGAGAGCATGGGTATCAAGCCCCGCGGCCGCATCAAGGCCTTCGCCAATATCGGCTCCGACCCGGCACTGATGCTGACCGGCCCCGTCGACGTCACCGAAAAGCTTCTGAAGCGCACGGGCATGACGCTTGCCGACATCGATCTCTTCGAGCTCAACGAAGCCTTCGCCGCCGTCGTGCTGCGCTTCATGCAGGCCTTCGAGGTCCCGCATGACCAGATCAACGTCAACGGCGGCGCGATCGCCATGGGCCACCCGCTCGGCGCCACCGGTGCGATGATCCTCGGCACGGTGCTGGACGAGCTGGAGCGGCGCGATCTCAACACCGCGCTTGTCACGCTCTGCATCGGCGCCGGCATGGGCACGGCGACCATCATCGAACGCGTCTGAGGGAGCGTGAGATGCCGATCGACCGTGACGTCTACGAAAATGAACGTAACGAGATCGAACGGCAGTTCGCACAGCACAATCTTGAGAAGGACATGGCGCAGGCTGCCCGCAAAGGACCACCGATCTTGTCGAAGCGGGATGCCGCACGAAGCCGGGTCGCCGGTTGGATCGCGTTGGCCGTACCGATCGGTCTGATCGCCACCCTTTGCTACCTTCTAGGCGCCTTCTGACAGTTTGGGAAATTCAGGGAAGAGGAATCCCACAATGACCACCTACAAGAACTTCACCGTCGAAACCGACGCGGACGGCATCGCCCTTGTCACCTGGGACATGCCCGGCAAATCCATGAACGTCTTCACCGAAGAGGTGATGGATGAGCTCGACGCCATTGTCGATGCCGTGGTTGCCGATAGCGCCACCAAGGGCGCGGTCATCACCTCAGGTAAGTCGAGCTTCTCCGGTGGCGCGGACCTGTCGATGATCAAGTCGATGTTCTCGCTCTACCAGCATGAGAAGGCAACCAACCCCGATGGCGCCGCGCAGAAGCTGTTCGATCTCGTCGGTCGCATGACCGGCCTGTTCCGCAAGATCGAAACCTCGGGCAAGCCCTGGGTCTCGGCGATCAACGGCACCTGCATGGGCGGCGCCTTCGAAATGTCGCTCGCCTGCCACGGCCGCGTCGCCTCGAATGCCAAGTCCGTGAAGATCGCGCTGCCCGAGGTCAAGGTCGGCATCTTCCCGGGTGCCGGCGGCACGCAGCGCATCTCGAGGCTTGCCGACGCTCAGTCGGCCCTGCAGATGATGACGACGGGCCAGTCGCTGACGGCGGCGCGCGCCAAGGCGATGAACCTCCTGCATCAGGTGGTCGAGCCGGATCAGCTGATCCCGGCAGCCAAGCAGATGATCAAGGACGGCCTCAAGCCTGTCGCCCCCTGGGACGAGAAGGGCTTCAAGGCGCCCGGCGGCGGCATCTGGACGCCTGCGGCAGCGCAGCTCTGGCCGGCCGCACCCGCGATCCTGCGCCGCGAAACGGCAGGCAACTACCCGGCAGCACTCGCCATCCTCAAATGCGTCTATGAAGGCCTGCAGGTGCCGTTCGACACCGGCCTCAAGATCGAACAGCGCTACTTCACCGAGATTCTGCAGACCAGCGAAGCCTTCTCGATGATCCGTTCGCTCTTCATCTCCATGCAGGAGCTCGGCAAAGGGGCCCGCCGCCCCGCCGGGATCCCGAAAACGGTGTTGAAGAAAGTGGGTGTCGTCGGCGCCGGTTTCATGGGAGCCTCGATCGCCTATGTGACCGCCGCCGCCGGCATCCCCGTCACCCTCATCGACCGCGACATCGAAGCGGCGACCAAGGGCAAGAGCGTCGGCGAAGGCCTGGTGAAGGACTCGATCGGTAAGGGACGCCTTACGCAAGACGAGGGTGTGGCGCTGCTGTCGCGCATCGTCCCGTCCGCCGACTATGGCGACCTCAAGGATGCCGATCTCGTCATCGAAGCGGTGTTCGAAGACCGTGAGGTCAAGAAGGCCGTGATCGAGGCGGTTGAAGCCGTGTTGCCCGAGGGCGCCATCTTCGCCTCCAACACCTCGACCCTGCCGATCACCGGCCTTGCCGGGAACTCCAAGCGGCCCGCCGATTTCGTCGGCGTGCACTTCTTCTCGCCGGTCGAGAAGATGATGCTGACGGAGGTCATAACAGGCAAGGAGACCGGCGACAAGGCGCTCGCCGTGGCACTCGACTATGTCGCCGCGATCAAGAAGACGCCTATTGTCGTCAACGACACGCGCGGCTTCTTCGTCAATCGCTGCGTCTTCCGCTACATCCACGAAGCCTACGACATGCTGATCGAGGGCGTTCCGCCCGCGATGATCGAGAATGCCGCCAAGATGGCCGGCATGCCCGTCGGTCCGCTGTCGCTGAACGACGAAGTGGCGATCGATCTCAGCCAGAAGATCCTGAAGGCCACCGTCGCTGATCTCGGCGAGGCCGCCGTCAATCCCAAGCATATGGCGCTGATCAACAAGATGGTCGACGAACTCGACCGCCGCGGCCGCAAGAACGGCAAGGGCTTCTACGACTATCCGGCGAAACCGGCCAAGAAGTCGCTCTGGCCGGAGCTGAAGACCTTCTACCCGCAGAAGAAGGCCGACGACATCGACGTCGAAGTGCTGAAGCAGCGCTTCCTCGTCACCATCGCGCTGGAGGCAGCCCGCACCATCGAAGAAGGCATCGTCACCGATCCGCGCGAGGCTGATGTCGGCTCCATCCTCGGCTTCGGCTTCGCTCCCTACACCGGCGGCGTGCTCTCCTACATCGACGGCATGGGCGTGAAGACCTTTGTGGACCTCTGCGAGAAACTCTCGGCAACCTACGGCGCACACTTCAAGCCGACGGCGCTACTGAAGGACATGGCCGCGAAGGGAGAGACCTTCTACGGCCGGTTTGATCCCTATGCAAAGGAGAAGGCGGCGGCATAAGCCGCCACCGGACAATCTCAAGCAAAAGCCAGCCGTCGCCTTCGGCTGGCCTTCCATCTCGGATAACGGCTATTTCGTGACCGTCAGGCCGGCCTGCATGCCCGCCTCGTAGTGCCCTTTGATATTGCACAGCAACAGATAGGCACCCGGGGCAAGTTTTGCTTTCAACTGCCCGTCCGCTCCCGGCTTGAGGTCCGAGACTTCGCCGATGCTTTTGAGCTGCTTTTCGTCGACACGATGCCGTGAAGCAACCACCGGGATCTTCTGGTCGGCGGATTTCAGCTTGACCAGCACCATCTCGTGATCCTCGGTCATCGCATCGTTATGAACGGCGAAGACCGTTTCGCCCGCCTTGATCGTGGTCTGGTCGAGCGTCAGGGTCATCGGCCCGCCGCCCTCGCCGCCTTCTGTGACTTTCACCGTCGTTGCCGCCCATGACGGCGAAGCAATTGCGATTACGGCGGATGCTGCGAGAGCATACCATGCGTACCTGTTCATCAAATCAGCCTTTCCGTTGCAGCCCGCGCTTCCCGTAGGCAGCACGTCTGACGTTAACCTGAAAGGCTGGTCCACCAGGTTGCGACGCAAAGTCGATACTGGTTCAAGCGACGTAAAGCGCATTATTTGCCGGCGATAGAGGCCGCGATCTTTTCCGCTTCTAGTCCGATCTCCCGGAGAAGACCGGTCGGCACGGCAGTGAAGCCGCAAAAGTAGAGACCGTCATTCGCCGGCTGCAGCGCGCCGCGGGCGGGACCGTCAGCGCCGGCAAATCGCTCAGCGAAATCGGGCAGAAGCGCTTCGAGCCCTGATCGGTAGCCGGTCGCCAGAACGATCGCATCGAACATGTCGGATCGGCCGTCGACGAAATTGACGCGCCGCGCCTCGCTGTTCGAGATAGCCGGGAACACCGTGATATCTCCTGACCGGATCCGCTCGATCGTTCCGATATTGATCAGAGGCGTACGGCCCCTTTCGATGATGCCGGTCAGCGGGCCGCCCTTTGCCCGCTCCACCCCGAATTTCCCGAGGTCGCCGAACCGCAGGCTGAGGATCGGCGCATTCATCGCATCGACCAGGCGATAGGGAAGGAAGCGTTGCGCGATGGCGATGCTGGCGCTCGTCACACCGAACAGTTCGAGCGGCACGACGCTGACCGGGCCGCGCACCGCCATCGCCACGTCAAGACCGGCCTCGGCGCATTCCAGCGCGATCTCGCCGGCCGAGTTGCCGAAGCCGACGACGAGGACGCGCTTGGCGGCAAGCGCGGCGGCATTGGTAAACTCGGAGGAATGAAGAAGTTTGCCCGCAAACAGCTCCCGCCCTTCCCATACCGGCCGTATCGGCGTGTTCGCGAGGCCGGTCGCGACGATGACGTTCGTCGCCTTCAAGGTCCCGTCAGAGCTCTCCACGGTCCACGTCTCGTCCTTGCGGATCGTCGTCGCGCGCACACCAAATCTCACCTCGATGTCGTTCGACGAGCTATAGGTTTCGAGATACTCGATCACCTGAAGCCGCGATGGATATCTTGGAAAATGCCGCGGCATCGGCATTCCCGGCAGGGCCGAGTGCCTCTTGTGGGTATGCAGGTGAAGGCGGTCGTAGTGATGATGCCAGGCGGCGGCGAGCGTCTCGCCTTTCTCAAGCACGACAAACGAGCGCCCACGCGCCTGCAGCGCCACAGCGCAGGCTAATCCTGCCGGTCCCGCGCCGATGATGATCGTCTCTGCATCCGTCAATAGAGATCTCCGGCGGCCGGAAGCCGGGACAAAGCATAGAGGAGATTTCGCTGACGAGCGAGCGTGTTTCGGGATATCGCTATCGCAGAACGGGCTTCAAAGCATCGAGCAGAGCATTCGGGGACACGGGAGAACCGTTCGCCTTCCAGGCGCTTTGAAACTCCGCGATCTCGATCCCTATGAAATCATGCTCTGCAATTAGCTCGCAGCAGATCCGCAGATCATCCAGCGATAGGCCGCCTTCGTGCTTATAATCCGTCGGTACAATGCCCGGCTCCAAGACATCGCAGTCGAGATGCACATAGACGGATCGACCACTTATTGCGTTCCGAAGCTCAGTTGCCAGATCAGCGCCCGGCTTGATGAGCGGAATGTTGTGCGTCGCTATAAGATCAAGTTCAAATGGATCGAGGTCGCGCTGCCCCACCAGAACGACCTGATCCAGGCTCAAGCCTGCACCAAGGCCTGAATCCCAAAGCCCGACAGGCCCTGCCAACGCCAATCCACCGAGATATCCAGTCGGGCTCGCTTCCGGTGGATTGAGATCGCCATGCGCATCGAACCACACGATGCAGGCGGAGGGAAAATGCTTTGCGACCGCCGGCAGCGTCGCCAGAGAAACGGCGCACCGGCCGGTTGCGGCAATCGAGACTGCCCCTCCGGCAAATACATCGTCGAAGCGAGACTGAATTTCCTTCAGCGATGGAAGAGCCGCATCCAGCTCTTCATGCCAGCCGGCATTCAATGCGGATGCCGGGGTGCCGATCACTGTAGGCGAGATACCAGTGCGGCTTTCCAACTCCTCGCCAATGGCCTTTGCGCCGGGAATGGCCAGATCGTTATGATCGCCTGCACGCCCTTGGAAAACTGTATACTCTGCCCGCTTCGCCAAGACTGCAACCTCCGACTATGCGCCGCAACCCTAAAGGCAATTTGCAGATCGAGGAAGCCTGCTTGTGGCGGATCCATACGTTGCACCTACTCGGTCATCCGGTCCGGCGCGGAAGAAAAATTCGCTCCGATTTTCCCCACCCTTCGGCTCCATGCCTACAATCGCCCCGCTTCCGTCGCCGGAGTGTTTCGCGAGACGTTCGCGGGCAGGCGGGAGCCGGCGCCCTGTACCAGGCTGTAACGTGCAGCCGCACGCGGGGAGGTGAAAGCCGGGCATCGGGGTCAAACCCGCTGCCGTCATAAGTCTCCCCCGGATGTTCCAGCATCCGGTTTGGTTCAGCCATGCAAGTCCGGGCGAGAATGCCCGGACGCAGCGAGACGAGGCGATCATCTGAAGGGAGCGGAAGTCCCGAAGAACGCCGAAGGCCACGCAAATGCGGAGCCACCATAAAACCAACCAGTGAGGTTCCGCATTTGCGTGGGCTCTCCGGATCGATGCTCGAAACATGGCGGCGGAGCCGCCGTGGAGGAAACGCATGAGAAGCAGCCTGTTCCTGAAAAGACTTCTCGCCCTGCCCGTGGTCGAGGTGCTCGCCGTCGTCGAAGCCATGAATTTCGAGGATGGTGGACTGGTCCACGACGAGGAGAAGGCGCGGCCCGGCGGCTGCGTGATCACCCGTCTTGCGGCCGGCGAATGCAGTTTCTGGAAGGATTGCGTCATCCCCGGCTGCCGTCGCGCTCGGGCCTGCCGGGGCAAGCTGACAGCGGCACAGATACAGCACGGCTCCGGTTATCACCCCTATTTTCCGCCTTGCACGCGCGCCAACGAGGACCGGCGGCAGGCTATCCTTCGGATGATGGGCAGGATGCCAGAGACGACTGCCGACGACACGGCGGAATTCCGCGATCTGGAGCGTCGCTTGGCAGAGGCGGCACGGCTGCAACCGGAACTCCGATCGCGGCTCAGCGCCTTTCCCGGCCGCTACGGCCTGCCGGCAGCGCCGAAATGCCAGAAATAGCGGCGCCTGGTGTTCAAAAGGCAGCTGCGCGGCAACCCTGTGCGAAGGTCGCCACGATAGCGGTTTTGTGTCGAGCCCGGAGGCCGACGGGTGCCCCGGCGCCGTCAGCCCCGCAGGCCGGGTGCCTCGTAGCCGGTGCGCTCGACATATTCGGTGTAGCCGCCGCCGTACTGATGGATGCCGTCAGGCGTCAATTCCAGCACGCGGTTGGAAAGCGCAGCAAGGAAATGCCGGTCGTGCGAGACGAACAGCATGGTGCCCTCGTATTGCGACAGCGCTTTGATCAGCATTTCCTTGGTATCGAGGTCGAGGTGGTTGGTCGGCTCGTCGAGGACGAGCAGGTTCGGCGGATCGAACAGCATCTTGGCCATGACCAGCCGCGCCTTTTCGCCGCCGGACAACACCCGGCACTTCTTCTCGACATCGTCGCCGGAGAAGCCGAAGCAGCCGGCAAGTGCACGCAGCGGCGCCTGCCCCGCCTGCGGGAAGGAATCCTCCAGCCATTCCAGCACCGTCCGCTCGCCGTCGAGCAGATCCATCGCGTGCTGCGCGAAATAGCCCATCTTGACGCTGGCGCCGAGAGCGACGCTGCCCTCATCGGGTTCGGCGGAGCCAGCCACCAGCTTCAGCAGGGTCGACTTGCCGGCGCCGTTGATGCCCATGATGCACCAGCGCTCCTTGCGGCGGACCATGAAGTCCAGGCCTTCGTAGATGGTGCGGCTACCGTACTTCTTGTGAACGTTCTTGAGGTTGATCACGTCTTCGCCGGAACGCGGCGCCGGCAGGAAGTCGAAGGCAACGGTCTGGCGGCGCTTCGGCGGCTCGACACGGTCGATCTTCTCGAGCTTCTTGACACGGCTCTGCACCTGCGAAGCGTGCGAGGCCCGCGCCTTGAACCGCTCGATGAACTTGATCTCCTTGGCAAGCATCGCCTGCTGGCGCTCGAACTGCGCCTGCTGCTGCTTCTCGTTCTGAGCCCGCTGCTGCTCGTAGAAGCCGTAATCGCCGGAGTAGCTGTTCAGCGAGCCGGCGTCGATCTCGATGATCTTGCCGACGATGCGGTTCATGAACTCGCGGTCGTGCGAAGTCATCAGCAATGCGCCGTCGTAGGTCTTCAGGAAATCTTCCAGCCAGATCAGGCTCTCGAGATCCAGGTGGTTGCTCGGTTCGTCGAGCAGCATGACATCAGGGCGCATCAGCAGAATGCGCGCGAGCGCGACACGCATCTTCCAGCCGCCCGACAGTCCGCCGACATCGCCGTCCATCATTTCCTGCGTGAAGCTCAGACCTGCCAAAACTTCACGCGCACGGCCCTCGAGCGCATAACCGTCCAGTTCCTCATAGCGCGCCTGGACTTCGCCGTAGCGCTCGATGATCCGGTCCATCTCGTCGAGCTTGTCGGGGTCAATCATTTCCGCTTCGAGCTCACGCAGCTCGGCCGCGACGACGCTGACGGGACCGGCGCCTTCCATGACCTCGGCCACGGCGCTGCGGCCTTCCATCTCGCCGACATCCTGATTGAAATAGCCGATGGTCACACCCTTTTCGGCGGCGACCTGGCCTTCGTCGGGCTGCTCCTGTCCCGTGATCATGCGAAAGAGCGTCGTCTTGCCGGCGCCGTTCGGACCGACGAGGCCGATCTTCTCGCCTTTGTTGAGGGCTGCGGATGCCTCTATGAAGAGGATGCGGTGGCTGTTCTGCTTGCTGATATTCTCGATACGAATCATGTCTGCGTGGAGTCCGAAAGCGTTGCTGCGCCCCTCGATCATGCCGGCCGGGGCTTTTTGCGGCTCTCGCTAGCACATTCGCCGCGTCATGGCCAATCCCCGACCATGCAAAGAAGCTTAAATGAGGAAAATGAAGGCTGTTTGTCGGTTTCGGCGGAACTGCAACGGCCGGCAGAACTTTTCCACAATACGCCAGCGCCACTTGATCAGCCGATCAACGATCATCTATGCGTTAACGACGCGCCGGCGGTGCGTTTCGAAAAGTCGGGGATTGTCATACATGGAAATTTTCACTTCTGCCGGCTTGGCGGCGCTGTTGCAGGTCGTTCTCATCGACCTGGTGCTTGCCGGGGACAACGCCGTGGTGATCGGTCTTGCCGCCGCCGGGCTACCGGCCGACCAACGCAAGAAGGCGATCCTCGTCGGTATTCTTGCCGCCACCGTGCTGCGCATCGCGCTTGCCAGCGTCACCGTTCAGCTCCTCGAGATCATCGGCCTGCTGCTCGCGGGTGGCATCCTGCTGCTCTGGGTCTGCTGGAAGATGTGGCGCGATCTGCGCAACGGCAGCGGAGGGGAAGCCGAGGGCCCTGAAGGGGCGGCGGCGCCGAGGAAGACCTTCTTCCAGGCCGCCAGCCAGATCGTCATCGCCGACGTGTCCATGTCACTCGACAACGTGCTTGCCGTCGCAGGTGCCGCCCGCGAACATCCGACGGTCCTCGTCATCGGCCTGATCCTGTCGATCGCCATGATGGGTATCGCTGCGAACTTCATCGCGCGCCTGCTCAACCGCTACCACTGGATCGCCTATCTCGGCCTTGCCATCATCATCTACGTGGCGCTGAACATGATCTATCGCGGCGCGCTGGAGGTCTGGCCGCACCTCGCTCCGGTTGCCGCTGCCGCCTTGGGCTGATCCGGCAAAGCTTCGAGCGGCCCCTCAGGGGCCGTTCACCAACTGCAGGACGAGGCGGCGGATGTTGCCGCCCTCGCTCATCTCGGCCTTGTCGAAATCCCGGCCCTGCTGTCGCTGCCGCGCCGAGAGTTCGCCAAGCCGCTTGGTCAACTCGACCCGGATCTTGCGGCAGTCCGGATCATTGTCGGCGGAAAAGCCGAGGCTCATCGCTTCGATCTCGCGGACCATCTGCTCGATGTAGTCGCCGTGCACCCGCTCATGCGTTTCGATGCCGGCGATGAACGTCGCCCAGCTTGCCGCCGTCGAAGCGGGCAGCTTTCCGGCTGGCTTCGGCAGCGTGTAAGTGATGATCAGCTTCGGCCGCGCCACCGCAATCACGCAGGCGTTGCCGCGACGCTCGTATTTTCTGGTCCAGGTCAGCTTGAAGGTTGTGTGCGCCACGACGCGGCTGCCGCCAAGGTCCGGGCCGTTTTCGCCGATGGAATCGTACAGCGCCGCGCCGGAACTCCCCGTCACCGCATAAGTCCGCACCTCTTCGATCGGTTGCCATTCCGCCCTCGCCGCAAACGGCTGCACGACGCAGGCCACCAGCAACCAACGAACCAATCCTGCCTTCACGCGAATCCCCCGGACAATGACGCTCGGACCCTAGTCGGCAGGCGCCTTGCATTCAACCGGCGATCGGATTGCCGCGATCGGATGCTCTGCCGAGACCTCCTCCTAAAGGCTTGTCATAAAACCCAAAAAAAGCCTGATTATTCGAGAGCATCACGCTATCGAGCGGATTGCATGTCGCTTATCGAAAGCCTCTGGCAACGATTTCACCGTATGATGTGCCATTCGAACGGGATGTAAGACGCCTGCCTGTGGGGGCAGTTCATAGATTGGGGTCTGCTGTGACAATCTATCTGCCTATCGCAGAATTGTCGGTGAACATCTTCATCATTCTCGGCATGGGAGCAGCCGTCGGCTTTCTGTCCGGAATGTTTGGTGTCGGCGGTGGCTTCCTGATCACACCGCTGCTGATCTTCTACAACATCCCCCCGGTCGTCGCCGTCGCCACTGGCGCCAACCAGGTCGTCGCCTCGTCGATCTCGGGTGCGATCACGCATTTTCGTCGCGGATCGCTCGACCTGAAGCTTGGAACCGTGCTGCTGATCGGCGGTCTGACCGGCGCCACGGTCGGCATCTGGATCTTCTCGCTGCTGCGACAGATCGGCCAGCTGGATCTCATCATCTCGCTGCTCTACGTTATCTTCCTCGGCACCGTCGGCGGCCTGATGCTGCTCGAGAGCGTCAATGCCATGCGCCGCGCGGCGAAGAACGTGCCACCAACGCCGCGACGCCCCGGTCATCACCATTGGGTGCACAAGCTACCGCTCAAGATGCGGTTCAAGAAGTCGAAGATCTTCCTCAGCGTTATCCCGGTAATCGCGCTCGGCTTCGGCATCGGCGTGCTGACGTCGGTCATGGGCGTCGGCGGCGGCTTCATCATGGTGCCGGCGATGATCTATCTGCTGCGCATCCCGACCAACGTGGTTGTCGGCACATCGCTGTTCCAGATCATTTTCGTGACCGCCTATACGACGGTCGTGCAGGCGGCGACCAACTTCTCGGTCGATATCGTGCTCGCTTTCATCCTGATGATTGCCGGCGTCATCGGCGCGCAATACGGCGTCCGCGTCGGACAGAAGCTGCGCGGCGAACAGCTTCGCGCGCTGCTTGGGCTTCTCGTCCTCGCCGTCGGCCTTCGCCTTGCCGTTGCGCTAATTGTCACCCCGGCGGATGTCTACTCCGTGGTCATGGGGGGGAACTGATGCGCCGCGTTCTCACCGCCCTGCTGCTTTGCGTCATCATGCTGCCGGCTGTCGCGGAGGCGCAAATGCTCCTCCCTGGGCAGGCAACGCAAACGACGGCCGAGGGCCTTGAGATTGGCACGTCGACCAGTGAAATCGCCATCACCTCGGATTTTCGCGGCGCGGACCTCACGATCTTCGGCGCGGTGACCAACACCGACAGTCTGCTGTTGGCAATCGGCCAGTACGATGTCGTTGTCGTTCTCGAGGGGCCGCGGGAGAACGCCACGGTACGCCGCAAGGAGCGCGTCTTCGGCATCTGGGTCAACACCCGCTCGATGACCTTCGAGGCGGTGCCGCATTCCTATTCGATGTCGAGCTCCCGCATGCTCGACGACATCACCACGCCGCTTGACCTGACGGATATGGGGATCGGGATCGACCACATTCCGCTGACCCCGGTCGGCTTCGTCGGCAATGCCAGCAATCTTGGCGAGTTCCGGCAGGCCTTTCGCCGGCTGCAGGAGAATGGCGGTCTCTACGATCGCGACCCGAGCGGCGTGCGCTTCGTCAGTTCCAGCCTTTTCAAGGCGAGTCTGCGACTCCCGGCAAATATTCCGAATGGCGTGCACACCGTCCGCGCCTACCTCTTCAAGAGCGGCAACTTCGTCACCGAGAAGTCGGTTCCGCTGCGCGTCATCAAGACCGGGATCGAGCAGATGATCACGGACGCGGCGCACGCGCAGCCGATCGCCTATGGCCTGCTCTCCGTCTTCCTGGCGCTGATTACCGGCTGGGGCGCCAGCGTGGTGTTCCGCAAGGACTGATCAGGCGGATTTCGTCTTGCGCGCAACCACATCGAGATAGGCTTCCGTCAGTCGCCCGAGCACCGATGGCGTTCCGGCAGGCAGCGTCTTGCCGAGGTGCTTGGCGCGCAACTCGTCCATGAAGCCCTCCCAAAGCTCCGCGCCCCCGGTCTCCAAAAGCTCGGCGCGAATGGAGAGCTCCTCGGACACCGGAAGGTGTCTTCTGCCCCAGGCACCCATATGGGCGAAGATCGGGACCAGCTGGATCGCCATCTCCGTCAGGCTGTAGATGGCCTTCTGCTTGTGGCTTGGATCGTCCTCTCTTGTGAGCAGCCCTCTGTCGACGAGGCGACGCAGGCGATCGGCCAGAATGTTCGAGGCGATTCGTTCCTGCGAATTCTGCAGCAACTCACGGAAATGGCGCCGGTTGCCGAACATGATGTCGCGGATGACGATCAGGCTCCAGCGATCGCCGAGCACTTCCAGCGTCAGGTTGATCGGGCAGCCGGAGCGGTGAGCATCGTCCATGAGTATCTCCAAAAACTGCTTGCATTTTGCCATCAGTCAATCTAACTTTCAACCAGTTGCAAATTGCAATCAGTTGGAAGGAGGACGAAATGAGAAAGCTTGTCGTTTGGAATCTGATGACACTCGACGGTTACTTCGAAGGCACGAAGCCGTGGGATATCGAGTTCCACAATCTGGCTTGGGGTCCCGAGCTCGAGCGTTATGCCGAGCAATTCGGCGAGGAAGGCGATCTGCTGGTCTTCGGCCGGAAGACATACGAAGGCATGGCGGCTTATTGGCCGGCGGCGGAGGGAGAAGAGAAGATCAAGGCCTATATGAACGGCATTGCCAAGATCGCCGTGTCGCGGTCGATGACGACGGCCGACTGGAATAATACGCGCGTTGTCAGCGATCCGGTCCCGGAACTGAAGAAATTGAAGATCGAGGCCGGCAAGACGATCTTCATTTTCGGCAGCGCCGAACTCGCAGATTCACTGCTGCAGCAAGGACTGGTGGACGAGGTCCGCATCTGCCTGGTGCCGGTCATTCTCGGCGGCGGCAACCCGCTCTTCAAACCGGCCAGCCAGCAGATCCCCATGACACTGCTCGACAGTGCGACAACAAAGAGCGGCGCGGTCATCCTGCGCTACAAGCCGGTCAGGGCATGAAGCCGGTGGCTGCGGTCATGCGATACCGTGGCTTTAAATCATTCCTTCGGCAAGCCGCCCCGTCGCTCAAATGCCGTCTTGCGGATCGTCTCGGCGATCTCCGGACTGCTGCTCGAGAGCATCTGGAAATCAACGGCGGAGAGCGACAGGAGAGAGACCTCGGTGGCCGCACTGACGGTCGCCGAGCGTGGCTCTCCACTGATCAGTGCCATCTCGCCGAAAAAGCTTCCAGTACCGAGTTCGACCGGATGATCGGGCGTCGCAACGCTGACCCGCCCTTCGACGATAAAGAACATCTGATCGCCGACATCGCCCTTGCGGCAAATCACGGCGCCAGCGGGCACCGTGCGCGGCCGCAGCGCGCGGACGATCTCGATCAGAGCTGCCGAGCCAAGACTCTGAAACAGAGGCACGGCGGCGACGAGTTGCCAGTTGCGCACGAAATCCCGACGGCGAACCTCCTCGTAGAAGCCCGTGGCGAGGATACCGGCCCAAAGTGCGAAAATGCCGATGCCGCTCATCATCACCAACCCGGCGAGCACCCGCCCAGCCAGGCTTTGGGGGATCTCGTCGCCGTAGCCGGTCGTCGACAGGGTCACGACCGCCCACCACATCGCCTGCGGAATGCTGCCGAACTTGTCCGGCTGGATATCCCGCTCAATGACATAACCGGCCACCGACGCGCCGAAGAGAACACTGGCGAAAACCGACGTCACGCCGAGGAGGTTGCGGTATTCTTTGACAACCACCTTTGCCATCAACCTGAAGAAGCTCGAGTCCCGCAGCGGCTTGAGAAGCCAGATGGCGCAGTACAAGCTCCGATCGCGAGATCCGACGAACAGGAATGCGGCCAGGGGAAGCAGGACCGCAATTACGTCGATCAGCAGAGGTGGTGTTCCGCCCGGCAGGCGGTGTCGCCGGGACAGCAAGGTGCCGGCCAATTGGAAGACGTAGGCCACCCAGATCGCGACAAGCACAAGCTGGCAGGCGAATCTCGCCTGCGGGGTCAGATCCGGTGTCGTAAGCAAAGCCACCATCAGCAGTCCGGTCGCGGCAAGCAGCGCATTGAGTGGCGAGGAAATCTTCGAAAAAGGCACTGCCGACATCAGACACTCCCAACCGCCCCGGCATTTCTCGACAATAGATACGTTGGGGTCGCGCGCAAGGGGAGCGTTCAGCCCCTTGCGTTGTTCCGGCACCTCTCGGCCCGGTGACCGCGCCAAATGCCTCTCGCTGGCATGGCGAATCGTGGTCACCCTTTCACCCGTGGCAACTCCCAATCGACTAAAAACCGCTCGTTAATATTTACGAGTTAGTAATCTCTCGGAATGAGAGGTTTTCTGTAATGCGTATCCGTACCCTCCCCGTCCTCGTGCTTCTGGCACTTGCTGCCGGTTGTGCAACGGCTCCCAAACAAACCCGAAACATCTGCGCTGTCTTCGACCAGCGCGACGGAATGTTCACGAGCTGGCAGCGCGCGGCGGAAAAGACGGAGCGTAAATACGGGGTTCCGGTTCCGATCCTGATGGCGACGATGTACACCGAGTCCGGCTTCCAGCCCTATGCGCGGCCGCCGCGCACCAAGCTGTTCGGCTTCATTCCCTGGACGCGGCCATCGACGGCCTACGGCTATTCGCAAGCGCTCGACGGCACCTGGGATCACTATCAATCGGCGACCGGGAGCTTCGCTGCCCGCCGCACCAACTTCGCCGATGCGATCGACTTCATCGGCTGGTACCATTCGCAAAACAGTCAAACGACCGGCATCCCGCTTAACGATGCCTACAACCTCTACCTCGCCTATTATTCCGGCCCGAAGGGCTACATGCGCGGCGACTGGCGCTCGAATGGGCAACTGCAGAAGACGGCGCAACGATTCAGCAATATGGCGGTGACCTATCAGCAGCAGTTGCAGGGGTGCAATTGAGGTCTCCTCTACCGGGCCAAAGCAGACGCACGCGAAGCTTTTGACAGTATCTCAGTCTTAGTCCGGTAGCCGCTGGGCAACCTCGACAATGTCTCGGGTGCGTGTCGCGCGCCCGCCCCATTTGCCATCAAATTCGTTGCCCGACGATTGAATAGCGACGTTCGCCGCTTCTAAGCTAGAGAACTCATAGAAGGCAGTGTGCTTCGAAGGATCGGTTCGGCTCCAGGCGCGCCAGGCCCGGAGTGCCCCGAACGCGCGCAATGCCTCTGGCAGATGGCGATCGTACCATCGATCGAAGGAGGCACGATCCGCTTCATTCGGAACATCGGCATGCACGATTAGTAGCGCTTGAGTGGACATTTTTGGCCCCTTTTCTCAGATCGCATATGACCTGAGGCGGTCCGATAAACATACAGGAATTCGGCACTGTTCACGACAACCGGGACGCAGATCGGCCGCCGACCGTGGAGACGTTGCTGATTGCCTTTGCGACATCATACCGAGCGTACTGCACGATGATCGACTGCGGGATTCAGGGATCTGTCTCGAAGTTCACGGCCGAAATGCTGTGCTTCGTGATCGCCTAGCTTTAACATCTCGACGACCTAACATCGGCCTCGTAAGCACAGTAAAGGCCGCATGAAACCGCCTTTGCCGAAACAAAATTGGGTTGATCGGCCTATATCATCAGTATTGTTTGACAATACATTCGCAGCCATGGGATTCTTCCTGAAATGGAATCAGGAGAATAGATGGCAGAGCGCTACTTATACGACCACAGCTCGCACCGGGCCGTCATGTATGAGATTGGCGACTATCTCTATGCCATTTCCGGCAACAAGGCAGAACACTGGATTTCCGGTGATTACATCTTCTGCATGGAAACCCAAACGATTTCCTTCTGGATCCTGGGAAAGGACGTCTACGGCCACATCGGTCGCGGCGAACTGACGCGCCAGCCTCTCTATTACTTCGGCGATTAGGACTGAACCCATAAGCTCAGCGGAAGACGCTGGAGACGGCTTCGAGCTTGGAGCGAACCTTTGTCAGCCGGTCGATGCGGCGTTGAAAACCGCCAGTTGAGCGTCGAACGCACGTTTGTATGCAGCCCGCGCTTCGCCGCGGGTGACATAGGCTGCAAGGTTCGGATACTCGTCCAGCATGCCTGATCCTTTCAACCGGAGCAGCACCGACACCATCTGCAGGTCGCCCGCGCTGAACTCGCTGTCGAGCCAGTCGGCATCCCCAAGTTGGGTAGAGAGTTCGTTCAGTCGCTTGCGAATACGTTCGTCGACCATGGACAGGCGCTCCTGATACCAGGGCTTATCGCCTTCCAAAAATCTGGCTGCTTCGCGGTCGACGATCGGCTGCTCCATGGTAGTGACCGCGGCAAACATCCAGGTGATTGCGCGCGCCCGAGCGTTCGTGTCGACCGGAAGCAAGCCGGCATGGCGCTGCGCGATATGGAACACGATTGCCCCGGACTCGAATAGGACGAGATCGCCTTCTTCATAGCTCGGAATCTGCCCGAACGGTTGAAGCGCAAGGTGTGCGGCTTCCTTCATAGCCTTGAAGGAAAGAAGGCGCACTTCGTAGGGCTGCCCCACTTCCTCGAGCGCCCAGCGAACGCGCATGTCACGCGCCAAACCTCTGCCGCGATCCGGCGACCGTTCAAAGGCGGTAATAGTGATCGTCATTGCTGTTCTCCATAGCTTGTCTGCCTTGAAGACGACGGGCTAAACGAGATTCCGACACCATCCGCGCATTCTTGAGTGCTATCAACCGTTATCTGAGGGCGGTCAACGCTCCGATCATAGAGCGAGGCGACTGGCGCACATTCCACCCTTTGGACTTTTCACCCGACAAGGTTTCCGAACCTGACGGAGTAGATCCGGTCCCGCCCGAGAAGATGGGCGATCAGCAGCGTGTGGTCGAACAGGCCCTTCATCGCCTTGTGGCGAAGGTCGAGGCCGCCGGTCATGACACCGAACGCCGGCATCAGCAGGCGGGCGCCATCTGTGGCAAAGCAGGGACGGCGGACGGATTTTTCGCGACGTCGCACGGTCGCTGCCGGATGCAGGTGCCCGGCGATCTCGCCCTTCTGCAGGCCTCCCCTCGGCTCGTGGCGGAAGGTCAGGCCTCCAGAGTGTATCTCGTCGGCAGACGTGCCCGGCAAATCGACGGTGCCGTCTGGATCGTGGTTGCCGTTGATCCAGATCCATTCGCGGCCGCGCGCCATTTCCGCAATCAGGCTCCGGAATGCCTCAGGCAGATGCGCCGAGCCGACGCGGTCGTGGAAATTGTCGCCGAGAGAGACCACCAGCTTCGGGTCGTAGCGGGTGATGACAGCAGAGAGAACCGTCAGTGTCGCCAGCGTGTCGTAGGGTGGCAGCATCATCCCGCGGCGGGCGAAGGCCGCGCCTTTTTCGAGGTGCAGGTCGGAGACGACGAGGATGCCGGCATCGGGCATGTAGAGCGCGCCGAGTGGATCACAGACGGCAGCGACGCCATGGACGGAAGTCTCCACGCCTGGCAGCGCAGTCAGTCCGTTCAGTTCACGCGCGAGCGCTAGGCGATTCATCAATCTGGTCAGTCCTTGATTCCTAAAGCGCCTTCATCTTCGAAGGCCTTTGTCTCATGCAATTCCGGATGGTAAGCCGACACGAACCTATCCGGCACCATTCTAGGCCAGCGCCTCGGCGAGCAGGTCGTCGGCGGCTTCTGCCAGCACCGCGTCATGCGCCTCGCCATGCACCGGCTCCTTGCCGATCTCCAGCATGACGGGAACCGCCAGAGGCGAGATATGGTCGAGCGCACGATGCGTGATGTGACCTTTGATTCGCCTCAGCATATCGCCAAGCCGTGAAATATCCAAAAGCCCGGTCGCCGCGTCCTGCCGCGTCGCCTGCAGGAGGATGTGATCCGGCTCGTGGGTTCGAAGCACATCGTAGATCAGATCGGCCGAGACCGTGACCTGTCGCCCGGTCTTTTCCTTGCCCGGGTGACGGCGCTCGATCAAACCGGCAATCACGGCGCAATTGCGGAAGGTGCGTTTCAAGAGAAAGGATTCGTCGAGCCAGCTTTCGAGATCGTCGCCCAGCATGTCCTCATCGAAGAGGTCAGCGAGGCTGAGCCGGTCGTTCTGGATCATCAGTCCCATGTCCTCGAAGCCCCAGATGCCGAGCGAATAATCGGTCGCGACGAAGCCGAGCGGCTTGGCGCCGGCCCGCTCGAGCCGGCGCGTCAGCAGCATGCCGAGCGTCTGGTGCGCCAGTCGCCCCTCGAAGGGATAGATGACCATGTAACAACGGCTGCCGCGCGGGAAGGTCTCGATCAGCAGCTCGTCGCGCTTCGGCAGCATCGATTTTTCCTGCTGGATCGCCAGCCAGTCGCGCACCTGATCCGGCAGATGGCGCCAGCGATCGGGATCCGCGATCATCGAACGCACTTGATCCGCCAGATAGGTGGAGAGCGGGAACTTGCCGCCGGCATAGGAGGGGATCTTCGGATCCATCGAGAAGGCTTGGCTGGCGAGCGCCTCGTTCTCGCGGATCCCTTCAAAGCGCAGCACCTTGCCGGAGAAGATGAAGGTATCGCCGGGCGACAGCTGCTCGAAGAAATATTCCTCCATCTTGCCGAGCGTCGCGCCACCGCGGCCGATACGCCCGCCTTCGCCACGCTTGACCATGCGCAGATTGAGCATCGGGCTCTCGACGATGGTGCCGAGATTGAGCCGGTATTGCTGCGCGACCTGCGGATTGGAAACGCGCCAGCGTCCCTCCTTGGTCTTGCGGATGCGGGCATAGCGCTCGTAGGTGCGTAGCGCATAGCCCCCCGTCGCGACGAAATCGACGACGCGCTCGAAGGTTTCCCAGGAGAGGTCGGCGTAAGGCGAAGCGCTGGTGACCTCGTCGTAAAGCTCCAGCATGTCGAAGGGCTCGGCGCAGGCCATGCCGAGCACATGCTGCGCCAGTGCATCGAGCGCACCCTTGCCGACTGGCGGCGTATCCTGCGCCCCGATATAGTTGGCGTCGAGAGCGGCCTGGCATTCCATCACCTCGAAGCGATTGGCGGGGACGAGGATCGCCTTCGACGGTTCATCCATGCGGTGGTTGGCGCGGCCGATGCGCTGCGCAAGCCGCGAGGCGCCTTTCGGCGCACCGACATGGACGACCAGATCGACATCGCCCCAGTCGATGCCGAGGTCGAGCGTCGAGGTGGCGACGACAGCGCGCAGCCGGTTGGCCGCCATCGCGGCCTCCACCTTGCGGCGCTGCCCGACATCAAGCGAGCCGTGATGCAGGGCGATCGGCAGGTTTTCGTCATTCACTGTCCAGAGTTCCTGGAACAGCATCTCGGCCTGCGACCGGGTGTTGACGAAGAGCAGTGTCGTCTGGTGTTCGAGGAGCTGCTTGTAGACGTCGGGGATCGCATATTTCGCCGAATGACCGGACCAGGGGATGCGCTCCTCGGTCGACAGGATCGAAATATCGGGCTTGGCGCCACCTTCGACGATGACAAGGCCTGCATGGTGGTCCTCGCCTTCCCGCTGTGCGACCAGCCACTTCTGCAAGTCCATCGGGTCGGAGACGGTGGCCGAAAGGCCGATTGTCTGCAGGGCGGGCGCCAGCCTTCGCAGGCGGGCAAGACCGAGCGAGAGCATATGGCCACGCTTCGAGGTCACGAGCGAATGCAACTCGTCGAAGACGATATACTTTAGGTCTTTGAAGAAGCGCTCGGCCTCGTTGTTGGCGAGCAGCAACGCCACCTGCTCCGGCGTCGTCAGCAGAATGTCGGGCGGGTTCAGCTTCTGTCGCTGGCGTTTGGCAACGGGCGTGTCGCCGGTGCGGTTCTCGACCGTAACAGGCAGCCCCATCTCCTCGACCGGCTTCATCAGGTTTCGCTCGATATCAACGGCGAGCGCCTTCAGTGGTGAGACGTAGAGCGTGTGGATGCCGGTAAACGCCGAGCCGGGCGGGATCTTGCCGCGGCGCGTCAGATCGGTCAGCGACGGCAGGAAGCCGGCGAGCGTCTTGCCGGCGCCGGTTGGCGCGATCAGCAGCGTGCTGTCGCCTGCCTCGGCGCGGGCCAGCAATTCCAGCTGATGGGCACGCGGACGCCATCCCTTGTCCGCGAACCAGCGGGTGAAAGGCGGAGGCAGGGCAACGCGGGCTTCGGAATCGATCTGGTCCACGGCGCTAAAGGTAGTGCACCGGCAACCGAAATAGAATGGCGGACCCGCGAACTAGAGGAAGCGATGCGGGTGGAAGGGCTTGGGATCTGCAAAGGTGTCGTTGCCGGCCATCTGCTCGGCCAGCAGCCGGCCGCTGGCCGGGCCGAGCGTCAGGCCGTGATGGGCGTGACCGAAATTGAACCAGAGGCCGCGATGGCGGGGCGCCGGGCCGATCACCGGGCGCATGTCAGGCAGGCACGGCCTCAGCCCGAGCCAGGGCGTCGCCTCCACCGGTTCGCCAAGCGGAAAGAGCTGACGGGCATGGGCCTCATCGCGGCGGAGCTGGATGGTATTTGGCGGCGCATCCGGCGCGGCGAATTCGATGCCTGTCGTCAGGCGGATGCCACGCGCCATCGGCGCCAGCACGTAGCCGGCTTCCTCGTCGACGACGGAATGGCCGAGCGGCTTGCCCTCGCGCTGCGCATAATGCCGGTGGTAGCCGCGCTTGACCGCCAGTGGCAGGGGATAGCCGAGCTTGCGGAAGATCAGGCCGGATTGCGGGCCGAGGGCGACGACGACCTCGCCGGCTTCGACGATCTCGCCTTCATCCGTCGTGATCGACCAGCCGTTCTTCTCCTCGCGCAATGCCGATGCGTCGGCGCGGACCATCTTGCCGCCGGCTGCGGTGAAGAGGTTGGCATAGGCGGTCGTCAGCGCCTGCGGGTCGGTCACGGTCTTCGGGTCGAGCCAGTGCACGCCGCCAGCGATGCTGCGACCACTCGCGGCGAAAGCGGGCTCGAGCGCCAGAAACTCGCTGGCGTCGAGAATGCGGATTGCCAGACCATGGGTAGACAGGCTCTCGGCTTCTGCACGGGCAGCCTCGAAACGGCGCGGGTTCTTGTAGAATGACATCCAGCCGCGCTCGCGGATGAGGTCGGAGGCGCCGGCGCGGCCAATCAGCTTGTCGTGCTCGGTGACACTGGCCTCGATCAGCGGCAGGAGCGCCCGTGTCGCCTTTTCCAGATTGGTCGGCGAGGAATGCCACCAATAGCGCGCCAGCCATTTGGCGATGCGCGGCAGGTAGGCCGGATCGTAACGGACATCCGATGAATTGTTCAGCGCATATTTGGCAATGGCGCCGAGCTGCCGCGGAAAGGCGTAGGGAACGACGGAGGAGCGCTCGATCAGCCCGGCATTGCCGTAGCTGGTGCCGCCGCCCGGCTCGCCGCGATCGGCAAGCACGACGGAGCGGCCGCGATCCTGCAAATGAATGGCCGCACTGACGCCGACAATGCCGGCACCGAGAACGAGGATATCTGTTTTCATCGGATGGACTTGGTCAAAGGGCGCGGAGGCTTTCGGCCTCCGCGCGATTGGATCGGCACGCGATCAGTAGATGTCGAAGGGGAAATACTTCTTGGTGATTTCCTGATACTTCCCGCTGGCGACCAGCGCATCGATCGCCTTGTTGAAGCGCTCTTTCAGGTCGGTCTCGCCCTGGCGGATACCAATGCCGGCCTGCGTTTCCGTGCCGGGAACGTCGCCGAGCAGCTTGCAGCAATCCTTGCCGGCCTTGTTCAACCAATCGACCACCACGAACTTGTCGGAGATCAGTGCGTCCAGGCGGCCGTTCTGCAGGTCGGCGACGGCCTCGTCCTGCGTCGGGTAAAGCTTCGCCTCGGCGCCGCCCTTGGCGTAGACGTCACTAGTGTAGTCCGCCTGCGTGGTCGACGCCTGGGCGCCGACAGTCTTGCCCTTCATGTCGTCGACCGTGACACCCTTCAACGGGCTGTCCTTCGGCACGGCGACCGCGAGCGGCGTCGTGTAGTATTTGTTCGTGAAGTCGATCTGCTTCTTACGCTCGTCGGTGATGCTCATCGAGGCGATGATTGCGTCGTACTTCTTGGCCAGAAGGCCGGGGATGATACCGTCCCAATCCTGCGCGACGATCGTGCACTTGGCCTTCATCTCGGCGCAGAGCGCATTCGCCATGTCGACGTCGAGACCCTTTAGGCTGCCGTCGGATTCGACGTAGTTGAAGGGAGGATAGGCGCCCTCGGTTGCGATGCGGATCTTGTCTTCGGCGGAGGCGAGATGCGTCGCGGCAAGCAAGGCAGCGGCCGCCAGGAAAATCGTCTTTCTCATTGCTGTTCCCTTATCGGAATTGTTTTTGCCCAACGGGGCCGACTTTAGCGAATCCATCCGGCTTCACAACCCCGGACGAACACGACCGATCGCCTATTTCGACTGCTCGAACATGCCGCTTGACATCCAGCATAATCGTGGATATTTTTTATCCACGAATTAAGGAGCGATCCGATGAAACTGGGCGATGGAGTGGAGCAGGCAATCCACAGTGTCTCGATGCTGGCCGGCCTGTCCGACGGCGGTGTGCTGTCGGCTGCTGCGTTGGCGGAATTTCACGGCGTCTCGACGAGCTACCTTCTGAAGCACCTGCAGGCGCTGTCAGGTGCCGGCATTGTGAACACGGTTCCGGGGCCGAAGGGCGGATACAGGTTGGCGAAGCCGACGGAAAAGATCAGCCTCCTCGACATCGTGCTGGCGGTCGAAGGACCGGAGCCGGCGTTCCGATGCAGCGAAATCCGCCAGCGCGGACCGAACCAGCTGCCGGGGCGCTATTTCACCAAACCATGCCAAATCAGCGCGGCGATGCTGAGGGCCGAGCGCGTCTACCGCGCCGAACTCGCCAAGACCAGCATCGCCGACATCCTGGTGCAGCTCGCTGCTGATGACGACGGCGGCATCGCCGCCCGCGGCTGCGCCTTCCTTGAAATGAACGAACGCCGAGCGGCTCGCTGAGCCGCCCAACCCAAAAAGGAGAATGAACCATGCAAGCACGTTTCAACTTCGCCAAGGCCGCACCGGACGCCTACAAGGCGGTCGCCGCACTGGAGCAGTATGTTCAGGAATCGGGCCTCGAGCGCCGCTTCATCCACCTGATCAAGCTTCGCGCATCGCAGATTAACGGCTGCGCCTACTGTGTCGACATGCATGTGAAGGAATCCAGGCACGACGGCCTGAGCGAACAGTGGATCAACCTGATGTGCGTCTGGCGTGAATCGCCGGTCTATGATGCCAAGGAGCGCGCCCTGCTCGGCTGGGTGGATGCGGTCACCCGCATTGCCGAAACCGGCGCTCCGGACGCCGACTTCGAAGCCCTGAAGGGTCACTTCACCGAAGAAGAGATCACCAAGCTCACGGTGGCGATCGGCGCGATCAACATCTGGAACCGTCTCGCCGTCGGCTTCCGCTCGCAGCACCCGATCGACAAGCCGGCACAGGCTGCCTAAAGCGCGATATAGCGATCGGCGCGGTGATTGATGGCCACGAAGAGGTTCAGCACCACCGCGCCGAGAACCGAGTAGAAGACCACCGGCGGCGTGGTGACGAAGAAGGCAGCGGCCAATACGCAGAGGTCGATCGCCATCTGCACGAGGCCGGCACGGATGCCGAAACGCTCCTGCATGTAGATGCCGAGAATGCCAACGCCGCCGAGGCTCGCGCGATGGCGATAGAGCGCAAGAAGACCAAAACCCAGCAGAAGACCACCGAGAAGCGCCGCCCAGGCAGGCTGGATGGCGGAAATGTCCATGACCTTCGGCTGCAGGCTGGTCATGACCGATGTCAGGCCGATGGCAATGAAGGTCTTTATCGTGAAGGCTACGCCAAGCCGCGTCCACGATAGATAAAAGAACGGCAGGTTGAGCAGGAAGAAGGCGAGCCCGAAATTTATCCCGAAGGCATAGTGCAGCAGGAACGCAATACCTGCGGTGCTTCCGGTCAGAAGGCCAGCGCTGGCCAGAACATAAAGCCCGAGCCCCGCAACAAGGCTGCCCGAGAAGATCCCCTGAACGTCTTCGATGGGGGTATGGCGGGTAGCGCTGGTATTCCGGAAACCGAGGGCGTTGAAGAGCTGTGCCATTGTCGTTGATCGCCAAACGGCAGACATGTTCAAATGCGCCCGAGCAAAACCCGAGCGTGACGAAACGTACGTGATGAATGATGCCGGACGCCTCGAATTTCTGCGGGCATCCCTACTGAATTAGTCAGCATTATCAGGCGTTTTCGCGGTGCAATCAAGCAAAATACGTAAGCAATACTGACCTATTATCACTTCGCAAGAATCGTTCCGCTATGCGGCCTTGCGCGTAAGGAACAGAATGCCTGAAATGACGTTTGCGCCATCTTTGCGAATGGCTGTCTTGCTGACGGCGGCGACATCGAGGCCGTGGCGGACGCAGAGCGCGCGGACGTAGGTTTCGGAATGGGCGTAGCGCAGCGACGGTGCAAGATGGAAGCCATCGCCCTCGCCCGCATCCTCAACCGAAAAAGCGAAATCGGCGCCGGCCACAACAAGCGCTGAAACAGCCGCGAACACGCTTTCGAGATTGCCGAGATACATCAGCACGTCGGCTGCGGTGACGAGGTCGGCACGGTGCGTCGTTCCCTCGGCAAATAGGCCTGATGCCTCCGGCGCCAGCGACAGGTCGGCCTGGGCCAGGTGATCGTAGACATGCTTCTCGGCGGCCTTGGAAAGCATATTCTGCGACAGGTCGAAGCCCTCGAGCCGCGCGACGCTGTCGCGGATTTCCGGTCCAAGCAGGCCGGTGCCGCAACCGAGGTCCACGGCGAGCGCATAGTTCCTGCCCGTGGTGGCAACGAGCGCAGCAAGCTTGGCGGGGACGCTGTAATCCAGCTTTTCCACCAGCGAGGTCTCGAAGCGATCGGCGTAGTCGTCAAACAGTCGCTCGACATAGCTGCTCGGCGGCTGGTCCGGCGTCTCGACATCGCCGAGCAAAGCGAGCTTGAGCCCGGCGCCGAAAATATCCTCGGGAGTGACTTCCAAAGTCTGCCGGTAGGCCTCGATTGCGCCTGCCCTGTCACCCGCCTTCTCGCGGTAGGCGGCGAGCCTATACCAGCCGGCCGCCCAGCGAGGAGCAAGCTCTAGCGCCTGCTCCATCAACTCAGCAGCCGCATCCGGCTCGCCGCTTTCGTCGAGCATCTTGGCATAGTCTGCGCGGCGGTCGGCGATCACGTCGCCTGAGGTGAGCTGGTTGGGCTGCATGGTACGGACCTGTTGGGATCGGCTCGCATTTGGCTGCGGCCACAAAAAAACTCAAGTCCTATTTCAGAGGCGGAGGCGCCAGACCTGAAAAAGGCTTGCGAGCGGCGATTCGCGGCCGTATTTCAGGGATAAACAGGAGATGGCGCATGTCCGATCAGGTGAACAAGTTTCTCGGCGATTCCCTCGGCCGCACGTTGGTCAAGCTTTTGGTCGTATCGTTGATCGTCGGTTTCATCATGGCCGTGTTCGGGTGGGCGCCGCTGGATTTCGTCTACGGCCTCCGCAATTTCGTTCTGGAAGTCTGGCACCGCGGCTTTGCCGCTTTGGGACGCGTCGGCGACTATCTGTTGCTTGGTGCGACCGTCGTCATCCCCATCTTCGTCATCATCCGTCTCTTCAGCTATCGGCGATAACATGACCTCTCTGATCCTCTCGCGGCGCGGCCTGCTGCACATGTCCGGTCTCGTGCTGGTTGCGGGTGTTGCAAGCTGCACGACCGCGCCAAAGTTTTCGGGCACCCCTTCGGACGGCGAAGACGAGACGGCGGACGCCCTGCCGCTTGTCAATCAGTTGCGCGCCAAGAACGGGCTGCCGCCGCTGTCGGCGGATCCGGCAGCGAAGGATGCGGCGATGTTCCAGGCGAAGCGCATGGCGTCCGCCGGCAAGATGAAGCACGTGATGGGCATCGGTGACGGTTTCGCGCCACGCGTCAAGGCAAGCGGTGTACAGATGCCGGCTGCGGAAAACATAGCGGCCGGTCAGCAGTCGGTTCCGGCCGTCGTGACCGCCTGGATCAATTCTCCACACCATCTAGAAAACATGCTCGGCCGTTACAGCGGTCTCGGTGTTGCCGTGGCCCACAATTCCGCTTCCAAAAATGTCCCTTACTGGGCAATGGTGCTTTCCGGCTGAGGCGATTCTGCCTCTCTCCCCAGAGGCAGACATGGATACTCACGGTCACGAGAATAGGCTAGCCTTCGACGTGACGCACCGACTGGTGCTGTCGATCGCGATTCCGATGACGCTCGGCTTTATCACTACGCCGCTGCTCGGCCTTGTCGGCACCGGCGTCGTCGGGCACATGGGCCAGCCGGATGCTTTGGCAGGCCTTGCGATCGGCGCCATGCTGTTCGATCTGATCCTCGGCAGCTTCAATTTCCTGCGCGCCTCCACCACCGGACTGACGGCGCAGGCCTTTGGGCGGCACGACCGACATGCAGAGCAGGGTGTTTTCTGGCGAGCGCTGATCTCTGCGCTTGGTTGCGGCATAGCACTTCTCTGTCTCTCGCCGCTGCTACTAACGGCCGGGCTGAAGCTGATGGGACCGGAAAGCGCTGTTGCCGCTGCCACGAGCACCTATTTCTCCATCCGCATTCTTGCCGGCCCGGCGGCGCTTGCCAATTACGCGATCCTCGGCTTCGTCCTCGGTCGCGGCCAGGGCAGCATCGGCCTGTTGCTGCAGACGATCATCAACGGCATCAACATCGTGCTGGCGATTTTCCTTGGCCTCTGGCTCGACTGGGGCGTCGCGGGCGTGGCGTGGGGTACGATGGTCGGCGAGACGGTCGGCGCTGTCGTCGGCCTGCTGATTGTCCTCCGCGGCTTCGCTCGCGCACATCGGCCAACCCGCACGGAGGTTTTCTCTCGGCATCGCCTGGCCGAGCTCTTCGCGCTGAACCGCGACATCCTGATCCGCACGTTCGTGCTGCTCGCCGCCTTCACTGTCATGACAAGGATCGGAACAAGCTTCGGGGCGGTGACGCTGGCCGCTAACGCCGTGCTGATGAACTTCTTCCTGCTGTCGGGATATTATCTCGACGGACTGGCCAATGCGGCGGAACAGATCACCGGACGGGCAATCGGGGCACGATACCGGCCGGCGTTCGACCGCGGCCTGAAGCTAACGGCGCTCTGGTCGTTTGGGCTCGCCGGCATCATTTCCGTGTTCTTCCTGCTGGCCGGTCCGTGGCTGATTTCGCTGCTGACCACTTCGCCCGAAGTACAGCAGGCAGCCGAAACCTACCTGCCCTGGGCCGCCGTTACCGGGCTTACCGGCGCGTTGGCCTTCCTGATGGACGGCGTGTTCATCGGCGCCACATGGTCGACCGACATGCGCAATCGAATGCTGATGTCGTTTGCCGGCTATCTCTTAGCGCTGGCCGCTTTCGTGCCGCCGTTCGGCAACCATGGCCTATGGCTGGCGATGAACGGCTTCCTGCTGTTCCGCGGCGTCTTCCTGGCAATGCTCGTGCGGCCGCGGGCGGATCAGACGTTCCGTGCCGCCCAGTAATCCGTCTTCGTGTCCCTGAGGTCGCGGACGGATTTGACCTGCTCCCGATCGAGCAGCTTTGAGAGGCCGCGAACGACCGTGCCCGGCAGGCCTGGCCCTTCATAGACCATGCAGGAATAGAGCTGCACGAGATCGGCGCCGGCCTTGATCTTCTCGAGCGCCGTTTCCGCAGACGAAACGCCGCCGACACCGATGATCGGCAGAGCCGGACCGACGCGCTTGCGCATCTTGGCGAGGACGGCGGTCGACTTGTCAAAGAGCGGCTTGCCGGAAAGCCCGCCCGCCTCCTTCGCCTGATGCTGGTCCCTGAGGCCTTCGCGGGAGAGCGTCGTGTTCGAGACGATCAGGCCGTCCAGGGCATTCGACAGCGCTTCGGCGGCGATATCGTCCAGTCCCTCTTCCGTGAGATCGGGTGCGATCTTCAGAAAGACCGGGATTTTTCTGCCTGCCTTTTCCGCTTCGGCGTCGCGGGCGGTGAGCACGGCCGACAACAAGGCTGCAAGGCTTTCGCGCGCCTGCAGATCACGCAGGCCCGGCGTGTTCGGTGATGAGATGTTGGCGGTGAAATAACGGGCAACGGAATAGAACCGGCGGATGCCGAGGACATAGTCGCCGATGCGGTCTTCGCTGTCCTTGTTGGCGCCGATGTTGACGCCGATCATGCCGTTGCCACGAATGGTCGCGAGACGCGCAAAGGCGGTATCGTGGCCTTCATTGTTGAAGCCGAGGCGGTTGATGACGCCCTCATCCTCGACCAGACGGAAGATACGCGGGCGCGAATTGCCAGGCTGGGCCTTCGGCGTCACGGTGCCGATCTCGGTAAAGCCGAAGCCGATCTTCAGCAACGCTTCGGGTACCTCAGCGTTCTTGTCGTAGCCGGCAGCCATGCCGATCGGGTTGATGAAATCGAGCCCCGCAACGGTCTGCCGCAGGCGCGGATCCGGCGCAATCCGGCAGGCCGGTACGGCCCCCGCCTTCAGCGCGGCGATCGACATGCCGTGCGCCGTTTCCGGGTCGAAGAGGAAGAGACCCTTGCGGGCGGCATGCTTGAAGAGATCGATCATGGTTGAAGGTCCGGAAAGATGTGCTGGCCGGCGACATCGAGCGGCAGCGCCGCCTCCCACAAAACGGCCGACAATGGCAGTTCCGCATAGAGATGCGGGAAGAGGGCACCGCCGCGCGAGGCTTCGAAAACGAGCTCGTCGCCGAACTTGCTGCTATCGACGGCAACGAGCAGAAGTCCCGTCTGGCCGGCGAAATAGAGTGCTGCCGTCTGCTTGACCTGCGTGGCGGTCGAGAAGTGGATGTAGCCATCCGAAAGGTCGATCGGAGCGCCGCGAAAAACGCCGGCCTCCTTCGCTTCCTGCCAGAGCGTTTCCGTCACGATCTTGTAAAGCGTGGGTGTCAGGGTCATGATGGCCTCGGTATCGCTGGTCTTTCCCGGGCTTTGCCGCAAAGCGGCGGCGTTGTCCACGCCTTGCCGCGAAAAATGCGGTGGCCACCGAGATTTCCGGAGGAAACCATGAGAAATATCGCAATCGGCCTTTTTGCGCTTCTCCTGCCGCTCGGCGTCCAGGCAGCGGAAACGGGAGCGTCGCGCTTCGAGCTGGAGCGGAGCGGCGACCACTTCGTGCGTCTCGACAGGCAGACCGGCGCCATGTCGCTCTGCGAGGAAAAGGACGGCACGCTCGTCTGCCGTATGGCCGCCGATGAGCGGGCGGCTTACGAGCAGGAGCTCGACCGGCTTTCGGCTCGCGTCACGGCACTGGAGAACAAAAGTATCGTCAACAAGGCCTTGCCCTCCGACGAGGAAATCAACCGCTCGATCGGCATCATGGAACGCTGGATGCGCAGCTTCATGGGGATAGTCAAGGAATTCCAAGGCGAAGAGGACCGCAATACCCTTCCTCAAAAGACATGATTTGCTATAGTCGCATCGGAATGACGGCATGTATCGCGTGAGGAGCACGAGACATGACGCGGCAGTCGAGCTCTTGGGAGGGAGTTATCGATGCAGGAACAGACAATCATCATTGCCGACGACCATCCGCTTTTCCGGGATGCGCTTCGCCAGGCGGTGATCGGCATGGAAAGCCATCCCGATATCGTTGAGGCCGGCGATTTTGCTGCAGCACGGATGGCGGCCGGGAAGCATCCCGAGGCGGATCTGATGCTGCTCGATCTTTCGATGCCGGGTGTCAGCGGCTTTTCCGGGCTGATGGCGCTTCGCTCCGAATTCGCCGGGCTGCCAATCGTCATTGTCTCGGCCACCGATGACGCCACCACGATCCGACGCGCACTGGAACTCGGCGCATCCGGCTTCATTTCCAAGTCCTCGGGGATCGACGACATTCGCCGCGGCATCCAGACGGTTCTCGCCGGCGATATCGCCACACCTGAAAGCTATCGGGACGGCCAGGAGCAGGACCCCGATGTCGCCGATCTGATCCATCGGCTGCACACGCTGACACCGCAGCAGAGCCGTGTGCTGACGATGTTGGCGGAAGGGCTCCTCAACAAGCAGATCGCCTACGAGCTCGGCGTGTCCGAGGCGACGATCAAGGCGCATGTCTCGGCCATTCTGCTCAAGCTCAATGTCGATAGCCGCACGCAGGCGGTCATCCAACTCGGCAAGATCAACATGGCCATGGTGGCCTGATCTGTCGACAGGATTTTATTCCTTTCCTCTCTTTACTCCCGATAGGCTTGCGGGTAATATTTCGCCGTGAAGGATCGCGCACGCGCGCAGGAATCAGGCGACATGCTGTCACACGAGCAGATCTGGGGGGCGATCGACAGGCTTGCCGAACGGCATGACCTGACGCCATCCGGTCTTGCCCGACGGGCGGGGCTCGACCCGACCTCCTTCAACAAATCCAAGCGGCTCTCTGCCGATGGGCGGTTGCGCTGGCCGTCGACGGAATCGATCGCCAAGGTGCTGGATGCAACGGGCGCCAGCATGGAGCAGTTCCTGACCTTCATGCGCCCCGCGGGAAGTTTTTCCAGCCTTCCTGACGGCGCCTTCCCGCCGCAGGGCAGCTCGATCCCACTTCTCGGCTTTGCGCAGGCCGGCGCCGGCGGTTTCTTCGATGATGGCGGCTTTCCGGCCGGACAAGGCTGGGACGTGGTGGAGTTTCCCGCGGCGCCGTCGCAGAAGGCGGGCGTCTATGCGCTCGAGGTCCAGGGCGAGAGCATGATGCCGCTCTACCGCGACGGCGACGTTTTGATCGTCGAGCCAGGTGCGCAAGTTCGCCGCAACGACCGTGTCGTCGTCAAGACGCGCGAAGGCGAAGTGATGGCGAAGGTGCTGTTGCGCCAGAGCCCCCGGTCGATCGAATTGATGTCGCTGAATCCCGAACATCCGAACCGGACGATCGAGCTTTCCGACGTCGATTGGATCGCCCGGATCATCTGGGCCAGCCAGTAGGAATATATTCCATGCGTCCTGCGGCAATTCTGACGGCTGTTGCAGGGATCGGAATTGTCGCGGGCCTGATCACGGCCGGCGGACAACGGCTTGGTGCGGCTATTGATCCGGTGGAAACTGCAGCCCCTGTAGAAATCGATGCGCCTCCTCCCGCCCTGATCCCATCGACGACAAATCCCGAGGCCAGCATGCACGCGCGGCGCGTCGACGAGGCCAGCCAGTTCTACCCCGCGGCCATCGACGGCAAGCCGCTCGAGCGCATCGCGGCGGTGGAGCCGCAGCCGCCGGCAAAGCCTGCCGACGATACTGGCGTCAACCTCGTTCGCCCGATTGCCGAAAGCGCTGGCGTCCTCGCGTTTGGCGACCGCCGCCTGCAGCTTGCAGGTATCAACCCGACGCCGGCGGACAAAACATGTACTGACGGCAAGGGCCGGGTATGGCCATGCGGGATGCTGGCGAAGACCAATGTGCGGCTGCTTCTACGCCTCAGGACCGTGCGCTGCGATCTCGACAGCACCGAGTGGACAGGCATGGTGACGGCAGCCTGCAGGATCGGCACGCAGGACATTTCGCAGTGGCTTGTTGCGAACGGCTGGGCAGAGGCGGAAAAAGGATCAGCACTCACCGAAGCCGGCGAGACGGCAAGGCAGGCGGGCAAAGGCATTTATGGCGACGACCCTCGTAGCGCCGCTGAAACCGGCACCCTTGAGAATCCACCCTCCGATCTCCCGTCCGACGGCTTGTAATGTCGCCGGCCAATTCCTAGACTCTGGGCTCGCTCCAGAGGAATCATCGAGATATGAACAAGCCGCTTTCTGCGCATGACGCACTGATCTACGTGATGGTGATGGCATCCGCCGTCGACAGCACGATGAACGATCGCGAGATGGAGCGCATCGGCCAACTCATCGGCTTCCTGCCGGTCTTTCGTGATTTCGACGACGAGAAGCTGATTTCCGTGGCGCGCGACTGCGCTGCGCTGCTCGCTGGCCCCGAGGGCCTCGACATCGTGCTCGAAACCGTCAAGGACACGCTGCCTTCGCGCCTCTATGACACGGCCTACGCGCTGGCGGTGGAAGTCGCCTCCGCCGACCTTTCGGTCAAGGCCGAAGAGTTACGCCTGCTCAGCCTGCTGCGCGACCGCCTCGGTCTCGACAAGCTCACCTGCGCCGCCATTGAGCGCAGCGCGATCGCCCGCTTCCGCAAAGGCTAATACAGGCCGTAAGGGAAATAGCGAAGGTAGATTTCCTGCAGTCGGCCGCTGCGCGACAAGGCTGCTAGCGCGTGGTCGAGCGCAGCCGTCAGAACATCGTCCTTCTGGCGCAGCATGATCGTCATTCCCTCGCCAAGAAACTGCTCAGACAAATAGGGGCCGTCGAAGAGCGCGCAGCACTTCGACGAGGCCTGCGACGACACCCAGAACGAAAGCTGGAGCGAATCTGCGAAGGCGGCCTCGACCTTACCATCCCTCAGCGCCGCCAGAAGCGCGTCCTTGTTGTCGAATGGTACGGCTTTCACCTTCGGGAAATAGGCGGCCAGCATCGCTTCGTGTGCTGTCGCCTTGACAACGCCGACCGGATGCTCGGCCAGAGCGCTCGCATCCTTGCCCTTGATCGGCGCCTTCAGATTGAGAACGAAGCGGGCGGGCAACATCAGGTAAGGGCGCGAAAAGGCGAACTGCCGCCGCAGTTCTTCGCTGACTGCAATGCCCGCAATCACGGCGTCACCCTGCGAGGCGGCGAGCGCGGCATTCAGGTCAGCGAACGGCAGCGCCTGGATCTGGCATCTGTTTGCAATCTCCAGTTCGTTACAGATCTCGCGAACGAGATCGACATTGAAGCCGGCAAGTTTGCCGTTCTGATCCGTAAAGTTGAAGGGCGGAAAATCGATGGTCGTCAGGAAACGCAGGCGCACGAGCGACGAAAGATCCGGCTTTGCAAGCCGTTCCCTGGAATCGAACAGCAGGGGCAAACTCGGCGTCGCCTGCTGCGCGAACGCCAGAAACGGGCAAAAAAACACAACCAGAGACAGCCAAAAGCTGCGTAGCCCCTTAAGATTCAGGGATGCTAGTTTAAATTGCACCATTATGATCCGCCCTGGGGAAAGCATGCACTGCCATTCTGAAAACGGTGTATCAGAGTCATGCGTGTCGGGGAATATGCGCCGGGCGGCATCGAGGCCCATACGCGCTTGTATGATCATTCAATACGCCACGACGCGCCACCACCGGCGCGCGTAGCGACTGACTCCTATGAGCAGGAAGCCGAGGTTCTGCTGCAACTCGGCATCGGCAAGCCGACAATCGCCCGTGCAATGCAACTCGCCCGCCGCAACGGCACCAGCATCGAACAGGAACTGCTTGCCGGCGGGGCGGTCGACGCCGACAGCTACTACGCCGCGCTCGCACGCGGGCTTCGGCTTCCATTTCTTCCGACAATCGACAGTTCCCTCGTCAACGACGACAAGGCACTCGACAGCCAACTCGCGCAGGCCCGCTGCGTCCGCCTCACCTATATCAACAAAGGCATGCTCGCGATTGTGCCGGAGGCTCGAAACCTCGCGGCACTCTCGCAGCTATTCGAGAAGAAGCCGGGACTGGCCGACAGCATCGTCATCACGACGCCGGCCGCATTGCGAGCCGCGGTATGGCGAACCGGCAGCGTCAGGCGGCTGCGAGAAAGTGTAACCACACTCTTCGAGGACAAGGCTCGCTTCAGCGCCCGGATTGTCTTGTCGGGCAAGCAGGGATTTCTCGCCGGGACAGGCGTCTGCGCATTTGCCTTCGCCCTTGCAACAGGCACACTCAGTCTGACCATCCTGCACGCGGCGATCTCTCTGCTTTACCTGGCCGCAATCCTTGTCCGAGCGGTCGCCCTAGTGGACCGCAAGAGCGGGGTTCCGAGCCTGCCCGCATCGGAACGTCTTCCCGTCTACACCGTCCTCATCGCCCTCTATAGGGAAGCGGACGTGGTAGCCCAACTCGTCAGGGCGCTTCGCCGGCTGAACTGGCCGATGTCAAGGCTCGATATCAAGCTGGTGTGCGAGGCGGACGATCATGCGACGATTGAGGCATTGAGGTCCGAACGCCTTGAACCGCAATTCGAGATCGTCGAGGTGCCACCCGCCCATCCGCGTACGAAACCCAAGGCGCTGAACTACGCTCTGGCCGGCGCGCGGGGCGAATTCGTGGTGATCTACGATGCCGAGGACCGCCCCCACCCCGACCAATTGCGTGCCGCCTATGCGCAGTTTGCCGCGAGCCCGCCTGATGTCGTCTGCCTTCAGGCACCGCTCGTCATTTCCAACGGATCAGCATCGTGGATCAGTGCGGCGTTCGCGCTGGAATATGCTGCCCTGTTTCGTATGCTGCTGCCAATGCTGGCACGACGGCGCATGCCGGTACCGCTTGGCGGAACTTCCAATCATATGCGCGTCGCCGACCTTAGGGCGTGCGGCGGCTGGGATCCCCACAACGTCACTGAAGACGCCGATCTTGGCATGCGGCTCTATAGGCTGGGCTACAGATGCGGCGTCATCGACTGCCCGACCTACGAGGATGCCCCGGCCACGTTCAGGGTCTGGCTCAACCAGCGGACTCGCTGGTTCAAAGGCTGGCTGCAGACCTGGCTGGTGATGATGCGCGAGCCGGCACGCCTCCTGCGCGAAATGGGCATGGGCGGCTTCCTGATGTTCCAGTTGCTCATCGGCGGCATGCTGCTTTCCTCGCTAACCCATCCCTGGCTGATCATGCTCTTGGTCACCACCGCCGGTTACCTCGCGCTCGGTTTTCCGCCCACCGGCACCGGCGAGGGCGCGCTCTTCCTGCTCGATCTTGCCAACACGGCGGCAAGTTATGGCCTGTTTCTGCTGCTCGGCAGAGTCGTGATGCTGCGCGAGGAAAAGCGCAGCGTCGGCTGGCGCTGGCTCTATGTTCCGCTCTATTGGATGATGATATCGGTCGCGTCATGGCGTGCGCTTTTCGAGCTGCCAAGGAAACCCTTCTTCTGGGACAAGACGCCCCATATCCCCGTCAGCAGCAGTGAGAAGTTGCGCCGCTTCTAGCGCTATTCAGCCCTAGGCAGATTTTTCCTGGGATTGGCGCCAAGCGTTAGGGCCGCATTAAACAATGTCCCATTCTATTCGCCGGGACGACGCCGGCTTGCGAGCCGAAATGCATGATGCGCATGTCGAGCCTTCAAGGCATACCACCGTGCCGTATCCCCCGCGACATGCCCTGCCTCTCAAAATGCTGCCATAGCCGGCCCCCATCGGTCGGATCAAGCGACTGGACATATCCATGCTGACGAACCTCAAAATCAGGACGAAGATCATCTCCGTCGTCGCGCTTCTGGGCGCGATCGCGCTCGGAGGCCTCACTTATGTGATCACCGAATTCCGTGGTGCCGACGCCACCTACAGCGCCTTCATCGATCACGAGGCGTTGGCGGCCATGCAGGCATCGCGCGCCAGCGCATCAGCGACTGCCGCCGTGCTTCAGGTCACGTTGATCGCTGGCCTCAAGCCGGACACGCCTGCTTTCGATACAGCGGTCGCAGCGCCCAGCAAAATGCCCCAGGCGCGCGAACGCCTGGAACAGGCCGCCGCCCTGGTCCCAGGCCGCAAGCAAGCGATCGACGACATCCTCGCCGGAATTGGTGAGATGGAGGCGCTTTCCGCCAAGGTCATCGACCTTGCAAAGGCGAAGGACAGTGCGGGTGCACAGCTCGGGGCAAGCATGCTGAACGCCAAGCTGAACGCCGTCACTCCCAAAATGATTGCCAACAACGACGCGCTGATGGCGTTGCTGAACGATGGCGGCGACGCGCTTTCCGTTACCGTCAACGAGCGCATCACACTCTCTTTCGTGCTGATCGGACTCGCCGTCTTGGGCGCGCTCGGTCTCTCGGTATGGATTGCGCAGGCGGGAATCGCTACCCCGATGGCTCGTCTGCGGGACCGGATGATGCAGCTTGCCCAGGGCGACACGAAGAGCGATGTCGACGGCCTCGATCGTCGCGACGAGGTAGGCCAGATGGCCGGCGCAGTTGCCATCTTCCGCGACAACGCTCTTGATCGGATCCGGCTTGAGGGCGAGGCCGAGAAGAGCCGCAGTCTCAGCGACAGTGAACGCCGTGAGCGCGAAGCGCAGCGCGCAACCGATGCCGCTGACCTATCGCGCGCCGTCGGCGCACTTGGCGATGGCTTGCGACGGCTGGCCGCGGGCGACCTCGCATCGCGGATCGACACGGCCTTCGTCGGCGATCTCGACATCCTGCGACAGGACTTCAACAACTCTGTCCTGCGCCTGAACGATACCATGCAGACGGTCGGCGCCAATGCTCGCGCCATTACCGCGGGTGCAAGCGAGATCCGCGCTTCGGCGGATGAGCTTTCGAAACGGACCGAGCAGCAGGCAGCTTCCGTCGAGGAGACAGCCGCTGCCCTCGAGGAAATCACCACGACGGTGAAAGATGCCGCAAGACGCGCCGAGGAAGCACGCGGGCTCGTGAAGCGCACGCGCGCCGGTGCCGAAAAGTCCGGTCAGGTCGTCCGCAAGGCCGTCAACGCCATGCAACAGATCGAGCAATCTTCTGCGGAGATTGGCAACATCATAGGCGTTATCGACGACATCGCCTTCCAGACGAACCTGCTCGCCCTCAATGCCGGCGTCGAGGCCGCTCGCGCGGGGGAAGCCGGCAAGGGCTTTGCCGTCGTCGCCCAGGAAGTGCGCGAACTCGCGCAGCGCTCGGCCAATGCCGCCCGCGAAATCAAGTCGCTCATCACGACATCCGGCGATCACGTGCAGACTGGCGTGTCGCTTGTCGGCGAAACCGGCAAGGCGCTTGATGCCATTGTGCATGAGGTTCAGGAGATCAACCAACACGTCGATGCGATTGCGGAAGCGGCGCGCGAGCAATCGACGGGCTTGCAGGAGATCAACACGGCGGTGAACACCATGGACCAGGGGACGCAGAAGAATGCGGCCATGGTTGAGGAAAGCACAGCGGCAAGCCACAAGCTCGCGACGGAAGCGGCGGCGCTTAACCATCTGCTCGACCAATTCAAGCTCACCGGCACCGGCAACTTCAGTGCAACCGTCGCCGCTGCACCGATGCCAACCGCCGCGATCCATTCCACACCGCGCCCGGCTGCACCGCCGATCGCGACGAGAAAGGCGCCGGTCCGTATCGCTACCGCAGGCGTTACCCGCCCCTCCAGCTCACCGGCGCGGGCACTCGGGCAAAAGCTCGCAAGCGCCTTCGGGGCAGGCAGTGCGCCTTCCAGCGCCCGCGACGATGCCGACTGGACGGAATTCTGATCCCGGCAATATCGATCAAAAACAAAGGGCGGCTCAATGCCGCCCTTCTCATTTATAGTCTTCCGACATCAATAGCCATGGCTTCGCCGCGGAGCGCCTAATCGTGCCGAGAGACAAGCCAAAATGTGAACTCAGGCGAACCCAAGCGGAATCTGCTCGACCTTACGACCGCGACCGTAGTCACGCTCATAGGAGGCACGGTCGTCTTCGCGCGCTGACGCAAGAACCACCTCCGGGGCATGGTAGCCGTCCGCGTAGGTGCCGGTATCGCCATTATCCCGGATTTCGCGCTTTGCCGTGAAAATCTTCAAAAGCATGCTGCCACTCCTCCTGATCATGCCGACAACGACCAAGGGGTCGTCTGCGTTCCCGTGATATCGGAGAATAGTTAAAAATTAACTATGTTTATTAGAGAATTGTCAACTACTGCGGTTTGCTGCAGGCCTACGTCTTAGGGACGTCCTTTTAGGCGGATCAAGGCATCTGGCGACGGAATCGTTGCATTTCCGCGCCAAGGAGGTAAATCAGCGGCGGTTTAAAGCCAGCAACCTGTCGCTCGCCGGTATCGGCTCTCTTCGTGTCTGTGGTGATGTTATGCCGATAAATGCCAGAGTTGTGGTGATGTTTCCGGTCTTTAACGGCGCCGCGACCTTGCAGGAGAGCCTGCAATCCATTGCGGATCAGGATTTCGTTGATTTCCGGGCCATTGTTCTCAACAACTGCTCGACGGATGAGACGTTGCAGATAGCGCAGCGTTTTTGCGAGAAAGACGCCCGCTTTTCCGTCGTATCTAACGACGCCCACCTGAGTGCCGAGGCTAATTTCGCCAAGGCCGTAAAGCTCGGCGCTGAAGCCGCAGAGTATTTTTGCCTCAGGGCAGCGGACGACCTTTCATCTCGGGATTTCCTGGGAAGGTTGGTCGAGGCGCTTGACGCGGACGGCACAAAGTTGCTGGCCGCCTGCCCGACAAAGAGCTTCAACGACAAGGGCTTTAAGCTGAAAAGTCCGGCAGCCAACATATTCGATTTCCAGAAGTCATACGCAAGGGGACGTGTCCCACGGAACCTGACATTTCCCTCGGAATGGATTTACGGCCTGTTCAGATCGCGGTCAGTCGATATCTTGATGGCGCGCTGGTACGAGCTCGGCAATCCTTGGGGCTTTGCGTCTTATGTCCTCTCGGAATTTGTTGTTCGCGATTTGGTCGCCTATGTCTCCGGCCCCACCCTCGATTTCAGGGAAGGATCCGGCTCGCAGCAAAAGTACGGGGCGAAGGGGTTCCGTGACAAGCTTTCGCAGCGACTGACATACACTCTCGGCTGCTACCGTCTCGTCGACAAACTGCCGCCGGTTGGCCTTTTGACGAGAGCGAAGTTTTTCAGGATGTGTTGGAACGATGCGCGCCGGAAAACGCGCTATAAGCTGCTTTGGATCTTCTAGGAGTCGGTGTCCAGCTCATGAACTACCCATTCCCTTCTGGCGTGCCGGACCTTGCACGGTCGTTCCTCGATCGCCTCCGGACCGACTACGAGACGTTTCGAGTAACCCGGCGCGAAAGGCGTAATCGGAGCGATGTGACGATGCAGCCGCTTCGCGAGATCAAGTCCCTTGCGCCAGCCGATGTGCCGCTTGTCTTTGTTACGCATAACGACACTGCGCTTCTAGGCGCGTTCATCCAACACTACCGCCAGCTGGGTGTAACACGGTTCATCTGTGTGGACGACGTTTCCACCGACGGAACACGCGAGGCTTTGCTGAGCGAACCGGATGTCGACGTCTGGACGTCGCCGATACGATTTGGCGAAGCAAGACGCGGCCGAAACTGGCGAGAAAGTCTGTTTTCCAAGTATGGTCTCGACCGATGGTATCTAAACGTCGATTCTGATGAATTCCTTGTCTACGACGATTGCTTCAGCCAACCACTGCCCTCGCTTATCCGCACGCTCGAAGCCCAAGGTCTCAAGCGAATGGCCGCTCCGATGCTGGATATGTATCCGAAACTGAGCGAATTCGATGCGCCCCCGCCTCGTATCGAAAGGCCGTGGCAGTTCTCGCGCTATTTTGATGGCGATAGCTACGTTTCGGCGATCAGAAAGCGCGGCGTCAGTGTCAAGGGTGGCCCGCGCGGCCGGAAGTTTAGAGAGGGCAACGAGCTTATCAAATACCCGCTGATCTACTGGGACAGCGCATGCCTATTTGGGAGCAGCCTTCATCAGCCGCTACCCTACGGCCGGAATTTCCCGTCGATGTGGGGCGCCATTTTGCACTTCAAATTCTACACCAATTACAAGGCGAAGATAACGGAAGCGGCGGAGGGCAAGCAGCACTACAATGCGTCCGAGCACTATCAGAAAATGATGGATATCCTCGCTCGCGAGGGGGAAATCGATTTCAGCTATGATCACTCAATCCGCTACGACGGACCACAACAACTCGTAGACCGTGGCTTCATGACGAAGATCGATTTCATTTCGTGAGGTTATAAGACGTGGAAAGCCCGGAGGGCTAGCTCCGGGCTCAATGGCGACTAGTGCCAGGTCTGATGGCCGTACCAGTCGTCGATGTCTCGCCGCGCGCGATCGCGCTCGATGCCGTAGCGCTCTTGAATCTTGCCTTCCAACTGGTCGCGTTTGCCGGCAATCTGATCAAGGTCGTCGTCGGTGAGTTTGCCCCACTGCTCCTTGATCTTGCCCTTCACCTGCTTCCAGTTTCCTTCGACGCGGTTCCAATCCATGGCGCTTTCTCCTTGCGTTGTTGGACTGGAAGTTAACGACGGCGACGTCGGAGTGTTCCGCAAATTCGCATATCGGCTTGCTCAACGCGGCGCGAAACCGTCGGCAGATGTTCGGCTAACAATCGTTGATTTTGGAGCGGGTGAAGGGAATCGAACCCTCGTATTCAGCTTGGGAAGCTGCTGCTCTACCATTGAGCTACACCCGCACTAGAGCGAGACTTTCAACAGATGGTGGTGTCTGTCAAGCCATCAAAACGCAGCCGATAAGACGTTGCGCTGGTGCGTTGCGGCCGGCGTCCACTCCTGCGACTTTCAGGCAACGCTCGATCCATACCTCCTTTTAATAATAGAATGTCATTTTACTGACAGTAACCCCAATGTTATAAGCGCCGGCAGAAACAAAACAAAATAACTTTGGAAACGCCCTTCAGTTCATCTAGATCGTGACAACGTCAGGATTGAAGAAAATGAAGGACGCAACTGTTAGTCTTGATCGTCGTGATCACAGGATACTTTTGGTATCTCGCATACTGGGCTACTCATTTGCCTTTATGCTTGTCTTCATCATCGCCATGGCGATGATCCCCAATCAGTTTTTCATCGTCTCGACGCGCGCCGTCGTCAACGCTCCCGTACAAATGATTGCTTCGCCAATCTATGGCCGGGTCGACAAGATTGCGCTGCAAGTCGGGCAGGTCGTCAATCTCGGCGACGTGATGGCAACGGTTTCCAACCCCAACCAGGACCAAACGTCGCTGACGGGACTGCGGCTCGAGAAACTCGATCTGGCGGAGAAGCTCAACAATACGACCAGCGTGGTTGCCGAGCGCAACGAGCAACTGGAGAAGGTCAAGACCCAGATCGCCAGCGTGAAGGACGGTGTGCTCAGCGAGCTATCTGCGGTGATCGATAATGCGAAATCCAACGTCCAGACATACGAGGCGCGCCTCAGCGAACAGGATGCGTTGCTGCAGAGGCAACTCGTGCTCCTGAAAAGGGGCCTCGTCTCCGACGCGAGCATCGAGCCGCAGCGCCAGAAGCGCAATGCGGCCCAGTATGAACTCGACGCCGCGAGAGGCGAACTGCGCCGCAACGAGATCGTCCAATCGCTTGTCAGCCGCGATATCTATACCGGGGGCACGGTTGCCGCCAACCTTTTGACGCTTGAGATGCAGCGGTCGAAGCTCTCCGGCGATATCGCCGAAGACACCATCGAAATCAATCAGATGGCAGAGCGCAAGCAACAGGTCGAAAACCTCATTGGACGCGAAGAGGGACGCCTCGGCAAGACCGGCGCCGCAGAGGTCGTGGCGGAGCGCCACGGCCAGATTGTCAGCGTGGATGCGTCCTTCGGTGATTTCGTCATGCAGGGACAACCGGTCGCCAAGTCACTCGATTGCAACGATGCTTTTGCTGCCGCCGTCTATCGAAGCCGCGACGTGACCTCGCTTGAGATCGGGATGCCGGCGATGGTCAATTTCCGCAACCAAGGGGTCAAGCGAAACGCCCACATCTACAAGATCGTTCGATACTTCAACTCGGGCCCCGAGAACCGGTACTTTGCAAAATTCCCGGAAGCCGAAGGCCACGAAGTCTACGTACTGGTCAAGATGGATGAGCCGGCAGCGGACGAGGCGACGACGGCACAGCGGAGCAATGACAAATTCTTCGGATGCCACGTCGGCGAAGACGTCATCGTTTCACTCGGGGAAACGATGATCTCGCGGGTCGCCCGATATTCAAGCTTGGCGATCAATAAGATCTTTTCCTCCGGCAATATCCTCTCCGCCTCGACACTGTTCGACAAGACCGTCCGTCCACGTGCCGCAAGCGCTCAGACCGCAGCCCCATAACACCACGCCGATCTCAACCGTTGTATTGCGAGGCAGGAATGAAGCGTGCGAATTGGTCGATACAAACCTTACCGGTGCTTGCGTTCATTCTAGCGGGCATTGTGCTTTTCGCCTCTTTGGCGAAGGCGGATGACGAACAGCGCAGGCAATTGGCTTGCTCGCTTTGTGACGGCTTGGCCGCGCAGATGAGTGGCGAGCCGGAACAGCCTTTCATCTTTCGGAGCTTCGAACCCGCGAATGGCGGCTCCGCGCTACACCCGGCTCTCGAGAATACGGGATTCACCTACGACAATGCGGTCGCCCTGATGGCCCTCTACGGCTGCCAGCGAAAGAAGGAGGCGCGCCGGGTTGCCGACGCGCTCGTGCTCGCACTGGAAACCGATCGCCACTACCACGACGGACGTCTTCGCAACGCATATCGGTCCGGGCCGGTCACCCCAGGCAAGGAAGGGATGCTGCTACCGGGCTACTGGAATGCCACCAGCAACTCCTGGATCGAGGACGGCTACCAGGTGGGCTCGGCAACGGGCAGCACCGCGTGGGGCGCGCTGGCGCTGCTGATGGCCTTTGAGGAAACAGAGCAGCCGGCCTATCTCGACGCTGCCCGCAAAATCATGGATTGGATCCACCGAAGCACGACAGACCCCCGGAACGCCGGCTACTTCGGTGGCTACTTCGGCCACGAGCCAACGCCTGAGCGCATGACGTGGAAATCGACCGAGCATAATCTCGACGTCTATGCGGCAGACCGCTGGCTTGCACAACTGGACGAAGGCGGGGATTGGCCGCACCAAGGCGACCGCGCTCTGCAGTTCCTCAACGCCATGTGGAACGAGGGTGAAGGGCGGTTCTTTATCGGCAGCGTGCCGGATAGCAACGCTCCGAACATCGAGATGTCCGGCCTCGACGCGGAGCTTTGGCCACTGATTGCGGTTCCCGATTTCAAGGGCAAGGCCAGCCGCGTGATCGAGTGGACAGAAATCCATCACGGCGTCGACGGAGGCTTCGACTTCAACAGCGACCGCGACGGGATCTGGCTCGAAGGAACGGCACAGGCAGCCCTCGTGCTTCGTCTTACCGGCCAACCGGCGAAGGCGGAGCCATTGTTCAAGACGATCGAAGCTCAACGAACCCCCGGCAACCTGATCTACGCGACGGTCAACGAGCAGCTGTCCACTGGCCTCCAGGTCGGGCCGAACTCTACGCCGGGAGACTTCAAGTATTACCGTTTGCCGCATATCGGCGCCACAGGCTGGGCCGTCCTTGCCGCGCTCGATCTGAACCCCTTCGTTGGCAGCGCGGGCCAGGCGTCCGATGGCAAGGAGTCCCCATGTCCCCAGAAGTAGTCACGCTGTCCGATTCGATGCTGTTTTCGGCGCTGGCCATTGCGCTGATACTGGGATGCAGTTGGCTTCTCGATAGCCGCCGCAGCGCCGACCGGATTATCTTCGGTTCGATCCTCGTCGTGATGCTGTCGAACTACCTGTATTTTCGCCTCACCAAGACCTTGCCGGACTTCGAATGGAGCGCCTACGCGATCTGGCCCAGGATCTATTTGTCCTTCGAACTGGTCGTCATCTTCTACACGGTCTTGTCGATCGTTTTCTTTTTTCGACGAACCGATCATCACGGCGCGGCCGACGCCAGCGAGGCACTGCTGGCAAGACTTGCTCGACAGCCTGCCGTGGACGTTTTCATCTGCACCTACAACGAAGAACTATCGATCCTGGAACGAACGATCCTTGCCGCTAAGGCGATCGACTACAGCAACTTCACGGTATGGGTGCTAGACGACGGACGGCGAGACTGGCTGCGGGATTACTGCGCAGAGGTCGGCGTCCGCTACCTGAGGCGCGAGGACAATGCCGGTGCCAAGGGCGGCAATATCAACAATGCGATACGGCAGACGGCGAAGGAAACCAACGCGCCCTTCATTCTGATCCTCGATGCGGATTTCGCGCCACAGCGTGCAATTCTGAACCGTACGGTAGGCCAGTTCATCAACACGGATGTCGGCCTCATCCAGACCCCGCAGTTTTATTACAACGCCGATCCTGTCCAGCATAATCTCCTGGCCTCGAAAGCCTGGGTCGATGACCAGCGTATTTTCTTCGATGTCATGCAGCCGTCGAAGGATGGCTGGGGGGCCGCATTCTGTGTCGGAACGTCGTGCGTGGTCCGCCGGGACGCCTTGGCGATGATTGGCGGCATGCCCCAGGAAACGGTAACCGAGGATATTCACCTGACCTATCGGCTGCTGCAGAAGGGGCTGAAGACACGCTGGCTGAACGAGCGCCTGAGCGTTGGCCTGTCGGCCGAAAGCCTCTCCGGCTACATTACACAGCGCTGCCGCTGGTGCCTTGGCACTATCCAGGTAGCGCTCCTTCGTGATGGTCCCTTCCTTGGCAAAGGCTTCACCATCGTGCAGAGGATGCACTACTTTCACGGCCTGCTTTTCTGGTTCTGCCGCCCGTTCATCCTGCTGCTGATGGCGGCACCGCTGCTCTACTATTTCCTTGGCCTACCGGCCATTCGCATGGAGCCCGAGGCTTTCTTTCTCTACGCACTGCCGATGGTCGCCGGCATGTGGGCGTTCCACGCATGGGTCTCGGGCGGACGCAGCCTGCCGCTCTTTACCGAAGTGTCGCAAATGGTTTCGGCCGTGCCGATCACCATCGCCCTCTTTCATGCGCTCCTGCATCCGTTCGGCCGCCCGTTCAAGGTGACGGCCAAGGGCGAGGACCGCGGGCGGGTCGAAGTCATTTATCCGATTGCCGGGACATTTCTCTGCGTCATTGTGCTGACATTTGTCGGGATGCTGAACGGACCGCTGCTCGGAACCTACAATGATCTCGACGGCTTCAGCGTTGCATGGGGCATGGTCGTGATGGTTTATGCCTTCGTGTCACTGCTCGTCTGCATCGAGCTTCCAAGAGAGGCGCTTGATGACATCGAGTTTCCCCTCGAGCGCCAAGGGCATGTCGCCAGCCGCGGCAAATCAGCCCCCTGCACCTTCGACACAATATCGATTCACAGGGCAAGGATGACCATGCAGGACGAGGTCGCCTTCGCCGACATGCGGTTGGGTGACCTTCTGATCTTTACGCCTTTCGCCGACTTCGATGTCGCCGGCCAAGTGACCGCCATGGACAGGGGGAGATCGGGCGTATCGGTGTCGATCGTCGGCATCAGGGACCGGCGGGATGCCTGGGAAATCAAGAAAACGCCGGAAGAGGTTCGCCAGAAGATGGTGCAGCGGATCTTCAGCGAGATGCCGGAAGTGATGCCGCGGCGCGCTTACCCGCTTGCGGCAGGAAGAGGCCTCTGGAAACGTATGTTCGCGCGCCCTTCGGTCCTTGTCGGTAAGCTGGAACGCCACACCGTCACCGCGCGGACACCGCAGCGCTCACGAAGGCTCTACCGCCCACCCTTTATCAGCCGTCGAACGCCGCTTCTCCAGATCGGCAGCAGGAACGTTGCCCCACCTCTCGCCGAATAATGGCGCACGCCGGCAGAGTTCTCAGATGCGGAAGTGCTTGGAGAGCTTCAGGCCCTGCGCCTGATAGTTGGAGCCGAGGCCGGAACCATAGAGGCTCTCCGGATGCTCCTGCATGTGCTCGTAGACAAGACGGCCGACGATCTGGCCGTCTTCGAGGATGAACGGGACCTCGTGGCTGCGAACCTCAAGCACGGCGCGGCTGCCGCGACCGCCGGCAGGGGCGTGCCCAAAGCCCGGATCGAAGAAGCCCGCATAGTGCACGCGGAATTCGCCGACCAGGGGATCGAAGGGGGTCATTTCGGCCGCGTAGTGCGGTGGCACATGGATGGCTTCGCGCGAGACGAGAATATAAAACTCGTCCGGATCCAGGATCAGTTCATTGCGACCGCGGCTATAGAGAGGTTCCCAGAAGTCGTAGATGTCGTGCTGCGCCTTCTTGTCGACATCGACGACCGCCGTGTGATGTTTTCCGCGGTAACCGATCAAGCCATCCTTGTCGCCAGCCAGATCGATCGACAGGGCAATTGCGCCGCCCGAGACGTTCGGCTGCTTGCTGGCAACCAGCGTTTCGGCATCGTGCAGCGCCAGAAGCTCTGGCTCGCCAAGCACGGAATGACCGACGCGGAAGCGAATCTGCGACAGGCGCGAACCGCGGCGCACGACGATCGGGAAGGTGCGCGGGCTAATTTCGAGATAGAGCGGACCGGAATAGCCCGCCGGGATCTTGTCGAACTCCTGAGCGTAGTCGGTGATGACGCGCGTGAAGATATCTAGCCGTCCCGTCGAGCTCTTCGGATTGGCCGAGGCCGACATGTCGGCCGGCAGGTCGAGGCGCTCCATCAACGGAACGATGTAAACGCAGCCTGTCTCAAGAACCGCACCCTCGGAGAGGTCGACGACGTGGAGGCTGAGGCGATCGAGCTTGTCGGACACAAGATGGGATGGGCCCGGCATGAAGCTCGCGCGAACGCGAAAAGCCCTTGCGCCGAGCCTGAGATCGAGGCTTGCCGGCTGGATCTGGTCGTGGTCCAAATCGCGCTCGCTGGTGAGACGTCCCGCCTCAAAGAGCGCAGCTATCGCGCGATCCGCCAAAATTCCTGTTTCGCGAGCCATCATGCCCCATCCATATTCGGTGGAGACAAAACCAAACTCAAGGAATTGACGCAAGCATAGAACGGCAGTATTGCACTTTTATCCCGTGGTGATTTGGCCGGTCGGCTTGCAGCCACGTTAAACAAGTGGCTAAAAAGACCGGGTGCAAAACCGGTCTGCTTTCGCGGCCGGTTTTTTTGTTGTTTGAAAGTGGTGATTCATGAGCAAGACTTGGCGCCCCGCAACCCAACTCGTTCACGACGGCTCTCTGCGCTCGCAATACGGCGAGACCTCGGAAGCAATCTACCTCACGCAGGGCTTTGTCTATGACAGCGCGGAAGCGGCGGAAGCACGCTTCAAGGGCGAGACGGAGGGCTATATCTACGCCCGCTACGGCAGCCCCACCAACGACATGTTCGAGAAGCGCATGTGCGCGCTCGAAGGCGCCGAGGAAGCCCGCGCTACCGCTTCGGGCATGGCAGCCGTCACGGCAGCAATCCTCTGCCAGCTGAAGGCAGGCGACCACATCGTTGCCGCCCGCGCACTTTTCGGTTCGTGCCGGTGGGTCGTCGAGACACTCGCGCCGAAATACGGCATCGAATGCACGCTCGTTGATGGCCGCTATCTTGAGAACTGGGAAAAGGCGATCCGCCCGACCACCAAGGTGTTCTTCCTGGAAAGCCCGACTAACCCGACCCTTGAGGTGATCGATATCGCCGGCGTTGCCAAGCTTGCCAACCAGATCGGCGCCAAGGTCGTCGTCGACAACGTCTTTGCAACCCCGATCTTCCAGAAGCCGCTTGAACTCGGCGCCCATATCGTCGTCTATTCGGCCACCAAGCACATCGACGGCCAGGGCCGCAGCCTCGGCGGCGTGATCCTCTCCGACAAGGAGTGGGTCACCGAACATCTCCAGGACTATTACCGCCACACCGGCCCTGCGATGTCGCCATTCACGGCATGGACGCTGTTGAAGGGGCTTGAGACCTTGCCGCTTCGCGTCAAGCAGCAGACCGAAAACGCAGCGAAGATCGCCGACTTCCTGGCCGAGCAGCCGAAGGTCGCCAAGGTCATCTATCCAGGCCGCAAGGATCATCCGCAAGCCGACATCGTCGCCAAGCAGATGAAGGGTGGCTCGACACTGGTCGCCATCGAACTGAAGGGCGGCAAGGAAGCGGCTTTCGCCTTGCAGAACGCCTTGCAGATTGTGAAGATCTCCAACAATTTGGGCGATGCCAAGAGCCTGATCACCCACCCGGCGACGACGACGCACAAGAACCTGACGGACGAAGCGCGGGCAGAACTCGGCATTTCCGGCGGCACGGTTCGTCTGTCTGCAGGCATCGAGGACACGGACGACCTGATCGAGGATTTCGCCCAGGCCCTCGCAAAAGTAAACGCCTGATTGGTCTGGCATCGGCCGGATTGAAGCAAATCCGGCCGACAGCCATACGCCCTTTGTCGCAAGCAAGACTGCCGAAAATCGGACTTAATACGCGAAACTTCTTGCCATTACAGGCATTTCGGACGTGATCGACTATCGGTTTATTGACGGATTGGTCGCTGTATAAGATACCGGTAACGTATGTTGACTATGGTGTAGGTATGTACCGCGCCCTTACACGAGACATTGAAGTCGTCGTCGAACCCTTTTATCTGGAGGAGCAATCCGATCCGGAGGACGATCGCTATGTCTGGGGCTACCGGATCGTCATCAGCAACAATTCCGACAAAACCGTGCGACTGGTGAACCGCTATTGGAACATCACCGATCAGAACGGTATCGTCGATGAGGTCACGGGCGCCGGCGTAGTCGGCGAGCAGCCGCGCCTTTCTCCGGGCGATACGTATGAATATTCCTCGGGCTGCCCACTGGATACGCCATCAGGACTGATGTTCGGCCACTACCAGATGGAAACCGACGAAGGCGAGCTTTTCAATGTCGAAATACCCGCCTTCTCCCTGGATTCGCCAGGACTTCTCAGGGTCCTGAACTGATCACTCGGCAGCTTGCGCCACCTCTTCCACCTCGAAGCGATAGGTGGTGGAGCAGAATTCGCAGGTGACAGAGATCTTGCCGTCTTCCTGACTGGCATCGATTTCTTCGCTCGAGAACCCCTTCAGCACACCCTTGATCTTCTCACGCGAACAACTGCACCGATCGAAAACCTCTCTCGGTTCGTAGACGCGAACGCCTCGCTCGTGGAACAGCCGGTAAAGCAGCCGCTCGGTGCCGACCTGCGGATCGGTCAACTCGTCGGCATCGATCGTATCGACGAGCGAGCGCGCTTCCATCCAGGCATCGTCTTCCTTGTGGGTGCTGCCAGCCGTGTCGCCGTCGCCCCCATGCAGGTCCGGCTGGCGCATGCGCTCCGGTGCTTCCGGCAGGAACTGGGCAACGAGCCCCCCTGCCCGCCAGCGATGACGCGGCTTGCCGGCTTCGTCGCGATCGAAGAGTTCGGCCGCAGCCAGACGCACCTGCGTCGGGATCTGCTCCGACTGGCGGAAATAGGTGCCGGCAATCTCCTCGAGCGTTGTACCATCCAGCGCAACGATGCCCTGATAGGGCTGGCTGAACTTGCCCTGGTCGATGGTAAAGGCCAGCATGCCCTTGCCGAGCAGCTGCTCCGGCTCGATCTGGCCGGCGGCAATCGCCTTATCGAGGAGGCCTTGGTCGAAGCGTGCATAGGCACGCACGTTCTCAGGTGTCGAGAAGTCGCAAACGAGCAAGTCCACCGGGCCGTCGCCCTTGGTCTGGACCGTGAATTTACCTTCGAATTTCAGCGACGTGCCGAGCAGCACCGTCAACACGACGACTTCGGCGAGAAGCCTCGCGACGGGCGCAGGATAGCGATGGCGCTCGAGGATCGCGTCGAGCATCGGGCCGAGCTGGACGGCGCGGCCGCGCACATCCAGGCCCTCGACCTGAAAAGGAACGACATGATCATCACCGGCGAAATTGAATTCGCCGAGGGCGGCTGCAGGTTCTGCCATGGTCTTCTCCTAGTCTGAGAGCGGGCGGACAAGAGTGTCCATCCGCTCGCGCGGCCACCGGGCCTTCCGGCCAAACGTGGCGCCAGTATGGTTCAGATCGCGCCCAGGCACCAAGCAAGAATCGACTTCTGCGCATGAAGACGGTTTTCCGCTTCATCGAAGACCACGGATTGCGGGCCGTCGATCACCTCGTCCGTGACTTCCTCGCCACGATGGGCAGGCAGGCAATGCATGAACAATGCATCCTTGCCGGCCTGTGCCATCAAAGCCGAATTGACCTGATAAGGCTGGAAGACGTTGTGACCCCGGGCCCGATGTTCCTGATTCATGGAGACCCAGGTATCGGTCACCACGCAATCGACGCCGGCGACCGCACGGTCGGCATCATGGCAAAGCATGATTTCGGCGCCCTCATTGCGGGCCCAGTTCAAATAGTGATCCTTCGGCTCGGAACCAAGGGGCACCGCCATATTCATTCGATAGCCGAAACGGGCAGCCCCCTCGACCAACGAATGCAGCACGTTGTTGCCGTCACCGGTCCAGGCGATCGTCTTGCCTTTGATGGGGCCGCGATGCTCCTCGAAGGTCATGATGTCGGCCATGATCTGGCAGGGATGCGTGTCGTCGGTCAGCGCGTTGATAACCGGAACAGTCGCGTGTTCGGCAAGCTCCAGCATGCGACCGTGATCGGTCGTCCGGATCATGATCGCATCGACATAGCGCGACAGCACCTTCGCCGTATCGCCGATCGTCTCGGCGCGGCCGAGCTGCATTTCGGTACCCGACAGGAACAGCGTCTCTCCGCCAAGCTGGCGCATGCCAACATCGAAAGACACGCGGGTGCGGGTCGAGGGCTTCTCGAAGATCATCGCCAGCATCTTGCCGGCGAGCGGCTTGTCACCCTGGCCGGCTTTGAAGGCCACCTTGCGGGACATCGCGTCGTTCATGATGAGCCGCAGGTCAGATGCCGCGACGGCGGAGAGATCGAGAAAGTGTTTGGGGGATGCCATCGTCTTTACCTATCACGCCCGCCTTTCGGCAGGCTTTATCCATTCAAGCCGTCTTCTTTGCCTTCGAAGCGCGCAGGCTTTCAGCGGCGCGTTCAAGGCGGGCAAGGCCCTCGCGGGCTTCGTCAGCCGTGACGACCAGAGGGGGCAGAAGACGAATGACGTTGTCGCCAGCGGGAACGCCGAGCAGATGAGCGTCACGGATCGCCTGCAGCAGTTCCGAGGATGGTACGGCGGCCTTGACGCCGAGCAGCAGTCCCTCGCCCCTGATATCCTCGATAATATCAGGATAGCGATCCTTGAGCGAGGCCAGCCCCTGGCGGAAGACCAGCGAGACGTCGCGCACCTGCTGCAGGAAGCCGTCCGCGAGAACCACGTCGAGCACGGCACTTCCGACAGCCATAGCCAGCGGGTTGCCGCCATAGGTGGAGCCGTGCGTGCCGGCCTTCATCCCAGATGCGGCTTCTGCCGTCGCGAGGCAGGCTCCGAGCGGGAAGCCGCCGCCAATGCCCTTGGCGACCGCCATGATATCAGGCGTGGCGCCAGACCACTCGTGCGCAAAGAGCTTGCCGGTACGTCCTACACCCGTTTGCACTTCGTCGTAGATTAGCAGGAGGCCGTTCTCGTCACAGATTGCGCGGAGCGCCTTCAGGAACTCGTTGGTCGCCGGCCGGACGCCGCCTTCCCCCTGAATGGGCTCGATAAGGATCGCGGCTGTTTCGCTCGTGATGGCGGCACGAACGGCGTCGAGATCGCCGAAGGGAACCTGATCGAAACCGGGCGCCTTGGGACCGAAGCCTTCGAGATATTTCTCCTGGCCGCCAGCGGCGATGGTCGCCAGCGTTCGTCCATGAAAGGCGCCTTCAAAGGTGATGATATGGAACCGCTCGGGGTGGCCCTTGGAATACTGATAGCGACGCGCAGTCTTGATCGCGCATTCCAAAGCTTCCGCGCCGGAGTTCGTGAAGAATACCTTATCGGCGAACGTCGCATCGGTCAGACGCTTCGCGAGCGTTTCCTGGCCCGGAATCTCATAAATGTTGGAAAGGTGCCAAACCTTGTCGGCCTGCTCCTTCAGGGCGCCGACGACATGCGGATGACCATGGCCAACGGAGGTGACGGCCACGCCCGCACCGAAGTCAAGATATCGCTCGCCCGTTTCGCTGATCAGCCACACGCCCTCGCCTCGCTCGAACCGCAAGGGGGCACGAGAGTAGGTATCGTAAAGCGCGGCTTCAGCCATAGCGCGATCTCCTGTCATTGATCATCAGCGGCCGGACTCCGGCTAAGGAAGGCGGGCCTGAAAATTAAAAATGCCGCCTTTCGGCGGCGAGCAGCACTATTTACTTTTCGCACTGCAATGTCAACAAAACTGAGCTTTTGCTGCATGCGTCAAGCTGCCATCCCGAGGCGTCCGACCTATCAACAACTAATGTTGCAGAAATGACTCTGCCGTCCAGCAAGTTGGGGAAAACTCCAAATTCGATTCGCCGGGATTCAACCGACTCTTGTCACGGAGTCAGCCTCACACTAGGTTAAAACTCAATTACTAGACTGCATGCGGCGGAACTAGTCACCAAAATCGAGCAAGCGTTTCTTGCCTCGGATACGTCCGGGGCAACGGTGAAGGATTCTGCCTACACCAACGCTAATAAGGCGGAGACAGGGGCATGAACTGGACAGACGAGCGCGTTGAAAAACTGAAGAAGCTTTGGTCCGAAGGCCTGAGCGCCAGCCAGATTGCAGCACAACTTGGCGGTGTAAGCCGTAATGCCGTCATCGGCAAAGTCCACCGTTTGAGTTTGCCCGGCCGTGCCAAGGCCGGAGGCTCGACGACGACCGTCCGGACACCCAAGCGCACGACATCCGCACCGCGCGCTCCGAACTATGCATCTCGCGTCGCCACGCGCACCGTCACTCGCCAGCAGGGCGCGACGATGCTCAAGGAAGAAATCGAGATCGATGCGATCGAGGAAGTCCGTTATCGTCCGGCCGCAAACGTGGTCGTTCCGATTTCGCGTCGCCTGGGCCTGACGGAGCTGACCGAACGCACCTGCAAGTGGCCGGTCGGCGATCCGCTGAAGGACGACTTCCACTTCTGCGGCTGCGAGTCCCCGGACAACTCCCCATATTGCACGTACCATCAACGCATGGCCTATCAGCCGGTAAACGAGCGCCGTAAGGCCGCCAACCGGGTCGCTTGACCCGGAAGCCGGATAAGGACCAAAGAAAACGGGCCCTCGCGGGCCCGTTTTTCATTTGTGAAATTTTATGAAAGTCGCGCAGGCTTTCCGGGGAAAGCCTAGGCTTCCATTGAATATCCGGCGCCGCGAACGGTGCGGATGACGTCCTGCATGTTGGAGAAGTTCAGCGCCTTGCGCAGACGACCAACATGGACGTCGACGGTGCGTTCGTCGACATAGATGTCATGACCCCAGACGCCATCGAGCAATTGCGAGCGCGAGAAGACGCGGCCAGGGGACGCCATGAGGAATTCGAGGAGCCGGAACTCGGTCGGACCAAGGCGAACTTCGCGGCTCTTGCGATGAACGCGATGCGTCTCGCGGTCGAGCTCGATATCGCCGCACTTCAGGAGCGTGGAGAGCACTTCCGGTTTGGCGCGGCGAAGCATCGCCTTGACGCGAGCAACGAGCTCCGGCGTCGAAAACGGCTTGACGACGTAATCGTCGGCACCGGTGGAGAGGCCGCGAACGCGTTCGCTTTCCTCGCCGCGGGCCGTCAGCATGATGATCGGCAGGCGCTCGGTCTCCGGCCGCATACGCAGGCGGCGGCAGAGTTCGATGCCGGATACGCCAGGCAGCATCCAATCGAGGATCAGGATGTCCGGGGTCCGTTCCTGCAACCGGATCTCGGCCTCGTCGCCGCGCAGGATGGTATCGACCTCGAAACCTTCAGCCTCAAGGTTATAACGGAGAAGCACGCTCAGTGCTTCCTCGTCTTCAACGACTGCTACTTTTGGAATCATTCGTTTCGGTCTCCTGGGGGCGCGGTCGCGGAAGGATTATTCGGTGACAGCGCCGACGGTGTTGGCGGTATCGTCCTTCGGACGTTCGCCTTCCGGCTGAGCACCGGTGGCCATGTAGTAGATTGTCTCGGCAATGTTGGTGGCGTGGTCGCCGATACGCTCGATGTTCTTGGCGCAGAACAGAAGATGTGTGCAGCTGGTGATGTTGCGCGGATCTTCCATCATGTAGGTGAGCATCTCGCGGAACAGCGAGGTGTACATCGCGTCGATTTCCTCGTCGCGCTCACGGATCGACTTTGCCTTGTCGGCAGCGCGGCTCGTATAGACATCGAGGACTTCCTTGAGCTGGACGAGCGCCAGTTCGGAGAGGTGCTCAAGGCCGCGGGCAAGCTTGCGCGGGACGCCGGCGCTCTGCACGGCGATAACGCGCTTGGCGGTGTTCTTGCCAAGATCGCCGACGCGCTCAAGGTCAGCGGCGATGCGGATCGAACCCATGATCTCGCGAAGGTCGGCGGCCATGGGCTGGCGACGGGCGATGGTAACGATCGCCTTGTCACCAACCTCGCGTTCGGCGTGATCGAGGATCACGTCGTCGGAGATGACCTTCTGGGCCAGGGCCGTGTCGCCGTTGACAAGGGCGCGAACCGCATCCGAAACCATCTGCTCGGCCAGGCCGCCCATTTCCGAGATACGGCGCGTCAGAAACTTCAAATCATCGTCATACGCAGAAAAGATATGTGTCGATGCCATAGGGATCATCCTTGAATGTCGTGAGTGTTACCGTCGTCGGCGATCAACCGAAGCGACCCATGATGTAGTCCTGGGTGCGCGGGTCGTCCGGGTTGGTGAACATCTTGTCGGTGTCGTTCTCCTCGACGAGATTGCCGAGGTGGAACATGGCCGTGCGCTGCGAAACGCGGGCGGCCTGCTGCATCGAGTGCGTCACGATGACGATCGTGTAATTTTCGCGAAGCTCGTGGATCAATTCCTCGACCTTTGCCGTGGCGATCGGATCGAGAGCCGAGCATGGCTCGTCCATCAGGATCACTTCCGGGCTGACGGCAACGGCGCGGGCGATGCAGAGACGCTGCTGCTGACCACCGGAAAGGCCGGTGCCGGCTTCATGAACGCGATCTTTCACCTCGTTCCACAGACCGGCGCGCTGCAGGCTGACCTCGACGATCTGGTCCATGTCGGCCTTCGACTTGGCAAGACCATGGATGCGCGGGCCGTAGGCGACGTTCTCATAGATCGTCTTCGGGAACGGGTTCGGCTTCTGGAACACCATGCCGACGCGAGCGCGGAGCTCCACGACATCGATATCCGGATCGTAGATATCGTCACCATCGAGCGTGATCTTGCCGGTAACGCGGCAACCATCGATCGTGTCGTTCATCCGGTTCAGGCTGCGCAGGAAGGTGGACTTGCCGCAACCGGACGGGCCGATCAATGCTGTCACCGTGTTTTCGCGAATGTTCAGCTTCACATCGAAAAGCGCACGCTTTTCGCCGTAGTAAACCGAGACGTCCTGGCCGATCATCTTATAGGGAACGGTATTCATCTTCTGATCCAGCGCCTTCTCAACTGCTGCTTCCGTCAACATGTTCATAATGTCTACTCCGTTTACCAGCGGCGCTCAAAGCGACGACGCAAGAGAATGGCTCCGAAGTTCATGACGACCAGGAACAGGAGCAGGACGATGATGGCACCCGATGTGCGCTCGACGAAGGCACGCTCGGCTTCGTTGGCCCACATGTAGACCTGGACCGGCAGGGCTGTCGAAGGCTCCATCGGCGTTGCCGGTGCGTTGGCGACGAAGGCGACCATCCCGATCAAGAGCAGCGGAGCCGTCTCGCCGAGTGCATGTGCCAGGCCAATGATCGTGCCGGTCAGGATGCCTGGCATCGCGAGCGGCAGGACGTGGTGGAACACCATTTGCATCTTCGAGGCACCGAGACCAAGGGCAGCCGCGCGGATTGACGGCGGCACGGCGCGGAGCGCTGCGCGCGTCGCGATGATGATCGTCGGCAGGGTCATCAGCGACAGCACCAGACCGCCGACCAGCGACGCGGAACGCGGCAGGCCTGCGAAGTTGATGAAGACGGCAAGACCGAGCAGGCCGTAGACGATCGAGGGAACAGCCGCGAGATTGTTGATGTTGACCTCGATCAGGTCGGTCAGCTTGTTCTTCGGCGCAAACTCTTCGAGATAGATCGAAGCTGCGACACCGATCGGCAGTGAGAGGGCGAGCACGATCAACATCAGGTAGAGCGAACCGATCAGCGCAACGCCGAGTCCCGCAGCCTCCGGACGGCTGGAGTTGCCGTTGACGAAGAGACCGGTGTTGAACTTCTTGTGCAGGGTGCCATCGGCGGCAAGCTGGTTCATCCAGCCGACCTGCTTGTCGTTCACCTTGCGGTTCTTTTCGTCCACGTTGAGGTCGATCTGACCCTTGTTGGCGGAGTCGATATTGGCGTCCGCAAGCAGCGTGACACTGACCGTCTTGCCGATCAGCGACGGATCGGCAACGACCATGTCGCGCAGCTGGATCGGCGCACCCTTCGAGATCATCGCGGCTGCGTCACGAAGGTCCGGACGGCTCGACGGATTGAGGTTGAGCGCCTTGATCGTCGCGTCGCGGATGAGAGGCGCGTAGTTCGCAGCAACCAGAACCGAGGGATCGGTCGCTCGCTTGTTGTTTGGGTCGATCGTTTTCTCGCTAAACTCGATCGGCAGCGTGATCGCCGTCTGCTGAAAGGCCGTATAGCCTTTGCTGATAACGCTCGTCAGCAGGATTGCCAGGAAGATCAAGCCAAAGGAGATTGCGGCAATCCCATAGGCCCGGAACCGACGTTCGGCGGCATAGCGGCGCTTCAGGCCGATGTCGCGACGTTCAGGCGCCTTCGAGACGACAACGCCTTGAACCGGAGAAACAATATCCGTCATTCGTACTGCTCCCGGTATTTGCGCACGATGTAGAGCGCGTAGATGTTGAGGCAAAGCGTGATAAAGAACAGCGTGATGCCGAGGGCGAAGGCAACCAGCGTCTGCGGCGAGGTAAATTCAAGGTCGCCTGTCAGCTGATTGACGATCTTGACCGTCACTGTCGTCATAGGCTCGAAAGGATTGATCTGGATGCGGGCAGCAACGCCTGCCGCCAGCACGACGATCATGGTTTCACCGATCGCACGCGAGGCCGTCATCAGAAGTGCGCCGACGATGCCGGGAAGCGCTGCGGGAAGCACGACCTTCTTGATCGTTTCCGAGCGCGTCGCACCCAGACCGAGCGAACCGTCACGAAGCGCGCGCGGCACCGCTGTGATGATATCGTCCGACAGCGACGAAACGTACGGGATCAGCATGATGCCCATGACGATACCCGCAGTCAGAACGCTCTGCGCCTGAATGAAGTTCGTGTAGTTGCCGGAAAGGAGGCCGCTCACCTGCGAAGACAAATCGCGCAGGAACGGACCGACGGTGACCAAGGCGAAGAAGCCGTAGACGATCGTCGGAATACCGGCGAGAACTTCGAGCAGCGGCTTTGCGATCGAGCGAACCCTGGGAGCGGCGTACTCAGCCATGTAGATCGCCGCGAAGAGACCGACTGGTACCGCCACGAGCATTGCAACGAAGCCGATATAGAGCGTACCGAGCAACAGCGGGATCAAGCCGAATTGCCCGAAGGACGAGCTGCCAGCACCGGCGAAGCGCGGATCCCATACCGTCCCGAAGAAGAAGTCTGCAGCGGGAACGGCAGCGAAGAAGTGGGCCGCTTCCGTCAGCATCGACAGAACGATACCGATTGTCGTCAGGATGGCGATCGACGATGCCAGGAGCAGGCCCCAGAGCATGACGCGCTCGACGCGGTTTCGTGCGCGGAACCGCGGAGCGACTTCGCGAAGCGCATAGAATGCGCCAGCGACGGCAAGGACGAGAACCAGCGCCGTCATCACGAGGCGGCTGGAGCCGGATTCTGCATTCAGCTTCTGCGCCGCCTCGATCATATAGGGCTGAGGCGGACCGGCGAGCGGAACGCCCTTTGCGGCAAGCTTTGCCTGGAGGCCGGCCGGATCGTCGGCAGCACCGGCAACCTCGTCAGCAGTGAGCAGCGGCAAGCCCCGCGCGATGGCGCTGACCATGCCGTAGTTCAGGTTCTGCTGTGCGGCCGGTTGGGCCTTTACGTCATCCGGGAAGGCGCCACGGACGGACGATTCAATGATTGAAGGGCTGATCGCCAGCCAGGCGCACAGCAAGATCAGTGCAGGCAGCACCGTCCAGATTGCGGCATAGACGCCATAGTAACCCGGTCGCGAATGCAGTGCGGAGGACTTGCCCCCGGCAAGTGCCGTAGCACGGCTGCGCGCTGCAAGATATGCAACGGCGCCAAGTACCACGAGGCACAAGAGAATGATGGATGTACCCATTCGTTTAGGTCCCCAGGCCCTTTGACTCCAAAAGCGGAAGCGGCAGGCAGACCGATCCGGCTCTCAAACTTGGAGAAGTTCAAACCTCGTCCCAGCGACGGAACAAGGCAATGCCGGCACGATCTGGTGATCGCGCCGGCAAAGGTCATTACATGGTCTTGCCGTCTTCAACGCTCTTGCGGATGGCGTCGCGCTCAGCGTCCGGAGCGGCAACGAGGCCGTACTCGACGAGCGGGCTGTCAGGGCCGATCATCTGCTCGGAAACGAAGAAGTTGACGTATTCCTTCAGGCCCGGGATGACGCCGAGGTGTGCCTTCTTGACGTAGAAGAACAGCGGACGGGAAACCGGGTAGGTGCCGTTGGAGATGGTTTCGGTCGACGGAACGATACCGTTGACGGTCGCAACCTTCAGCTTGTCGGCGTTGTTTTCATAGAAGGAAAGGCCGAAGACGCCAACGCCGGTCTTGTTGGCAGCGATGCGCGCCAGCGTTTCCGGATAGTCGCCGTCGATGTCGACGGCAGCGCCGTCCTTACGAACTGCAACGCAAGCCTTGGTCTGGGCAGCAGCGTCAGAGATCGCAGCCTTGATGACGTCGAGAGCGCCGGAAGCCTTGCAGCCAGCAGCGAGAACGTTCTGTTCGAAGACTTCGCGGGTGCCGTGCTTTTCGCCCGGAATGTAGGCAGCAATATCAACAGCGGGAAGAGCCGGGTTGACTTCCGACCACTTCTTGTACGGGTTGTCGACGAGCTTGCCGTCAACGACAACCTGAGCGGCCAGAGCCTTGTAGATGTCGGCCGGAACGTAAGCAACGTCCGGGTTGGACGAGTCGGTTGCGAAGACGATGCCGTCATAACCGATCTTGACTTCCTGGATGTCGGTTACGCCAGCTGCCTTGCAGGCGTCCAGTTCCTTGGCGTTGATCGGACGCGAAGCGTTAGCAACGTCGATGCTATCCGGGCCAACGCCCTTGCAGAATTCCTTGAGGCCTGCGCCCGTGCCGCCGGATTCAACGACCGGCGTCTTGAAGTCCGTGAAGGTTTCGCCGAAAGTTTCGGCAACGATCTTGGCGTAAGGCAGGACGGTGGAGGAACCGGCTACCTGAACCTGGTCGCGAGCAACAGCCGCGCCAGCAAAAGCGGCGGAAGCGGCAAGTGCAGCGACCGTAAGTTTAAAAGCGTTCATAACAATCTCCCGGGCATAATGCGGTCTGAGTGCGGCCTTCAGTGGCCTTTGGCGGTGCCGTCTCATCAGCGGCACGCTCTCTTTAGCCCCTGATGACTAGAGCTTTTATGTCATTTTGACGAAACATTTGTGACAGCTTATGTATTTGAATTTACAATACAAAGAATAGACGATGGTCGAGGTCGCTGCAGTTTTATGTCAAAACCGCACGGTGAAGCTCGTCCCCTTCCCGACTTCCGACTTGACGATCAGCCGGGCGCGGTGCCGGGTCAGGATGTGTTTGACGATGGCAAGGCCCAGCCCCGTGCCCTTCTTCGAACGGCTATCCTCGATGCTCACGCGATAGAATCGCTCGGTCAGACGGGGCACGTGTTCGGCAGGAATGCCCGGCCCCCTGTCGACCACGGTGACCTCGACAGGTTCGCCCGAGCCATTCTTCAAGAAGACATCGACGGTCTTCCCCTCCTGCCCATATTTGCAGGCATTTTCCATCAGGTTTTCAAATACCTGAACCAACTCGTCGCGGTCGCCGAGCACCTCTGCCTTGCCTTGCGGCAGATGCAGAGCGATCTCCACACCGACGTCATTTGCAAGCGGCACCAGCGAGTCCCTGACGTGGCCGAGAAGGGGGACGAGGTCGACCTTCTGATCCGGGGCGATATGCGACTTGAGTTCCAGCCGAGAAAGGGAAAGCAGGTCGTCGACCAGACGGCTCATGCGGGTGGCCTGATCCAGCATGATACCCAGAAAGCGCTCCTGCGCCTTCGCGTCGTTCTTTGCTGGTCCCTGGATGGTCTCGATGAAGCCTCGCAGGGACGCCAGCGGCGTCCGCAACTCATGGCTGGCGTTGGCGACGAAGTCGGAACGCATGCGGTCGATGCGCCGGACTTCGGAAATATCGCGAAACGAGACCAAGAAGAAGCGCTCATCCGTCGGCTGCTGTCGATCCAACTCCACGGGTGCGCTGCGGACGATGTAAACGCGCTCGGACGGCAGGCGCTCGGAGTGCTCGATCTGGTTCGGCGCATTGGTCGCAATCGTTTCGGCGATAATGTCGAGGACGCCCGGCGAGCGCAGGCGCGCGGAAATGTGGGCACCAATGGTGACCTCGCCAAACGCCTTTTCCGCAGCGCGATTTTGGTAAAGCACCGAGGCATCGTTTGAAAGCACCATGACGGGCATGTCGAGCGCGGCCAACGTCGCCGTTACTTCAACCAATCTGCTGGGCGGCGTTTCGATAATCTCAGGAGCAGGCTCAAGCGGCGCCTCTCGGATGACCGGAACCGCGTGCCACACGGCGGTGATGACCATCAATAGCAAAAGCCCGAGGACGACCCACTTGTTCACGCCCGCGGCAAGAGCGATCAGTGCGATCAGCAACGCCACCAGCAGAACCGGGCGTTCCTGCCGAACGCGTGCGATCAAGCTTCTTGTCCACGGTACTTTGTCTTCCACTGCCCCTCGCGATCCCGACTCGTACTATTGCCTTCAAACCTCTGCGTGATAGCCGTGAATCATGACAGAAGTTTTCGACCGCAGCCAGCAGTGGAAGGGCTGTAACAGGAACGCACAGGAATTTCCGCGATCTGCAAGACATTTGATTTTCAAAAGAAAATATGATCGCCTGTCTCAGCGAAGGTTACAGCGGGAGAGAAGTCATGGCCGATGATGTCGAAAGCAGAGCCGTCGAACTGGACATCCGCGGAAAGAAGCGCGTCTTCGATGTCGACGATCCCGTGTTGCCGGACTGGGTGGACGAAGCAGCCCTGCAATCGGGCGACTTCCCCTACAACAAGAAACTCAAGGAAGAGGAATACCTCGAGGAGCTGCAGAAACTGCAGATTGAACTCGTCAAGGTGCAGTTCTGGCTGCAGGCGACCGGCAAGCGCGTCATGGCGCTTTTCGAGGGACGCGATGCGGCGGGCAAAGGTGGGGCGATTTCGGCCTCGTCAGCCCATATGAATCCGCGCCTCGCCCGGGTGGTTGCCCTGACCAAGCCCACTGAACGCGAGGCAGGGCAATGGTATTTTCAGCGCTACATCACGCAGTTTCCCACCGCCGGCGAGTTCGTGCTGTTCGATCGGTCCTGGTATAACCGGGCCGGGGTCGAGCCGGTCATGGGTTTCTGCACTCCAAAGCAATATGAAGACTTCCTGAAGCAAACGCCTCAGCTCGAGAACGGCATCGCCCACGAAGGCATCTTCTTCTTCAAGTTCTACCTCGATATCGGCCGCGAGATGCAGCTGAAGCGGTTCCATGACCGGCGGCACGATCCGCTCAAGGTATGGAAGCTCTCTTCGATGGATATAGCGGCGCTGACGAAATGGGGCGACTATAGCGATAAGCGGGACCGTATGCTGAAGGAGACGCATACGGACGCAGCGCCCTGGACGGTCATACACGCCAACGACAAGCGTCGCGCGCGGCTAAACCTGATCCGTCACATGCTGAAGAGGATGGACTACGACGGCAAGGACAAGGACGCCATCGGCAAGCTCGACGACAAGATCATCGGCTCGGGTCCCGGCTTCCTGAAATAGCTTATTGTCCCGGCAGGATCCGCACGGCGTAAAGATTGATGCTGCGCGCCTTGCCGTCGACGTCGGTGTTGATCGTCAGGCTGCCGGCAGAGTTCGGCGCCAGTGATCGATCGAAGCGGACCTGCAGAAGCACATCCGATTTCTGGCGGCTGACGGAAAAGCGGTGGCGGGCGCAGTCGCCGAGCGACTGGAAATTGCACTCCACGGTAATCTGCGTCGGTTCGTCAGACGTCGACTGCAGCGTGATTGCAATCGTCGAGGACTTGCCGGCCAATTGCTGCAGCACATCCGCCGGCACGCTGACACTGACATTGCCGTCGTTGCCATTGGTTTGCGAGGTCAGGCGTACTGCCGGGCCATCGTTTTCAGCGACGTTCTGCGTCTGGGATTGCGGGCCGGTCTTGATCTTGTCCGCATCGGACGGCTTGAAAACCTCGATCCAATCTGCCGAGAACGAGTTTTGCGGGTCGATTGTGACGGGAGCCGCATTATCGCCCGCAGCAGCGTTATCGGTGCCGTCAAAGTCTTCCGGTTGCGTGGTCGCCGGCGGATTGGCAACGCCCGTATCTCGTTCTGCGGCGGTCATCAGCAGGCCCGATGAATAGACCCACCATGCGCCCATGCCGATGAAGGCGAGAAGAACGCAAGCGACGAGCAGCCTGGAGAAGAACTTACGCGGCTTGCGCCGAACCGCCGCACGCTCCGGCCGAAAGTCCATCCGAGCCGGTTTTTGCTCCACCGTCGCCGGCGCCTCGGCAGTCGGCGCAGCGCCGAGGTGATCGCCGCTGCCCGCATGCACGCCGGCGAGGCTGGATTCGTCGTCGAAGCGTGGGTCCGTGACAGAATGCTCGCGGGTCTCGCCGCCGATCGAGACGTTTGCCGCCTCGTCCTCTGCGGCATGGGCCACGGGCTTCGGCATTTCCACCTCGGGTGGCACAGGAATTTCAGGCGGCCCCTGACGCGGATGCAGACGCTCGCGCTCTTCAGCCTCGATCGTATGGATCGTGGTTTCGAGTCTATGGCGATGATGGGTCACCGCTTCCGCGTCGGTGATGTCCTGTTTGCGGAGACCGGATTCGAGCGCCTGACGTGCGGATTGATAAATCTTTGCACGGACTTCGGGATTGTCGCGATCGGCATTGTTGAGCGCCGTTCTGATAGCCGTTTCTAATCCGCTCACGTCCGGTCCTTTACTCTGAGACTGGGCTTTGTCCTTAACACTTCGTAAAAGCGGTAGCTGCTACCAGGGCAAATCGCAAGCCTCACCCCGCTACCGGGTCGGATCGGCCGGGGAAAACGCAGGGTTGCCGCATGCTGCCTTATCGTCTTGCAAGAATAGCCGATATTTATGGAATCGATAGAGCGAGCTTTTCCTCACCGAAAGTCTCTGCTATCACATTGACGTTTTCGTAAACGTCAATTCTTACGGTGTCTTATGGCCCTGCCTCCGATCCTCACCCAGAATCTCAGATTGCCGGTTGTCGCCTCGCCGCTCTTCATCATTTCGCACCCGGCGCTGACGCTGGCGCAGTGCAAGGCTGGGGTCGTTGGCGCCTTTCCCGCGCTGAACGCACGGCCGGAGAGCCAGCTCGACGAATGGTTGGCGATGATCACCGAGGATCTCGCTGCCCACAACGCGGCAAACCCTGATCGGCCGGCTGCCCCGTTTGCCGTCAACCAGATCGTCCACATGTCGAACAAGCGGCTGGAGCATGACCTCAGGCTCTGCGTCAAATACAAGGTGCCTGTGGTCATCTCGTCGCTTGGCGCGGTGCCGGAAGTCAATGCCGCCGTGCATTCCTATGGCGGCATCGTACTCCACGATGTCATCAACAATCGCCATGCCAACTCGGCCATCCGCAAGGGCGCCGACGGGCTGATTGCCGTCGCAGCCGGTGCCGGCGGTCATGCCGGGACACTTTCGCCCTTTGCCCTCGTTCAGGAGATCCGCGAATGGTTCGATGGGCCGCTGCTGCTTGCCGGCGCCATCGCCAATGGCGGCGCCATCCTCGCGGCGCAGGCCATGGGGGCCGACATGGCCTACATCGGCACGCCCTTCATCGCGACCGAGGAGGCTCGCGCCTCCGAGGCCTACAAGCAGGCAATCGTCGACGGCATGGCGAACGACATCGTCTATTCCAACTACTTCACGGGCGTTCACGGCAACTACCTCAAGCCCTCGGTCAGATCCGTCGGCCTCGATCCCGACAATCTCCCGGCCGCCGATCCCTCCAAGATGGATTTCGAACAGGCCGTCGGCGGCGCCAAGGCCTGGAAGGATATCTGGGGCAGCGGCCAGGGCATCGGCGCCATCAAGGCCATCGAACCGGTCGGCAAGCTCGTCGACCGGCTCGAGAGCGAATATACGGCTGCCCGTGCACGCCTGTCGTTATAACGGTCGACCACAGATTTCCACAGCGCCGTTCTTTTTTACCGAAGAGATGACGGGGCGCTTGAAATCTTCAAACAATGCCTGTATCAGCCCCATGCAAATCGCGGGGCCGCATGGTTCGCCCGCACGGGTTGCCGCTTTAGCTCAGTCGGTAGAGCACATCATTCGTAATGATGGGGTCACGTGTTCGAGTCACGTAAGCGGCACCATTTTAATCTTTTATAATCAATGTGTTGACGTGCGCCCACCAGCTGCACGCTGGTGAACGCAATCGGCGGGTCGTCACCGTGGCGGCCATGTTCCATTCCTGTTGCCGCCATTCCCGTTGATTTCCAACGGATGAAGGCAGCTGTCGGCGAATCCACGCGACATGGAATGCAACGTTGAAAGATTCTTCTCCACGCACTCTGCGAGTTTGAGTGTCGCGTTCTTCCTGTACACACACGACAGAGCTAAATAATCGAATAGTGGTAAATGCGAGCCCAAGCGGCGATTTTTGCGCCTCGTTGCGTCGAATGCGGGCATCAATCAAAGGCTTCGTTCGTGCGGGGCGCGATCAGCAGTCGATCGAGAAGGCGAACCAGCAAACCTCCGCGCAGGAAATCTGGAGCCAGGTCACTGTTATCGTTCGCCAACGCCCGGACGCCGTTACGGCAGCCCTGATGAGCGCTGTCAACGAGACTTTTGATACCGGGACCTCCGAGCGGCTTGCGCTTGATACCCGCCTGCCCGCCCAGATTTTCTGGCTCATCGGGGTCATGGTGCTGAGCACGGCGACCCTCGGATATCAGTTCGGGATCAAGGGACGACCCGTGCGTTTCCTTGTTCTCCTTCTTACTTTGGTCTGGACGCCGTCGTGATCGACATCCTCGATCTGGCCACGGCTCGCCTTGGCAGTTTCCGAACGGACGTCCGTATGTACGAGTGGACCAGGCAAGGACTTGGCGAAGCGCGCCCGCCTCCCGTGCCAATTCAGTAGATCGCGTTGCCGGGCCTAAGCCTGAACGTTGCTCGATCCTTCTTTGTTACGTTCAAGTTTACCGTAAAGTACTTTCGCAACTGCTCGAATTCTGTTCGGCTGCCTCCCTGAAGTTAGATGGTTTGCCCGACGACTTGCGTATGCGGTGAGCCAGGCCGGCAACTCCTGGAGACGTGTCAATGGGATTTCGCTTCTTTAACGCCTACGCAAGACGCTCAGCGATCTTTCTCGCGGCGGCAACTGTCATCGGCTTCGGCGCCGGGCTGGTCCACGCCCAAGACCAAGCGGCTGCCACGCAAAGATCCGCAACGACCGAGAGCGCGGCCTCGACCGAACTGAGCGACGCGGAAATGCAGGTCCTTGTCGCACGTATCGCGCTCTATCCCGACGAACTCATCGCACTGGTAACCTCGGCCTCGCTCTATCCGCTTCAGATTGTCGAAGCGTCCCGGTTTCTTGATCAGGTCAAAGTCAACTCGACACTAAAGCCCAAGGACGATTGGGACGGCAGCGTCGTCTCCCTGCTCAACTACCCCGATATCGTCAAAATGATGGGTGACGACCTCGACTGGACGCAGCAGCTCGGCGATGCAGTCGCCGACCAGCAAAAAGACCTGCTGATCGCCATTCAGACGCTTCGCGACAAGGCGGTCGCGGATGGCATGATCAAGACCGACGACAAGGTGAAGGTCGTTCAGCAGAACGACAACGTCGTGATCCAGGCCGCCAATCCGGAAAAGATATACGTCCCGCAGTATGAGCCGCAGATGCTCTACGAAGAAGGATACGCTCCCGCGCCGATCGGCTACTATCCCGATCCCTATCCGAACTACTACTACCCGACCGCCACCTACTTCGCCGGCTTCGTGACGGGCGCGGTGTTTGGAGCCGTGGTCGATTGGGACAGATGGGGCGTCTGGGGCGGTCGCTTCGACGGCAACGACATCGATATCGATTGCGACCACTGCTTCAACAGGTTCGATCGGAACGGCAAGGTCAACTTCAACGACGTCGACTGGAAGAATGTCGATCGCAGCAAAATCAAGTTCGATCACAACCAGTTCGCCAACATCGACAAAACGAACATTCGCAACAGGCTGGAAGCGGGCGGCAACAACGACATCCGCACGAAGGCCAAATCCGTCAAGGCACGAGCCGCAAATGCCAACCATGCGAGAGTGACGCCGTCTGCCATCAAGGACATCAGAGCCAACAAGATCGCTGGCGGCGGTGGCGAACTGCGCGACCGTGTCGCCAACAGACCGGGCGGAGGTTCAGATTTACGTGATCGCGTTGCCAACCGCCCTGGTGCCGGCGGTGAGGGAGAACTCCGCGATCGCATCGACAACCGCCCTGGCGAACGCCGCGGTGAGATCGGAGACCGCGTAAACCGCGACATCGGACATCACGCGATGGCCGGCAAGCGCGACATTCGTCCCAATGGTCCTTCGGGCCTTGGCGAAATTCGATCCCGTAGCGCCGCCAACCTTCACTCGCAACGTGGTGGCCGCGCGATGGGCGGCGGGCACCATGCCAGCCGCCCGGAATTCGCCGCACACCGTGGCGGCGGAGGCGGCGCTCACTTCAGCGGCGGCGGCAGAGGCGGCGGGGCCCACTTCAGTGGTGCTGGCGGTCGTGGTGGCGGTGGTCATGCCCGCGTCCCCCACGGTGGACGTCGTCGCTAGTTGAACCAAACGGAGTTATTGCCATGAGTGCTCATAGCCATCGCATTGGATTTCGTTTGATTGCCTCCGCGGTCTTGTCGGTTCTGCTGTCGGCTGCCGGCACGTCGGCTGCCGAGAAGGATCTTGTTGATCTCGTCTCGAAGCAGCTGCCAACCGAGTACGATAGCGCCGAAGCTGCGATGACAGCGTTCAAGGACGCGGTCAATGCCTCAGACCTCGACAAGCTGGCGTCCGCTTTGGGCGTCGACGCGGCCCACCTGAAAGCCACCGACGGCGTTTCGGAAACGCTTGCGGCCATCAAGGACGGCATCGGAAAACGCATCGCGCTCGAAGAGAAAAATGGCCAGAACATCATCGATGTCGGCGAGATCATGTGGCCATTCCCCTTCCCGATCGTGAAGGTAGAGAACGGCAAGTATGCCTTCGACCCCGTCGTCGGTATCGAGGAGATTATCAATCGCCGCATCGGTGAGAACGAAATCCAAACGATTGAAACGGTCCGCGGCTATGTCGACGCTCAGCAGCAATACGCCAGCGCCGACCATGACGGCGACGGCGTGCTGGAATATGCTCAGAAGCTTGTAAGCAGTCCCGGTCGGGCCGATGGTCTTTATTGGCCCGAAAGCGAAGGCTTGGGTGAAAGTCCGGCTGCGCCCTATCTTGACTATGTCCAGTTCGAGAAGTCGAAAGACAATGGATACTTCGGTTACCGCTACAAGGTCCTGACTCGCCAGGGCGGCAATATCGCCGGCGGTCCCTACGACTACGTCATCAACGGCAACATGATCGCGGGCTTTGCCCTGGTGGCGTGGCCGGTCAAGTATGGCGAGACGGGCGTCAATACCTTCGTCGTCAACCGCAACGGCATCGTCTATCAGGCCGATCTCGGAGCGGACACAGACAAGATCGCGCGCGCCATGAAGCAGTTCAATCCCGGCGACCGCTGGTCGGTCACCGAGGACTGAAGATGGCGGAGATGAAGGCTGCACCGCCAACTGCCGGCAAGCTCGATCAACCGCAGGATCGACTGCAATTCCTCGCGTCACATGGCGGCCCGTTCTTCGAACTTCAGCGGCGGCTCAAACTCGTTCATGAGAGAAACCTCCATACCGGTCGTCGAATCCTTGTGTTCGTCGCCATCGCCTGGGCCGTTCCGCTCCTTCTGACCCTACCCACCCTGGCTTCGGAGACGCCGACGCTGAAGGCCTATCTTACCGACCCCGGTCCCTGGGCGCGGTTCTTTGTTGGCATTGCCGCGTTTTTGGCCGCCGAGCAGGCTGTCGAAGCGGGATTGCGGCGCAAGCTTGGACAATTCCTCCGCGCCCCCCTGATCACACCGACCTCCGAGGGCGCTGCACTAGTTGCATTGAACACGGCGCTCGGTCGACGCGATTCGGTGCTTGCGGAACTCGTGTGCCTCGCTCTCGCAGCCGTCTCCGCAGTTCTTGCCTTTGCCACATTCAAGCAGCTCCCATCGACAAGTTGGGCAACGACGGTGACAGGTGATGCTCATCACCTGACAATAGCGGGCTGGTGGTGCGTGGTCGTCAGCATACCGCTCTTCATCTTCCTCTTGGTCCGCGGCATCTGGCGACACCTTGTCTGGGCTGAACTGCTACGAAGCATCGCGCGCCTCGACCTGAGGCTGGTGTCGACCCATCCGGACGGCAAAGGCGGACTTGCCTTCCTCGGGGAATATCCGAACGCCTATGTTCTCTTCGTCTTCGGTATCAGCTGCGGCATGGCGGCTGCGGTCGCTAAGCACCAGATGCAGGCCGATCTGTCAGCCACGACGCTCACGACTATCATGGCCGCCTGGCTTTTGGTCGTCCTCGCGTTTTTCGCCTATCCGCTCTCCGCCTTCTCGAAACCGCTCACTCAACTGAAGGACAAGACGCTTTTGACCCTATCGGCGCGAGCGACGACCCAGCAGAGGGCTGCGGAGCGCAAGTCGATCGGCGCGAACGTTGTTGCACCAGATGCCGACGAAGCGGAACAGGCAATCGAGCCTGCCGATCTTACGAAACAGTACGAGCAAACGCGCAAGCTGTCGTCGATGCTCGTCAACCGCAGCACGTTGCTGCCGGTCGCCGCCGCAGCGCTCCTGCCGTTTGCAATCGCGGGCGCGACCAAGCTGCCCTACAAGGAGGTCTTCTCGGTCCTCAAAAAGCTTCTGCTCATCTGAGCGTCATAGGTCCCTCCCAAGGGTGCGGGAAGTTGGGCTGGCTTCCCGCAGGTCTTGCAAATAAAATCGCCCTTAGGTGGTGCTTCTCACAGTGGGCGACCCGAGCGCATCAACCGCCGGATCCTTCGGTGGCGATTGCCCATTTGTGAAATTATCATATTTTTCAAGACAATCCCTCTGTTGCCGAAGAACCACATGGGCTCCGAATTGCAATGCTTCAGCCTGACCTAATCAATTGACAGCTTGAAAAACTCAACCGACACTTGCCTTTGGGCTGGCTACTGGGGGTAATCGATGATTGATCCGGGGTACACACAGTTTTGCGTTCATCCGATCGGCGAGCATCTAGCTGACGTGCAACTTCCTTCACGGATCCCAAATTATCCACCGGCTCGGCCTAGCGCGTCGCGTCGCGCATCCGTACGCCTTCTCCTTCTCCAGTCATCCGTTGCTTCAATCGCCCTTCTCGGCCTGAGTGGCACACGAGCGGAAGCGGCCTGCGTCGAGAATACACCCGGTGTTATCGACTGCTCAGGTTCAACTCCTGGCCCAACTACGACCGGTCGGTCTGTAACCATCAATGCAGACAATACGGCGAGCCTAACCAGTAACGTAGTGGTCACCGGGCCCGGAACCAGCGTCGTTAACAACAACGGCGGAAGATTCACCAACAGCGTGGTGGCCACGGACAACGACAGTTTCACGCTCAACAACCGCGGGCATATCGATGGGAATATCAACCTCGGTGGTGTTGGAACCAACTTCATTTTCAACTTCGCCGAAGGCTCGGTCTCAAATGGGGTGACGAGTACAGGGAGTTCTGTCGACACGGTGATCAACCGTGGCTCTTTCCAGGGCTCCATTAGCCTCGGTGACGGCAACGATACCCTAGAGCTGCTCGGGGGGACCGTCCAGACACAGGTGGACATGGGCGCGGGCGACGACAATTTCACTTGGCTCGTTGGCAACATCGCCGCTACCGTCCAGATGGGAAGCGGAAACGACACCGCACGATTCACTAATCTGACGCAGGCAAACCTGACGGCGGGGAAGCTCATCGACGGCGGCCAGGGGACTGACACCCTGATCTGGGATCACACTTCCAATGACGACGGCGGCCAGGGAGGCGACGCCCCATCGAGCTTGATCAACTGGGAAACCATCAATCTCACCAATCAGTCTGAGTTCGTGTTCATCTATACCACGAGCGTCCTGACACTCGGCGATTCGACGACTGGCACTGGCACGATCTCGATCGACGCCACCAGCAAGATCGAGGCGGGAAATTCCTTTGGCTACGCCATCGTACCGGCCAACAATTCGCAATTGGTGACCGTGAACAACGCAGGTATCATTGACCTCACCAACGATGCACCGGGCGCCGGCACATCACTGCATGACACATTGACGGGGTCCTGACGTTCCACGTGCCCTGTCTCTTCCGGACGGAGTCCGGGGTCGACCTTTTCGTCTCTGGCCCGATCAACCGGCCCAAGGATGCCATTGCTCCGCTATCAGGCGTCATCGAGACTGACTGGTCTCCATACACCTTCACGATGAACTGGAAGTTCACCCGACCGTTCCAGAAGGTGTATTTTGAAGCGGACGAACCCTACTGCCACCTCTTTCCGCTCGCGCGAGGAAGTCTCGAGGACATCGCCCCGGACATCCGCAATCTCTCGGAAAATCCGGATCTGGCGAGGGAATATGACCAGTGGACGAAGAGCCGCAACACCTTCAATGCGGCCCTAACCGAACCGGATTCGAAGGCATCCCAGGACAAATGGCAGAAGTCCTACTTCCGGGGGGCGGCTCCCAGCGGTGCGCCCGGGCCGAGCGATCACAAGAGCAGGCTTCGGTTGAAGCCGTTCTCGAAGGCGTAGAGCGCGCTTTCCACCACCAAGTTGTCCTGGCGTGTCGAGGCTGACCGAGTGATTGAGAGGAAGCGGTTAATTACAATTCGTTCGCGTAAAGTGCGCTTGCCCAAACCCGGTCGGTCGATCCTTCGGAACGTGTCCTCGGTGGCCTGTTGCCATGCTGTATCGGGTATGTGGTGGAAATGGTAGTTCCTGAAATTCGTAATGATGGGGTCGCGTGTTCTAGTCGCGTAAGCGACACCATTTTTCTCCAATAATATCAATTGCTTGCCATGACACCGGCGCATCAACCGGCCAGGTTTCCAGCCTTCAAATGTTTGGTAGGACTTTCCGTAACATGGAGGCACGCCGCCGCCATGCTCCTAACCATGTCGCTTGTGTGCTCATTGGGAAACGCCCTGACGCTTCTCTGACACTCGCATCGGAACCGACAACGCATTCGAAGCTCAGGCGCCTGCTACTCTTTGCCAGACACATCCGCCGCTTTCTGCGCGATGAGGGCCAATTCAACGCGGTTCTTCGCTTGAACCTTTTTGAGAAGCCTGGAGACATGAAACTTCACGGTGCGCAAAGTCGTTCCCGTCGCTTCGGCAATGGCCTGGTTCCCCATTCCGCGACCCACGCATTCCAACACGTGGCGCTCCTTTGCGGACAACGCGGTCAGCGGATTGCCGTCGGTTCGCGGCTGTGTGTGTCCTCTCATTGCGGCGACCAGTTTGGAACCCAGTGTCGGCGCTAAATAGGTGCTGCCGCGCTGGACGGTCGTCAACGCGTCGAGCAACTCGTTTGCGGCGATGCCTTTCAGAATGTATCCGGACGCGCCAGCCTCCAGGGCCTCCAGGACGTCTTGGTCATCCTCGGAAACCGTCAGCATCACCACCTTCACATCAGGCCATCGCTCGTGGATCTCGCGCGCCGCGGCGACCCCGCCACCCGGCATGGAAATATCCAGAAGCGCGATCGTCGGGTGATGGCGCGCCACGAGATCCAGAGAATCCTGCTTGGATGCGCCCTCCGCAACGACCCGCAAGTTTTCATTGAGGGCAATCGTCTGCAACACGCCCATCCGAAACAACGCGTGGTCGTCAACGACGATGACAGAAGCCGGCTCTACCATTCAGACTGCCTCCCCAAGCTCGAAACACATTGTCAGTTTTGTCCCGGCGTCCCCGCCGGCGATCTGCAGGCTGCCGCCCAGGCTCTCGATGCGCTGCCGCAGGCCCTGAATGCCCATTCCTCCGCCGGCGCGGGCAGGCGGCTTGACGAAACCCTGCGGTGGGCCCTTGTCGGAGACGACCACTTTCATATGCACTGCCCCCATCTCGCACCAAACCTCCTGACCATTGCCGCCAGCGTGCCTGTAAGAGTTATTTAGGCCCTCCTGGACAAAGCGGAAAAGGCAGATCTTCATTGCTGCCGGAATCTCCCGTTCTGCCCCGACAATGGTGCAAGCGACCTCTGTCCCTGAGCGGCCCTCGTGCATCTTGATCGCACGTTCGATGATGCGGCTAGGCGGGAAGTGCTCGATTTCTGGCAGGATCAGCGATCGGGCAATCGCCCTGATCTCGGTCAAGGCGATATCGAGCGACTCCTCGAGTACGGCGAGCGGCGCTTCGCGCCCCGGATCGGACCTGGCTTGGCGGACCTGTTCAACCTGCAGGCGCGCGAAGCTGAGAAGCTGGGCCGGGCCATCGTGGAGGTCTGCGCCAACGCCACGCATCAGATTCTCGTTACGCTCGGCGAGTTGCATCGAGGCCTGGCGGGCAACACTCTGCAGTTCGGTCAGCTTGCGCGATGCGGACTCCGCGTCTTCCGCGCGCTGACGCAGGGTCCGCCGCTGCTCTTCTATGGTGTTGCTTCCCCGGCGAACGATCGCGTAAAGACAGAGCAGGATCGCGCAGGAGGCAAGCGCCACCGCTGCCCAACTGACCATCCGCACGCGCTCCACATCGTGATCAAAGGTCGCGGGATCCTCCTGTATCTCCGCAATGGCTATGATCCGGCCGGTCGAGTTGTCACGCAGCGGGCTATAGATCTCTAGATAGCGTGTCTGGAAATTGCGGGCGACATGTTCGCCTGCATCAAGATCGGCGAAGGAAAGTGAAACCTCGCCCGAAAGTGCATTCTCGGCCCCGGCGGGGAGCTCAAAGCGGTGACCGATCAGGTCTGCGGCAAGCGAATAGGCAATTGTACCATCGGTCGTCCAGATCTCCACATGCGGGAAACGCCCCCTCAGCATTGGATCGGTGAAAAGCCCGTGGAGCCTCTCGATATCCCCCTGTGGCAGGGCGTCCGCCGAAGCCAGCTTCTGAACAAGCGGCTCCATCATGCTCTGGACGAACGTTGCGGCCGCACCGGCTTTGCTGCGGATCGCGTTTTGCTCGACGATTCCGGATATGACGTAGCCCGAGATCAATGTCGCGAAGAAGATCAGGATACCGCTGGCAAACAGGAACTGGATCGACAGCGGTCGGCGCCTCATCCAACTCAGCAACCCTTTGGACCGCAATCCTTGTCCCCCGATCGAAGAAAGCAGCTATTTGTCAGTACAATGATCGCAGTGTTCGCGTCGAATTGAAAGACTGGCTCAAACTGACTCGGTCTCGAATGTTGGTCCTGCATCGGGGCTCTGCCATTGGGCGCCGCCAAACCGGCCTCGTAACCAAACGGATAATAATTGACGCCTTTGCCTCGGCGGCATAGAACGGGGCAACACTTCGCGCCGGCGCTTTTCCCCCAGTCGACTTGCCGATCATCTCAGGCACTTCGCGGAGTACCCGGAGAAGATGTCGTGTCCAATACAGCCCAGCGCTCGAACCGTGCGCTCATTGTCGCCATCATCATGCTCGCAACCTTCATGGTCGCCATCGAGGCCACGATCGTCGCGACGGCGATGCCGAAGATCGTCGGGCAGCTTGGCGGCTTTACCTACTACAGCTGGGTGTTCTCGGCTTTTCTTCTGGCGCAGTCGACGACGACCGTCATCTACGGCAAGCTTTCGGATATCTTCGGACGCAAGCCGGTGCTGATTTCGGGCATTCTGATCTTTCTCGTCGGCTCTCTGCTTTGCGGTTTCGCATGGTCCATGGCGTCGCTGATCACCTTTCGCCTGCTGCAAGGGCTTGGCGCCGGAGCCATCCAGCCGGTGACGATGACGATCATCGGCGACCTCTTCACTCTCGAGGAGCGAGGCCGGGTGCAAGGCATCATGGCGACGGTTTGGGCCACATCGGCTGTCGTCGGGCCGCTTGCCGGCGGCGTTATCGTCGATACCGTTTCCTGGGCCTGGATCTTCTGGATCAACCTGCCGATCGGCATCGTGTCGATCGCGGCTTTTGCCGCCTTCCTCAAGGAATCGGTCGCACACAAGCAGGCAAAGATCGACTATCTCGGCGCCATTCTGTTTTCGGTCGCCGTCATTGCCTTGCTCGTCCTCCTCACGGAAGCGGCGGATGCCAATGCGTGGGTCCTGGTGTCGCTTGCGGTGGTCTTCGTCGTTGCTGCTGTGCTTTTCCTGCGACAGGAGAAGCGGGCGGCAGAACCGATCATTTCGATTGCTCTCTGGAGCCGCAGGCTGGTCGCGACCAGCAACGCCGCAACATTGCTTGCCGGGATGGCGCTGATCGGTCTTTCGACCGTGTTGCCCATGTATGTCCAAGGTGTCCTTGGGCGATCGTCGATCGTCGCCGGCTTCACTTTGACCATGCTGGTCGTCGGCTGGCCTCTGGCCGTCATGCTCTCCAGCCGCTTCTTCAAGGCGTTCGGCATCCGACGCACGCTACGGGTCGGCAGCTTGATGTTTCCCTTTGGCGCAAGTTTCCTGCTGTTTCTGACGCCCGACAGCCACCCCGCGCTTGCCGGTGCAGGCTCCTTCTTCATGGGCTTCGGGATGGGGTTGATCAGCCTCACCAGCATCGCGCTCGTTCAGGACAGCGTCGAATGGTCGATGCGTGGCAGCGCCACCGCGTCGATCATCTTCGCTCGCAGCCTCGGCAATACGCTCGGTGCGACAGTGCTTGGCGCCATTCTCAACGCCGGCATCAGCCACTATGCGGTCGGCGATGCAGCAGCGTCGCTTCATGACGTGTTGAACCAGCCGACAGGATTGTCCGAGTTGGCAGCAGACCCTGCCATCCGCACGGTCTTCGATGCCTCCCTTCACTGGACGTTCTGGGGGGTGGCCGTGGTCGCCGTCCTCACGTTCCTGTCGGCCTGGCTCATTCCCGTGGGACGCGAACATAGCCGGACGCCGGTGGCGTCAGCCGCCAGCGAAGCGTCGCATTAGATCCTCGCCGCCACCCTCATTATGCTCCCGAACAACGCCAATGCGGTGGCTCGGCGCGTCATTTTTCAAGGAACCAGTTCTTTCCTCCTTCGTTGGTCTTCCATGAATGAAGGAGAATTGACATGCGAAAGACCCTTATGAACTGTACCGTTGCGGCGATGGCGCTATGTTCGTTCGTCGCTCCTGCCATGGCCGACGGTGTGATCGTGACTCGCGAACGAAGTTACGACGACTACGACCAGGCGCGCCCTGCAATTACCATTAACGAACACGGCATCAGAGTTGGCGCCGTCCGTGATCGTGATCGTGATCGCTATTATCGTGATGGCTGCTACACCAAGACCATCAGAACAACGACCGACGATGGGGATGAGATCACCAAAACGGTGCGTCGCTGCAGATAATCACGATCGCGGATGATATCCTTTCACCCCAGCAGGCGGCGGACGTGCAGTAGCGTAAACCCGGCTTCGGCCGTGTTTGCTCTTAGACTACTTCTCGATAGCACCGTCGTCGGTGGCGGTTAATGGAATGGATTGGAGCAGCGTCTGACGCGCCGACCTCAAATGCAGACGACAGGCGGAATTGATCGCCGCCTGATCGCCTGACTCCAGCGCAGCAATGTAGTCGAGATGCTCATGAATGGCGCGTTCGTTGCGCTCGCGCGCGAACGCCTTGTTCCATTGGTAGTGATAGTGAAAGATGATCGCGATCGCGTCGTAGAAGTCAGCGATGAAGCGGTTTTTCGACGCTCCGTGGATCAGCAGGTGGAAACGTTCGTCGAGCGCCGAAAAATCCTTGTAGCGCCTGTCGAGGTCGCGCAGCATGGCCTGATGCTCGGCCTTGATGTCAGACAATGCGCGCCATGCCTCGCTCTCTGGTGGAAGCCGGCCGAATTCGGCGGCCGAATGCAGCTCGAACATCTCGCGCACCTCGGCGAGCTCAAGCGCGAAATCGCGGGTGAACCCCTTGAGTATCCAGTGGCTGTTCGGCCGTTTCTCGATCAGGCCGAACCGCGAAAAGCGGATCAGGAACTCACGGACGCTCGTGGTGCCGGTGCCGATCTCGCGCGCCAGTTCCAGCTCATTGATCTGCATGCCTGGCGCGGCATCATCCGACAAGATGCGCTGCATGAAGCTGCGCTCGATGATGTCGTGGAGTGAATTCGTCTCTTCCGATGGAAAGAAATCGTCTTCCGTCGGTTGGCGCAGAACGATCTTCTGGCGCTTGTTCCAGCGGATGATTCCTGCATCGCTGAGCCGTGTCAGGATGGCGCGCGCCGTGCTGCGGCTGATCCCCAGCTGGGCCGCGATCTCAGGCTCAGACGGCAGCGCCGCGTCGGTGCGCAAAGCGGCGACATAGCGGTTGTAGGCTTCCTTGAAGACTGTATTCTGCCTTGCCATGCACCCCGCCCTCTTGCCTCGGCAACACGGATCGGGCGGCCGCAGAGTTGCGGTGCGCAGCGTGGCAGAAGCTTATCTCTCGGCAATCCTTATCTTATTTTGGATTGCATGCGGCTGTTTGCCTCCCTCGTCCACAGGATCGATAATCCCGTTGACTTGAAAATGTTTATTGTAGATAAAAAACAAAATCAATGAACATTCGCCGACGCAGCGAGTGTTTCCCTAGGGAGAAGAATGTTGACCAAAGACCCTTGGATCATCCTGTCCGCCGGCGACAATGTTGCGGTCGCGACGGCGGCGATTCCCTCCGGCGCGACGGTCGCCGGCATCCAGACACGGCAGAAGATCGATCCCGGCCACAAGATCGCGTTGGCCGATATTCCGCTTGGCCAGCCGGTCGTCAAATACGGTCAGGCCATTGGACGCACGACGGCTGACGTTAAGGCCGGCGACCATATTCACAGCCACAATCTGCATTTCGAGAACGACCGCCTTGCGGCAACCGCCAACTCGGCGCCCGAGGAAGCAAGTGCGACGGACCGGGCGCGCACCTTTATGGGCTATCGCCGCGCCGATGGTCGTTCGGCGACGCGCAACTACATCGGCATCATTGCCAGTGTGAACTGTTCCACCACGGTCTGTCGGGCGATTGCTGACGAGGCCAACCGGACGATCCTTCCGCATTTCGACGGCATCGACGGCTTCGTGCCGATCGTGCACGATCAGGGCTGCGGCATGAGCTCCACCGGCGACGGCATGGCGGTACTGCACCGGACACTTGCCGGCTATACCCGGCATGTCAACTTCGGCGGCGTGCTGATGATCGGCCTTGGCTGCGAAGTCAACCAGCTCACACTCTACGGCCAGAGCGGCGCCGGCAATGCCAAGCGTCATTTCAACATCCAGGACGCCGGCGGCTCGCGCCGCGCCGTCGAGCGCGCCATGGGCATGCTACGTGAAATTGCCCAGGATGTCGGCAAGGAAAAGCGGGTTGCGCTGCCAATCAGCGATATCATCATCGGCCTGCAATGCGGCGGCTCGGACGGCTTTTCCGGCATCACCGCCAACCCGGCGCTCGGCGTGGCCGCCGACTTGCTGGCGGCTGCCGGCGGCACGGCGATCCTTTCCGAAACCTCCGAAATCTACGGTGCGGAGCATCTTCTGCGCAGCCGCGCCGTCAGCGACGAGGTTGCCAGGAAGCTCGACGACAAGATTGCCTGGTGGGAAAAGTATGTCGAGTTGCACGGCGCGTCGCTCGACAACAACCCCTCGCCTGGCAACAAGCGTGGCGGCTTGACGACGATCCTCGAAAAGTCGCTGGGTGCCGTCGCCAAGGGCGGCCGCTCGCCTCTGACCGCCGTCTACGGTTATGCCGAGCGCGTCACCGCACCGGGTCTCGTCTTCATGGACACCCCCGGCTACGATCCGGTCTCGGCGACCGGCCAGGTCGCCGGCGGCGCGAACATGATCGCCTTCACCACCGGTCGCGGCAGCTGTTTCGGCTGTCGCCCGGCGCCGTCGATCAAGCTTTCCAGCAATTCGGCTCTCTATGCCTCGATGGAAGAGGACATGGATATCGACTGCGGCACGATCGCGACAGGTGACGCTACGATCAGCGCCAAGGGCCGCGAGATCTTCGACCTGATCATCGACACGGCATCGGGCAAGAAGACGAAGAGCGAGGAATTCGGCTACGGCGACAACGAATTCGTGCCGTGGCACCTCGGAGCCACGCTCTAAGGCAGCGCATATCAAGTCTTCAGAGGAGGAATGATGAAGACGAGGAGGATCGGCAGGACAGAGCTTGAGGTCACCGAAGTGAGCTTCGGTGGCGCCGCTCTCGGTGGCCTCTATCGGGCCTGCCCGCGCGAACAGGCCATGGAGACGCTCGAGGCTGCGTGGGCCAGCGGAATTCGCTACTTCGATGTCGCACCATGGTATGGCCTCGGCCTCGCCGAGCGTCGCTTCGGCGACTTCCTGCGCGACAAGCCGGAGAACGAATGGGTGCTGTCGACCAAAGTCGGCCGGCTTCTACGCCCAGTGCCGACGGGGACGGTCCCCGACTACAGCTATGTCAACCCGCTCTCCTTCGATGCCGACTACGACTATTCCTACGACGGCATCATGCGCTCGGTGGAGTTCAGCTACGCGCGTCTCGGACTGAACCGGATCGACATCCTCTATGTCCACGATCTTGGCGGATACACACATGGTGCGGCGAAAAACGCCGTTCTTCAGAAGCAGTTCCTGGACACCGGCATCAAGGCGCTTGAGGAACTGAAATCTTCCGGCGCGATCAAGGCCTTCGGGCTCGGCGTCAACGAGGTCCCGGTGTGCCTCGACGTCATGCACAACGCCGACATCGACTGCATCCTTATGGCAGGGCGCTATACGCTGCTCGACCGGTCTGCGGTTGCCGAGCTGCTGCCGCTCTGCCGGAAGAAGGGTACCTCGCTCGTGGTCGGGGGCGTCTTCAACTCCGGCATCCTGGCGACGGGCCCGGTGCCCGGGTCGCATTTCGACTATATGCCGGCGACGGACGACATTCTCGCCAAGGTCGGCGATATGGAGAAGATCGCCGCCAAATATGGCGTGCCGCTGGCTGCTCCGGCGTTGCAGTTTGCGCTCCAGGATCCAATCGTATCGTCCGTGCTGATCGGTACTGCAAAGGCTTCCAGCCTGACGCGCAACATGGCGCTTTTCGAGCCCGCTTTGCCGGACTCGATCTTCCCTGAATTCGACCCCCTGACGCTCGTCGCTCCGCCGCTCGGCGAAGACGCCGTGCGTGTTTGAGGACCTACCATGCTTAGAGGTATTCACCCCATTCTCAATCCCGACCTGCTCCGTGCGATTGCCCGCATGGGACATGGGGACGATATCGTCATCGCCGATGCCAATTTCCCTTCAAGCACCATGGGCCCGGAGGTCATTCGTGCAGACGGCGTCACCGCGACCGATATGGCCGAGGCCATCCTCACGCATTTTCCGCTCGACACCTTCGTGCCCGAGTCCGCATGGCGCATGGAGGTGGTGGGCGATCCGACCGCCGTGCCCGAAGTTTGCGCCGAGTTTCAGGAGATCGTGACAAGACGGGCCGGCGATTTCACGATTGCCTCGCTGGAACGCTTCGCCTTCTATGAGCGTGCGCGGACCGCTGCCTACATCGTGGCGACGACTGAATTCCGGTTGTATGGCAACTTGATTTTGAAGAAAGGCGTGGTCCATCCGCATGAAGTCTATCGCGGCTGACAGAACTTTAGCCAGCGATTGAACAACTGAAAAAACAATTACTTGGGGTGAAGAAAGAAACGATAATCAAGTCCGCCGCGCTACTTGCAATTTGACTTTCGCTCGGCTAGCTTCTGATGGTAATTGTTTTTTATCGATAAAAATCGCCCGCCTGCGTTCAGCGGTACGGTTTCTAGGAGGAGAACGCATCTTGGAGGAGAACCACATGCGCATGAAATCGATTCTCTCCCGCCGAGCCTTTACGGCTCTCGCGGGCGCCGCCGTTATCGCCACCGCAATGCCGGTGTCGTCGTTTGCGGCTGACGTGACGATCCCGATCATCGTCAAGGACACGACGTCCTTCTACTGGCAGATCGTTCTGGCCGGCGCCCGCAAGGCAGGTCAGGATCTCGGCGTCAACGTTCCGGAACTCGGCGCACAGGCCGAATCCGACATCAACGGCCAGATCAGCATTCTTGAGAACGCTGTTGCCGGCAAGCCGGCTGCAATCGTCATCTCGCCGACCGAGTTCAAGGCACTCGGCAAGCCGATCGACGAAGCTGCCAAGTCCGTTCCGATCATCGGCATCGACTCCGGCGCTGATTCCAAGGCCTTCAAATCGTTCCTGACAACCGACAACGTCCAGGGCGGACGTATCGCTGCTGACGGGCTTGCCGCTGCCATCAAGGAAATGACGGGCAAGGAAGAAGGCGAGGTCGTCATCCTCACCAACCTTCCGGGCGTCGGCTCTCTCGAGCAGCGCCGTGAAGGTTTCCTCGATCAGGTCAAGACGAAGCATCCTGGCCTGAAGGTCATCGCCGACAAGTACGGCGACGGTCAGGCAACGACCGGTCTCAACATGATGACCGACCTGATCACTGCCAATCCGAACCTTGTCGGCGTCTTCGCCTCGAACCTCATCCTCGGACAGGGTGTTGGCCAGGCGATCGCGGAAAACAAGCTCGGCGACAAGATCAAGGTCATCGCCTTCGACAGCGACGACAAGACGGTCGGCTTCCTCAAGGACGGCTCGCTTGCAGGTCTCGTCGTGCAGGATCCTTATCGCATGGGCTATGACGGCGTGAAAACCGCGCTCGCCGTATCCAAGGGCGAAAAAGTCGAAGAAAACGTCGACACCGGTGCAAACCTGGTCACCAAGGCCAACATGAGCGACCCGAAGATCGACGCTCTGCTGAACCCCAAGATCAAGTAAATAACATGACGGTGGCCGCGCGAGAGGAAATCCCGCGCGGCCTTTCCTTCACCTGTGTTATCGTCCGCCTGAGGAGTGCGGGCGGCCGGTGGAGAGACGGCAATTCGCGAGGAGGAAACGCCCATGAGCCTGGAAGAGGTCAGTCATCGCCACGATGACAGCGCCAAGCTGACGGAGGCAAACCGCATTCCTGCGGGCGCCCCGATCCTCGAACTCAAGGGACTCCAAAAAAATTACGGCTACGTCCAGGCGCTGAAACCAGCGACGGTGACGTTCCTGGCCGGTGAAATTCATGCGATCGTCGGCGAGAACGGCGCCGGTAAATCGACGCTCATCAAGCTTCTGACCGGCGTAATCACCAGAACGGCTGGCGAAATTCTCTGGTGCGGCCATCCGGTCGCCCTGGCGACGCCGAACGAGGCGATCGCACGCGGCATCAATGCCGTCCATCAGGAAGTCGTTCTCTGCCCGCATCTGACGGTCGCGGCCAACCTCTTTCTCGGCGACGAGGTCAACAAGTACGGCCTGATGCGCAAGAAAGAGATGGAGAGGATGGCACAGGCCGTCCTCGACGATCTCGGCTTCGGGCTCCCAGCCCATGTCCTGCTGAGCGATCTGACGATCGGCCAGCAGCAACTCGTCGCGACGGCACGCGCGGCAATGCGCGGCACGCAGTTCCTGATCTTCGACGAACCGACCGCCTACCTGACCCGCCAGGAATCGGCCCAGCTTTTCAAGCTGATCCGCCGTCTGCAGGGTGAGGGCGTCACCATCGTCTACATCAGCCACCGCATGGAAGAAGTGTTCGAGCTCGCCGACCGCGTTTCGGTGCTGCGCGACGGAACGCATGTCGGCACGCGCACGATCGGCGAGACGAACGAAGGCGAGCTGATCGCGCTGATGATCAACCGTTCGATCGAGCAGATCTACCACAAGGAAGAGATCCCGATCGGCGAAACGATCGTCGACGTGCGTGGGCTGTCCGGCCCCGGTTTCGAGAACGTGTCGCTCTCGGTCAAGGCCGGGCAGATTGTCGGCCTCTACGGCTTGATCGGCGCAGGGCGCAGCGAGTTCGCGCTTGGCCTCTACGGCAGAGAGAAAACGACCGGCGAGATCCATTGGATGGGCAAGAAGGTCGATATCAAGGATGAGCGCACTGCGATGGAACTTGGCATCGCGCTGGCACCTGAGAGCCGCCGCGACCAGGGACTTTGCCTCAACTTGCCGATCGGGCTGAACATCAACCTCCCCGTCTTCAAACGGCTGAGCAAAGGCCCCGTCATCAGCCACAGCGAGGAATCACAGAACGCCGACCAGCAGATTCGCGATCTCGCGATCAAGACGCCAAGCCGACGCGTTCTCGTCTCGGCCATGTCGGGCGGCAATCAGCAGAAGGTCGTCATCGGCAAGTGGCTGAGCCATGGCGCCCGGCTCTTCATCTTCGATGAGCCGACGGTGGGCGTCGATGTCGGCACGAAGGCGGAAATCTACCGGCTGTTTGCCAAGCTTCTGAAGCAGGGCGCCGGGATCATCCTGATCTCGTCCTATCTGCCGGAAGTTTATGAACTCGCGGACAGGCTGCACGTCTTCCGTCGCGGCCAGCTTGTTGCCAGCCACGACTTCCACGCGGCAACACATGAAGAAGTGCTCGGCGAAGCGATCGGCGTCTAAAAGAATAAGAGGGAGAGACCATCAATGACCGTAACCCCCACTGAGATCGCAGCGCCGCCGGCGCGCCGGAAAGTGAATATCCTCTTCGGCCTGACCCTTATCGGTCTCCTGGCGTTCCTCTGGATCCTTCTCGGCTTCGTGACCGCCAGCTTCTGGACGCCGCTGAACATCTCGAACCTGCTGCGCCAGGGCGCCATGACCGCCATTCTGGCGCTCGGGCAGACCTTCGTGATCATTACCGCCGGCATCGACCTCTCGGTCGGCGCGATCGTCGGTTTCTGCACCGTCATCCTCGCCTGGCTGCTGCAGGCGGGCGTGCCGGTTTGGGCCTCCATTCTCATCACCCTACTGATCGGCGTCGGTATCGGGGTGTTCCACGGCTTCGGCATCGTCAAGATGGGGTTGCCGCCGTTCATCATCACGCTGGCAACGCTGACCTCGCTGCGTGGTATCGGACTGCTGATCACCAATGGTTCGACGATCAACATCGTCAACGAGCCCTTCACGAACTTTGCCCGCGCCGACTTTCTCGGCGTGCCAAGCCTGTTCTGGATGGTCATTCTCGTTGCGGTCCCGTCCTATGTCTTCCTGCACTTGAGCCGTTGGGGGCGTTATCTCTTCGCCGTCGGTTCGAACCGCGAAGCGGCCCGCCTGTCGGGCGTGCGGGTGAACGGCATCATCTATCTTGCCTACATTCTCTCCGCGACGTTTGCGGCCTTCGTCGGCGTTCTCCTTGCCTCGCGTATCGCGATCGGCAACGCCACACAGGCGGACGGATGGGAACTGCAGGCAATCGCCTCGTCTGTCATCGGCGGCACCAGCCTGTTCGGCGCTGTCGGTTCGGTTCATGGACCACTGATCGGTGCATTCATTCTGGCAACCATCAACAACGGCGCGAACTTGCTCAACGTCAACTCGTTCTGGCAGCGCATCATCACCGGTTTGCTGATTATCGTGATCGTCTACTTCGATCAGCTGCGCCGCCGCCGCAACCCGTAAGCCGGCAGCGACATACGGAGCCGGCCCCACGGCCGGCTTCTTCCATTCCAGGAATGCGAGATCATCATGAAAGCAGTGCTCTGCAAAGAACCCGGTGTCCTCGAACTCGTGGAACGCCCTTCCCCTGCCGCGCCCGAAGCCGGTTGGGTAAGGCTTGCGGTCAGCCACGTCGGCATCTGCGGTACGGACTACCATATCTTCGAGGGCAAGCATCCGTTCCTGGAGTATCCCCGGGTGATGGGGCACGAGATTTCGGCGACGATTCTGGAAGCCGGCGACGGGGTTGCCATGGCGGTCGGTTCACCTGTCATCGTCAACCCCTATCTTTCTTGTGGCATCTGCGTCGCCTGCCGTCAGGGCAAACCGAATTGCTGCACGAGCATCAAGGTCCTTGGCGTCCATACCGACGGAGCCTTCTGCGAGGAAATCACCGTTCCAGCCAGCAATCTTTATGCTGCGAACGGCGTGAGCCTTGAAGCGGCAGCAACCACCGAATTTCTGGCGATCGGCGCCCATGCGGTTCGCCGTTCGATGGCGCCAGCCGGATCGCGCTCCCTTGTCATCGGCGCCGGTCCGATCGGGCTGGGCGCGGCGATCTTCTCGCGGATTGCGGGACATGATGTGACCTTGCTCGATACCAGCCGAGAGCGTTTGCAGATGGCTGCGGATCGTTTCGGCTTCTCCTCAGGCATCCTCGCCGGGGAAGGCGTCGCCGAAGCGGTCAAGGCGAAGACCGACGGCGATGGTTTCGACGTCGTCTTCGATGCGACCGGCTATGGCCCATCCATGGAGAAAGCCTTCAGCTTTGTCGCCCATGGCGGCGCGCTGGTGCTGGTCAGCGTCGTCAAGGACGACATCCGCTTCTCCGATCCTGAGTTTCACAAGCGGGAAATGATGGTGATCGGCAGCCGCAACGCGACCCGATTGGATTTCGAGCATGTGGCGGACTCGATTGCCAAGGGCCTTGTCCCGGTCGACAAGCTGATCACGCATCGAACGACATTGGCGAATGCACCACGAGACCTGGCACGCTGGGCACACGAAAAAGGCGGGCTGATCAAGGCCGTGATCAAGATCGGCACCTAAGCCATCCCAATGCCTACGCTGGCGAACGATCAGGCTGCGTCGATCGCTGCCCGCATCTGGCGGACGACGCTGGCATCCGTCCGGTTTGTCGCTGCAGCCTCAAAGCCGAAGGCGACGGCGCGCGGATCGAGACTCTCGACCGGCGAACTGCAGGAGGCGTGAACCTCGCTTGTTCCGGTGGCCCGCAGGAACTCAGCAACGTTGCCGGGCCGTACGCCACTACCCGGCATGATGGCGATACGGCCGGCGGCCTTGCGGGAGAGACGGCTCAGCGTCTCCAGGCCATCGATTGCCTTCGGCACACAGCCGGATGTCAGGATGCGCTCGCAGCCAAGCTCGATCGCCTGCTCCAATGCCGCATCGGCATCCGGCACAAGATCGAAGGCGCGATGGAGTGTTGATCCAAGCCCCTCGGCGCGGGCTTTCAGCCGGCTGATCAGCGGCACATCAAGCGTGCCGTCCTTGCGATTGGCACCGATGACGACGCCGGCTAGGCCGAAGGCACGCACGGCATCGATGTCGGTCATCATCGCTTCTTCGTCGGCCGCATCGAACACGAAGGGGCCGGCATGCGGGCGGATCATTGCATAGACCGGAATAGGCGCCGCAGCTGCGGCTTTCATCAGGCCCGCGACGGGCGTCAATCCGCCCAGTTCCAGGGCCGAGCAGAGTTCGATGCGGTTGGCGCCGCCGGCAATTGCTGCCGCAAGACCTTGCGGGCTGTCCACGCACACTTCCAGCAAAACACTCACGCTCGAATCTCCTTGTCCGCCGCTGTCTCTTTAAGCGAAGGCGCGCTCTTGTGCGACGGGTTCGGCGATTATTTTGGCAATGGCCGCTGTTATCATGGCGCTTGCGTCAGCCGAAGCTTTCCGATGGTTGAAGGCGACATGATAAGACATCGGGATGGACTCCTCGAGTTCGACGATGCGAACTTTGTCGGCAATGGGCATGGCGCTGACGCGGCCTAGAAACGAGATGTAGCCATGGTTGGCGACAAGGTCGACGATCACGGGCAGGGAGTCGGCCGCGGTAATGTCCTGATTGCGGTGCCTGCGATTGGCGGTGCGCTCATGGCTGAGCGCCATTGCGGCGTGCCCAAGCCCTGTTCGAGAACTCGGCGTGCAGATCGCGTGACCTTCGACGAGCTCGGCCACCGTCCGTTCGCGGCTCTGGGGCGGTGCGATGAGGACCATGTCGGTCTTCAGCAACTCTCGATGCTGGAAGTGCTCCAGACCGAAAACGGAGTCGAGAATGGCAACGTCGATCCGGCCGGACTTCAAAGCCTCCCGCAAGTCATCCGCCGTCATCAGAACCAGAGACAGCGCATTCTTACTGCGGCGGGCGTTCCATTCGGCGACAAGGGCCCCGAGGCACCGCGCGACCCAGCTTTCCGATCCTGTCGGAATGATCGAACCGATGCGCAGCGCCCGCGCCGTGCGCTGATAGCGTTCGTCGGCGGTCGCTTTCAGATCATTCCACTCCTGCGTGACGGCCTGGAAAATGGCGTAGACCCGGCCGCCCTGCTCGGTCAGCGCCGAGCCGTTGGCTTGGCGCTCGAAGAGGCGATGACCCAGCGCCTTTTCCAAAGTCGCGATCTGAAGCGAAAGCTGCGGCTGACCAAGTTTCAGCCGTCGCGCCGCCCGGTTGATGCTGCCTTGGTCGGCGACCTCCAGAAATCGCTCCATCGTGGCGATCTTGATCGGCAGACGCGCCGGTTCGCCGGTCCCGATCCAATTTGCCAGTTCTTCGGCTGACTGTACGATCGGGGCGAGCTTTTCGCGCACGTCGTTGCTGGCGAGAAGCGTGGTTAGCTCACCGGAGCTGCGCTCCGTCAGCTTGAGCGCAAGCTCGGTCTCGAGATTGCGGACCGCCGTCGAGACCGTCGATGCTGCAAGCGAAAGGCTGCGCGCCGTCTCTCTGACCGAGCCGGATGCGAGCACGTGACTGGCGACAAACAACGTGCCGAGCTGCAATCGTTTTCTCCGTAACAATATGAAAAATCGAACGATATGGTGTGTTCGCGAAAAAAGATATCCCTGTCGCGAAATCAGACCGGTATCGTTCTCATCAAGAACAAAACCGGGTTGGACAGTAGAAGCACTGAAGAGCACCGGACATCTGCGGAAACACGCAAGGGAACAAAAACAAATCGCTGCAGCGACGGAAAAGGAAATGCATTTTCGCGCAAGCATTTGCATTCACCGCCATAATCGCGCCGCGAACGCAAAACTGGAGAGGCTTGCATCGATTTTTCGAACGCGAACGCTATTTCCATGACGCACGTATTTCCGGCATGATCGCAGCCAGGCTGCTTTCGCCGGTGATTTTATACGTGAAAGGCTCCCGCCGGGGCCTGCCACGAGGTCAAACGGTGTAAATCAAGGGGACAATCCATGTTGAAGAAATTCGCTCTTGCCGTCTCGCTTTCCGCATTTGCGGCAGGTGCGGCCCATGCTGCAGACGTCGTCGTTTCATCCAAAATCGATACTGAAGGCACGCTGCTCGGCAACGTGATCGTGCTCGCGCTCAATGCAAACGGCATCAAGACGCAGGACCGCGTTGCGCTTGGGACGACGCCGGTTCTTCGCAAGGCAATCACCGCAGGCGAAATCGACATCTATCCGGAATATACCGGCAATGCCGGCTTCTTCTTCAACAAGGCCGACGATGCAGCCTGGAAGAACCTGCAGCAGGGCTACGACCTCGCCAAGAAGCTCGACTACGACGCCAACAAGATCGTCTGGCTGACGCCCTCCCCGGCCAATAACACCTGGGCGCTCGCTGTACGCAACGACGTCGCCGGCCCGAACAACCTGAAGACCATGTCGGACTTCGGCAAGTGGGTCTCCGGCGGTGGCGCTGCCAAGCTTGTGGCTTCCGCCGAATTCGTCAACTCGGCCGGCGCGCTTCCGGCATTCCAGACGACCTACGGCTTCACGCTGAAGCCGGACCAGGAAATCGTCCTTTCGGGCGGTGACACGGCCGCGACCATCAAGGCGGCAGCCGACCAGACGAACGGCGCCAACACCGCCATGGTCTATGGCACCGACGGCGCGATTCAGGCTGCGGAACTGACGGTCCTGGAAGACGACAAGAACGTCCAGCAGGTCTATGCGCCCACCGCGATCATCCGCGAGGAGGTGCTGAAGGCAAACCCGAAGATCGAGGAAGTGCTCGCCCCAATCTTCAAGAGCCTGAACGCCGACGAACTGCGCAAGCTGAACGGCAAGATCCAGGTCGACGGCGAGCCGGCGAAATCGGTTGCCGAAGGCTACCTGAAGGAAAAGGGCTTCCTGAAGTAATCTCGTTGCCAGACGCTCCGCCTGTTCGCGGGCGGAGCAGCCTTTCGACCGGACAGGATGGATCGATGGAAGAAACCTTAGCGGTCCGCAAACTGGACCGGCTTGGCGTGGTGCTGGTGACGGCAGGTGTCGTTGCAACTGCGCTCCTGCCCTTCATCTATGTGAAGGCAAACCGCATCGCCGCCGGAAAGCCCCTGCTGCTGACGCAGCTGCTCAATCAACCCTCCGCCATCATCCTGACAATTCTGCTTATCGTCACCGCTCTGGCCGTTCTGTTTCTGCAAAATGCGATGCTGCGGCTGGTGGTTTCGACCCTCTGTTTTGCAGCCCTGCTGGCGACCATCGGTTTTGCTGCCTCGGCCTTCACCCCGCCCAACAGCAATGCCGCGCGCATGACGCCGGGCGGTGGGTTCTGGGTGCTGTTTGCGGTGATCGGGCTCATCGTCTCGGATGCTCTTGTGAAGATCAAGCTGACCCCGTGGATGCGCATTGCGGCGCTTGTTATATACACTGGCTTGCTCGGCATCTTCCTTGCGTCCGGACTGCTCGACGATCTCTCTATCATGAAGGAATTCGCGACCCGATCCGCTCAGTTCTGGACGGAAGCGCTCGCTCATTTGCTGCTGGCGTTCGGCTCGCTGGCGATCGCCATCGTCATCGGCCTGCCGCTAGGTATCCTGTGCTTTTGGGTTCCAAAGTTACGCGCCGTCGTGCTGCAGGGCCTTAGCCTGATCCAGACGATCCCGAGCCTCGCGCTCTTCGGCATCCTGATGCTGCCGCTCGGCTACCTCGCGACGCATGTGCCCGCCGCGGCCTCGATCGGCATTCGCGGCATCGGAGCCGCGCCGGCGTTGATCGCGCTTGTCCTCTATTCGCTGTTGCCGATCGTCGCCAACACCGTCGTCGGTCTGCAGGGCGTAGATCCCTCGGTGCGTGATGCCGCGGCGGGCATGGGATTGACGCGCCGCCAGATTTTGACCGGCATCGACCTGCCGCTTGCCTTTCCGGTCATCCTCACCGGCATCCGCATCGTCCTGGTGCAGGCGATCGGCCTGGTGACGGTCGCGGCTCTGATCGGCGGTGGCGGCTTCGGCATCTTCATCTTCCAGGGGCTTGGTCAAACGGCCATGGACCTCGTTCTGCTCGGCGCCGTGCCGACCGTTTTCTTCGCCTTCTCTTCGGCCGTCATCCTCGATGCGGTCATCGACAGCATACGGGGATCCGCCGCATGAGCATGATCGAAATCAGGAACGTCACCAAGCGCTACGGCACGGCGACCGTGGTCGACAGCGTCTCGATGGCTGTGGAGAAGGGTTCGATCACCGTCGTTGTCGGCACCTCCGGCTCGGGTAAATCGACGCTCATGCGGATGATCAACCGGCTTGTGCCGATCACGTCGGGCGAGATCTTCGTCGGTGGCCAGAACATCATGGACGTGCCTGTGACCGAGTTGCGCCGCAAGATCGGCTATGCGATCCAGGGGCACGGCCTTTTTCCGCACCGGACCGTTGCGCAAAACATCGCGACGGTGCCGCAGCTCCTCGGCTGGGATACGGTGAAAGTCAACGACCGCGTCGAGGAACTGCTCGGCCTGTTCAACCTCGATCCCGCGACATTTGCCGAGAAATACCCACACCAGCTGTCCGGCGGCCAGCAGCAGCGAGTCGGCGTTGCGCGGGCCCTCGCCGCGGAACCGGAACTGCTGCTGATGGACGAGCCGTTCGGTGCGCTCGATCCCGTCATCCGCGGCAAGGCGCAGGACGATCTATTGGCGATCCAGAAGCAGTTCGGTACAACCGTCGTCCTCGTGACGCACGACATGGACGAAGCCTTCCATCTTGGCAACCAGATCGCCGTGATGAGCGCCGGCAAGCTGCTGCAATGCTCTGCACCCGAAAAGATCCTGACTGAGCCGGCGGACCCCTTTGTACAGCAGTTGACCGGCACCTCCGACCGGGCGCTGAAGCTGATGTCGCTGCTGCCGCTGAGGGAAAGCATGGAGCCGGCAAAGTCAGGCCTGGCTTACGCATTACCGCAATCGCTCAGCTTGCGCGACGCCCTGGCCGAGATGATCTGGCAGGGCGTTGACGAAGCCGCGGTTCAAAACGCGGACAAGGCACCTGTTGGCTCTATCTCTATGACCAGACTGCTCGAACTGGGCCGCAAAGCATGAGGCTCGTCTTTGCGAACCTCTTTCGCGTTGGCGCGCTGGTATTGCTGCTGATCCTGTTGTTCAGGACGGAGTGGCTGTCGTTCCTGCTCGTGCCGTTGACGAGCAACAATGCGCCGGCAGTCTATACCCAAAACAGCCTTCCGCAGCTTGCCGCTTCGCATCTCTTCCTCGTGGCGATCTCGATCGTCGGCAGCGCCGTTCTGGCGATCCTCGGCGGCATCTTTGTCACCCGCAAGAGCGGTGAGGACTTCCTGCCGTTGTCCCGGGCGATCGCCAGTGCCGGCCAGACTTTCCCGCCGGTGGCGGTGCTCGCCCTTGCCGTACCCGCGACCGGCTTCGGCGCCGGACCGACCTTGATCGCCCTCTTTCTCTATGGCCTACTGCCGATCTTCGAGAACACCGTCTCTGGCCTCAAGCAGGTGTCTCCCTCGGTGCTCGATGCCGCCGACGGCATGGGCATGAATGGTACACAGCGGCTCTTTCAGGTGGAATTGCCGCTCGCCCTGCCGCTGATCCTCGAGGGCTTGAAGATTGCGACCGTCATCAATATCGGCACGGCAACGATCGGCTCGACGGTGGCCGCCAAGGGCCTCGGCGAAGTCATCATCGCCGGGCTGATCTCCGACAACACCGCCTTCATCCTCCAGGGCGGCCTGATCGTCGGCCTGATGGCGGTGCTGATCTATGACGCGATGGGGCTGATCGAAAACGCCATCACTGAAAGAATTGGCTTGCGCCCGGCATGAGGCGGCGGCTACCAAGGCTGCCGTGATATCGGCAATGGGAGGCAGCTTTGGCCAAGATGATTCACTCCATGATCCGCGTCCTCGACGAGGCGCGTTCGGTCGAGTTCTATGGCAAGGTGCTCGGCCTCAAGGTCGCCGATCGCATCGACTTCGACACCTTCACCCTGATTTACATGAGCAATGACGAGACCGGCTTCGAGCTGGAGCTGACGGTCAACAAGGGGCGCAGCGAGCCCTATGATCTCGGCAACGGCTATGGGCATCTGGCCCTCTCCGTCCAGGAGGTCGAGGTGGAGCACAAGCGCCTGACCGAGGCCGGCCTGAACCCCGGCAAGATCGTCGAGCTCAATCGCGACGGCAAGCTGCTGGCGCTGTTCTTCTTCATCACCGATCCCGACGGCTACAAGATCGAAGTCCTGCAGCGTCACGGCCGTTATCTCTAAGAGTTTCTCATGATCGAAAAGACCGAACTGAACCGGGGCTGGACGCTCTCCTGCAACGTTACAGGTCGACGCGACCTGCCTGCTGAAATTCCGGCACAGGTACCCGGCTACGTGCATCTCGACCTGCTCGCCAACCGACTCATCCCCGATCCCTATCTCGACGTCAACGAGATCACCAACGACTGGATCGGCAAGGAAGACTGGACCTATCGCTGCAGCTTCGATGCATCGCCGGATGCCGGGAAGGTCCAGGAACTGGTGTTCGAAGGCCTCGATACCGTCGCGACGATCGTGCTGAACGGCGAGGAGCTCGGCCGCACCTTCAACATGCACCGCATCTATCGCTTCGACGTGTCGGAGCGGCTCAAGCAAGGTGCGAACGAGCTGGTCGTGACCTTCCGCTCCGCTTACGCCTACGGCGCCGAGATGGAGGCGCATTACGGCTATCGCCCGAACAATTATCCCGGCCCCGGCAACCTGATGCGCAAGATGGCCTGCAACTTCGGCTGGGACTGGGGTCCGACGCTGGTGACAGCGGGGATCTGGAAGCCGGCGCGGCTGGAAAGCTGGGAGCGAGCCCGACTTGCGGAGACACGGGTTTCGGCGACGCTTGCCGGCGGCGACGGGCGCGTGACAGTTCGTGCAAGCGTCGAGCGCCAAGACGGCGTTCCGGCAAAACTTGTTGCAACCCTCGCCGGCGTCAGCCATGTCGCCGAACTCCCGGAGGGAGCTGACGAGGTCGAGTTCCAGCTGACCGTTCCCTCGCCGCAGATCTGGTGGCCGCACCATCTTGGCGCCCAGCCGCTCTATCCGCTGCAAATCGAATTGCGGGACGGCGTAAGCTATGACTTACTCGACAGTTATTCGAAGGAGATCGGCTTTCGTTCGGTTCGGCTCGATACGGCTCCAGACGAACACGGCTCCGCCTTCACCTTCGTCATCAACGACGTGCCGCTTTTCGTCTGCGGCGCGAACTGGATTCCTGACGATTGCTTCCCGTCGCGGGTAACGGTCGAGCGCTACGTTTCCCGCATCGAGGAGGCGAAAGCTGCGAACATCAACCTGCTGCGCGTCTGGGGCGGCGGCATCTTCGAGCGCGACGAATTCTACGAGGCCTGCGACCGCGCCGGCATGCTCGTCTGGCAGGATTTCCTGTTTGCCTGTGCCTCCTATCCGGAAGAAGAACCCTTGCGCAGCGAGGTCGAAGCCGAGGTCCGCGACAACGTCGTGCGCCTGATGCCGCATCCGTCGCTGATCGTCTGGAACGGCAATAACGAGAACATCTGGGGTTTCGACGAATGGGGCTGGCGGCCTATCATCAAGGAGGGCGTGAGCTGGGGGCTCGGCTACTATCTCGACGTCCTGCCGAAGCTCTGCGCCGAGCTGGATCCCGATCGGCCGTACTATCCCGGTAGCCCCTACTCCGGGACGATGGAGATCGAGCCCAACGCCGATGAGCACGGCTGCAAGCATATCTGGGACGTCTGGAACGACGTCGGCTACGAGATCTATCGCAACTACATCCCGCGCTTCTGCTCCGAATTCGGCTGGCAGGCGCCGCCGAACTGGGCGACGATCGAAGAAAGCGTGCACGACGCGCCGCTGACGCCGGTTTCCAACGGCGTGTTCCATCATCAGAAGGCCACCCAAGGCAATGACAAGCTGATCCGCGGCCTTGCCGGGCATCTGCCTGTGCCGCAGACGATGGACGACTGGCACTTCGCAACACAGCTGAACCAGGCACGCGCCATCCGCTTTGCGATCGAGCACATGCGCTCGCATCGCGACATCTGCAAAGGTGCCGTCGTCTGGCAGTTCAACGATTGCTGGCCGGTGACGTCCTGGGCAGCACTCGATTCAGCGGGACGGCGCAAGCCGCTCTGGTATGCAATGCAGCAGGCATTCGATCCCAGGCTGCTGACGATCCAGCCACGCAACGGTGGACTGGCAGCCGTCGCCGTCAACGAACGCACGCTGTTCTGGCGCTCGAAAATATCAGGCAAACGGCTGCGGCTTGACGGAACGGTACTGGCCGAATTCGAGTTCTGGCGGCTGCTCTGCGACCGGTTTGAGGCGAAGGAGTTTCCGCTGTCGGCCGATGTCGCAACGCCGGATGATGCCGGTAACGAGCTCATCGTCGTGCAGATGCTTGACCGGCGCGCCTTCCACTATTTCGCCGAGGACTTTGATTTGAAGCTCCCGGCACCGCGGGCGTCGATCGAGCTTAGCGCCACCACGGAAGGATATGCTGTGACAATTACGGCACAGACCTTCCTTAAGGATCTCTGCCTCATGGCCGACCGGCTCGATCCTGATGCAGTCGTCGATTCCATGCTGGTCACGTTGCTTCCGGGTGAAAGCCACACATTCGCGCTGCGCACTGCAAAAGCGTTCTCGGCAGGCGATATCGCACTTGGCACAGTGCTGCGCTCAGCCAACGACCTCGTTGCCAGAAGCTGAAAAGGCCCCGTCCGCGACGGGGCCCATCCAGGTCGTTTTACCACGCCGCGCGTCAGAAGGCGCGTTGGCGCAGCGCATGTACGCGCGATCGATGGATCGCACGTGAGCGGACGACGTTACATCCAGTAGGGCGGCACGCCGTAGTAATCATACACTCGGCGGCCATTATCGTTGTACCAGGTGTCGTCATCATCCGCATAGCTCGGCGCGCCTTCGATCTGCTCCTTCGTCAGGTCGATGCGATAGCCGTCCAGCTGGGTGTCGTAGCTCAGCTTTTCCCACGGCAGTGGATAGTGATCGTGGCCAATACCCAAGAAACCGCCGAACTCAAGCACGGCGTAGGCAACGCGGCCGTCCCGCTTGCCGAGGATCAATCGTTCGATCGAACCGATATGCTTGCCATCGGCTCCATAGACGCGGGTGCCTTCCACGCGGTCGCTGGCAATCAGCGTCGGAGTATCCTTCACGTTCGGGTCACGGCGGGTGTTGTCAGCGTCCTGATGCAGCATGGTGCACCTCCTTTTGGTTTTCCTCGTGGTTGGTCCACGCATAAAAACGCTACCCCGAACTCGATGTTCCCAACTTTACTCACGACAACCGCAGACGCTGCGTTATTGACGTTTACGTTAAGGTTAGTGTAGCTCTATTCTCAGCTTGAACCATTCAGGCGATGACATAAGCTGCCGCGTTGGAAGATGGAGGATCGTCCAATCGGCTTGCCGGTTGGACCGGCCGGCAGCGACAGGGAGAGAGACAATATGAACAGCATTTCCGTCCATCCAGGCGGTGCGAAGCCCGAAAAGCCCTGGCTTGCGACTTATCCCGAGAGTGTGCCGGCAGAGCTTCCCGCACTGGAATACGAATCGTTGGCGGAATTGCTCGAGAAATCCTGCGCGCGCTATGCCAATCGCACCGCCTTTTCCAGCATGGGCAAGACACTGACCTACGGCGCGCTTGAAAGCCAAACCCGCAAGATTGCGGCGTGGCTGCAGAGCATCGGCCTCGAGAAGGGTGATCGCATCGCCGTCATGATGCCGAACGTCCTGCAGAATCCGGTCGCCGTTTACGGCATCCTGCGCGCCGGCTTCGTGGTCGTGAATGTCAATCCGCTTTACACGCCCCGCGAACTGGAACACCAGCTGCGCGATTCCGGCGCCAAGGCCATTTTCGTGCTCGAGAATTTCGCTCGCACGGTCGAGCAGGTGCTGGTCAAAACCGACGTGCGCCATGTCGTCGTCACGTCGCTCGGCGAGATGCTGGGCGCCAAGGGCTTGATCGTCAATCTGCTCGTGCGAAGGGTCAAGAAGCTCGTTCCCTCATGGTCGATCCCCCAGCACAAAACGTTCAAGCAGGTGCTCGGCGAGGGCGCAGGCAAATCACTGAAGCCCGCAAGCCTCAAGGGTAACGACATCGCCTTCCTGCAATACACCGGCGGCACGACGGGCATCGCCAAGGGCGCAGTGCTGACGCACAGGAACCTGCTCTCCAACAAGCTGCAGCTCGAACTCTGGCTGGAATCGGCCTTCGACAAGAAGCCGCGCCCGGAGGTCCTGAACTTCCTCTGCGCCTTGCCGCTCTATCACATCTTCGCGCTGACGGTGAATTCGCTGATGGGCATGTCGCTCGGCGCCCACAATATCCTCGTCGCCAATCCGCGCGATATTCCGGCCCTGGTCAAGGAATTCGGCAAGGTGAAGGTTCATATCTTCCCCGGTCTCAATACGCTCTTCAATGCGCTGATGAACAATGCCGATTTTGCCAAGCTGGACTTCTCTAACATCGTGATGTCGCTCGGTGGCGGCATGGCAGTGCAGCGGCCGGTCGCCGAGCGCTGGATGAAGATCACCGGCTCCCACATTACCGAGGGCTACGGGCTTTCCGAGACCTCGCCGGTGGCGACGGCGAACCGCTTCGATTCGGCGGAGTTCACCGGCTCGATCGGCCTGCCGATCCCCTCCACCGATCTCGACATTCGCGACGAGGACGGCAACTCGCTGCCTCTCGGCGAAATCGGCGAAATCTGCATCCGCGGGCCGCAGGTGATGGCCGGCTATTGGAACAAGCCGGAGGAAACCGCCCGTGTGATGACGGCGGACGGCTATTTCCGCACCGGCGACATGGGTTTCATGGATGCACGCGGCTATACCAAGATCGTCGACCGGAAGAAGGACATGATCCTCGTCTCCGGCTTCAACGTCTATCCGAACGAAATCGAGGAAGTGGCGGCGATGCATCCGGGCATTCTCGAAGCGGCAGCGGTCGGCATCCCCGACGGGCACTCCGGCGAGGCCGTGAAGCTCTTTGTGGTGCGCAAGGATCCGGCGCTGACGGAGGCCGATGTGAAGGCGCATTGCGCTGCGAACCTCACCAACTACAAGCGTCCGCGCTTCGTGGAATTCCGCACCGAGTTGCCAAAGACGCCGGTCGGAAAAATCCTGCGCAAGGATCTCCGCGGCTAAGTTTGACGGTTGCGTGAAATTACGGCCATCCGCTTAGGCGGGTGGCTTTTTTGCGTCCAGGGAGGTCGCCGAACTTGATTTGCGCCCTACAAAGCGAATAGTTTCCGCGACCCTCTCGCCCTGCAAAGGAGCCTCCCATGAATGCCATCGTCGAACAATTGAAGAGCACTGCGGCCGCTACCAAGGCGACTGATCTGCGCGCCGCCTTTGCCGCCGATCCGCAGCGCTTCTCCCATTTTAGCGTGTCGCTTGACGACCTCCTGATGGACTATTCCAAGACGGCGGTGAACGACGAGATTCTAGCTCTCCTGGTTAAGCTCGCGGAAACGGGCGGCGTCGAAGCCAAGCGCGACGAGATGTTCTCAGGCAAGGCGATCAATTTCACTGAAAACCGTGCCGTTCTGCACACCGCTCTGCGCAACCGCTCCAACACGCCGGTGCTGGTTGACGGCAAGGACGTGATGCCCGACGTCAACGCCGTTCTATCAGCCATGGGCACATTCGCCGACGGCATCCGCTCCGGCAGCCTCAAGGGCGCGACCGGCAAGGCGATCACCGACGTCATCAATATCGGCATCGGCGGCTCCGACCTCGGCCCCGTGATGGCGACGCTGGCGTTGGCACCATTCCATGACGGCCCGCGCGCGCATTTCGTTTCCAACATCGATGGCGCCCATATCGCCGATACGCTGAAGCTCGTTCAGCCCGAGACGACGCTCTTCATCGTCGCCTCCAAGACGTTCACGACGGTGGAGACGATGACGAACGCGCAGACGGCGCGCAAGTTCATCGCCGACGCGCTCGGCGAGGCTGCCGTTCAGCATCATTTCGCCGCCGTTTCGACCGCACTCGACAAGGTCGCGGCTTTCGGCATCGGGAGCGAGCGCGTCTTCGGCTTCTGGGATTGGGTGGGCGGCCGTTATTCGCTTTGGTCGGCAATCGGCCTGCCGATCATGATCGCCATCGGGCCGGAGAATTTCATCAAGTTTCTCGAGGGCGCCCATGCCGTCGACAATCACTTCCGCACGGCGCCCGTTACCAAGAACCTACCAATGCTGCTCGGCCTGATCGGCTTCTATCACCGCAATGTGCTCGGCTATCCAACCCGAGCGGTCCTGCCTTATGACCAGCGCCTGTCCCGCTTTCCGGCCTACCTGCAGCAGCTCGACATGGAATCGAACGGCAAGGGCGTCACGATCGACGGCACGCCGGTAGAAGGCAATTCCGGCCCGGTCGTCTGGGGCGAGCCCGGCACCAATGGCCAGCACGCCTTCTACCAGCTGATCCACCAGGGCACGAGCGTCATCCCGGCCGAGTTCATGATCGCGGCGAACGCCTTCGAACCAAATCTCCGCCACCAGCACCAGTTGCTGATCTCGAATGTGCTTGCACAGTCGGAAGCGCTGATGAAGGGGCGTACCTTCGAAGAAGCGAAGAAGCAGCTGACCGACAAGGGCATGGACGACAAAAAGGCCGATTTCATCGCGCCGCACCGTGTCTTCACCGGCAATCGCCCATCGATCACCTTCGTCTACGACAAGCTGACACCCTATGCGCTCGGCCGCCTGATCGCGCTCTACGAGCACCGCGTCTTCGTCGAAGGCGTGCTGTTCCGCATCAACTCGTTCGACCAGTGGGGCGTCGAGCTCGGCAAGGAACTGGCAACCGGGCTGCTGCCCGTCGTGGAAGGCAAGGAAAGCGCCGCCGGTCACGATTCCTCGACACAGGGCCTGGTCGCCGCGCTGGCGAAGCTCGCCAAGTAAGAGCATCGAGACAAAAAAGCTCCCGCGGCTGACCGCGGGAGCTTCTCACAGTTTGCGAACTGGGGGCTCAGAAAGCCGCCTCTAGTTCGGCCTCTTCGGGAAGCCACGACATAGCAGTCGATTGTGAACGTGACTCGACCCGACGATGGCGGCGGCGACATCCACGGCCAGTTCGTCATCTCCACGACAGCGGACAAAGCCTTCAAGCACCACGAAATCGCCAAGCATTGAAACAATGATCTGCGTGCTGTCGAACTCCGATGACGCTTCCAGTGCGCACTTGATCGCGGCTTTGGTCGCCGCCGAACAATGACCGGCTTCGACGCTGCCGAGCGACCAGCCGTGACCGTCAACGCGTAGAACCATTTCTTCTCCTCCAACGTTAAACATTGAAGGTACAGGTCGCAATATTAGCGGTCTATTAAGTATGACATGCGTCGATTTCTACCCAGGCTCGCCCGCGACGCGGTATTTCGCGTAGTCCATGTCGAAATCCGACCTCGCCATGCGTTATAGGTACGTCGCGATGCGGAGAGGTTGAATGAGCGTAACGGACGACGAACTTGTGAATTTCGAAGCGCATGGCGCGGCGCCGCTACCTAGGTCGCAGCACCATGGCTTCGTTGAGAATGACGGCGCCCGCATCTGGTATGCGAGCTACGGCTCCGGTCCGGCCGTGATCCTGTTACATGGTGGGCTCGGCAATGCAGGAAACTGGGGCTTTCAGGTGCCAGCGCTCGTCGCCACGGGCCGGCAAGTCGTCGTCATTGACAGCCGCGGCCACGGCCGCAGCACGCGTGACGCGCGTCCCTATCATTACACGCGGATGTCCGAAGACGTGCTTGCGGTGATGGATCACCTAGGACTGGTAAAGGCCGCGCTCGTCGGCTGGAGCGACGGGGCATGCACGGCGCTTATTCTCGCCGACCAGCGGCCGGAGCGGGTTTCCGGTGTGTTTTTCTTCGCCTGCAACATGGACCCGAGCGGCACGCTTGAATTCAAGCCGACCCCGATCATCGATCGTTGCTTCAGCCGGCATCGAAAGGACTATCGGGCGCTATCCGCCACGCCCGACGCCTTCGAGAGCTTCGTCGGCGACGTGTCGAAGATGATGGCAAGCGAGCCGAACTATAAGCCCGCCGACCTCGCGAGCATCAAGGTGCCGGTCGCGGTCGTGCTCGGAGAGAACGACGAATTCATCAAGCGCGAGCACGCGGATTATCTGGCACGCAGCATTCCCGATGCCGAGTTGATCCTCCTGCCAGAGGTGAGCCATTTCGCACCGCTGCAGCGGCCCGAGCACTTCAACCGCGAAGTGCTCGCCTTTCTCGATCGGTTATAGGCCTCGGCTCAGAGACCGATTTCTTTTGCCCACGGGGGATTGGCTCCGGCGCGCGAGACGGTGACGGCTGCGGCCTTGGCGCCGAGCGAGAGGGCGTTCTGCAGCGCCTTTTCGCTGAGCGACGCGACCTTTTCCTTGGTCAGGAGATCATCGATCTTCAGCGACGCAAGCACGCCGGCGTCGAAGGTATCACCGGCGCCGACGGTATCGACGACGGTAACGCGCTCGCTCGGGACGGTGACCTTGCGTTCGTTGGTGTAGCCTGATGCACCTTCAGCTCCCTTGGTGATGACGACGAGCTTGGCACCCTGCTTCAGCCAGTAGGCCGCCAGGTCGTCATGGCTGCCCTCGAGGCCGAACCACTCCAGATCCTCGTCGGAGAACTTCAGGATGTCGGACTTCGACGCCATGCGCTTGATACGCGCCATATGGGCTTCCTTGTTCTTGATGAAGCCGGGGCGGATGTTTGGATCCAGCGAAATCACCCGCTTGTCGCACTCGCGGTCGAGAAGCGCTTCATAGGTCTCGCCGCAAGGGCTGGGGATCAGGCTGATCGCGCCGAAATGCAGCGCCTCGCAATCGTCGCCGAGAACGGGCAGGTCTTCGGTCGTGATCATGCGCCCGGCCGTGCCTTCGTCGTAGAAGGCATAGGTGGCCTGACCGTTGACGAGCTTGACGAAGGCGACCGTCGACGGGCGCGGGGTAATGGCGCAGAGGCTGAAGTCGACATTGCTCGCCTTCAGCGTATCGCGCAGGATCTCGCCCATCATATCGTCGGCGAGGCCGGTGAAGAAGGCCGTCGGGATGCCGAGGCGTCCGAGCGCGATCGCCGTATTGAAGATCGCACCGCCGGCGTAGGGCGCAAACCCCTTCTCACCGAGAGTCGTTTCCCGCGGCAACATGTCAATCAGCGCTTCGCCACAGCACAAAATCATTCCGGCCTCCCAAGCATTACGATCCATCGATGTTCAAATCGATTAGATAATTTCGTGGCAAAAGCAAAGCGCCGCGACGCAATTCTTCATTCAAAGTGATGAAATGCCGCCGTTGCGTCCGGACCATGCGAGCGGCGCATCGAGGAACGCTTCGACTTCGTTCAGAATCTTCTCGTCGAACAGCTTCTGCGCCTTGGCGACCGCCAGAACATCGCGCCAGGTGGCGATGTAGTGCAGCTTCACCTTGCCATCGGCAAAGCGCAACGCGCCTTCATCGAAAATGCCGTAATAAAACAGCGCGATACCGTGATCGACCACGCCACCGGCAGCCCTGACAGCATCGATGAACTTGAACATGCTGCCGCCTGCCGTCGTCAGGTCCTCGATGACGAGGACGCGCGAGCCCTCCGGCATGTTGCCTTCGATCTGTGCGTTGCGGCCGTGACCCTTCGGTTGCTTGCGGACATAGATCATCGGCAGGCTGAGGCGATCGGCGAGCAGTGCCGCAAACGGGATGCCCGCGGTCTCGCCACCGGCAATGCAATCGAACTGCTCGAAACCGGCTTCGCGCAGCACGACGCTGGCGGCAAAATCCATCACGGTCGAGCGGACGCGCGGGAAAGAGAGCAGCTTGCGGCAATCGATGTAGACCGGACTCGCCATGCCGGACGCGAACTTGTAGGGCTGGGCAGCATTGAAATGCACCGCCTTGATCTCCCAGAGCATCTTCGCCACGAGTTCCGCCATCGCGGCGCGGTCGGTGAATGTCGTCTGGATCATCGCTCTCTCCTTTGGTCAAATCTATGGGCCAATAGCAGCAAGCGCGACAGTTTTCCAGAACGGCCAGCGGTTCGATACTCAGAAAACGTCCTGACGATCGAACGGTGTCGCCGGCGCCGCACTCCAGCCACGCAGCGTTCGAGGCCTTGAGGCCGCAATGCACCAATTCTTTCAGATATTTGCGCTTGCGCGCGTATAAAGCGGCGATATCGTCATGCCATGGACCATATCGAAGTTTTCCAGCGCCTCGGCGTGGCGCTTGCCATCGGCCTCCTCGTCGGCGTCGAACGAGGCTGGCAGGAGCGTCAGATCCGTGCTGGAGGCAGGGCCGCGGGTATCCGCACGTTCGGCCTCACCGGCTTTCTCGGCGGAATAGCCGGAACGCTTCAATCCATGACGGGTCCGTATCTCCCTGCGACGATCGCAGTGCTGTTGGGTCTCGTTTACATAGCCGGTAAGTGGCAGGAGACGGAGGAGAACCACGATTATGGCATTACCACCGTCGTCGCCGCCCTTGTGGTATTCGGGCTCGGCGTCCTGGCTGCCGTCGGCGACGTTGTGACCGCGGCAGCCGGCGCCGTCGCAACGACGGTCATTCTCGCGGCGCGCCACAGCCTGCACGGCTTTCTCAGAGGGTTGACGTGGGTGGAACTCCGTTCCGCCCTGCTGCTGCTCGCGATGACCGTGATTGCTCTGCCACTGCTGCCGGACAGAGCGCTTGATCCCTGGGGTGCGCTCAATCCTTACTCGCTCTGGCTCTTGACGATCACCATAGCGGCGCTGTCCTTTGCCGGCTACATCGCGATCCGATTGATGGGCAGCGGTCGAGGCGTTCTGCTCGCCGGGGCGGCAGGCGGGCTTGTCTCGTCGACGGCCTTGACGCTGTCCTTCGCCCGCTATTCAGCGGAGGCACCTGAAGGTGCGCGGCATCTTGCGGCCGGCGCTGGCATTGCTGGCGCCCTCTCCTACGCTCGCGTTCTTGTCATCGCCAGTGCCCTGTCCTTCACGATGCTGGTACCGCTCGCCTCAGCGCTCGTCCCGGCGATCATCGGTTTTGTGGCCGCCGGCCTGTTTGCAGCGTGGCGTTCCAAGACTGCCACCGAGGCGCCGGAGATTGACCTGAAAAACCCCTTCGAGCTCACGACCGTCATCTCCTTCGCGGCGCTGCTCGGTCTCATCAGCCTCGTGTCGAAGATGGCGATCGACTACGTCGGGGCATCCGCGCTCTTCGTCGTGGCAGCCATCTCCGGCCTCGTCGATGTCGATGCCATCACGCTTTCCACGGCACGCCTCGTCGGCTCGACGATCGATGTGACGACGGCGGCCGATGTCATCCTGATCGCCGTCGCGGTCAATACCATCACGAAGGTTGTACTGGCCTTCACGGCCGGACGCCGGGAATACGCGATGGCGCTCGGTGAAGCGTCGGCGGTGGCGGTCGTGCTCGGAGGCGTGGGCTACTTCACAGCGCGCAGTTTCCTGCCGGCTTAGCCGATTGCGCCAGCGGCTAAGACAGTCGCGCGATATCGGCCGGCAGCATTCGTTGATAAAGGGCAATCGCTGCCTGTCCCTCGGCATCATCCAGCGAAATCGCGTAGCGGACGGCGGCGGCGAGAAGCTGCATCGTCAGTCTGGCAACGGCGATCAGCTCGCTTCTGCTCCGCTCCGGCTCCAGCTTTGCAAGAACGGAAAACAAGGCCTGGGCATGAAACTCCATGTCCTCGGCATCGACCTGCTGCAGCAGCCGGTCGGCCTGGGTGGCGATCCAAATGTCTCGCATCACCGGCTCCTGCCGGAAAAAGGCGTAGTACTGGTCGGCGATGTTGCAGAGAGCCTGGCGGAGCGTCTTCGCGTCCGCCACTGTTGCGAGCTCCGCCTCGACGCAAGCCCTGCCCTGCTCGTTGAAGCGCTCAGCAAGCGTGCGGATGATCGAACTCTTGTCGGGGAAATACTGATAGAGCGCCCCGAAGGATAGCTCGGCCTTTTCAACGATCTCGCTCATTTTCAGCGCGTCGCTGCCATTCCTCTCGATCAGTTCCAGCGCCGCCGACAAGATCTTCTCGAAACGCTCCCGGCCTCGCTTCTGCTGCGGGATGCGGCGTGGCTGGCCGGTCTGTTCCGGCTGTCGTCTGCGCCTGGCGGCAACCTTGTCGCCCATTCCGCTCTCCATTTTTCACTTGACGATCAAAATAAGAGAGTTTATCTCATTTTGCAAATGGGAGACTTTCTCTTATTTTGATCGGAGGAGTGTTCAGCATGCAAGATTCCGAAATCATTCTCATCGGCGGCTCAGGCAAAACAGGTGGCCGCGTGGCCGACCGGCTGAAGAAGAGAGAACTTGGCTTCCGCTTTGCCTCCCGCTCCAGCGTGCGGCCATTCGATTGGGAAAAGCCGGCCGCCTGGGCCGCAGCGCTCGTCGGAGCAAAAAGCGCCTATGTGAGCTTTCAGCCTGACCTTTCCGTATCTTGGGCCGCCGATGCAATCGGCAGACTCGCCCACACGGCTATCGACTGTGGCCTTACGCATATGGTGCTGTTGTCCGGTCGCGGCGAGGAAGGTGCGCACCGGGCGGAGGATGCGCTCAAGGCATCCGGCATCGGCTACACCATCCTGCGCGCCTCGTGGTTCTGCCAGAACTTCAGCGAGGGCGCCTTTGCCGAGCCGATCGGCGCGGGTCTATTGGCGCTTCCGGCGGGCGCGGTGAAAGAACCTTTCGTCGATGCGGACGACATTGCCGACGCGGCCGTTGCTGCGTTGACCGATACCCGACACCTCGGGAAGACCTACGAACTGACCGGTCCGCGGGCGCTGACCTTCCGCGAGGCCGTCGCCGAGATCGCTGCAGCGAGCGGCAGGGACCTCAGCTATGAGCAGATCTCAATGGGAGAGTTCAGGGAGGGTCTTGCGGCCGCCGGGCTGCCGAAAGACATCATCGACCTGCTCGAGGAGCTCTTCACGCAGGTGCTTGACGGCAGGAATTCGCAGGTTGCGAGTGGAGTCGCGGATATTCTAGGCCGCCCTGCCAGGGATTTCGGTGTTTATGCTCGAGATGCCGCGGCATGTCGCACATGGAGGGTATGACAGTGGCAGGTGTTCTCGGTATCGTTTTGGCGGCCGCTGCGATCGGCAGCGGCCTCGTCGCGGGTATCTTCTTTGCCTTCTCGACCTTCATCATGACCTCGTTTGCCCGCATTCCTCCCGAGCAGGGCATCGCCGCGATGAACTCCATCAACCTCACGATCGTGCGCTCGCCCTTCATGCTGCTGTTCGTGCCGACGGCGGCCCTCTGTCTCGTGATCGCCGCCTTCGCGTTCCTTCATTGGCGTGGTGGCCTCAGCGTTTGGATGCTCGCGGGCGCAGCGCTCTATCTGCTTGCATCGTTTCTCTCGACGATCGTCTTCAACGTGCCGATGAATGACGCCTTGGCAAAGGTGAGCGGCAGCGGCGCCGAGGCGACTGCTCTCTGGACCAGCTATCTCAAGGACTGGACATGGTGGAACCATGTCAGGACGGTCGCCTCGCTGCTCGCCTCGATCGCCTTCGTGCGCGCCCTAATACTAATATGAAAAGGCGGGGGCGATCTTCCCGCCCTGCCGGCGTTACGTCCGCTCGCAGAATGTTAGCCGGTTATTGAAGGGGTCAATGACCTCCATTTCCAGGCCCCACGGTGCTTCCTGCAAACCGGGCTTCATATAGCGATAGTCCTTGGCCGCAAGTTCCGCCTGAAAGGCGCGAACGCCGGTGACGGGAATGAAGGCGCGGGCACCGGGGCTGGCATCGCCGGAATGCTCGCTGAGGTGCAAGATCATGCCGCTTCTCGATACCTGGCAGTAGAGCGGGAAATGATCGCCGAAGCGGTGCTCCCAATCGAGGGCGAAGCCGAGGAAGCCGCAATAGAACTCCTTCGTCTTGTCGACGTCGAAGATGCGGAAGATCGGGATTGGTGGCTGGATAGCAATGGCCGACGGCGCCGCTTCCTGCTCGTCAAGCTTGGCCGATAGGATATTCCATTGATCGAAGCCGAATTGGCGAGCAACGATCTCCAGAGTTTCGCTGTGCGTGAGGTCTATATTGCGGGCGGCCATTGCCTGCCGCAACGCTTTCGCCATGAGTTTGGCGTCGCGAAAATCGCGCATGATTCATTCCTTCCGTTGGCGGCAAACAGGATGATCAGTGCCCGCGTCTGCTGACCCGTTCGCCATCGATCGCCAAACGGCAAGGGATGTGAAGGAGGTATCTGGATGCATTCACCATCGCGCTTTCGCGCCGCGGGGCGGCTGGCCGCATCCGGCCGACTGCGACCATAGGCGAGCCGACGTTTCCGATCAAGAGCCGGTGCGAACGGGTCCGGCCGGTACGGAATGGAGACGGCTTGCAAGCTCGATCCGGTTACGACCCGCACGCTTGGCTTCGTAGAGCGCCTTGTCGGCGGCGCTCAGCATGGCGTCGAAATCCATTGGCATTGATCGCCCCGGCGCGACGCCGACGCTGACCGTGCATTTAAGGGTTTCGTCCTCAAGATAGATCTCTCGGGCGGCGAATGCCTTGCGGATGCGCTCCGCCACCATTTCGGCGCGGCCCGGCGCCATCTCTTTCAAAACCAGCGCAAACTCCTCGCCACCCAAACGGGCGGCGGTATCGCCGGCCCGGCAATTCGCAGCGAGCTCGCCGGCAAAGACCTTCAGCACGCGGTCGCCGCCGGCATGTCCGAACGTGTCGTTGATCGATTTGAAGTGATCGAGATCGAACACCAGGACGGCGGTCGCCGGCCCCATGGTGCCCTGTCCATAGCGATCGAAAAGAGCCCGCCGGTTCACAAGCCCCGTGAGCGGATCCGTCATGGCATCCAGGCGATGGCGAGCGGCGAGCCGCCACTGATGAAGCGCCAGCGACAGCGCGCCGATACCGGTCATGCTGGCGATGCAGATCGCAAGGCTTAGATCCTCGGCCCAATTGCTGGGCGCAACCCCGAGGACCATCTTTCCATCGGCAATCAGAACGGCGGCGCAAAGCACAAAGGAGATCGCCGTCAGGGCATAGAGGCCGGTAATTCCCGTCAAAGGCGCCGGCGCCTCCGCGCGCGCCCGCCAGTACTGATGGGCCGTGGCAAAAAGCAATACGGCGATCGCGAGGTTATCCGCGATGAAGGCCAGCCCGTCCAATCCAAGCAGCAACAGCGGGATCGAGACGAGCATCGCGGCGAGAGCGCAGCAAATGATGGCAATGCGCGGCAGCTTGCCAGTTCGGAATTGATAGCCGGCACCCCAAACAGCGGCAAAGCCGGCATGGAACAACACGAAGGCAACGACGGCAAGGCCCATCTTGGGCTCGTCGACATAAAGACCATAGGCGACAATGCCGCTGACGATCAGAACAAGACCGAAGGTACAGGTTAAGAGAAAAGTCTCGGTCCGGCGCGCAAACCAACTCCCGAGCAGCGTGACAGCAAGACACGTGGCCGAGACTGCAAGCGCCATCAAAAGGGAATTGTAATCAAGCGTCATGCTTTATCGCGACGGCTGCCGCGCCCCTCATTCGTGCGAAGCCTACGAGTCTGCTATGAGGAATGTCTTACCTATTTCGTTAAAAATTCATGCATTTAAATCAACAATAAGGCGCGGACAGCACATTGCCGCCGCCCTGAAAGAACAGCAGCAGTAAAAACTGCGTGATGCCAGCAAATCCTACCGCTCAACGTCCCAATGGAGCGGGAACATTGGATCGAAAACTGTAACTAGGCCCCCGCCGGTTTCAACTTTACCTGGAAAATTGACCGGCTCTTCACGCTTGACCAGCGTTATTCTTTCTTCGTTCACCGGCAGACCATACCAGACGGGTCCGTTCAGCGACGCAAAGGTCTCGAGCTTGTCGAGAGCGTTTTCCTGTTCGAAGACATGCGCAAGGCAACTCATCGTGTTGATCGAGGTGTAGATGCCGGCGCAGCCGCAGGCGCATTCCTTCAACGGATCGACATGCGGAGCCGAATCCGTGCCGAGGAAGAAACGCGGATCGCCGCTCGTTGCGGCGGCACGCAACGCAAGCCGGTGATTTTCGCGCTTGGCGACCGGCAGGCAATAGTAATGCGGGCGGATACCGCCGACGAGAATGGCGTTGCGGTTGATGATCAGGTGGTGCGTCGTGATCGACCCTGCAAGATTGGCCTTCGCAGACTTGATGTAGTCGATGCCGTCCTTGGTGGTCACGTGCTCCATCGTGACCTTGAGTTCGGGCAGACGCTTGCGCAGGGGATCGAGCACCGTTTCAATGAACACCGCTTCGCGATCGAAGATGTCAACCTCAGATGTCGTCACCTCGCCGTGAACGCAAAGCGGAAGTCCGATCTTCGCCATCCGCTCCAGCACCGGCATCGCCTTTTCGATATCGCGCACGCCGCCATGCGAGTTGGTCGTCGCACCAGCCGGGTAGAGCTTGACCGCGGTGATGAGCCCGCTTGTCTTGCCGGCTTCGACGTCATCTGGGTTGGTATGTTCCGTCAGATAGAGCGTCATCAGCGGCTGGAACCTGTCGCCCTTTGGTAGTGCCGCCATGATGCGACCGCGATAGGCTTCAGCATCCGCGGTGGTGACCACCGGAGGCACCAGGTTCGGCATGATGATTGCGCGGGCGAAGTCGCGGCTGGTATCACCAATCACACCCTCCAACATGGCTCCATCACGCAGGTGAAGGTGCCAATCATCGGGGCGACGGATGGTGATCGATTGCATGCGCTGAAACTCCGCGGGCTGCTGATAACGTTCAGCCCTGCGCATTATCACCCCGAAGCGGGGCATGGCAAACATTTTGCCCGCGGCTCTTTCAAGCAGATGGTGAACCGTATTCGTTGACGCCTGATGTGCCGGGGCTGAGATACCAGACGAGCAGAACGATCCAGCCTACGAGCGGAATGATGCCGACGAGGATCCACCAGCCGGAGCGGCCGACATCATGAAGGCGGCGGATCGCCACGCCCAGGCCGGGAAGCAGGACGGCAAGCCCGTAGATTGCGCCAAGAATCTCGTGGCCGAAGAGAAGATAGTCGACGACGGCCAGGATCAGCGATGCGACAACATTGAAGAGCGCAAACCACCAAAATTCCGGTCGCCCGGCGCGCCCGCTGAAAACGGCATATTTAGAGAAGACTGACGAGACTGCTTCGGTGAAGCTCATGCGCTATCCCTCCATGTCCAAGCGTTCCGCTCACAAAGCGGAAGTTGCATGTAGGCGAGCGTGCAACGATTCCATCTATTGCCGCAAGGCTGCTTGGCCCGGCAGAGGCGGATCAGGCTACCTCAAGCGTTACGTCCGCCCTACGGCGGTTACCGAGGATCAGCCGGCCATTGGGGAGGTCGTTGCCATAGACCTTGGCGCTCGCTTCCTCTTCGCTGAGCTTGTAGCCGCGCCAACGCTCCCACAGCCGTTCCTCGAGCACCTCGATCGGTGGCGCAAGCATGACCGAGTAGTCGAAGATGCCTTCGAGCTCCGCCCATTTGCCTTGGCTGAAAAGCAGGTAGTTGCCTTCGACGATGATAAACCGATGTTCCGGCGAGACGACGCGCGCCGAGGCGATGGCAAGTTCGCGGGAACGATCGAAAACCGGGATCAACACTTCCTGGTCGGCCGGACGCACGGCGCGGATGATATCGAGGAAGCCGCGGACATCGAAGGTCTCCGGGATACCTTTCCGGGAAAGCAGGCCACGTTCGATGAGGATGGCGTTGTCCATATGGAAGCCGTCCATCGGCAGGACCTCGGCCGTCTCTCCTCTAGCTCTGAGGGCGTCGCCGAGATTGTCCGCCATGGTCGACTTGCCAGCGCCGGGCGGGCCGGCGATGGCGATCAGGAAGCGCTTTACATCGCCGGCGCGGCTGACGACGTCGCCGGCGATTTCATCGATCGTTACGCTCATGCTGCGACCGGCTCCGTCGGAGCCGCCTTGGCGCCGGTCATGAAGGCGACGGCGTCCGACATCGTATATTCCTTCGGATTGATGACCGTGAGGCGACGTCCAAGCCGATGGATATGGATGCGGTCGGCAACCTCGAAAACGTGTGGCATGTTGTGAGAGATCAGCACGATCGGCAAGCCGCGCGAACGGACGTCGAGGATGAGTTCCAGCACCTTGCGGCTTTCCTTGACGCCAAGAGCCGCCGTTGGCTCGTCCATGATGACGACCTTCGATCCGAAGGCGGCCGCCCGCGCGACCGCCACACCCTGGCGCTGGCCGCCCGAAAGGGTTTCGACGGCCTGGTTGATGTTCTGGATGGTCATCAGGCCAAGCTCGGTCAGCTTGTCGCGAGCCCGTTTCTCCATCGCCGGGCGGTCGAGCATGCGGAACCAGCTACCGAGGATGCCGGGCCTGCGGATCTCGCGACCGAGGAACATATTGTCCGCGATCGACAGCGCCGGCGACAAGGCGAGGTTCTGGTAGACCGTCTCGATGCCGGCTTCGCGCGCCTCCATCGGCGACTTGAAGTTGACGGTCTTGCCCTCCAGCGTGATCTCGCCTTCATCGGGCGTGATGGCGCCGGAGATCGCCTTGATGAGCGACGATTTGCCGGCACCGTTGTCGCCGATGACGGCCAGGATCTCGCCTGGGTACAGATCGAAATCGGCATGATCGAGCGCGGTAACGCGTCCGTAGCGCTTGACCAGACCGCGTGCCGAGAGAAGAGGTTCGTTCGCCATATTACACCGACACCTTTCTGATCCACTGGTCGATTGCGACTGCGGCGATGATAAGCACGCCGGTGAGCAACACCTTCCACTGCGGATCGGCGCCGAGCATGTTGAGGCCCATCGAGACAACGCCGACGATCATCGCGCCGAACAGGGTGCCGAGGATCGAGCCGCGGCCACCGAAGAGCGAGATGCCGCCGATCACGGTTGCCGTGATGGCCTGCAGGTTATAATCCGTCACTGCTGACGAGGGAGAGATCGAGCCATTTCGGCCGATCGAGACCCAGGCTGCGAAGGCGGCAATCACACCCGAAACCGTATAGACCGTGAGCAGGACGCTCTTCGTCTGGATACCCGAAAGCTTTGCCGCTTCGGGATCATCACCGACGGCGTAGACGTGGCGCCCCCAAGCGGTGTGGTTGAGGATATACCAGAGCGCAAGGACGAGCAGCACCATGGCAATGACGCCGAGCGTCAGGACTGCACTGCCGAGCCTGAAGCTGATTGCAAAGAAATGCAGCAACGGCGCCTGCGTGTCGACATCGGTGTCGCGGATCGTTTCGTTGGCGGAATAGATGAAGTTCGTGGCCATCACGATGTTCCACGTACCGAGCGTCACGATGAACGGCGGCAGCTTCATGAACGCGACGAGGAAGCCGTTCAGTAGACCGCAAAGGCCGCCGACCAGCAGGCCGGCCAGCACCGCGATGGGCGTTGGAATGCCATAGGTGATGGCGCAATTGCCCATGATGACGGCCGAAATAACCATGATCACGCCGATCGAGAGATCGATGCCCGCTGTGAGAATAACCAGAGTCTGCGCGGCGCCGAGAATACCGACGATGGCTATCTGCTGAAGAATAAGCGTCAGCGTGTAGGACGAGAAGAAGCGTCCGCCAAGCGCGATCCCGAAGATAATGATCGACAGCACGAGCACGATCAGCGGCACGGCGGCCGGCGTCGAGTGCAGGAAGTGCTGCGCACGCTTCACAAATGGTACGGCTTGATGCTCGAACGACGCGACATTCTTGTCGCTTCCGTCAAGCACCCGTTCGAAGTCTTGTGCTCCGGTCATTGTTTCTCCTCCGCTTTCGCGCCAAACCGCGCGCGGAAGCCCTGCCCCATATCGCTCCGGTCTTTGTTCGCCGGCTCCCGAGACAACAGCTATGGTCGGTCGAAACCGGCCGAGGATCAAGCCCCGGCCGGCGGTAAGTTATATCGCGGGATTTAGCCCCAGCACTTGTCGGTGCCGACCTTCGTGTCGATCGACTCGAGGCCCGAAACCGGCTTGTCGGTCACCAGCGAAACGCCGGTGTCGAAGAAGGACTTGCCTTCGGTCGGCTTCGGCTTTTCACCGCTGTCGGCAAACTTCTTGATCGCCTCGATGCCAAGCGACGCCATGAGCAGCGGATACTGCTGCGAGGTAGCGCCGATCACGCCTTCCTTGACCGACTTCACACCCGGGCAACCGCCGTCAACCGAGACGATCAGAACGTTCTTTTCCATGCCGACAGCCTTGAGGGCCTGGTAGGCGCCAACAGCAGCCGGCTCGTTGATCGTGTGAATGACGTTGATGCTCGGATCCTTCTGCAGAAGGTTTTCCATGGCCTTGCGGCCGCCTTCTTCGTTGCCGTTCGTTACGTCGTGACCGACGATGCGCGCATCGTCTTCATCGCCGATCTTGTTCGGATCCTTGGTGTCGATGCCGAAGCCCATCATGAAGCCCTGGTCGCGCAGAACGTCGACGGTCGGCTGCGATGGCGTCAGGTCGAGGAAGCCGACCTTGGCATCCTTTGCCTTGTCGCCGAGCGTTTCCTTCGCCCACTGGCCGATCAGCTTGCCGGCGAGCAGGTTGTCGGTTGCGAAGGTTGCGTCGGCAGCGTCAGCCGGATCGAGCGGCGTGTCGAGTGCGATGACCAGCAGGCCTGCGTCGCGAGCCTTCTTGACCGAGGGAACGATACCCTTGGTGTCGGACGCGGTGATCAGGATACCCTTCGCGCCGTCGGCAATGCAGCTTTCGATCGCGGCAACCTGGCTTTCGCTGTCACCATCGATCTTGCCAGCGTAGGACTTCAGCGTGACGCCCAGTTCCTTGGCCTTGGCCGTCGCGCCTTCCTTCATCTTCACGAAGAAGGGATTGGTGTCGGTCTTGGTGATGAGGCAGGCCGAAACGTCAGCTGCCATGGCAGGCGCCGAGAAGGCGACCCCTAGAGCGAGCGCGCCGAGCGCGGCGGAAAGCACTGATTTCTTCATTGAGTCCTCCCAGAGATTTGCCGACCCGCCCCAGGCGGTGCCGGAATTGACAAGCACAAGAACCGCTGCGGTCTCGCCGGCGGCCTCCCCCAAGCCGTTCCGTGCCGTTGACGATGGCAATTAAGAGCGAAAGAAATCGCCTTGTCAATAAATAAATCCAATTGAATTATTAATTCCGTATGGCATGCTTGGCAAAAATGGAGCATAGACCAAGAGGCGGGAGGAGCGGCTATGTCGTCTTTGGACGGTCCGGTGCAGACACCGGCCCAACTGCCTATTTTGAGTCCGGCCGGGGGCGCGAACCAGATCAGGGTGCGCGCTTATAACGAGCGGCTTGTGCTGTCGCTGGTGCGCCTCTACGGCTCCCAGTCGAAGGCGGATATTGCACGTCGAACCGGTCTTTCAGCGCAGACGGTCTCCGTCATCATGCGGGCACTGGAGAAGGAAGGGCTGCTCTCCCGCGGCGAGCCGGTGCGCGGTCGGGTTGGTCAACCATCGATCCCGATGCGCCTCAATCCGGATGCGGTCTACTCGTTCGGCGTAAAAATGGGCCGACGCAGCGCCGACTTGGTGCTGATGGATTTCCTTGGCCAGATCCGCCTGCAACTGCACAAGACCTACGCCTATCCGCTGCCCGATACTTTCCTGGACTTCATCACCTCCGGCATCCAAGAGCTCGAAGGCCGGCTCGACGAGAAGCAGCGCAGCCGCATCGCAGGCATCGGCATTGCCGCCCCGTTCGAACTCTGGAACTGGGAGGAAGAGGTCGGCTCTCCCAAAGGCGCGATGGATGTGTGGCGCGACTTCGATCTCCATGCCGAGATTACTGCGCGCGTTCCCTATCCGGTCTACCTGCAGAACGATGCGACAAGCGCCTGCGGCGCCGAGCTCGTGTTCGGTATCGGCCCCTCCTATCCCGATTTCGTCTATTTCTTCATCGGCTCCTTCATCGGCGGCGGCATCGTTCTCAATTCAGCGATCTTTTCCGGACGCACCGGCACGGCCGGAGCCATTGGCCCCCTTCCCGTCCGCGGCAAGAACGGTGAGACGCTGCAGCTGCTGGAGGTCGCCTCGATCTTCGTGCTGGAAAACATGCTGCGCGAACGCGGCATTGACCCGCAGCCGCTGTGGTATTCTGCCGACGACTGGATCGATTTCGGCGAGCCGCTCGAAACGTGGATCCAGGACACCGCCAAAGCGCTCGCGCAGGCAATCGTCGCCGCGGCCTCGATCATCGACTTCAGCGCGGCCGTCATCGACGGCGGCTTTCCCGGATGGGTGCGGGAGCGGATTGTGCAGGCGACGATCCGCGAGGCGGATCTGCTCGACCTTCAGGGTGTTGTCATGCCTGATATCATCGAGGGCGCGGTTGGCGCCCATGCGCGCGCCATCGGCGGCGCCAGTCTGCCGATCTTCGCGCGCTACCTCACGGACCAGAACGTTCTATTCAAGGAGGTCGAATATGCTGAAGGGACTTAACCCGCTTCTGAGCCCCGAACTGCTTTCGACGCTGCGTGCCATGGGGCATGGCGACGAGATCGCGATCGTCGACGGCAATTATCCGGGTGTCGAGCATGCGCGGCGGCTGATTCGCCTCGATGGCCATGGCATCGTGCGCGTTCTCGACGCCGTCTTGAGCGTCCTGCCGATCGACGATTTCGTGCAGGACGCGATCTTCCGCTCCACCGTCAAGGCCGATCGCGACAAACTCGATCCTGTGCATGAGGAAATGATCGACTGCTGCGCCCGTCACGAGCCGCACCGACAGGTGGTGCCACTCGTCGGCGCCGACTTTTACAATCGCGTGCGGGCCGCCCATGCCGTGATCCAGACCAGCGAACCACGGCTTTACGCCAATATCATCCTGCGCAAGGGTGTCATCTACCCGGAGCAGGTGGGCGACCACGCCGTTGAAAAGGCAGAGCTCGACCCCTTCACTTACTGAGCGTCAGATCTCGCCCGCCAAAGGCCCCCAGACGTCCGTCAATGCAAAGCCGCCTGGATGCGGATCGAAGGGGTCGAGCGCGACCTGCGAAAGACCGAAGGTGAACCCGCGACCCGCAATCGTCGGGACAATTGCGGGACGACCAGCAACTTCGGTTTCCGCCAACAGTCCAACTTCGAACTCCGAACCGATGATCGAGCGTGACTTGAAGACATCCCCGACCTTCGCCTCGCCGCGCGCGTGTCGTGCCGCAAGGTTGGCGGAATTGCCCGTGCCGCAGGGTGAGCGATCGGCGCGGCCCGGCCACATGGTGGTGCAGGTGCGAACAGTGCCGTCGGCCTCGAGGTCGCGGAACATGACATAGGCAACGCCGGAGATCGCCGGAATTTCCGGATGGACGACCTCGATGCTGCGATTGATCAGCTCCTTCAACACCATGCCGGCCTGTACGAGAGCCGCGGCATTGCCCTTCTCGATTGTCAGATTGATCTGCCCGACATCGACGAGCGCGTAAAAGATACCTCCGTAGCAGATATCGACCTTGATCTTGCCCCAGTGCGGCGTGTCGACGTCAACGTCGAGTTCCTGCACGAAAGACGGGACCATGGTGAGCTTGACCTTCTCGCAACGCCCATCGCGGCAGGTCGCTGTCGCCTTGACGAGGCCGGCTGCCGTTTCCAGCGTGACGATGGTTTCCGGCTCCTTCATCTCGACGATCCCGGATTCCAGCAATGCCGTCGTGACGCAAATCGAGTTCGAACCCGAGCTGGCGTGCGCCTGATCGGGCTGCAGGATGATGAAAGCCGCATCGGCATCCGGATGCTTCGGCGGCAGCAGCAGATTGACGGAGCCGATCGGAGCGCCGCGTGGCTCGAGGCAGAGGAAACGACGGAGTTCCTGACCCTTTGGATCGGTGTTCAGCCAGTTCAGTTGTTCGGCGACCGTATTGCCAGGGATCTTCGGCACGCCGCCGATTGCGACCTTGCCGATCTCCCCTTCGGCGTGAACATCCAGAAGCTGGATCGTGCGCTTCCATCTCATCAGTCAACTCCTCTCAAGCATGTCGTATCATGTCGGCCGAAGCAGCTTCGGCATCCGCGTCATGTTATCAGCCTGATATATCAGATCGTCGGCGGTTGCCTATGGGGAATTTTCGTTGATGCGGACTTGCGGCAGCCCACCGCCTGCTACACGCCAAGCAATGTAGCGCGACGGCGCACGTCTCTGCGAGCGAGAAGCCACGATTTGTCGATGCAGGAGGCAAAATAGAAAAGAGCCCGGTGCGGGAGGAGGTGCACCGGGCTCTTGATCCTGACTGACAACTGGGAGGAGGAGTGTTGTCAGTCCGATGAAGGAGCGCTGGGAGGAGGAGTGCGCTGCCTTCGAGGTAATAGATAGCCCATTGTTTCGATCAGGAATAGGGAGATTACCGCAACGCAGCAATGCAAATAACGCATACCTCGCAACTGCAGTTGGCCTCTTTTTGTGGCATTTTTGATCAACTAGTCAATTTTTTGGGCGAATACGGCGCTCAATCTGCCGGAATTGCGCGATGAGACGTCAGAATTCCCATTCGAGGACCGATGAGGGGCCCAGTGACTCGAACTCTCGCCAATTGCTATCACGCCGAATTATGCGAACTAGCCGGGGGAACATCTACGCTGCGGAACGCGAATTGATGTGGAGCTCGACTGCGGTAGTGGGCCAAACGGCGGAGCACCGATACGATCTGTTGTGAGTCGCCCTTCGCCGACGAACCTCGAAAAAGTATCACCAGCAGTTGAGGAAGCAGTGAATGTGAAGGCGGGAGCTATCCCGCCTCACATTCAGGACGTTACGTCATCAGTAGCCGTTGTCGCAGGGCATGCTGCCATCACCGTTGGTGCCGCCAAACGTGTTCTGGCAGTAGGTCTGGCGCTGCATGGGTCGCACCGGCTGAGTGCCGATGGAACCTGTCGTACCGCCCTCAACACCGAAGGCAGCCAACGGATACCAGTAGCCATCTGGCCCGCGGCGGGTGCCGGCGCGCTCAGTGCGCGAGCCGCGATAGCCGTTGAAATAGCCTGACCGCTGCTGATTGTACTGCACCATTTCGACGTTCGAGGCGCTTGGGAGAGGAACCTGCTGCATAGGCGCCGCCTGCACGGGAACGGTTGATGGCAGTAGGAGGAGCGCTCCGGCTGACAGGGCAAAAGCAATGTTGGACATGTTCATGATAAATCCTCCTTCTTGGATTTATCAAAGAAAAATGCGTTCCTGCGTAGCAAAGTTCCGCGATCACACGCTCCCTCCTGCAGTCGTGATCAGCGGCGATTGCGCGTGAAGCGGGCTGACGCGGCAGGCGCCACAGCGGGCTAGGCGGCAGGCTTCAGCCAGCGAGCTTATCGGCCGTAAATTCGATACCCTTGGCTCGACAGGCAGGTAACATACTGCCGTTGTGCCGCGGCGATCGCGGTCGCTTCCTGCTGGGCGGGATCGATCGGATAGCGGCCCATTCCGGCGCGCAGCTCGTACTGCTTCTTTGATTCGCGGTACATAAAGTTGCTGTCACCGGTGCAGATGTGATGGGCGACTGCCGGCAGATTGAGCGGTGGATCGGAAGGCCATGCAACAGGTACAAGTGTCGGCATATTGGCATCGACGCAGCTGGCAAGCGTTGCCATGACCGCGCACAACGCAAACGCTTGCACCGTATTCCTCAGCATATTTCCTCCGGCCATGCGCCATGAATCGCTGCCCACGCAGCGCCCATTGCACCATCGCGTCGCAATGTTGCGCCAAGCTAGCCAGCCGGCCTCAATTCATACCCTGCCGTTCAATCCGAAGCGGCTGCGGTAGTCTCCCGGCGACAGGCCGGTAATCTTCTGGAACACCTTGCGGAAGGCGCCCGGATCCTCGTAGCCGGCAGCAACGGCGATCTGCTCGACGGTCCGTTTCGAAGACTCCAGCATTTCACGCGCCTTGCCGACCCGCAGATGCTGGCAGTATTCCGTCGGTCGAAACCCTGTCGCCTTGTGGAAACGGCGAAGGAAGGTGCGCTCTTCCAGGCGCGCGCACTCGGCCATCGCGGGCAGCGTGACTTGGCGCGCGCCGCTCGCGTGCAGCCAGTGCTGCACCTTCAGGATCGGTTCGTCGCCATGGTTCAGGCGGGGCGAGAAGCTGCTGTAGCAGCGTTGCTCCCTGCCAGGCGGATCCACCAGGAGGTAGCGTGCCGTCTCCAGCATGACAGCCGATCCCAGCAATCTGTCGACGAGCTTCAGGCCGAGATCGGTCCAGGCCATCAGGCCTCCGGCGGTAATGACGTCGCCTTCATCGATGATGAGCTTGTCGGTATCGACCCGCACATCGGGAAAGCGCTCAGCCAGTACAGCCGCGTAGGTCCAGTGGGTCGTCGCCATCCGGTGCGCCAGAAGACCGGTCTCGGCAAGCAGGAACGCGCCGATGCAGACGGAACTCAGCGTCGTTCCCTCGGCATGCCGCTGGCGAAGCCATCGGGCCAGCGGAGCGGCTTCCTCGGATGTCATCGGTTCGCCGAAGCTCGGGGGCAGCAGCAGCACGTCGGGCGCCCCTTGGGTGCCAGGTGCCGTATCGAATACGCGCTCGACCGCCTCCGCGGCGTCTGTCTCCCGCCAATGGCTTACGCGCAACGCCGGGCTCCCCGAAGTCCGTTGCCTCGTTGCAAACCGATTCGCCAGATTGAATAGATCAGTCAGCCCATAGACGGCCGCGAGTTGGACGTGCGGATAGAGCAGGATGCCGATCTCGGTCGGTGCGTCGGCTTGGATCATTTGTCAGTTTTGACCTCGATAATGTCAATTTCGCCAATCCACACCATGCCGCTTCAGACATAGTTTGTCCATCAACGGACGGGACGGTCCCGGAAGGAATGAAAGGATATCAGGACATGACCAAACAAGCCCTCATCGTCGTCGACATTCAGAACGATTATTTCCCGAACGGCAAATGGCCGTTGAGCGGCGCCGATGCCGCCGCCGACAATGCTGCACGGATCGTCGCGGCGGCCCGCGATGCCGGCGACCTAGTCATCCACGTCAGGCATGAGTCGATCGGCGAGACTGCGGCTTTCTTCCTTGCTGGGTCCGAGGGTGCACAGATTCATCAGAAGGTGCTGAATCGACCGGGCGAGACCGTCATCGTGAAGAACCATGTCAACGCGTTCCGTGAAACAGAGCTGAAGGCGACGCTTGATCGTCATGGCATCGAAGAGGTGACGGTCGTCGGCAGCATGAGCCACATGTGCATCGATGCCGTGACACGCGCCGCCAGCGATCTCGGCTACCGGGTAACGGTTGTCCATGATGCCTGCGCAACACGCGACCTCGAATTCAACGGCACGCTGGTTCCTGCCGCACAAGCGCATGCGGCGTTCATGGCGGCGTTCGCATTTGCCTACGCCTCCGTGCTTTCGACGGAGGAGACACTGGCCAAGCATGGCGAGGTGAGAGTCTCCGCCTAGGGAGGCGACAGCCGGCGCGCCAAAGTGGTGCGTCGAACTTGCGTGACCGCCATCGTCCTGTGGCGGTCATCAGGCATTGCACCCTCCGCCGTTGACTTCGCGGACGATGAGAGGAGAATGCCTTGTATGCCTTCCGACGCAATCTTAAGGGGAACCCAAGATGACCATCGCAAGGAAGCTTCAGGACTATATCGACGGTGAAGGCATCGCCTACGACACCGTGCCTCATCATCGTACAGCGACGACCAGCCAGTCAGCGCAGGCCGCCCATGTTCCGGGCAGCAGGCTCGCCAAATCTGTCGTCGTCCATCACGAAATGGGATATGTACTGGCCGTTGTTCCGAGCACTCACCGGCTCGAGCTCAGCACGCTGCAGGATGTGATGAACAAGCGCCTCGGCCTCGCCTCGGAAAATGAAGTCAGCACACTTTTCGCCGATTGCGATATAGGTGCGGTCCCGCCGATCGGATCGGCCTACGACGTGCCTGTCATTCTCGACGAAAGCCTCGGCAACGCCAGCGACGTCTATTTCGAGGGCGGCGACCATACGACCTTGGTACATGTCAGCGGTCCCAACTTTCGCAACCTGATGAAGAATGCGCAAATCGCCCGCTTCAGTCACCGACCGTAACGACTCGATTCCACGGGCGGCGGATCAGGTGATTGCCGCCTGAAACACACATCGGCTGACTTTGGTGAGTCGGGAAGACTTGCGGGTCTCACACCATACCCTGGTTGGAGTCACGTCATTTTCATGACTGACGTGCATGTCGTTCTAACGCAGCCTCGCAGATCACAAGCGGCCTTCCTTACATCCGAACAATCGAAGAAAAGCGTTGATCGCCGCGATCTCATAATCGCTCTATTGCGGCGGTAGGCGCGTCGACTACCCTCGCCGTCTTGGGACTGACTGACGGCGACGTTTATGAACGGCCGCCTCAGCCAAGGTTCATGTTGAGAAAAATATCCTTTGAAACAAACGCCTAGCCAACGGCGTTACGTGCTCAAAGGAGTAAAACATGAAAAAGCTTACTACCGTAGCAGCCATTGTCCTGACATCGCTTGCATCAACAGCCGCCCCTTCGTTTGCCGATAATGTCAGAGTGATTATTGGAACGCCGGGCTACCATGATGATTACCGGCCCAACTATCGCCACGGCCCGCCGCCACGCTACTGGCGCGATCGCCACTATTCTTCCTACCAGCGTTGCTGGAGGGAACCCTACCAGGTGCGCAGCCATCACCATGAGATTACCAAGTACAAGACGGTTTGCCGTCACTAACGATAGCTGACGCCACCGTAGACCGAATCCCTGCAGCCCTGCCGAGTCGGCGGGGCTTTTTTTGCCTAAGCCGCAGAGGGATGGTTGTGCGCGCAGTACGGCGCCAACCAGACATAAATATGATATGAGGAAGAGAATGGCGCACCCGAAGAGATTCGAACTCCTGACCCCCAGATTCGTAGTCTGGTGCTCTATCCAGCTGAGCTACGGGTGCGTGCCGAAGCGGCCGAACCGCTTGCGTGGGCGGTTCTCTAAAGGGTCCTTTCGGGGATTGCAATAGGCTTTCTGAAAAAATCGCGACTTTGATGGCGCAGAGCGGAAATGCGCAAAATGCATCACTTTTCCTGCAGCGCGCGGCCGCGGTAGTCGTCCAGCGATAGCGGGCGATCCGGAATCTCGATGCGAAACTGCGTTCCAACCGAAGGCTTTTCCACAAGAGCGATGGTGCCACCGTGCGCCAGCACGAGTTCGCGGGCGATCACCAGCCCCAAGCCCGTGCCGCCGGAGCGGGCCGAGCCGCGGAAGGCAGCAAAGAGATTTTGTCTGGCCTTTTGCGGCATACCGGGCCCGGTATCATCGACGATGATGCTGACCACGCTACCGACACGCTGCGCCGAAACGGTGATGCGCTTGGCGCCGTCGGCTCCACGCGCTACCGCCGGTGCGCTGAGGGCCTGCACGGCGTTGCGACAGAGATTGTGGATGACACGAAACAATTGCTCGCTGTCTGCATCGACCTCGAGCTCGGGCGCGACCTGGCCGACGAACTCGATACCGCTCTGAGCATCGATCGCCAACATGTCCTTCACGTCCTGGGTCAGGTCATAGAGCCGGATGCGGCGCCGACGGGGTGCCGCTTCGCTTGCCTGGCCATAGGACAGCACCTCAGTCGTATAACCGACGGCGCGGTCGATTGTGCGTAGCAACTTTGGCGCAAAGGCCTTCACCATCGGATCATCGACGTCCACGAGACGGTCCGACATCAGCTGTGCCGAGGCCAGGATGTTGCGCATGTCGTGGTTGATCTTGGAAACTGCTAGGCCGAGCGCTGCAAGGTTTCTCTGCTGCTTCAGCGTCTTTTGCAGTTCCAACTGCATGGAGGTCAGGTGCCGTCCGGCAACGGCAAGCTCGTCGCGACCGCCGTCGCCGACAAAGACATTCTGCGGATTTTCCGGATCGGAGGAGAAATGCTGCATGCTGCCGGTCAGCTCGCGAATCGGCCGAATCAGGATGCGGTTGATCGCGAAGAACACCAGCGTCGCGGTAAACAGTGAAATCAGGATCGACAGCAGAAAGACGTTGCGGGAATAAACAAGCATCGCATTGCGGAGGTGCTTGTCCTTCATAAGCACTTCGACACCGGTATTGGTGTCCTGTACCGGACCATAGACGCGGATCAGGCGGTTGCCGCCAAAAATCATCGTATCGAGCGCGTCGCGAATCGCGGTCACTGATGGCACGTCGGTCAAATCATACTGTTCATCGACCGAGGTCGGCATGTCCGTCGTCGCAAGTAGGCGCGAGGTGCCCTCTTTCCGCAGCACGATCGCCTTGGTGCCGGTCGCTTCCAACGTTTCCTTCTGCAGCGCGCGCGGCAGTTCCACCGGCTGTAGACCGTCGATCACGATCGCGGCCGCAGCCGCGGCATTCAGCCTTTCGTCCAGCCACCGCAGGCGCATGGTGGCAACCGACGGAAAGAAGATCAGCACCTCGGCGAGCATGATGCAGACAACCGTCAGCCACAGCAACTTGCCGGAAAGCCCGCCGAACATGCCGGACGGGCGCTGGTCCGCCCGGTCGGGCTCGGTCCCGGCAGCACCGTCTGGGAGAAGATTGTCGCCTTGATCGTGGGCTTGCATTGTCTTTCGTCCGCTTGGCGCCGGGCGCCCTTTGCGCGTTCTATATTAGACGATGACGGTCCGCTTTCAAATCTTTGCGAGCAAGGCCATTTGCGACAAATGGAAACGCCGCCCTGAGGCGGCGTTTCGTCTTTGTCCAAGGGAGCGCAGGGCGTTTAAAATTCTTCCCAATTCTGCTCGGCAACGGCGGCGTTGCCGCTAAACGCCCGCGCGACGGTCCCCATGGCGCGACGGGCCGGAGAGGCCACCGGACGATGTTCCTGATGGCGCGCGACGGCGACGGCGGCCGCTGCCGGCACGTTGGAGACTTTGAAGCGTGAGATCAGGCGGACAAGACCATCGGCTTCGCCGGAGAGCTTGTGCGTTGCTGCCGAGGTTTCCTCGACCATGGCAGCGTTCTGCTGCGTCACCTGATCCATCTGATTGACGGCGGTATTGACCTCCTTGAGGCCAGTTGATTGCTCCTTCGCAGCCGTCGCGATCGAGTGGATATGGTCGTTGATCGCGTTGACACGGCGTTCGATCTGGGACAGCGCCTCGCCAGTCGCCTGCACCAGCTTTACGCCAACCTGTACTTCATCGCCGGACTTGGTGATCAGGCCCTTGATGTCCTTAGCGGCGGTTGCCGAACGCTGTGCCAGCTCGCGAACTTCCTGAGCGACGACAGCGAAACCCTTGCCTGCCTCGCCCGCACGCGCCGCTTCGACGCCTGCGTTCAGCGCCAGCAGGTTCGTCTGGAAGGCGATCTCGTCGATGACGTTGATGATCTGGCTGATTTCGCGCGAAGCCTGCTCAATGCGACCCATGGCGTCGACGGCATTGCGGACGACCACGCCCGACTTGCCGGCGTCGTCCTTGGCCTCGGAGACCATGACACTGGCTTCCTGAGCACGCTCGGTCGAATTGTTGACGACCGCGGTGATCTCGTCGAGCGCCGCCGAGGTCTCTTCGAGGGCAGCGGCCTGCTGCTCGGTACGCTTGGAAAGGTCGTCGCTTGCGGCGCGCAGCTCGTTTGTGTTGCCGTGGAAGCCTTCGGCCGTCTCGCGTACTTCGCGCATCGTTGTCTGCAGCGTCGCGAATGTGCTGTTGACGTTCTGCTGCAGTTCGGCGAAGGCGCCCTGGAAGTTGCCGCGCATCGTCTGCGTCAGGTCGCCTTCCGCCAGGCTTGCAATCACCCGGCGCGTTTCGCCGACACCCGCATCGATGCTGGAAAGCAGATGGTTGATGTTGCTGGCGAACTGGTTGAGGTTGTCGTCGCCGTAGTCCTTTTCGATGCGGCGGCTGAAGTCGCCGGCGGCTGCGGATGCAACGACGACGGACATGCTGGACTGCAGATCGTCGCTCTTGGCGCGCATGGCGGTTTCCTGCGCATTCATGCGACGTACGGCGAGACCATTCTCCTTGAAGACAGCGACGGCGGCGGCCATTTCGCCGATTTCATCCTGACGTCCCGCGAAAGGCACTTCGGCCTCAAAGTTACCGTCGGCAACCTGCTTGATCGCGTCCGTGACCTTCTTGATCGGGCGGCTGAGCTGAATGGTGCCGATGTAGAAGCCCATACCGACGCCAGCCACAATGCCAACACCGGTAATCGCAATCACGAGCCACAAGACGGAGGTGCGCGAGCTTTCGACCTGCGCATTGACAGCATCGAGTGTCGCCTTGTCGGTGGCGACGATCGCATCGATCTCCGCCTGGAAAGCCTTGCGATTGGCTCGGTTGGCGTCGTTGTTGCCCTGCTCGTTCGCTGCCTGCGGGCTCACTTCGGTGCCGAGGCGGGCTGTTTCAGCGCGGAACGCGCGGAATTCCTTGGCGCGCTCGGTCATTTTCACGAAGGTGTCTTTCTGGCTTTCAGGAACCAGCGGAGCCCAGGAGGCAATTACCTTGTCGATCTGATCGAGATCCGTCAGCAGCCCCTTGGCGAAGGCAGCGGCTTCCTTTGTCGAGGGAGCGCCGTAGATTCCGCGGGCCTCCATGACCGTCGCCGTCACGAAGCGGTTGAGGCGCTCGCCATAGTAAGCGCGATCAGACGCGTCTTCATATGCCGACAGATTCTCGTCATATTGATGCACGGCCCAAAGTGCCGTTGCCCCGATCAGCAATGCAACGCCGCACATGGCGGAAACGAGCAGATTGATCTTACCTCGGATTTTCAAAGGAAGCCCCCCAGAAACTGATGACAAGCCGGGAAAGCTTTCCGGCCGATAGCTAAATTTGGCCGAAATAAATTAACGTTAGATTTCGGATGCTTGGCCGCCTAACTACAAAAAATTACCTGTACTTAGTCGTCAACGTTTGGTTTTTTGCGCCGAAAAACGCTAGATCGCCCCGAGAATGCGCGCAGCAGTTGCGAACGAAGAAAAATATTACGCACGGCCGACTTTAACGCGCCGTCACAAACATTAATGTGCGTCGCTAAATCTTGTAGCGCTGGGCTGAAATCCAGAAATTCCGGGCGATAATTGACTTTGACGGCCTTCATCCGTATAAGCCGCCGCACGTCCGGTCATATAAGGCTCTCGTTAGCCTCGCCCGTTCGAAAAACAACGCTCCTTGCAATATGCAAATTCAAGAAGGGCCGCACTCCGCGGTGTTTAAATAAATGAAGCGTACCTACCAACCATCCAAGCTTGTTCGCAAGCGCCGCCACGGTTTCCGTGCACGCATGGCCACCAAGGGCGGCCGTAAGGTTATCGTTGCTCGCCGCGCACGCGGCCGCAAGCGTCTTTCGGCCTAAGGCCGAATTGCCCGATAAGAGATGGCGGGCGAATTGACGACCAATAAGAAGAAAATGACTGCCGGGCGGCTGAAAAGCCGCCCGCAGTTTCTTGCTGTCCGCAATGGCGAAAAGCGCAGGGGCAGCTTCTTCCTGCTCGAAGTCCTCGACCGGAAGGAACCAGAGGCCGAAGCCCGCGTCGGCTTCACCGTCACCAAGAAACATGGCAACTCGGTCGAAAGAAACCGCATGAGGCGGCGCCTGAAAGAGGCGGTGCGACTTCATGCAGGGTTTGCAATGCAGCCCGGACACGACTATGTGGTTGTCGCGCGAAGAGACGTGCTGCAAGCACCCTTCGAAAAATTAGCCGCAGAGCTCAAAACTCGCGTCGAGACCAAGCCGAAACACAAGCGGTCCGGAGACGGCCGCCCCAGGAACGTATGATGCAAAACAACCGCAACTACTTCATTGCGATCGCCCTCTCCGTGCTGATCGTTCTCGGGTGGCAATTCCTCTACATGAATCCGCGCATCGAAGCGCAGCGCAAGGCTGAACTCGCTCAAAAAGCGCAGCAGAAGACCGAACAGGTGCAGACCCCTGCTTCGGGTGGCGCGGGTACGGCCCAGACGAGTGGCGCCGCGCCTTCCGGCCAGGCTGCCGCGACAACCTCGCTTGCTGACGCACTTGCCAAGAACCCGCGCGTCACGATCGATACCGCCGCTCTTGCCGGCTCCATCAACCTCGTCGGCGCCCGTCTCGATGACCTGAAGCTCAAGGGCTATCACGAGACCGTGGATGATTCGAGCCCGATCATCACGCTCTTCAGCCCGTCGGAGACGAAGGACGGCTACTTCGCCGAACTCGGCTACATCGGCGACGCCACCACCGGCAGCGTTCCGGGTCCCTCGACCGTCTGGACCGCACCGGAAGGCGCCAAGCTGACCGAAACGACACCGGTTACGCTGACCTACACCAATGACAAGGGCATCACCTTTGCCCGCACGATCTCGGTCGATGAGCACTACATGTTCACGGTCACCGACAAGGTTACCAATGCGGGCCAGGCTCCGGCGGCATTGTCCTCCTATGGCCGCGTCACCCGTTACAACAAGCCTGCCGTTGCCTCGACCTACGTGCTGCACGAAGGCTTCATCGGCGTGATCGGCGACAGCCTGCTCGAGAGCAAGTACGCCGCTGTCGAGAAGGAAGCCGTAACGCCGGCAACGGCAACCGGTGGCTGGCTCGGCATCACCGACAAGTACTGGGCGGCAACGATCATTCCGCCGCAGCAGACCCCGTACGATGCACGCTTCACGCACTTCACGGATGGTCAGCCGCGTTTCCAGGCCGACTACAAGCAGAACGCCGTTACCGTCGCTCCTGGCCAGTCGCTTGAACTGAAGAACCTCGTGTTCGCCGGCGCCAAGGAAGTTCCTGTCATCGACGGCTACGAGAAGACCTATTCGATCCCGAAGTTTGACCGGTTGATCGACTGGGGCTGGTTCTACTTCCTGACGAAGCCGATGTTCAGGCTGATGGACTTCTTCTTCCGTTACTTCGGAAACTTCGGCGTCGCCATTCTGATGACCACCATCGTCGTCAAGGCGCTGTTCTTCCCGCTCGCCAGCAAGCAGTACGCTTCGATGGCGAACATGAAGCGCGTGCAGCCGAAGATGGAAGAGCTGAAGGCCAAGTTCGGCGACGACCGCATGGGCCTGCAACAGGCGACGATGGCGCTCTACAAGGAAGAGAAGATCAACCCGATCGCCGGTTGCTGGCCGATCGCACTACAGATCCCGATCTTCTTCTCGCTCTACAAGGTGATCTACATCACCATCGAGATGCGCCACGCGCCGTTCTTCGGCTGGATCCAGGACCTTTCGGCGCCCGATCCGACGTCGTTCATCAACCTCTTCGGCCTGCTGCCGTTTGCGGCGCCCGCCTTCCTGCATCTCGGCGTCTGGCCGCTGATCATGGGTGTGACGATGTTCCTGCAGATGCGCATGAACCCGACGCCGCCGGATCCGACGCAGGCAATGATCTTCAACTGGATGCCGCTGGTCTTCACCTTCATGCTGGCGAGCTTCCCGGCAGGTCTGGTCATCTACTGGGCCTGGAACAACACGCTGTCGGTGATCCAGCAGTCGGTGATCATGAAGCGCCACGGCGTGAAGATCGAACTCTTCAGCAACCTGAAGGGGCTCTTCAAACGAAAGCCGGCCCCGACGGAGAAATGACCAAAGCCCCGCTTCGGCGGGGCTTTTCATTTCAGCCGGCATTGCTGCGGTAACCTGGCAGCTGCCGGTCGGTTGACAAAATCGCCGGAAACCTGAATGCCATAGGCACATTGGATCTGGACTGGAAAAGGCCGAATGACCGACAACAAGAACGACAAGCCGCTATTCGGGCGCCCCTGGACCTTTATCCGCGGCGTACCGTCCCTGAAGTTCCTGCCGCCGGAAGGGCCGCTGGAAGTGGCCTTTGCCGGCCGATCGAACGTCGGCAAGTCGTCGCTGATCAATGCGCTCGTCAGTCACAAGGGGCTGGCGCGTACCTCGAATACGCCGGGGCGCACGCAGGAACTCAACTACTTCGTGCCGGAGGGTTACTCCGGTGAAGCCGGCGACCTGCCACCGATGGCGCTCGTCGACATGCCGGGCTACGGCTACGCGCAGGCGCCGAAGGACCAGGTCGACGCCTGGACGAAGCTCGTCTTCGATTACCTGCGCGGCCGCGCGACGCTGAAGCGGGTCTATGTGCTGATCGACAGCCGCCACGGCGTGAAGAAGAACGATGACGAGGTTCTGGATCTGCTCGACAAGGCGGCGGTCTCCTATCAGATCGTTCTGACCAAGACGGACAAGATCAAACCACCGGCTGTGACCAAGCTGCTCGCGGACACCGCGGAAAAGATCAAAAAACGGCCGGCCGCCTATCCCGGCATCATCGCCACCTCCTCGGAAAAGAGCGAGGGTCTCGATGACCTGCGTGAGGCGATTGCCCAAACGGTCGGGATCGCCAACTGGAAATGAAAGAAGGCGCCCAGATGGAATTGGGCGCCTTACGCTGACTGCCTGAACCGGCTTACATTTTCGGCAGCAGAACCTTGTCAACGACGTGGATGACGCCGTTGGACTGCTTCACGTCAGCGATGGTCACATGGGCGACATCGCCGTTTTCATCGGTGATCGTGATCTTGCCCATGTTTTCCTTGGCCTTCAGCACGCAACCGCCGACCGTCTTGATGTCGTGTTCGCCGCCGTCGGCCTTGATCATCTTGGCAACGGTTTTGGCCATCGCGTCAGCGGCGACGACGTGGCAGGTCAGGACCTTCGTTAGTTGGGCCTTGTTTTCCGGCTTCAGCAACGTATCGACCGTGCCGGCGGGCAATTCCGCGAAGGCTTCATTGGTCGGAGCAAAGACTGTGAAAGGTCCCTTGCCTTCCAGCGTCGATACCAGACCAGCAGCCTTTACCGCCGCAACCAGCGTCGTGTGATCCTTGGAGTTCATGGCATTCTGCACGATATCCTTGGTCGGATACATTGCGGCGCCACCGACCATTGGGTTCTTGGCCTGCGCAGCGAAAGCAAATGCGGAAACGGCAGCAGCAAGCACGCTCAAGCGCAGTGCGGACTTCATCATGATGGTTCTCCTCTAGCGTCCGTGGCTAAGCCGACCGGATGCCGACATTCCTTACGGACATGAGGATCTACGAGAGGCTCGTGGGGAGAGTTTCAGCCAGAGCGCAAACTTGCTGAAAAAAGGTCAACGGCGGTGCGTCGTACCGCTTGCCACGATCGGCCCGGTGGCCTGCCCGGTCGGCGAGCCGCCGAAAGGCTCGAGGCTGACCGCCAGAGTCGCGCCTTCGTCTACGCTGCCGCGCATATCGACAGGGATGACCAATTCGCCTGCCTGACCGGGAGGAAATACGCCAAGCGATCTTGGTGCACCGCTTGCCGGAACAAGCCAGAGCTCCAGCGACTTCTCTTCGGGCTTGCCGGTGGCGATGGGTACGATCCGCAGTTTTCCGCTCTGTCGTTCATAGGAGGCAAGTAGATTGACCTGGCTGCTGGAGGCTGTCAGTTCAGCCACGAGCGGTGCAGGGGCCTGAGGCGGAGTGACGGCAACGGTGGCAATCGTTAGTGCGCCCGCGGTGATCAACAGCGAGACGAGCGCGAGGCAGCGCCAGAAAATGAGCGAACCCCACACTCCACGCGCCGGCGCCGGGGTTGCTTCAGGCGCACCAAACAACCGCGCCTCGATCTGCTTGAACGTTTCCTGGCTGGGGCTAACGACGTCGTAATCGTCGTTGAAGGAGGAGAGATTGGTTTCCCAGCGGCTGACGATGGCCGCGAACTGCCTGTCGCGACGCATCCGCTCCTCTACAACTCGCCGATCCTTGAAGGAAAGAACACCAAGAACATACTCACCGGCGAGTACCTCGTCGCGGGAGCGGCCTCCCTTGCTCTGATCCGGCGATGTCATCGTTCCATGCACTCTCTCAGTTTCAAGAGGCTGCGACGCAGCCATGTGCGCATCGTGTTCAAAGGGACGCCAAACTGATCGGCCAGTTCCTGATAGCTCTGCCCTTCGACGTAAGCTTTCTTCACCGCCATTGCCCGATCAGCTTCCAACTCTTCCATGCAGGTGTCAATGCGCCTTCCTTCATCCTTGATCACAGTCTGTATCTCGGGGGAGGGTTCGTCATCCGCGAGGTCGTAGGCACTATCGAGTTCGTCGGCAATCGGCTTTCGCGCGCGCATGATGTCGATCGCCTGGTTGCGCGTGATTGCCGCGAGCCAGGAAGACGGCGCACCGGATCCGGCAGCGAACACGCCGGCACGCTGCCAAATCTTCACGTAGACTTCCTGAAGCGATTCCTCGGCCTCGGTTCTGTCCTTCAAGATACGCAGGCAGATGGAAAAGAGTTTCGGGCTGGTCTCGCGATAGAGCGTGGCAAAGGCCTTGCGATCGCCGATCGCCACCAGGCTGATCAGATGCGCGATTTCGTCGCTTGTCATGCCATGCCCCTTACCACTAGCCCGACTCCCCGGGCTTACTGCCAGCTGATACGGCAAACTAATGGCCTCTGGATTATTCCATCTGTCAAAAACTTGAGATAAAAGGCCGCGATCAATTCCGCGGGGTATCCCATGAACCAGTCCGAAAGCGAAACCCAGGCACGCCTGCTTGCGCAGGCCCTGCCTTTCATGCAGCGCTATGAGAATAAGACGATTGTCGTGAAGTACGGCGGCCATGCCATGGGCAATGCCGAGCTCGGCAAGGCTTTCGCGAGCGACATCGCGCTCTTGAAACAGTCCGGCGTCAATCCGATCGTCGTCCACGGCGGCGGCCCGCAGATCGGCGCGATGCTGACGAAGATGGGCATCGAATCGAAGTTCGAAGGCGGCCTGCGCGTCACCGACGCCAAGACGGTCGAGATCGTCGAAATGGTTCTCGCCGGCTCGATCAACAAGGAAATCGTCGCGCTCATCAACCAGACGGGCGAATGGGCGATCGGCCTTTGCGGCAAGGACGGCAACATGGTCTTCGCCGAAAAGGCGCAGAAGAAGATCAAGGACCCGGATTCGAACATCGAGCGCGTGCTCGACCTCGGCTTCGTCGGCGAGGTCGTCGAAGTCGACCGCACGCTGCTTGACCTGCTTGCCCGCTCGGAGATGATCCCGGTCATCGCACCGGTCGCCCCCGGCCGCGACGGCGCGACCTACAACATCAACGCCGACACGTTTGCCGGCGCGATCGCCGGTGCGCTGAACGCCACCCGCCTGCTTTTCCTAACTGACGTTCCTGGCGTTCTCGACAAGCAGGGCAACCTGATCAAGGAATTGTCCGTCGCGCAGGCGCACGCGCTGATCGCCGACGGCACGATCTCCGGCGGCATGATCCCGAAGGTCGAGACCTGCATCGATGCGATCAAGGCCGGCGTCCAGGGTGTCGTCATCCTGAACGGCAAGACCGCCCATTCGGTGCTGCTCGAGATCTTCACCGAGCACGGCGCGGGAACGCTGATCGTTCCCTGAGCCTTTGCCGGACCTCTGTTAGCCCGCGGCGGCATAGACCGCCGCGGCTGCCTCTTTCAGCTTCTCCATCATCGCCCGATATGGTCCCGGCCCGTAGCTGACGCGGCTGACACCGAGCTTCGCCAGCGTTTTCACGTCCGGGGCGCCCGGCCGCATCATGATGTTGACCGGCAGCGGCGACGCGGCGCAGACCTTCTCGATGAGACCCTCGTCGATCAGCCAAGGCACGAAGAAGCCGTTGGCGCCGGCGGCGGCGTAAGCCTTGCCGCGCTCGATCGCTTCCTCAACCAGACCGGCATGCTTCGAAAGATCACCTTCGCGCAGGAACAGATCGGTGCGTGCATTGATGAAGAAGGCAATGCCGCGGCGGTCCGCCATCTCGCGGATGGCGCGGATGCGGGCGACCTGCTTCTCGACGGCGTGCAGCCCTTCGCCGCCAACCACCTGATCTTCAAAGTTGATACCGACTGCGCCGGCGTCGATCAGCTTTTCGACATTGGTGGCAGCACCCGCCGGATCGGTGGAATAGGCACCCTCGAAATCGACCGAGAGAGGCAGGCCGTTGACCGCGGTGATCTGGCGGGTAGTGGCGATCAACGCCTCCATCGGAATCTTTTCACCATCACCATAGCCCTGCGCTGCCGCGACCGACCAGCTTCCGGTCGCCAGCGCCTTTGCGCCGGCTTCGGTCACCGCCTTCGCCGTTCCGGCGTCCCATATGTTATAAAGGACGACGGGATTGCCCTTTTGATGCAAGGCGCCGAACGCCTTTGCCTTCTCAGCCTGGTTCATTGAATTCCCTCCACAGACAATCTCTTGGATTTCATCTCATTTTCGTGTCGCAAAAGCCATTGCTTGCGCCAGAGCCCGCCGCCGTAGCCGGTCAGTGAGCCATCGGCGCCAATCAGCCGGTGGCAGGGGATGACAATCGCCATCTGGTTCGCCCCGTTTGCGCGGCCGACGGCGCGCACGATCTGCCGGTTTTCCATATCGCGCGCAATGTCGCCGTAGGCGCGTGTCTCGCCAACGGGTATCTCCATCAGCTTCGACCAGACCTGCCGCTCGAAAGCCGTGCCGAAACCCAGCGCAAGCGGCGTCCGGAAGGATGCCGATCTGCCATCGAAATACGCCTTCAGCTCGGCATCGATCTGCTCGATCGCCGGCGTGCGGCCGGCTGCGACGGTAGAGCGCGTCTTGCGCTGCAGCTTGTCTAGCTCAGCAGGCAGCGCCTTGCGGTCGTGGAATTCGAGGAGATGCAAATGCGTCTGGTCGGCCACAGCAACCATGGGGCCGAGCGGCGTTTCGAACCAATCCGCACGCAGAAGGTCGCGTTTCTGCGATAGCGCGGGCGCTTTGCCGATCAGCCGCTGAAATGCCGCGCGGAAGCCGCTGCCCGATTCATACCCTGCCTCGATCTGAGCGTCGATGACACGGGCGCCATTCGCCAGCTGTTTCGCCGCCTCGCCAAGACGGCGATAACGGGCGATATCGAGAAAGGTCATGCCGAGGGATCGCTTGAAGGCTCTCCGTACGGTCGAGGGATCGTAGCCGCCCGCAATCAGATCGTCCTCCGTCCATCGCGCTGCGGGATCGCGGTCGAGCGCGGTGAGGAGCTGGTCGACGATCGGCTCCCTGCCCGCCTCCTCCAGAGGCCGGCAGCGTTGGCAGGGCCGAAATCCGGACTGCATGCAGGTGGCGATAGAACCATAGAACAGCGTGTTTTCCCGCTTCGGTTTACGAGCCGGGCAGGTCAGCCGGCAGAAGATGCCGGTTGTCTTGACGCAGACATAGGCAAGGCCTTCATAGGCCGGGCTGCGGGCAATCAGCGCATCGTAAAGCGCGTCGTCACTGGGAAGGTCGAAGAGCATGAGGAGTTCTACCATCCCTTCCCGGCTGCGTCCGCCGCAAATCGGGCGTCTATTTTTTCTTGCCGATTTCCTTGCCCGGCAAGCCGTGCCATAACGACCGCATGACCAAGATAGATCGCACGCCGACCAAGGCGGACTTCTCGCATGTGACCGAGTGGGTTTTCGACCTCGACAACACGCTCTATCCGCACCACGTCAATCTTTTCGCGCAAATCGACAAGAACATGACGGCCTATGTCGCGACCCTGCTGCAGATGGAGCGGGACGAGGCGCGTAAGCTGCAGAAACAGTACTACCTCGATCACGGTACGACCCTGCAGGGGCTGATGATCCACCACGGTATCGATCCGAACGACTTCCTCGAGAAGGCGCATGCGATCGACTATTCGAGCCTGACGGCGCAGCCGGAACTCGGCGCGGCAATCAAGGCCCTGCCGGGCCGCAAGTTCATCTTCACCAATGGCAGCGTCAGGCATGCCGAGATGGCGGCGGGCGCGCTCGGCATCCTCGAGCATTTCGACGACATCTTCGACATCGTGGCCGCCGATTTCGTGCCGAAACCGGCGCAGGAGACCTATGACAAGTTCACTGCGCTGAAGCGGATCGAAACCGGCAAGGCGGCGATGTTCGAGGATCTCCCACGCAACTTGAAGGTCCCGAAAGCGCTCGGCATGCAGACGGTCCTGCTGGTGCCGAACAATCTCGAGGACACGGTCGTCGAATGGTGGGAAAAGACCAGCGGAGAGGACGATCACATCGACTTCGTGACCGACGATCTCACTGATTTTCTTGCGAAGATTGCCGACTAGATTACAGAAATTTCATCCAGCTTACCGATCTTTAATTGGGCAATTTGCCGCACCGGCCCTACCCTTTCACCTGTAGTCCTCATTGTGATTGCAGATCGAAAGGAATTGAGATGTCACGAAACAAGCTGATACTGGCCGCACTCTCCTCCGTCATGATCGTCGGTGCCGCAGCCGGCACCAGTTTTGCCGCCTCTCACGACAAGAAGCACCATTCGTCGCGCCCGCAACACGCCATGGGCATGATGATGGGGCCGCGCATGGGCGCGATCCGTGAAGTCATCTTCGTTCGCATGCTGAAGCAGTTCGACACGAACAAGGACGGACAGATTTCCAAGCAGGAAGCCAAGGACGGGATGGAGGCAATCTTCGTCGCGATCGATACCGACAAGGACGGCTCCCTGACGCCAGGCGAAATCCGCAAATACCGCGAAGCGCAGATGGCCAAGGTAAAGGCACCCGCCGATGATGCAACGGATGACGATGCTACGCCGATGGCGCCGCCGGCCGATGCCGACAATGCTCAGCCGGCGCAACCGCAGCCCGGTCCCGACGGCCGTCCGGATCGCCGCGGCATGCATGGCGGGATGATGCGCGGCATGATGATGATGCAGCGCTTCGATACCGACGAGAACGGCCAGATCTCCAAGCAGGAAGCCGAAGCGGCATTCGACAAGTTCTTCACCTGGATGGATCGCAACAAGGACGGCACGATCTCGCTCGACGACATGCCGGATCGTCCGTTCCCGTAAGCTAGAGCTTACATAGATCGAAGCCCGCCCACCGGCGGGCTTTTTCTTACTCGTGGTGTTCGTAGAAATCCTGGATGATCTTCCAGGCAGCGTCGGCAGTATCGACGAAGCTGATCAGGTCGACATCGTCGGGCGCAATCGTGCCGAATTCCGCAAGCGCCTCGAAATTGACGATGCTCCTCCAGAACTTCTCGCCGAACAGGATCAACGGCATCTTTTCCATCCGGCCGGTCTGGATCAGCGTCAGGCACTCGAAGAATTCATCGAGCGTACCGAAGCCGCCAGGGAAGACAGCGATCGCCTTTGCCCGCACCATGAAGTGCATCTTGCGGATCGCGAAATAGTGGAAATTGAAGCTCAGTTCCGGCGTCACATAGACGTTCGGCGCCTGCTCATGCGGGAGCACGATGTTGAGGCCGATCGAGGGAGCACCTTCATCAGCCGCACCACGGTTGCCGGCCTCCATGACACCAGGGCCGCCGCCCGTAACAACGACATACTCATGAAAATCGAAGCCCGCCGAATATTTCGAGCACAGACGGGCGAACTTGCGTGCTTCGTCGTAGTAGACCGAAGCTGCCTCGAGGTTGGCGCGCTGCGTTTCGTTTCTCGCTGCCCAGGCGCTCTGGCCTGGCGCCGGAATGCGGGCGCCGCCGAACATGACGACCGTCGACTTGATTCCGCGCTCGGTCAGCAGCATTTCCGGCTTCATCAGCTCCAGTTGCAGGCGGATCGGCCGCAGCTCTTCGCGGCATAGAAAGTCTTCATCGACATAGGCAAGACGATAGGCAGGTGACAGCGTCTGGGGTGTTTTCGGCACGGCTTCGGCGCGATGCTTGTCGGTTGCGCTCGTCTTCAGCGGGTCCCAGACGCCATCCTTGCGCCGCAGCCTGCTGTTTTTTGTTTTTGCCATGTCAAAATGCCTCTCAGTACGCCCGGCAGGTGGTGCCGGTATGTCGTTTCCTGCTTTGAATTGGGAGAGTTACCACGCCCCGAAAAATCATTCCATTTTACCCCTGCATGGGATAGAGCAGATCGCGTCCCGCCAATCACAATTCCGGAGGCTTCGGTCTCCACGATAGAGATCGAAGTTTAAGGAATTCCCATGAGCGCCAGCGACCTTTCTTCCCTTGAAAAGACAATCGAAGCTGCCTTCGATAACCGTGACAACGTCAATACGTCCACGAAGGGCGAAGTTCGCGACGCTGTCGAGGCAGCGCTCGAACTGCTCGATGGCGGCAAGGCACGTGTTGCCGAGCGCGGCAGCGACGGCGCCTGGAAGGTCAATCAGTGGCTGAAGAAGGCCGTGCTTCTCTCCTTCCGCCTGAACGACATGGAGGTCGTCAAGGGCGGTTCGGGCAACTCGACCTGGTGGGACAAGGTGCCTTCCAAGTTCGAAGGCTGGGGTGAAAACCAGTATCGCGCCGCCGGCTTCCGCGCCGTGCCGAACTGCGTCGTGCGTCGCTCGGCCTATATCGCCAAGAACGTCGTGTTGATGCCGTCCTTCGTCAATCTCGGCGCCTTCGTCGATGAAGGCACGATGGTCGATACCTGGGCGACAGTCGGTTCCTGCGCACAGATCGGCAAGCATGTGCATCTCTCTGGCGGCGTCGGCATTGGCGGCGTTCTTGAGCCGATGCAGGCCGGCCCGACGATCATCGAGGACAACTGCTTCATCGGCGCGCGATCGGAAGTCGTCGAAGGCTGCATCATCCGCGAGGGCTCGGTCCTCGGCATGGGCGTCTATATCGGCAAGTCGACCAAGATCGTCGATCGCGCCACGGGCGAAGTGATGTACGGCGAAGTGCCGCCCTACTCCGTCGTCGTTGCAGGCTCCATGCCTTCGGGCAACGCCACCATGGCGAACGGCTTGCCGGCACCACACCTCTACTGCGCCGTCATCGTCAAGCGCGTCGACGAAAAGACCCGCTCGAAGACGGGCATCAACGAACTGCTGCGCGACTGATCAAGTCTTGGCGTTCCGGCGGTCCGCGCATCTGAAAAGACGCGCGCCGCCCGAACGCTGACGGTCGGACTTGATCCGGCAAAATGAACGGCACATTTCAACAAGGCGGCATCGCCGGCTTGCCTTTTCTTTGCCATTACAGCTGGATAGTTCCACTCCCATGACCGCTACCGATCCCGTCGCCAATCTTCAGACCCTGATTCGCTGCCCGTCCGTCACGCCTGCCGAGGGCGGTGCGCTTTCGGCACTCGAAGCAATGCTGTCGCCGCTCGGCTTCAAGGTCGACAAGGTGACGGCGACGGAACCGGGAACGCCCGACATCGAGAACCTCTATGCGCGGCTCGGCACCGAGGGCCCGCACCTGATGTTTGCCGGGCATACGGATGTGGTGCCGGTTGGCGACGAAGCGGCCTGGACGCATCCGCCCTTTGCCGCCGAGATCGCCGACGGCGAACTCTTTGGCCGTGGCGCGGTCGACATGAAGGGCGGCGTTGCCTGCTTCGTTGCGGCCATTGCCCGCCATGTCGAAAAGCATGGAGCGCCGAAGGGCTCGGTCTCCTTCCTGATCACCGGCGACGAGGAGGGCCCGGCGGTCAACGGCACGATCAAGCTGCTCAAGTGGGCGGCCGAGCGCGGCGAGCGATGGGATGCCTGCCTCGTTGGCGAACCGACCAATCCGGACCAGCTCGGCGACATGATCAAGATCGGTCGTCGCGGTTCGCTGTCCGGCAAGATCACCGTGCACGGCGTCCAGGGCCATGCCGCCTATCCGCATCTGGCCGACAACGCGGTGCGCGGCATCCTGCAACTGACGCAGGCCCTGATGCACCCGCCATTCGATGCCGGCACCGACAACTTCCAGCCGTCGAACCTCGAAGTGACGACCATCGACGTCGGCAATCCGGCGACGAACGTCGTGCCGGCCAAGGCGACAGCGAGCTTCAACATCCGCTTCAACGACACGTGGACAGCGGAAAGCCTGCAACAGGAGATCCTGCGCCGGCTCGATGCCGCCGCCGCGGACGGTGTGCTGCGCCCCGGCCGTCCGCCGCTCAAATACGACATCATGTGGGCTGAGCGTCCGAGCCACGTCTTCCTGACGCGCAACAATGTGCTGATCGCCTCGCTATCCTCCGCCGTCGAGAGCGTAACCGCCCAGTCGCCGAAGCTTTCCACCACGGGCGGCACGTCCGACGCCCGCTTCATCAAGGATTATTGCCCGGTCGTCGAGTTCGGCCTCGTTGGTCAGACAATGCATATGGTCGATGAGCGCGTTGCCGTTTCCGACCTCGAGCGACTCACGGTAATCTATGAAACCTTCATCGAGCGCTGGTTCGCGAATGCCGGGCTTTAGGGAAGTTCAATACTATCTTGCCGGAATCTGGCTGCTGATCCGCATGGACCCGCGCGGCTTCCGTTTTCTCGACATGTCGGAGCGCGGCGTCAACCGCTCGTTCTGGGCGATCTTCTGGTGCCTGCCGCCGATGGGGATCTCGTGGCTCTGGTGGCGCCAGGCCTTCCTGCAAACGATGCCGCCGCACACCAATGTCGGCGCGCTCTTCTATTTCCGCCTCGGACTCGTCGAAGCCGCCAACTGGTTCGTACCGCTGGTTTTTGCGGGCTTGCTGCTGCTCGCCTTCAAGAAGGGCGAGCGTTTCGCGCCCGTCATCGTCAGCGTCAATTGGCTGGGTGTGCCGCTTTCCTATATCAACGGGCTGCTGCTGGCGCTGGTCTTCTTCCTGCCGCAACTGATGGGCTTCGTGTCTCTGCTGCTTTTGGCTTTCATGCTGGCGCAGGTCTTCGCCATCGCCCGCATTCTCAGGATGATCTTCCACGGCCAAGGGCTGATGGTTGGCGCGATGACGCTGGTGCTGCTGGTCCCGTCGCTGATGCTGTCGGAATACCTGCAACGCTTTCTCGGCATCTATCCCGTCTAGCAGCTATTTGCCTTGAACGACTTCACCATCTTCCTTCGTGAAGGTCCCGATGGAGGCATTCGGCAGGATATCCAGCACCGTCTCCGAGGGCCGGCAGAGCCGCACGCCCTTTTCCGTGACGACGATCGGGCGATTGATCAGGATCGGATGCGCGATCATCGCGTCGAGCAACTGGTCATCACTCAGCGATGGATCGTCCAATCCGAGTTCATCGTAGGGCGTGCCCTTTTGGCGCAGCAGCGCGCGGACGGGGATCCCCATCGCAGCGACCAGCTCGGCCAATCGCTCGCGTGTCGGCGGCGTTTTCAGATAGTCGATCACTACCGGCTCCTCGCCGGATTGGCGGATCATCGCAAGCGTGTTGCGCGAGGTGCCACAAGCGGGATTATGATAGATCGTCGTCGTCATCGCGTGCCTCCTTTTCCCGCCGGCGATCGGTGATCACCTCGGGATAATCGACCTGCATGAAATAAAGTCCGTCCGGCGGCGCCACCGGGCCGCAAGCCTTGCGGTCGCGGGCTTCGAGCGCGGCGCGCACATCGTCTGGTGTCCATTTCCCCTCGCCGGCGAGCTTCAATGTGCCGGCGAAGGAGCGGATCTGGTTGTGCAGGAAGCTCTGTGCGGTCGCGCGGATTTCGATCAGTTCGCCGCTTCTTGTGACGTCCAGCCGATCCAGCGTACGGACAGGACTATTCGCCTGGCAATGGGCGGAACGGAAGGTGGAGAAATCGTGCTTGCCGACAAGGGTCTGCGCGGCCGCATGCATAGCATCGTGATCGAGAGGTTTCGGCACCCACCAGGCCTTGCCAGCCTCGAGTGCCAGCGGCGCCCGGCGGCTGATGATGCGGTAGAGATAATGGCGCCGCAGCGCCGAGAAGCGGGCATCGAAAAACTCGCTGGCCGCTTCCACGTTGATGATCGCGACCCGTTCGCCTGCCATCTTGAGGTGGGCGTTCAGCGCATTCTGCAGCTTGAAGGGCGACCATTCCCTGGCAAGATCGGCATGGATGACCTGGCCTGTCGCATGGACGCCGGAATCGGTGCGGCCGGCCCCGCGGATCGACACCGTTTCGCCGCTTGCCGAAAGAATCGCCTTCTCAATCGCGCCCTGGACGGAAGGTCCGTTGTCCTGCCGCTGCCAGCCGACATAAGGGCCACCGTCATATTCGACGATCATGCGGTAGCGATGCATCAGGTGAGCCTCGTACCTGATGCAAGCGGCGTTCCGCGAAGGAAATCGGCAGCCTGTAGCGGCTTGCCGCCAGCCTTCTGCAGTTTAGTGAGACGTACGGCGCCGGTTCCGCAGGCGACAACCAGATCGTCGGTCAGCAGGTCACCCGCAACCCCTTGACCTTGTGCGAGCTCGGACGCCAGCACCTTCACACGTTCCGGCTTGCCGCCGATCGCAACCTCGAACCATGCGCCGGGAAACGGCGCCAGGCCGCGAATGTGATTGTGGACGTCGGTAGCGTTCTTCGAAAAGTCGATCCGCGTCTCGCCTTTGTCGATCTTGGCGGCGTAGAGCACACCGTGCGACGGCTGGGGCGTCAGGGGCAGCTCGCCCATCTCGAGCTTGACGATCGCCTCGGCCATCGCCTTGGCACCGACATGCATCAGTCTGTCGTGCAACTCGCCAGCCGTGGTGTTGGCGCCGATCTCGACTTCGCTGGTGAGGGCGACCGGGCCGGTATCCAGCCCCTTGTCCATCTTCATCACCATCATGCCGGTCTTTTCGTCGCCGGCCATGATCGCCCGCTGGATCGGGGCGGCACCGCGCCAGCGCGGCAAGAGCGAGGCATGACCATTGTAGCAGCCAAGGCGGGTACCGGTCAGGATCGCCTCCGGCAGCAGCAGGCCATAGGCCACGACAACGGCAACGTCGGCGTCGTGCGCCTTGAAGCGCTCACGTTCTTCCGGATCCTTGAAATTCACTGGCGTAAAGACGGGAATGCCGAGCAGTTCAGCGGCTTGATGCACCGGCGACTTCTGCAGATCGAGACCGCGCCGCCCACCCGGCCGCGGAGGCTGCGTATAGACACCGATGATTTCATGCCCGCCATCGACCAGCGCGCGCAAGGTCGGAACAGAGAATTCGGGCGTACCCATGAAGATGATGCGAAGCGACATTGTATCTCGCCATGTTGCAGATCGTCACCCGTCTTCAAACGGGCTTACGAGCCTAAGATCAAGTCCATTGGCTTGCCCGGCGACATCGCCGCCGGAGTTCCAGGCGCTTGGGGTCGTCGTCGGATCGTAATCGACTCCCGGCAAACCCCGCTTAAAGCGCCTTCGCCGACTTCGCTGCCTTGGTGAACTTCTTGATCACCATGTCGCGCTTCAGGCGCGAGATGTGGTCGATGAAAAGCACGCCGTTCAGGTGGTCGATCTCGTGCTGCAAGCAGGTCGCGAGCAAGCCGTCGGCCTGCACCGTCTGCTCCTTGCCGTCGCGGTCGAGATAGTTGACGGTGACGGTCGCCGGCCGTTCGACTTCGGCGTAGTAATCAGGGATGGATAGGCAGCCCTCTTCGTACACCGAGCGCTCGTCTGAGGATGCGACGATTTCCGGGTTGACGAATACCAGCGGCTGCTTCTCTTCGCCCTCGCGGGAAACGTCAATCACCAGCATGCGGCGCGGCACGCCGATCTGGATGGCAGCAAGGCCGATGCCTGGCGCGTCATACATGGTTTCAAGCATGTCGTCGGCGAGACGCTGAAAATCGGCGTCGACGCGCTCGATCGGCTTGGAAACCTGACGAAGCAGCGGATCGGGGAGAATGATGAGTGGCTTGATGGTCATGGCGTTCCCATAACGCATCTTTTTCCAGGATGGAATTATCCGGCAGGCGGGCGGGACGCTTTTTTACGTCCCAGCCCGGATTTTCGCCGCATTCCTTTAAGCGGCGCGGCGTGGCGCGGCCATCGAGCGATGCTCGCCGCCGGTACGGAACCGCTGCAGCAGCGCCACAAGATTGTCGACCTCGCCGCGCAGATGCCGGGTTTCGGCCGAAGTGTTCTCGACCATGCCCGAGTTTTGCTGGGTAATGGTATCCATGTTGCGGATGGCGATGCTGACCTCATTGACGCCGGTTGCCTGATCGCGCGCGGCGGCGGCGATATCGGCAACAAAGCGGTTGATGATGTCGATGCGGTTGATCATGTCGTTGAGCGCCTCACCGGTGCTGCTGACGATGTCGACGCCCTCGTTCACCTGGATCGAGCTCTCCGAAATCAGGTTCTTGATTTCCTTGGCGGCGTCGGCTGTGCGTTGAGCGAGCTGGCGGACTTCCTGCGCGACAACTGCAAAACCCTTGCCCGCATCGCCGGCACGCGCCGCTTCGACGCCGGCGTTCAGTGCCAAAAGGTTTGTCTGAAAGGCGATCTCGTCGATCACGCCGATGATCTTGGAGATCTCCGTGGAAGACTTTTCGATGCCGGCCATGGCGGAAACTGCGCTGGTCACAAGCTCGCCGGAGTTCTTCGCCTTCTGCTGCGTTTCGCGAACGGCGCCAGATGCCTTTTCGGCATTTGCCGCCGTCTGGCCGACGCTGACCGAGAGCTGCTGCAGCGCCGCCGAACTTTCTTCGACACCGGCGGCCTGCTGAGCGGTACGCAGAGCAAGGTCATCGGACGCCTTGGCAATTACATCCGTACCCTTGAGAATCTCACCCGAGGTTGCCCGCACAGAGACGAAGGAGGTGCGAAGTGCGGCGACAGCACGGTTGTAATCGTCAGCCATGGCTTTGAAGTTGCCCGGAAGATCGGGTGGCAGAGTCGCCTCGAGATCGCCGTTAGAGAGTGCCTCCAGCCCGCGGCGAAGATGATCGAGTGCGATCGCCTGATCCTGTTCGGCCTTTGCACGTTCCGCTTCCAGCGTCCGGCGCTTTTCTTCAAGAGTTTCCAGGTAGACCGAGATCGAGTAATCCATGTCGAGCATCGCGGCCTTGATGACAGCTGCCAGCTTCTCGGCCAGGACCTTGCCCTGCTGCCTGCCAAACATAGAAGGCCACTGCTTGGCCATGAGGCCCTTCACGAGTTCGCTCATCAGCAAAGCATAGCCGCCGATGTACCAGCGTGGCTCGAGCCCGATGCGGGCGTGCGTCTTGCCGACCGCAACCACCCCCTTCACATAGGACTCGTCGAAGTTGCCGCCCGCTAGGTTCGCCCAGTGGTCTTCCTGGCGCTTCTTAGCATGGCCCATGTGCGCCTTGTCGGCGAAGAAGCTTGCGACATCAGAGGTCTTCGCCAGTTTCGCATAGAACTTGTCCAGTGCGCCACCGAGCAGCTCGGAGATCGCCGGGCGCATCTCCCGCAGGGCCGTGCGCGCTGCATCATCCAGCTCAATGAAATCGAGGCGTTGCTTGAGCGCGCTGTCGGACTGCTGGCTGGTCATGATGTCTCTGCTTCGTGATTGATACGGAAGGGAAAAATTGAGCAGAGCTTTTGCGCAATATGGTTGAGTAATGGTTAAATGAGCTTGTCATTTGTCAGCACTCGTTTCTTCCGGCATTGCGAGCGTTTCGAAGTGACTGTGAGTTGTTCACGTTTTGATCTAGTCATCTCATCCCGATTTGCTATGGTTGCGCCATGAACACCAGCTCTGAGTCGCTCTTCCTCGCCCTGTCGCATATTAGCCCCGCAATGCTGGCGCTCGCCGGCGGCGGAATTGCCGCAATGATCTTGCTCCTGGTCGTCCTCCTTGTCCGCAGTGGGCAGGTGCGGCGCGAGCAGGCGGAGGTTGCGAGCCTGCGCGCGGCAGAGGCGGATGCCCGCATGGCGGAACTTCTGAAGATCCAGTCCGAGATGCACGGGCGGATGTCGACGATGGCGGAAGTGTTCGGCTCGAGACAATCCGAATTGAACCAGGCGATCAACCAGCGCCTGGACGGAATGTCGCAGCGCGTCAGTACGACGATCAGCGAACAGACGAAGTCGACACACGAAAACCTGCAGCGGTTGCAGGAACGTCTCGCCGTCATCGATGCCGCACAGAACAATATCCAAACTTTGGCAAAGGACGTCGTCGGCCTGCAGGCGATCCTCTCCAACAAGCAGACGCGCGGAGCCTTCGGCCAATCGCGCATGGAGACGATTGTCGCGGATGGCTTGCCGATGGGCGCCTATGCCTTCCAGCAGACGCTGTCGAACGGCTCGCGCCCGGACTGCACGATCCGCATGCCGAACGGCGCGCCGCCGCTGGTGATCGATGCCAAGTTTCCACTTGAGGCCTGGAACGCGATACGCGATGCCGGCGGGCCTGACGGAGCCAAGGTCGCCTCGCAGCAGTTTCGCCGCGACATGGAGACGCATATACGCGATATCTCCGAAAAATATCTGATCCAGGGGGAGACGCAGGACACCGCCTTCATGTTCGTCCCGTCGGAATCGATCTTCGCGGAGATCCACGAGAATTTCGAAGCGATCGTCCAGAAGGCGCATCGGTCGCGCATTGTCATCGTGTCGCCGTCACTGCTGATGCTCTCCATCCAGGTCATCCAGGCGGTGCTGAAGGATCAGCGCATGCGGGCCCAAGCGCATGTCATCCAGGGCGAGGTGGCGAACCTGATGGATGACCTCGGCCGGCTCGACGAGCGCGTCCGCAAGCTGCAGAGCCATTTTTCCATGGCTCAGAGGGACGTCGACCAGATTCTCACCTCCACCGATAAGCTCACCAAGCGCGGCGCAAAGATCGAGGCCCTGGAGTTCGAAGGCAGCGACAATGGCAAGGCCGCGGCGCGCGACAACGACTCCTCGCCGAAATCCGTCGATAGCCGCAGCGGGCTTCTGAAGCTCAGAGTGGTTGACGACGAGTAAGCCCTTCGGGCAGTGTCGCGCCCAAGAAAAGCACGGGACGGGACACTCATGATCACAGTTTTCGGCTCCATCAACATGGACCTCATCGCCACCACCGCGCGGTTGCCGAAGCCCGGCGAGACCGTCGCCGGCAACGGCTTCTCGACGGCTGCTGGCGGCAAGGGCGCCAACCAGGCGCTTGCTGCGCGACGGGCGGGACGAACCGTTCACATGGCAGGCGCAGTCGGGCGAGATGGCTTCGCCGAGCCGGCGCTCGCGCTGCTGAAGGAAGCCGGCACCGAGCTTCAGGCGGTCAAACAGGTCGACGAGCCGACTGGCACCGCGTTGATCCTCGTCGGCGGTGACGGCGAGAACATGATTGCCGTGGTGCCAGGGGCAAACGGCACGATAACGCCAGCCGATGCCGACGCGGCGGTCCGTGCCATGAGCAGGGGCGACATCCTGATGCTGCAACTCGAAGTTCCGGTCCCGGCGGTCGAGCAGGCCCTGGCCAACGCCCGCGCCAAGGGCGTGACGACCGTGCTCAACCTTGCGCCGCTGATCGAAGACGCCGCCCGCCTCGGCCGCCTCGCGGACATCGTGATTGCGAACGAGACGGAATTCGAGCGGCTTGCCGGCCAGGAGAACATGGGCGCAGGCGACCGCGAGGCCGCATTGAAGCGCCTCAATGCGGAGACCGGGCAGACCCTGATCGTGACGCTTGGCGCGGACGGCGTCATTGCCATTCGCGACGGTGTCGTTTCTCGGGCCAAGGGACTGAAGATCGAGCCCGTCGATACGGTGGGCGCCGGCGACACTTTCTGTGGCTACTTCGCCGCGAGCCTCGATGAGGGACTGGATTTCGAAGCATCCTTGCGCCGCGCGGCGGTGGCCGGCTCACTCGCTTGCCTCAAGCAGGGGGCCCAGCCATCGATCCCATCGAGCTCGGACGTCGCAAACGCGCTATAAGACAGCCTCACCCGCGACACATTGAACCGTTCGCTGCAGATCCAGTCGATTTTTATAGGATTTCATTCAAATTTAAGAGGTTTTCGGTGATGTTCCAGCCATCACCGGACTTCCCTAGGGGGCCGGTTTCTGTAACGGCTGCTCCATGAGGGGGCGACGCCTCCGTCCCCTGTGCCGATGAATGCCCCGTCCGGCACATCCTTGCTCCCCGAGGACTCCATGTTCATCTTTCGCATGAAATCGCTTGCAGCCAAGCTTATCCTCATTACCGGCATTGCCATCGCATTCGTCCTCCTCGTCTCCAATTTCTTCCTCATCGGCGAGACGCGCAACCGCGTCCAGACGCTAACGATGGATCAAGCCAATCTCGAAGCGAAGGCGATCGCCAACGAGGTTGCTTCCTCCGTTGGAGAGTTGGCGGGCGCGGCCCGCTCGATGGCCGGCACGATCGGCCGCGGTCAGGAAGGCAAATATCTCGACCGCAAGGCCGTTCTCGACATGTTGAAGGCAAACGTCGAACGCAACCAGTTCGCCTTCGGAAGCTGGTTCGCCGAAGAGCCGAACGCCTTTGACGGCCAGTCGCCGACGATGGCAGGCAAGGTCGAATTCGGCGCCGGCAAGGATGGCACGTTCAACCCCTACTGGACGAAGAGCAAGGATGGTGGCTTCACCTTTTCGACCTTTGATTCCGACTACAAGGCTGCCTGGTACGCGCTCGCTGCGGAGAGCAAGAAGGGCGCACTGTCGCCGCCTTATGCGGAAACGACCACCGGTGAAAACACCGCGATGACCTCGATTGCCTATCCGGTCATGTCTGGTGGCAAGCTGATCGGTGTCAGCGGCGTCGACATCTCGCTTAAGTCGCTCCGCGACAAGCTCTCGACGCTGCATCCCTTCGGTTCCGGCCGCGTCACGCTGCTCTCGCAGACCGGCAAATGGATTGTCTCGCCGATCCCCGAACTCGCCATGAAGGACTACGACGGCGAAGGCACCGACGCCGTAAAGAGCGCGCTTTCGACACTGCAGCCCGCCGTCGTCAAGAACCTCGCCTATGACGGTTATGAACCCTTCGATCGCGTCGTTTACCCCTTCGCCCTACCCGACGTGAACACGACTTGGGTCGTCCTCGTCGACGTCCCGCACACCGCCATCAACGCGCCTGTTCAAGATCAGACCTTCATGATGGTCGCAGCCGGCATTCTCGTGCTCGCCGCGGTCATGATTGCCCTCTACCTAGCCGTCCGTTCTCTCGTCCAGCGCCCGATCGGCGGCCTCGTCGCCAGCGTCAAGGCACTTAGCGACGGCAAGTACGAGCAGCCGGTTGCCGGTCAGGAGCGGGCCGACGAGATCGGTTCGGTCGCGAAGGCGCTGGAAGGCTTCCGCTTTGCGCTTGCCGACACGCAGCGCCTCGAAGCTGAAGCGAACAACCAGAGAGACGCAGCCGAGGCCGAGCGCGGCCGGTCGGAGGCCGAGCGGCAGCAGTCCGTCACGCTGCAGCGTCACATCGTCTCGATCGTCGGTTCTGGCCTGTCCGAATTGTCTCAGGGCAATCTCGGTCACCGCATCACCGAGGAGTTCCCGGGCGAATATGCCAAGCTGAAGCAGGATTTCAACGCGGCGCTCGAAAGCCTCGAGGAAACCATCAAGACGATGAACCTCAGCGTCGTGAACATCGGCTCCGGCACCAGCGAAATCAGTGGCAGTGCCTCTGACCTCGCCAAGCGCACCGAACAGCAGGCAGCAAGCCTCGAAGAGACGGCGGCGGCACTGAACGAGCTTACCGCCCAGGTCAACTCGAGCGCCGAGAATGCCCGCACCGCCGCTGATAACGTCAACCTCGCCTGCGAGGATGCCGAAAAGTCAGGCGAAGTCGTGCGCAAGGCGATCGCTTCGATGCAGGGCATCGAGCAGTCCTCGACAGAGGTCTCGCGCATCATCAGCGTCATCGACGAGATCGCCTTCCAGACCAACCTGCTGGCACTGAACGCCGGCGTCGAAGCCGCCCGCGCTGGGGAAGCCGGCAAGGGCTTCGCCGTCGTCGCGCAGGAAGTCCGCGAGCTAGCTCAGCGTTCGGCAAATGCCGCCAAGGAGATCAAGACGCTCATCAACACCTCGGCCGTACAGGTCAAGGAAGGCGTCGATCTCGTCGGTCGCGCGGGCGACACGCTCCACAAGATCTCCGAGCAGGTCATGGGTATCAACGGTCTCATCCGCCAGATCTCGGCATCGGCCAGCGAACAGGCGATCGGCCTAAAAGAGATCAACCAGGCCATGAACCAGATGGACCAGGTGACCCAGCAGAACGCCGCCATGGTCGAGGAGACGACGGCCGCCAGCGTCACGCTCAACGACGAGGCGCAGACGCTGAAGCAGCTCGTCACGCGCTTCCGCGTATCCGGCATGAGCCACGCTTCGGCGCTGCGCTCGACGGCTCAGCAGATGCGTGCGCCGACCGCCGCTGCGACCTATCGCCAGGCCGCAGCTCCGGCACCGCGCCGGGCCGTCCCGCAGACACACGGTTCGGCAGCACTGGCCCAGGACAATTGGGAGGAATTCTAAGCCGAGCCCGGTCGCTCAAAACAAGAAAGGCGCCTGAGCAATCAGGCGCCTTTTCTAATGGAATGTCGAATGCTCAGGCAGCGTTCGAGGTCTGCTCTTCATTGAGGAATGCATAGATCGCCGACGCGGAGTCGGTCGCGCGCAGCTTGGCGACAAGATCGTGGTCACGCAGCACGCGGGCGATGCGAGACAGGGCCTTCAGGTGATCCGCACCGGCGCCTTCTGGCGCGAGAAGCAGGAACACAAGGTCAACAGGCTGATCGTCCAGAGCCTCGAAATCGACCGGCTGCTCAAGGCGCGCGAAGATGCCGACGATGGAGTGGACGCTTGCGAGCTTGCCGTGCGGTATGGCGATGCCGTTGCCGACGCCGGTGGAGCCGAGGCGCTCGCGCTGCAGGACAACATCGAAAACTTCCCGCTCCGAAAGTCCTGTGACTTTCGACGCCTTTGCAGCCAATTCCTGGAGGAGCTGTTTCTTGGAATTTACCCTGAGGGCGGGAATTATCGCATTTTGCTGCAGCAAATCTGCCAATGCCATTTTATTTTCCTTCTGCGCCGAGAGAGCGATGGCGGCAGCCTAACTGCCGCCCTTCGCCTTAACCTCAGCTTTTGATGCTGGCTGCATCGATCCAGCCAATGTTACCGTCATGCCGACGATAAACGATGTTCAATTGTTCCTTGCCGGGGCTGCGAAACAGCAGCAGCGGCTCATCCGTCATGTCGAGCGCCATCACGGCGGTCGCGACCGACATTGTTTTCAGTTGCTTGGTGCTTTCGGCGACGATCGCCGGCGCGAAATCATCCGGGATCTCGTCTTCGTTGTCCGACATGCCATCCATGACGGTATAGGCAACTTCCGCTGAACCATTCTGGTGATTTCCAGAGTAGTGATCCTTCAGCTTGCGCTTGTAGCGGCGAAGACGCTTTTCGATCCGCTCGGAAGCGGCATCGAACGCCAACTGCGGATCCATCGCCTCTCCGGCGGCATGCAATACAACTCCGCTATCGAGATGAAGCTTGCAGTCCGCGGAAAACCGGGCGTTGGCCTTATGTACGATCACTTGACCGGAATACCCTCCGTCGAAGTATTTCGTGACGGCTACACCGATTTGGTCCTCGATCCGCTGACGAAACGAGTCACCAATTTCCATATGTTTACCGGATACACGCACACTCATGGAGTTTCCCTTCTTATGGTAGTTTGCGAGTACCAGTTTACGCCAAGGCTCCCGCTCATCCAAGCACTTCGCACGATCCCAAGCAAGATCGGCCGAAGTTGCCGGCTTCAGGCGCCCTGAGGATGATGGGGATAACTTCCTAGCGCTGTCCACAGCGCCAATTGCGGCGGGCTTCTAGCCAGAAGTTACCAAAATGTCAACAGACTTTTATTAGCGCCTTGAAATACACGCACTGATGGCTGCGAAATCGCTCTCAAAAGCCCGCGACCTTGGCCAGGGCTTTCTTTTCGCGCCTGCGCTGGACGGAGGAAGCAATGCTCATTGCTTCACGGTATTTTGCCACTGTGCGACGAGCGAGATCGACGCCGCTCTTCTTGAGGATATCCGCTATATCGTCATCCGAAAGCACGGCCTCCGGGGTTTCCTGCATGATCAGCGTCCGGATCTTGTGGCGGACGGCCTCGGCCGAATGACTATCGCCGCCTTCAACGGCACTGATCGAAACGCTGAAGAAATACTTGAGCTCGAAGAGGCCGCGTGGTGTCAGCATGTACTTGTTTGACGTCACGCGGCTGACCGTGGATTCATGCATCTTGATGGCATCCGCCACCGTCTTGAGGTTGAGCGGTCGCAGGTGATCGACGCCATGCATCAGGAAGGCATCCTGCTGCCGGACGATCTCGCTTGCCACCTTCATGATCGTCTTAGCCCGCTGATCGAGGCTCCGGGTCAACCAGTTGGCGGTCTGCAGACATTCCGACAGAAAGGCGTAGTCATCGCCACTTTTCGTAACTTTTGAAAAATACGCCTGATTGACCAGAACGCGCGGCAGCGTGTCCGGATTGAGCTCGATCAGCCAGCCACCATCGGCGCTTGCGCGCACGACGACGTCAGGCATGATCGCCTCGGACATCCCTGCTTCGAAGCCGGTGCCGGGCTTCGGGTTGAGCTGGCGGATCTCGCTCAGCATGTCGAGCAGATCTTCCTCGTCAACGCCGCAAAGCCGTTTCAGTGTCGCGAAGTCACGCCGCGCCAGAAGCTCGAGATTGCCGACCAACGCTTGCATAGCAGGATCAAAGCGATCCTTCTGGCGAAGCTGGATCGCCAGGCACTCCGCCAGATTGCGGGCGAAAACACCGGGCGGATCGAGGGTCTGCAGGGCTGCGATCACCCGCTCGACATCGTCGGGGTCGGCGCCCAGGCGATCGGCCGCCTCGGTCGCATCGCCGTGAAGGTAGCCGGCCTCGTCGAGTTGGTCGACGAGATGCTGGGCAATCATCCGGTCGGCCATGTCGGGCAGAACAAAGGGCAGTTGCTGGGCCAGGTGGTCGCGCAGAGAGGTCTGGCCGGCAACGAAATCATCGAGATCGTAACTCTCTGCCCCATCGCCGCCGCCGGGCATCGATTTCCACTGGCTGATCAGCTCCGGCGCATCGGCGCGCTGCGGGGCACCGTCATCGGGAAAGACATTGGCGTAGTTGGCGTCGAGTTCATCGCTGAGGCGGTTTGCGCCCCCGGCGTTGCCACTCTCGTACCAGTCGCCCGACAGAACTTCAGTCCGGCTGTCGTAGCCGTCTTCGGAGGTCTCGTCCGGCTGCGATGCGTAAGCCTCGTCTTCCGCGCCGCCGCGCTCGGGAGCTGCGTCTGCGTCAGTCGACGGAATCTCGAGCAGCGGATTTTTCTCAACTTCCTGGGCAATGAACTGGGTCAGCTCAAAATGCGTCATCTGCAGCAACTGGATGGACTGCATCAGCTGCGGTGTCATCACCAGCGACTGGTTCTGGCGCAGAAAAAGGTTGGCCGACAATGCCATAGCGGACGCGAAACTCCCGTTCGTCTCCTCCGGGAAACCGCGTCCTGCCACGGGCTCAGGCCACGGATATCCAAGTTGGCCCAAAAATTGCTTTTTTATTCTATTTGGTCAAGCAGAACCGTCACGGAAGGTGAATTTCCGGGCTGGCCTGCACGCGTCAGAGGCTGAAATTGTCGCCGAGATACAGGCGGCGCACTTCCGGATTGTTGACGATGTCGTTGGCGCGACCATGCGTCAGCACTTCGCCTGCATGGATGATGTAGGCGCGGTCGATCAGGCCGAGTGTCTCGCGCACATTGTGGTCGGTGATCAGCACGCCGATACCGCGCCCTGTCAGGTGATGCACGAGGTGCTGGATGTCGGCGACGGAAATCGGATCGACGCCGGCGAACGGCTCGTCCAACAGCATGAAGGTCGGATCGGTTGCCAGTGCGCGAGCAATTTCCAGACGCCGCCTCTCGCCACCGGAGAGCGACACCGCGGCGCTCTTGCGCAGCTTGCGAATATGGAATTCGTCGAGCAGCTCGTCGAGTTTCTTCTCGCGTGCAGCCTTGTCGTTGATGTGCACTTCAAGAACCGCGCGAATATTTTCTTCGACGGTCAACCCACGGAAGATCGACGCTTCCTGCGGCAGGTAGCCGACACCTAGCCTCGAGCGACGGTACATCGGCATCGTCGTGACATCGTTGCCGTCGATCTCGATCGTACCCTCGTCAACGGGTACGAGCCCGGTGATCATGTAGAAGCAGGTAGTCTTGCCGGCACCGTTCGGGCCGAGCAGCCCGACGGCTTCGCCACGTCGAACGACCAGCGACACGCCGTTCACCACGCGCCGCGTGCTGTAGGTCTTTGTCAGACCGCGCGCGATTAGCGTGCCCTGATAGCGGCTCTTGTCACCGGCGGGGGTCTCAGCAGCTTGCTGCCCGGACCTGCCGAACATGGTCGATAGCGAGAATAACTTCACGTGGTAAGGCCGGGGTCAGTTCTGTTTCTGTGACTTCGGATCAAGCTGGATCTGGACGCGCCCCCCGCAGCTGTCCAACTGTGCCTGACCTGTTTCCATGTGGACCGTCAACTGGCAGCCCGTAAAGACGTTCGGTCCATCGGTCAAGACAACCTTGTCCCCCTTGAGGATGAACAGCTGCTTGGCCATATCGAACGAACCGTTGTCGGCGGTCGCTGTCTGCGTGCCCGAGGTCAGGTACACCTTATCCGTGACCACGATGTGATCGATATCCGTGTTTCCCGATGAAATCGACGCCGAGGTGTTCTGGGCGGGTGCAGCCTTCTTGGCGCCAGCGGCCGGCGCCGCGTTGGGATCGGCCTTCGGCTTGTAATAGACCGTCATGTGGCCGGCCTGCAGCGTTGTCTTGCCTTGTACGACCTTCACATTGCCCGTGAAATCGGCCGTGTGCTCCTGATCGTGGATCTCCAGCTTGTCGCTCTCGATCTGAATCGGTTCGTCCCTGTTCAGCTTCAGGCCGTCCATTTGGCTGGTCGTTGCCTGCGCCAGGGCGCCTCCGGCCAACAGCAGCAGCGCGACCGCGCCATTGAAAAATACTGCTCCCGCCTTGCGGGTAGAAATGCGACAATCGTTTGTCATGGTGACCCGGCTGTTAAGTGCCCTGTTTGTGAATAGCGGACGGATCGACATTCATGCGTACATTCCCCTCGAATGTGATCGTCTGCCCCTTATCCGTCATCTTGATCGACTGCGCAACAATAGAGGCGCCATCTTTCTGAATACTTACGGGATCCTCGCTGGTGAGTTTCCCACCTTTGATATCCACCTTGGCGGTCTGGAACTTGGCCGTAAGGCCGTTGCTCAACAGAATGGCAAAGGGGGATCGAACATCGAGATTGTCGGTCGCGCGATCGTAGTCCGCAGACGTCGCTTCGACGCGAGCGATCAGGTCGTCCTTCATCGGCACCGCAGCCTTGATCTTCTCAAGCGTCATCAGGTTCGGATTCTTGATATCCTGGAGCGCCCGTTCGGCCAGCATCGAATAGTTGATCCCGTCCGAATTGCGGCCCGAGATGGCGGGCTTTTCCATTACGACCTTGCCGTTCTCGATCTTGGCGCCCTCGATCTTTATATTTTCCGGCAGATAGGTGCGGATAACAGACACACCAATAAAGACCAGCGACACCACGACGGCCGCCACCGGCAGAATGACCTTCAGGCGGCGTACACGTGCGGAATGGAAGCGCGCATCGACATAGGCGCCTCGCTTCGGCGCCGCATAGTCGGCCTTTCCGCTGGTGTTCAATGTATTGAGCATAACCTGGTCCATGTCCGTGATCGGGCAGCTTATATAGGCGTTGCCGCGCCCGATCACAGTTCGTTTCGCATTATTACACTGACTTGCCAATATGGATTTTTTTCTGCAACAAGCAACAAAGGCGCCGGAACGTGTAAAATCAACGTGTCCGAACGGCGCAATAGCCCTAAGGTTAGGGGTCGTGCGTGCTCGCCACCCCCTGGAGGAATTAATGGACAGTTCGATGATCGCCGATCGCCGCAGGCTTCGCCGCAAGGTCGGCTTCTGGCGCGTCGTCGCGGTGTTGCTGCTCGTGGCACTGGGCTTTGCCGCCTACAGCGCCTTCATCGGCGACGTCCCACGCAGCCGGCCACACGTCGCCCACGTGACCATTTCCGGACTGATCACCGATGATGACGAGTTGCTGGAGCGACTGAAGAAGATCGAAAAGAACGATGCGGTAAAGGCCGTCGTCGTCTCCATTTCCTCGCCCGGCGGCACGACCTATGGCGGTGAAAGGGTCTTCAAGGCTATCCGCGCCATCGCCGCCAAGAAACCCGTCGTCTCCGACGTGCGGACGCTGGCCGCTTCCGCCGGCTACATGATCGCGACTGCCGGCGACATGATTATTGCCGGCGACAGCTCGATCACCGGCTCGATCGGCGTGATCTTCCAATATCCGCAGGTCAAGCCGCTGCTGGACAAGATCGGCGTGTCGCTTGAAGAAATCAAATCCTCGCCCCTGAAGGCCGAACCCTCGCCGTTCCATCCGGCGAGCGAGGAGGCCAAGGCGATGATCAACAGTATGATCGTCGACAGCTATGGGTGGTTCGTCGATCTCGTCGCCGAGCGGCGCAAGCTGCCGCGTGATGAGGTGCTAAAACTGGCGGATGGCACGATTTTCACCGGGCGTCAGGCCTTGAAGGCCAAGTTGATCGATCAGATCGGCGGGGATGACGAGATCCGCGCCTACCTGGAGACGCGCAAGGTCAGCAAGAGCCTACCGGAGGTCGATTGGGACAAGCGAAGCAGCACACCCTTCCTGCTCGCAGACAGCGCATCTCAAATCCTGACACTGCTCGGCTACGACAATCTTGCCAAGGCGCGGGACCTTGGTGGAATTCTGCCCCAAAAGTTGCTCCTTGACGGGCTCCTTTCAGTTTGGCAGGTTGGCAATGACCAATAAGAAATCAATAATTTAAGGGGGCAGAAGTGATCAAGTCCGAACTGGTGCAGATTGTTGCAGCTCGCAACCCGCATCTTTACCATCGCGATGTCGAAAATATCGTCAACGCGGTGCTCGACGAGATCACCGATGCGCTCGCGGCGGGCAACCGCGTCGAGCTGCGCGGTTTCGGTGCCTTCTCGGTCAAAAATCGCCCTTCCCGTTCCGGCCGCAATCCGCGCACCGGCGATACCGTTTTCGTCGAGGAGAAGTGGGTTCCCTTCTTCAAGACCGGCAAAGAGCTGCGCGAGCGTCTCAACCCGGGACAGGCCGACGAAGAGGATTGATCCTCGCGATCACGACTGCCTGCGGCAAGCCTGCACTTGAACTTGGCTCTCGGCCCACTATCCTGCTGACCAGATCAAAGCGCTACGCCAAAGGCGGTGGGCGTTGAAATACGGAGGCCGAGCATGGCGAAAAAGATCACCAACCTATTGATTTTGCTGCCACTCGGAATCATCCTCATTGTCTTCTGCGTCGCCAACAGGCAGGTGGTTACGCTCGCATTCAATCCCTTCCTGCCGGAAGACCGCGTGCTCTCGCTGTCGGCGCCATTCTTTGTATTCATCTTTATCGCGCTGATCATCGGCATGGTCGTCGGTTCGGCTGCCACCTGGTTCAACCAGAGCAAATATCGCAAGCGCGCTCGCACCGAGGCTAAGGAAGCGGTTCGCTGGCAGGCAGAGGCGGATCGGCACAAAAACCGCGCCGAGGAAATTGCCGGACAGCTGCCGTCGCGGTGACAGCTCGCCCGAAGCGAGGCTGAAATTCGGCGGGGCAAGCACTTGCAGCCATCGCCCCAGCTTCATAGCTATACAAAGTAGACCCGCTGCACATCTGCTAGGCACAGTCGTTCTACGACACACGCGCGGCGCCTTGCGAGGATGAGACCATGAATATCGACGAAATCCTGCGGTCAGTCGTGGCCGTCCGCTCATCAATTCCCGAAGACGCCTTTACAGCAGGCACACTTGGCACACGCCGCGAAGGCAGCGGCGTCGTGATCAACTCATCCGGGCTGGTCCTCACCATTGGCTACCTGATCACCGAAGCCGAGGAAGTCTGGCTGACGACGCTTGACGGGCGGGTGATCGCAGCCCATCCGCTCGCGTATGATCAGGAGACCGGGTTCGGCCTGCTGCAGGCTCTCGGCGACCTCGGCCTGCCGGCCCTGGAATTCGGAAGCGGGACCGGAGCCGGCCTCGGTGATCCCGTCGTATTGGCGGATGGCATCGGCCAATTCGTGGAGGCGAGGATCGTTGCAAAGCAGGAATTCGCCGGCTACTGGGAATATCTTCTGGATGAGGCAATCTTCACCACGCCTGCGCACCCGTCCTGGGGCGGCGCCGCCCTGATTGATGCCGAGGGCAAGCTGCTTGGGATCGGTTCGCTGCGTTTGCAGATGAGCCAGAACGGCGAGGTCGCCGACATCAACATGATCGTGCCGATCAACCTGCTTCCACCAATTCTGGACGACCTGATGACGCGCGGGCGCGTCAACAAACCGCCGCGGCCGTGGCTTGGAGCCTTCTCGGCGGAAAGCAACGGCGATGTGATCGTGATGAGCGTCGCTGAAGGCAGCCCCGCGGATACCGCCGGCCTGCGGCGAGGTGACATCATTTCCGAAATCCGCGATGGCGAAGTCGATGGACTTGCCGATTTCTATCGCAAGGTCTGGAGCAGCGGTCCGGCGGGCGCGGAAATCCCGATGCGCGTGCTGCGTGATGGCCGGGAGGCGTGGCTGCGCATCAGGTCCGCCGACCGCAATCAGTTCCTGAAAAAGCCGCAGTTGCAATAGGGTCGGAGACGCGTGGTTCTACGCGTCTGGATAAAAACTCATCTCCTCGTAGTCGCCTTCCGCCGATGTGCCTGATCCGGTGACGACGAACCCTTTCGAACAATAGAAGGCCTTGGCGCGGTTGTTCTTCACCAGGCATTTCAAGCGATACTTGTTATGCGGCCAATCGGGGAGCGCCGCGAGCAGCGCGGCACCGGCGCCCTGCCCCTGCCAGGATCTGCTGACATAGAGCATGTGAATGAAATCGTCCGGCGGCCACAACGTCATGAAGCCGGCGATTTCGCCGTTTGGCGCCTCCGCGAGCCACAGATGTTCGCCCTGTGTGTGGGCCCTGAAATCATCGTGGCGGAAGCTGGCTGGATCGACCCACGCAAAGGTCTCGCGGCGCACGGCGAGATAAATGTCTGCCAGAGTTTCCAGATCCGATTCCCGTGGCGATCTGATCGTCCACTTGACGGATTGCGGCTGCGTCTGAACGGAGAGATCTGTCAATTCCGACCCTTATTCTGCGGCTTTGGCACTGACGGCGGCGTTGAAACTCGAGAAGAACTGCTGCGCCAGCTTCGTGGAGGTCGAGTCGATCAGTCGTGCGCCGAGCTGCGCGATCTTTCCACCGACCTGGGCTTTTGCTTCGTACTGCAGGACCGTTTCGTTGCCCTCGTCCTTCAGCACCACATCGGCGCCACCCTTGGCAAAGCCGGCGATACCACCTTTGCCTTCGCCTGAGATCGTGTAGCTTTCCGGCGCGTTGATATTGGAAAGCGTGACCTCTCCGTTGAAGGTTGCCGAAACCGGACCGATCTTGATCTTGACCACAGCCGTCAGCTCGGTTGGGGACTTCATTTCCAGGCTCTGACAGCCCGGAATGCACTGCTTCAATATCTCCGGGTCATTGAGCGCTGCCCATACGACATCGCGAGGCGCGGTAATCCGTTCTTCGCCGGTCAAGTCCATCCGAAATCCTCCCATTTCGACCTGCCTCAATTTATCACAGCCCGAAAGCGCTTTGCCAAGGTGAAACAGGATGCTATTTGCACGAGTTCTATCGAATTGAAGCACGCGGAAAATCACGTGAGACAGAAAGAACGCCGGCCTGGCCAGAAATCCGCCGCCGGCCCCTCGGGCGGACGCCGCCCTGACGATCGCGGCCAGCGGCCGATAAAGCCGGCAGCGAAGCCAGCGCCAGTTCGTGAGAAGGTGCGCGAACCGGCTTCCGTGCCGACGGCAATCGACCGGCCGCTGATGGTGCGCACTGGCGAACGTCCGGCTGAACGCGTGCCCGTTATCCTCGAGTCCCTCGGCGCAGGCGACTTCCATCTGATCGACAGTGGCAATGGCGAGAAACTGGAGCAATACGGCCCCTACCGGATCGTGCGCCCGGAGGGCCAGGCATTGTGGCAGCCGTCCTTGCCGAAACAGGCCTGGGAGAAAGTCGATGCCGTCTTCACCGGCGACACCGACGAGGAAGGCACCGGGCGCTGGCGCTTTCCCAAGGAAGCGCTCGGCGAGACTTGGCCGCTTAATCTGCTCGGCGTCGATTTTCTCGGCCGCTTCACCTCTTTCCGCCACGTCGGCGTCTTTCCCGAGCAGATCGCCCACTGGACCTGGATGAAACAGCAGGTCGAGGCCGCCAAGCGGCCATTGAAGGTTCTGAACCTGTTCGGCTACACCGGTGTCGCCTCGCTCGTCGCCGCCGCTGCGGGCGCCGAGGTTACGCATGTCGATGCTTCCAAGAAAGCGATCGGCTGGGCACGCGAAAACCAGGCGATGAGCGGACTGGAAAAGGCGCCGATCCGCTGGATCTGCGAAGACGCGATGAAGTTCATCCTGCGGGAAGAACGCCGCGGCAACACCTACGACATCATCCTCACTGATCCGCCAAGCTTCGGCCGCGGCCCGAACGGCGAGGTTTGGCATCTTTTCGCCCACCTACCGCTAATGCTCGACATCTGCCGCGAAATCCTGTCTCCGAAGGCTGTCGGGCTCGTGCTGACCGCCTATTCGATCCGCGCCAGCTTCTATTCGATCCACGAACTGATGCGCGAGACCATGCGCGGGGCCGGCGGTGTCGTCGAATCCGGCGAGCTTGTCATTCGCGAGGCCGGGCTGGACGGCAATAGGCCGGGCCGCGCCCTTTCCACCTCTCTCTTCTCCCGTTGGTACCCAAATGAGCCATGAACACAGGGGCCACGGCCCGCATAAGGTCGGGCACGTGAAAGAGGTCACTTCGCTCGCCAATCCTATCATCAAGGACATCAAGGCGCTTAGCGACAAGAAAAACCGCGAGCAGAGCGGTACCTTCATGGCCGAAGGGCTGAAGCTTGTCATCGATGCCATTGAACTCGGCTGGACAATCCGCACCCTCGTTTACGCCAAGGCAGCCAAGGGCAAGCCGCTGGTCGAGCAGATGGCGGCAAAGACCGTCGCCTCGGGTGGCCTGGTGCTCGAGGTCAGCGAGAAGGTGATCTCCTCGATCACCCGCCGCGACAATCCGCAGATGGTGGTCGGCATCTTCGAAAGCCGCTGGAAGCCATTGCGCGAGATCCACCCGAAGCCAGGCGAAACCTGGATTGCCCTCGACCGCGTGCGCGACCCCGGCAATCTCGGCACGATCATTCGCACCGCGGATGCTGCCGGCGCCTCCGGCGTCATCCTCGTCGGCGAAACGACTGATCCCTTCTCGCTGGAAACGGTGCGCGCCACCATGGGCTCGGTGTTTGCCGTTCCCGTTGCACGCGCCACGGCGGAAGAATTTATCGCCTGGAAGAAGCACGCCGGCGTTTCCGTCGTCGCGACGCACCTGGCCGGATCGGTCGACTACCGCACGATCGACTACAAGAAGAAGCCGGTGGTGATCCTGATGGGCAACGAGCAGTCTGGGCTGCCCGAGCATCTTGCAAAGGAAGCCGATGCGCTTGCCCGTATTCCGCAGCAGGGCCGCGCCGACTCCCTCAATCTTGCCGTCGCCAGCGCCGTCATGCTCTTCGAGGCACGGCGTCACCTTCTCTCACTCGACGAGGCCAAATGACCGAACAGACGCTAGAGCGCCCGACGCTGTTTGCCAGGCCGCTGCCGATCCTGATCTTCATCGTCATTGCCGTCGTGCTTGACCAGATCGTCAAGATCGTCGTCGACCGTACGCTGCCACTTCAGGAGCCGGTGCATCTAATCCCGATGCTGGCGCTCTACCGGACGTACAATCTCGGCGTCGCCTTCTCGATGCTCTCTGGCATGGACGGGTGGTTCATCGTCGGCATGCGCCTTGTTATCGTCGCTTTCGTCATCTGGCTCTGGCACCGCACTGGCAAGCAGCGCACCTTTGCTCATCTCGGCTATGCGCTGATCATCGCCGGCGCGCTCGGCAACCTGATCGACCGGTTCCTCTACGGGCATGTGATCGATTACATCCTGTTTCATACCGAGACATGGTCGTTCGCCGTCTTCAACCTAGCCGACAGTTTTATCACGATCGGCGCGGGATGCGTGATTCTTGACGAGCTGATACAACCTAAAAACGCAGACCGTTAAAATCCTAGCGATTTGCTGAAGGCATTTGGAACCGCCGTTGTGCTATCCCGCGACCATGCAAAGTCTCGGTCAATTGCACGAAAGACTTGCCGCCGCATTTGGGCGGCGTACCGCTCGTCGCCATGGCGCGTGGATTTTGGATGCTGTTGACCCGCAAACCGGGCTCGTTTCGCCACAACCCCATCGTCGCCGGATAGGCCGCAAGCTTCTGTCATGGTGGTTGGGCGGACTTGGGCTTGTTGCCGGTCTGATCCTCATTGCCATATCCAAAGCCGGTATTTCCCCGGTGCTTTCGATAGGGCTTGGCGTTGCCGCCCTATCCGCCATGGCCCTTCTTGCAGTCTTTTCGGCCACCAAACGGAGAAGCACGCGGAGCCCCTCGACTGGCGTTTCTCCCGCGTGGAGCCAAGGCGCGGTTCTCTTCGCCGATATCCATGACGCGCTTGGCGACATTACCGTCACACGCAGCATGGACCGGCGCATCGTCGGCGCCAACGAGATGTTCCGTCGGCTGACCGGTCGCCTCAATCCGGAAGGGCTGACCTGTGAGGAGATCGGGATCGCCTTTCGTCCGGGTCCCGCACCGCACCGCTTCGAGGTGGAGATCTCGACGCCTGAGGGCCAGCGCATCTACGTCTGGCGCGACGTCGTGACCCGCGATCCCGGCGACGGACGGCTGTTGCTGCAGAGCATCGCCCGCGATGTGACCGAAGAACGGCTAACAGCGCAGTCCCGCGAAGAGGCGCGGCAGAAAGCCGAATATAACAGTGCCGCGAAATCGCGGCTGCTTGCGACCGTCAGCCATGAAATCCGCACGCCACTTTCGGGCATCCTCGGCATGACGCACCTGCTGAGCGAGACCCGTCTGACCCAGGAACAGCAGAACTACCTCACCGGCATTCGCCAATCCGGCTATGCACTGACGCAACTGGTCGAGGACCTGCTCGATTTCTCGACGATTGAGGTCGGTCGTTTTCAGCTCCGTCCCCGGGCAGAATCTCTGCGCAAGCTGCTCGAGAGCGTGGTCGAGATGCTCGCCCACCGCGCCCACGAAAAGGGCATCGAGATCGGCGCAACCGTTTCCTCCGACCTGCCGGAACTGATGAGCTTCGATCCGGCACGCCTACGTCAGGTCCTGTTCAACGTCATCGGCAATGCCGTTAAATTCACGCAGGCGGGTGGCGTATTCGTGCGGGCATCCCAGCAGGGCAATGGTGTGCTGATCAGCGTCAACGACACCGGCCCCGGCATGACCGAGGAAGAACAGAACCGCATCTTCGGTGAATTCGAGCAGGGCGGAAGCACGGTCGACAAGAGTGCCGGGACGGGACTTGGTCTGTCGATCTCTGCCCGCATCATGCGCGAGTTCGGCGGCTCGCTCGCGGTCTCGAGCGAAAGAGGCACCGGCAGCGAGTTCAGCATCCGCTTTCCGATCGACATTCCGGAGGAAAACCGCGCGCGCCGGAATACGGTGCTTGCCGGCAGCGTCGTCCTGCTGCTGGCGCCACCCGGCGCGGCGTGCTTGGCGATTTCTGAGACGATCACAACGCTCGGCGGCGATTGCCACCTGGTCACTGATGGCGAGAGCGCGCATGCGATGCTGCTTGCCATGACGGCGCGCGGATGCCGGCCAACGGACATTATCGTCGACCACCGCATGTCGGGAGAATTTGCCGACCACCTCGCCGATCGCGCGGAAATCGCTGCACTGGGGCTGCGCAAGATCTTCCTGGTCAACCCCGAGGAGCGCAACGCCCATGCGCTCGACCTCTTCGACGCATGGCTGATACGGCCGCTGCGAGAGCAGTCGCTGATCGACGTATTGCGCGGCAGGATGCGCGGCATGGAGAAGCGTGACGCTCTGAACGACAACCAGCCTGGATTCAGCGTCGTCATCCCGGAGGCGGGCATCCAGAGCGGGCTGCGAATCCTGTTGGCCGAAGACGACCCGATCAACGCGATGCTCATTCGCGCCATGTTGGAGAAAGCCGGCCATACCGTCCAGCATGTCGACCACTTCGAAACGCTTCTCGACTGCGCGCTGTCGGAAGGAAGCGCACGCCCCGATATCGTCATCAGCGATCTTTCCATGCCGGGCGGCGATGGCATCGACATGCTTGGCCGGCTACGCGGACATGAGCGCCGGCTTGATGTTCCCCCGGTCCCGATCATCGTGCTGACCGCCGACAAGCGCGACGAATCCCGTAGACAGGTCTTGCTGAATGGCGCAAACCGCGTCATGGTAAAGCCAGTTGACCCGATAAGGTTGCTGACGGAAGTCCAAGCCGTTGCTGCGCTTTCGGCCCGCCGCGCGGAAGCACGGTAACCACCGAGAGACCGGCACGCTGCTTAAGTGTGACGGCGACATGATGTCACTTTCCTGTCGTACATAAGTGTTTTATGGCGTGTCAAAAGCCGGCAACGGGAGAATCGCCATGTCCGCAGACGCTTTCAATTGTGCCGCCGTCGCCGAGGTTCATCGGCCGTCGAGCACGCTTGCGCCAAAGGAAGGCGACATTCTCGGCCGCATCGGCAATCTCGAGACCCGCCTCGCCCGTAGTTCCAGCGAGATCGACGCCGCACAGGCCGTTCGCTTCCGTGTCTTCGTCGAAGAAATGGGTGCCGAGCTTTCACAGGAAGCCATGCGCCGCAAACGCGATTTCGATTCCTACGATGCGTTCTGCGACCATTTGCTCGTGCTCGACCGCTCGATCGAGGGCGACAGCGAGGACCAGATCGTTGGCACCTATCGCCTGCTCCGGCAGGAAGTTGCCATGGCAAACGGCGGCTTTTACTCGGCTTCGGAATTCGCCATCGACGAGCTGCTGGCCCGCCACCCGGATAAGCGGTTCATGGAACTCGGCCGCTCTTGCGTGCTGCCTGATTACCGCACCAAGCGTACGGTCGAGCTTCTGTGGCAGGGCAACTGGGCCTATGCGCTGAAGCATGGCATGAGCGCCATGTTCGGCTGCGCGTCCTTCCCGGGTATCCATCCGGAAAGCCATGCGCTGGCACTTTCCTTCCTGCATCACAACGTCGCCGCCAAGGACGAGTGGGCGGTCAGCGCCCTTCCGCATCTGGCTCGCGATATGGATCTGATGCCGGCCGAAGCCGTCAACCCGAAGCGGGCCCTGATGGCACTGCCGCCGCTGATCAAGGGTTATCTGCGCCTTGGCGCCATGGTCGGTTCGACCGCCGTGGTCGACAAGGCCTTCAACACGACGGATGTTCTGATCGTCCTGCCGATATCAAGCATCTCCGATCGCTACCTAAACTATTACGGCGCCGACGCCGGACGGTTCGCGAGCTGATTTCAAACGGATGAAAAGACGGAGCGGGAGGATGCCTCCCGCTCCGTCTTTATTTCACGATCCGGCCGTGTAGGCCGCGATCGCCGCCATGTTGACAATATCGGAATCCTTCGCGCCCATCGAGGTGATCTGAACGGCCTTGTCGAGACCGACGAGGATCGGGCCGATGACGGTCGAACCGCCGAGTTCCTGCAGCATCTTCGTTGAGATCGCTGCCGAATGGAAAGCCGGCATGACCAGCACATTGGCCGGCCCTGACAGACGGCAGAACGGATACTGCTCCATCACCCTGCGGTTCAGCGCCACGTCAGCCGCCATCTCGCCGTCATACTCGAAATCAAGGCGACGCTTGTCGAGGATCTTTACAGCCTCGCGCACACGCTCGGAGCGTTCGCCCGACGGGTGGCCGAAGGTCGAATAGGCCAGCATGGCAACACGCGGCTGATAGCCCATGCGACGCGCAAAGCCTGCGGCCTCGACAGCGATATCAGCGAGCTCCTCGGCGTTCGGCATGTCATGAACCGCCGTATCGGCGACGAACACTGTTCGGCCGCGGCAGAGCGCAATCGATACGCCGATCACGCGGTGCCCCGGCTTCATATCGATGCAGCGGCGCACGTCTTCGAGCGCCGTCGAATAGTTGCGGGTGATACCGGTGACCATTCCGTCGGCGTCGCCAAGCGCCACCATGCAGGCGGCGAAGTGGTTGCGGTCCTGGTGGATCAGGCGCTGGGCATCGCGATGCAGGTAGCCCTTGCGCTGCAAGCGCGCATAGAGATAGTCGACATAGGTTTCGACGCGGGTGGAGATGCGCGCGTTGACGATTTCCAGCCCCGGCCGATTGAGATCGATACCGGCGCGTTCCGCGGTCGCTTGAATCAGGTCCTCGCGGCCAAGCAGGATTGCCGTCCCGAGTTCCTGGTTGGCATAGGACATTGCTGCGCGCATGACCTGCTCTTCTTCCGCTTCCGCAAAAACCACCCGCTTCGGGCGGCGGCGTACGCGCTCGTAAAGGCTCGCCAAGGTCGAGGCGATGGGATCGCGACGGGCGGACAGCTCGCGGGCATAAACTGCCATGTCGGCGATCGGCTTGCGGGCGACGCCGCTATCCATCGCTGCCTGCGCCACGGCAACTGGGATCGCCGAGATCAGCCGCGGATCGAACGGCACCGGAATGATGTACTGCGCGCCGAAGCGCGGGCGGTTGCCCTGGTAGGCGGCAACGACATCGTCAGGCACGTCCTCGCGGGCGAGGTTTGCCAGCGCCTCGACGGCCGCAATTTTCATGGCGTCGTTGATCGTGGTCGCACGAACATCGAGCGCGCCGCGGAAGATATAGGGAAAGCCGAGAACGTTGTTGACCTGGTTCGGATAGTCTGAGCGACCGGTTGCCATGATGGCATCGTCGCGGACGCGCGCGACCTCTTCCGGGGTAATTTCCGGATCGGGGTTGGCCATGGCAAAAATGATCGGACGATCGGCCATGGAGCGGATCATCGTCTCCGAGAAGGCTCCCTTCTGCGAGAGGCCGAAGACGACATCCGCGCCCTTCATGGCCTCCTCGAGCGTGCGTGCCTTGGTCTTGACCGCATGCGCCGATTTCCATTGGTTCATGCCCTCAGTGCGGCCCTGATAGATCACACCCTTGGTATCGCAAAGAACGATATTCTCGGGGGCGAAGCCCATCGCCTTGATCAGTTCGACGCAGGCGATGGCGGCGGCACCGGCACCATTGCAGACGAGCTTCGTCGTCTTCAGGTCGCGACCGGTCAATTCCAGCGCGTTGATGAGGCCGGCAGCCGCGATGATCGCCGTCCCGTGCTGGTCGTCATGGAAAACAGGAATGTCCATCAGCTCGCGCAGGCGCTGCTCGATGATGAAGCAGTCGGGCGCCTTGATGTCTTCGAGATTGATGCCGCCGAAGGAAGGTCCGAGGAAACGCACGCAATTGATGAATTCGTCGACATTCTCGGTGTCGACTTCGAGGTCGATCGAGTCGACGTCGGCAAAGCGCTTGAAGAGCACCGACTTGCCCTCCATCACTGGCTTCGAAGCCAGTGCGCCGAGATTGCCGAGGCCGAGGATCGCCGTGCCGTTGGAGATGACCGCAACCATGTTGCCGCGCGTGGTGTAATCATAGGCGGTCGCCGGATCGGCGGCGATTGCCTTCACCGGAACGGCCACACCAGGCGAATAGGCAAGCGACAGATCGCGCTGCGTCGCCATCGGCTTCGTGGCGTTGATCTCCAGCTTTCCGGGCCGCCCCATGGCGTGGAACTCAAGAGCCTCGTTGTCGGTTACAGATGTAACCGGCCGCTGCTTCTTCTCGGTATCGGGCATTTTTCCTCCAACGTCTTGTGGGTGACGCCTTGCTCTTCCTCAATCGCAGTTGTCATCTATAGCGGCGGGCAGCTAGGGTTGGCACCTCTTTTTTGGAAAAAATGCATCTCCGTGAACGAACGAATAGACACTGGAATAGAAGCCTTTTCGGCTGCCGAACTGGCCACGGAAGAAAGCCGTGCCTCGGCAACGCCGATGATGGAGCAATTCATCGAGATCAAGGCCAACAACCCTGACTCGCTGCTGTTCTATCGCATGGGCGATTTCTACGAGCTGTTCTTCGAGGATGCGCTGGACGCTTCGCGTGCGCTCGGCATCACGCTCACCAAGCGCGGCCAGCACATGGGGCAGGACATCCCGATGTGCGGCGTGCCGGTGCATGCGGCCGACGACTATCTGCAGAAACTCATTGGACTCGGCTTCCGGGTTGCCGTCTGCGAGCAGGTTGAAGACCCGGCCGAGGCCAAGAAACGTGGCTCGAAATCGGTGGTGAAGCGCGACGTGGTCCGCCTGGTGACGCCGGGCACGATCACCGAGGAAAAGCTGCTTTCACCATCGGAATCGAACTATCTGATGGCACTTACCCGGATTCGCGCCGGCGCCGAGCCTGTGCTGGCGCTTGCGTGGATCGACATTTCGACCGGGATTTTCCGGCTGGCCGAGACTGAAGGCTCGCGGCTGCTTGCCGATATCCTGCGTATCGACCCGCGCGAACTGATCGTGCCCGATACTATCTTTCACGATCCCGAACTGAAGCCTGTTTTCGACGTGCTGGGTCGCACCGCCGTTCCGCAGCCGGCTGTGCTCTTCGACAGTGCCACGGCCGAAGGGCGGATCGCACGCTACTTCAATGTCTCGACACTCGACGGCTTCGGCACCTTTTCGCGTGCCGAGCTTGCTGCCGCTGCTGCGGCCGTCGCCTATGTCGAGAAGACGCAGATCGCCGAACGGCCACCGCTCGGACGGCCGGAGCGCGAGAGCGGCGCGTCCACGCTGTTCATCGATCCGGCGACCCGCGCCAACCTCGAACTTGCCCGCACGCTGTCAGGCGATCGCAACGGCTCCCTGCTGAAGGCGATCGACCGCACCGTCACCGGTGGCGGAGCACGGTTGCTTGCCGAACGGCTGATGTCGCCGCTGACCGATCCCGTCCGCATCAATGAGCGTCTGGATTCCATCGGCTTCCTGATGGAGGAGCCGTCGCTTTGTGGCGACCTGCGCCACCATCTCAAGCATGTTCCGGACATGCCGCGCGCGCTCTCGCGCCTGGCGCTCGACCGTGGCGGGCCCCGCGACCTTGCCGCCATCCGCCAAGGTCTGAATGCTGCGGGCGATATCGGTCGGCTGTTGTCCGACGCGCTGCTGCCGGAAGAACTGCAGCTTGCGCTTTCCAGCCTTCAGGCCCTGCCCTCCGGCCTTGCGATACTGCTTTCCGAGACGCTCGGCGACGAGTTGCCGCTATTGAAGCGCGATGGCGGCTTCCTGCGCGACGGTGCCAATACCGAACTTGACGAGGTCAGGGCGCTTCGCGATCAATCGCGTCGGGTGATTGCCGGCCTGCAGCTGCAATATGCCGAGGAAACCGGCATCAAGTCGCTGAAGATCAAGCACAACAATATCCTTGGCTACTTCATCGAGGTGACCGCCGGCAATGCCGGGCCGATGACCGATACGCCCGAGGCCAAGGGGCGCTTCATCCACCGCCAGACGATGGCGAACGCGATGCGCTTCACGACGACCGAGCTTGCTGATCTGGAAAGCCGGATCGCCAATGCGGCCGACAAGGCGCTCGCGATCGAACTGGCGGCCTTCGACCGCATGACGGATTCCGTCGTAGCCGAAGCGGAGGCAATCAAGGCGGGCGCCCGCGCACTGGCCGTCATCGACGTTGCTGCTGGCCTGGCGCTGCTTGCCGACGAACAGGCCTACTGCCGACCACTCGTCGATGGCTCGAAGATGTTTGCGATCGAGGGCGGCCGCCATCCGGTGGTCGAACAGGCGCTCAGGCGGCAATCGTCAGGCCCGTTCGTCGCCAACAACTGCGATCTCTCGCCCGTTTCCGACGGCAAGGATGGCGCGATCTGGCTGCTGACCGGCCCGAACATGGGCGGTAAGTCGACCTTCCTGCGCCAGAACGCGCTGATCGCGATCCTCGCGCAGATGGGGTCCTTCGTGCCGGCCACCTCGGCCCATATCGGCATCGTCGACCGGCTGTTCTCGCGTGTCGGCGCCTCTGACGATCTGGCGCGCGGTCGCTCGACCTTCATGGTCGAAATGGTCGAGACGGCGGCGATCCTCAACCAGGCGACCGACCGTTCCCTGGTCATTCTCGATGAAATCGGCCGTGGCACCGCAACCTTCGACGGCCTCTCCATCGCCTGGGCCGCCGTCGAGCATCTGCACGAAGCAAACCGCTGCCGCGGTCTCTTCGCAACCCACTTCCACGAACTCACGGTGCTTTCGGAAAAGCTTGCGCGGCTATCAAATGCGACGATGCGCGTGAAGGAGTGGGACGGCGACGTGATCTTCCTGCACGAAGTCGGTCCCGGTGCCGCCGATCGCTCCTACGGCATCCAGGTCGCCCGGCTTGCCGGCTTGCCGGCTTCCGTAGTGTCCCGCGCCCGCGATGTGCTGACGCGGCTCGAGGACGCCGACCGCAAGAACCCGGCAAGCCAGCTCATCGACGACCTGCCACTCTTCCAAGTGGCAGTGCGCCGCGAGGATTCCAATCGCGGTCCCTCGAAGGTCGAGGAAGCATTGAAGGGCATGAGCCTCGACGACATGACCCCACGCGAAGCCATGGACGCGCTCTACGAGCTCAAGAAGAAGCTGAAGCAGGGCTGACCGATGTTCATGGACCGGCTGTTCAACGAGACCCAAAGGCTTGCGGCGATCTTCAGCGCGCTTGAAGCGCTGCGGCTTGCCGACGAGCGCGGCAATCCGCGTGGCTGGGCCTCGCCGTTCGGCCTGCTGCAAATCATCCGCTGCTGCGCCAGGATTCTGGAACTCTCCTCCTGTGTCGCCAAAGCCGGCTACCGCGAGTGCGACCAAGAGACCCTGGAGGCGATCACCAGCGAAACGCGGCAGGTGCTCTATTCCGTGCGGGCGCAGATCGCCGCCTGATGGGTTGAAGCCGCAGGTTTCAGGCGCGGCAACACCTTTTCGCCAAAATTAAACGTTCTGCAGTAGGAAAGCCCGTGTCATCGGTGGGCAAAGAGGCTATAGCGCATGCAGACGAAACGAGAGGTGCAGCACGAAGCGGCTGCCCCGCGCGAAGAGGAAGCCGCCCCGCGCATGGCGACGACGAACGAAATCGATTTCTCCGATATCCTCGACACCGACTATCTCCGGAAGATGTGCGACGCGGTCGCCGAGGCCAACAAGACTCGGCCCGACGTCATGCGGTCGGATCTGCTGGCGATCCTCAAAAAGGCGAGCAGCGAGGGTCGGCAGAAGGCGCGCGAGCTGCTTTCGGCCGATGGCAGCGGCATCAATTGCGCCCGCCGGATTTCCTGGCTGCAGGACCAGATCATCACGGTTCTCTACGAGTTCGTCTGCGCGCACGTCTTCCCGAAGCAGAAGGACAAGTTCGCCGTCACCGCCGTCGGCGGCTATGGCCGCGACACGCTGGCGCCGGGCTCCGACATCGACCTCCTGTTCCTGTTCCAGCCGAAGCCGGCGGAGGAAACGCACAAGGCGGTCGAATTCATGCTCTATGTCCTCTGGGACATGGGCTTCAAGGTCGGCCATGCCACGCGCACCTTGGAAGAGTGCATCGCACTGTCGAAGTCCGACATGACTATCCGTACGGCTATCCTCGAGATGCGCTACATCTGCGGCCTGCGCGCGCTGGAAACGCAGCTTGAGACGCGTTTCGACAAGGAAATCGTCACCGGCACCGGCCCCGAATTCATCGCCGCCAAGCTTGCCGAGCGTGACGAGCGCCACCGCAAGGCCGGCGATACGCGCTATCTGGTCGAGCCGAACGTCAAGGAAGGCAAGGGCGGCCTGCGCGACCTGCACACGCTCTTCTGGATCTCGAAATACTATTATCACGTCCGCGACACGGCTGAGCTCGTGCCGCTCGGCGTCCTCTCCAAGCACGAGTATCACCTGTTCCAGAAGGCGGACGACTTCCTCTGGGCGGTGCGCTGCCACATGCATTTCCTGACCGGCAAGGCAGAGGAGCGGCTGTCCTTCGACATCCAGCGCGAGATTGCCGAAGCACTCGGATACCATGCGCGCCCTGGCCTTTCGGCCGTTGAGCGTTTCATGAAGCACTATTTTCTTGTCGCCAAGGATGTCGGCGACCTGACGCGCATTCTCTGCGCGGCGCTCGAGGATCAGCAGGCGAAGTCGACGCCGGGTCTGACCGGCGTCATCAGCCGCTTCGCACACCGCAGCCGCAAGATCGCCGGCAGCACCGAGTTCGTCGAGGATCGTGGCCGCATCGCGCTTGCAAGCCCCGATGTGTTCAAGCGGGATCCGATCAGCATCATTCGACTGTTCCATGTCGCCGATATCAACGGGCTGGAATTCCATCCGGACGCACTGAAGCGCGTCACCCGCTCGCTCAGCCTCATCGACAACAATCTGCGCGAGAACGACGAGGCAAACCGCCTCTTCATGTCGATCCTGACCTCGAAGCGCGACCCGGCGCTGATCCTGCGCCGTATGAACGAAGCCGGCGTGCTCGGCCGCTTCATCCCGGAGTTCGGGAAGATCGTCGCGATGATGCAGTTCAACATGTACCACCACTATACGGTGGACGAGCATCTGATCCGCACCGTCGACGTGCTCTCGGAAATCGACAAGGGCAAGGCAGACGATCTGCATCCGCTTGCCAACAAACTGATGCCCGGCATTGAAGACCGCGAGGCGCTCTATGTCGCGGTGCTGCTGCACGACATTGCCAAGGGCCGCCAGGAGGACCATTCGATTGCCGGCGCCCGCGTCGCCCGCAAGCTTTGCGCTCGCTTTGGTCTGTCGCAGAAGCAGACGGAGATGGTCGTCTGGCTGATCCAGGAGCATCTGGCGATGTCGATGGTCGCGCAGACCCGCGACCTGACCGACCGCAAGACAATCACCGACTTTGCCGATGTGGTGCAGTCGCTTGACCGGCTGAAGATGCTGCTGATCCTGACGATCTGCGACATCCGCGCCGTCGGCCCCGGCGTCTGGAATGGCTGGAAGGGCCAGCTGCTGCGCACACTCTACTACGAAACCGAACTGCTGCTTGCCGGCGGCTTCTCGGAAGTGTCGCGCAAGGAGCGCGCCAACTTCGCGGCCGAAGCGCTTTACAATGCGCTCTCCGACTGGAGCCAGAAGGACCGCAAGATCTACAGCAAGCTGCACTATCAGCCCTACCTGCTCTCGGTTCCGCTGGAAGACCAGGTGCGGCACGCCGGCTTCATCCGCCAGGCGGACAAGGCGGGCCAGGCGCTGGCGACGATGGTGCGCACCGACAGTTTCCACGCGATCACCGAGATCACCGTGCTCTCGCCGGACCATCCGCGCCTTCTTGCCGTCATCGCCGGTGCGTGCGCGGCGGCGGGGGCCAACATCGTCGATGCGCAGATCTTCACGACCTCGGACGGCCGCGCGCTCGATACCATCCATGTCAGCCGCGAGTTCAAGGACGACGCCGACGAGCTGCGTCGTGCCGGCACGATCGGGCGTATGATCGAAGACGTGCTTTCCGGCCGCAAGCGGCTGCCCGAGGTAATTGCGACACGGACCAAGAACCGCAAGAAGAGCAAGGCCTTCGTCATCCCGCCGTCGGTCAACATCTCCAACAGCCTGTCGAACAAGTTCACCGTCATCGAGGTCGAATGCCTTGACCGGCCGGGCCTGCTCTCGGAAATCACCGCGGTTCTCTCGGACCTTTCGCTCGACATTCAATCGGCGCGGATCACCACCTTCGGCGAGAAGGTGATCGACACCTTCTACGTGACCGACCTCGTCGGCCAGAAGATCTCGGGCGACAGCAAGCGCGCCAACATCACCGCACGCCTCAAGGCCGTCATGGCCGAGGAACAGGACGAACTGCGCGAACGGATGCCTTCCGGCATCATCGCGCAACCGACTCCTGTCCGGGCCGCGATGCAGACAGACAAGAAGGCGGATTCGCCCGCATGAGCCCAATCGCATGAGCCTCGTCAGAAAATTCGCCACCGTCGGCGGCGCCACCCTCGGCAGCCGCATCTTCGGCTTTGCCCGTGAAACGCTGATGGCCGCGGCCCTCGGCACCGGCCCGATGGCCGACGTCTTCTATGCCGCTTTCCGGTTTCCGAACCTTTTCCGACGGCTCTTCGCCGAAGGTGCGTTCAACGCCGCCTTCGTGCCGCTGTTTGCCAAGGAAATCGAAGCGAACGGCACTGACGGAGCCAAGCGCTTCTCCGAGGAAGTCTTCGGCGTGCTGTTTTCGGTGCTGCTGCTCATCACCATCGTGATGGAACTCTGCATGCCGCTGCTCGTGCGCTTCGTCATCGCGCCGGGCTTTGCCGACGATGCGGAAAAATTCTCGATTACCGTCCGCATGGCGGCGGTGATGTTCCCCTATCTGATGTGCATGTCTCTGACGGCGATGATGAGCGGGATGCTGAACTCGCTGCATCACTTCTTCGCCGCAGCCATCGCCCCGGTTTTCCTCAACGTGGTGATGATCGGGGCGCTGTTTTACGCGCTCTACACCGGCGCTGAACCGCTGCAGACAGCCTGGTATCTCTCCTGGGGCGTGCTCGTCGCGGGCATCCTACAGCTCGTCGTCGTCTATCTCGGCGTCCTGCATGCCGGCATGAGCATCGGGTTACGCTTTCCCCGCATTACGCCGAACGTCAAGCGGCTGCTGATCCTCGCGGTGCCTGCCGCCGTCACCGGTGGCATCACCCAGATCAACCAGATGATCGGCCAGGCGATTGCCTCCAGCAAGGAGGGTGCGATCGCCGCGCTTCAATATGCGGACCGCATCTACCAGCTGCCGCTCGGCGTCGTCGGCGTTGCCGTCGGCGTGGTGCTGCTGCCGGAATTGGCGCGCGCGCTTAAGGGCGGCAATCTGCGCGAGGCGGCGAACTTGCAGAACCGGTCGATGGAATTCGTTCTGTTCCTGACAATCCCGGCCGCCTTTGCGCTCTGGATCCTCTCCGACGAGATCATCCGCGTCCTTTATGAACGTGGCGCCTTCCATCAGGAAAACACGGCGATCGTCGGCTCCATCCTCGCGGTCTATGGCGTCGGTCTCCCTGCCTTCGTACTGATCAAGGCGCTGCAGCCGGGTTTCTATGCGCGCGAGGACACCAGGACGCCGATGCGTTTTTCCGCCGTTGCCGTTGGCGTCAACTGTGCGACGGCTTTGACGCTGTTCCCGTTCATCGGCGCTCCCGGCATTGCGGTTGCGGAAGCAACGGCAGGCTGGATCAGCACCGTGCTTCTGTTCACGACTTTGCTGCGCCGCGGTCACCTCATCTGGGAATGGGCGCTGGCGCGGCGTGCGGCGCTGCTGGTCGTCTCCGCGGCCGTCATGGGCGGCGTCATCATGTACCTTCAGCACCGCTGGGAGCCGTGGCTTGCCTCGAGCGCGCATTTGGCGACGAAGGTCGGCACGCTCGGCCTTCTGATCGTCATCGCCATGGCTGTCTACTTCGCGACAGCCTTCCTGATCGGCGGCGCGAACCTCGGCATGATCCGTCGCAACCTGAACCGCAAGCCGACCGCAAAGGTGGACGGCTAAGCGGTCCGGCATGCTTCAGCAATAGGTCCATCGTCGGCTGGGGCCGATGTCGACATGCACTATCCCGTTGCAGTAGCGGCCTATCCCGCCGATGCCGGGAGCCGAAGCGGCAATCGCGATGATCGTTCGTTCGGATACCCCGGGAATTCGAATGTCCGCGGCAGCGCAACTGCGATGCTGGGAATGCGATCGACCACGCGAGCGAAACCCGGAGGTTACGATCGGGCGGCGACCGGTCTTAGCGGCTATGTAGGTGAGAATGCCGCGCAGCTGCGGCGGGAAGCAGTTCGCCTGAACGCTGACGGTCTGCAGCGAGTAGGCGAGCGTTTCTTTGTGTTTGAGCGACGGGATTGTCACTCTTCTGACATTCTGCGCGTCGGCGCTGTCGAAACACGACAGACAGAACAGGCCGGCGAGTGCGATGGAAAATGCGGATTGCATGGTTCCCCTCCCCTCGAAATACGCCGCGGTGGCGCAATTTTTGGCGAATGGAAAGATCTCCCTAAAAATGGCCTTTTTGTGAAATTGTTTACCTACCGTTACGGAACATCGCCATAATTTACTGCTAATTGATAGGTTAGAAATACCTCAAAAGAGGTACGAATTTTCTGCTCGCAGTTTGTGAGACATATTCACAAAAAAAGAATCTCGGCAAATTTTCCCCGACATCTGGACCGATCCTAGAATTCGTCCCTCCTGTCGCGGATACACCGCAAGGCGTTGCGGCGAGGCGGGACCGGCGCGGGGGGTGAGGGTAGGACGCAAAACCTCATGCACCGGGTCCGCAGAAAATGGTCTCCCTCCGGGGACGGCGGCGATCGCGCGAATCCGGCGTCGAGTTGAGCCCCGGACGTGCCTGTGTGGCACACATGGCCCCCAGGGGAAGCAAAGCTTCCTCGGGCAAGGCGGCAGAGGGACCGGAGTTGCGGGCATAAACCGCCGAACGGGGCGCTGGGAAGCGCCATATTGTTTTTACTCCAGCGAGGCAATTTCCAGCGCCCCGTCCGAGTGAAGTGCAGGATCAAGCCACGGGCCGCAAGGACCGCGTGAGGGAAGCGCCGTGCACCGAACGCCGGCACCCGGCCGCCCTTGACCAGCCACGCATCCTTGGCGACAACACCACACCACGAATCGGAGCCTGCAATGTTCCAATCACTTTTCCTCGTGACCCTCGTCGTCGACGATTACGATCGTGCCAAAGATTTCTACTGCGGCGCGGTTGGCTTCGATTGCCTCCAGGACGACATTCAGCCCGACGGCAAGCGATGGGTGGTCGTCAAGCCGAAGGGCGGGGACGGTGCCGCCTTTCTGCTCGCGCGAGCTGCCAACGACCGGCAAACGGCGGCGATGGGCAACCAGGCGGGCGGGCGCGTCGGCTTCTTCATCAAGACCGACGATTTTGCCCGCGACCACGCGTCGATGCTGGCGAAGGGCGTGCAGTTTCTCGAGGCGCCGCGGCACGAGGTTTACGGCACAGTCGCCGTCTTTGCGGATCCTTATGGCAACACCTTCGATCTGATCGAACACACCGCAGGCTGAACCCCTTGATTGCGCTGGCGTCCGCGTGCATAAGCGCGCCCGTTAGCAACATGGGCCATTGGCCCTGGGGCCCTCCACCAGCCTAATCGAGGACATGATGAACGAATTCAAGAAAGTGGTTTTCTCCGGCGTCCAGCCGACAGGAAATCTCCATCTCGGCAACTATCTCGGCGCGATCCGCAAGTTCGTCGCCCTGCAGGAAGGCAACGACTGCATCTACTGCGTCGTCGACATGCATGCGCTTACGGCACAGCTCGTCCATGAGGACATGCCGAACCAGATCCGTTCGATCGCCGCCGCCTTCATTGCGTCCGGCATCGATCCGGAAAAGCATATCGTTTTCAACCAGTCGGCCGTGCCTCAGCATGCCGAGCTTGCCTGGATCTTCAATTGCGTTGCGCGCATCGGTTGGATGAACCGCATGACGCAGTTCAAGGACAAGGCCGGCAAGGACCGCGAGCAGGCTTCGCTCGGTCTCTACGCCTATCCGAGCCTGATGGCTGCCGACATCCTCGTCTACCGCGGCACGCATGTCCCGGTCGGCGACGACCAGAAGCAGCACCTTGAACTCGCCCGCGACATCGCCATGAAGTTCAACCTCGACTATGCGGAACATATCCGCAAGACGGACTACGGCATCGACATCACGGTCGGCAACGAACCGGTGCATGCCTATTTCCCGATGGTCGAGCCGCTGATCGATGGCCCGGCGCCACGCGTCATGTCGCTTCGCGACGGCACCAAGAAAATGTCGAAGTCGGACCCATCAGATCTGTCGCGCATCAACCTGATGGACGACGAGGACGCGATCTCGAAGAAGATCCGCAAGGCCAAGACCGATCCGGAAGGTTTGCCTGGTGAAGTCGACGGCCTCAAGGGCCGCCCGGAAGCCGACAACCTTGTCGGCATCTATGCGGCGCTCGCCGACAGGTCGAAGGCTGATGTGCTTGCCGAATTTGGTGGCCAGCAGTTCTCGGTGTTCAAGCCGGCGCTTGTTGATTTGGCCATCAACGTGCTCTCGCCGATCACCGCTGAAATGCGTCGCCTGATGTCGGACACCAGCCACATCGACGCGATCCTGCGCAATGGTTCCGAACGGGCGCGGGCGCGGGCCGAAGTGACGATGAAAGAAGTGCGCGACATCGTCGGCTTCCTGTACTGAAATATGACCTTGGCCCGGGGCGGACCTCACCGCCCCGGGCTTGTCGAAGCCAGACCTGCGGCGTAGTCTTATCGAAACGGACCGTCAGGAGGCTTCGATGCGAGATCGCAACCTCATCCAGATCGGAACCATGGAGATCCGGCTTCTGATCGACGAGGATCAGAGCGCCGAGAGCCTCGTGGTGTTCGAATTCACGGTCCCGCCCCAGGCACGTGTCCCCGCCCCTCACTATCACCGCGACGTCGACGAAGTGATCTACGGCTTGTCCGGCACGATGACGACGACGCTGGACGGGCGCAAGCACGAGATCGGGCCCGGGGCCACCCTGTTCATTCCGCGCGGCTATGTCCACACCCACGAGAACCTGCACGGTGAAGCCGCCAAGGCCTTGATCACCATGACGCCCGGGTTGATCGGCAGGCGCTATTTCGAGGAAATGGCTTTGGCCATCAACGTTCATGGGAAACCCGACATCGAGCATGTGAAGGCGATCATGCGCCTTTACGGACTGGTTCCCGTCTGACGCAGACTGGCCCGGCAGACCGTTCGAGGGTCAAAAACGAGGGCTTGCAAATTTTCAGGTTCAGGTGTCAGAGTCCGGCCCATGGTATCGAAACGACTCTCCCGGCTCGAAGGTCATCGCCGCAAATTCATTGCGGTCATCGACGATACGCCCGAATGCTCCCGCGCCGTCCACTACGCCGGTCGGCGCGCCAAGAACTCGAACGGCGGCCTAGTGCTGATGTACGTGATTCCGGAGGGGGACTTCCAGCAATGGTTGGGGGTTGAGGAGATTATGCGGGCCGAGGCGCGCGAGGAAGCCGAAGCGGTGGTCGCGAAAGCGGCGCACGTGGTTCGCGAAACGATCGGCATCGACCCGGAGATCGTCATCCGCGAGGGAAGTGCCACCGAGCAGATCAACGCCGTCATCGAAGAAGACCGCGATATCGCGATCCTGGTGCTGGCCGCAAGCTCCGCCAAGGAGGGACCGGGGCCGCTGGTGTCGTCGATCGCCGGACGTGGCGCGACATTTCCGATCCCCGTCACGGTCCTGCCTGATACATTGACGGACGAGGAACTGGATGCGCTCGCATAAAGCGATTTCTTGAGTACCAGTCTCTTGAATAGAGTTGCCAATCGGCTTATTTTCTTTTTTGAAGAATTCTAAAGACGGCGTGGGCCGCTGCCCGCCGCACGGAGAGCGAGATGTTTATTCAGACCGAAGCCACGCCGAATCCCGCCACGCAGAAGTTCCTGCCGGGTCGGGTCGTCATGGAAAACGGAACCGCCGAATTCCGCAACGCGGACGAGGCTGAGGCATCGCCGCTCGCGGCTCGCCTGTTCGAGATTCCTGGCGTGACCGGCGTCTATTTCGGCTACGATTTCATTTCCGTGTCCAAGGACAATGCCGAGTGGCAGCACCTGAAGCCGGCGATCCTCGGCTCAATCATGGAACACTTCATGTCCGGCAAGCCCGTGATGGGCGACGCTTCTGTCCTTTCCGAAGATCTTGATGCCGGCGGCGAATTCTTCGATGAAGCCGATGAATCGATCGTGCTCACCATCAAGGAATTGCTGGATACCCGAGTCCGTCCCGCCGTTGCACAGGATGGCGGCGACATCACCTTCCGTGGCTTCAAGGACGGCAAGGTCTATCTCAACATGAAAGGCTCCTGCTCCGGCTGCCCGTCTTCGACGGCGACGCTGAAGCATGGCGTGCAGAACCTGCTTCGCCATTTCGTTCCGGAAGTCGAGGAAGTCGTCGCCGCCTGACGACGACGCCCTGTCCCGGCATTTGTCCTGGCGCAGCATTTGCAAGCGCGGCAGGGTGAATGTATGGACGCTGAGGAACGCTTTATTCGGAAATTGATGCCATGATCATACTGGCGCTCGACACCGCAGGTGTGGATTGCGCTGCCGCTCTCTATGACAGCGGCAGGGATACGATGCTGGGGGAGGCATCGGACATGATCGGCAAGGGGCATGCTGAACATCTGATGGGAATCGTCGACCGCGTGCTGGAGCAGGCCGGCGTCGCGCTTTCGGCTGTCGATCGCATTGCCGTTACCATCGGCCCAGGCTCCTTTACCGGCATTCGCGTCGGCGTCGCCGCCGCCCGTGGCTTTGCGCTGTCGCTCGGCGTTCCGGCCGTCGGCGTCACCACGCTTGCGGTCATGGCCGAGGCGCAGCGGTTGAAGACGCCAGGGCGGAGCGTGCTTACCGCCATGGATGCCAAGCGAAACGAGATCTATCTGCAGACATTCGATGCCGATGGCGAACCGCTCGATGAGGCCCGCGCTGTCGCCGTCGAGGAAGCACAGGCAATTGCTGCGACGTTCGAGGGCGAAATTGCCGGTTCGGCTACGCCGCTCTTGAAACCCGGCACGATCGGCGATTGCGCCAACCATTTCCCGATTTCCATCGTGGCGCGTCTCGGCGCTGCCGCCGACCCGTCTTCCGGAAAGCCGAAGCCCCTCTATCTGCGCGGACCCGATGCCAAGCCGCAGGCCGGGTTTGCGATTACGCGAGTATGACCATGTTGGAATCCTATCTGACGCTGAAGCCGGAATTCGAGATTGTCCCGATGGACGCCGATGACTGCCGCGCCGTGGCGGCGTTACACGGCGAACGCTTCGCACGACCATGGGGCGATGGCGAATTCTATAGCTTGCTCAGCCAGGACACCGTCTTCGGCTTCGTCGCTCGGCAGACCAACGCATTTCTGAAGAAGCCGCTGCCGGGTTTTGTGCTCGCGCGTCAGGTCGCTGGCGAGGCGGAGATCCTGACAGTCGCCGTGCAGACGAAGGTCGCTCGCGCCGGCCTTGGCTGGCGGCTGATGCAAGCTGCGATGCGTGAAGCGAAGCTGCGCGGTGGCGAGAGCATCTTCCTGGAGGTCGATGACGGCAATGCGGCAGCGCTCGGGCTCTACCGCAAGCTTGGATTCGAGAAAGTCGGTGAACGCAAGGGTTACTACAAGGATACCCAGGGCGCGGTTTCCACGGCGCTTGTCATGAAGCGCGTTCTTCGCTAGTCCGTTGCTCAAACGTTGACTATCGGAAGGCAGCCCATGACTGACGTCGCCAAGACCCTTGAGGAGCTTTGCACCGAACGCGGCATGCGCATGACCGAGCAGCGCCGGGTGATTGCCCGCATCCTCGAGGAGTCGGCCGACCACCCTGACGTGGAGGAACTCTACCGCCGCTCCGTCAAGGTCGACGCCAAGATCTCCATCTCCACCGTCTATCGCACCGTGAAATTGTTCGAGGACGCCGGCATTATCGAACGCCACGACTTCCGAGACGGCCGCTCGCGCTATGAGACGGTGCCGGAAGAGCATCACGACCATCTCATCGACCTGAAGTCGGGCGTCGTCATCGAGTTTCACTCGCCGGAGATCGAGGCCCTGCAGGAACGCATTGCCCGCGAGCATGGCTTCAAGCTCGTCGACCATCGACTGGAGCTCTATGGCATCCCACTCAAAAAGGACGAGCGCTGAGGCCATGAGCGCAGCCGCGGAGTCTTCGTTTTGATCGCCTGGCTGCGTCTCGCCCTCGCCGGTATCGTCATTTTCTTCGCCAGCATAGTGCTTATGCCCTGGCAGCTTCTTGCGTTGCGCTTCGACTGGAAGCTGCGACGCTGGCTGCCGCGCATCTGGCATCGCATCGTTTGTTTCTGCCTCGGCATCCGAATCCGCGTCCATGGCAAGATGGAGACCCACAGGCCGTTGATGCTTTGCGCCAACCATTCGTCGTGGATGGACATCATGGTGTTGTCCGCGGTCGCCGACGTCGCCTTCATCGCCAAGATCGAAGTGCGCGACTGGCCGATCTTCGGCAACCTGGCGAAGCTGCAGAAGAGCGTGTTCGTGGTGCGCGAGGAAAAGCGCAAGACCGGCCACCAGGCCAACGAAATTGCCACCCGCATGGCGGATGGCGAGATCGTCGTTCTGTTCCCGGAGGGCACGACCTCGGACGGGAATCGGCTTCTCGAGGTCAAATCCTCGCTGTTTGGCGCAGCCGCCATGGCGGTGCCGGCGTCGCCAACAGGCGCCGTCGTGGTTCAACCGGTCGCGGTTGCCTATACGGGTGTCTACGGCCTGCCGATGGGCCGTTATCACCGGCCCCTCGCCTCTTGGCCAGGCGATGTCGAGATGTTCCCGCACCTGAAGGACATGCTGCAATGCGGTGCCTTCGAGGTTGACGTCTGTTTCGGCGAGGCGGTGGAGTATCGTGCCGACAGTAACCGCAAGGAAGTCAGCGCGACGATTGCCCGACGCATCCGCACGATGCTTGGCGCCGCTTTGCGCGGTCACAAGACGGCCTAAGGCACAAGATTTCCTTTTCTCGCGCATGAAAAACCACTAAATAGCCGGCCATGACCCAGGACAGCGCCCTTCTTCAGGCCCCGGAGACCGATCTCCGCGATGGCAGCAACAGCCGCAAGGTATTCATCAAGACCTACGGCTGCCAAATGAACGTCTACGACTCGACGCGCATGAGCGATGCACTCGCCCGTGACGGATATGAGCCGACGGAAGTCATGGAAGAGGCTGACCTTGTCCTGCTCAACACCTGCCATATCCGCGAAAAGGCTGCTGAAAAGGTCTATTCGGCGCTTGGTCGTCTGCGCGACATGAAGAAGGAACGCAGCAAGCAAGGCCGGGAGTTCATGATCGGCGTTGCCGGCTGTGTCGCACAGGCCGAGGGCGAGGAAATCCTGCGCCGGGCGCCAGCCGTCGATGTCGTCATCGGTCCTCAGACCTATCACCGCCTGCCGGAAGCGCTGCGCAAGGCGAAGGAAGGCCAGCGCATCGTCGACACCGAATATGCGCTGGAAGACAAGTTCGAGCATCTGCCGATCGCCGAAGCCAAGAAAATCCGCTCGCGTGGCGTCACCTCCTTCCTTACCGTCCAAGAAGGATGCGACAAGTTCTGCACTTTCTGTGTCGTGCCTTACACCCGCGGTTCGGAAGTGTCGCGGCCGGTCAGCCAGATCGTCGAGGAAGCGCAAAAGCTCGTCGAGGGCGGCGTACGCGAGATCACCCTGCTCGGCCAGAACGTCAACGCCTGGCATGGTGTCGGCGCCAACGGTCAGGAATGGACCCTTGGCGACCTGCTTTACCGGTTGGCGGAAATTCCCGGGCTTGCGCGCCTGCGCTACACCACCAGCCATCCGCGCGACATGGACGACCGCCTGATCGAAGCGCATCGGGATCTCCGAGCGCTGATGCCATACCTGCATCTGCCGGTGCAGGCCGGCTCCGACCGCATCCTGAAGGCGATGAACCGGCGCCATACGGCTGCCGAGTATCTGACCCTGATTGAGCGGATCCGCGCCGCCCGTCCGGACATCGCTCTCTCCGGCGACTTTATCGTCGGTTTTCCGGGGGAGACAGACCAGGATTTTGAAGATACACTCCGCCTGGTGGAGGAGGTCCGCTATGCACAGGCCTTCTCCTTCAAGTACTCGACACGGCCGGGCACGCCCGGTGCGGAGCTGAAGGACCAGGTGCCGGAAGAGATCAAGGCAGAACGGCTTGAATGCCTGCAGGCGCTTCTCCTGAAGCAACAGCAGGAATTTGCCGAATCCTGTGTCGGGAAAACGATCGAACTGTTGCTTGAAAAGCCCGGTCGTATGCCAGGACAGCTTATAGGCCGTTCTCCCTGGCTTCAGTCCGTGAATGTTGATGCAAAAGCATTGCAAATCGGTGACATTATTAATGTGCGAATCACCGGAACCGGAACCAACAGCCTGTTTGCCGAGATAGCAGAGGCTGAGGTTTAAACCCTAGGAGCTCGACCGCTTGAACGGACAAGAATTGGTTTCTTCTTCACCGCGCCACCCACGCATTGCGAGCGACGCCAATCACTTTATTCTGACGTTCGAGAACAATCGGTTCGCCAGCGAATTGTTCGGTCAGTTTGACCAGAACCTCAAGCTGCTTGAAGAGCGTCTGCACATCGACGCTCGAGCGCGGGGCAATTCCGTCGTTATATCAGGGGACATCGTCGCTACCAACCAGGCGCGGCGCACCCTCGACTATCTCTATGAGAAACTCCAGAAAGGCGGCAGCGTGGAGCGATCCGACGTTGAAGGCGCGATCCGCATGGCGGTCGCGGCGGACGATCAGCTGAGCCTGCCAACCATGGAGCGCAAGGCCAAGCTGACCATGGCACAGGTTTCCACGCGCAAGAAGACCATCATTGCCCGGACTCCGACCCAGGACGCCTATCTCAGGGCACTGGAGCGAGCCGAACTGGTTTTCGGTTGTGGACCCGCAGGTACCGGCAAGACCTATCTCGCCGTCGCCCATGCCGCCCAGCTTCTTGAACGTGGCATGGTCGAGAAGATCATCCTTTCCCGCCCGGCCGTGGAAGCCGGCGAGCGCCTCGGCTTCTTGCCCGGCGATATGAAGGAAAAGGTCGATCCCTACCTTCGCCCGCTCTATGACGCGCTTTACGACATGATGCCGGCCGACAAGGTCGATCGTGCGATCACCGCAGGCGTTATCGAAATCGCGCCGCTCGCCTTCATGCGCGGTCGGACGCTCGCGAACGCCGCCGTCATCCTCGACGAGGCGCAGAACACGACCTCGATGCAGATGAAGATGTTCCTAACGCGTCTTGGTGAGAACTCACGTATGATCGTCACCGGCGACCCGAGCCAGATCGACCTGCCGCGCGGTGTCAAGTCGGGACTGGTGGAGGCTCTTCAACTGCTGAACGGCGTCGAGGGCATCTCGATTGTCCGCTTCAAGGATACCGACGTGGTGCGCCATCCGCTTGTCGGGCGCATAGTCAGAGCCTACGATTCCACCTATGCAACGGAAACCGAAGAGGTTAGCCGGCAGGACTGATGGCGGAACTCGATATCCAGATTAGCGTCGAGGAGGGCAATTGGCCCTCCGAAGATGCGTTGCATGCATTGGCGGACCGGGTGCTTGAAACGGCCGCCAACTATCTGCGCGAGACGGTCAAACAGCCATTTCCGAAAATGGTGCCCGAGGTTTCGCTGGTCTTCACGGACGACGCCTCGATCCAGGACATCAATGCCGAGTGGCGCGGCAAGGACAAGCCGACCAACGTGCTTTCCTTTCCCGCCTTTCCCGTCACGCCGGGCAAGGTGCCAGGTCCGATGCTAGGCGACATCATCATCGCAAGAGAGACCGTGGAGCGGGAGGCAATCGAGCTCGAGAAGCGCTTTGACGACCACCTGACGCATCTGATCGTGCATGGATTCTTGCATCTCTTCGGCTACGACCATAATAATGACGCTGAAGCCGAAATAATGGAGGGGCTGGAGACTCGCATTTTGGCGGTACTCGGCCTATCTGACCCATACGAGGGTCAAGACCTTAAAATGGAACCATGAGCGACTTTACGACGAGACCGGCCGCCGAGGCCAAGGACGCCGATCAATCATCCTCCTCCGACGAGGGTGGCAGTAGTAGGCAGTCTGGACGATCCCAATCCTTCTGGTCGCGTGCGGCGCGTATCTTAAGACCGCAGCAAAACTCACGCCTTCGCGAAGATATTGCGGATGCTTTGATGACCGACGCTGCGGTCGGAGACGTCTTTTCGCCCGATGAGCGGGCGATGCTGCATAACATTCTGCGCTTCCGCGAAGTGCGCGTTGCCGATGTTATGGTCCCCCGTGCCGATATCGAAGCCGTCGATCAGAACATCACCATCGGCGAGTTGATGATCCTGTTCGAGGAATCCGGTCGTTCGCGTATGCCCGTCTATGCCGATACGCTCGACGACCCGCGCGGCATGGTGCATATCCGTGATCTCCTCTCCTACGTCGCCAAGCAGGCGCGGAACAAGCGCCGCGGTAGCGCCAGGGCCATCAAGCCGGCGACGCCTCTCGTGGACGTTTCCCCCGAACATCTGCAGAAGCCGACCCGCTCCGTGAAGGCGAATTTCGATCTCAGCCGCGTCGACCTGCAGAAGACCCTGTCGGAGGCCGGGATCATCCGCAAGATCCTCTTCGTCCCGCCATCCATGCTCGCGTCGGATCTGCTTCGCCGCATGCAGGTGAACCGCACGCAGATGGCGCTCGTCATCGACGAATATGGCGGCACTGACGGCCTGGCGTCGCACGAGGACATCGTCGAGATGGTCGTCGGCGACATCGATGACGAACACGACGACGAAGAGGTGATGTTCAAGCGGGTGTCGGAAGACGTCTTCGTCGCGGATGCGCGTGTCGAACTGGAGGAGATCGCCGAGGCGATCGGACCGGACTTCGACATCACCGAGCAGGTCGACGAAGTCGACACGCTGGGCGGCCTGATCTTCTCCGAGCTTGGACGCATTCCGGTGCGGGGCGAGGTGGTGCAGGCCCTGCCCGGTTTCGAGTTCCACATCCTCGATGCCGATCCGCGTCGCATCAAGCGCGTGAGGATTACCCGCAAGCGCCAGGCCATTCGTCGCCGCGCCAAGCTCGATGGTGACGGCACAGCCGGCTCGGACCAGGGCGAAGAGCGGCAGACGGACGTCCCCACGACAAACTGATTGCCGCAAAGCACGACAAACGGCGGCTTTTTTGAAACACTGCGGTCGGGTTGATTCGCGGCTTGACGGGAGTGCGCATGGAGCGGCTTGCAGACAGGGTTATCCTGGCCTGGGGGTTCAAAAGGGTTGCAGTGGCAATCCTTGCAGGCGCCGTCGGTGTTTTGGCCCTCCCGCCATTTGGCTTCTTTGCCGCGATGTTCGTGTCGTTCACGCTCCTTGTCTGGCTGATCGACGGTTCGGCGGCTGCTCCTGAAAGCGGGTGGATAGGCCGTCTATGGCCTTCCTTCGCTGTCGGCTGGCTCTTCGGGTTCGGCTATTTCATTGCCGGCCTCTGGTGGCTTGGCCACGCCCTGATGATCGACGCGGAGGCTTTTGCATGGGCGCTGCCGCTGGCGATCTTCGGCCTGCCTGCGGTGCTCGCCATCTATTACGGAATTGCCGCCGCGCTGGCACGGACCCTGTGGTCCGATGGCATGGGGCGGATTGCGGCACTTGCTGCGAGCTTCGGATTGCTCGAATGGCTGAGGAGCGTGCTTTTCACCGGCTTTCCCTGGAACGCGGTCGGCTACGGCATGACGCCCGTGCCCCTCATGATGCAATCGGCGCATGTCATCGGCATCATGGGTATCACATCACTGTCGGTCTTCGTCTTCGCCGCGCCCGCACTGCTCGGCACCCGCCAGGGCACCAAGCTCGGTCTCTCCCTGGCGGCTCTGCTGTTCGCTGCGCATATCGGCTACGGCGCCTATATCCTTTATGGCCCGCAGCCGACACCAGCGGCGGACGCCAAAAGCCCTATCATCCGCCTCGTTCAGCCGATGATCGAGCAGACCGCGAAGATGGACACCGACGGCGACCGCGCCGCCATCTTCGAGAAACACCTGAAGCTCTCGGCAGAGCCCCCGAAGGATGGCGGCCGGAAGCCCGACATCATCGTTTGGCCGGAGACGGCCATTCCCTTCATACTCACCGACAATCAGGATGCACTCAGCCGGATCGCCGATACGCTCGACGACAACCAGATCCTGATCGCTGGCGCCGTTCGGGTGGAGGATACCGGGCCCGGCAATCCGCCGCGCTACTACAATTCGATCTACGTCATCGATGGCCGGGGACAGATCGTTGGCGCCGCCGACAAGGTGCATCTTGTGCCGTTCGGCGAATACGTACCGTTCGAGAGCGTCCTCGACGATTTCGGCATCCAGAACGTGGTCGAGATGCCGGGTGGCTTCTCGCCCGCCGCCAGCCGCCAGCTGCTGGCCTTGCCGACCGGGATCAAATTCTATCCGCTCGTCTGCTACGAGATCATTTTCCCTGACGAGATGACGGGCGACCTTGGTGCCGCCAATGCCATCCTCAACGTCACGAACGATGCCTGGTTCGGCGCTACACCTGGACCCTACCAGCACTTCCAGCAGGCCAGGCTGCGTGCCGTGGAGACCGGGCTGCCGCTGATTCGTAATGGTAACAGCGGCATTTCGGCCCTCGTGAACGCTCGCGGCGAAGTCATTACTGGTCTTGATCTCAATGAAACGGGCTTCGTCGATGCAACTATCACGAGCTTCGACGCGCATCGTCCTGCGGGCTATCCACGCCAAACTTACTTCTGGTTGCTGGAAATACTTCTGTTTGTAATTGCTATCGTTTCTCGCTTTGGTTTTGTTTTCAAGCAGAATTGACCGAAAACCCCTAAAATTGCATAGTGGTTGGGATCGGCGTTCTTAGCGTATGTTTCAAGGTGGTTAAGCAAGACTTTGCAACGTGGCGTTTTGGGGTGGGTTTGGGCATGCCGGTTTAAACAAGGTTGAAAATTATTGTTAGGGCAGGACCATGATTGAGAACAAGAAGCGGCCGAACCCCATCGACGTCCATGTAGGTAGTCGCATTCGCCTTCGCAGAACGATGCTCGGAATGAGCCAGGAAAAGCTCGGGGAGAGCCTCGGCATCACCTTTCAGCAGATCCAGAAATACGAAAAGGGCACCAACCGCGTCGGTGCCAGCCGTCTCCAGAACATCTCCAGCATTCTGAACGTCCCGGTCTCCTTCTTCTTTGAAGATGCCCCCGGCGAACAGTCCTCCGGACTGTCCGGCATGGCGGAAGCCTCCAGCTCCAACTATGTGGTCGACTTTCTTTCGTCGTCCGAAGGACTGCAGCTCAACCGCGCCTTTGTGAAGATCACCGACCCCAAGGTTCGCCGCAAGGTCGTGGAATTGGTCAAGGCGCTCGCGGCCGAAGCAGACAGCGAATAATAGCCACTGAAAATTTGGAGCAAGAGTGAAAGCGGCCACAGCGGCCGCTTTTTGGCGTTTTTTGGGCACAAATTGCCACTTAGTCGCAGATATAAAGATATATTTATGTCCTTCTACGCTTGTTTTTCCCGCGCGAACTGAGTACCTACTACGCAGCTTTTGTTCTTTGAGGGGAATCCCGGAATGCGCGCCAATTACCTTTTCACCAGCGAGTCAGTTGCCGAAGGTCACCCGGACAAGGTGTGTGACCGGATCTCCGACGAGATCGTGGATCTGGTCTACCGCGAAGCCGCCAAGACCGGCGTCAACCCTTGGGGCGTGCGCATTGCCTGCGAGACGCTGGCAACCACCAACCGCGTCGTGATCGCCGGTGAAGTGCGCCTGCCGCCGAGCCTGATGAAGAAGGACAAGGACGGCAACGACGTCATCAACCCTTCGAAGTTCAAGGCTGCTGCCCGCCGCGCCATCAAGGACATCGGGTACGAGCAGGACGGCTTCCACTGGAAGACGGCTAAGATCGACGTGCTTCTGCACTCGCAGTCCGCCGACATTGCCCAGGGCGTCGACAGTGCTGCCGACCAGCAGGGCGACGAAGGTGCCGGCGACCAGGGCATCATGTTCGGCTACGCCTGCAAGGAAACGCCTGACCTCATGCCGGCGCCGATCTATTACTCCCACAAGATCCTGCAGCTCCTTGCTACCGCCCGCAAGAAGGGCGACGGCGACGTCGCGAAGCTCGGCCCTGACGCCAAGAGCCAGGTGACCGTGCGTTACGTCAACGGCAAGCCCACCGAAGTCACGTCGATCGTCCTTTCCACCCAGCATCTCGACGAAAGCTGGGACTCGAAGAAGGTGCGCGCGGTTGTCGAACCCTACATCCGTGAAGCTCTCGGCGACCTGCCGATCGCCGACGATTGCAAGTGGTACATCAATCCGACCGGCAAGTTCGTCATCGGCGGCCCGGACGGCGATGCCGGCCTGACCGGCCGCAAGATCATTGTCGACACCTACGGCGGCGCTGCTCCGCACGGCGGCGGCGCGTTCTCCGGTAAGGACACGACCAAGGTCGACCGTTCGGCTGCCTACGCTGCTCGCTACCTCGCGAAAAACGTCGTTGCCGCCGGCCTCTCCGACCGCTGCACGATCCAGCTCTCCTACGCCATCGGCGTTGCGCAGCCGCTGTCGATCTACGTCGACCTGCACGGTACCGGCAAGGGCGTGACGGAAGACATGGTCGAAGCTGCGATCCGCAAGAACATGGACCTGTCGCCGACCGGCATCCGCCGTCACCTCGACCTCAACAAGCCGATCTATGCCAAGACCTCGGCCTACGGCCACTTCGGCCGCAAGGCTGGCCGCGACGGCTCGTTCTCCTGGGAGCGCACTGATCTCGTCAAGGCGCTCAAGGACGCCGTCAAGGTCAAGGAAGCAGCATGACCGACATGGAACGTCGCGGACGCGCGACCGAAGCCTTCTTCGGTCGCCGCAAGGGAAAGGCTCTGCGCGAACATCAGGCAGAGCGACTGAACACCCTGCTTCCGACGTTCCTTATCGACCTTTCAGCGGCTCCGCCCGAGCCGCTGAACACTCTCTTTCCGGCGCCGACCCAAAGGCTGCGCCTGGAAATCGGCTTTGGCGGCGGCGAGCATCTGATTCATCGTGCCGTCGAAATGCCGTCCACCGGCTTCATCGGCGTCGAGCCCTTCATCAATTCCATGCAGAAGCTGCTGACGAGCGTCGACAAGGCGGACGCCAGGAATGTCCGCGTCTACAACGACGATGCGACGCAATTGCTGGATTGGTTGCCGGACGCCTCGATCGACCAGATCGACCTGCTCTACCCGGATCCGTGGCCAAAGCGGAAGCATTGGAAGCGCCGCTTCGTGTCGAAGACCAATCTCGACCGCTTCCACCGCGTACTGAAGCCGGGTGGGCTGTTCTGCTTCGCCTCGGACATCGATACCTACGTCAACTGGACGCTGCTGAAGTGCCGCGACCATGGCGGCTTCGACTGGCTGGCACAGGATGCAGCAGATTGGCTGACGCCCTACGAGGGCTGGCCGAGCACACGCTACGAGGCCAAGGCACGGCGCGAAGGCAGATCTTCCGCCTATCTCACATTTAAGCGCGTCTGAGCCTGCCTTAGTGCAGGCTCACCGTTTTCAGTTCATCCTCGGCAGCCTTGAAGAAGGTGCTGGAACGGTTATCCGTCAACAGGATCGGCGTGCCATCGGCGCCGAATAGCGCCCAAAGGTCAACGCTCGGATCGATGTCGGGCGCTTCCGGGAAGCACTTGGCAACTTCTTCGTTGCGCATCTTGCGGATATAGGCGACCTCGCCGTTGCCGATACCGGCAAGTTCGGTTTTGGTCAGGTGCGAATTGGCTTCTTTCATCAACATTCCTGTACCTCCAAGAGAAGGGACCAACGGCTCAACATGCGCCGTTGTCCTACTGTGAGACCGAAATGTTAATTTTCTTCACCATACGGCTGGGCTCGGGGCGGATGAGATCCACCGAGAGCAATCCGTTCTTCAGGCAAGCGCCCAAAACCTGCATCCCGTCGGCCAGAACGAAAGTCCGCTGGAACTGGCGTGCGGCGATGCCGCGATACAGGTAATCCCGCTCCCCCTGCTCGACCTGGCGACCGCGAATAGAAAGCTGATTCTCCTCGACCGACACGTCTAATTCTTCTTCGCTGAAGCCGGCCACGGCCAGGGTTATGCGCAACCTCTCCGGATCGCCGGAAGCACGGTCGGCGGCAACTCGCTCGATATTGTAAGGGGGATATCCGTCGCTGGCCTTGGAAAGGCGCTCCAGCGTCTTTTCCATGGCGTCAAAGCCCAGGAGTAGCGGGCTTGCGAAAGGCGTCATGCGGCTCATCGTCTTCAAGTCCTTGATTCAAGCGACCTTGCCGGACCTGAATACAGCATCCGAATGCTTCCAATATGGGAACTGACAGGCGCAGGCGCAAGGCGGATGTCGCGCTCGCACTTGGAAAGCCCCGCAACGGTCCGACCTTGACAAAGCAAGCGCCGCCTCGCATCAAAACGTGCCCGCGGCGGCTGTGCCGATTTGCGACGGAAGCATAAACAAACGGTGCATGCCACGAAGACGCGCACCATGAGGATGGAACGACCGGAATGGCGGACCCTAGGAAGATCATTATCGACACTGACCCCGGTCAAGACGACGCCGCGGCCATCATGCTGGCATTCGGCAGCCCGGAAGAACTTCAGGTGCTGGGGATCACTACGGTCGCCGGCAACGTTCCGCTGTCCTATACGAGCCGCAACGCGCGCATTGTCTGCGAGCTCTGCGGCCGCACCGATACGAAGGTCTTTGCCGGCGCCGACAAGCCGATCGCGCGCAAGCTCGTCACCGCGGAGCACGTCCACGGCAAGACGGGACTCGACGGTCCTGTCCTTGACGAGCCGACCATGGCTCTGCAGCCGCAGCATTCCGTGGACTTCATCATCGACACGCTGCGCAGCGAGCCGCAAGGCACCGTGACGCTCTGTACGCTGGGGCCGCTGACCAACATCGGCTTGGCCTTCCAGAAAGCGCCCGACATCGTCCCGCGTGTCCGTGAACTCGTCATGATGGGCGGCGGCTTCTTTGAAGGCGGCAACATTACGCCGGCCGCCGAGTTCAACATCTACGTGGACCCCGAGGCCGCCGACATCGTCCTTCGCTCCGGCATACCGATCGTGATGATACCGCTCGACGTCACGCACAAGCTCCTGACCCGCAAGGACCGCGTCAAGCGCATGGCCGATCTCGGCACGCGCCCGGCCATCGCCATGGTCGAGATGCTGGAATTCTTCGAGCGCTTCGATGTCGAAAAGTATGGCTCGGACGGCGGCCCGCTGCACGATCCGACCGTAATCGCCTATCTCTTGAAGCCCGAGCTTTTCAAGGGGCGGACCTGCAATGTCGAGATCGAAGTTAAGTCGGAACTGACGGTCGGCATGACCGTTGTCGACTGGTGGCACGTGACGGATCGCAAGCGCAATGTTCAAGTCATGCGCGATGTCGATGCGGACGGCTTCTTCGATCTGTTGATCGAGCGCTTCGCCCGCATCTGATGCCTAGTGCGTTTGAGGGCGGCTGAGAGATCAGGCCCGCGGAAGCGGGCCGATCGGATCAGGCGTCCTTCTGGTCAAAAACCGAATTGGTTTCGGGTTCGACGAGCTTCGGGCCGCCCTTGGCGACACCGACCATGGCCGGACGCAGGACACGCTCGCCAATCGTGTAGCCGGCCTGAACGACCTGAACGACGGTGTTGTTCGGTACTTCGGCATTCGGCACTTCGAACATGGCCTGGTGGAAGTTCGGGTCGAATTTCTGGCCGACCGGCTCCAGCTTGCGGACGCCATGACGCTCGAGCGCCGACAGCATCGAACGCTCGGTCATTTCGACGCCTTCGATCAGCGTTGTCAGGCCAGCATCGGCAGCAGCCTTTGCTTCTTCCGGAACAGCATCGATGGCGCGGCGCAGATTGTCGGAAACAGCCAGCATATCACGGGCGAAGCCGGCGGCTGCGTAGGTCTTCGCGTCCTTGACTTCGCGCTCGGTGCGACGGCGCAGGTTATCCATCTCGGCGGCAAGCCGAAGATAACGGTCGCGCAACTCCGCATTCTCGGTCCTCAGAAGTTCCAGCGGATCGGGCTGTACGGTGGCTTCGTTCTCGACGTTTGCGGCGGCGTCCGCTGCGGCTTCGGCCGCGGCTGCGTCAGGTCCGTTCTTCGTCGTTTCGTCAGTCATGACGTTCTCCGGTGATTGGTGTCTTTTAGGATGTGCCCGATATCGAGCTTTGGCGGGCAAAAATCAAGTCTGCGTGACCGAAAAGCGCGCGATGTAAGGCAACCGATGCGGGGGATGCGAGAGGGCCAGCTTGACTTGCTCGCGCTAAAGTTCTTTTATTTTAGCGCCGCCTAAACCTTCAGTGCTTCGGCCTCATCCTGGGTCAGGGAGCTGCTACCATGAACGATCAGAAAAGCTATACCGGGCGCTGCTTCTGCGGCACGGTCGAGATTGTTGCGACCGGCGAACCGGTGGCAATGGGATACTGCCACTGCGCCTCCTGCCGGCATTGGTCGGCCGGGCCGGTCAACGCTTTCACGCTCTGGCAGCCCCAGGCGGTCCACGTCACCAAGGGTGGAGAGCACGTCGAGGGCTACCAGAGGTCCGATACCAGCGTTCGGAAATTCTGCGACCGCTGCGGTGGTCATCTCTACACGGAGCACCCGACTTGGGGCGTCACCGACGTTTACGCAGCCCTTCTGCCCGATCTCGATTATGCCCCGGCGTTGCACGTGAACTATCAGGAAAGCGTGTTGCGCATCCGCGATGGCCTGCCAAAGTACAAAGATATGCCGGCGGAGATGGGCGGCTCGGGCGACACTCTGCCGGAGTAGCTCTTCTACTTCGTGCCGCGCGACAATCGCGTCATCAGCTGAGCGGTGTAATCGACCATCGGAACGATGCGCGAGTAGTTGAGACGCGTCGGCCCTATAACACCGACGGCGCCGACAATGCGGTCATCGTCGTCCCTGTAGGGCGCGACGATCAACGACGAGCCCGAGAGCGAGAACAGCTTGTTCTCCGAGCCGATGAAAATCCGCACCCCGGGGCCGCTTTCGGCCAGGTTCAGAAGCTCGAGCAAGCTGTCTTTCTTCTCCAGATCGTCGAACAGCATGCGCAGACGGTCAAGATCGTCGGCACCGGCGAGACCGGCCAGCAGATTGGCACGGCCGCGAATGATGAGCTGCGCGGGTTTGCCTTCGTCGGCGCTACCGGACCAGACGGCGATGCCGCGCTCGACGAGATCCTGCGACAGCGTGTCTAGCTCGCGGCGCACATCATCCTTCAGTCGGCTCAACTGATTGCGCAGTTCCGGCAGCGTCTGCCCGGTCATGTGCGCATTGAGAAAGTTTGCTGCCTCGGTCAATTGCGATGACGTGACGCCTGCCGGAAGCTCGATGATCCGGTTTTCCACTTGGTCGTGATCGCCGACGAGCACCGCGAGCGCCTTGGTCGGCTCAAGCCTGATGAATTCGACATGCTTGAGAACAGGATCGCTCTTCGAGGTGATGACCAGTCCGGCGCCGCGCGAAATGCCCGAGAGCATGCGGCTCGCCTCGTTCATCATCAACTCCATCGGATTGTCGCGACTTTCGGCGCGCACCTGCCGATCGATATTGGCGCGATCCTCGGCTGAGAGATCGCCTACCTGCATGAAGGCGTCGACGAAGAAGCGTAGGCCGATCTGCGTCGGCAGACGGCCGGCGCTAACATGCGGCGAATAGATGAGGCCAAGTTCTTCCAGATCGCTCATCACATTGCGCACGGACGCCGGCGACAGCGACATCGGCAGGATGCGCGACAGGTTACGGGAGCCGAGCGGTTCACCCGTTTCCAGATAGCCCTCTACAATGCGGCGAAAGATTTCCTTAGAGCGTTCATCCAGCGCAGCCACTGCATCTGAAACCGACGTCGATCTGAACTCCATGAAGCCTTGCGTACCCGTGCTGACGATGATCCGACAAAATATAGCCAATCTCCCCGCAGCGGCAAAAGGGAAATTGCAAATGGGCGCTGCCAATCGTAGAAGCTCTCAACACCACAGCACGCATGATCTATCCGAAGGCTGCTCGCGTCTTCGGCATGACGATTAGGAGAATAGTATGCGGCCCTCAGGCAGAAAAACCGACCAGATGCGCAAGGTCTCTTTCGAGCGCAATTTCTCCAAGCATGCAGAAGGCTCCTGTCTGGTGAAGTTCGGCGATACGCATGTGCTGTGCACGGCTAGCGTCGAGGAAAAGCCGCCGGCGTGGCTGCGCAACACCGGCAAGGGCTGGGTCACGGCTGAATACGGCATGCTGCCGCGCGCAACCGGCGACCGCATGAAGCGCGAGGCTGCGGCCGGCAAGCAGGGTGGCCGCACCCAGGAAATCCAGCGCCTGATCGGCCGGTCGCTGCGCGCCGTCGTCGATCTCAAGGAACTCGGCGAACGCCAGATCACGCTCGACTGCGATGTCATTCAGGCGGACGGCGGCACGCGCACGGCATCGATCACCGGTGCCTGGATTGCGCTCCACGACTGCCTGAAGTGGATGGAGAGCCGCAACATGCTCAAGGTCGAGCGGGTGCTGAAGGACCATGTCGCGGCCATCTCGTGCGGAATCTTCGCCAACCAGTCGGTGCTCGATCTCGACTACCTCGAAGACTCCTCGGCCGAGACCGACGCGAACTTCGTGATGACCGGCACCGGCGGTATCGTCGAAATCCAGGGCACTGCAGAAGGTACGCCCTTCACCGACGAGGAGTTCGCTTCGCTGATGACGCTCGCCAAGGCAGGTATCGCCGAACTCGTCGCAATGCAGAAGCAGGCGATCGCCGGATGAACGACATGCTGGAAGGCATGCTGGAAACGGCGCTCTATGCTGATGATCTCGACAAGGCAGAAGTCTTCTATGAAGGCATCCTCGGCCTATCGAAGATCTCGCGCGGCGGCAACCGGCATGTCTTCTTTCGCTGCGGTGCCAGCGTTCTGCTGATCTTCAACCCTGACGAAACGATCAAGCCACCCTCGCCCGGCTCCCTGCAGGTGCCGCCGCACGGCACGACCGGCGCGGGACACGCTTGCTTCCGTGTCTCCGGGGAAAATCTCGATGCAATTGCGGCCCGGCTGAAGTCCAACGGCGTTGCCATCGAATCCGCAGTCACCTGGCCGCAAGGCGGCCGCTCGATCTATTTCCGCGATCCGGCGGGCAACAGCCTCGAATGCGCTGAAGCCCGCATCTGGGGCATCGAATAGGACCATCATGCGCAAGCTCGAAACCAAGACCATCGTCGTTGCCAGCCACAATGCCGGTAAGATCCGGGAAATTCAGGACCTGATCGGCCCCTTTGGCTTCACCGCGAAGTCGGCGGCCGAATTGAACTTCGTCGAGCCCGACGAAACGGGTACCACCTTCGAGGAAAACGCAAAGATCAAGGCGCTCGCTTCTGCCGAAGCCTCAGGACTGCCCGCGTTGTCTGACGATTCCGGCCTCGTTATCGATGCGCTCGGCGGCGACCCGGGCGTCTACACCGCCAACTGGGCAGAAAAGCCGGACGGCACCCGCGACTTCGCGATGGCGATGGAAAAGGTCGAGGCGGCGCTGGACAAGGCCGGCGCTTCCGAACTTGAACAACGCGCCGCCCGCTTCGTTAGCGTGCTCTGCCTGGCCTGGCCGGATGGCCATACCGAGCTGTTTCGTGGGGAAGTCGAAGGCGCTGTCGTCTGGCCGCCGCGCGGCAGCCAGGGCTTCGGCTACGATCCGGTCTTTCAACCCGAGGGTTATGACACTACCTTTGGCGAGATGAGCGCGGAAGAAAAGCACGGCTGGAAGCCGGTCGACGCAGAAGCCCTGTCGCACCGCGCCCGCGCCTTCAAGATTTTCGTCGAAACCTGCCTGGAAGCCTAAGGGCAAACGTGGACACTTTGGAACAGCCTAACCTGACGCGCTATGCCGCTCTTTTGCCCGATACCGGTGAACCCGGCTTCGGCGTCTACGTGCATTGGCCGTTCTGCGCCGCCAAGTGCCCCTACTGCGATTTCAACAGCCATGTCCGCCATCAGCCGGTGGATCAGGAGCGCTTCACCGCGGCCTTCCTGAAGGAGATGGCGACGGTGCGCCAACTGAGCGGGCCGAAGACGGTGACGAGCGTCTTCCTCGGCGGCGGCACGCCCTCGCTGATGAACCCCTCGACGGTTGCGGCCATTCTCGACGGCATCGGTAAGCACTGGCATATGCCAGATGGTATCGAGATCACCATGGAGGCAAACCCCTCCAGCGTCGAAGCGGAGCGTTTTCGCGGCTATCGCGCCGCCGGCGTCAACCGCGTCTCGCTCGGCGTCCAGGCGCTGAATGATCGTGATCTGAAGTTCCTCGGACGACTGCACGACGTTGCCGATGCGCTGAAGGCGATCAAGCTCGCGCGCGACATCTTCCCGCGCATGTCCTTCGATCTGATCTATGCCCGCCCGAACCAGACGGTCGACGAGTGGGAGCGCGAGTTGAAGGAGGCGATCTCCTACGCGGTCGACCATCTCTCGCTCTATCAGCTGACGATCGAAGAGGGCACGCCCTTCTTCGGCCTTCACAAGGCCGGCAAGCTTATCGTTCCGGATGGCGATCAGTCGGCTCTGCTCTACGAGGCGACCCAGGAGATCACGGCCCGCGAAGGGCTGCCTGCCTACGAGGTCTCCAACCACGCCCGCCCAGGTGCCGAGAGCCGCCATAACCTCACCTATTGGCGCTATGGCGAATATGCCGGCATCGGCCCCGGCGCCCACGGACGACTGACACGCGGCTCCATGAAGATCGCAACCGCGACCGAACGCAAGCCTGAAAGCTGGCTCGATCTTGTCGAGCGCGACGGCCATGGGATGATCGACCAGGAACAACTCGGTTACGAGGAGCAGGCGGACGAACTGCTGCTGATGGGGCTGCGCCTGAAGGAAGGCGTCGATCTCGCCCGCTGGCAGCAGCTTTCGGGCCGCGATCTCGACCCGAAGCGGGAGGAGTTCCTGCTGGAGCACGGCTTCATCGAGCGGATCGGCAATTCCCGGCTTCGCTGCACGCCGTCGGGCATGCTGATCCTCGATTCCGTCGTCGCCGATCTGGCCTGCTAGAGCGGCTGTCTGAAATAGACGACGCGCTGAGTTTCCTCGAAGCCGAGGGCAGCGTGGAAGCGGTGGCTGTCGACATTGTCCAAAAGCGCATCCGACGCAAATTCCGTACAGCCTGACGCCTTGCCGAAGGCGCGCACGGCCTCAAGCAAAGCCCGCCCGATGCCGCCCCGCCGAAACGCCGGTTCGACATGGATGCCCTCGAGGAAGAGAACCGGCGACGATCTGCAGCCGTTAACGTAGTCACGCCGCAAGCATGCTTCGGCGAAGCCGACCGCCTCGCCATCCGGCCGAAAGGCCAGAAAACCGCGGAAATCGGCAGCGTCATCATCGAGCAGCCGCCGCAGGTCCCGGGAATGCTCCTCCATCGACTGGTCCGACCATAAGGCTGCGCGAAGCTTCGCCCACGCGTCGATATTATCGCTCGACGCCCGCTCGATCCTGATCGTATTGCCTGCCTGCTGCTTCATCTCGACGCCCGAAATTGCGGTCTTCGGGATAGTAGCCATACCCTGCGGGTTTGCAATCTTCACCCGTCACGCCACCCGCCCGCGCCAACGGGAGAACAACCGCCCATCGATCGCCGCAAGGCCGATCGCGATCATCGCCATACCGATCAGATGCTTGGACTGCAGCTGTTCGCCGAGGATGGCCGCGCCGAGCAGGATGGCGCTGACCGGGATCAGGAAGGTCACCAGCATCAGATTCGTTGCCCCTGCCGTCGCAAGGATGCGGAAGAACAGCACGTAGGCGATCGCGGTCGATAGCAGGGCCAGACCCAGCAGCGCCAGCCAAGTCTCGACTGACGGGGCGGCTAGTGTCCAAGGTTGGTCAACGATGAGCGCGATCGGCAGCATCAGGACCGTGGAGGCGGTGACCTGCCCTGCGGTGGGAATGAGCGGCGCCATGCCCATTTGGCGGAAGCGGCGGCCGAAAATCCCGGCAAAGGCATAGGACAGAGCAGCAGCGAGCACCGCCAGCTGCGCCAGCACGTTCGAGCCGAGATCACGCAAAACGTCGAAGCCAATCATGTAGGCGACGCCGGCAAATCCGACGAGAACGCCAAGCAGGCGATTGCCGGTCATCTTTTCGTCCGCGGTCAGGAAATGCGCGACAACGACGCCGAAGAGCGGCGTGGTGGCGTTCAGGATGGAAGCGAGACCGCTTGCGATATGCGTCTGGCCCCAGACAATCAGGCAGAAGGGGATCATATTGTTCAGGATGCCCATGCCGAAGAACGCCGCCCAGGATTTGCCGTCACGCGGCATGGTATGGCCGGTTGCACGGACGATCATGTTCAACGCCAGCGCGGCGATCAGGACCCGGCCCGTGACGATCGTGAACGGCGGCAGGGTCTTCACCAGAATGCCGTTGAAGAGGAAGGAGCCGCCCCACAAGAGGGAAAGCACCAGCAACATCCCCCATTCGGAAAAACCCATCTGTTTCTGCTGCATCATCTACTCCCAAAGTCAGTCTGCTACGGCATATATGCCATCGCCAACGGCCACCACCCGATTGTTGCGCGATCTAAGAGCGGTTTTCTCGATTTATTCTCGCTCTTCATTCAGCCGGAAACGGCTTTTGCGATGGCTTTCCTGCTGATATTATTGCCATTCCTGGCATGAGACAAACGAGTCTTTCTCGATACATGATATAGCTGAGCTAAACCATGAGTGATTATCTCCCCTCGCTTTCAGCGCTTCGGGCCTTCGAGGCTGCCGCCCGGCATCTCAGCATGACGCTGGCGGCAAAGGAGCTGAACGTCACACCAGGCGCCGTCAGCCTGCAGATTCGCGACCTGGAGGCGTCGCTTGGCATCAAGCTCTTCGAGCGCAAGACGCGGGCGCTCGCCTTGACGGTGGAGGGTGCGGACTATTTCTCGACCCTGAGGGCGGCATTTCGTCTGGTTCGGGAAGCGACGGCGGCGATCACGGCGCGTGGACGCGGCGCCGTCCTCAATGTCACCTGCACGGCGGGATTTGCAACCTACTGGCTGGTGCCGCGCCTTGGACGTTTCGAGGCTATGCACCCTGAAATCGACGTCCGCATCAGCGCATCACACCGCGTCCTCGACTTTCAGCGTGACGGGATCGACCTCGCGATCCGCCACGGCCTCGGCGGATATGATAACCTGATCAGCGAACGGCTTGTCGATGACGAACTGGTGCCGGTCTGCACGCCAAAGCTCGCCACAGAACTGGGGCCCAATCCGTCCGCGGGCGCCCTCTCTGGTTTCCAGCTGATCCATGATGTCTATCGCCATGACTGGCAGCTCTGGCTGGAAGCAGCCGGCGCGACCGGAGTCGACCCCTCGCGCGGGCCGGTCTTCATGCATGGCAACGGAGCCTATGACGCGATGAAGGCCGGGCTGGGCTTTGCCTTGATGCGACGCTCGTTTCTGGAACGAGACCTGAAAGAAGGCGCAGTGGTCACGCCCTTCCCGATCGGCATTGCAAGCCGGCTTGCCTTTCATCTCGTCTATCCGGGCCTTGCGCTGGAGCGGCCGGCTGCAGCTGCCTTCCGTCGGTGGCTGTTGTCGGAGGCACAAGCCTGATTGGATGCGCTCACTTTATCATGCTGATTAAAATCATGCTGATTAAAAAGTGGAGTAATTTAATCATAAAATAGGGTTTTCTTCGGACAATTTCTTGACTATTACACTCCACATATTTTTCTCTATGCACATTCCCGGTGTGATAAGCCAATGAATAGTCTCCGATTTTCCTCTCGAATCCTTTCAACGTCGGCATTGGCCGGCATGGCGCTCGTTCATCTTCTCACGCCAGTCGCAGCACAGGACGCGACGGGAAAGCAGCAGGACGGTGCGACGGTTCTGGAAGACATCATTGTCAATGGCGGCAGCGGCGGCGTGATCCAGGCAGAGGGATATGTCGGCAAGAGCAGCGCCACGGGCACGAAGACCGACACACCCTTTATCGAGGTGCCACAATCGATTTCGTCGGTGACCGAACAGCAGTTGAAGGATCGCAATCCGCAGACGTTGCTCGATACCGTTGCCTACACACCCGGCACACGCGTCGGCGCCTATGGCTTCGATCCGCGTTTCGATTCGTTCTCGGTACGCGGTTTCGACGTGACCTATACCGGGATTTTCCGCGACAACCTCCGTCAGCCAGGCGCAGGCTCATCGCTCTTCAAGACCGAGCCCTACGGGCTTGAAGGAGTCTCCATCCTTCGTGGTCCCTCCTCCGCGCTTTATGGGGCAACAGGTGCCGGTGGTCTTTTCAACCTCATCACCAAACGGCCGACGGAAGAGCCATTTCATGAAGTTCAGCTGCAGTACGGCACTGAACAGCGTTATCAAACCCAGTTCGACGTTTCAGGCCCCGTCAACAATACGGATCCCTTCTACTATCGTCTGACTGGCCTCTACCGCGATGCCAATACCGAGCAGATCAGCGTTCCCGACGACCGCATCTATATCGCGCCAGCCTTCATGTGGAAGCCGGACGAAGACACGAGGCTCACCATTCTCGGCGAATACTCCCGAACGAAGACCGGCGGCACCGCGGCCTATTACAACGACCCTGCCGGCAACGTAACGGACTTTTTCGCAGGCAATCCGGCCTTCAACGATTCAGTCCAAAACCAGGCCCGCATCGGCTATGAATTCGAGCATCGGCTGAACGATGTCTTCGTATTCCGCCAAAACGCCCGTGCATCGACGCTCAATATCGACGCCGACTGGGCCTTCGCCTACGCCCCCAATGAGATCGATCCAAGTCTCCTCGATCGCAGCGCCGGAACGTTCGACGAGCGGCTGACGGCCTTCGTTATCGACAACCAGCTAGAAGCGCAGTTCGAGATCGGCGCCGTCGACCATACGCTGCTTGCGGGTCTGGACCTGACAAAGCTGCGCTGGCGTTCGCTCGATGGCCGCGGCGTGTCGCCGCCGCTCGACACCAACAATCCGACGGCAGGGGCTTTCGTTGCGCCGATCGATTTCGACACGCGTACCGTCCAGGACCAATGGCAAGTCGGCACCTATTTGCAGGACCAGATCCGCTATGACGCATGGATACTGACCCTCGGAGGTCGCTACGATTGGGTTTCGACGGACACCGACAATACCGACCTCAGCACGAACGCCTTGACGACCATTTCGCAGAGGGACAAGGCATTCTCCGGCCGCATCGGTCTAGGCTACGAGACAGATTTCGGCGTCGTACCTTATGCCAGCTACTCCACCGCCTTCTCACCCAATGCGGGCATCAACCAGGAGACAGACCAGCCCTTTAAACCGACGGAAAGCGACCAGGAAGAGATAGGGGTCAAGTACCTCCTTCCGAACAGCAATACGCTGCTCACGGCGGCGCTGTTCAATATCGACCAGAAGAATAGCCTTTACTACGAGGTCGTGAATCTGCCGACCGGACCGGCGAACATTCAGGTGCAGCGCGGCAAGATTCGCTCTCGTGGATTGGAGCTCGAAGCGAACACGAGCCTCGATAATGGCCTGTCGCTGGTTGCGTCTTATACCTACACCGATACCGAGATCCTGGAAGGAACGACCGGGACTGTAGGCAATTCCGTCTCATCGGTTCCGAGGCACATGGCTGGGCTCTGGGCGAATTATACATTCCGGGAGAGTAGCCCGATCTACGGTCTCGGTATCGGTTTCGGATCGCGGTATCTCGGCAAGAGCTATACGAGCGACACCAACACCGCCCAGAACGGGTCGCGCGTCCTCTTCGACGCCGCTGTCAGCTACGATTTTGCGGCGCTCGATAAGAAATACGAGGGCCTGAGCCTGCAGGTGAATGCCACCAACCTCTTCGACCGCCGCGAGCCCATCTGCTCGGCTGGCTTCTGCTATCGCGATCAGGGTCGCACCGTGATCGGCAGCCTGCGTTATACGTGGTGAGCTGATGGCGAGTGCTGGGCACCATATCGCTGCTCCGGGCGCCAGTGCCTCGGTCCTCTCGCCGGCTTTTGCCGGCGAGCATGCATGGTGCAGCGAGAAAATGGCTCTTTCCGCCGATCTGCCCGACGGCGTGCCGCTGCCGTCGTTCTTCGGAAATGGCGGGTTCGAGCAGGCGATCGGTCGCTATGCCACGGCCTGTGGCGACAGTGACCGGCGTGCGGTCGTGTCGATGTGGTCGCTGTATTACTTCTCCGCTCTCTCCATTCCCTATGTGCTGGCTCGCCGTCTCGCCGCACAGGAGCTGCCGGTCGCTTTTGACGACATGACGATTGCTTTGCAGGATAATGGCCTGCCGCGGGCGTTCGGCGTGCCGCACCGGGGCCGGAATGCCCGGAACGGCGAGGAAGACGGCTTTGAGGCGATTGGCCCGTTGCTGGAGGAACACCTTCCGGAAGCGATCAGGAGGCTCACCGCCTGCGGTGTTTCGGCCAAGCTGTGCTGGAACAATGCCGCGGTGTATCTCGACTACGTGCTGCGGTTGACCCTGCCGCCGGAAGGCCCGGATCTCACCGTCTTTGTGCGCGGCTGTCTGCCCGATGGCGGCGTCAACCCACTTTGCGGCAGCCTGCGATATGTCGAGGAAGACGGAGAGCGCGTCGCTCGCCGGAAGATATGCTGCCTGCGCTACATGCTGCCTGGCGTCCAGAGCTGCGGCAAGCTTTGCGCCCTTCCCAGTCAAAGGAATATGCAATGACCTGCCTCACCATCACAAGGCGTGGCTTTCTCGCCGCGGCGTCTGCGACGCTCTGTGCGCCGGCTCTGCTGAAGGCTGAGACGCGATGGCCGCTGACCGTGATCGATGCCGTCGGGCGGACCGTCACGATACCCAAAAAGCCGAAGTCGATCATCCTCGGCACGGGTTTCAATCTTGTCGCGCTGTCGCTGATCCATCCGGATCCGGTCAGCCTGCTGGCCGGCTGGGCGACGGACATGAAAACGGACAATCCGTTCATCTATGATGCCTTCCGCGGCAAGTTTCCCGCCCTCAACGAAGTCCCGCTTGTCAGCAACGGCCTGGCGGATGGTATGAACTTCGAAGCTGCCCTCTCGTTGGAGGCCGACCTGGCGGTCATGGGCATGTGGCAGGCAGAGGGCGAGCAAGGAAAGCGTGCCATCGACTATCTCCAATTGACCGGCGTGCCTGTCATCGTCGTCGATTTCAATGTCGATCCACTGAAGAGCACCCCGCGGGACATCCGCCTCCTTGGTCGCATCCTGGAGTGTGATCAGCAGGCTGAAGATTATGCCCAGCTTTTCGAAAAACGGGTGCAGCGCATCAGAGCGGGAGCGACGGGGAAAGGCGAGGATGGGCCGCTGGTGCTAATGGATGCCTTCCCGAGCGCAACGCGCGGCAGTTGGGCATACGGTCGAACCAGCCTCGGCGAATTGATTGCGTTTGCCGGCGGACGCAACATCGCGGACAAGAACCTGCCGCCACAGGGCGGTCCGGTTACGGCGGAATATGTCATCGCGGCGGAGCCGGACGTCTATATCGCCACCGGCTCGCCCGGCGGGACTTACACCGCCTTCTCGATCGGCCCTGGCGTCGATCCTGCGGAAGCGCGTCGGTCGCTCGAGGAGACCGTGAAGGCCCCCACGCTTGCGCCGCTGAAGGCGGTGCGCGAAGGGAACGTGCATGGCATGTGGAACTTCTTCAACGCCGTGCCGCTGAACGTGCTGGCGGCGGAAGCGGTAGCATCCTGGATCAGGCCCGACCTGTTCGGCGATCTCGATCCGACGGGCAGCCTCGCCGAGATCAACGAGCGTTTTGCGGCTGTGCCCTTCGAGGGCGCATATTGGACGAGCCTGACAGGCTAACGGGCAGGCGCGCCAGTCTTGAAAAGGCTGCCGGTTGGCGTGTTCAGGAACATCGCCAGCGGAATGTACTCCTGATGCAGGAAGCCGGTGGACGGCAGCAGATCGTCGCGCACCATCTCGATGACGGCAACCACCGAGGCCGATGTCGTCCACGCGATCGCGGTGCGGCGGGCCCCCGCGATCTCGATCGGATAATAGGCGCGGACAAATTCCTTGCGGCGCAGGGTGCCGTTTACCGTACCCTCCGCCGCCACATGGACATAGACAACATCGTCATCGACCGGAGGCTTGGCATTGGTCAGTATCTCGCCGGCAAGCTTGCGCCTGTCGCGCATCAGCAGTTCGTGGAAGAAGAAGTTCATCAGATCCATGTGCCCCGGATAGCGCATCGTCTTGTAGTCGAGGTTCTCGACCTTGCCGAGGAGCGTGTCGCACATGGTTCCGAGACCGCCTGACGTCGTGAACGCCTCAAGTTTGACGCCTTCGACATAAATCGTCTCATGCCATTCCATCGGCGAGACGAGTTTGCGAACGCCGCCCTCGATCACTTCGCAGTCGTTCAGATACTCGTTGACCACGCCCTCCGGCGACCAGTTGAAGGCGTAACCAAGGAGACCGGTCGGGTTCTGCGGCAGCGCGCCTACCCGCATGCGAATGGAACGGCATTTGTCGAATCCGTCCGCAAGGCTGGATCCGACAATGCCGACGAAGCCGGGGGCAAGGCCACATTGTGGCGCCATCAGCCCACGCGCTGTCTTCGACAATTCAATAATGAAATTGGTGGTCGGCACATCCTCGGTCAGGTCGAAGTAGTGGATCCCCGCAAGGTGGGCGGCACGCGCCAGGCCGATATTGAGGTGATAAGGCAGGCAGGAAAGCACGGCCTCGACGCCTGATAGCAGTTCACCGATCACGACCGGATCGGAAATGTCTCCACTCCAGCACTTGAACGGCACCTCCTCGTTTGGCGCCTGAAGGTCGACGCCGAGAACGTCGAAGCCTCCTTCGTGGAGGAGCGTGGCTGCCAGCCGCCCGACCTTGCCCAGCCCAAGTACGGCAATCCTGTCAAATCCCATCGATCCCTCCCACGAGCGCATGGCGACACGTTCCCAGCGTCAAGCGTACAGAAGATTGCCGGCAAAGGAAAACGGCCGGAGCATAGCCCGGCCGTTAAAAGTTGCTCAGAGAGGTTGCCTACTTATTATTCGTTGATCAGGCGCTTCAGCAGTTCAATCTCGTGCGAGAGCTTCGTGTCCCCGGCAATAAGCTCCTCGATCTTGCGCACGGCGTGCAGCACGGTCGTGTGGTCACGACCGCCAAAGCGACGACCGATTTCCGGGAAGGAGCGCGGCGTCAGCGTCTTCGACAGATACATGGCGATCTGGCGCGGCTTAACGATGACGCGGGTACGGCGGTTCGAAACCAGCTCCTGGCGCGACACGTTGTAGTGCCGTGCGACGATGCGCTGGATGTCCTCGATGCGGACTCGGCGCGGCTCGCCCGAGCCGACGAGATGCGCAAGAAGCTCATCGACGCGCTCGACCGTGAGGTTCGGCTCGAAGGAGCGGCGGAAAAGCAGCTGGTTGAAGGCGCCTTCCAGCTCGCGGCCGCTTGCCGTGATGTTACGCGCAACGTGGTTCAGCAACTCGGCCGAGATTTCCAGCGACGGATCCTCGAGGCGAGCAGCAGTGAGACGACGCTTCAGGATTTCGAGACGCATCTCGTAATCCGGGGCGTCGAGCTCGATGGCCACACCGCCCTGCAAACGCGAGCGGACGCGTGGATCGAGCGATTCCAGCTCCCAGGGAGCGCGGTCTGCAGCGACCACGACCTGCTTGGCGCTGTCGAGCAGCATGTTCAGCAGGTGGCAGAACTCATGCTGGATCATCTTGCCCTGCAGGAACTGCATGTCGTCGATGATCAGAAGGTCAATGTTGCGCAGCGAGTCCTTGAGCGTCAAAGCATCATTGTCGCGGATCGCGGTTGCGAAACGCCACATGAAATACTCCGCCGTCAGGTAGACGACGCGCAGCGCACGCGGGTTTTGAACCGCGGCATTGGCGATCGCCTGCAGAAGATGCGACTTGCCGAGTCCAACGCTGGAATGGACGAAAAGCGGGTTGAAGCGAACAGCGCCCTGTCCGGCTTCCGCAATCGTCTTGGCAGCAGCAAGCGCTACACGGTTCGAACTGCCTTCAACGAAGGTGTCGAAGGTGAAACGGGAGTCCAGCGGCGAGCCAAAGAGCGGCTGGCCGGAGCTGGCCGGACGGGCCGCAGCCGCGGATGAGACCGTGTGCTGAACAATCTGCCCGGCATGCTGCGCCACGGAGCGGCGCGTCTGTGCGGCAGCAACAGGCTCTGGAGAAACCGGCTCTTCAGCCGGTTTGCCAACGCTACGCGTTGCGGTGCGCACGAGAATTTCGACTTTCAGGATTTCGGAGTCTTCGGCCTGGAACAGGCTGGTGATCAGCTCAAGATACCGATTGTTGATCCAGGACTTCAGGAAAGTTGTCGGCACCGTGAGGCGCACGACGCTCTTTGAAACCGAATGCAATTTCAGCCGCGCAAACCAGCTTGCATAGACATCCGGACCGACTTGCGCCTTCAGACGGGCGCTGACACGATCGAAAAGTACACCATGCTTCATTTCTCCCTTTTCCCCTGCCGTTTCGGCGCAAATAGAGCCAAACGCCTGCGGTTCATTGTCCCCACTCTCCAGGACATCCGCCGTCATTGTATTCATCTGCATCATGCCGCCTTCCATTCGTCGGCCGACTTTGTTCGTCGCCCGATTATTTCCCCGCTATGACCAGAAAGTGGCACCCTCATGAGCCACTCGCCTGCCGGTTCACTCGAATACTGCCCCACTCACAAGACTTCCCGAGAAAGCGCGAGCCCGCTTCATGCGGCCCGACTGCCCCCTGTCGGACTGGATGCCGCTCCTCGTAAGCCAGCATCCGGTCGTCCTGTCACGACTTCTCTTCCCCATTCCGGCTTCACGCCACGCGTGCAACCAACACACAAAACATCACCATTCCGCGACAGCCACGTCGCGGTCAAAAATGCTCAAGTGCGTGAAAAACCGGAGACTTTGACTCTCCGTAACAAGTGGCACAGGATCATCGTCCTGCCGACGTGGCAGTTTCAGACCGAGCCTTCGCAGGTGATGTCTGGACCCCTTGTTGGAGGGCATTTAGGCAGGATCGATTGCGGGAATCAACGATGAATTTTACGCAAAATTAAGAGCGGCCCGTTGACTCCCGCGGCACCTTTAGGGCGTCACATCCGTGTCAAAAAAGAATCGCTTTTGAATCAAGGAGATTCGCCTCGCTGACATTTTTGACACGCATAAAAAGAAAAAAATAAAAAAGCTTCTTGACTCTGCTCAGACCGCAGATTGTAGAGCCCGAGTCGCGTGCACCTGAAGTATCCTACAACAAGTATTTGTTTTTGTTATATTTTTCGTGTCACACGCTCGACATGAAATCGTCGCCGAGTTAACCATACGGAAGCCAGTCGGCAGAATCGAAAAAGCCCGACAAAGTTGCCGGGCTAATCATAATGATGCGTTTATTAACGAAGGATTATGCTGTCGCAGAAACCGACAGGGCCTTCACACGAGCTGCGAGGCGCGAAACCTTGCGGGAAGCCGTGTTGGCGTGAACAACGCCCTTGCTTGCGGCGCGAGCCAGTTCAGGCTGCGCGGCCAGGAAAGCTTCCTTTGCCTTGGCAGCATCACCAGATGCGATTGCCTCTTCGACCTTGCGAACGAAAGTACGAACGCGCGAGCGACGAGCCTTATTGACGTCGGTACGGCGGGCGATCTTGCGGGTCGCTTTTTTCGCCGAAGTTGTATTGGCCATGGATGCCTCTCTAAGAATTCGAACAAACTCCGTCATTACCGCGGGCCTTGCGGCCACTTCATACAGCAATGCGGGAGCATAATCGGAAAACCGGAGTGGCTTCCCGAACCGTGGGCGGGCATATAACCCTAAAGCCGACCCACGTCAACGCGCATTTTCGAGGAAACGCCGCCTTTCTCCAAGGCTCAGCGGTTCTTGAAGGCAGGCTTACGCTTTTCGATGAAAGCCGTCATCCCCTCTTTCTGATCTTCGGTGGAAAACAGGCTATGGAAAAGCCGGCGTTCGAAGCGCAGACCTTCATCCAAGGTCGTCTCCAGCGCGCGGTTTACCGCCTCCTTCGCCATCAGCACGGACGGACGCGACAGCGAGGCAATCTTGGCGGCCGCCTCCAGCGCCTCGTCCAGCAGCCGATCCGGCGCCACCACACGCGAAACGAGTCCTGCGCGCTCGGCTTCAGCAGCATCCATCATCCGGCCGGTCAGGATCAGGTCCATCGCCTTATATCTGCCGACGGCACGCGTCAGCCGTTGTGAGCCACCCATGCCGGGGATGACGCCGAGGGTGATTTCGGGCTGGCCGAACTTGGCGGTTTCCGAGGCGATGATCATGTCGCACATCATGGCGAGCTCGCAGCCGCCGCCGAGCGCAAAGCCGCTGACGGCCGCAATGACGGGCTTGCGCACCTTGGCGACATCGTCCCAGCCGCTCATCAGGTCGCGGCTGTAGACATCGACATAGCTGAGCGGCTGCATTTCCTTGATGTCGGCGCCGGCCGCGAATGCGCGCTCGGAACCGGTCAGGACCATGGCGCCGATGGCATCATCGGCCTGGAAGGCTTCGTAGGCCTGCAGGAGTTCCTTCAGCACCGTCGAGTTCAGCGCATTCAGCGCCTGCGGGCGGTTCAAGGTGATCAACCCGACTGCACCGCGGGTTTCGACGATCAGCGTTTCGTAGGCCATGGACAATCCTCCCGTTATTTCTGGCAGGTAGGGCAATAGAAGGTCGAACGCCCCGCCTGAACAATGCGTGCGACCGTACCGCCGCAGCCCGGAGTACGGCAAGGCAGACTTTCGCGATCATAGACCGAGAAGGAGTGCTGGAAGTAACCGAGCGAACCGTCCGTCTGGATATGGTCCCGCAGCGACGAGCCGCCCGCCTTGATGGCGTCGGCAATGACGTCGCGGATCGAGGTGACCAGAAGATCCATCTGCTTGGCCGGTTTCCCCGTCTTGGTCACGATCGTCGCCGCAGCACGGGTCGGGCTCAGGTGCGCGCGCCATAGCGCCTCGCAGACGTAGATATTGCCGAGCCCTGCGATATTCTTCTGATCGAGCAGCGCGCTCTTCAGCGGCTGCGCCTTGCCGATGAAACGTTCCGCCAGATAGGCGGCGCTGAGTGCGTTACCGGTCGGCTCCGGCCCGAGGCCGAAGAGGAAGGGATTGAGCTCAAGCTCGGAGCGCCGCGCCATATCCATGAAGCCGAAGCGGCGCGGGTCATTATAAATGACGCGGCTGATGCCTGTCGGTCCCTCGAGATGGAAGATGGCGTGGTCGTGCTTTTCATCCTTCGAACGCGGATGATGAAAGTCGCCAGGCTGATCGGACACTGGCCCGGTCTCGATGCGGAACGAGCCGGACATGCCAAGATGCGAGATGATCGTCGTGCCGTCGTCGAGGTCGATCAGCAGATATTTGGCGCGGCGACCGAGCGCGACGATCTCGCGGCCGGTTGCCCGCGTCTCCAGACCGTCCGGAAAGGGAAACCGCAGGTCCTTGCGACGCAGCTCTAGGCGGGCGATCCGCGCGCCTTCCATCGTGGGGGCAAGCCCGCGTCGGACGGTTTCGACTTCTGGCAATTCCGGCATCTTAACCCATCTATATCTAACATGTTTCAACCACGGGCGTTGTGCGCTATAGCGCCAAGGTGCCGCGGCCTTGACCGTGGCCCACAGATAGCGCCGCGCGCGTCCGTTCGCTATGGTCGCCGCGCCGATTTCAGATAGATGGAGTATTTCGATGTCAGAAAGCCGTACCTCCGCCGAAGGCGGCATGGAAACATCCTACGGCTTCCGTGAAGTGGCGGACGGTGAAAAGCAGGGTCTCGTCAACGAGGTCTTCCACAAGGTCGCCAAGCGCTATGACATCATGAACGACGTCATGTCGGTCGGCATGCATCGCGTCTGGAAGGACGCAATGATTGCGGCACTCAATCCGCGCAAGGAACCCGGCTACAGGACGCTCGACGTGGCCGGCGGCACCGGCGATATCGCCTTTCGCATCATCGAAGCCTCGAACCGGATGGCGCATTCGACCGTGCTCGACATCAACGGCTCGATGCTCGCCGTCGGCGCCGAGCGCGCCGCCAAGAAGAAGCTTTCTGACAACCTGACTTTCGTCGAGGCCAATGCCGAGGATCTGCCGTTCGAGCCGAACAGCTTCGACGCCTACACGATAGCCTTCGGCATCCGCAATGTCCCGCGCATCGACGTGGCGCTCAGCGAAGCCTATCGTGTCCTGAAACGTGGCGGCCGCCTGCTGGTGCTCGAGTTCTCTGAAGTGGACATGCCGCTCCTCGACCGCGTCTATGACAGCTGGTCATTCAACGCCATTCCGAAGTTCGGCAAGGCGATCACCGGCGAGGCCGAGCCCTATCAATATCTTGTCGAATCCATCCGCAAGTTTCCCAACCAGGAGAATTTCGCCGAGATGATCCGCAACGCCGGCTTCTCGCGCGTGAGCTTTACGAACTACACCGGCGGGATTGCGGCCCTCCACTCCGGCTGGAAGCTCTAAGGGATGGTTCGAGAACAATCGTTCACCCGCTCGCTTTCGCAGGCAGGCAATCCGGCATGAGCACTCTGGGGGCATATTTCCGGCTCTGGCGCGTCGGCTGGATTCTGGTGCGCGAAGGCGTGATTTCGGCTTTGCCATCGGAAGACCTGCCGCCATCGGTCGGCCTTGCCAAGTCGTTTGTGGGCCTGTTCGCGCGCAATCGTTCAAAATCGAAGAAGCGCAGCGACCGGCTGGCGCAAGCCGTTGAGCGGCTGGGCCCCTCCTATGTGAAGATCGGCCAGTTCCTGGCAACGCGCCCCGATGTCGTTGGTGTCGAGTTCGCCGACGATCTGTCGCAGCTTCAGGACCGCATGGCATTCTTTCCGCTCGCCGCCGCCAAGGCGAGCATCGCCGGATCGCTCGGCCGCCCGACAGAAGAACTTTATGCAAGCTTCGGCGAGCCGATTGCCGCCGCTTCGATCGCGCAGGTGCACCCCGCCGAAGTCAATACGCCTGCGGGACGCAAGAAGGTTGCGGTGAAGGTCGTCCGCCCCGGCGTGCGCCAGCGTTTCACCCATGACATCGAAGCGATGTATCTCGTCGCTCACATGCAGGAGCGCTTCATGCCCTCGAGCCGGCGCCTGAGGCCGGTGGAAGTCACGAAGACTCTGGAGCAGACGACCAAGGTTGAGATGGATCTGCGGCTCGAGGCGGCGGCCCTTTCCGAGATCGCCGAAAATACCGAGAAAGACCCGGGCTTTCGTGTCCCGAAGGTCGATTGGGAGCGCACCGGCCGCGACGTGATCACGATGGAGTGGATCGACGGCGTGAAAATGTCGGATGTCGAGGGCCTGCGCGCCGCCGGTCACGATCTCAATCTGCTTGCAGACACGCTGATTCAGTCGTTCCTTCGCCACACGCTGCGCGACGGCTTCTTCCATGCCGACATGCATCCCGGTAACCTGTTTGTCGACGAGCACGGCGACATCGTCGCGGTCGACATGGGGATCGTCGGACGACTGGGGAAAAAGGAACGCCGCTTCCTGGCCGAAATTCTCTTCGGCTTCATCACCCGCGACTATATCAGGGTCGCCGAAGTCCACTTCGAGGCGGGCTACGTGCCGGGCCACCACAATGTCGAAAGCTTCGCGCAGGCGATCCGCGCGATCGGCGAGCCGATCCACGGCCAGCCTGCCGAGACGATCTCGATGGGCAAGCTGCTGACCCTGCTGTTCGAGGTGACCGAACTCTTCGACATGGCGACGCGGCCCGAACTGGTCATGCTGCAGAAGACCATGGTCGTGGTCGAAGGCGTGTCGCGCATGCTCAATCCACGCTTCAACATGTGGAAGGCATCCGAACCCGTTGTCGGCGATTGGATCCGCAACAATCTTGGCCCGAAGCGCATCGTCACCGATCTCAAGGACGGGCTGAAGGCGGCTGTGAAGCTAGCCGAAGCAGCGCCCGAGATTGCCGCCAAGACCGAGAAATTCCACCATCAACTGCTGCAGATGAGCGAGAACGGATTGCGGTTCGACGCGGAAACGGCTGAGGCGATCGGCAAATCCGAGGCGCGACACAATCGTTCCGGCCGGTTCGCCCTCTGGATTATCGCGCTCGCCCTTCTTTATATTGCTTGGGTGGTCACCTGATCCATCGCAGCAATGCATGTTGTGTTCGATATTTGGGATATCCCATCGAGTAGCGCCGTCGCATAGTCTCACTTTTCAAGGAGATATGGCAGATGAAGCATGAACGCCCCCGCATCGAACTTTCCGGACAGCCGCTCAGCTTTGCCGAAATGGTGAGGGTCGGATCGGGAAAGGTGGCGATCTCGGCTTCTGCGACCGGGATGGCTCGCGTCGAGATCGCGCGCGGGATCGTCGAGGATGCGATCAAGTCTGGAATGCCCGTCTATGGAGCGACCACCGGCGTCGGCGCCATGAAGGATGTCGAGTGGTCCCCCGAGGACCTCGATGCCTTCAATCTCGGGCTGGTGCGGGCGCATCACTTCGGCACCGGGACGCCATTTTCGTGCTCGGTCGTGCGCAACGCTATGGCCATCCGCATCAATACTGCGCTGACAGGCCAAGTCGGCTGCACACCCGAACTCGTCAATGCGTACATGCAGATGCTGGAGGCGGATATCATTCCGGTCGTCCGCCGTACTGGCTCCATTGGCTGCGCCGACATCGGCCTGATGGGGCAGATCGGCGCTGTACTGACGGGAGTCGGTGAAGCCGTCCATCGCGGCAAGCGCATGCAGGCAGCCGACGCTTTCGCCGCTGCCGGCATGAAACCCTTCACCATGGCACCGCGCGACAGCCTGGCCTCGCTCAGCGTCAATGCCGTGAGTTTTGCCGCGGCAGCGGACGCGACTCGCAATGCTGCGTCTTCCATTCGCGTGCTGCTCGCCTCCGGCATGATGGCTTCAGGCGCGCTTGGCGCTTCCCGCGACCCGTGGCTTTCCGTTCGCCATGTCGGCACCTCCCGGGAGGCATTGATCGGCTCCTGGCTCTGCAATGCGTCGGACGCCTGGCACTGGCCGATCAAGACTCACGTCCAGGACCCATTGAGCCTGCGCATGATCGCGCAGGTCTTCGGCGCCGTCATCGAGAACCTGCTGACGACGGGTCACAAGATCCTCGCCGCCACCGGACGCTCCGACGACAATCCAGTCGTCGTCGAGGGGCGGGTAATGACCTCGGGCGGATCGCTGCCGCTCGACGTGACAATCCTGCTGGAATCAGCTGCTCTCTGCATGGCGCACGCCGCCCGCAATGCCTTCAACCGCTGTGTCCTGCTCGGCAACGGCCAGCGCCGTGACCTGCCGGTCAATCTCGTGCCGCCCGGCCGTATCGCCACTGGCTTCGGTCCGATCATCAAGCTGGCCGGCGAAATCTTTTCTCGCGTGCTGTCGATGTCCAACCCGGTTTCGGCGCAGTCATTGGTGGTTGCAGCCGGCCTCGAGGATGAGGCTGCCTTCCTGCCGCTGGTGATCGAGCGCTTCGAACGCCAGACGCGCGCGCTGATGCGCCTCGCCGCTCTCGAAGCGCTGCTTTCAGCGCAGGCGGTGGACATTCTCGGCGACAAGCCGAAAGGCGTCGGCGGGATGCTCTATGACATCGTTCGCAAGCATGCGGACTTTTATACGGTCGACCGGCCACTCTCTGCCGAGGTGGAAGCGATCGAGGAAGAATTCGGCTCCGACGCCTTCATGTCGAAGCTGATCGAAGAGGTGCCGATCGCATCCTTCGACGATTTCTTTGCACTCGGCTCGCTGGCGCGCATCGAGCAGCGCCTGACCCAGGAACCCGTCGCCATCTGATCCCTTCAATATCTGCCACGGAGAAAGCGGCATGGCTGATTTCGATCTCGTTCTGCAAGGCACGGTCGTTTTGCCGGAGCGCATCCTGGAAGCCGGCTACGTTGCCGTCCGCGACGGCAAGATTGCGGAAGTCGGCCTCGGCGTGCCGCCTGCTGCACGCGAGCGCCATCTCCTCGGCAAGGCCCTGATCCTGCCGGGCGCCATCGACGCCCAGGTTCACTCGCTGTCGCAGAAGGACCAGGAGGATTTCATCTGGTCGACTCGCTCGGCTGCTGCCGGCGGTGTGACGACGATCGTCGATATGCCCTATGATGAAGGCAACCTCGTCTGCTCGGCAGAAGCCGTGAAGAAGAAGATTGCCCATGCCGGCCCGCAGGCGCGGGTCGATTTTGCGCTCTACGGCACCGTGGATCCTGAGGAAGGCGCCAAGCGGGTTGCCGAAATGGTCGATGCCGGCGTTGCCGCGTTCAAGTTTTCGACGTTCGGTACGGATCCGAAACGCTTTCCGCGCATCCCCCTTGCCCTGCTGGACGAATGCTTTGCCGCAATTGCACCGACCGGGCTGACCGCCGGCGTTCACAACGAGGACGACGAGGCCGTTCGCACCTACATGGATCGCGTGAAGGCAAGCGGCATCACGGATTGGCGCGCGCATGGACTGTCCCGGCCGCCGATCACCGAGCTGCTCGCCATGCACACGATCTTCGAAACCGGGGCCAATACGGGATGCCCGTCACATGTGGTGCATTGCTCGCTTGGACGCGGCTACGACATCGCACGCGCCTACCGCCGCGATGGTTTCGAGGCGACGGTTGAATGCTGCATTCATTACCTGACCCTGGACGAGGAAAACGACGTCAAGCGGCTCGGCGGCAAGGCAAAGATCAATCCGCCGATCAGACCACGCGCCGAGGTCGAGGCGCTGTGGCGCAAGGTTGCGGAAGGCAATGTCTGGCTGGTCTCGACGGACCACGTCAGCTGGTCCGAAAATCGCAAGACCAACCCTGACATGCTCGCAAACGCGTCCGGCGTGCCCGGGCTCGAAGTGATGATACCGCTCTTCATCAAGGGTGCCTTCGAGCGCGGCATCCCGCTGACCTGGGCGGCGAAGCTGATGGCGGAAAACCCGGCGAGGCATTTTCGTCTCGACCACGTGAAGGGCGCGCTGACGCCAGGCAAGGACGCCGATATCGTCGTGCTTGAGCCACGCGAAACGGTCTATGACGCCGCAGCCAGCGGCAACAACGTGGTCGGCTGGAGCCCGTACAACGGCATCCGCCTTCCCTGGACAGTCGCTGCGACCTATCTGCGCGGGGAGAAGATCAGCGACGGCGCGACCGTATTGGCTGAACCTCGGACCGGCCGATTTGTGCGTCCGCTGCCGAGGCAAGTAATCGCCGGAGCCGCAGAATGACCAGAAACCTGCCGGTCAATACGGGTCGTATCGCGGAAGATATCGACGCCTTGGCCGGGATCACCGAGCCCGGCCATCCCTGGACCCGTCGCGCCTTCTCGCCACTCTTTCTCGAGGGCCGCACCTATATCGAAGCGCGCATGCGGGCGGCTGGCCTTGAGACAAGGATCGATGCCGCCGGCAATCTGATCGGCAAGCGGCGGGGCGCCATTGACGGGCGCGGCACGATGATGCTCGGTTCGCACTCGGATACCGTACCTGATGGTGGCCGTTTTGACGGTATTGCCGGCGTGGTGGCCGCACTTGAGGTCGCTCGTGCGCTCAGCGACAAGGGCCTCGAGCTCGATCACGACCTGGAGATCGTCGATTTCCTTGCGGAGGAGGTCAGCATCTTCGGCGTTTCCTGTATCGGAAGCCGAGGCATGACCGGGCAACTGCCGGAAGCCTGGCTTTCGCGCGTGACTGAAGGACGTGATCTCGCCGAGGCGATTGCCGAGGTTGGCGGCCGCCCGGGCGTGCTCTCGCAGCAGAACCGGCCTGACATTGCCGGTTTTCTCGAACTGCATATCGAGCAGGGCCCAGTCCTCGAGAACGAGAAGAAGGATATCGGCATCGTCACTGCGATCGCCGGGATCACCCGGATTGAGATTGTCGTCGAGGGGCGCGCCGACCATGCCGGCACGACGCCCATGGATAGCCGCTCGGATGCGCTGGTCGCCGCCGCACAACTGGTTCTCGATATCCGCAATGCCGCAGCCGCCCGTGCGAAGACACCGGGGCATTTCGCGGCGACGGTCGGCGAGTTCCGGATCGAGCCGAACGCGGCCAACGTCGTTCCCTCGAAGGTCGTCCTGCTGATCGATGGACGCGCCGAGGTCCGCAACGACATGGAAGCCTTCTGCGAGTGGCTGGATGAACATGTCATAAAGTTAGCCATCGCTTACGGAGTATCGATCAAGAGTCCCATGCGGGTTTCGGATAACCGTCCGACGCCAAGCGATGCCGGACTGTTGAAGACACTTGAAAAGGCGTGCGGAACCGTAGGCGCCAGCCACCGCCGAATGGCATCGGGCGCCGGCCACGACATGGCCTGGATTGCCAAGGTCGCGCCCGCCGCGATGATCTTCGTGCCCTGCAGGGAGGGGCGCAGCCACTCCGCTGACGAATGGGCTGACAACGACGACATTGCGCTTGGGGCGGCCGTGCTTTGCGAAGCCGTCTTGGACATGGACAAGAGCTTGAAGCAGGAGAATGCCTGATGGGACGCATACTGGTTGAAAAGGACGTCGAAGCAGCTGTCAAGGGCGGGTCGGTCTATGCTGCCGGTGGCGGCGGCTGGGCGGATCACGGCCGCATGCTCGGCTATGCAGCGGTCAACGTCGGCAAGCCGGAACTTGTGTCGATCGACGAGTTGAAAGATGACGACTGGATCGCGACGGCCGCCGCGATCGGCGCACCCGCCTCCACGACAGCCTGGGAAATGCAGGGCATCGACTATGTGAAGGCGGTCCAGCTGCTGCAGGACGAACTCGGCGAGAAACTGTCCGGCCTGATCATCGGCCAGAACGGCAAGTCGTCAACGCTGAACGGCTGGCTGCCCTCTGCCATTCTCGGAACCAAGGTCGTCGACGCCGTCGGCGATATCCGCGCGCATCCGACCGGAGACATGGGCTCGATCGGCATGGCGGGTTCGCCTGAACAGATGATCCAGACGGCGGTCGGCGGGAACCGCGCCGAGAACCGATACATCGAGCTTGTCGTGAAGGGCGCGACAGCGAAGATCTCGCCGATTCTGCGGGCAGCTTCCGACCAGTCGGGCGGCTTCATCGCCAGCTGCCGCAACCCGCTGCGTGCCTCTTATGTGCGCACCCACGCAGCACTTGGCGGCATATCGATGGCATTGGCACTGGGCGAGGCGATCATTGCGGCTGAGAAGAAAGGCGGTTCAGCCGTGATCGACGCCATCTGCAAAACAACCGGCGGCCATATCCTGGCCGAAGGTATCATCACCAAGAAGGACGTCGTCTATACCAAGGAGGCCTTCGACATCGGCTCAATCGTCGTCGGCTCCGGCGACAAGGCGGTGACCATGCATGTAATGAATGAATACATGGCCGTCGACGACATCGAGGGCAAACGGATCGCCACCTTCCCCTCGGTCATCACAACCCTCTCGCCCGAGGGCGAACCGCTGAGCGTCGGCCAGTTGAAGGGCGGCATGCATGTCTTCATCCTGCATGTGCCGATGAACATCATTCCGCTGTCGGCCAGCGTTCTCGACCCGGCCGTCTACCCCCCGGTGGAGAAGGCGATGGGCATCGAGCTTGCCCGCTACGCGCTCGCGGCAAGAGCCTGAGCCGCGCCGGATTCCGACGCGGCAAGCGAAGATAGAGGAACAACCAAGATGCCGAAGCCCAATCCACGTCATCCGAAATTTCCGATTCCGGGCGGGCCGGACCTGCGCGCCAAGGGTTGGCGGCAGGAGGCCTTGCTGCGGCTTCTGGAAAACGTTCTCTCCGTCGGCGAGGATCCGGACAATCTCGTGGTCTACGCCGCGCTCGGCAAAGCCGCGCGCAACTGGGCGGCGCACAAGGGCATCGTCAAGGCGCTGACCGAAATGGACGAAGACCAGACGCTGCTCATCCAGTCCGGCAAGCCGATCGGCCTTGTGAAGACGCACGCTAAGGCGCCGCTTGTCATCATGGCGAACTGCAACATCGTCGGGCAATGGGCGAAGGCCGAGGTCTTCTACGAGCTGCAGCGCAAGGGACTGATCTGCTGGGGCGGGCTGACGGCCGGCGCCTGGCAGTATATTGGCAGCCAGGGCGTCATCCAGGGGACCTATGAAATATTCATGCGCATTGCCGAACGCCGGTTCGGCGGCGATCTCTTCGGACGCTTCGTGCTGACGGCGGGGCTCGGTGGCATGGGCGGCGCGCAGCCGCTGGCTGGCCGCATGGCGGGTGCAGCCATCCTCTGCGTCGACATCGATCCGGAGCGCGCGAAGAAGCGGCAGGAGATCGGCTACCTGCAGGAAATTGCGCCGGATGTCGGTACGGCGCTTGCGATGATCGACGCCGCCGTGAAGGAAAAGCGGGCGCTATCCGTCGGTCTCGTGGGCAACGCCGCGGAAATCTATCCCGAAATCGCACGGCGCGGCATCGTGCCCGATATCGTCACCGACCAGACCTCCGCGCACGATCTTGTCTACGGTTACGTGCCGAAGGGGATGAGCCTCGCGCAGGTGCGCGAGCTGCGCGACGACGGCCAGGGACAGCTGATGGCGGCAAGCCGCGCCTCGATCGTGCAGCATGTGACGGCGATGCTGGACTTCCAGAAAAAAGGTGCTGAGGTCTTCGACAACGGCAACCTCATTCGCACACAGGCGAAGGAAGGCGGCGTCGCCAACGCCTTCGATATTCCGATCTTCACCGAAGCCTATCTGCGGCCGCTCTTTGCCCGGGCAATCGGCCCCTTCCGCTGGATGGCATTGTCGGGCGAAGAAAGCGACATCGCCCGGATCGATGATCTGCTGCTGGAACTGTTCCCAGACAACAAGATCATCACCAACTGGATCCGGCTGGCGCGCGAGCATGTGCCTTTCGAGGGATTGCCGGCCCGCATTGCCTGGCTCGGCCACGGCGAGCGCACGATGCTCGCCCGCCGGGTCAACGAACTCGTCGCAAGCGGTGAGCTGAAAGGGCCCGTCGCCTTCTCGCGGGATCATCTCGACGCCGGCGCGATGGCGCATCCGAACATCATGACCGAGCGGATGAAGGACGGCTCCGACGCGATCGCCGATTGGCCGCTGATCGATGCGATGATGCTCTGCTCGTCGATGGCTGATCTCGTCGTCGTTCATTCCGGCGGCGGCGGCTATGCCGGCTACATGACGAGCTGCGGCGTGACCGTCGTGGCCGATGGTACCGATGCCGCCGACGAGCGGCTCGACCATGCGCTCACCAACGACACGGCACTTGGCGTCATGCGCTATGCCGATGCCGGCTATGACGAGGCTCTCGACGAAGTGGCCAAGAAGGACGTACCCTACATCAGGCTCGGATAGCGCCGCGGCGGCTGTCTGGAGGCATTTTGTGTCGGATTACGCTATGGCGTGGCGCAACCGATCGATCGCTGGTCTGGCGTCTCTGATAGAGATCGGATGTCGACTCGACAGCTGCCATTCCAACGAACGGACCTCACCATGCAGCCCCGCACCTACGGTATGCTCCTCGTCAGCATTGCTACGATCATGTGGAGCACCGCGGGGCTCTTCGTCCGGGCGCTCGACCTCGATGTCTGGACGGTGCTCGGCTGGCGCTCACTGTTTGGTGGACTGGCGCTGACGATCATCATTTTGGCAAAGAAGCGGATTAGTGCCGCGCCTGGCAAGGTACCGCTCTATTTCTATCCGCTGTTTGGTCTGATGGCCGCGATTTCGATGTACGGCTATATTGGCGCGCTCAAGCTGACGACCGTCGCCAACGTGCTGGCGATCTATGCGACCGTTCCCTTCGTCGCCGCAGCCATCGCCTATCTCTGGCTGAAGGAGAAGATCAGCCGGCGCGTGCTTATCGCCAGTATGATCGCCTTCGTTGGCGTCCTGATTGTTGCAGGTTTCGGGGCGAGGCCCCAGGACATCGCGGGCAATGCCCTGGCGTTCCTGATGACGCTAACCTTCAGCATTCTGCTCGTGGCAGCGCGACGCTATCCGGCGCTGCGGCTGGCGCCAGTCAACGCGCTGGGGTCGGGCCTCTGTGTGCTGCTTTGTCTGCCGCTGATGTCCCACACGCTACCGAGCTGGCAGGAAATCCTCGTGCTCGTGGTGTTTGGGTCGACGACATCGGGGATCGCCTATCTGCTGTTCATGACCGGCGGCCGCTATATTCCGTCGAGCGAGGCTGGACTGATCGGCTTGCTTGACGTCGTACTCGGTCCGCTCTGGGTCTGGCTCGCCTTCTCGGAGACGCCCACCCTTTCCACAATCATCGGCGGTGTGATCATCCTGATCTCCGTCTTCTGGTATCTGTGGAGCGGCATGAGAGGGGCTCAACCGCGGCGCACAGCAAAGACTGTTTAGTCCGCTTACTATCTTTGGTTATGACGCCTATCGTTTGGCCAGCCTCGCGGCGGCGAGCGCCGCGACCATACCGAGCACCAGCAGCGCCAGCGTGAAGGAAACGACGGCATCCCAGCCATCGGCACCCCAGAAATAGCCACCGACCGAACCGGCAACGCTGGAACCGATGTAATATGACAGCAGATAGAGCGCGGAAGCGTGCCCCTTGGTGCCGCGGGCAAGGCGACCGACGAGCGCGCTTGCCACCGAATGGGCGACGAAGAAGCCCGATGTCAGCAGCACGATGCCAAGGACAATCAGCGGCAAGGAGGACGAGAGCGTCGCGGTCACACCCAATGCCGCGACCGCAATGCCGGCCGGCAGGACGATGAAGTGACCGATGCGATCACCGAGCATGCCGGCAACCCACGAGGCAGCAATGCCAAAGAGGTAAACCGTGAAGATCAGGCCAAGCTCGGTTTGATTGAGGTTGTATGGCGGCTGAACTAGGCGGAAGCCGATGTAGTTGTAAACCGTGACGAAGGTGCCCATGGCGAGAAAGCCGATGGCGAAGAGCAGCGGCAGGGCAGGATTGCTAAGATGTCCGGCCCAGGCCCTCACGTGAAATCGGGCGTCGAAACCCTTGCGCGGTGTAAAATTGCGCGATGCGGGGAGCAGCAGGAAGAAGCCGATTGCTGCAGCAAGGCCGAGCACGCCGAGCGCGCCCAATGCGACGCGCCAGGAGAAAAATTCAGCCAGCGTGCCCGTGACGACACGGCCTGCCATACCGCCGAAGGCATTCCCAGCGATATAGAGGCCCATCGAAGCGCCAAGTCCCCGCGGATCGATTTCCTCGGAGAGATAGGCCATCGCGACAGCCGGTACGCCTCCGAGCAACAGCCCTTCAAGCGCGCGGATAACAAGCAGCGCGTGCCAGCTTGGGACGAGGGCGCAGGCGATCGTGCAAAGCGCGGCCCCGAGCAGCGAAGCGAACATCAGGCTGCGGCGGCCAAAGCTTTCGGAGACGGCCGCGGCACAGAAGATGGCGAAGGCGAGAAAGCCGGTCGACAAAGACAATGATAGCGAGCTCGCCGCCGGGCTTACTCCGAAGTCCGCGGCAAAGATCGGCATCAGCGGCTGCACGCAATAGAGCAGCGAAAAGGTAGCAAAGCCGGAAAGGAAGAGCGCGAGGCTGGCGCGCCGATAGGACGAGGTGCCGCGCAGCAGGAACTGCCTGTCCTGCGGCCCCGCCGTCGTTCGCACGACGTGGAGATTTGGACGCGAGTGGATTTCGGAGGCGTCTAAGGGCTTATCTGCGGCGCGTTGCATCGGGGCACCAACCTTTCACGCCTTTTGACCTAGCCAGCAGCGCGCTATTTGTCCAATATATGAAAGTGCCATTGTTGATAGCTTTTGGAGATACCAATGGAGTTGCGCCATATCCGCTATTTCCTGGCAGTGGCCGAAGAGGGGAATTTCACCCGCGCCGCCGCGAAGCTCGGCATCGGCCAGCCGCCGCTCAGCCAGCAGATCCGCGACCTTGAACATGAGGTCGGCGCCGCGCTGTTTCATCGCGTCCCGCATGGCGCGGAACTGACGGAGGCGGGCAGCGCATTCCTGCCGGAAGGCCGGGCTGCCATTGCTGCGGCCGAAAAAGCGAAACTCGCCGCACAGCGCGCGACACGTGGCGAGACCGGGCGGCTGGCACTCGGCTTTACCGCATCCTCCGCCTTCAACACGGCGGTCAGCGGCACGATCCGCCGCTTTCGCAGCCAGTGGCCCGATGTCAGCCTTTCCTTGACCGAGATGAACAGCAATTGGTTGATGGAGAAATTGCTGCGGCAGGAAATCGACGTCGCCTTCATCAGACCCGGTCTGGAAGATCCGAAAGACGTCACGCTGAAGCGACTGGCGGACGAGCCGATGCTGATTGCTTTGCCGGCGCACCACCCGCTTGCAAAATACGGGAAGGTGCCACTCTCGGCGCTTGCTGGCGAACCTTTCATTCTGTTTCCACGCACGGTTGGTCTCAGTCTCTATGACGATATCGTGCGCGGATGCCGCGATGCCGGTTTCGAGCTCGTCGTGACACAGGAGGCGCCACAGATTCCGTCGGTCGTCAATCTTGTGGCCGCCGATCTCGGCGTGTCGATCGTTCCGGCTTCGATTGCCCATCTGGCTCTCGATGGCGTCGCCTACCGACCGATCGAGGGGCCACCGCTGGTGGCGCGTCTCGGACTTGCTATGTTGAAGGCACAGCGGTCGCGCGTCGCCGCAAACATGATGAGCCTCATCTGATCAGCCGGCGGGATCCCAATAGGGCGGATCTCCGAAGGTCCTGCGCAGATGGTCCGCGACGGCGCGCAACTTCGCGGACGGATTGCGGCCCTCCGGATGCGCCATATAGATGAACTCGGCTTCCGGCCTGTAGCCGACATCGATTTCCTGCAGCTGTCCCTTACTGATCGCAGGTCCAGCGATGAAGGCTGGCAGCAGCGCGATTCCGAGACCGGCGGCCGCGGCATCGCGGATCATGTCTCCGTTGTTCATGCCGACGGCCTGGCTTGCCCGCACGACGATCGCTCCATCCGGGGTCTGGAACCGCCAGTCGGCAACGCCCCGGTTGGTGTAGAAGATGCCTTTATGGTCATCAAGGTCGGCAAGGGTCTTCGGCATACCATGGCGGCCGAGATAATCCGGCGAGGCGACCAAAATCCGACGACTGCGGCTGAGCTTCCATACAACCAGCCGGGAGTCGACAATCGGGCCATGGCGGACCACGGCATCATACCCTTCCGAGGAGACATCGACGCGGCGGTCGTCGATGTCGAGCACAAGCTGGATCTCCGGGTGCTCGGCCAGAAACGGGTATAGCGCAGGGCCAAGATGCATGCGCCCGAAGGTGACGGGGGCGGCAATGCGCAGCGGTCCGGATAGTGTGCCACGGCGTACCGCCATCTCGGCGGTGGCTTCCTCTATTTCCTGAACGATCCGCGTCGCGCGCTCCAGAAAGGCCGTGCCGTCTTCCGTGAGGGTGAGTTTTCGCGTGGTGCGATGAAGGAGCACACCGCCAAGCGATTTTTCAAGCTCCGCCAGTCGCTCGCTGACGACAGACTTCGACAACCGCAGGCGCCGGGCGGCCTCGCTGACCGAGCCGGCTTCCACGATCGCCACGAAAGCCGTTATTCCCTCAACCCTGATCATCGTTCGGCAAATCCGAATTCGAGTTCCACCATTTGGAGACTAATCCGAACGAAAAGAAAATGCCATCTTCTGCTCATCGAAAGGGACGGCAATCGCCACCCACTACCCAACACTGGAGATGGAACAATGAACCGCTTGAATGGAAAAGTCGCCATCGTCACCGGCGCAAGCGCCGGCATCGGTCGCGCAACGGCCAAGCTCTTTGCTGCCGAGGGCGCAAAGGTCGTGGTCGGCGCCCGCCGCCAGGCAGAACTTGAAAGCCTGGTGGCAGAGATCAAGGCAGCCGGTGGAGACGCCGTTGCCGTTGCCGGCGACGTCCGCTCGGAAGACTATCACAAGGCGCTGGTCGCCACCGCAGTCGATCGCTACGGCAAGCTCGACATTGCTTTCAACAATGCCGGCATCCTTGGCGAAGCCGGTCCTAGCACTGGCGTTTCTGAAGCCGGTTTCACGGAGGCGCTGACGATCAACCTGACGGCCTCCTTCCTGGCTGCCAAGCATCAGATCGGCCAGATGGAAAAGAACGGCGGCGGCTCGGTCATCTTCACCTCGACTTTCGTCGGCTACAGCTTCGCCTTCCCGGGCGTTGCCGCTTATGCCGCCAGCAAGTCCGGCCTCATCGGCCTGACGCAGGCGCTCGCCGCCGAATTCGGCCCGAAGAATGTGCGTGTCAATGCGGTTCTGCCGGGTGCTGTCGACACCGACATGTATCGCGAGATGAACGACACCGAAGGCAAGCAGAGCTTCATCACCAACCTGCATGCGCTGAAGCGTGTCGCTGCGCCTGAGGAACTTGCCCGCTCCGTGCTCTACTTCGCATCCGACGACTCGAGCTTCGTCACCGGCACCGCCTCGCTGGTCGACGGTGGCGCCTCGATCACCCGCACCTGAGTTCGAAAGCTATCCGCTCTGACCGGAAAGATTGTGGAAAGAGCGGATATCGCGGCTAGCAATTGCAATCGCATCCTCCCAACATCAATGGATCATAAGGACCCACGACAATGGCACGCTTGCAGAACAAGACAGCTCTCATCACTGGCGGCACCAGCGGCATCGGCCTCGAAACCGCCCGTCAATTCATCGCCGAAGGCGCTCGCGTTGCCATCACCGGCAGTAGCGAAAAGAGCGTCGAGGCCGCCCGTGCCGAATTTGGCGACAAGGCGTTGGTCATCCAGGCGGATGCCGGCAACGCTGCCGGCCAGAAGACCGTCGCCGCCACCATCAAGGAAGTTTTCGGTCATCTCGACATCCTCTTCGTCAATGCCGGCGTGGCCGAGTTCGGCCCGCTCGAACAATGGAGCGAGGAAGCCTTCGACAAGTCGATCGCGATCAATGTCAAGGGTCCGTTCTTCCTGATCCAGGCACTCTTGCCGCTCTTTTCGAAGCAGGCCTCGATCGTTCTCAACACCTCGATCAACGCCCATATCGGCATGCCGAATTCCAGCGTCTACGCCCTGACCAAGGGCGCGCTGCTGACGCTGGCAAAGACGCTCTCCGGCGAATTGATCGGCCGCGGCATTCGCGTCAACGCGGTTAGCCCCGGTCCGATCGCGACACCGCTCTATGGCAAGTTCGGAATGTCGGAAGCCGACGCCAAGGCGATGGCATCGCAGATCCAGGCGCAAATTCCGGTCGGCCGGTTCGGCGACGCCGGCGAGGTTGCCAAGACGATCATCTTCCTCGCCTCCGATGAAGCTGCCTACATCGTCGGCAGCGAACTTGTCATCGATGGCGGGATGAGCAACCTCTGAGGACCGAGACCCCGAGAGAGGATGCGTGAGAAGGCCGTGGATTCTCTCCTCCACGGCCTTTCTGCTATCTGTCGATCGGGCTAGGCGCGAGTGTGTCCGCCTCCCCCGCGATGTCACATCGATCGCAACCTTCTGGACCTGACGTAGAGCCAATCCAAGCCGAGCATAACGATGAGCGACAGGCCGACCAGCGGGAAGAGCACCCCGCCGATGGCAAGGATCGCAATCAGGCCGCGAAACACGCGTTTGTCCGCCGGCATCGGCGGAACGCCGAGCGATCCGGCCGGGCGTCGCTTCCACCACATGATCGCAGCCGAAACCGCAAGCAGGATGATCGCCGCACAAGCGACGATAAGCACAAGCTGGTTCACAAGCCCGAATTGCTGACCGAGATGGGTGTTGATGCCCCACTCGAGCGACTTTCCGAGCGGACCGTAGTCGGCATAGCTCATGTCGATCAGTGGCGTTCCGGAATACTGGTCGAGATGTACGACCCGCTGCTTGGTAAGGTCATCGGGATAGACCGATCCGGTAAACACACCGTCCGACGTCGTCGGAATATTCACGGCGTAGCCACGATGCAGGCCAAGACGGTCGAAGGTGGCGACGGCGCCGTCGAGACTGATCGGCTGTGCATGATGCGCGTGCCCGGCAGACTGCGGGACCTGCGCCTGCTCCAGCGACCACGAGGTCTTGGCAATGTGATCGAGGTGCTCGTCGGACATCGGTACGGCGACGCGCACCCCTGCGGGATAGCCGAAGTTATTACCATTCGCCCACTCATTGACCTTGCCGCCCCAGACCCCGGACCACGGCATGCCCGTGATGGCCAGGAAGACGATGAAGAAGCCGACGAATATGCCGCTCACGGCGTGCATGTCCCGCCAGAAGACCCGGCGCTTCGGCGTGCCGCGAACGGAAAGAACGCCCCCAGTCTGGCGTCGCGGCCACCAGAGGTAGATGCCCGTGGCAACCAGCAGGATTGACCAACCGGCCGCGATTTCGATCAGCATGCGTGCGTAGTTTCCGAAATATTTTAGGCTGTGAAGATAGCGGATCGTCCACATGACGGTGCCGCGATCCGGCAATGCGCCCAGCACCTTGGCGGTGTAGGGGTTGACGTAAACAGCAAGTTTACCTTCCGTCTCGGTACCGACGGTGATTTCGGCAGAAGCGTCGGGCGTGACCGGGTCGGTGAATTTGACTGCAGTTCCAGGGTGGACAGCAAGCGCGGCGGCCACCATAGCTGAAGGTGCCGCAGGGTTTACGCCCGGCTGCACTTCGACGCGCTTGAGATCGGAATGGATCGCCGCGTCTATCTCATCCTTGAAGAGATAGAGGCCGCCGGTGATTGCCAGCGTAATCATGAAAGGCAGGACGAGAAGGCCTGCGTAAAAATGCCAACGCCAGACGGCGCGGTAGAGGTCGGAGGCGGAGCGCACCGAAGCGCCAACGCTCTCGCGACCGATGGTAAGATCGGACATGGAGGACTCCCAACGTGAGAAAATCGGCCTCTGCAGCAACAGGCGTAGAGGCGGACGACGATGACGTCAGGCTGTGATGGGAGGTGCACGCGGTTCGGCGATCCGTCCGCGCAAAGGATATGAAACAACGGCATCCGCTCGGGCCGCTATGTCGATAGAGGCCTCGACCGCAACATAAAGAGGAGCTGTCTGCCCGCCGAGAATTGCCGGCATGGCAGTCGATGCGAGGCGGCAGAGCGTGCCGCACGGGCACTCCGGCATCTTCTTGGCCGGCAAATTACCGTGCCCGGCATCATCGACGGAACCGTGTCCGCTCGAAGAACAGATGATCGCGAAGGGATCGACGGCGGATGCCACCATCGATCCCTGCGCGGTGCCGGTCAGCAGCCCCTGGATCAAAAGCAGGCAGGCGAACAGCAGCGCGACGGCGCTTACCGATACCCGATCCCGCAAGATTCTCCGCATGGTCCCCATGCTTCGCTCCATGCCACAGGACGTCCGCGTTGTCACTGCGACCGATGCGCTTCCAGTGCCGATTGCTTATTATTCCCCAAAGGCTTAGGGTTTGATGCAATCAGCTAATCGATGGAAAGAGCCATGGTTCTCAGCGGCAAACGCATCCTCCTCATCATTTCAGGCGGGATCGCGGCCTATAAAAGCCTGGACCTGATCCGACGGCTCAGGGAGCGGGGCGCTTCCGTGCGACCGCTGATGACCACAGGCGCGCAGGAATTCGTGACGCCGCTTGCCGTCGGCGCGCTTGCCGCCGACCATGTGTTCACCGATCTTTTTTCTCGGCAGGACGAGCAGGATGTCGGGCACATCCGGCTGGCGCGCGATTGCGACCTTGTCCTGATCGCGCCGGCGACGGCGGACCTGCTTGCCAAGATGGCGAACGGGCTTGCGGACGACCTTGCTTCTACGGTGTTGCTTGCGACCGACCGGCCGGTTCTCGTCGCACCCGCCATGAACCCGCATATGTGGGCGCATCCGGCGACGAAGCGCAACGTCGAGACGCTGCGCGGCGACCGCATCCGCTTCATCGGGCCGATGTCCGGCGAGATGGCGGAGAGCCGTGAGGCGGGCATCGGTCGCATGGCCGAACCGCTGGAGATCGTTGCTGCGGCAGAAGCTTTGCTCAGCGATGGGCCAAAACCGCTTGCCGGTCGCAGGGCCATCGTCACCTCCGGGCCAACGCATGAGCCGATTGACCCCGTGCGCTACATCGCCAATCGCTCCTCCGGCCGCCAGGGGCATGCAATTGCCGCGGCACTCGCCACGCTTGGCGCAGATGTGACCCTCGTTTCCGGACCGGTTTCCATTCCCGATCCTTTTGGCGTCAAGGTTGTCCATGTGGAGCGCGCCGATCAGATGCGGGATGCCGTGCTCGCAGCGCTGCCCGCCGATGTCGCCGTGATGGTCGCGGCCGTCGCCGACTGGCGCGTGGCCTCAGCCGCCGACCAGAAGATCAAGAAGCATCCGGGCGAATCCATTCCGACGCTCGCGCTAACGGAAAATCCGGACATCCTGAAAACAGTCGGCCATCACACGATGCGGCCGAAGCTGGTGATCGGCTTCGCCGCAGAAACCCAGGACGTCGAAAACAACGCCAGGGCAAAGCTTGATCGCAAGGGCGCCGATATCATCGTCGCCAACGATGTTTCGCCGGCAACGGGCATCATGGGCGGTGTGCGCAACCGCGTAAAGATCGTCGCCCACAGCGGCATCGAGCAGTGGCCGGACCTTGCAAAGGAAGAGGTTGCCACCAGGCTGGCGGCAATGATTGCCGAACGGCTCAAGCCGTGATGGCGACCGGAGCGGCTCTCACCACAGCCTGCACCGGACGAAACGGTACGATGTCGAGACCACCGTCGCCGAGCGTGACGACGCTGCCGTCCGGGATCTCTGCCCAGGCATCGACGTCATCGTTGAGCGGCTCGGACACTAGGCAATAGCCCTTGCCGAGCGGTGAGGCGTAAAGCGTCGGCGCCTTGCGATCGGTCGCATAGCGGATCGCATAGAGCGACTTGCCATCGGAGAAGGCCGCCGTATAGCGCAGCAGCACAGATCCCAGCAGCTTGTCGGCGAGGCTTTCGACGAAGCGGATCATCTCCGCCATCGCAGCCACCGGCGTCTGTTGTAGACCGAACTGCAGGGCAAGCAGGAACATCAGCTCTGAATCGGTCGTCCCGCCGCGGGCATTGAAGAGTTCGTCGTCCAGCATGCCTTCCATGGGTCGGCGCAGCCGCTCGAAGCCGGAGATCTGGCCGTTGTGCATGAACGACCAGTTGCCGTAGGTGAAAGGGTGACAGTTGTCGCGACGGGTACCGCCGCCGGTCGCCGCCCGCACGTGCGCCAGGAACAACGGCGAACGGATCTGCCGCGCAAGGCTCTTGAGATTGCAGTCGGACCAGGCCGGCAAGGTGTCGCGATAGCGACCCGGCTCCGGTCGGTCGCCATACCAGGCAATGCCGAAGCCGTCGCCATTGGTGGGCGTCTTGGCCCGGGTGGCGCAATGCGATTGCTCGATCAGCGAGTGCGCGGGCGATGACACCAGTTCCTCCAGATAGAGGGGTTCTCCGCGATAGGCTGCCCAGCGACACATGCTCTTTCCACTCCGGAACCCGCTCCGTCGGAAGCGGGAGAAATGCTGAAACGCGACAATGATTGTCGAATCCGATGGTTAATAAGACCTGAACGGCTTCGTGGCTTGCAAGCGGAAGATGACAAATTTCTGACGGTTGACGCGTTCACATTGCGCAATGGCGCATCTTCTTTTGTGAACAGTGCGTTCCTGCCTCCGGCGGTTTCGCTCGGGCCGGCCCGATGGCTATATTTCGGGCTAAGTTGAACCTTGGAGAGGATGCCATGTCGATCCGTCCCGTAAAGCATATGAGCACTGCAACGCCGACAATGGAAGGCGCCGGCGTGAAGCTGCATCGCGTCTTCGGCTTCGGAGATCCGTCGATGACAGATCCGTTCCTGATGATGGACGATTTCCGCAACGACAATCCGGCCGAATATATCCGCGGCTTCCCATGGCATCCGCACCGCGGCATCGAGACGATCACCTATGTTCTCGCCGGCACGGTCGAGCATGGCGACAGCCTCGGCAATCGCGGCCTGCTCGGCGCCGGCGACATCCAGTGGATGACGGCGGGCAGCGGCATCATGCATCAGGAAATGCCGAAGGGCGATTTTGCCGGACGCATGCACGGCTTCCAGCTCTGGGCCAATCTCCCCTCGTCGCTGAAGATGACGGCGCCACGCTACCAGGACGTCAAGTCCGCCGACATTCCTGTCGTGGTCGATGACGATGGCACGGCTGTGCGCGTCATCTGCGGCGACTTCTGGGGCAAGGCAGGCCCAGTCGACGGCGTGGCAGCCGAGCCGATCTACCTCGATGTCTCGGTACCGCCAGGCAAGAAGAAGCGCTTGCCGGTCGATACCTATCGCAATGCCTTTGCCTATATCTTCGCTGGCTCCGGCACGTTCCGCGACGCGTCGAAACCCTTCGGCGTCCGCGTCGAGAAAGAGGTCAACGGCGAAGAGCTGAACATCCGCGACATGTCGGGCAACCGAACGCTGGTCGTCTTCGACAGCGGTGACGAAGTGACAGTGCAGGCCGGCGACGAAGGTATCCGCTTCCTGCTTGTCTCGGGCAAGCCGATCGAGGAACCGGTCGCCTGGCACGGGCCGATCGTCATGAATTCCCGCGAAGAGATCATGCAGGCGATGCGCGAACTGCAGAATGGCACGTTCATCAAGGCCGCACATTGAGCCGGCTCAATCCACAGGCTTTCCCACTAAAGTCTACAATGGAACAGAAGCAAGCACTCCGTTGTAATCATTACAGGATCACCGATGACAGCGAAATGAAATCGTGGGATTGGCAAGTTGTCGCGCCGTCCTCGTCAGGAATTCTTCTTGCATCGCCGGCGAATCATCCTACCTTCTTCTTATCGACAACAGAACGAAAGGAAGGTGATCCAATGTCTAATGAGATTTCAGACCTCGTAAAAGGCATGGAAGTGGTGATGAAAGCGAGGCAGCCCTCGCTCTAAGCCCACCTTCCTAGGGCCGCTTTGACGGTCCGGCCATTTACAGGCCAGAACTCATGGAAAGGGTCGCTCGCGCGGCCCTTTTCCAATTTTCGCGATGGCATTGACGAACATCATGATCTCGGAGTATTCGTAAAGTCATCTGATGACTTTACGAATACGAACGATGGAACCACTCGCAAAAACCAAGCTAGCAGATACCGCCATTGAGGCGATCCGTGCGGAGATCCTCGGAAAAAGGTGGGCGGTTGGCGATAAATTGCCGAACGAGGCGACGCTTTCGTCCATGCTCTCCGTCAGCCGCGGAACTGTCCGCGAGGCGGTCAGGGTGCTGGTGTCGCAAGGCCTGCTGGAGACCCGGCAGGGCTCGGGAACCTACGTGCTCTCGACCACGGATACCCGGCTGCCGCTCACCATGGCCCGTCGCGCCAGTCTGCGCGATCTGTTCGAGGCCCGGTGCGCGCTCGACGTCGAGGCGGCACGGCTCGCGGCCCTACGGCAGACGCCTGCGATCATCGCGGAGCTTCGGGCACTTCTTGAAAAGCGCGGCAATTTCGAAGGCGGCGACAAAAGCGCCTTCGTCGAACGCGATCTTGCCTTTCACAAGGCGGTCATCGCCGCGTCTGCCAACCGTGCGATGATTGAAATCTATGAGTTTTTCTCCGCCTCGATCACCGAGACGATCAAGGCGACGTTGGATGATGAAATTCCGGAGCCCGATATGCGGGCGCATGCGGACATCATCGACGCAATCGCCAGCGGCAATCCGCAGCAGGCCGACGCCGCCGTACGCCGCTTCATGGCCCCGATCATCAGTGCTCTCGACCGGATGCTCCATTCATGACAACGCCCCTCCAGGATTCCGCTCACGTCTACGACCTGGCGGACGAACAGCTCATCGACGCCGAGGCCGACAGCGTCCCGCAACCGAAGCCGCCGGTCGGCAGCAGCGCCGCGGCGCGCTTTCTGCTTGGGGCAAGCCTCGTTCTGATTGCGTTCAATCTGCGTCCGGTGTTCTCCAGCGCCTCGGCGCTGTTGCCCGAAATCAAATCTGAACTCGGCCTCTCCGCGCTGGGCGCCAGCCTGCTGACCACTTTGCCCGTTGTTTGCCTCGGTGCCTTTTCACCGCTGGCGCCGCGGCTTGCCCAGCGGATCGGCACGGAACGCACGCTTCTCGGCGTGCTCGTCCTGCTGGCGCTCGGGACAGCCTTGCGTGGCCTTTCCTCGATTCCGCTGCTCTTCGTCGGCACTGCCCTCGCCGGCGGCTGCATCGCTGTCGGGAACGTGCTGCTGCCGGGCTTGGTCAAGCGCGACTTTGCCGATCGCGCCGCATTGATGACCGGCTTCTACACGATGGCGCTGTGCGCCGGCGCCGCGAGCGCGGCGGGCTTCACCTTGCCGCTCGAACACATTCTCGGTGATTCCCTTTCCGCGGCGCTCGCCGCGTGGGGGATACCCGCGCTGGTCGTCGCGATTATCTGGCTGCCGCAGGTGCTGTCCACGAAGAACCAGGTCAAGCGCACCGGCTTTTCGGTGCAAGGGCTCTGGCGCGATCGCCTGGCCTGGCAGGTCACACTCTTCATGGGGCTGCAATCAGCACTGGCCTATTGCGTGTTCGGCTGGCTCGTTCCGATCCTGCGCGAACGCGGCATTGACGGCATCACTGCGGGGGCGATCGTTTCCGTGTCGGTGATGGTTCAGGCCGCGGCATGCCTTGTCGCCCCGCAGATCGCGGTCAGGGGCAAGGATCAGCGGGTGATCAACGCGTCGCTCTGCGCCGTCGCCGTCGTCGCCCTGTTCGGCCTGGTATTTGCGCCGCTGTCCACGGTCTGGGTCTGGGCCGTGCTGCAGGGTATCGGCCAAGGCGGACTGATTGCGGTTGCCATGACGACGATCGTCTTGAGGTCTCGCGATCCGCATGTCGCGGCCCACCTTTCCGGCATGGCCCAATGTGTCGGCTACCTGCTTGCGGCGATCGGTCCGCTCGTCGTTGGGCTGATCCGCAGCTGGACCGGCAGCTTTGGCTGGTCGGCGGTGCTCTTCGTGGCGCTGGGCACCGGTGCCGCCATCAATGGCTGGAACGCCGGCCGTGCACAATTCGTCAATGCGCGGACGATCGAGAAGGCGGACTGACGTCCGCCTCACCATCTGTTGATTTCTCCCCTCACCGGGCGATGCTAGGCTGACCTCTTCCATGCCGCTTCCGCCGGAGGAGAAGTCTTGCGTTTCCTGTCCGCCATTCTGCTCGCAACCGCCCTGCTTGCCCCGATCACTCCCGCCGTATCGCAGGAGGGCGGAGGCGATGCTTCTACACAGCGGGCATCTGACGATAGTGTACTGAGCCTGTTGCCAATCGACTCGGCGACCGAGCGCACAATGACCATCGGTGGCCGACAGCTCGACTATGTCGCAACGGCCGGGACGCTGGATCTCTTCGCGCAAGACGGCTCCAAGACCGGCGCCATCTTCTATACGGCCTATGTCGCCAAGAATGGAGCGCCCGACCGACCGCTGACCTTTGCCTTCAATGGCGGCCCGGGTGCTGCCTCGGCATTTCTCCAACTCGGCCTTGTGGGGCCGCGTATCCTCGATTTCGGCCCGAAGGGCGACGATGGGGCCGACGCGAAATTGGTCGACAATCCGCTGAGCTGGCTCGACTTCACCGACCTTGTCCTGATCGATCCGATCGGAACCGGCTGGAGCCGGACCGCCAAGGCTGACGACGCGTCCAAATATTACAACGTCAACTCCGACGCGGAGAGCATTGCAAAGGCGATCGCTCTCTACGTCGCTCACAACAATCGCTCCGGTTCGCCGAAGTTTCTTCTCGGCGAAAGTTACGGCGGCTTCCGCGCCGCCAAAGTCGCCGGAGCACTGAAGGATAGCCAAGGCATCATCGTCTCCGGCGCGATCCTGCTTTCGCCCCTGCTCGAAGGGCAACTGATGTTCAATGCAGATCAGTTTGCACTCGGCGCCGCGCTTGAGTTTCCATCGCTCGCTGCAGCGAACATGGAGAGGCGCAACGCCTTCGATGAAGTACGGCAAAGCGAGGCGGAGAAGTTTGCACTCGGCGACTATCTGACGACACTTGCCGGCCCGGCGCCGACAGGCGATTCCGCCAAAGCCTTCTATGGGAAGATTGCCGGCATGACCGGTATTCCCGAGGATGTCGTAACGAAGAACCGTGGCTTCCTCGGAAATGCCTACGCCAAGCAGTCAAGTGGCCAGGACGGCAAGGTCGTCAGCCCTTACGACGCGGCGTTCTCGACGCCCGATCCTTACCCGGAGTCGGACTCTGACCGCGGCGACGACGCAATTCTCGACGGCTTCACCCGCGCCTATGGCGGCGCCTTTGCCGACTATGCGCGCAACGAACTCGGTTTCAAGACCGAGATGACCTATTCGCTGCTGGACGGCGACATCAGCCGCAGATGGGAATGGGGCGGACGCGGCGGCGGTTCAAGGCTGCAGGCGAGCGTGACCGACGACATCCGCCAGCTGCTCGCCTCCAATCCGAAATTCCGCCTGCTGATCGCCCATGGCTCCAGCGATCTGGTGACGCCCTACGGCGTCAGCCGCTATGTCGTTGACCACCTGCCGCCTTCGCTTGCCGGCGAGCGGGTGGCGCTGAAGGTCTATCGAGGCGGCCACATGTTTTATACGCGGGCAGATCAGCGAGAAGCCTTCACGGCCGACGCCAAGGCTTTTTTTGCCGAGCATTCCGGCACGATCCCGGCTGAATGAAACGGCCGAGCGCAGGACGCCGGTAGAAATCCGAGATTTCCTCGCAACATTCAACCGCGCGGGTTGCCTTGGGATGATAGCGACATAGGTAAGTCACCATGTCGTACACCAGTAAGCCATTTCCTGCCGCGACGCCGCAATCGGCCTCGGGGCAGAAGAAAGTGCTGAGCGCTCTGTCCTCTTCGCCTCAAGATTGCGCTCTCTTCCTCGATATCGATGGGACATTGCTCGATCTCGCCGAGGTACCGGACGCGATCGTCGTACCCCCGCTGCTGCCTGCAGGTCTCGATATCGCTTCGCAAAGGCTCGGTGGCGCGTTGGCCTTGGTCACCGGGCGAGCGCTCGCCTATGCTGATGAATTATTCTCGCCATTCCGGTTTCCGATCGCCGGCCTGCACGGCGCCGAGTTACGTCGACCCGACGGAAAGGTCGCCAAGGCAGAAACGACAGCCGCCTTCGAGGCTCTGAAGGCCGATCTTCGGAAGGAAACGGAAGGGCTGGAAGGCGTGCTCGTGGAAGACAAGGGAGCGGCAGTCGCCGCCCACTACCGTCTAGCGCCACACAAGCAGGCGCAGGTGGAGTCCATCATGGAGCGGATGCTGTCCCGGGCCGGCCCGAACTGGACCTTGCAGCGAGGCAAGATGGTCCTCGAAATCCGCCCCGCCAGCGCCGACAAAGGAAACGCTGTCGAGGCGTTCCTGTCGATGCCACCGTTTGCAGGCAGACGTCCGATCACCATCGGTGACGACGTAACCGATGAAGCGATGTTTCGCATCGCCAATCGTCAGGGCGGCCTCTCCGTTCGGGTGGGCGCAACCTCCGAAACGGCCGCCGCACTGACGCTGCCTTCGGCATCGGCAGTACGGGAACTCATTGGGCAGTTTGCCGTTTGATCCGAGCGCTCGCGCTGCCCTCCCAGGAAAGGAATCCCTGTGTCCCGTCTCGTCATCGTTTCCAATCGCGTGCCAGCCCCGACAAAGGAGGGCGCGGCCTCCGCTGGCGGACTGGCAGTGGCTCTGAAAGCGGCATTGGAACAGCGCGGCGGCATCTGGATGGGCTGGTCCGGAAAGTCGAGCGAAAACGACGAGCCCGGTCCGCTCTCCCTGACAGAAGAAGGCAAGATCACCTACGCCCTGACCGACCTCACCGGCAAGGATGTCGAGGAGTACTACCACGGCTTCGCCAACCGGGTGCTCTGGCCGATATGTCACTACCGGCTGGATCTCGCGGAGTACGGTCGCAAGGAAATGGCAGGGTATTTTCGCGTCAACCGCTTCTTCGCGCATCGGCTGGCGCCGCTGCTGCGGCCGGACGACATCATCTGGGTGCATGACTACCATCTGATCCCGCTGGCTGCGGAACTCAGGCAGATGGGGTTCAAGAATCGTATCGGCTTCTTCCTGCACATTCCCTGGCCGCCGGCCGATGTGCTCTACACGATGCCGGTTCACGAGGAGATCATGCATGGTCTGGCGGCCTACGATCTCGTCGGCTTTCAGACGGACCATGATCTGGAAAACTTCGCCGGGTGCCTTCGCCGCGAGGACATGGGCGATGCGATCGGGGATGGCCGGTTCACGGCAAACGGCAAGGTTTTCAAGGGCGGCGCTTACGGGATCAGCATCGAAACGGCTGCCTTTGCCGATTTTGCCAAGAAGGCGAGCAGCCATCATCTGGTGCAGCGCGCACGGCAGAGCGTCAAGGACCGCGATCTTATCATCGGCGTCGACCGGCTCGATTACTCGAAGGGCATCACACAGCGGCTGGATGCTTTCGAGCGCTTTATCGTCAACAATCCTGCCCACCAACGGAAAGTCACCTATCTCCAGATCACACCGAAATCCCGATCGGAAGTGCCTGAATACGAGCAGATGCAACGCACCGTCGCGGAGCAGGCCGGCCGCGTCAACGGTGCCTTGGGAACGGTGGACTGGGTGCCGGTCCGCTACATCAACCGCTCCGTCAGCCGCCCGATCCTCGCCGGTCTCTATCGGCTGGCCGAGGTTGGATTGGTCACGCCGCTTCGGGACGGCATGAACCTCGTGGCCAAGGAGTATGTTGCCGCCCAGGACCCGGAGGATCCCGGCGTGCTGGTGCTCTCACGCTTCGCGGGTGCCGCCCGCGAACTGAAGAAGGGTGCCTTGCTGGTCAATCCCTACGACATCGAGGGAACAGCCAACGCACTGGCACGGGCCTTGAACATGCCGCTTGAGGAACGCCAGGAACGTTGGCGGAAGATGATGGACCACCTGCTGGTGCACGATGTATCGCGCTGGTGCCAAGATTTCCTCGATGACCTCGTCGCTTGAGGGTAGCGTCAGTCGATGCCAGCCTCGGCCATCAGCCACGCTGCAAGCAGGTCACTTTGGGCATCGCGCATGTGCCGCGGCAGCAGCAACCAATAGCCTCGATCCGGCGCTTCCAGCGCGGGGCCAGCGGTCTTCAGCATCCCGGTTGCTAGCAGGGAGTCGACCAGGCCCATCCATCCGATTGCAACGCCCTGTTCGCCGATTGCCGCCTGTACCACCAGCGAATAGGTGTTGAAGCTGAGGTCGCCCTGCCCGGCGTGACCATCGCGGCGGACACCAAGCTCCGCCAGATAGGTTCGCCAGTCGAACCAAGGCGACGGTTCCTCGGTATCGAGATGAATCAAACGCGTCCGCGCGAGATCATCAGGCGTCGAGAGGGAGCCGTAGCGATCGAGAAAGCCCTGGGTGCAGACCGGTGCGACCTTTTCCGGCAGGAGCAGAACCGCGCCGCGATCGAATTCGGATCGCCGACCAAAGACCACTGCAATATCGCCGTCGTCCGAACGACCTTTCTCTATTCGTTGTGTCGCGACAATCTGAATGTCGACATCCGGGTAAAGCGTGCGGAATGCGTGCATCCGCGGGATCAGCCAGAGCGAAGAGAATGCGAAGTCCGTCCGCAGTCGGATCGTTGGCCTGTCCGGTTCAGTGCGGAAGCGCCGCGCCAGCTCGTCAATCTCGCTGACGCTCTTTGCCACTACATCGAGCAGGCGTTGGCCCTCCGCCGTCAATTCAACGCCGCGATGTTGTCGTTTCAGGAGGCTCACGCCTAGTTGCTCCTCCAGCCGGCGAACCTGATAGCTGACGGCGGGTTGCGTCAGACCAAGAGCGCTTGCCGCAGCCGACAGACTACCTGTCTTGCCGATCTCGGAGAATATGCGCATCCACCCAAGTTCGACGCGGCGGCTTTCCATAAAAAATCCTTAGAGATGATATCAAAAAATGCCCGCTTCACAGGTCAATTGGTATCGATAATCAATAAAGCAATCAAATGGCACATGCGAGATGAGGCCGAGATTCCTGTTGCGCCTTCCAGTCGATGCGGGCTGGAATAGCGCAGAGCACACGGCTAAGTTCCCGCTCCCGCAAACCGAAGGACGATACGCATGGCGCGCCCGAATATTCTCATTCTGATGGTGGATCAGTTCAATGGCACGCTGTTTCCCGATGGGCCGGCTGATTTTCTCCATGCGCCGCATCTGAAATCCCTGGCGCAGCGTTCGGTGCGTTTTGCCAACACTTACACGGCAAGTCCGCTTTGCGCGCCGGCGCGCGCATCCTTCATGTCCGGGCAATTGCCGAGCCGGACCCGCGTGTATGACAACGCCGCCGAATTCGCGTCCGACATTCCGACATTCGCCCATCACCTGCGGGCGGCGGGCTATCACACCGCCCTTTCCGGAAAGATGCATTTTGTCGGCCCCGACCAGCTGCATGGCTTCGAGGAACGCCTGACCACCGATATCTACCCTGCCGATTTCGGCTGGACACCCGATTACAGCCAGCCCGGCGAGCGCATCGACTGGTGGTACCACAATCTCGGCTCGGTCACCGGTGCCGGCGTGGCCGAAATCACCAACCAGATGGAGTATGACGACGAGGTCGCCTACAACGCGACCCGCAAGCTCTACGACCTCTCGCGCCGTCAGGACGACCGCCCATGGTGCCTGACTGTGAGCTTCACTCACCCGCACGACCCCTATGTCGCTCGCCGCAAGTATTGGGACCTCTACGAGAATTCCCCGGCGCTCGATCCCGAGGTCGGCGCAATTCCGTTCGACGAGCAGGATCCGCATTCTCAGCGCCTGCTGAAGGCCTGCGACTACGACGCATTCGACATCACCCCGGAACAGATCCGCCGCGCGCGCCAAGGCTATTTCGCCAATATCTCCTACATCGACGACAAGATCGGCGAGATCCTTGATGTCCTCGAGCGTGCGCGGATGGCGGACAATACCATCGTGCTGTTCGTTTCCGACCACGGTGACATGCTCGGCGACCGTGGCCTCTGGTTCAAGATGTGCTTCTTCGATGGTTCGTCGCGCGTGCCGCTGACGATTGCGGCGCCCGGCTGGGCACCGGCCTCTATCCGGCAGCCTGCCTCGACGCTCGACGTGACGCCGACGCTTGCGGCACTGGCGGGCATCGACATCGCCAAGCTCGCACCATGGACGGATGGCGAGGATCTGACGCCGCTTGCCACCGGCACCGGCGGTCGTGGCCCGGTGCCGATGGAATATGCCGCCGAGGGGTCGGAAGCCCCGCTCGTCTGCCTGCGCGACGGCCGCTTCAAGCTGACGCTGTGCGAGAAGGACCCGCCGATGCTGTTCGATCTCGAGGCGGACCCAAGGGAATTGAAGAACCTTGCGGGCGATGCGGGATATGCCGATGCTCTCGCCGGATTGACGGCTCAGGCCGAGAAGCGCTGGAACCTGCAGAACTTCGACGCCGACGTGCGCGAAAGCCAGGCGCGCCGGTGGGTGGTCTACGAGGCGTTGCGGAACGGCGCCTACTATCCCTGGGACTACCAGCCGCTGCAGCGGGCTTCCGAGCGCTACATGCGCAATCACATGGATCTGAACGTGCTGGAGGAAAGCCAACGCTATCCGCGCGGCGAGTAGATTGCCGGCGCACACCTTAGCCACTACTGTCCGCATGCAAAACAGGAGGCTTCCATGAAGATCAGTGCACGCAATCGCTTGAAAGGAAAGATCGTCGAGGTGAAGAAGGGTGCGACCACGGCGCACGTCCGCATCGATATCGGCGGCGGTTCCATCGTCACGTCCTCGATCACCAACGAAGCCGTCGATGAACTGGGGCTGGCCGTCGGCGGCGACGCCTATGCGGTCGTCAAGGCCTCTGACGTTATGGTCGCGGTCGACTGATCGTCAGGCCTTCTTGCAATAATGCGCGACGTCGTCGCCGGTCTGGAAATCTCCGGGCTGCGGCGGCGCGATCGGCTTGAACAGCGTGCGATCGGGCTTCAGGTCGAGCAGCGGCGTGCCGTCAAGGCAATCCATCCCGCGAACCAAAAGAACGCCCGCTTCGACCCCTTCCAGCTTGACGATGGAGGTGCCGATCGGATTTGGCCGCACCGGCGAGCGAAGCGAAAAAGTGCCATGCACTTTTCCGCTATTGGCAGGACTTTGCAGAACGAGATCACGACGTGATTGATCAAGCCAATAGAGGATCTCCAGCCGCTCGAAGGCTTCCACGCCCTGGAGTGCCTGCCTCCATGGCTCGAATATCTCGACCTTGCAAAGCGGACCGTCATGCCGCCCCTGGCGCGGCGTCTCCATGCGCGAGGTCCCAGGGGTCAAGATACGCCCGATGAACACCAGCCCCGCATCCGTCGCCGGCGGCAGATCGACCGCGACTTCGTTTTCCCGGATTTCGTTCTCGCGTACCATCAAACGCTCCTGTTCGAAGATACATCATGGCAGATCGGTGTATCCGATCCAATATCACGCGGCCTTGACGGCGTGGTATTCCTTGAGGGCGGCCATCCTGATCGCCGGGTAGCGCTCGGCCTCGTAGCGCAGAGAGAAGCTGTCCTGCGCCAGGAACACCGGGTCGTTATCGAGGTCGCGGGCGATATCGCCGCGACGCGCGGTTATGAATTTTTCGAGCTCTGCCGGCTGATCAGCCGAAATCCAGCGGCACACGGAGAAGCGCGACATTTCAAAGGAGACCGGCAGGCCGTATTCGGCCATCAGGCGCTCCTTCAGAACGTCAAGCTGTAGCGCGCCGACGACGCCAACGATAGCCGGCGAACCATCTTCCGGCGAGAACAGCTGGACGACGCCCTCTTCCGCCATCTGCTGCAGCGCTTCCTTGAGCTTCTTCGCCTTCATGGCGTCTTCCAGACGTACGCGGCGCAGGATTTCCGGCGAGAAGTTCGGCACGCCCTGGAACACCAGCGACTCGCCTTCCGTCAGCGTATCGCCGATGCGCAGCGTTCCGTGATTGGGAATGCCGACGACGTCGCCGGCATAGGCCGTATCCGCAAGCTGCCGCTGCGAGGCAAAGAAGAACTGCGGCGCGGTGAGGCCGAGCTGCTTGCCGGTGCGCGACAGGCGGGCCTTCATGCCGCGCTCGAGCTTGCCCGAGCAGATGCGGGCAAACGCGATGCGGTCGCGATGATTGGGGTCCATGTTCGCCTGGATCTTGAAGACGAAGGCGGTCATCTTGTTGTCGGTCGCCTGCACGGTACGGATGTCGGCGACCTGATCACGGGGCGGCGGGGCGAACTCGCCGAGCGCATCGATAAGGTCGCGCACGCCGAAATTGCGCAGCGCCGAACCGAAGAAGACGGGCGTCAAATGGCCTTCGAGGAAGGCCTTCCTGTCGAAGGGCTTGCATGCCTCGATCGCCAGCGTCGTCTCCTCGATGAACGCGTCACGCTCGTTCTCCGGCAGGCGATGGGCTACCATCTCGGGATCGGTGACCTTGGTCATGATCTCCTGCGTGTCCGAAGCACGCACCTCGTTGTTCGCCAGGTGGTAGGTGCCGCAGAAGGTCTTGGAACGGCCGATCGGCCATGTCACCGGTGCGCAGTCAAGCGCCAGCTTCTCCTCGACTTCGTCAAGAATCTCGAAGGGATCGCGGCTTTCCCGGTCCATCTTGTTGATGAAGGTGATGATCGGAATGTCGCGCATGCGGCAGACTTCGAACAGCTTCAGTGTCCGCGGCTCGATACCCTTGGCGGCATCGATCACCATGACGGCGGCATCGACCGCCGTCAGCGTGCGATAGGTGTCGTCGGCGAAGTCTTCGTGGCCGGGCGTATCGAGGATGTTGAAGACATTGTCCTTGTACTCGAACGTCATGACCGAGGTGACGACCGAGATGCCGCGCTCACGCTCGATCTTCATCCAGTCGGAGCGCGTCTGCATGCGATCCTTCTTTGCCTTGACTTCGCCGGCAAGCTGAATGGCGCCGCCGAACAGCAGCAGCTTTTCGGTGAGCGTGGTCTTACCCGCGTCCGGGTGCGCGATAATAGCGAATGTGCGGCGGCGGGAGACCGCCTCGGCGAGACTTTCGGCCATAATGTGAATCCTGTGGAATTGCGGCGTATCTAGCGATTAAAGCCCGGCATTGCAATTGACCTTGGCGCTTCGGGCGCAAACTAATGCGGCATGACCATTCATGCCGATACGCGCCCGACGCTCAACATCATCCGCCTTGCCAACGGCAAGGACCTCGAACTGCCGGCCTATGAAAGCAAGGGGGCGGCGGGCATGGACCTGCGCGCCGCCGTCGATGCCGACGCGCCGACCATCCTCGCGCCTGGCAAGCGCGCGCTGGTGCCGACCGGTTTCATCTTCGAAATTCCGGAAAGATTCGAGGGCCAGGTGCGTCCGCGCTCCGGCCTCGCCTTCAAGCACGGCCTCACCTGCCTGAATACACCCGGCACCATCGACAGCGACTATCGCGGCGAGGTCAAGGTTCTGCTGATCAACCTCGGCGACGAGCCGTTCGAGATCACCCGGGGCATGCGCATCGCCCAGATGGTAATCGCACCGGCGATTCAGGCTCATATCTGCGAAATCTCCGAGGCGAGTGCCACGGCGCGCGGCGCCGGCGGTTTCGGCTCGACCGGGGTATGACCTCCAAGGGGATCGATCATTCCGGCTTGACCTTCCGCCAAGACTATTTCGGCGACCTTAAGGCATGGCAGGCGCTGGTCGATCTCCTAAAGGACACATTCGATATCGATATCGGCCCATTGCAGCAAATGGGCGGACCCGACCCTAGCAGCATGCCCTTCGGCTGGTTTGACCGCGATGGCCTGCTTGCCGCCAATCTTTCGGCCTTTGCGATGCCCCTCGTCATCAACGGTCGAACACTGAATGCCGCCGCATTCCAATCAGGCGCGGTCCGGCCGCCCTGGCGCAGACGCGGCCTGTATCGCGACCTGACCCGCAAGGCGCTCGCGTGGTGTGAGGAGATGGGCTTCGAAGCGATCGCCCTCTACACGGACAAGCCGTCGCTGTATGAACCCTACGGATTCCGCTCGGTTCCAATGCATGCCTATTCCGGCAAGGCGCCGGCTGTTTCAAAGGCGCAAACGCCAGCCTGTTGCCTCGATCCGCTCGACGCGGCAGACCTCGAGTTGTTGCGCGCAGCTTTGAGAGCCCGCGAACCAGTCTCAGACGTGCTCGCCGTGTGTCAGAGCGCCGCGATGTTTCTCATCAACACACAGCTCGACCCCGGCGTCAGGGTCAGTTGGATGGAACGGGAACAGGCCGCGATTGCCTGGAAGATGGAACCGCCGGGACGTTTGATTCTCCTCGACGTCGTCGCGGCCGATATCCCCTCGCTGACCTCGATCATCGGAGCTCTCGACATAGAGCCTGGCGCCGTCGATGTGTTGTTCTGCCCTGACAAACTCGGGTGGAACGGCGAGGCGCGACCGCTCGACGGCCACACGCACTTCATGATCCGCACACCCGGCGCGATCGCCTTTGATCGACCTGCAATGCTGTCGCCGATGGCCGATTTCTGATCTATCGGTCCCGCGAGAGCGGCGGCAGACGGCGTTTTACCGGTGATGCCTTGACCATCGAGGTGCTGGTCTCGGCCTTCTCGGCCACCTTGTCGAGGATCGCGTCGAGTTCCGCCATGGAGGAAACGACAAGCCGGGCAATGAAACAGTCATCACCCGTCACCTTGTCGCACTCCACGAACTGGGGCGTATCCTGGATGATGCGCTGGACGACATGCAACTGTCCCGGCAGCGGCCGGACGCGCACGATCGCCTGCAGCGGATATCCGAGCGCCGCGGCGTCGATATCAATTGTGAACGCGGCGATGATCCCGCGTTCCTCAAGGCGGCGGAGACGTTCGGCGGCGCTGGGCGAAGAGAGGCCCGCGGCCTGCGCCAGTTCCTTCAAGGAAATGCGGGCATTCTCCGCCAGTGCCTGCAGGATTTTCTGGTCGACCGCATCGATCAAGTTGTCATTAGGCAATACAGACACTTTTCCTCACAAAGATAGGACGATTGCGCAGCGAGCCTAATGGAATCTATATAAGTCACGATGACCCCGCAATATTCTTTCTCCATCAACATGGAGAGATGCGATGCACAGCGAAGTTCGCGCCGGCGCTGCCCAAATGACAGCGGCAATGCTGATTTCAGGAACCATCGGCTGGTTCGTCGTGATGTCCGGCCAGCCTGTGAGCGGCGTGGTGTTCTGGCGCTGCTTCTTTGGGGCGATCAGCCTGCTCGCCGTCTGCGCGGCCATGGGACTGCTGCGACCGGGCGTCATCAGCTTCAAGGCGTTTGGCATCGCGGTCTTCGGCGGAGTTGCCATTGTTCTCAATTGGCTGCTGCTGTTTGCGTCATACGGCCACGCCTCGATTTCGATAGCGACGACCGTCTACAATACGCAACCCTTCATGTTGCTTGCGCTCGGTGCGCTTTTTCTCGGCGAGAAGATCACCGCCGCGAAGCTGTTGTGGCTGACGCTGGCCTTTGGCGGAATGGCGGCCATCGTCGAGGCCAAGCCGGCGACGTCAGCCGAACACGAGGGCTATGCGGCCGGGATCCTTTTGGCGCTTGGCGCTGCGTTTTTCTACGCGCTGGCAGCCCTTGCCGCGAAATGGCTCAAGGGAACGCCGCCGCATCTCATAGCGCTGATACAGGTTGCGACCGGCGTGCTGATGCTGCTGCCGACCGTGAACTTCTCGGACCTGCCAACCGACGGACAGTCCTGGTCAATCCTTGCCACCATGGGCATCGTTCATACAGGGCTGATGTATGTGCTGCTCTACGGAGCGATCCAGAAGCTGCCGATCCATCTGACAGGGGCGCTGTCGTTCATCTATCCGATCGCCGCCATCCTCGTGGACCGGGTGGCCTTCGGACATGCGCTGCAACCGCTTCAGCTCGTTGGTGCAGCGATCATTCTCGTCGCCGCGGCCGGCATGAACCTCGGCTGGACGCCCGCGCAGTTGCTACGTGCGCGGGCAAGCTCATAGGCCAGAGGGCGCCGACGCTATTTCTGCTGCCGCGTCGTTTCGAACAGGAACCAAGTGCGGCGCTCGGCCTCGTCGATCCAGACTTCCAGCAGGCTTGTGGTAGCGAAGTCATTGTGCTCGGAGCAGACATCGTGGGTTTCGCGCAACAGCGATACAAGCTGCCTGTTGTCGTCGCGCAGTTCCGCCAGCATGTCCTCCGGCGTCACATACTCGGCGTCATTGTCATTGATGCGCTGCAGGCGACCGATATGGCCGATGGAGCGCAACGTCGTTCCGCCGATCTTGCGGGCGCGCTCGGCAATCGCGTCGGTCGTGGCAAAGATCTGCTCAGCCTGTTCGTCGAGCATCAGGTGATAGTCGCGGAAATGCGGCCCCGACATATGCCAGTGGAAATTCTTGGTCTTCATGTAGAGCGCGAAGACGTCTGCCAGCAGCGCCGCTAAAGCGGCCGAGATGTCCTGGATGGCATTGCCTTTCAGGTCCGTCGGAGTGGCAAGTGGGGCGAGTTTGCGCTTTTCGGCTGCGTTGAGGCTCATCGATATCTCCTTTGGCGAACAGTAGGTATTGGTCGGTATGGAGGGTTCATTGCCCATTGCCCCTCGGATTTGGTTGTTGGCGCGATGCCGGCCTTCACAGCTTCGACCCCGCCTTGGAACTAGAACCGTCACAACAAGCGTCAATAGCGGCTATGCACTGCAGCCTAGTGACAGAGCGTCACATCCTTGAAATCCCCCGTTTGCAGGCGTAGAAGGCGTCTGAAGCAGGAGCTTGCACCATGTCCTTCACCGCCCTTTTTGCATATGCTGCAGCCCTTTTCATCGCTGCCGCCATCCCCGGACCGGGCATCACGGCGATCGTCGCGCGCGCACTCGGCTCGAATTTTCGCGAGACATTTTTTATGGGCCTCGGTCTAGTGCTTGGTGATATGACCTATCTCACTGCCGTCATTCTCGGCCTCGCTTTCGTGGCGCAGACGTTCACCGAACTCTTCATTGTCATCAAGATCGCCGGTGCGCTTTATCTCTGCTACATCGCTTACAAGCTCTGGACGGCCGGGTTGCTGCCCCACGACATCGCGGCCAGGAAGGCGAGCAATGTCGGCATGAGCTTCCTGTCCGGCCTGCTGGTAACACTCGGCAATCCCAAAACCATGCTCTTCTATGTCGCACTGGTGCCGACTTTGATCGACATCAACAGCATCGGGCTTCGTGAATATGGTGTCCTTTTGACAACCACCTTCGTCGTCCTGCTTGTGGTTTTGGTCCCTTATATGCTGCTTGCGTCACGCGCCCGCATGATGCTGAAGCAACCGCGTGCGCTGGCGGCGCTGAACAAGACGGCGGCAGGTATTCTCGCCGGCACGGCCGCCTTCATCGCCACCCGCGCGGCCTGAAAAATTCATTCGACAAAGCCCGGTTCCTAAAGGATTTTTTCTCGCCTGACCGCTTCTGGCGGATGAACCCACACTGGCCTCCATCCATCTTTGACCCTATTCTCTCCGCACATTTCACCAAGGGAGAGCCTAATGTCGAAGAAACCGGGCCGCGGCCGCATCTATTCCTCGATCACCGAGACCATCGGTGACACGCCAATTGTGCGGCTCGACAAGCTCGCGAAGGCGAAGGGCGTCAAAGCGAACCTCCTGGCGAAGCTGGAATTCTTCAATCCGATTGCTTCCGTGAAGGACCGCATCGGCGTCGCAATGATCGAGTCGCTGGAGTCACAGGGCAAGATTTCGCCCGGCAAGACGACCCTGATCGAGCCGACATCGGGCAATACCGGAATTGCGCTCGCCTTTGCCGCGGCGGCCAAGGGATACAAACTGATCCTGACGATGCCGGAAACCATGTCCGTCGAGCGCCGCAAGATGCTGGCACTGCTCGGCGCCGAACTCGTGCTCACCGAAGGTCCGAAGGGAATGAAGGGCGCGATCGCCAAGGCCGAGGAATTGGCGGCGACACTCCCCGATGCGATTATCCCGCAGCAGTTCGAAAATCCTGCCAATCCAGAAATCCACCGCCGCACGACAGCCGAGGAGATCTGGAACGATACCGACGGTGCGGTCGATATCCTGGTTGCCGGCATCGGCACCGGCGGCACCATCACCGGCGCGGGCCAGGTGCTGAAATCGAAGAAGCCTGGCTTCAAGGTCGTCGCCGTCGAACCTGCGGAATCTCCCGTCCTTTCCGGCGGCCAGCCGGGTCCGCACAAGATCCAGGGCATCGGCGCAGGCTTCGCGCCGGCGATCCTCGATACCCACATCTACGACGAAATCGTCACGGTCAGCAGCCCCGAAGCGCTTGACCTTGCCCGCGAGGTTGCCAGGCTGGAAGGCGTGCCGGTCGGCATTTCCTCGGGCGCAGCCTTGGCCGCCGCAATCAAAATCGGCAGCCGTGAGGAGAACGCGGGGAAAAACATCGTCGTGATCATCCCATCCTTTGCCGAACGTTATCTCTCCACGGCCCTGTTTGAGGGGCTTGGCGGCTAAGCCGGCATTCCTGACGCGGGGCGCTCTCGGCGGGCGCCCCCCTTTCGTTTCAGGCGGGCGTGGTCAGACGTTCGCCGGCGATGCGATAGGAGATCGCCTCGGCGAGGTGGATGCGACCCACCATCTCATTGCCATCGAGATCTGCCAGGGTGCGCGCCACCTTCAGGACACGATGATATCCGCGCGCCGAGAACTTCATTTTTTCGGCTGCGTCGCGGAGCAACTGCAGGCCGGAAGCATCCGGTGCGGCGTATGTCTCGATCATGGCGGTCGAGCAGCGGGCGTTGGTCCCGATTGCCCCCGGGGTCGCCGCCTTGAAGCGATCCCGCTGAATCTCGCGCGCACGGGCGACGCGGCGGGCGATATCCACGCTCCTTTCAGCAGGCATCGGCCGAATGAGATCGAAGGCGGAGACAGCCGGAACATCGATGCGGATGTCGATGCGATCCATTAGCGGGCCTGAAATGCGCGACTGATAGTCCGTCATGCAGCGTGGACCGCGTACGCAACTATGGCCGGGTTCGCCGGCCATGCCGCAGCGACAGGGGTTCATCGCCGCGACGAGCTGGATGTTGGCCGGATAGGCCACACGATGATTGGCGCGGGCGATGATGCATTCGCCTGTTTCGAGCGGTTGCCGCAGAGCATCGAGCGCCTGCGGCGAAAACTCGGGAAACTCATCGAGAAACAGAACGCCATGGTGGGCTAGCGACGCCTCGCCGGGCTTGGCGCGCACACCGCCGCCGACGAGGGCTGCCATGGTGGCGGAATGATGCGGCGTACGGAAGGGGCGTCGATCCGAGAGCTTCCCGCCGGATAATTGTCCGGCTACCGAATGGATCATCGACACTTCCAGAAGCTCGGCAGCGGAAAGCGGCGGTAGGATCGAGGGCAAACGCGCTGCAAGCATGGATTTTCCGGAGCCGGGCGGACCGACCATCAGGAGATTGTGGCCACCGGCCGCCGCCACTTCCAGCGCCCGCTTGGCGCTTTCCTGCCCCTTGATATCGGCAAGATCAGGCAGGCTGACCGTATTGGCGCGGATCGAGGGTTCTGGACGGGAGATAACCTGGGTGCCGCGAAAATGATTGGCGAGCGCGATCAGGCTGCGCGGCGCGAGGATGTCGATATCCGGTCCCGCCCAGGCCGCCTCCGCGCCGCTTTCGGCCGGGCAAATCAATCCCTTGCCGATGGCGTTGGCGCCAATCGCGGCCGGCAGCGCCCCGGCGACGGGGGCGATCGTCCCATCCAGATTGAGTTCGCCAATCACCACGTAGTCGGAGAGTGCATCCGCCGGAATGGCGCCCAAGGCGGCCATCAGGCCAAGGGCGATCGGCAGGTCGAAATGAGAGCCTTCCTTGGGCAGGTCCGCCGGCGCCAGGTTGACAGTAATCTTCTTGGCCGGGAGGGCCAGGCCCGAGGCGTGCAGCGCGGCGTGAACGCGCTCGCGGCTTTCTGCCACCGCCTTATCGGGAAGGCCGACGATCTGGGTGACGACCCGGCCGGGCGCGACCATGACCTGGACCTCGACCGGAACACCCTCAATACCCTGAAATGCAACCGTGCTGACGCGTGCGACCATGCCCCATCCCCTGTGCCGCAACCCACTACACTGCAGTTTAACGACGCATCATTGTCGCCAATTGCAATCTTGCATAGAAACAGGAATGAAACAAGAACAATAAAAGAACAGATTCAAGCCAACGCTGTGGGTAGGTTGTGGCAGGTTGCATAGGCGGAACAAACCGGCCGACGTGTCCCGACCGTATCGAGCGGGAGCATCCGGAAGAGACGAAATGTCCGCAAAACCGCGCGCCCGTTCTCAGCGCGCGGCAACAAAACGATGCCTAGCGCTTCTGCTCGATCGCATCCCACAGCAGGGCGGCGATATCGAAACCGCCAAATTTGCGCACTTCGCGGATGCCGGTCGGCGAGGTGACGTTGATCTCCGTCATGTAGTCGCCGATGACGTCAATGCCGACGAAGAGGAAGCCGCGTTCCTTCAGCGCAGGGCCGATGCGCTTGCAGATTTCGATCTCGCGGGCCGTCAGTTCAGTCGCCTCGGCGCGTCCTCCGACATGCATGTTGGAACGGCTGTCGTGCTCGGCGGGCACGCGATTGATGGCGCCGACGGGCTCGCCGTCGACGAGCAGGATGCGCTTGTCGCCCTTGCGAACATCAGGAAGGTACTGCTGCGCAATGAAAGGTTCACGGAAGAGTTGACCGAACATTTCTAGCAGGGACGACAGGTTGCGGTCGTCCTTTGTCGAATGAAAAACGCCGGCGCCGCCGTTGCCGTAGAGCGGCTTCAGGATAATGTCGCCCATCTCGTCTCGGAAGCGGCGAATTTCCGCTGCATCCTTGGTGATCAGCGTCTTCGGCATCAGATCGGCAAATTCGGTGACGAAGATCTTTTCGGGAGAGTTCCGAACCCAGGCCGGATCATTGACGACCAGCGTCTTCGGATGGATCCGCTCCAGCAGGTGGGTCGAGGTGATATAGGCCATGTCGAACGGCGGATCCTGGCGAAGCAGGATCACGTCCATGGTGGAAAGGTCGACGCGTTCGGGCGCCCCGAGCTCGAAATGATCGCCCTTGACGTCGCGCAACACCATCGGCTCCACCGTGGCGTACAGATTGCCGTCCCGGAAGCTCAGGCGCTCAGGCGTGTAATGGAAAAGCTTGTAGCCGCGAGCCTGCGCTTCCAGGCTCATCGCAAATGTGGAATCGCCCGCGATATTGATGCCGGCGACATGGTCCATCTGGACCGCTACATTCCTGATCTTAGCCATTTCCGTCCCTTAGCTGATGCGGACAGATGTAGGCTGCGGATGCCCCGAAAGCAACGTCAATCAACGGCTTCGTTGTGGCGGGACGGGAAATCGTCAGGCGGCGATGCCGCTCTTTTGGACGTCGCCGCGCAACAGGCTCTTCAGCCGGTAGGCGAGCGCGACCGGCTTCGGGAACGGCTTCCTCAGGAACGCAACCTTGCGCACGTAACTGTCCACGCGCCAGCTGGCCCAGGTGCCCGCAGCGAAGAAGGCAACATCGCCGGCTTGCAGTGTCCGCTCCGTGCCGTCCCCGGCAACGATATGGACGCCGCCTTCGAGGATCATCACCGTTTCGTCCCAGTAGAAGTGCCAACGGAATTCGCCGGCCGTGCAATCCCAGATCGCCGTATAGGCTGCATCGTCATTGCTGCGAGAATGCTCGCCGGTGCGCGCCTGAGGGTTACCGCTGATCACCCAATCCGGATTGATCGGCGTCGCGCGCATGTCGAAAGTATCGCCGGACTTCGCCACGAATGTCTTTGCTTGCGGCTGCGGCAGGCTCGGAAAGGGCACCACGCGCGCCGCCATCGCGACCACGCTTGCCAGCATCATATGAATACCCATGAGCCCCCCAGCTATCCAATCCGTGTCGGGATAGCAGAGAGTCGTAAAGGCACCGTACAGGCGATCCGTACAATTTTAAGGATCAGTGAGGCGTCAGGCGATTTCCGTTTTGACCACGGCGGCCGGCGAAGCTGCCGGCTCGCCGATGCGCTTGCCCGTCTCGTGATTGAAGAAATGCAGCCGCTCTGCGCCGATGACCAGCCGTAGTTCGGACTTCAGCTCCGCCTCAGGCGACAGGACCGCGGTCAACTGCTGATCGCCAAGACTTCCGTGCACCAGACGCTGTGAACCCAACTCTTCGACATAGTCGATCGCGACCGTCATGGCATGTTCACCGGCACGGGCAAGGCGGAGGTCTTCGGCGCGAATCCCGACCGTGACCGGACCCGACGTCGGCGCGCTGCCGGCAAGGTCAATCAGGCTCGGGCCGAGCGCCAGTTTGTCGCCATGCAACTCGCCCTTAAGGAGGTTCATGGCCGGCGAGCCGATGAAGCTGGCGACAAAGGTGGAAGCCGGGCGATGGTAGACCTCGAGCGGTGTGCCGATCTGCTCGATTTCACCATGGCTCAGAACCACGAGGCGATCGGCGAGCGTCATCGCTTCCAGCTGGTCGTGGGTGACATAGAGCGAGGTGGTGCCGAGGCGGCGCTGCAGGCGCTTGATTTCGCCGCGCATGGAAACGCGCAGCTTGGCATCGAGATTCGACAGCGGTTCATCGAACAGGAAGGCGGCCGGCTTGCGGACGATGGCGCGGCCCATGGCGACGCGCTGGCGCTGACCGCCCGACAGCGCGCGCGGGCGGCGATCGAGATAGGGCTCGAGCTGCAGCATGCGGGCGGCCTCGGCGACGCGCGCGTCGATTTCCGACTTCGGCGTCTTGCGGTTCTTCAGGCCGTATTCAAGGTTCTCGCGCACCGTCATGTGCGGATAGAGCGCATAGTTCTGGAAGACCATGGCGATGTCGCGATCGGCAGGGTCGACGCTGTTGACCACGCGGTTGCCGATGCTGACGGTGCCGTCGGAGATTTCCTCGAGACCCGCCACCATGCGCAGTAGCGTGGACTTGCCGCAACCGGACGGGCCGACGAGGACGATGAACTCACCATCGGCGATCGAGATATCGACGCCGTTCACGGCGCGAACGCCGCCATGATAATCCTTGCAGACCTTCGAGATTTCGATCCGTGCCATGTTTCTTCCTTACTTATCGCTCTCGGTGAGGCCCTTGATGAACCATCTCTGGAAAATCACGACGATCAGCACCGGCGGCAGCATGGCCAGCACGGCGAGTGCAAAGGCTTCGTTGTAATCGGGAATTTGCGAACCGACCCAGACCTGCAGGATCGACTTGATGCCGCGCATGAGCGTGAAGAAGCTCTCGTCGGTGGTCATCAGCATGGGCCAGAGATACTGGTTCCAGCCATAGACGAACATGATGATGAAGATCGCCGCCATCATCGTGCGCGACAGCGGGATCAGGATATCGACGAAGAACTTGAACGGCCCGGCGCCATCGATGCGGGCCGCCTCCAAGAGTTCCTCGGGAACGGACTTGAAGAACTGACGGAAATAGAAGGTGCCGGTCGCCGACGCCAGCAGCGGCACGATCAGGCCGGTGTAGGTGTTCAGCAGCCCGAGTTTGCTCATCACCTCATAGGACGGCATGATGCGCACTTCGAGCGGCAGCAGCAACGTCGTGAAGATGATCCAGAAGGCGAGCGTCGCAAAGCGAAAGCGGAAATAGACGATGGCGTAGGCCGCCATCATCGACAGCACGATCTTGCCGACGGCAAAGCCGATGCCGAGGATGAGCGAGTTCAGCACCATGTTGAGGCCGGTGACCTGGCCGGTGAAGCCGCCCTTCTGGGTCAGGACCTTCTCATAGGTGCCGACGAAATTGTCGCCGGGGAGCAGCATCAGGCCCTTGGTGTGGATTTCGGCCGCCTCGTGGGTCGAGGTCATGAAGGCCACGATCACGGGCACGATCAGGAACAGCGAACCGAGGATCAGGATCAGATGGTCGAGGGGTTTCGTCTTATACATGGTCGTCCCCTCTCACGTGTAGTGGATGCGCTTCTCGATGAAGCGGAACTGAATGATGGTGAGGACGAAGACAACGATCATCAGGATCACCGACTGCGCCGAGGAGCTGCCGATGTCATTGCCGCGGAAGCCATCCATGTAGACCTTGTAGACAAGGGTGATCGGATTGTTGGCCGGCTTGTCCTTCACCATCACGTCGATGACGCCGAAGGTGTCGAACAGCGCGTAGGTGATGTTGATGATCAGCAGGAAGAAGGCCGTCGGCGCCAGCAGCGGCAGCGTCACCGTCCAGAAGCGACGGAAGCCGGAGCGGCAGTCGATGGTGGCGGCTTCGCGCACGGAAACCGGCACGCCCTGAAGACCCGACAGAAAGAAGATGAAGTTATAGGGGATCTGCTTCCAGACCGCGACGACAATCAGCGCAAAGGCGGTGTCGTAGTAGTTCAGACCAACCTGCATGTCCCAGCCGAACCATGCCGCCAGTTTGACGAAGGGGCCGATGTGCAGGTCGAAGAACATCATGCCGATGAGGCCCGCAACCGGCGGGGCGATCGCATAGACCGAGATCAGCAGCGTCTTGTAGGCGGAGCTGCCGCGAATGACGGCATCAGCCTTGACCGCCAGCAGCAGACCGAGCGCCAGCGAGAAGAAGGTCACCAGCGCTGTGAAGACGACCGTAAACTTGGCGATGCTCAGATACTCGGGGCTGAAGATGGCGTCCGTATAGTTGGCGAAGCCGACGAAGGTCGAGCCGAAGCCGAAGGGGTCCTCGATGTAGAAGGACGACTGCACCGCCTGTACCGACGGCCAGTAGAAGAAAATGAAGATCACCGCGAGCTGCGGCGCCAGAAACAGATAGGGGATGAGCGATGGCGAGAACTGGACGCGCTTGGCGCCTGCCGGCTCGGCAGCGGCTGCCGGTTTCCTGGCGCCTGCCGCAAAGCCCGGTATGAACCGGCCGAGGCGAGGTTGAGAAGGTGTATAGGCCACGCGCGGTCCTCTATCGCTGATAGGACCTCCCTTCCGGAGAAGGGAGGTCCATGTTGACTGTCATGGTCGACGTGGCTTGGATCAGCCAGCGGTCTTGGCGAAGCGGGCGAGAAGTTCGTTGCCTTCCTTCTCGATGGTGTCGAACGCGTCCTTGACTGTGGTTTCACCAGCGAAGATGCGGTTGTATTCGCGCTCCATGATCGAGCGGATCTGCGGGTAGAAGCCGAGGCGATAGCCCTTCGACCATTCGCCGCCTTCCAGCTTCAGCTGCTTGATACCGACTTCGGCGACAGGCTCCTTCTCGTAGTAGCCTTCCTTCTTGGCGAGATCGTAGGCTGCTTCGGTGATGGCGACATAACCGGTTGCCTGGTGGTAGAACTTCTGGATCTCAGGCGAGGTCAGGAACTGGAAGAAGTCGGCAACGCACTTGTTTTCGGCTTCCGGCTTGCCGGCCATCGCGAAAAGGGCAGCACCACCAATGAAGGTGTTCTTGCCGGCGCCGCTGATCGAGTTCCAATAAGGCAGGAAGGTTGCCGAGAAGGGCATGGTTGCCGTCTTCTTCAGACCGCCGAAGGAGCCCGAGGAACCGATCCACAGAGCGACCTTGCCTTCTTCGAAGGGCTTCTGGTTGTCGTTCCAGCCGGCGCCGTAATAGGCGAAGTAGCCTTCATCCTTCCAGGCCTTGAGCTTTTCGAACATCATGATGAGGTTCGGGTCGGTGACCTTGAGCTTCGTGTCGACGATGCTGTCGTAGCCGTTGTTGTTGGTGGCGAACTGGATGTTGTTGCGCGAGAAGAAGTTCTCGGTGAACTCCCAGGTCAGCTGCGTCTGGACGAGCGGGATGTAGCCGGCATCCTTGAGCTTCGGCGCGATCGCCTCGAACTCTTCCCAGGTCTTCGGGGCTTCGACGCCGGCCTTCTTCAGCGCTTCCGGGTTCGTATACATGATCGGAGCGGACGAGTTGAACGGCATGCCGACGAACTTGCCGTCAGCAGCAGCGTAGAGGTAGCGAACGCCCGGAATGAAGGCGTTGCGGTCGAACTTGTAGCCAGCGTTGTTGATCAGGTCTTCAGCCGGGATGACAGCGCCCTTGGCGTTGATAATGGTCGCGGCACCCGCATCGAATACCTGCAGGATGTTCGGCTGTTCGCCCGAGCGGAAAGCGGCGATGCCGGCTGCCAGCGCTTCTTCATACGATCCCTTGGAGACCGGCGTGATCGCGCAGCTCGTCTGCGATGCGTTGAACTTCTGTGCGACTTCGTTGATGACTTCGCCGTTGCGGCCGCCCATGCCGTGCCACCAAGTGATATTGGTCGCGGCAAAAGACGACGAGGCCGAGAAGCTCACGGCCACGGCCGCCATCGTAAATTTCTTGAACATGACTAATCCCTCTCCACCAGTTGTTGGGGTGAGGAGTGCAATAGAGGCGTTCCATGACGCCTCCTTGATGATTTGATGACGGGACTGTTACAGTCGGCTCTTTTTGCACGCGAGTGCAAAGAGGTCAGAAGGCGTTCGGAAAATGACGCGGCAGCCGGCCGGGCAGGATGGCCACAATATCGTAACGCTGCGAAAGCAAAGCATAATCGCGTTGGCGCTGAAGCCATAGATCACTGGCCGCTCTGATCCGTTTTTGCGCCGTTGGCGACACGGCGTCGATGGCGATCATCTCCTCGCGCCGCGCCTTCACTTCAACAAAAATCGCCAGATTGCGCTTGCGTGCAATGATGTCGATCTCGCCGAGCTTGGTGCGATAACGCATGGCGACGATGCGATATCCCTTCAACATGAGATAGAGAGCAGCGAAATACTCGGAGACATGGCCCCGGCGGAGCGCCCTTCGGCGGTCGGCAGCAGGAGGAGTCCTATCGCCCATCGCCGCCCTTCATGTCGAGGAGCCGCTGATAGAGTTCCTTCTTGGAGACGCCGGTCAGCTTTGACGCTTCCGCGGCAGCCTTGGAGGTTGGCAAGGTTTTGGCCAAGTCCGCCAAGATCGCATCGACATCGGCTGCTTCGACCGCCCGCTCGGGAGGCGGTCCGATGACCAGCACGATCTCGCCCTTGACGTTATCGACATCGGCGTAATGCGCCGCGAGCTCGGCCAGCGTCCCACGGCGAAACTCTTCATAGGTCTTCGTCAATTCGCGACAGACGGATGCCGCGCGATCGCCGCCGAGCACATCGGCGGCAGCGGTCAACGTAGCAGCAATGCGATGCGGCGATTCAAAGAACATCAGCGTTGCGGGAACTGCCTCGAACTCCGCCAGCCGATCACGGCGGGCCTTGTCCTTGGTCGGCAGAAACCCGGCGAACAGAAAGGCCTCGTTCGGCAGGCCGGAACCGACCAGAGCCGCAAGCGGCGCGGAGGCGCCGGGAATCGGCACGACGCGATAGCCCGCCTCGATGGCGTTCTGTGCGAGGCGATAGCCGGGATCGGAGACCAGCGGCGTTCCGGCGTCCGAGACGAGAGCCACAGACTTTCCGGCCTCCAGCGCCTGCAAAAGCCGCGGCCCAGCCTCGTCGGCATTGTGTTCGTGATACGCATAGGGGCGGTTCTGAATGCCAAACCGGTCAAGCAAGACGCGGGTGACGCGCGTGTCTTCGCAGGCCAGGACGTCGGCGCCGGCAAGCGTTTCCAAGGCACGCAGCGTGATGTCGCCTAGATTACCGATCGGCGTCGCGACGAGATAGAGCGCCGGCTCCAATGGTCGTGCCGGAACGGACATATTGTGCAGGCGGAAGCTGCGTTGCCTGCCGCCATCGGCCATCACATCGTCATTGCTCAAGGTATCGATACTCATCTCTCGTTTCCGCTGTTATGGGCGAGACCCCGCCTTTCGGCAAGGCCGCAGCAATTTCTGTGTGCATTGCACCGGAAAACGGCAATTGCACTGGCGCGGCCATTTGCGCCTCTTGCAATCGGTCTCAAAATCCTGCCATTTTGCCTATCCACTCTACGGTCCCTTTTGGGCAAAGGCATTCCTTGCGGCGCGCAGCATGCGCGCCCAAGCAGTAACGGTCGAAAGCGGTAGCATCCCATGCGTATTACAATTGAGCGGTCCAACCTTTTGAAGTCGCTGAACCACGTGCATCGCGTGGTCGAACGCCGGAACACGATCCCGATCCTGTCCAACATCCTGCTGCGCGCCGATGGTCAGAACCTCGACATGAAGGCGACCGACCTCGATCTAGAGGTGACCGAGGCGACGCCTGCGAACGTCGAACAGGCCGGCGCCACTACCGTTCCTGCCCATCTTCTCTACGACATCGTGCGCAAGCTGCCTGACGGTTCCGAAGTCCTGCTGGCGACGAGCACAGACGGCGGCTCGATGACTGTCGCGTCCGGTCGCTCCAAGTTCTCGCTTCAGTGCCTGCCGCAGTCCGACTTCCCGGATCTCACCGCGGGCACCTTCAGCCACACCTTCAAGCTGAAGGCGACGGACCTCAAGATGTTGATTGATCGTACCCAGTTCGCGATCTCGACTGAGGAAACGCGCTATTACCTGAACGGCATCTTCTTCCACACCATCGAAAGCCAGGGCGATCTGAAGCTGCGCGCCGTCGCAACCGACGGCCATCGCCTCGCCCGCGCCGACGTCGATGCGCCATCGGGCTCCGAAGGCATGCCGGGCATCATCATTCCGCGCAAGACCGTCGGCGAACTGCAGAAGCTCGTCGATGTTCCGGATGCGATGGTGACCGTCGAAGTGTCGGACGCCAAGATCCGCCTCAGCATCGGCCCGATCGTCATGACCTCGAAGCTGATCGACGGCACATTCCCCGATTACCAGCGCGTTATCCCGGCCAACAACGACAAGGAAATGCGTGTCGACTGCACGACGTTCGCGCAGGCCGTGGACCGCGTCTCGACGATCTCCTCCGAGCGTGGCCGCGCCGTCAAGCTCGCTCTCTCGGACGGCCAGTTGCTGCTCACCGTCAACAATCCGGATTCGGGCAGCGCGACGGAAGAAGTCGCCGTTGGCTATGACACGGACGCGATGGAAATCGGCTTCAACGCCAAATACCTGCTTGATATCACTGCACAGCTTTCCGGCGACGAAGCGATCTTCCTGCTCGCCGATGCGGGATCGCCGACGCTCATTCGCGACACCGCAGGCGACGACGCCCTTTACGTGCTGATGCCGATGCGCGTCTAGACGGGCGTCGCATTTGCCGTGCAAACTTTGCCAATTGCGACGTCAGGCCTTGTTTTTCGCTGAGACTGACTGCAATTAGAAAGCGGGCTGTTTTGTTGCATAACCAGGAGGACGGGCATGGCGTTGCGCCTAAAGGAACGGCTGGGCAAGAAGTTTGACGAAGAGATCCGCTTCTTCAAAGGAATGATGCAGGGGCCGAAAACCGTCGGTTCGATTGTTCCCACCTCCTCCATTACAGCCCGTAAGATGGCAAGCGTCATCAACCCTCACTCGGGACTGCCGGTCCTTGAGCTCGGACCCGGCACCGGGGCGATCACCAAAGCCATTCTTGGTCGCGGCGTGAAGCCAGGAAATCTGGTCGCCGTCGAATATTCGACCGACTTCTACGAACATCTCGTCCGGCTCTATCCGGGCGTGAATTTCATCAATGGCGACGCGTTCAATCTCGACAAGACGCTCGGCGCCATGAAGGATCAAACGTTCGATTCCGTCGTTTCCGCCGTGCCGCTGCTGAACTTTCCGATGCAGGCGCGCATCGCACTTCTCGAGAGCCTGCTCGACCGTCTGCCAGCCGGTCGCCCGGTCGTGCAGATTTCCTACGGCCCTGTATCGCCGATCATCGCGCGGCCGGATCGCTACCATATCCAGCACTTCGACTTCATCGTCCGCAACATTCCACCTGCGCAGCTCTGGATCTACCGGCGCGGCTGAACCGGTGTTCGGCCTCTACATCACGCATCCACAGGTGAAGATCGACCCCGATGTCCCTGTACCGAAATGGCGGCTGTCGGAGATCGGGGCTGCGCGCGCTGGCAAGGCAGCTGAAAGCGGTTGGGCAAGGCAGTTGCGGCGGGTCGTTTCCAGCGACGAGACGAAAGCGATCGAAACTGCCGAAATCCTTGCGTCCGCAGCCGGACTGACCGTCGAAATCGTCCCGGGCATGCATGAGAACGATCGCACGGCAACCGGTTTCCTGTCGCCGCCGGAGTTCGAAAAGGCAGCCGACTGGTTCTTTGCGCACCCCGAGGAGAGCTTCCGCGGTTGGGAGCGAGCAATCGATGCACAACGGCGTATCGTTTCGGCGGTTACCGATGTCCTCGCATCGCATGATTCCGTCCTGCCCATCGCGTTTGTCGGGCACGGCGGCGTCGGCACGCTGCTGAAATGCCACCTTCAGGGCCGGGCGATCCGGCGCGACGGCGATCAGCCTGGCGGTGGCGGCAATCTCTATTGTTTCAGCCTTGCAGATCAGCGCCTATCGTGCGACTGGACGCCTATCGAAGAGTGGCAGGGATGGATGTGAGATGGACGCACGCGAGCGCCTGATCGTCGGGCTGGATGTTCCAACGCTTGGCGAAGCCGAAAGGATCGTCAACACACTCGGCGACGACGTGGTTTTCTACAAGATCGGCTATCAACTGGCCTTTGCCGGCGGCTTGGAATTTGCGCGCGACCTTGCCAAGAGCGGCAAGAAGGTCTTCCTCGACATGAAGCTGCTCGATATCGACAATACGGTCGCGTCGGGCGTCGAGAACATCGTCAAGATGGGCATGTCGATGCTGACGCTGCACGCCTATCCGAAGGCGATGAAGGCTGCGGTCGAGGCGGCGAAGGGCTCCGATCTCTGCCTCCTCGGTGTCACCGTGCTGACATCGATGGACGAGCAGGACCTGATCGCCGCAGGCTACGAGTATGATCCGCATACGCTCGTGCTGCGCCGCGCCGAACAGGCGCATCTCGCCGGCATGGGCGGCATCGTCTGCTCCGCGGAAGAATCTGCGGCCGTGCGCAAGATCATCGGCCCCGATATGGCGCTCGTCACGCCGGGCATCCGCCCTGCCGGCGCCGACAAGGGCGACCAGAAACGTGTGATGACACCGGCCGATGCGCTGAAGGCCGGCTCCAGCCATCTGGTCGTTGCCCGCCCGATCGTCAAAGCCGCCGATCCTCGCGAAGCCGCGCGGGCGATCCTCGCCGAAATGGCAACCGTCCTACAATAACCAAGCATGCCAGGGAGCACTCAGATGGCAAAAGCATACTGGATCGCACGCGTCGATGTTCGCGACCTCGAGCGTTACAAGGACTACGTCGCAGCCGGAAAGCTGGCATTCGACAAGTACGGCGCCAACTTCCTCGCCCGTGGCGGCGCGATCACCGAGCTTGAAGGCAAGTCCCGCGCACGCAACGTGGTCATCGAATTTCCCTCGATGCAGCATGCCGTCGATTGCTACAATTCACCGGAATACCAGATCGCCGCGAAAATCCGCCAGGAAATCGCCGATGCCGAGATGGTCGTCGTCGAAGGCATCTGAGACGAGTTCTCAGCGGTGAGAACTGCGGCGCGATGGCCCTTTTCGTCACGCCGTGATTGGTCTAAGACGAAACCACATCGACCACACAACTGAGCCTTTCGAGGAGCCTGCCATGACCCTTGCCAACCTGCCGCCACTCGTCACCGTGTTCGGAGGGTCCGGCTTCATCGGCAGGCATATCGTTCGCGAGCTCGCAAAGCGCGGCTACCGCATCCGTGTTGCCGTCCGCCGTCCCGATCTCGCCGGCTTCCTGCAGCCACTCGGCAATGTCGGCCAGATTTCCTTTGTCCAGGCGAACCTGCGCTACCGCAACTCGGTCGATCGTGCGGTCGACGGCGCTGACTATGTGGTGAACTGCGTCGGCATCCTCCACGAAGCCGGCCGCAATACCTTCGAGGCGGTCCAGGAATTTGGCGCCCGTGCCGTCGCCGAAGCCGCGCGCGGCGTCGGTGCCAAGCTGATCCATATCTCCGCGATCGGCGCACATGCCCATTCCGACTCCGGATATGCCCGCACGAAGGGTCGCGCCGAGGCGGCGATCCACGCGATAAAGCCGGACGCCATCATCTATCGTCCGTCGGTGGTCTTCGGCCCCGAGGACAGCTTCTTCAATAAGTTCGCCGACATGGCGCGCATGTCGCCGATGCTGCCGCTGATCGGCGGCGGCAAGACGAAATTCCAGCCGGTCTACGTCGTCGACGTCGCCGAAGCGGTCGCGAAGGCTGTCGAGGGCAAGGTTGCCGCTGGCGAAACCTTCGAGCTCGGCGGCCCCGAAGTACTGACCTTCCGCGAATGTCTTGAAATCATGCTGAAGACAACCTCGCGCAAGAACCGCCTCGTGTCGCTTCCGTTCGGCATCGCCTCGATGATCGGCAGCATTGCCTCGCTCGTTCCGTTCATCACCCCGCCGATCACGGCGGACCAGGTGCGCCTCCTGAGGAAGAACAACGTCGTCTCGAAGGAAGCAGAAGCTGAAGGCCGTACGCTGAAGGGCATCGGCGTCACGCCAACTCTGGTGAACTCGGTTATCGGGTCGTACCTCGTGCAGTATCGTCCACACGGCCAATACACCGGCTCGGGCAAGGCCGCCTAAAGCCGCTGTCCACTTCTATCTAGGTGTGCCGCTCGCGGGATCGCGGGCGGCATTTTTCTTGGAAGAGTTTTCCGGAATCGCGCAAGTTGTGGATGCTTTTTTCTCTGTGCCGGCAAGGCACTCGTTGCATAAAAGCCGCACCAAAAAATTAGCGGAATTAACACCAAATTTAGCAGGAACATTTATTGCTATTTGTCATTCCACTGACTACACACCCCGCGCGTCTCCCAATGGACTCAGCGCCTTGACGGCGCGCTAACGACTTTGAAAGGCTTTCTTCGATGGGTAGGTCAATCGCGCTTCTGTTTGCGTGCGCGGCGCTGGTTATTCTGGCAGGCTCCTTCATTGCACCCGGCTCGGTTGCAGCGGTGAAGGGTGAGTGCTCGCCAGCTTATGGCATCGATCCCTGCGAGACCGGCTCCATCAGCCGATAACGAAAAACCGGCGCTCTACGCCGGTTTTTTTGTGCCGTCAGACATCTGAAGTGTTTGTCACTTCGTCGGGCAATCCGCATTTGCGCGATCAGTGCGCAAATGCGGCAGTCAAAAGCTATCTCAGGCGATCGCCCCAGTCGCGGCCATGCCAAGCAGAATGGCGCCCAGAATGATGCGGTAGATGGCAAACATCGTAAAACGGTTGCTGCGGATATAGGAGAGCAGCCACTTCACAGCCACGAACGCGACAATCGTCGAGACGACGAAGGCGATACCGAGGCTCGTCCAGTTCTCATTTGCGGCGCCGCCATCCTTGAACGTCTTCAACAGTTCGTAGGCGCTGGCAGCATACATGGTCGGGATGCCGACCAGAAAGGCGAATTCGGTCGCCGCAGCGCGGTTGCCAGTGCCGGCCAGCATAGCGACGAAGATCGTGGCACCCGAGCGGGAAGTTCCCGGGAAAACGCCTGCGACGACCTGGGCAATGCCGACCAGGATGGCAACAAGCCAGGTGATTTCCTTGTGCGGGGGCCTACGCGCGGCGGCCCACTCGGCAAAGATCATCCAGACGCCGCCGATGATCAGCGCCCAGGCGATCGGTGTTGCGTTCTCCGGCAACTCGAAGCCGAGCTTCTTGACGATCAGCCCGAGGACGGCCGTGATCAGAAATGCGACAATCAGCTTGGCGGCATAGGCGCGGTTTCTCGGATCACGCCATCCGAGAACGAGATCCACGAGGCGCCGCCAGTAGATAATGGTGACGGCGAGGATGGCACCAGCCTGAATGACAATGTTGAACATGTCCGAGCGGTGGCCGAGCCATTGTTCCGCAATGATAAGGTGGCCAGTGCTCGAAATCGGCAGAAACTCGGTAATTCCCTCTATTATGCCTAGAATTATAGAGTTCACATATTCCATACATTCTCTCCGTGGAAATTTGGTCGGGCTGCGCGGGGGTTATGGCGGCCGTAAGTGACGAAGGCAGGGCGGGAAGGCAAAAATCGGTCTTTGGCGCGTACACGTCCTTTGTCCAGGCGGTCGGCTGTCCGACTCGCTTGTATTGGAAGGACCAAACTCCTATAGCTTCAACGAATAAGTCATGACTAGGGCGCTATGATCATCGCGCTCCCGCAACGCACCCACAGCCATCAAAAATCCGAGAATCGATGCCCACGCTCTATCATCACCCCATGTCATCCGCATCACGCTTCGTTCGGCTGATCCTGACGGAGTACGGCTATCAGGCGGATCTGATCGAAGAACAGACATGGGAGAAGCGGCGGGATTTCCTCGCGCTGAACCCGGCCGGAACCTTGCCGGTGTATGTCGATGACAGCATGCGGGCGCTCTGCGGCGCCACAGTCATCTCGGAGTATCTCGACGAGACGCATGGCGTGCTCAAGCGGGATCGCCGGCTACTCGCAGAAGATCCGTTCCAGCGCGCCGAAATCCGCCGGCTGGCGGAGTGGTTCATGCAGAAGATGGAAACCGACGTCACCAGGCCGCTTGCCCGCGAGCGGGTCTACAAGCTGCAGATGACGGCGGACCAGGGAGGCGGTGCGCCTGACTCGAAGATCCTTCGCACGGCACGGGCAAACATCCGCCAGCATATGAAGTACCTCACATGGCTCGCAGGCTCGCGCCAGTGGCTGGCTGGCGACCGCATGAGCTATGCCGACCTGGCTGCCGCCTCCGCCGTTTCCATTCTCGACTACCTCGGCGAGATCGACTGGTCGGAAGCGCCTGTTGTCAAGGAGTGGTATCAGCGCCTGAAGTCGCGTCCATCCTTCCGGCCCCTGCTCACCGAACGCGTACGGGGCCTGACACCGGTGTCCCACTACGCCGATCTGGATTTCTGACGAGGGCCTTCGATGGCCACAGAAAACAAGGAACAGAAACGCCGCGACACCCTCACCGCCTTCGTTCGCTCGGAGGCGAACGCTCTCGGATTCGATCTCTGTCGCATCACCCGAGCCGATGCAATCCCCGAGGCCAAGGAGCGGCTTGGCGAATTCATCGACGCCGGGCGGCACGGCACGATGGAGTGGATGGCGGAAACTCGCGACAGGCGCGGCGATCCGCGCACGCTCTGGAGCGATGTCCGGTCAATCGTCGTCTTCGGCCTCAATTACGGACCGGATGAAGATCCCCGCGAAATTCTGACGAAACCCGACAAGGCCGCGATCTCGGTCTATGCGCGCAATCGCGACTATCACAACGTCATCAAGGGACGGCTGAAGGAGATTGCGACGCGTTTTGCGGCGCGTGCGGGGGCGGACGTGAAGGTCTTCGTCGATACCGCGCCTGTGATGGAGAAGCCGCTTGCGGCTGCGGCCGGCCTTGGCTGGCAGGGCAAGCACACGAACCTCGTCAGCCGTGAACTCGGCTCGTGGCTCTTTCTCGGCTCGATGTTCACAACCGCGGATCTGAATATAGATGCCGCTGAAGTCGACCACTGCGGCTCCTGTCGTGCCTGTCTCGACATCTGCCCGACCAATGCATTCCCGGCACCCTATCAAATCGACGCGCGACGCTGCATTTCGTACCTGACCATCGAGCACAAGGGACCGATCGATCCCGCCCTGCGTCCGTTGATCGGCAATCGGATCTACGGCTGCGATGATTGCCTTGCCGTCTGCCCATGGAACAAGTTTGCCCATGAGGCGTCCGAAATGAAGCTGCAGCCCCGAGAGGACCTGAAGGAACCGACGATCGAGTTCCTGCTCAACCTCGACGACGCCGCCTTTCGCGCATTCTTCAGCGGCTCGCCGGTCAAGCGGATCGGCCGCGACCGCTTCATCCGCAATGTGCTCATCGCTGCCGGCAATTCGGGCGACCGCCGCTTTGTCGAGCGATGTCGGGCGCTGTCGCTGGACCCCTCGCCCGTCGTACGTGGTATGGCGGTCTGGGCGCTTTCACGCCTTTTCGAGGCTGGTGAATTCGCAGCCTTTGCGGCACAAAGGCCAGATGAATCGGACAGCGATGTCAGGGACGAATGGCGGCTAGCGGGAGCTGTATGATGGATGTGATGATTTTCGGCTGCGGTTTTTCCGGTAAGGCAATCGCCGAGGCTTTCATAGCTGATGGGGCGCGCGTAACCGGGACGACACGGACGGACGAAAAGGCTGCCGCTTTGCGTGGCCTCGGGATCAACGCGTTCCTTTTCGACGGCGAGACTCTGGGACATGATCTGAGCGTCGCGATGCGCGATACGACGCATCTCGTTCAATCCATTGCTCCACGGGAAAGCGGCGATCCGCTGATCGGGCTCGCAGGTGAGCGATTGCGGGAGATGATGCCGAAGCTCCAGTGGATCGGCTATCTCTCGACGGTCGGCGTCTACGGCGATCACAAGGGCAACTGGGTCACTGAAGACACGCCCTGCACGCCGGTTTCCGGCCGCTCAAAGGAGCGGCTGGAAGCGGAAGACGGCTGGATGGCCATCGGCGCAAAGAACAATATTCCGGCGGCGGTTCTCCGCCTTTCCGGCATCTACGGACCCGGCCGCAATGCGTTTTGCAATCTGGAGCGCGGCACGGCAAGGCGGCTGATCAAGAAAGACCAGGTCTTCAACCGCATCCGCGTCGAGGACATTGGATCTGCGACGCGGTTCCTTGCCGAGCGCGGACTTGGCGGCATCTACAATGTCACCGACGATCTGCCCGGCCCGCCTCAGGATGTCATTGTCGAGGCCGCTCGCCTTCTGGGCGTCGAGCCCCCGCCGGAGCAGCCGTTTGAGACTGCCGAACTCACGCCGATGGCGCGGTCCTTCTACGGCGAGAACAAGCGGGTATCCAACGCCAAGCTGAAAGCGGCAGGCTTTACCTTCACGTTCCCGACCTATCCGACCTCCCTCGCGCAGCTGAAGCAAAGCAACAGCTGGCGAGGATAGGCAGCCTCAAGCCGACACGCCGAGAGCCGGTTCGGTCTTTGCTCTTGCGAGCGGCGGAAACGCCAGGGCAATCGCAGCCGCCCCAAGCCCAACCAGGGCGGATCCGATGAAGAGCCACGAGTAGTTGTGGAACGTGTCGAAGATCCAGCCACCGATCAGTGGGCCGAAGGCCATGCCGAGGCTGGAGAGCATAGTGGCGGCGCCGAAAACGGTGCCGATGATACGCGGTCCGAAATATTCCCGCGCCAGCACCGCATAGAGCGGCATCACGCCGCCATAGGCACTACCGAAGATGATCGCCAGAGCATAGAATTCACCGAGCCTGCTGACGAAAAGGTAGGTTGCCAGCGCGATCGCCTGGACAAGCAGGCCGGCCACAAGCACCGGCTTCACGCCGATCCTGTCGGCAAGCCCGCCATAGAGAAGCCGTCCGCCCAGCCCCGCGAGCCCCTCGACGCTGTAGATGCTGACAGCGGCCATCGGCGCAATGCCACAGATCGTGGCGTAACTGACCATGTGGAAGATCGGCCCTGAATGCGCGGCACAGCAGGCAGCGAATGTCAGCCCGAGCACGATGAATTGCGGCGAGCGGAACACTCGGGAAAGCGACGGCTGCTCGCCACTCGCCACATCGGCGGCCGCAGCGTCCCCCGTTTCCGCGGGCGGACGGCGAACGAGCAAGGCTGCCGGTATCAGTAGCACCCAGGCGGTGATGCCGATCAGCAGCATCGCAGTTCGCCAATCATAGGCGGAGATCAGCCAGCGCGCGAACGGTGAGATAGTCATGGGCGCAACGCCCATGCCAGCCGACACCAGCGAAACGGCAAGGCCACGGTTCTCCTCGAACCAACCCGTCGTCGTCGCGATCATCGGCGCAAAGAAGGTGCTGGCGGCCAGCCCGACCAGAATGCCGTAGGTCAGTTGGAATTGCAGAAGGGACTCGGCTCGACTTGCAAGCACAAGCGCCAGGCCGAGGCCTCCGGCCCCGATCAGAACGACGACGCGGGGCCCGTAGCGATCGCTTGCGGTGCCCCAGAAGAAGCCACCGATCCCCATGACAATGAAATTGAGCGTCATTGCGCTCGCGATGCCAGCATGTGACCAGCCGGTGTCTATGGCGATCGGCTCCTGGAAAATCGCTAGGGAGAACATCGCGCCGAGCGCGACGCACGTCATCAAAGCCCCAGCAGCAACAATGATCCAACGATAGGGTATGCTCATAACTTCGCAGCCTCCCTGCCCAAGTTGACGAGGCGTGCACTACTTGCGCGCCTGCAAGCTAAAGACGTTCGGGCGTCCGCATTTTCGACAACGTCGTCGTATTTTGAGCGACACCTCGCCAACTCCCAGCCAACTTGATAGCACGAGTTGGCAAGCCGGCGGGAGCGGACCTCAGATTTTTACGTCCATGGGTTGTGCAACCGCTCGCAGACAGCTCGCCAAAAGAGGTAGGAAATTCCTACCTTTCCGGTGCGCACGCACAATTCTGCGCCGCTTTATGGTTAACGGCCCCTAAATTTGCTCAAATGGGGCAGCAATTATGGCAATTGCGCAAAATTATTTTCGTAAATTTTGTGATCTCGGGTTGCGTGGATCATGTCTTGTAAAAAACGTTCGAATTTTACTTGATTTCATTATCTTTTTTTCCATCTCCTTGTTTTTAACGGCGTTACCTGTCGTGCATCTATCCATCACAGATATTACACTCTGTAACATTCCGTGATAATTGGGGGCACTTTTTCGCCACACTTGGCCGGATTCAACCCCTTCACCGCCCACAAGGCGTGAGTTCAACAGTTGAGGGACAATCCGTTTTGAAGAAAATCTGCCGTTCTGTTATCGCCGCAGCAACAATTGCAGCTTGCTCTACCATCCTTCCCGTCGAAGGATTTGCTGCAAATGGTTGCGGTGGCGCTTCCTGGTACGCACTTCGCTCCAAAACCGCCTCCGGGGAACGTATGAACCCGACCATCAATACTGCAGCACATCGTTCATTGGCATTTGGCACGAAGCTGAAAGTTACCAACCGCAACAACGGCCGCAGCGTCGTCGTTCGCGTCAACGATCGTGGTCCGTTCATTCGCGGCCGCGTCCTCGATCTCTCCCGCGCTGCCGCCCAGAACATTGGCATGGTCAGCAGTGGCACGGCAAAGGTCTGCTACGAAGTCATAGGCTAAGCGTTCGCCCGTATACGAACGGGTCGCTTGCTCTTGCCGCCAATCGCGTCTACGACGCGGTTTAGACTTGTGTACTATCCGCTGCGTCTGTCGCGCTTCCTGCGGATTGTTCACAAGCCCGGTATTTTGATCCAGGCGATAGGAGCTGTTTGAATGCGATTGGGCGGGCGGCTCGAAGGGGCGATTTCGGTTCTTGCAGATATCGATGCCCGCAGACGGCCTGTAGCCGATGCATTGAAGGACTGGGGCCTCGCTCATCGGTTTGCCGGCTCCGGCGACCGCGCCGCGATCGGCAACATCGTCTACGATGCGCTCCGCATGCGCCTGTCCCACGCCTGGCTGATGGACGACGACAGTGCTTCCTCCATCGCTTACGCCGTGATGTTCCGCCAGTGGGGTTTCACGCCGGACACGCTTGCTGCGGAACTTGCGGACGACAAGTTCGCACCTGCCCCCCTTTCGGAAGCTCAACTGTCCGCATTCAATAGCCGGCGCCTGACCGACGCTCCGGCTCATATCCAGGGTGATATCCCTGAGTGGGTCCAATCCTCCTTTGAAAATGCCTTCGGCGACAGCTGGCTTGCCGAGGCACAGGCCCTTGCGGGACGTCCTACACTTGATCTGCGCGCGAACATCCTCAAGGCGACCCGCGACAAGACGGTCAAAGCGCTTGAGAGGGCCGGCGCACAAGAGGCAAAAATCGCGCGCTACGGGATCCGGATTCCCGCCGGCGAAGGAGCCTCAAGACTTCCAAACGTGACAGCTGAGCTTTCGTTCCAAAAAGGTTGGTTCGAAGTTCAGGACGAAGGATCGCAGATCGTTGCCGATCTCGTGCTTCCCAAGGACGGCGAACAGGTGCTTGACTATTGCGCAGGCGGCGGCGGCAAGACGCTCGCCATGTCGGCGGCGATGCACAACAAGGGCCAGGTTCATGCCTACGACGCCGACCGCAAGCGGCTCGCCCCGATCATCGAACGGCTGAAGCGTGCGGGCACCCGCAATGTCCAGGTCCATGATGACGCCAAGGCCCTGAAGAGCCTTAGCGATCGCTGCGACAAGGTGCTCGTCGATGCGCCGTGCACGGGAACCGGGACTTGGCGGCGGCGGCCCGACACCAAATGGCGATTGACCGCCAAGAACCTCGACGAGCGCACGGCCCAGCAGCAGGATGCCCTCAAGCAGGCGAGCGCCTTTGTCCGCCCCGGTGGCGAGTTGATCTATGTCACCTGCTCGGTTCTGCCGCAGGAAAACGAAGAGCAGGTCCGACGCTTCACCGCCGAGAACGGCGACTACGAGATCGTCAGCGCCCTGCCCGCCTGGGACGGACTGTTCGGAAAGGACAGCCCGCGCCCACGCTCGTCCGACGGCAAGACCATCACGCTGACGCCCGCTTCCACCGATACGGACGGGTTCTTCTTCTGCCGCATGAAGCGGAACGGCTGAACAGCCGGTCTTCGCGCCCGCAACCGCGGCGAATACACTTAAAACCATTCCAAACTAGAGTGTTTGACACCAGTTTGCTTTTGCGCAAAGAGATTTGCGTCGGACTTCGCGCTGAACGTCCGCACAGGAGAGGATCATGAAACTCAACAAGAATTTCTGCGCAGCCGTGGCGCTGGCGGTGGCCCCAACCGCTCTGCTTGCCATTCCCGCCTACGCGGCTCCGGATGCTGCTGCAGTTGTAAAGCACTACGCTGACGTTGCGCATGCCAAATACGAAGATTCGCTGACGACGGCCAAGGCCCTTGACGCGGCAATCGACGCCCTGCTCAAGGACCCGACCGACAAGACATTGAAGGCTGCCCGCGCCGCGTGGATCAAGGCACGCATCCCTTACCAGCAGACGGAAGTCTATCGCTTCGGCAACCCGATCGTTGACGACTGGGAAGGTAAGGTCAACGCTTGGCCGCTCGACGAAGGCCTGATCGATTACGTCGATGCGTCGTACGGAACCGAGAGCGACGAGAATTCGCTCTACGTTGCCAATGTCATCGCCAACAAGACGATCAAGATCGACGGCAAGGATGTGGACGCGTCGAAGCTGACGCCCGAATTCCTCTCCGGCACGCTGGCCGAAGCCGGCGGCGTCGAAGCCAATGTCGCCACCGGCTACCATGCCATCGAGTTCCTGCTCTGGGGCCAGGACCTGAACGGCACCGGTCCCGGAGCTGGCAACCGCCCTGCCACTGACTACGACCTGAAGAATTGCACGCACGGCAATTGCGATCGCCGTGCCGAATATCTGAAGTCCGCCTCGACGCTGCTGGTCTCCGACCTTCAGGAGATGACCAACAACTGGACTGCGGATGGTGAAGCCACCAAGCATGTCGAAGCCGATCCGAAAGCTGGTCTCGTTGCCATCCTGACGGGTATGGGCTCGCTCTCCTACGGAGAACTGGCTGGCGAGCGCATGAAGCTCGGCCTGCTGCTGCACGATCCGGAAGAAGAGCATGATTGCTTCTCCGACAACACCTTCAACTCGCACCTCAACGACGCGATCGGCATCGCCGCTGCCTACACGGGCGACTACACCCGCGTTGACGGCACGAAGATGAAGGGACCGTCGCTGCACGATCTCGTCGCCGCCAAGGACGAGAAACTCGACAAGGAAATGCAGGCCAAACTGAAGAAGACGCTCGATGCGATGCAGGTCATGGCGAAGCGCGGTCTGAACGTCGAGAAGTACGACCAGATGATCGGCGAAGGCAACAAGAAGGGCAACGCTGTCGTTCAGGCTGCCATCGACGGTCTCGTCGACCAGACCAAGACGGTGCAGCGCGTTATTGCCGCACTCGATCTCGGCACGGTGAAGCTTGAAGGTTCCGACAGCTTGGATAATCCTGGCGCGGTCTTCCAATAAGTGAAAAGGCGGGCCGCTTCGTTCGACGCAGCGGCCCGAACTCTCGAATGCCTCCCAGATCGGCTCGTCGTCTTCTGAGTTGCGCAGCATTTTGCGCCGCGATTGCCGGATTTTCCGTTGCGCTGGCATCCGGGTTCGATCTTCCGACGAAACGAGGCGACCTTTCCGAAGCGGATATGAAACGCGTCGCCGCGGTGACCCGGCCGACCACGGATTTTTCCAAGGCCGAGCAATACGAGGCGATGCAGGCGGGCGGCGCCACGTCCATCGATCCGGCCACCGAGGATTCCTTTTCGCATATTTCCGCGACCATCCCCTTCGAGGAAGAGCAGCCGTTCCGACTGGGAAACGCCCTCTTCAAGAAGCTCTGGGTTTCCGCTCCTTCCTCGACACAGGCCTCGGATGGCCTTGGGCCGCTCTTCAATGCCCGCTCCTGCATGAGCTGTCACGTAAACGACGGCCGTGGCAAGCCGCCGGAAGGCGGCGTCAGCGCCACCTCGATGTTCCTGCGCCTGTCGCGTCCCGCAGCCACGCCTGACGAACAGCGGGCAATTGCCAACGCCGAGATCGTCAACTTCCCTGATCCCGTTTACGGCCACCAGCTGCAGGATCTTGCGGTTCCGGGTCTGCCCTCCGAGGGCAAGATGGCGATCCGCTACTCCGAGGTAACGGTCACACTTGCTGGCGGAGAGACGGCTTCGCTCCGCCGCCCGAGCTACGAGGTGACCAACCCAGGCTATGGCCCACTCGACCCGGCGACGACGATCTCGCCGCGCGTTGCGCCCGCGATGATCGGGCTCGGCCTGATCGAAGCCATCCCCGAGGCGGATATCCTGGCCCATGCCGATCCGGACGATACGAACGGCGATGGCATTCACGGCAAGGCGGCTGTTGTGCGCGACCATCGCACAGGCAAGATCGCGCTCGGCCGCTTCGGTTGGAAGGCGCAGAACGCAAGTGTGCGCGATCAGAGCGCGGATGCCTTCTCCAATGACATCGGCATTTCGACGCCGGACCAGCCTGACTCGCATGGCGATTGCACCGTAGCCGAGGCCAAGTGCAGGGAGATGCCGACCGGCGTGCAGAAACGGCTTGGCAAGGAGGAGGCCCCCGGCCCGATCCTCGACCTCGTGACCTTCTACTCTGCCAACTTGGCCGTCCCTGCCCGGCGAAAGGCGAGCTTCCCGGCTACCCTGCAGGGCAAGAAGATCTTCTACCAAAGCGGCTGCATTTCCTGCCACGTGCCGAAGTTCGTCACCCGCCGGGACAGCGCCGACAAGGCCCAATCCTTCCAGCTGATCTGGCCCTATTCCGACTTCCTGCTGCACGATATGGGCGAAGGTCTCGCGGACGGACAACAAGTCGGGAGCGCCAACGGTCGTGAATGGCGCACGCCGCCACTATGGGGTATAGGTCTGACCCAGACTGTCAGCGGGCACAGCTTTTTCCTCCACGACGGCCGCGCCAGAAATCTCACCGAAGCGATTCTCTGGCATGGCGGCGAGGCTCAAAAAGCGCGTGACGCTTTCGCATCCCTGCCGAAGGATGATCGGCAGGCACTGATTACATTCCTGGAGTCCCTTTGATGCGCCTTTGGCAACCTCTTCTTCTCTCCTTGGCCCTTGCTACTTCTGCCTCCGCACAGACCCCCGCACCGCAAGCCGGCCTGAACGAGGAAGCGGTATCCACGGTGATGCAGCGGGCAGTTGACGAGGTGATCCGCCCCGGCTATCGCAATGCCCAGCAATCGGCCGCACGCCTGACGACGGCGATGAAGGACCTCTGCGAAGACGCGACGCAGCAGAAGCTCGACAAGGCGAAGTCGGCTTTCGACGACACGATCCGCTATTGGTCGGTCATCGAGATCGTCCAGACAGGACCTGTCATTCAGGACAATCTCTTCGAGCACATCCTGTTTTATCCCGATCGCAAAGGGGTCGGCCTGAAGCAGGTTCAGGCGCTGATCGCCAAAGCCGATCCGAAGGACACCACGGTCGATGCGATCGCCGGCAAGAGTGTTGCGCTGCAAGGGCTCACTGCGCTTGAATACGTGCTCTACGGCACCGGCGCCGAAGACCTGACGACACAGAAAAATAGTTTCCGATGCCTCTATGGCGCAGCCGTCGCCGGCAACATTCAGCGCGAGGCCGGCGAGGTTGTCGCCGCCTGGGAAAAGCCCGACGGCGTGCAGGCGAGCTGGAAGCATCCCGGCCCGCAAAGCGCGGACTTCATGGATAACAAGGAAGCAGTGACGGCGCTGCTCGGTATTCTCGTCCACGGCGCCGAAACGGTTCGCGATCAGCGTCTCGAGCAGTTCTACAAGGGCAAGGACAGCACGCCGCGCCCGCGCATGGCGATCTATTGGCGTTCCAAGAACACTTGGAAGTCGATGGCAGCCAATCTCGACGGACTGCGCACGCTCTGGCAGAAGGCCGGCATGGTAGAGCTTCTTCCCGCCGACAAGAAACCAATTGCCGACGCGATCGATGCCAGCTTCAAGTCGCTGCTGGAAACCGTACCAAAGCTCAACCCCGATATCGAAGTCGCGACAAGCGATGCCGAGAAAGCAAAGCTGGATGCCCTTCTGGTCAGCACGCGTGAGCTGATTACCAAGATAAGCGACGACTACGGAGCGGCGATCGGCCTATCGGCTGGCTTCTCCTTCTCCGACGGCGACTGAACATGTGGAACAGCTCTGCGATTGATCGGCGCAGTTTCGTCAAGGCTGCCGGACTAACGTTCCTGGCGGCACTGCAGCCGCGCGCGCTGATGGCACTGGAGCGTGCAGATGCTGTTTATGCATCCGGTTTGCGGACGGCCGACGGATCCTATGCCATAGCCACGGTCTCGGAACGCGGTGAAATTATCGACCAGGTTGCGCTTCCCGCGCGGGCGCATGGCATGGCCTTCAGCCGGGCGACCGGAAAGACCGTCGCCTTTGCGCGTCGCCCCGGCACCTATGCGATGATCTTCGACCCGCGCGGCAAGAACGAGCCAATCACCATTGCCGCCGCCGAGGGACGCCATTTCTATGGTCATGGCGCCTTTTCACCAGATGGTCGGCTCCTTTATGCCAGCGAGAATGCCTTCGACGCCAATCGCGGCGTGATCGGCCTTTACGACGCGACCGGTCGTTTCGATCGTATCGATGAATTCGAGACCTACGGTGTCGGTCCGCATGACATGACGGTGTCCGACGACGGGCGCATGCTGAACATTGCCAATGGCGGGATTGAAACGCATCCGGATTTCGGCCGCACCAAGCTCAATCTTTTCAATATGCAGCCTTCGCTGACGCTGATCGATGCAGCGACGGGATCGCTGATCGAAAAGCGCTCTCTGCCGTCGCAATGGGCACAACTCTCCACGCGTCACGTCGATGTCGACGATAGCGGCCGCATCTGGTTTGCGTGCCAGTACGAGGGTCACCGCAACGACCTGCCGCCGCTCGTCGGTTCCTTTGCAAAGGGAGAAGACCTGCGCTTCGTCGATCTGCCGGACGAAACCACGCGCCGCCTCGCCAACTATGTCGGCGCTATCGCCATCAACCGGGCAGATGGGCTCGTCGGCATCACCTCGCCCAAGGGCGGTGCATCCGTGACGATCGATGCGAAGAGCGGCCGCGTGCTGCGTGAAGCGGTCGTGCCTGACGCGGCTGGGATTGCAGCGGCCAAGACCGGCTTTGCCGTGTCATCCTATGATGGCGGGTTTTTATCAACGCGGAGCGATGTGGCCTGGGACCAGCATATCGTGCGTATTGCGGCCGTCTGAATTGTGCGCAAAAGATCGCTAGCGATCGGGTTGGAGGGTGCGCTCGCCCTATCTAGCGCGGATGAGCAGAGCCCTGACCTACGTCGTCTTCATCGCCATCGCGCTCGGCGGGGGCCTGACTGTCGGCGTCAACAATTTGCCCGGTGAATGGTATCAATCCCTCGCCAAGCCGCCGTTCAATCCACCTGATTGGATATTCGCCCCTGTGTGGCTCACCCTCTACGTTTTGATTGGTATTGCCGGTGCGCGGACATGGTTGCGCGGCCATCTCTCCGTCGGCATGCTGATCTGGGCCTGGCAGATGGTACTGAACTTTCTGTGGTCGCCGTTCTTTTTCGGCATGCGGATGCTCTCCGCCTCCCTGGTCGTCATCGTGCTGTTGCTGGGGCTAGTGATCGCCTTTGTCGTCAACCGCTGGAACGCCGACCGGGCAGCCGCGCTGCTTTTCATGCCTTATGCCATCTGGGTCGGTTTCGCGACGCTTCTCAACGCCTCGATCGTCTATCTGAACTGAAGCAGCGGCAGCGGGATCGTCGGTCGCGAGCCACGGAGGCTTCCGCCCGAAGGCAGAAAAAGAGAGCTCGTTTGCCGGATTCTAATCGGCTTTGGCGACCCAGTCGTGCCAGTCCGCTTCGCTGCCGTGGAAGACATTCAGGTCGATCCGGCCGTCAACGCCGTGCGAGATGCCGGAGCCTGAATACTGCCAGAACACCCAGCGGCGTCCGGGATAGACCTTGGAAGGGTGCGCCGCGACCGAACGCAGCCAGAAGGGATAGTTCAGGAAGGCTCCCTTCAGGTTGTCGCGATAGAAGTCCGGCGCGGTGTAGATGATCGGCCGCTGCCCGTAGTGCTGCTCCAGCTTGTCCATGAAGACCTGCATCTTCTCGCGAACCTTCTCGGGCGACACTCGCCGCTTGCAGCTCGACTCGCCGTTCCATTCGACGTCGATGACCGGTGGCAAGGCCCCGGCTTCGCGGGGAACGTTGCGGATGAACCAGTCAGCCTGTTCGCCCGCCGTGCGGCACCAGTAGAAGAAGTGATAGGCCCCGCGTTTGATCCCGGCCTGTTTGGCGTCGCGCCAGTTCTTCCGGAACATCGGATCGAGGTGATCGCCACCGTCGGTCGCCTTGATGTAAACGAAGTTCGCGCCCTGCGTTCTCAGCTTCTGCCAGTCGATATCGCCCTGCCAGCGCGAAACGTCGACACCATGGACGGCAAGCTTTCTGGGCGACGAGGAGCCGAAATTGATCGGTTTGACGTCGCGGAAACGATGGTTGTAGATCCGCGAGCGTGTCCGCGGCGCGTCGTCGATTTCGGGGGCCGTCGGCGTTAGCACGGCTGGCTGGACTGTTGCAACCGGCCTTTCCGAAGGCATGGGGGCGGCGGACACGCCTGCCTGCGGTTCGAAGGCTCGTGGCTGAGGAACCGGGCCGGCCCAGGCCAATTCTTCCTGTCTTGGCGCCGTTGCCGCAGGCGTTTCTGCAACATCCGCCGATGGCACCGGGCTTGCCGGCACAGGCGCGCTTGGGCGTGCAACCGAGCTGGTCGTCTCGCGGGACGGCACGCTCGCGACAAGGTCCGGCCCCAAGCTGGATGTGCAGCCGGACAGAGCAAGAGAAGCAAGAAAGAACGCTGGCGCAGCCGATAGACGCATTGAGAACCCGCACGCAAAACAATTGTCGATGGCAGGGAGCCGCCACCGGGGAACCATTGAAAGGCAATGGCTAATGGAAAATTACCAAAAAAGACTGAATCCAATCTTTACGCGCGGCACGGGACGCTTCGTCAGTCAGACAACATCCAGCGCGCAGAAACCTTCTGCCAACTGATTTCCGGGAACCGCTTGTCTGACGCGACGCACCATGCCACTTTCGCGCCGGCAAAAAAGGCAAAGCGATGACTGACAACGGCGACTTCCACGAGCGGATCCGAAGAAACTTTGCGCGCCAGGCGGCGCTGCAGACCATTGGCGCCGAGTTGACCCGCGTCGAGCGGGCAACGGTGGAAATCGAGCTGCCATTCGACGTCAAGCTCACCCAGCAGCACGGTATTTTGCATGCAGGCGTGATTTCCGCGGCGCTCGATTCCGCTTGTGGTTTTGCCGCTTATAGCGTCATTGACGCCGAAGCATCCATTCTGACGATCGAATTCAAGGTCAATCTGCTGTCGCCGGGCCGGGGCGAGCGTTTTCTGTTTCGCGGCGAGATCACCAAGCCGGGATCGAACATCATCGTCGCGGACGGGCGCGGCTACGCGATTGGCGACGGGCCGGCAAAGCTGATTGCTTCCATGACAAGCACCATGATGATCATCCGTGGCAGAGAGGGCATTTCGGGATGAAGTTTGAGCTGAAATCGGTCGCCGGCAAATCCATTCTGTTCGTGATGGCGGCGGAGGCCGAATACGGTCCGTTCCTGCGCTCCCGCTTCGAGCCGCTGATGACCGGGGTCGGCCCCGTCGAGGCGGCTGTCGCCCTCACGCGGACACTGACGGAATTGGATAACGCGGACGACCTGCCACAACTCGTCGTCTCGCTCGGATCGGCGGGCTCGTCCAAGCTTGAGCAGACCGAAGTCTACCAGGTCACGTCAGTCTCCTATCGCGACATGGACGCCTCGCCACTTGGTTTCGAAAAGGGGCGCACGCCTTTTCTCGATCTGCCCGCCGTCGTCGAATTGCCGCTGAGGATTCCGGGCATTGCCGAAGCAAGCCTCTCGACCGGTGGCAACGTCGTGTCCGGGCAGGCCTACAGCGGCATCGCCGCCGACATGGTCGATATGGAGACCTTCGCAATCCTGCGTGCCTGCCAGGCCTATGGCCTGCCGCTGATCGGCCTGCGCGGGATTTCAGACGGTGTGGAGGAACTGCAGCACATTTCCGGTTGGACAGAATACCTGCATGTCGTCGATCGCAAGCTGTCTTATGCCGTCGACAGTCTGTTTACGGCGCTGGAGGACGGGGTATTCTGGTTCTAACCCCTGCTAAACAGGGACAATCGGGACAATAAAATCCTCCAGCCAAGGATTTCGCGCATTGCAAGACCGGGTGCTTTTCATTAAAGGCTCGCCATGACCCAGACAGCACATCCAGACAGCGTTCTCATCGTCGATTTCGGCAGCCAGGTAACCCAGCTGATCGCACGCCGCGTGCGCGAAACGGGTGTCTACTGCGAGATCGTTCCCTTCCAGTCCGCCGAAGAAGGCTTCAAGCGCCTGCAGCCGAAGGCAGTGATCCTGTCCGGCAGCCCGGCCTCGACGGTGGATGAAGGCTCGCCCCGCGCCCCCCAGATCATCTTCGACAGCGGCCTGCCCGTTTTCGGCATCTGCTACGGCCAGCAGACGATGTGCATGCAGCTCGGCGGCAAGGTCGAGAGCGGCCATCACCGCGAATTCGGCCGCGCCTTCCTCGAAGTCGACGAAGACAGCGCGCTGTTCGAGGGCCTATGGTCGAAGGGTTCGCGCCATCAGGTCTGGATGAGCCACGGCGACCGCGTCACGGCGCTCCCCGAAGGTTTCGAGGTCGTCGCGACTTCACCGAACGCACCCTATGCCTTCATTGCCGACGAGAAGCGCAAATATTACGGCGTGCAGTTCCACCCGGAAGTCGTACACACTCCCGATGGCGCCAAGCTGATCGCCAACTTCATTCACAACATCGCCGGCATCAAGGGCGACTGGTCGATGTCGGCCTATCGCCAGAAGGCCGTCGAGGCAATCCGCGAGCAGGTCGGCGACAAGCGTGTCCTCTGCGCCCTTTCGGGCGGCGTCGACAGCTCTGTTGCAGCATTGCTGATCCACGAAGCGATCGGCGACAAGCTCACCTGCGTACTGGTCGACCACGGCCTGATGCGCAAGGACGAGGCGGCCAACGTCGTCGCCATGTTCCGCGAACACTACAATCTACACCTGATCCACGTCGACGCATCCGACAAGTTTATCGGCGAACTGGAAGGGGTTTCCGACCCCGAGACCAAGCGCAAGATCATCGGCCGCCTGTTCATCGAGACCTTCGAGGAAGAGGCCAAGAAGCTCGGTGGCGCCGACTTCCTCGGCCAGGGCACGCTCTACCCCGATGTGATCGAAAGCGTTTCCTTCACCGGCGGCCCATCGGTGACGATCAAGTCGCACCACAACGTCGGCGGCCTGCCGGAGCGGATGAACATGCAGCTCGTCGAGCCGCTGCGCGAGCTCTTCAAGGACGAAGTGCGCGTGCTCGGCAAGGAGCTCGGCCTGCCCGACAGCTTCATCGGCCGCCATCCCTTCCCGGGTCCAGGCCTCGCGATCCGCTGCCCCGGCGGCATCACCCGCGAAAAGCTGGAAATTCTGCGCGAAGCCGACGCCATCTATCTCGACGAAATCCGCAAGGCCGGTCTCTACGACGCGATCTGGCAGGCCTTCGCCGTGCTGCTTCCCGTCCAGACCGTCGGCGTCATGGGCGACGGCCGCACCTACGAATTCGTCTGCGCACTGCGCGCCGTGACCTCGGTCGACGGCATGACGGCGGATTTCTACCACTACGACATGGAATTCCTCGGCCGCGCCGCTACCCGCATCATCAACGAAGTACGTGGCATCAACCGCGTCGTCTACGATGTGACGTCGAAACCGCCCGGCACGATCGAGTGGGAATGATTTGAGAGTCGCCTCAATCGAGGCGACGTCCATCAGAAATCAAGTGACTGCTGCACCGGCTTTGGCCGCGCCAGGCTAACGCCTTCGAGCTCCAACATCCTCTGCTTGGACGTTGAGCCGCCGGGCGCGGAGAAGCCTCCGATCTTGTTTCCGGCCGCTAGCACGCGATGGCAGGGGATGATCAAGGCGACCGGATTTTTCGCCATCGCCTGGCCGACGTCGCGGGCGGCCTCCGGCCCTACGCCGAGTTGTTTCGCGAGCGCACCGTAGGTGGTCGTGTGGCCCCAGCCGATCTGGCGGGCAGCATCGTAAACCTGCCTGAAGAAGGCATCCTGACCAGCGAGATCGACCTTCACGGTTGAGAAGTCCGTCGGCTCGCCGCTGAAATAGCGCTTCACTGCGGCAACAGCTTCGGCAACGGCGGCCGTCGGCTTCGCCGCCTCGGCGCCGGGAATGCGGCGAAGGAGCAATCGCTCGGTTGCCTCGGCACTCGACGTCGGCAGCTGAAACCGCGTAATGCCGACATCATTCCAGGCGATGCCGCAGAAGCCACCGCTCGTCTCGAAAATCAGATAGTGATGCATTGCCTGTTGCATGGGTCATTGCCTCCCTGCTGTTCACTCCGAAGATCGTGCCGTCGCGGCCGGAATTCAACCCGTTTCTTGCGTCGCACGAGCTTGCTCCGGTCGATCGTTCGCCCTTATGTTCTTTTTTTGTTCGTGTCATTTCAAGATCAAATGTTAGGCTCCCTGTCTTCCGTGAAGAATGAGAAACGGCCGTTGCCCAGGAGCCGATCATGCACGAGGACTTGCAGGCATCTTTCGATTTCGCTTCGCCGAAGACGCGCCAACAACCGTCGCGCTTCGACCGGGAAAGCCTTCTCTTTGCGATTTTGCCGGACTCGCGATCGCTCGACGAATGCGTGGCGATCCAGCAGTGGCTGCAGCGGGAACACCTTCCCCTCGCATCGCCACGTCCGCCAGCCGTCGTCCATGTTTCGCACTATTGTGTCGGCAAGAGCGCGCCCGCATTCCCGAGGGGGTCATCGCGGCGGAACGCCAGGCAGGACCGGCGATCGATGCGTGTCAGTTCGAGCTCGCCTTCGACCATATCATCACCGTCCTGCTGCCGCAGGACAACGCGATCGTACTCGCCGGCAATGGCGGACGGGAACTGTTACGGCAACTGCGTGTGCAAATCGCGATCGAGATGCACCGGTTGGGCGCAGACGCCAATCTGAACCCGAACTTTCAACCTCACGCCACGCTCCTCTACGACAAGGACATGGTGCCGCGTTCGCCCTGCAGAAGCCAGTCGTGATGGCTGCGCGCGAATTCGTTCTGCTACACAATCGCCAAGGCCAAGCCGGCTACGAAGAACTCGGGCGCTGGCCGCTTCATGCGCGCGGATAACACCTTGCCTCCGGCTATCGAACTCGCTTAAAGCTCCTGCGACAAGGCATGAAGCGGAGAACGACATGAACACGTCCGAGATCATTATTGCCGGTGACACGGCGGGTATCGAGTGGCGTTTGCCGGTTCTTCGTTTCAAGGGCAGCGATCCCAAGGCACCGAAGGTCTACATTCAGGCGGCTCTCCACGCCAACGAGCTGCCGGGCACGGCGTTGGTTCACTTCCTGTGTGAAAGACTGCGCCAGTCGGAAAACGCCGGTCAGATCAAGAGCGACATCATCGTCGTCCCGCATGCCAACCCGATCGGCGCGGCCCAGTCGCATTTCGGCGAGCTTCAGGGCCGCTTCGATCTTGGATCACGGACCAATTTCAATCGCGAGTTTCCGCTGATCTCGGTGAAGGATCGCGACGGGTTGCTTGAGGGCCTCGAGAACCGTTCCGCCATCGACAAGCTGAAGCGCCAGCTGCTGCATATGGCGCTCGGCTGCGATCTGGTGATCGATCTGCATTGCGACGACGAATCGCTGCAGTATGCCTACATCGACGAGGCTTTCTGGCCGGAGGCAGCCGATCTCGCATCGGCGATGGATATGGAAGCGGTGCTCCTCTCCGATGGCGAGAGTTCCGCCTTCGAGGAGGCCGTCGGTTTTGCCTGGAAATACGAGACGCCGGAGAAACAATCGCGCCTGCCCCGGAAACTGTCCGTCACCGTCGAGCTTCGCGGCCGCCGTGATGTCTATCCCGAGATGGCGAAGAAGGATGCCGAGGGATTGTGGAAATTCCTGGCGAGCCGCGGCGCAATCGATGCCGCCGTCTCGCTGCCGGCCTTCGATGGTCCCGCCGTACCGCTCGACAATATCGAGATCGTCCGTGCGCCGGAGGCCGGCACGGTTCTCTCCACCACAATATCGGCGAATGGGTTGGCGAAGGCGATGTGCTTGCCACCTTGATCACTCGCCCCGGCATGGCTGACGGCAGCCTCGAGATTCGTGCGCCGCAGGCCGGCCTGATCGTGACCCGCAGCTCCGAGCGGCTCGTTCGCCGCCGCGCCGACCTGATGAAGATTGCTTGCAAGACCGCCAGCAAGGCGACGCGCAAACCCGGAACACTGGAGGACTAAGTGACCGTCACGATCTACGGCATCAAAAATTGCGACACCATGAAAAAGGCCAGAACCTGGCTGGAAGAGCATGACGTCGCCTACCAGTTTCACGACTACAAGGCTGTCGGGATCGATCGCGCCCACCTGCAGGCCTGGACGAAGGAAGCCGGATGGGAAACCGTGCTCAACCGGGCCGGCACGACTTTTCGCAAGCTGCCTGACGCTGACCGCGAAAATCTCGACGAGGGCAAGGCAATCGCTCTGATGCTGGAGCAGCCGTCGATGATCAAACGGCCGGTTGTGGAGGCGGACGGCAAGTTGCTCATCGGCTTCAAGCCCGAGATCTACGGCAGCTTCTTCAAGGCCTGATCGATGTCGAAAACCACGCGCGCCACGCAGGTTCTGAGCCAAGCCGGAATTGCCTTCACGGTCCATACCTACGACTATGATCCGAACGCGGAGCGCGTCGGCCTGCAGGCGGCAGAAGCGCTTGGCGAGGAGCCGCATCGCGTGTTGAAGACGCTGATGGCGGAGGTCGACGGCAAGGCGGTCTGCGTCGTCGTGCCGTCGGATCGTGAAGTCAGCATGAAGAAGCTCGCTAGCGCGTTCGGTGGAAAGTCCGCCAACATGATGAAGCCCGCCGATGCCGAGCGCCTGACCGGCTACCACGTCGGCGGCATCAGCCCGTTCGGACAGAAGAAGCTTGTGCCGACGGCAATCGAAGAGGCGGCGCTTGCCGAGGCGCAGGTTTACATCAATGGCGGACAACGCGGCCTACAGGTTCGGCTTGACCCGAAGGACGCGTTGAAGACGCTGAAGGCAGCAGCGGCACCGCTCATTGCCTGATCTCAGCTGAAGCGTGCCAGCAGAGAACCGAGCGTCGCGGCATCGGCCTTGCTCAGCTTTGCGCCGAAGTTGGCCTCGATGGCCTTGGCATAGACCGTCCACATGCGCTTCTGCAGTGCCCGCCCCTTCTCGGTAACGACCACCCACTGCCCGCGCCCGTCCCGGTCGAACGTCTGGCGCTGCACCAGCCCCGCCTTCTCGAGGCGGTCGATCAGTCGCGAGAGATTGTATTGGGCGAGCAACGTCCGCTCTTCGATCTCGAACGGCCGCAACCTGCCCTGCGGCGAGCGCACCAGTTCCCAGAGCACGTCGTACCAGCCGAGCGGCGGAAGCCCGGCCGACTTGAGATCCGCTTCGATCTGACCGAGCAGTCGCTGCTGCGCGCGCATCAGCCCGATCCAGGCATCGATCGCCGCATCGGAGGGCGTCGTTTCGTTCTTTTTGTTCATACATGCATTTACATCTACCTTGAACCTCGGCGCAACAGCTACTACATGCAATTGCATCTACAATGGAGATGCCCACTATGGATCATTTGCCACTTCAAGCACCGGGTTCGGCTCTGCTGCTCGTCAGCCACCACCTTTGCCCGTACGTGCAGCGCGCTGCGATCGCGCTGGCGGAGAAGGGAGTACCCTTCGAGCGGATCAACATTGATCTCGCAGACAAACCCGGCTGGTTTCTTGAGATTTCGCCGCTCGGCAAGGTGCCCCTGCTCTGCGTCCGCGACAGCGACGGCAGTCGTGAGGTACTTTTCGAGAGCAGTGTGATCTGCGAGTATCTGGAGGAGACGCAGGACGGCGCGAGCCTTCATCCGGCCGATCCGTTGACGCGCGCACGCCACCGCGGCTGGATGGAGTTCGGCTCTTCGATCCTGTCCGACCTCTGGGTCTACGAGACGACCCAGGACCGCGCCCAACTAGAGGCAAAACGGCAGGTCCTTGCATCGAAGTTCGCGACCATCGAAACCGAACTGAAGAGCGGCCCCTACTTCGCGGGCGACAGCTTCAGTCTGGTCGATGCGGTGTTCGCGCCGATCTTTCGCTACTTCGACGTTTTCAACACCATCGGCGACAGCGGCATCTTTGCCGGCCTGCACCGCGTCCAGGCCTGGCGGAAAGCATTGTCGGAGAGGCCGAGCGTAAAGGCCGCGGTCGGGCCTGACTATGCCGATCGGCTGATGGCCTTCCTGAAGCGCCACGATGCGGTACTGTTGCAGCAGCCATCCGTTTCGGCCGCCTAATCCCGGCATAAGCCGGTGGCGGCAAAGAGCTGCCATCGGTTGACAAGCAACTTCAATTTCGCCGCAAAGGGGTCTAAGTCTACCGGCCAATCCGTTTTGTTCGAGGAGTGACCGACCATGAATTTCATGCCGCAAAGCCAGACCTCAGTCGATCCCGTAAAGCTTGAAAAGCTGGCGGAGGTGGCCGTCAAGGTCGGGCTGCAGTTGCAGACGGGCCAGGACCTCGTGATCACGGCCCCGGTCGTCGCCCTGCCCCTCGTGCGCCTGATTACCAAGCATGCCTACATGGCGGGTGCCGGGCTGGTGACGGCATTCTATTCCGACGAGGAGTCGACGCTCGCGCGCTACAGATACGGCAGCGATCAGAGCTTCGATCGCGCATCCGATTGGCTCTATGACGGCATGGCAAAGACTTATGCAAAGGGCACCGCCCGGCTTGCCGTTTCAGGCGACAATCCGATGCTGCTTTCGGAACAGGATCCGGCAAAGGTTGGTCGCGCCAATCGGGCGAACTCGGCGGCCTACAAGCCGGCGCTGGAGAAGATCTCGAATTTCGACATCAACTGGAACATCGTCTCCTACCCCAATCCGTCCTGGGCGGCGCTGGTCTTCCCTGACGATCCGGAAGCGATCGCCGTTGCCAGGCTCGCCAAGGCGATCTTTGCGGCGTCGCGCGTCGATGTCGAAGACCCGATCGCCGCCTGGGCTGAACACAATGCCAATCTTGCCAAACGCTCACACTGGCTGAATGGGGAGCGCTTCGCTTCCTTGCACTTCACCGGGCCCGGCACCGATCTGACGGTCGGCCTTGCCGACGGCCACGAGTGGCATGGCGGCTCGTCGACCGCCAAGAACGGCATCACCTGCAATCCGAACATTCCAACCGAGGAGGTCTTCACGACCCCGCATGCGCTCAAGGTCGAGGGCCATGTTTCGAGCACCAAGCCGCTGTCCCATCAGGGCACGCTGATCGACAATATCCGGGTTCGCTTCGACGGCGGCCGGATCGTCGAAGCAAAGGCCTCGCGTGGCGAGGAAGTGCTGAACAAGGTGCTGGATACCGACGAGGGGGCACGGCGGCTCGGCGAAGTGGCGCTGGTACCGCATTCATCACCGATCTCAGCGAGCGGCATTCTGTTCTACAACACACTGTTCGACGAGAACGCCTCGTGCCACATCGCGCTCGGCCAATGCTATTCGAAATGCTTCGTCAACGGCGCCAGCCTGACGCAGGAGCAGATCAAGGCCCAAGGCGGCAACTCGAGCCTGATCCACATCGACTGGATGATCGGCTCCGGCCAGGTCGATATCGACGGCGTCAGGCCAGACGGCTCGCGGGTTCCGGTGATGCGTCAGGGCGAGTGGGCCTGACCGACATTGCGCGCTGACTGAGCCAGACGCTCGCGAGCACCATTGCGAAGCCGACGAGCTGCGCGGGCGTCAGGCTTTGTCCAAGAGCCAGCCAACCCAGCAGGGTGGCTGTGACCGGACTAAGGAAGCCCAATGAGGCCGCGGCGGACGGCTCGATGCGCGCGAGCCCCCGAAACCACAGCAGATAGGTGAAGGCTGCGCCGATCAGGCCAAGATAGGCCATGCCGAGGACACTGGCTGTAGTCGGCACCGGCAGCGCGGGTTCAAGGAAGAAAGCGACGGGCGCGAGCAGGATGCCGCCCGCCGTCAGCTGCCATGCGGTAAAGGCAAGATTTGAGACCGGCGGAGCCCATCGTCGCGTCAGCACCGTGCCGAACGCCATCGAGACCGCACCCGCGATGCCCGCGACGACGCCGATCGGGTCGAGCGCCGCGTTGGGCGTGAGCACCAGCAGTGCGACGCCCGTCATCCCGATCAGCCCGGCACCCACGGCAAGAGCATGGATCGGCTTGCCGAGGAAGATGCGCGACAGCAGGATGACGATAAGCGGCTGAATGGCCCCAACCGTCGCGGCAACGCCGCCTGGCAACCGATAGGCAGACACAAACAGCATTGCCCAGACGAACGAGAAATTGAGGCCGCCGAGCAAAAACACGCGAGCCCACCAGATACCTTGCGGCAGTTGCCGGACGACCGCAAGCAGCAGAAGCCCGGCCGGCAAGGCGCGCAGGAAAGCGACCGTCAGTGGATATCCGTGCGGCAGGAAGGATGTGGTCACGAAATAGGTGCTGCCCCAGATCGTTGGCGCCAGCGCCGTGATCAGGACATCGGAAAGAGGCGCTCCAGTTTTCTTCATCTCAAGAATCTCTATATCAAGATAAATATAATCTAGCGCCATTTATCTTGACGTCAAGAGACATGGTGATAACAATCTCCCCGGAAGAATGGGCTGGCCGATGGATCGCGTCGACAAGATACTTGCACAATGGAAAAGGGAGCGCCCCGACCTCGATACCGAGGCGATGGGCATCATGGGTCGGCTGAAACGGCTGACGACGCATCTCGCCCGCGAGGTGGACCAGGTGTTGCAGCAGCAGGGGCTGTCCTCCTCGTCCTTCGATGTGCTGGCAACCCTCAGGCGTTCGGGCGCGCCGTATCGGCTCTCACCGGGCGATCTGCTCTCCATGACGATGGTCAGCTCCGGCACCATGACCAACCGGATCGACCAGTTGGAGAAAGCCGGGCTGGTCGAGCGCGTTCTCAATCCCGACGATCGGCGAAGCGTCCTCATCGCCCTGACCGAAGCGGGACTTGCCGCCGTGGAAAGCGCAGTCGGTCTGCACGTCGCCAATCAGCAGCGTTTGACGCAGGGCTTCAGCGCCGAGGAGAAAGCGCAGCTTGACGCCTTGCTGCGCAAGTTTCTGGCGACATTCGAGTAGCCGGACCAGCCGCCCTCCTCGCGTGTGCCCTTGGCATCGGTGGGCGGCAGCCTCCTTGCTTTGGCCTCAGATGTTCAGGTCGACCCAGATCGCGGCATGATCGGACGCCGCGTGTTTTGGCTCGGTGAGTTCCGGATACGTCTCCCAGCGTCTCGGCCGGCTTCCGGGCCAGGCGCCTTTGCGGAAGACGCCGCCGCGCTCGACCTTGTCGAAAAGCTTCGGCGACAGGAGGAGGTAGTCGATCTTGTTGCCGGCGTTGCCAAGGCCGAAGGTGCCGGGAAAACCGCCGTCGTCGAACGCGGGATGTGTAAAGGCGTCCCGGAGCGTGCTCTCTTTCAGCGGCGTCAGCGGAGCGCTGTCTGGTGTGTCGTTCAGGTCACCAATCAGCGCGATATGGTCGAACCCTTCGGCGATGCGCTTCTCGTAGATGTCCCGAGCTCGTTGCGCTTGCGCATGCCGGCGAGCATCGGAGGACTGGGCGCTCCCGAAACCCTTGCTCTTGAAATGATTGACCATGACAAGCAGCGTCACTCCTGCAGGAGTGGTCACGCAGTACTCCGGGCAATCGCGGGAGAAGATCGGGTTGCCTGCCGCATCCCGATCGTCGACGTGGCTGCGCATGATATCGAGGACGAAGCCGTTGCGCGTCAGGAGCCCGACATCGATCCCCCGCTCATCGTTGCCATCGATAACCATGACCTGATTGAAGGGCATGCCGCCCACAGCCGGTAACACCTGCGTATTGAACGCCGCGAGGACCGGCCGACTTTCGACTTCGACAATCCCCAGGACGTCGGCATTGAGGTCGCTCATGACGCGCGCGGTGTTTTGCATTGCGATTTCATTGATCGGCTCGTCTCGCAGCTCGAGCGACCCGACCCAATCGATACGACCATTGGCCGTTATCACAACGCCGCCAGTCCTTGGCCGCTTCAGAAGATTGCCCCGGTTGCGACGAAGAATGACAAAGGGGCCGATATCGCTCTCCTCCATGCCGAGCTCGATGATCAAGGTGGCCATGCGGGCTTTGTCGGCGCTGCTGTAGGTGACCTGCCCCAACAATTGCTGCAATTCTGCAAAGCGGTCCAGAACGACTCGCCCCTCCGCCCAGGTGTCCAGGTTCATGGCCTTTGCGCGGTCGAACAGGTTTTCGACATTGAACGATGCAAGCCTCACGTTTCTCCCTCCCATTTATCGAAAGGTTGGCACGCATATGTTGCATTTCCATGATGTCCGCGTGACATTCAGCGGCTGATGACCACCTAGAATAGGCTTCCCTGCTTTGGCGGCGCCTGCTCGTCGTGCGGTTTCGCGGCTCGTTTCTTCTGCGCGGAGGAGGACGCGCCCCCGTCCGTCGTCACCGCGCCGACACGACCATCCGCAAACTCGATCGAGATGCCTGTCCCCGACGCCAACATCGCCGCCTGCGACACGGGCCTGTTCTCGTCGTCCCGGATAACCGCGTAGCCTCGCTTCAGCACGTTCTTGTAAGATAGGGACTGCAGTACACGATCTTGAGCCGTGAGCTCACCGCGTGCCCGCGTTAGCTGATGCCTGACAGCGGTGTCGGCGTGACGTGACAGATTGGCCAGGTGATCACGCTGGCGCGCCGTCTGGGTCTTCAGGCGCGCCGGCAGCGTCGCAAAAATCGCGTCCGCACGGCCAACCCGCGATTTCGAGCGGTCGAGAAGACGCTCGATCGTCCGCTCCGCGCGCGTCATACGTTCGTTCAGATATTGGCGCCGCTCCGTAATGCGGTTCGACAGGACATCGGGCCGCAAATGCGCGGCGATCCGCTCAAAACTACGGCGCTTATTGATCGTGTTGAGTTCGAGACCGCGGCCAAGACCGGCGGCCGCCTCATCGAACCGGCGCCGCGGCAGGGCCAAGAGCTGATCCAGAGAAGGCAGCGCGCGGACGAGAGCCCGAACCGACTGGCGATGATGATCCATGCGGCGGTTCATACACCCCTGCAGGCGCGCGGCGAGTGCTGCTGTCTGCGCCCCCAGTTCGGCCTTCACCGGAACCGCCATCTCGGCCGCTCCGGTCGGCGTCGGTGCGCGCACATCTGCGGCATAGTCGATCAGCGTCCAGTCAGTTTCGTGTCCGACCGCCGAGATCAGCGGGATCTGGCTCTCGGCAGCGGCACGCACAACGATTTCGTCGTTAAAGCTCCAGAGATCTTCAAGGCTGCCGCCGCCACGGGCGACAATCAGAACGTCCGGGCGCGACATGTCCCCACCAGGCTCGAAGCTGTTGAAGCCTCTGATGGCGTTGGCGACCTCTTCACCGGAACCGTCGCCTTGGACTTTGACGGGCCAGACGATGACATGAACCGGGAAACGATCGGAGATGCGGTGGAGAATGTCGCGAATGACCGCGCCCGTCGGCGAGGTCACGACGCCGATCACCTTCGGCATGAAGGGTAGCCGCCGCTTGCGGGACTGGTCGAAGAGCCCCTCGGCGCCAAGCCTGCGCTTGCGTTCCTCGATGAGCGCCATCAGCGCGCCGGCGCCGGCCGGTTCCAGCGTTTCGATAACGATCTGATATTTCGATGAGCCGGGGAATGTCGTCACCTTGCCGGTGGCGATCACCTCCATCCCTTCTTCGGGACGGAATTTCAGCCTGGAGAAATTGCCCTTCCAGACGACGGCATCGATACGCGCGCGGTCATCCTTCAAGGAAAAATAGGCGTGGCCGGAAGAGTGGGGCCCTCTGTAGCCGGAAATTTCGCCCCGCACACGCACCTGGTCGAAGGCAGTCTCGACGGTGCGCTTGATCGAGCCGGAAAGCTCCGAAACCGAATACTCGGCAAGATTGCTCGGCGAATCATTCTCGAAGACATTGCTCATGGTCCTGTTCTAGCCGATGCGGCGGCAAAGAGCAGCCCTTGTCTTAGTCAGGCATTCTGCGCACTCAGCTATTGCCGCAAGCTAGTCTGGCGGTATTACAAAAAACCAGGCGCAAGGCCGCTTAGTCGGAATCTCGCAACAATGGCTTTTTCGGCTCACGCCCTTGCCGAACCAAGCCGCATCCGGAGAGGAAACCATGGAGATCAGCCTAAGGAAGCTCTTCGACCGGTATGAGCGCTTTTTCAACCAGCCCCTCGGCGGCGACGTAGACAGGGAAGGCGTCGCTTCTGGCTCGACAGGGGGATGTTTTTTCAACCGAATTCGCAAGAGCTCGGTTTTTTCCGTGGCAAATCAGTTGCTTCATTGAACCACGCCGCGAAACTCGCGGGACCGTTTTCCCCGACAATCCTTGGAGAGCGATGATCGGGCAAACGACAAAAGGAGTTTGCATGTCCGACCGTTTTGCTTCCCACGCACCCTCTCTTACTGGTCCGGCAAGCGCCGGCTTCGCCATCGTTCCCAATGACAATCTCGATCTCCCGGAGATTACAAGAGCGGTCTATGTCGGCATCGGCGGAGACTTGGCTGTGACCCTGGCGTCGGGGCAGGTTCTGACCTTTGCCTCTGTTTCAGACGGGTCGCTGCTGCCGCTGCGGGTTTCCCGTGTCCATGCCACCGGCACTACGGCAGAGAGCGTTCTCGGGCTCGCTTAGGTGCCCGTCCCGCCAGCGGCGCTCCTGTGCCGATTGCGAACACTGGGGAAAACCGTAACAAACCGCTCCATTAATTGTTCGACAAGACAGACCCGTCTATACTGAAGCAAATCAGGAGATGCTGATGATCGCTTTGACAGCCACCACACTGGGCTTTGCCACTGCGCCAATGCGTTCGATCTTTTCGATGGTGTTGGTCGGCTGCCTCGTCTGCGTCGCCTACGCCTGCGCGGCCCTGGTGTCATTGACATCCATTCTGGATCTTGCAGCCGCGATCGTTTGCTATGACGCTGGCCTTCTGATCTGCCTTCTCGGCCTCCACGCTTTCGCGCGTATCCTCGATCGCCGACGCTTCGTCTAAATTCTACGTCCCAGTGGGCACGTAACGAAAGAACCGAATGGGTGCACCTTCGGGCGCTGGAATCGGCCTCAGGTAAGCCGGGACGATTCCCTTCGTCAGCTGCGCGTAAAGACCATCCGGCTTCATTTTGGCGAGCTCCGTGGTCTGCGGATAGTCGGCGCAAAAAGCCAGAACCGTGACCCCTGCACCCTTCAGGAAGGCCTCGGCTTCCTGCGGTTCCGCCAGGCCGATATGCATTTCCGTCAGCATGCCACCTTGGTTTCGATGGTACGGCGCGGCCAGAATCCGATTCCCTGTAAAGCGGAGAATCGAGACGCCCACGTCGGACGGCGCCGCCACAAGGCCCGGGGGAACATCGGCCAACGGCGCCAGAGCCGACTTCGACGCACAAGAGGTTTTTGTGGACGCCGCTTGCAGGACGCTCTCGTTGTTCACCTGCATACCGATCAGCCCTCCCGTGAGCCCCCAGACTGCCGCCACACTCATAAGAACAGTGGAAAGGTAGCAGAAGGCAGCGGCGACATCCTCGCTGTCGCTGGCCGATAGACGTCGCAGGTCGATGATCAGCAACGTCAGCGGCAGGACCGCGAGAAGATTGGAAAACATCGTGCCGCGCACCTGAAAGGCCGCGATTGCCCAGCTGACGGAAAGAAGGAAAAGAAGGATCAGGTGAATTCGCACCCGGTCCCTGAAAACAAGGCGAAGGATGCAGACGGCTATTGCGAAAACCCCGGTTGCGTAGAAAAAGCCGAGCGTGAACGGATCCCGCTGGTCTAGCGCAACAATCGACTGAGCTTCCTGCACCCCGTCCAACCATAGCGTGACAAGGAGTGGATCGAGGTCAGCCAGCGGGTTGCGGAGGCATTGCGGAGCGATCGTGATCGCAGAGGCGAGGACGACCGCGCCGATCCCGCCCAGAACGACAAACCGCAGCAGCCGGCTTGTTCTGCTGGCGAGGGTGGCGGCACACAGCAACAGCCCGCCGCCAATCGCCGCGAGACTGTAGTAGCCGAGCGACAGGTTATCACAGCTGACTGCCGAATAGAGCCGCGGTGGAACGGTACCGAAGAAAAGCAGACTGATCGAAAGAGCCAAGGCCAATCCGAAAGCCTTGGCTGCGCCTGCGAACGGCTCGCCTTCCCACGCCCACGAGATGGCAACAACCACGCACGCTGCCGCCACGAAAGGCGTTGTTTCGGCGCCGATGGCAATCGCGGTTGCTGCCGCCAGTCCTGCGACCGCGTAGCTGAGCGGTCGATGGTCTTCATCGAGCAGCATCGCCGTCATGATGGCGACCAGCGCGAACTGGACATTGTGGTGGTCGATTGCGCCAGGCAGGAAACGGTTGCTGGCGACCAACAGCATTGCGGTCAGCCCTAAGGCGATGTGCATTCCGAACACGCCGCCGATGCGGCGGCCGGCAAGCCCCATGGCCCAGAGGCTGGGGACGGTTAGTGAAAGCGGCCAGACGGCAAGCGCAAGCGCCTCTGCCCGCTCCTGCGGGAGAAATAACTCGAAAAATCTGATCAGCGTGGCGATAGGAAGGTCAATTAGGCGGGACCAGTGCATCAACGTGCCCTCGCCGAGACCCATCCGGTATTGCATCAGGTCGAACCAGCCCTGGCCGTTCAGGAAATCGCGCACCTCGACAAGCCGCATACCGTCATCGTTATCCGCGCCGACATAATCCGTGGCGCCAGGCAGCTTCAAAGCCAGGATCGCGGCAACGAGGAGGGCGCTGTAGAGGAGCGCCGAAGGCCACAGCCTAATCATCATGGTGCGCAGCTTGGCGGTCAACGATGCCGATGTCGGCGCATCGACCATCTGGGCAACATTCGTCATGAAGCGGATCTCACCGTTTTGAGTAGCAAGAAAGTAACGCGCTCCTGTCAAGAAACCGTAAAGGTCCCACTGGCCGGCGGTTTTCGTGGGATTCATAGCTAGTTGTTAACGGCCACCATCTATTCTTGAACGGATTTCTTCGCCACGGGTTTGATCATGACTGGATCGCGGATCGACAATCTGAATATTGCGGTGCTCTTACCGTGCTACAACGAGGCCTCGACCATTGGCGCCGTTGTCCGGGGGTTCCGATCTGCGCTGCCGGGCGCCGTGGTGCATGTCTACGACAACAACTCGACGGATGGCACCGCCCTCCACGCGATGCTTGCCGGCGCAAGCGTCGTGCGTGAACGGCGGCAAGGCAAGGGCCACGTTGTCAGACGTATGTTCGCCGACATCGACGCCGACATCTACATCATGGCGGATGGCGACGCGACGTACTCCCCCGACGACGCCGATGAACTGATCCGCACGCTACTGACGGAGCGCGCCGACATGGTCGTCGGCACGCGGCGAGGCGTGCAGGCGGACGCCGGCAGGCAGGGTCACGCCTTCGGCAACAAGATTTTCAACGTGCTCTACCGAACGATCTTTGGAACCGACTTCACCGATATCTTCTCGGGCTACCGCGTCTTCTCGCGACGCTTCGTCAAGAGCTTCCCTGCCGTCTCGGGAGGTTTCGAGATCGAGACGGAGATGTCCGTGCATGCATCGCGTCTGAAGCTGCCGATCAGCGAACTTGAGCTGGACTACGGCCGCCGGCCGGAAGGCTCTCATTCCAAGCTTTCCACATTCAAGGACGGCGCAAAGATCCTTTGGATGTTCGCGATGCTGATGAAGGAAACCCGCCCTTTCGCGTTCTTTGGCATCGTCAGCGCCGCCTTTATGCTGGCCAGTCTGGGATTCATGGCGCCTGTTCTCGTCGAGTATTTTGAAACGGGTCTTGTCAGCCGAATGCCGACATGGGTTCTGTCCATGGCACTGATGATGGTATCATTCATGATGTTTACCGCCGGCGTGATCCTGGACTCCGTTTCGCGCGCCCGCGCCGAACAGCTTCGTATCCACTATATGAGCCTTGCGTCCCCTCGCCCACGCGAGCAGACGCCGTTGCTGGTGGATGATCTCGACACTGCCCGACAATTGCCGAGTAGAAACGGCAGCAGATGAAGAAGCTGCTGCGCTTCGCGATTGCAGGCGGCCTTGGCTTTCTCGTGGATGCCGGGGTCTTGGCGTTTTTATTGCATGTCACGCCACTTGGCCCATTCCTGGCGCGCTTGATCGCGATTGCTCTCGCAATGGCGACGACATGGCTCTTCAACAGAACTTTCACGTTCGATCGCTCGGGACATTCGCTCGCCGTCGAGGGATTTCGCTACGGCTCCGTCGGCGTAACCGCGGCACTGGTTAACTATGGACTCTATTCAGCGCTGTTGTTGCGGCTGCCCGACCTGCAGCCGCTCGCGGCGATGGTGCTCTCCACCGCCGCCTCCATGGTGTTCAGCTTTATCGGCTATTCCCGCTTCGTCTTCCGCCGCGACTGAATCAGACCGGCTCCCAGCCGTCCTTCTCGCTCGCGCGATAGATCGAATCGATGAACTTCTGGCTGAGCTTCGAGCTCTCCAGCGTCACGATCTCTTCACTCTCGCCCTTGGCAGCCCGCGCAAAGGCTTCGGCTTCGCGCTTGTACTGACGGCTGTCCGGGAAGCGGAAGATCGTCGATTCATTGTGGCTGCGGTTGGTCAGCTCGATTTCCTCGGCGCCCCAGCGGTCGGCGTTGAAGGGCGACTTCACCTCGATGAAGCCATCCGTGCCGTGGAAGACCATGACCTGGCGGTTCGCCATCTGCGTTGCGACATAGAAGGTCAGCTCGAAGTCGCCGAAGTCGGCCTTGACGCTCGAATAGATGTCGGTGCCGAACTCAGGGTCGCGGCGGGTAACGGCCTGAACACGGAGCGGCTCCTTGCCGGTCGTGAAGCGTGTTGCGATCGTCGGGTAGACGCCGATATCGGGAAGCGCGCCACCGCCGAGCTCGGGGATATTGCGCATGTTGCCGGGATCGCGGTTGAAATAGGTAAATGCGCCCTGGACATGCAAGAGCGTGCCGATCGCGCCATCCGCGATCAGCGAACGGACCTTCCGCCAGACCGGCGTGTAGGTGACCATATAGGCCTCGGTGACGAGAACCTTGTTGCGGTCGCGGGCGGCGATCAGGCTGTCGATCTCATCGGCCTTCAGCGCAATCGGCTTTTCGCAGAGCACGTGCTTGCCGGCGTCAGCGGCCTTGATGGTCCACTCGACATGCTGCGAGGTCGGCAGCGGGATATAGACGGCGTCGATCTTGTCGGAAGCCAGCATCTCCTCGTAGGAACCGAAGGCGTGCGGAACGGAAAAGCGATCCGCCATCTCCCGGGCTCTCGCCAGATCGCGGCTGGCAACCGCCGTCACGACGCAGTTTTCGGCGTCCTGGATGGCGGGGACAACGAGTTCACGGCCGATCTTCGCGGTCGAAAGAATACCAAAACGCAGCATAGCCTCACTCCTCTCCTGGTTCGATTTTTGCGCACCTTAGTAAGGCGACGGCGGCGGCGCAATGGCGTGATCACAATTCAAGGAGCAGGTTTCCATCGCACGATGGCCGCGCTAGGTTACCTCCCGGCGGCGTTCTGTCGCGTCATCGATTTCAATCAATTCAGCACTTTAGGAGAGCGCCATGGATATGCGCCGTCTTGGAAAAACTGGCCTTTCAATCGCCCCGATCGTCTTCGGCGGCAACGTCTTCGGCTGGACCGCCGACGAGAAGACATCCTTCGACATTCTCGATGCCTTCTTCGACGCCGGGTTCAACACGATTGACACGGCCGACGTCTATTCGGCCTGGGTGCCGGGCAACAAGGGCGGCGATTCCGAGGAGATCATCGGCAAGTGGCTGAAGCGCGGCAAGGTCTCCCGTGACAAGGCTGTCATCATCACCAAGGTCGGCTCCGACATGGGCCAGGGCAAGACGCTGAAGGAAACCTATATCCTGAAGGCGGTCGAGGATTCGCTGCGCCGGCTGCAAACCGACCATATCGACCTCTACCTCTCGCATTGGCCTGACGAGAACACGCCCTATGAAGAAACGCTCGGCGCCTTTGCCAAGCTGAAGCAGCAAGGCAAGATCCGCGCGATCGGCTGCTCCAATCTCGACGCGACACAGCTTCAGGCGTCCTTCGATGCCGCCGAGAAGGTCGGCGTGCCGCGCTACGACGTGATCCAGCCGGAATACAATCTCTACGAACGCGCTAGCTTCGAGGGACCGCTGGCCGATCTCTGCGTCAAGGAAGATATCGGCGTCATCACCTACTTCAGTCTTGCCGCCGGCTTTCTCTCCGGAAAATACCGCAGCAAGGCCGATACGGAAGGCCGCGCCCGAGAAGGCCGGGTGGCGCAGTATCTCGACGACAAGGGAATGCGCATCCTTGCAGCGCTCGACAAGGTCGCGGCGGAAACCGACGCCAAGCCGGCGGAGATCGCGCTTGCCTGGCTGCTCAGAAAGAAGGGCGTGACGGCGCCGATCGCCAGCGCCACCAGCCTGTCGCAGCTTGACAGCCTAACCAAGTCGGCGACAGTTTCGCTCTCCGACGAGGCAATGGCACTGCTCGACACTGCGGGCGCGTGACGGGAGCCAGCCGATGGCCGTGACGATCCGCTATGCGAAGCGCGAGCACGGAGCGCGCTGACGCGAGCTTCTTGGCCAATTAAGTTCCCAGGCGGACAGCGTGCGGGAGGCAATGCCAGCTTCCTTTTCCAAGCCTTCTGCCGCCTTGCCCGCAAGAGCGCCACCAACGACCCTATAATCGGCCGCCGCCCACGCCTCTCGCGCCGCCTTCATCATTGTCGTCTTGCCAGCGCCGGCACAGCCGTGATGCGCTCCGATCCGGCGACACGTTCGATCGCGGTTTTCTGCTCATCCGACAGACGGCCATACCGCGAAAGACTGACCGACCCGAGAACTCGCACGAGCCCTCAGCCTGGCCAGCTTCTTAAGTATTACCTTCGGCTAAGCGGTGTAAAATTGAATAAAACAGCTCCATAGATAAGATGTAACCCTATTGGTGTATGCGTCGCGATACATCATACCGCTGATTACTGTCGTTCTCTCTTTCCGCAAACATGACAGGATACTTCCCTGGACATGTGTCGCAGTGCGAGTGAGGGGCGTTCGTCATGCTGAGGATCAACATCAAGAACCGCGACTATCTGAGCGCATACGGCGGAACGTCGAGCGTTTACAGCGCAGCGGTCACTGGCAGTGCTCTTCTCGCGAACGCAACAGTAGGTTCCTCAACGGGGGCTCCGCCGATTACCGACGTGAACGCCGTCGGCTCGGTAAGCTCGCTTACGGGAGCACAGACCACAGCATCTCCTCTGACGAGTGATCCAGCCACGTCGCAAATGTCTCCGGCTTCAGGTGCGCCCTCAACAGGCGATACGACCGGCGGAGCCAGCTTCGCGCTAACGACCGCCGGGGCATCGACGACAAGTTCTTCCACGCCCGACCCACAGACGACAGCGAAGCCACGCACGGTCCTGCCTCCCGATCCTTCCACGCCGATTGCCACGACGTCGCTGGAATCTGCCCTTTCGGCTGCTCCCGAGGTGACACTGCCGGTCTCGGGCGCAAGCGATACGTCGAGTGCGCCGATCCTGAGGTTTTCGGCCGCAAGTGTGGGGACGGCTGAGGACGATACTTCGTCCGCGTCATCCACGTCAGCGCCGGCGACGCTGGCCGCGACGGCCTCGACGACACCTGTGATGACAGTCACAGCGGCAGTAGCGGCCACTCCAACGCTGAACAAGATCGCCCGCGAAAACGCGCTGAAAGGCGACCCGATCAGTGAATGGGGCCTCGACGGCGACGGCGGCGGGACTATTCAGGGCTTTGCGACGGAAATCAGCACCAATGTCGGCGGCACCGTAGACTTCAAGATCGCAACGGACTCGACCCATTACCGCATCGACATTTATCGTCTCGGCTATTACGGCGGCGACGGCGCGCGCAAGGTTGCGTCGATCGACAAGTCATTGACGACGGCTCAGATCCAGCCGCACCCCATCGTCGACATGTCGCTTGGCCTTATCGACTGTGGCAACTGGTCGGTTTCAGCGAGCTGGCAGATTCCGGATGACGCAGTATCCGGCGTGTACATCGCCAAACTGGTGCGGGAGGACGGGACGGAAGACGCAAGCATCATTCCGTTTGTCGTGCGCGACGATGCTTCGCACAGCGACATCGTCTTCCAGACCTCCGACACGACCTGGCAGGCCTACAATGCATGGGGTGGGGCGAGCCTCTACGAAGGCAATGTACCGGTCGACCCAGCAGACATGATCGGCTACATGCCTCCAAACTGCAGTTGCGGCCTGACTGCGATTGGGCGTGCATCGGCAATCAGCTACAACCGGCCGATCATCACCAATACAAGCGTGATGGGAGGAACGTGGGACTACATCTTTGGCGCCGAGCACTCAGCAATCCAATGGCTTGAGCAAAACGGCTATGACGTCTCCTACATCTCCGGCGTTGATGCGTCTCGCAATGGCAATCTGCTCCTCAACCATTAGCAGCATTGACGGCAACGGCCAAGCCTACCGGACCATGGTTTGCTACAAGGAGACTTGGGGGACAAGCACGGATCCGAGCGATATCGGCACCGGCACTTGGCGCGATCCACGCTATGCCGACCCCGGACAGGAGCCGGAGAACTCACTGACCGGAACCATGTTCACGGTCGACAGCTATCGCTCCGATACAATTTCAATACCTTATGACTATTCGAACCTGCGTTTCTGGCGAAACACCGACGTTGCCAACCTCCAGCCCGGAGAAACATACAATCTCGTCCAGAACCTGCTTGGCTATGAATGGGATTCCGACGTCGAAAATGGGTTCCGGCCAGACGGGCTGATCAACCTGTCTCTGTCTACGGTGGCGGTGAACACTTACCTCCGGGATTATGGAACAAGCGTTGGCGATGCCGTCGTCGACCACAGCCTGACGATGTACAGAGCCGCAAGCGGAGCTTTGGTGTTCGGCGCAGGCACCGTTTTCTGGTCCTGGGGATTGAACGATCAACACCAAGGCGCCGAGACGCCAACCGACCCTAACGTCCAGCAGGCTATGGTCAACATGTTCGCGGACATGGGCATCCAGCCAACGACTCTGGATGCCAGCCTTATTCTCGCGACGCAGTCCACTGACCACCTGAAGCCAACATCAACGATTACGTCGCCAATCATCGGTGCGAGTTTTGTCGAAGGCCAGCACGTCACGATCACTGGAACGGCCCAGGACTTCGGCGGCGGCATTATCGCCGGGATCGAGGTGTCTACTGACGGCGGCCAGCATTGGTTCAAGGCAACCGGCCGTGAAAACTGGAGCTACAACTGGGTCGTCCAGGCGAGCGGCACCTACACGATCATGTCGCGTGCAGTCGACGACAGCGTCAACCTGGAGACGCCATCGTCCGGAAAGCAGGTCACTGTCACACTGCCGGACACGACCGGTCTTTGGACACTGGCCTCCAAGCCCACGCTCGAGACTGCGGTCGACCGCGACGGCGTCGAGCTCGGGGTCCGTTTTCAGTCAACCATCGGTGGCTTCGTTGAAGGAATTCGCTTCTACAAGGGTTTCTATAACATTGGTGAGCATACGGTCAGTCTGTGGGATGCCAATGGCACGTTGCTTGCCACGGGCGTATCGACGGGCGAGTCCCTTTCAGGCTGGCAAACAGTCACCTTTTCCACTCCAATTCATATCCCCGCGGGGACGACCTTCGTTGCCTCCTATCACAGCAACGGCTTCTATTCAGTCACCGAGAACTATTTCACTCCTGGCTCGACCTATACCAATGGCGTGCTGAAGGCAGTTGATGGTGGTGGTGTTTATGCATACGGCGCCAGCAGTACCTTCCCGGGCAACAACCCTGGCGGATCAAACTACTGGGTTGATGTTGTGTTTGACGCTGGTCCGAACAGCATACCCGTGGCAACCGACGACAGCGGCTTTACCATCTCCCGCAATGGCGTTTTGACAGTGTCATTTGCCTCGCTGACAGCCAATGATGCTGACGCCAATGGTGATGCGCTGACGATCATCGGCGTTGGCAATGCAGTCAACGGAACGGTTGCGCTGGATACTCAGACCGGCAACGTGATCTTTACACCGAACGCCAACTACATCGGGCCTGCAAGCTTCAGCTACACCCTTTCCGACGGGCGAGGTGGCACGGACCAGGGAAGCGTGAGCCTTTCCGTGGAGGAAGTTGCTGCCGGCGTTTCGCTGTTTCAGCCGAACGAAGGTCCCACGGGGCAGGCCTTTACCGACAATTCTGCAGTCGAGTTGGGCATGAAGTTCACCTCATCGAGCAGCGGTTCGATCACCGGAATTCGTTTCTATAAGGCGGCCGGCGATACGGGTACCCACACTGGTTCGATCTGGAGCACTGACGGCACGCTCCTGACGACTGTAACTTTCACCAACGAGTCTCTCAGCGGTTGGCAAACCGCAAAGTTCTCCAGCCCGATCCAGATCCAGGCCGGGGTAACCTACGTCGCATCGTATCACACGACCGGGACCTATGTGGCAACTGTCGGCTACTTCAACACAGCGCATACCAACGGAGCCCTCACCGGCGTTTCCGCGACGGCGAGCGGAGGGAACGGCGTCTTTTCCTACGGCACCGGCACGACCTTCCCAACATCCAGCTATCAGGCATCCAATTACTGGGTCGATGTCGTATTCAATCAATCGACGGTGAATTCGGTGCCTGTTGCAGCCAACGATAACGGCTTCAGCACCTACTCGAGCACGGCACTATCCATTGCGGCAGCAGCCCTCCTGGCGAACGACAACGACCCGGATGGCGACCCGTTGTCGATCACGGGTGTTGCAAACGGGGCAAACGGCACAGTCACTTTCGATAGCGTGACAAATACGATCGTGTTCACTCCGACAACAGGATACGTCGGCGCGGCAAATTTCTCATACACGATCGCGGATGGCCGCGGCGGTACCGCCTCGGCAACCGTCAACTTGACGGTTGGCGCACAGCCAACGGGCACAGGCCTGTTTTCGTCAACGGATACGCCGACCATTGCTGCGGACAATGATCCAGGATCGGTGGAACTCGGCGTCAAGTTCACCTCTTCCGAAAGGGGCGAGATTACTGGCCTGCGCTACTACAAGAGCGCGCAAGACACCGGCACGCACGTCGGTTCACTCTGGAGCAGCACCGGCGTCCTGCTTGCGTCCGCAACTTTCTCGAACGAGACAGCAAGCGGCTGGCAAACGGTAACCTTCTCGCAACCTGTCAGCATCTCCGCAGGCGTTACCTATGTGGCAAGCTATCATTCGAACGGCTTCTATGCGGCCACGCCAAACTATTTCACGACCAGCCACTCAAACGGCACTCTGACCGCATCTTCTACGGGCAATGGCGTTTATGCCTATGGCACAGGCAGCCTCTTCCCGAGCGCGACCTACAATTTGACCAACTATTGGGTCGACGTTCTTTATCAGCCAGCGACTCAAAACGCTGCCCCCGTCGCTGCGAACGACTCCGGAATATCAGGTGTTGCAAACACCCAATTGACGATCCTCGCCTCGGCATTGCTCGCCAACGACAGCGACCCCGATGGCGACGCGATTTCCGTCACCAGTGTCGGCAACGCGCTGCACGGAACGGTGTCCTTCGACAGCCAGTCGAACATGATCACCTTCACGCCGGAAACGGGCTACACCGGATCTGCGAGCTTTTCCTACACCATCGCCGATACGAAGGGTGCAACGTCCACTGCGCAGGCATCCCTCAACATTTCCAACGAAGGCAGCGAGCAGAATGTCTTCGCCGCCGGTACGACGCCGGCGATCGTCTCCGTCAACGACAACAGCCCGGTCAATCTCGGCATGAAATTCCAGTCGGATGCAGCGGGCTGGATCACCGGTATTCGCTTCTACAAGAGCGCGGAAAATACCGGAGCACACACAGGCTATCTCTGGACAGCAAGCGGTACCCTGCTGGCGAGCGCCACCTTCACCAACGAGAGCGCAAGCGGTTGGCAATCTGTCGATCTCTCGCAGCAGGTCGCCATCGATGCCGGCTCGACATACGTCGTATCCTACAGCACGAACGGCAATTACTCGGCAACCGGCAACTACTTCAGCGACACCACGACCAACGGCAATCTGCAGGCGATGTCGTCGGCGCTGAGCGGTGGTAACGGCGTCTATGCATATGGCTCCAGCGGGCTGTTCCCGACGAGCACATTCAACAGCACCAACTACTACGTGGACGTGGCATTCAGGCAGCAGCTCGCAGCGTAACAGCGAGTGGGGGAGTATCAATGACAGGTGGCGACAAGCGCCTCCCAGTAACGGTTTTGGCGGGTTTCCTCGGCGCGGGAAAGACAACCATCCTCAACCATGTATTGCGTAACCGGGAAGGACGCCGGGTTGCCGTCATCGTCAACGACATGAGCGAAATCAATATTGATGCTGAGCTCGTTCGTGATGGGGGTGCCAACCTGTCGCGCACCAATGAAACCCTGGTGGAACTCACCAACGGCTGCATCTGTTGCACGCTGCGTGACGATCTGTTGAGCGAAGTGCGTCGGCTTGCTGCCGACGGTCGCTTCGACTATCTGCTCATCGAGGGCACCGGCATCGCCGAACCTCTGCCGATCGCCGCTACATTCTCTTTTCGCGACGAAAACGGCAGCGCGCTTTGCGACGTTGCGCGGCTTGATACAATGGTGTCGGTCGTCGACGCGGCAAACCTCCTGGCGGATTACTCGAGCGCCGATTTCCTGAGCGATCGCGGCGAAACTCGCGACACCGATGACGTACGAACGCTTGTAGACCTGCTCGTAGAGCAGATCGAATTTGCCGATGTGGTCGTGATCAACAAGGTTTCCGAGGTCAGTTCCGAGACCCGCGCGATGGTGCGCCAGATCGTTGCGGCACTCAATCCCGATGCTCGCGTCATCGAGACGGACTTCGGCCATCTCCCGCTTTCCACCATTCTGGACACCGGCCTTTTCAGCGAGGCCAAGTCGGCCCGTCACCCGTACTGGCACAAGGAGCTCTATGGCTGGGGCGACCATGTTCCGGAAACCGAGGAGTACGGGATCTCAAGCTTCGTCTATCGCGCACGCCGTCCTTTCGACCCCGCCGCGCTCGACCGCTTTCTCGCGCAGCAGTGGCCGGGCCTCATTCGCGCCAAGGGACACTTTTGGTTGGCGACGCGGCCGAACGAGATCGGGCTCCTTTCGATTGCCGGTACACAGCGACGCATGGACACCAAGGGCTTCTGGTGGGCAAGCGTGTCAAAGGCGCATTGGCCACGCTATCCGCAGTTCCGCCAACTGCTCGACCGCTATTGGGACGCCGTATGGGGCGATCGCCGCCAGGAACTCGTGTTCATCGGCGCCGGCTTCGATAAGCGGGCGATCAGCGCCGCGCTCGACGATTGCCTGATCGGAGACGAAGCAAGCTTCGACCCCGATCTCGGTAGGCATCTCGCGGATCCGTTCCCGGCCTGGCAACACGCACAACATCACCATCCATGATCAGCTATCGAAACGAGGAGACGACAATGAGCAATGAACTCTATGCAGATGGAATTGGCGAAATCACCGTTACCGGCACCATCGTGCGCATCGATCTGATGTCGCTGTCGGCCACCGAGCGCGATGCGAGCAACAACCCGAAGCCGGTATTCCGCCAACGCATTATCTTGCCGGTCGACGCGTTCGCGAATGCGGTCGACCTGATGCAGAAGGCGCTTGGCGGGCTTGTCGAGGCGGGTGCAGTGCGTCGCATCAACGACCTGCCATCGGCCCCCAAGGCTGAAATCATTCAGCCGTCTGGTGCATCGGCAAACGCCTCGCCGAACTTCAACTGACCAACGCCTCTTCTTCAACGCAGACACCCGGGTGGGCCATGAGTACGTTTTTGCACACCAATCTACACTGCCTTGCTCTCGTCGCACGCCATCACGGCGTCGATCTATCACCCGAACGCCTGCAGCACGACTACGCAGTCGACGAGCGGCCGGTCGAAATGCGGCAGCTGCTGCGCATGGCGAAGGATGCCGGATTGCGCGCACGGCAGATCAGCCTTTCCTGGACATCACTCGTCCAGTTGGGCGAGGCCTTCCCGGTTCTGGCGGAACTCGACAACGGCAACTGGGTCGTCATTGCCGGCCCGGCCATGGGTGAAGAAGAGGCAAAAATCAGGGTTCTCGACCCGCTCGCCGAGCGCCCTGACTTCATTCTCCTGAACGAGGAGCAGTTCACCAGGTCTTGGCGGGGATCCGTCGTGATGATGAAGCGAAACTTCAGCATCAACGATGCCGACCAGCCTTTCGGCTTCCGCTGGTTCATTCCCGAGATCATCAAGCAGCGCAGCTTCTTCCGCGATGTTGCCCTTGCCGCCATCGTCCTCTACGGCCTTGGCCTGATGACGCCGATCTTCTTTCAGCTTGTCATCGACAAGGTGCTGGTCCATCAGAGCTACGCAACGCTGACGGTCCTGACCATCGGCATCGGCATTGCCCTTGTCTTCGATGCTGCCTTCAGCTTCCTACGCCGTTACCTGTTGCTCTATGCGACGAACCGGATCGATATCCGCATCGCGACACGCACGTTCGGGCATCTGCTCAATCTTCCAATCGCCTTGTTCGAGCAGGCTTCGGCGGGCGTCCTCGTGAAGCACATGCAGCAGACAGGCAGGATTCGCGAGTTTCTGACCGGCCGCCTGTTTCTGACGCTTCTCGACGGCGTGTCATTGCTGGTCTTCATTCCGATCCTGCTTCTTTACAGCGTCAAGCTGACCCTCGTCGTCATCGGATTTGCCGCCCTTGTCGGCCTCGTCGTCATGCTTCT
>NZ_JANUBV010000003.1:0-559076 GCF_024808055.1 Rhizobium sp. BK176 | reverse complement strand
AAATCTCTAGAGCGAAGGACTTCGTCGCCAGCAGCGCCGCCGCCCTCGTTCAGTGAGTGGGCTTATAGATCCTACCCCTTTTCTAAGTCAACAGCCGTTTTCAAAAAAAGCGAGATTTCTTGCATCGTATTGAATTCTAAGCCGGATTTTCGGAGGCCGGGTTTTCTGCCCTCTGAATGCGCCGATAGCCGGGTCATTTTTACAGAAATAGCAGCGCGGGACGCGATGACGAGGTCCTTCGCCCTCACATCTTCACAATCGGATGATCTCAAGGGCGAATGATTTGCGTGCGCGCACGCGGCCCATTTGACTTCCATTATTAAACTATGCACTTTTCGGCGCCAGTCAGACCTGCCCGAAGAAGCCTACCGAAAGGACGCGGATCCACCTGCCATGATGACGGAGAAGATGATGATCCGCTCGTTCGGCAACGAGCCGCCGCTTCTCGCCGATGGCAGACGTGCGCCCGACCGCCGCGAAGTTTCACTACGTTGGCTTTCGGGTACGTTCCTCACCGGCATCACCTCAAGCGTGCTGATGGGTGTCGCGCTGTTTGCGGCACTCGACGGGCGCCAGCAGCTGGCGATCCCCGCGGAAGCCTACGCCACGATCAATGCCGACGCCCATGTGGACGATACAGATGTGACGCGCGGCGGTCGGCTGATTGCGTCCGCGATCGCCGCCAAGCCGTCGGACCGCAAAATCATGGAGGTCTCCACCGTCGTCCATGAGGGCGACAAGGAGGTCGTCCGTCGCCAGCCTTTCGCGCGCGTGAAGATGACGCTTGCCGCCAACCACGTGGCGACCGAGGATTATCCAAGCTTCAATCCACTGACGATCTTCGCGGCAGACGAGCCTGACGCACAGCCGGCTGTTCGCACCGGGCAGATCTACGGCTCCGATGTCGAGTCAGAGGTCAGCTTGAAGACCGTGGCTTATCCGACGACGAAATCCGATCTTCAGGTTGCAGCCGGCCTGACCCTCGATGAGATCGAGGAGAACGTCCGCTCCAACGGTTCGGTCCTGACCGACGGTGCGGCTCAGGTGGCAGCCCTTTACTATGTTGATCCGCGCCGTTTCTCCAATGATGACAACGACGTCGATCTGGCGACCGGCCTGACAGCGCGCGTTCTCGAACAGAACATGACGGTCTCGGCGCCGGAATCGATCACGCCGCAGACGGAAGAGTTCGCCGACGACATCATTCCGGTGCGTCAGGATACGTCGATCACCAAGGCCATGGCGGATTCGGGCTACCCCGAGCCACAGGCCAAGGGTGTCTCCGGCTATTTGTCGCCGCTAATCGGATCCGACGAACTGTCCAAGGGGGACGTGCTGCGCATCGGCATCTTGCAGAGGGGCGAACAGGCGAAAATCATCCGTGTCAGCGTCTATCGCGGCACCCGTCATCTCGTCACCGTGGCACTCGACGATCACGATCGCTTTGTTGCCGGCCGCGAACCGCCGCAGATCGACGCGGTCACCACCGCCTTCGACGACAGCTCGACATCGATCCCGTCTAACCAGAACCTGCCGCGCGTATATGACGGGATCTATCGTGCCGCACTCTCCTACGGCATGACGAAGGACATGACCGCGCTGATCATCAAGCTGCTGGCGAGCAGCGTCGATTTTCAGGCGGAGCTGCGCCCGACCGATACGTTGGAAGCTTTCTTCTCGGTCGCCGATTCCAGCGGCCAGGCAACGGAAGATTCCGAGCTTCTTTATGTGAACGCTCGCTTCGGCGACACGCAGACCAGCTTCTACCGCTTCCAGGATCCGGAAGACGGTTCGATCGACTACTTCGATCAGGACGGCAAGAGCATTCGGCAGTTTTTGCTGCGCAATCCGGTCCCGAACGGCATATTCAAGTCCGGCTTCGGCATGCGACGGCATCCGATCCTGGGCTTCGCACGCATGCATACGGGCGTCGATTGGGCCGCCCCGCGCGGCACGGCGATTATCGCTGTCGGTAATGGCACCGTAGAGAAGGCCGGCTGGGATTCCGGCGGCTATGGCAACCAGACGATCGTTCGCCACGCCAACGGCTATGAATCCTCCTACAATCACCAGAGCGCGATCGCCAAGGGCGTCGTTCCCGGCGCCAAGGTTCGCCAGGGCCAAGTGATCGGCTGGGTTGGAACGACCGGTGAATCCACCGGCCCGCATCTGCACTACGAAATGATCGTCAACGGCACCAAGGTCGATCCGTTGCGCGTGCGCTTGCCGGGCGGCAAGTCGTTGAAGGGCGGGGCGCTGGCAAAGTTCGAGGACGAGCGGAAGCGCATCGATGCGCTCCTTGGCAACCAGCCGCCGCCGCAGGTAGCAAGCAAATAACATCCCACAAAAATGGCGGCCGAGGCCGCCATTTTCCTTCCTGGTATCCAGAGCTTACGCCGCTTCGTTGACCGCGGAATTCCGCGTGCGGAACAATAGCCGGTCGGCGCCGCTGGTGATCTTCACCGTGGAGCCGTCAGGCACCTGGCCCGAGAGGATCTGTTCGGCGAGCGGATCCTGAACGTACTTCTGGATTACCCGCTTCAGCGGACGTGCGCCATAAACAGGGTCGTAACCCTTGTTGGCGAGCCAGTTGCGAGCATCGTCGTCGAGTTCGAGCGTGATCTTGCGCTCGGCAAGCAGGGCCACCAGCCGCTTCAACTGGATATCGACGATCGCGCCCATTTCCTCGCGCTTCAGGCGGTGGAACAGGATGATCTCATCGATACGGTTCAGGAATTCCGGCCGGAAATGACCGCGCACCACATCCATCACCTGTTCACGAACCGCTTCGCTGTCGTCCCCGTCCTTCAGCTGGGTCAGATACTCGGCACCGAGGTTCGACGTCATGATGATCATCGTGTTGCGGAAATCGACCGTCCGGCCCTGGCCATCGGTCAGACGACCATCGTCCAGAACCTGCAGCAGGATGTTGAAGACATCGGGATGCGCCTTCTCGATCTCGTCGAACAAGACAACCTGATACGGCCTCCGGCGAACGGCTTCCGTCAGCGCGCCGCCTTCATCGTAACCGACATAGCCGGGAGGCGCACCGATGAGCCGGGCCACGGAGTGCTTCTCCATGTACTCGGACATATCCATGCGCACCATCGCCGTTTCGTCGTCGAAGAGGAAGCGGGCAAGCGCCTTGGTCAGCTCCGTCTTGCCGACGCCGGTCGGACCGAGGAAGATGAACGAGCCGATCGGCCGGTTCGGATCCTGCAGACCGGCGCGCGCACGGCGCACGGCACGCGAAACGGCCTGAACCGCATCGCCTTGGCCGATCACCGATTTCGCCAGCTCGTCTTCCATCCTGAGCAACTTGTCGCGTTCGCCTTCCAGCATCTTGTCGACGGGGATACCTGTCCAGCGGGAAACGACATGCGCGATGTTGTCGGGGGTCACGACCTCCTGCACCATGGCGCTGCGATCGCTGTCCTGCTGTTCGGCTTCGCCAAGCTTCTTTTCCAGGTCCGGAATAACGCCGTAGGTGAGTTCGCCGGCGCGCTGGAACTCGCCCTTGCGCTGGGCGATCGCCAGATCGTTGCGGGCTTCGTCCAACTGCTTCTTCAGGTCGGCTGCCAGGCCAAGCTTCTGCTTTTCCGCCTGCCAGCGGGCCGTCAGCGCATCGGCTTCTTCCTCGAGACCGGTCAGCTCTGTTTCAAGCCGCACCAGCCGGTCGGCAGACGCCGTATCGGTTTCCTTCTTCAGCGCTTCGCGCTCGATTTTCAGCTGCATGATGCGGCGATCGAGTTCGTCCAGCTCCTCGGGCTTGGAATCCACCTGCATGCGCAACCGCGCAGCGGCTTCATCCATCAGGTCGATCGCCTTGTCGGGCAAGAAGCGGTCGGTAATATAGCGGTTGGAAAGCGTCGCAGCCGCAACGAGGGCCGAATCCGAGATCCGGACCTTGTGATGCTGTTCGTATTTTTCCTTGAGACCGCGCAGAATCGAGATCGTGTCCTCGACCGTCGGCTCCTCGACCATGACAGGCTGGAAGCGGCGGGCAAGAGCCGGATCTTTTTCGACATGCTTGCGGTATTCGTCGAGCGTGGTCGCACCGACGCAATGCAACTCGCCGCGGGCAAGCGCTGGCTTCAGGAGGTTGGAGGCGTCCATCGCCCCATCCGCCTTGCCGGCGCCGACAAGTGTGTGCATTTCGTCGATGAAGAGGATGATCTCGCCGTTTTCGGCCTGCACCTCATTCAGGACTGCCTTCAGACGCTCCTCGAACTCGCCGCGATATTTGGCGCCAGCAATCAGTGCGCCCATATCGAGCGCCATCAGCTTCTTGTCCTTGAGAGACTCGGGCACGTCGCCGTTGACGATGCGCAGCGCAAGGCCTTCGACGATGGCGGTCTTGCCGACGCCCGGCTCGCCGATCAGCACCGGATTGTTCTTCGTGCGGCGCGACAGAACCTGGATCGTGCGGCGGATTTCGTCGTCACGGCCGATGACGGGATCGAGTTTGCCTTCGCGGGCTTCGCTGGTCAGATCGCGAGCATACTTCTTCAGCGAATCGAAGCCCTGTTCGGCATTCGAGCTGTCGGCAGTACGGCCCTTGCGGATCTCGTTGATGACCTGATTGAGCGCAAGCGCAGTCACCCCGGCGTTCTTCAACGTCGTGGATGTCGAGGCCGAAGTCTCGATCGCCAGAGCCTGCAACAGGCGCTCGACGGTGACGAAACTGTCGCCGGCTTTCTTCGATGCCTCTTCGGCGGTCGAAAGAACCTTGGCAAGCGGCTGCGCAAGATAGATCTGCCCGTTGCCGCCGGAGACTTTCGGCAGCTTGGCAAGTGCGGCGTCGTTGGCAAGGCGCGCGGCCTTGGGATCACCGCCGGCGCGCTCGATGAGCGACGCTGCCATGCCCTGATCGTCGTCGAGCAGGACTTTCAGGACGTGTTCGGGGGTGAATTGCTGGTGCCCCTGCGCAAGCGCATAGGTCTGGGCGGACTGAATAAAACCGCGCACCCGCTCGGAGTATTTTTCGATATTCATACTGTACCTCCATAAATCGCCCTGCCCTCATAAGGCACAGGCCGATGACTGAGATTGAGCTCCCTCAAACGGCAAGCCCATCGTTCGGCCGCGTTTGGGATTTGCGGCTGACGAACCTGGGCTGGATATGGTGGAGGATTTCAAAAGTTTAAAGAGGCGATGACGCGAAAAACGCGCCGCCGTGCGACCGAGGGGGAGTAGCGTCGAAGCCTCTGCAGAATCCAAGTACGTTGTGGTAACAGGGCCGACAGTTTACGCTGTGATTTACGCATCCATCACTGGAAAACGCCCGCGCCGCATGTGTTCAACACCGGCGCGGGCTAATAGCTCCCCGTTATTGCGGGGCGAGCCGCTCAAGATCATTCAGCCGTTTCAGTGCGGCCTGCTGCCGAAGCAAGGCGTAGTTGATGCCACTTGCATTCAGTGAGCTGCCTTCCTGATACGGAAACTGGGTAAAATCTGAGAAGAAGTCCTTGATCTTGGCTTGCACGGGAACGAGCAGCCACATGTTGCGGGCAAGGAACTCGATGGCCCCGCCCCCCTCCTTCATGCCGCGTTCGTAGGGATCCATGCGCAGGTTTGCGATGTTGGCCCAGGCCGGTATTTCACGCGTCGCCGTGGCGATGTTTCCTTCGCTGTTGATTGCAAAGCTGAGCTTCCAGTCGTTCCAGCGAATGGCGTTGAGATTGCCGCCCTGGTCAAAATAATACACTGCGTCACGTGGGCCCGTTGGAACTTCGCCCTTTAGCAATGGTCCTAGATCATAACCATCCAGGTGCACCTTGAAGTCCTTGGTGCCGGCTTTGAAGCCCGCCTTCATCTGCTCCTTGACGTCTGGTATTCCGGCAACGCTTGCAAAAGTCGGCATCCAGTCCATCAACGTGACGATCTCGTTGACCTCGGTTCCGGGCTTAACGACACCCGGCCACCGAACCATCATCGGGATGCGGAAGCCACCCTCCCATGTTGTGCCCTTTTCACCGTGGAACATCGTCATTGCGCCATCTGGCCACAGAGCGAGTTCCGCGCCGTTGTCGGTGGTGTAGAGGACGATGGTGTTCTCGGCGATCCCCAGCTGATCCAACTGGTCGAGAAGCTGGCCGACGTGACCGTCGTGTTCCACCATGCCATCGGCATGGATGCCCTTCCCGGTCTTGCCAAGCGAGTCAGCCTTCAGGTGCGTGAAGACGTGCATGCGTGTCGAGTTGAACCAGCAGAAGAATGGTTTATCCGCCTTGGCTTGGCGGTCGATAAAATTCTTGGCGGCAGCCAGGAACTCCTCGTCGATCGTTTCCATGCGCTTGGTGTTGAGCTCACCAGTATCCTCGATCTTCCCATCCGCGCTCGACTTGATCACGCCACGAGGCCCGAACTGCCGGCGGAACGCCGGATCCTTCGGGTAGAAGTAACCCTCCGGCTCTTCCTCGGCGTTGAGGTGGTAGAGATTGCCGAAGAACTCATCGAAGCCATGCTTGGTCGGCAGGTGTTGGTCCTGGTCGCCAAGGTGGTTCTTGCCGAACTGGCCGGTCGCATAGCCCTGCGTCTTCAACACATCGGCGATGGTCGGCATCCAATCCTGGATACCATGCGGATCCCCCGGCATGCCGATCGTCAGCAAGCCGGTACGAAATGGCTCCTGCCCGAGAATGAAAGAAGCGCGGCCGGCGGTGCAGCTCTGCTGGCCATAGGAGTCGGTAAAGATGGCTCCCTCCCTGGCGATGCGGTCGATATTGGGCGTGCGGTAGCCCATCAGCCCCATCGTGTAGGCACTGATCTGCGGGATGCCGATGTCATCGCCGAAGATGACCAGGATGTTCGGCTTCTTGCCGGCTGGCGCAGCGGTCTGTGCCTGGGCTGCGGCGGAACTCGCCATACTGGCGACCGCGACGGCCCCAGCAGCAAGGGCGGTCGACCCTATCAGCAGGTTGCGGCGGGTAAGGTTGCTGGTGTCGGAGGAGGTTGCTCGTACGTCGTCGTCGCAGGCCATGTCGCGTGTCTCCCGTCAAACGTGAACGTTTGCAATGTTGTCTGGTGATGAGATGCATTGGCGCTCTCAACTCAGACACAGCCACGGCGAAGGCGTAAGTACGTTACAGTAAATACGCCGCACTTCGGCCGAGCCCGGATTGGGAGGGCGAGCCGAATCCCAAATGCAAAAAAGGCCGCTCCGAAGAGCGACCTTTCTACACAAGTACGGAACGCTGAAACGATCCGGCTATTCCGAAGCGGCATCGGCCAAAGCCGGGGCGTCGTTGGAACCCGCGTCTTCGCCCTCAGCGGAAGCCTCACCTTCTGCAGCGCGACGCGGACGGCGCGGACGGCTGCCGGTAGCGCGGCGCCGAGGCTGACGCTCGCGCGGCTGACCTGCAGCACTTTCCTCGTCCATCGAGACCTCTGCCGGAATGCCTTCGATCTCCGGCTGCGGACCGCTGCCGTCGTTGACTTCGGGCTGCGGCGCCGCAGCTACGGCTTCAACCGGCGCTGCAGCTGGTTGCTGTTCCTGGCGCCGCGGCTGGCGTGCCTGGTCGTCATGACGGCGCGGCTGCTCCTCGTGGCGACGCTGCGGCTGCTCGTCCGAACGGCGCTGCTGATGCTCATGTTGCTGGCGCGGCGGCTGAACGATAACGACATCATCGTTGTCGACACCTTCGATGTCGTCGCCTTCGCGCTCCGTGCCTTCACTAAAGTCGTTGCGATCGTCGCGCTGGAAGCGTTCCTGCATCTGCGCCTGTGCGGCAGCAATGATGCGGTTGTAATGCTCAGCGTGCTGCAGGTAGTTTTCGGCGATAACACGGTCGCCCGAACTCTGCGCGTCGCGAGCGAGCTGCGCATACTTTTCGGCGATATGCTGCGCGGTACCACGGATCTTAACGTCTGGGCCGGAGCTGTCGTATGTCCGCGTCAGCGGATTGCCGCCCTTGCGGTTGAAATTGTTGTTATTGTTATTTCCACCACCGCCGCCGCCGTTGTTATTGCCACGCCCGCGACCGCGCTTGTTCTGCTGTCCTGGCCTCATAGATCGTTCACCTGAATTCTCTGTTTGTTGTGGAGTTATGGCATCAACCGCCGTGGCCGGTTCACCGGCTCAGAGCCCTTGTGCCGCAAGCATACTGCGCCTTCGCGCCAACCTGCCGCTTGTTCTCAAGTCAGTTTGACTGATTCACGCATTGGGTCGTATTCAACCTTTGAAGCTCTCGTTTAAAAGAGCGGACCCCCGAGGCCGAGCTAGTATCGAACGGCTCACCGTTCTGTCCCATCTCTCCAACGCGTGGGGTCAACCTATATTGCTTCCCGTGGAAATCCAAGCCTTTTCTTCGCAATGACACCAATGTCCTGTTCGATGCTTTAAGTTGTCGCGCATCACTTGAGCGCGAACACAAGCGCCCGGTCATTCTGGCCGTAATCTTTTACGGATTCCAGAAGCTTGAAGCCTTCAGCCTCGAAAACGTCCGTTACGTCGTTTCGCTGGTCGTAGCCGATCTCAAGTCCCACGACGCCGTTCGGCTTTATGAACCTTGCCGCATCCTTGGCGATGGTTCTGTAGGCGTCAAGCCCATCCCGACCGCCATCCAGTGCGGCAAGGGGATCAAATTTCGTCACTTCGGGAGCGAGAGTGTGAACGACCTTAGAAGCGATATAGGGCGGATTTGAGACAATCGCATGAAACGTGCCGTGGATACTGTCAAACCAACTGGACTGTATGGCTTCAAAGCGATCCTGCAATCCGTTTCTTTCCGCGTTTGATTTTGCCGTCCTCAACGCGTCGGCCGATATATCGCTGCCGACACCTGACGCTTCCGGACACCCGCTCAACAGAGCTAGGCATATCGCCCCGGTTCCGGTTCCCAAGTCAAGGATATGGATACGGCCCTCGGTATTTGCAAGATCGTGCAGATATGGAAGCACCGTATCGACGAGAATTTCTGTATCGGGCCTTGGCTCGAGGGTTTCCGCTGACAACGAAAGCGGCAGACCATAGAACTCGCGTTCGCCGAGAATGCGATGAACCGGCTCATGCGCCAACCGGCGTTCGATCGCTTGCTCGATCAATGTCGCCTGCTCATTGCCCAGGGTCTCGCCACCGCGCGTCACGATGGCAGTCGTCGAAAGTCCAAGCAGCCCTGCGACAAGGACGCGGGCATCCGCGGCGGCGCTGTCTATTCCGACTTCGGTGAAGCGCCGGCGAGCTTCAACCAACATTTGGGAAACCGTAGGCTCGGCCTGTTTCCCGCTCATGCCGCTCATTGCTGCTCGCCGAGTTGCGCCAACTGGCTCGCCTGATAGTCGGCCATCAACGCGTCGACCACCTCGTCGATCTCGCCGACCATCATCCGGTCCAGTTTGTAGAGGGTCAGATTGATGCGGTGATCCGTCACCCGTCCCTGTGGGAAGTTGTAGGTACGGATGCGTTCGGAACGGTCGCCGGAGCCGACTTGGCTTTTGCGGTCGGCGGAACGCTCGCTGTCGGCGCGCTGGCGCTCGGCATCATAAAGGCGCGAGCGCAGAACCTGCATCGCCTTGGCGCGGTTCTGGTGTTGCGACTTCTCGGAGCTGGTGACAACAATGCCGGTCGGCAGGTGGGTGATGCGAACGGCTGAGTCCGTAGTGTTGACGTGCTGGCCGCCGGCGCCAGAGGAGCGCATCGTGTCGATGCGGATGTCTTCCGGCCGGATCTCGATGTCGATCTCTTCTGCTTCCGGCAAGACCGCGACCGTCGCGGCCGAGGTATGGATACGGCCTCCCGCTTCCGTTTCCGGTACGCGCTGGACGCGGTGGACGCCGGATTCGAACTTCAGCTTGGCAAACACGCCCTTGCCGGTGATCGTCGCGATGATTTCCTTGAAGCCACCCGCTTCGCCTTCGCTCGACGACAGGACTTCTACCTTCCAGCCATGGGCAGCCGCGTAACGCTCATACATCCGGAACAGGTCGCCGGCGAAGAGCGCGGCTTCCGAGCCGCCGGTGCCGGCGCGGATTTCCAAAATCGCGCTCTTCTCGTCGGCTGCATCCTTCGGCAGCAACAGGATCTGAATTTCCTGCTCCAGCGCCTCCAGCCGCTCCTTAACTTCGGGCAGCTCCAGTTCAGCCAGGTCGCGCATTTCGCGGTCCACGGACTTGTCGTTCAGCAAGGTCTCAAGGTCCGCAAGCTCCGCAATCGCCTTCTCGTAGGCGCGAATCTTCGTGACGACAGGCTGCAGCTCGGAATACTCGGAGGCGAGCTTGACGTAGACTTCGGCCGAAGGACCGGCCGACATGCGCGCTTCGATCTCGCCGAAACGGCGTTCCAGCTCGCGCATCTTTTCAACGGGAAGCTTCGCCACCCTTCACTCCGATTCTGCTTGTCTTGAACTATAGAGGAATATTATGAGCGTCGGCGAAGTGGGCAAGCACCTCGCGTATCGAGGTCGCCGACTTGGTATCGTCAAGCGCCTCGTTCATCACTTTTGCCAGCGCCTCGGCATCGAGACCGAGCAGCATCGCCTTAACAGGACCGATCGACGCCGGCGACATCGACACCGCACGGAAGCCGATGCCGAGCAGCGCCATTGCCGAGATCGGCTTGCCGGCAAGCTCGCCGCAGAGCGTCACCGGCGTGTTGTTTCGCTCACCCGCGCGTACGATGTCGCGCAGGATCCGGAGGAACGGCTTGCCAAGCGGATCGAAGCGATCGGAAACCCGTGCGTTGCCGCGGTCGACCGCCATCGAAAACTGGAAGAGGTCATTCGAGCCGACCGAAACGAAGTCGACCGCCGACATCAGCTCGTCGAGCTGCCAGAGCAGCGCCGGCACCTCCAGCATCGCGCCGAACTGCAGCTTGCGCGGCAGACCGTGGCCGAAGCGGGAGAGGTGTTGAACTTCCTTCTGCAAAAGCTCACGGACCGCGGCGATCTCGGAAACCTCGGTCACCATCGGTACCATCAGCTTCAGCTCGATACCGGCCGCCGCCTTCAGCATGGCGCGCAATTGCGTGCGTAGCAGGCCCGGACGATCGAGCGACAGGCGGATCGCCCGCCAGCCAAGCGCCGGATTTTCTTCTTCATGGCCACGGAAATAGGGAACGACCTTATCGCCGCCGATATCGAGCGTACGGAAGGTGACGACGCGCCCGGCCGCCTGCTTCAGCACGTTGCGATAGAACAGTTCCTGTTCTTCCGCCTTCGGCATGGTTGAGGCGATCATGAACTGCAACTCGGTACGAAACAGTCCGATGCCTTCGGCGCCCGAGTCCGAGAGCTGCGGCAGATCAACCAGCAGCCCGGCATTCATCATCAGGGACACGCGCTGCCCGTCCTTGGTGCGCGGCTCGACGGAGCGCAGCGCCCGGAACTGCTCCTGCCGACGGGCCCGGAACCGGACCTTTTCCTCATACGAACGCTGGTGTTCGGGCATCGGGCGAAGATGCACATGCCCGCCATCCCCATCGATGATCACGGCATCGCCGTTTTCGGCAAGCGCCACCACGCCGGCTGCCTGGCCGATGACAGGAATACCCATGGCTCGCGCAACGATCACCACGTGGCTCGTCACCGCACCTTCCTCCAGCACGAGCCCGCGCACGTTGGCGCGCGGATAGTCCAACAGCTCAGCCGCGCCCATCGCGCGCGCCAAGATGATGGCGTCGCTCGGGAAACCATCGCCCGCGGTGCGACCGGTATAGCCGGTCAGCTGCCGCAGTAGCCGGTTCGCCAGATCTTCGAAATCGTGCATCCGCTCGCGCAGATAGGGATCCGTCATGCGGATCATGCGCGCCTTCGTGTCGCTCTGCACCTTCTCGACCGCGGCTTCCGCCGTCAGGCCGTTACGGATCGCTTCCTCGAGTTTGCGCACCCATCCCTGGTCATGAGCGAACATCCGATAGGTCTCGAGTACCTCGCGGTGCTCACCCTCCATCGAAACGTCGCGCTGCGACAGAAGGTCATCGATCGAGATGCGCAGCGACCCGAGCGCCTCGCCCAGACGACGGATTTCCTTCTCGGAATCCTCGTTCAGCAAGTTGGTAACGACAATGCGCGGCTCGTGCAGCACGACGTAGCCGAGGCCAATACCCTCGTTATAGGTATCGCCATCGATGGTCACCGAACGTGTCAGGTCGAGTTCGAGACCAGGCTTGGTGATCTTCTTGAGCTCGCCGGTGGCGATCATCTCGGCAAGCACCATCGCGGTCGTCTCGAGCGCTTCGAGCTCTTCTTCGCGGTAGGTGCGGCTTGCCTTGTTCTGCACGACCAGAACGCCGAGCGAACGGCCGGTGCGCAGGATCGGCACGCCAAGGAAGGAATGATAGATTTCTTCGCCGGTTTCCGGCAGGTAGCGGAAGGCGGGATGAGATTGCGCGTCGGAAAGATTGAGCGGCTGCGCCGATGCGGCGATCGTGCCGACGAGACCCTGACCCATCTTGAGTTGGGACAGGTGGACCGCTTCCTTCTTCAGACCTTCGGTTGCATAGAGTTCGAGGACGCCGTCGGCGCGCAGGACGTAGACGGAGCAAACCTCCGCCACCATGTTGCCTGCGATCTGGCGAACGATCCGGTCGAGACGCTCCTGCGGCTCCAGCGGCTCCGCCATCAACTCGCGTAGCCGCTTGAGCAGCACGCGCGGACCGCCGGAAAGGTCTCTCATTGCGTCTCAAGCTCCAAAACAAACATCAAAGTCACACAGCCGATTGCCGCGTGACTTCTCAACTTGAACGCGCGGCAAGTCTGTTCAGAATCAGTTCTTATCTAGACCGTAGCAGGAATGCAAAGTCCTGACAGCGAGTTCCGCATAAGGACCGTCGATCAGGATGGAAATTTTGATCTCAGAGGTCGTAATGGCCTTGATGTTGATGCCCTTGTCGGCCAGCGCCTTGAACGCGGTAGCGGCAACACCGGCGTGACTACGCATACCGATGCCGATGACCGAGACCTTTACGAGGCCCGATTCGTTCTGAACGACATCGTAGCCGATCTTTTCCTTGTTCTCGCCGAGAACCTTGATCGCCTTGTCGACATCACCAGACGGAACCGTGAAAGTCATGTCGGTCTTCGAGCCGTCTTCGGAGATGTTCTGGACGATCATGTCGACGTTGATGTGGCTTTCGGCCAGCGGTCCGAAGATCGCGGCGGAAACGCCCGGCCGGTCGGCAAGACGGCGAAGCGAGATCTGAGCCTCATCCTTGGCATAGGCGATGCCGGTGACTACTTCCTGTTCCACGATTTCATCCTCGTCACAAATCAGCGTTCCGGGCGGATTCAAGAAGTCACCCATGCCCGGAGCATCGGGATCTTCGAAAGAGGAGCGCACGAAGGTACGGACCTTGTGCACCATGGCAAGCTCGACAGAGCGAACCTGCAGGACCTTAGCGCCGAGCGAGGCCATTTCGAGCATTTCCTCGAAAGCGATCTTCTTCAGGCGGCGCGCCTGCGGCACGATGCGCGGGTCCGTGGTGTAGACGCCATCGACGTCGGTATAGATGTCGCAGCGATCGGCCTTCAGTGCCGCAGCAACGGCAACGGCAGAGGTGTCCGAACCGCCACGACCGAGCGTCGCGATGCGATTGTCCGGACCGATGCCCTGGAAGCCGGCGATAACGGCAACCTGCCCCTCGCCCATGCGGTTGACAATGTCTGCACCATCGATTTCCTGAATGCGGGCAGCACCGTGAGCATTGTCCGTGCGGATGGCGATCTGCCAACCCTGCCAGGAGCGCGCATTGATATCCATCGCCTGCAGCGCGATTGCCAACAGCCCGGCTGTCACCTGCTCGCCTGATGCAACGACAGCATCATATTCACGCGCATCGTAAAACGGGGAATATGCGCCGACGACCTTCGGCATGTTCTGCACCCAGCCAACGAGCTCGTTGGTCTTGCCGGACATGGCCGAGACAACGACCGCCACTTCATGGCCGGCATCGACTTCACGTTTCACATGGCGGGCAACGTTCTTGATGCGGTCCAGATCAGCGACGGAGGTTCCGCCGAATTTCATTACGATGCGTGCCATATGCCTCTACCACGACCTAGTGCCGAGAGAGACCAAAGCCAGACCCGGCATCACGAGCCCCCTGCATGGAGCCGCACGGCTGAAGAGCCAGGAATTGGGAGTTTCTGGAACCCTTCTAACGCCTTGCGCCCCCGGGGCCCAAGTTGCCGCGTCTCTTAGCGAGTTTGTGGGGGGGTGGCAAGGTGCCGAAAGGAGAATGCCGGCGTGACGGGCTGACCGTCAAAGGAGTGCGCCGATGCCATCACGCCTGTTTGCATTTTTGCCAGCCTCGGCCAGCAACGCCTGGTCTTTGTGCCTTCCCTAAGGTTCGATCTCGTCTTGCAGCCTCTTGAGGATGTGGATGAGCTGCGGAGCCATTTCCCTGATCTCGGTCAGGTGAATGGCGGTCAAGCGTTTCAACACTCCCTCAGCCTTGTCAGTAAGCTCCAGTGTTTGCCGCCGTTTGTCATTCGGATCGGCGCGGCGCGACACATAGCCAGCGCTAACCAGCCGACCGACCAGTTCCGTCGCCGAATGCGGCGCTATCAACAGTCGTTCTGCAAGCATTCCGATGGTCATCGCATCCTCGCCGCGATGACCCTTGATTGCGAGCAGCGCCTGATGCTGTTGTGTCGGAAGTCCCTCTTCCTGCGCTGCGGACGTGCTGAAGTCCATGAAACGGCGCAAAGTATAACGCAAGTTGGACAAGGCTTCGTAGTCGGCGGAACGCAAGACCCTCCTCGTCGCCGGTGCGGCGGCCGGCATGACGGCAATCTTCGGCTCCCCGGTTGCCGCAGTCATGCTCGCCGTCGAACTGCTGCTTTTCGAATGGAAGCCTCGAAGCTTCATCCCGGTTGCCATCGCCGCCTGCGTGTCGATCTGCTGGCGCCCCTTCCTCTTCGAAGCCGGCCCCCTTTTCCCCAAGCAGTTTCACATGGACCTTCCCTGGTGGGGCATCGGGATTTGTGCAGCAATGGGCATTGTCGCCGGCCTGCAATCCGGCCTCCTGACGACGCTGCTCTACAAGATCGAAGATCTCTTCGAGGCACTGCCGATCCACTGGATGTGGTGGCCAGCAATCGGCGGACTGTTCATCGGCTTCGGTGGCTTGATCGAGCCTCGCGCCCTGGGCGTCGGCTACGACATTATCGACGGATTGCTCAACAACACGCTTTTGCCGCCGGCGGTGTTGGCGATCCTGCTTGTGAAGTCGGCCATCTGGCTCGTGGCTCTGTCTTCAGGCACTTCGGGCGGTGTGCTTGCGCCACTATTGATCTTCGGAGGTGCTCTCGGCTGGCTAATCGGCCTGGCGCTCCCGGGCGACCCTGGATTCTGGGCCTTGCTTGGCATGGCCGCGATGATGGGCGGAACCATGCGGGCGCCGCTGACGGGAACCTTCTTCGCCGTCGAACTCACCGGCGACATTTCTGTGCTGGTACCGCTCTTGGCGGCGACGGTCACGGCCTACGCCGTGACCGTGCTTCTCCTTCGTCGCTCGATCCTCACGGAAAAGATCGCCAGACGTGGCCAGCACATCACGCGGGAATACGGCATCGATCCTTTCGAATTGACGCGAGCGCGCGACATCATGATCAAGGATGTCGATACGCTTTCGGCAAGGATGACAGTCGGCGAGGCCTGCGCGTTCTTCGCGACGACATCAAGAACGCACCGGGTTTATCCCATTGTCGACGAGGAAGGCGCCCTCAAAGGGCTTGTGTCTCGTGCCGAGGCGTTGCAATGGCAACAGGAAGCCGTGCTTTTCGACCAGCGCCTTGACGACATGGTTTCAGACGCCTCCATCCCTGCGGCTCATCCAGACGATACGGCAGGATACGTTGCCGACCTGATGCTTTCGACAGACGCTGGACGCATCCCGATCGTGGACCCACAGACCGCCAAGCTTGACGGCTTGATTGCGCGGAAGGACCTGCTGCGCCTTCGCCGCACCCTGCGGGCGGCAGAGACCGAGCGAAAACCCTTTCTCGGGCCACGGACGGCAGACGGCGAATAGTCACGATGCAGCCACCTGTTCTGACGCGCATACCCATCGAGGGCTTTCGCCTAGGCAATTGGCCCTGAGCCGCCGGAATGATGTTGCTACCTGCTCGAAAAGATGCAGTTCCATCGCACTCCAGAAAACAAGCGGCCTAGTCTCTCCCTAAATCCGGCGCCGGAGTTTGGACCGGCGCACCCGGTCCAAGCACTAGGGCTCCGATGCGCTTTGCAGAGGTACCGCTCAAGGCGCCCGATCGCCGAAACAATCCCGCTGAAGTCGTCAACTCGCGCCAATACCAAGTTTTGACTTCACAGTTTCTTAATTAGCCATCAGTTACCCTAAGTTGTTCGATAAGGGGCTGTGGCACAACGTGAACCGCATGAAGTGGGATCGGACGCGACAATCAGATACGTTGCATTCTTCAAGGTTTACCTGTCCGACCATCGTCTCAGGTGCGATGCCTGTGACGCTTCCACCGAAAGTCGTTGCACATGGCAGTTGTAATGCCGCCCACAAAGCCACCTGCTCAGCAGGCTCGCAAAGAAATCTACAATATCGTATTCGCGACGTTAAACCGGCTGGAGATTGAAGCCTCGCCGGCGAACTACGAGCTCATGTACGACGTCATCAGCGGCAACAATCCGGAGCTTCGCGAAAAGTTTTCGCGCCTCCGCAAGCCGATTGCGGATCATGAGGTCGAGGCGTTGGCTCGAACCTACCTACCGCATCATTTCGGCAAATCGATTCACGACGAGTCCGCAAGCCGCCTCCAAAACGAACTGACCAGTTTGAAAGAGTCGCTGCAGTCAGGCCAAAGCTCGCTCTCGACCTTCACGAACATGCTGGGCCAGGCGACCGGGAAAATCTCCTCGATCGACCCAAGGGACACGAAGACGATGCAGTCCCACCTCGGCTCCATTCGCCAACTGAGCGAGGTCCAGCAGTCGAAGAGTGCCAAGTTGCTTGAAAACGTTTCGACACAAATCTCAACAGTTGCGGCCATTTCAGACGAAGTGGAGCAATTCGAGCGCACGAAGTTTACGCATCCGACCACGAGGCTTGCCAACCGGCGCGGATTCCACAAGAAGCTTGCCGAGCTTTACGGCGCAGAACGCTACCCGGACGATATTTCGCTTCTTTTTTGTAATCTGTTGGTTCTGACGCCCTTTGAGACCGCGGAATTCCTCAGGCTCAAGGAAGCATTCCTCGAACGCCTTGGCGCTATCGTCTCGCAAACCGTTCAGACGATGGATTTCGCCGCGTGGCTTGACCGGCCGCAGATCGGCATCATTGTCCGGACGAGCGCGGAGACGGAGGTCCAGAAGATTGCCGATCAACTGAAGAGAAGTTGCCTCGTTGCTTTTGACAGCCGACAGGGTGTGATGCCGAAAGTTATTGCCCGCTTCGGCTGCAGCACGACCCACCAGGCCGGCACGGCATCCGAACTGGTGGCGAACACTGAAAAGGCTCTTCAGACAGCGATTGACGAACAGAACGAGAAGGTAGTGTTCCTCTCGGGAGCCGCGCGCAAAGACTGGATGCTCTATCGCAGTTGACAACGTGGTGCGACGCCGGATCTCGCGGTGGTCATCACAGCCTTCGCCATTGCATAGTGTGTCAGAAAAAGGCAGCCTAGACTTGCCTGGAAACGCGCTGACGGAGGCTTGCTTGCTCCGGTCCTGTTGTGCCGCCAGGTCTCCGGCGCGAGGGCCTCGATCGGATCATGACGCGTGCGCAGCAAATAGGCGTTATCATCGGCCTTGCCATTGTCGCGGCCTTCACGATGTTGCGGGCAAGCGATCCGCCGCTTCTGCGGCAAATCCGTGACATTACCTTCGACGAGTATCAGCGCATTTCGCCGCGCGCCTTCGAGCCGACGCCGGTCCGTATCATCGACATCGACGAAGCCTCGCTCAAGGAATTCGGTCAGTGGCCCTGGCCACGCGACCGGCTTGCCCTTCTCGTGCAGCGGCTGTCGGATATGGGCGCAGCTGCGATCGCCTTCGACGTGCTGTTCGCCGAGCCAGATCGCCTGTCGCCACGCAGCGTCATGCGTGATGTCGCCGGCGTCGATCCGACCCTGCTGAGCCGGCTGCCCGACAATGACGAGCTTTTCGCCGAGGCGATCGCCGGACGTCCGGTGGTGCTCGGCTTCGGCCTAACCACTGAAGGCAATTATCGACCGCCGGTCAAGGCGGGCTTTGCCTTTACCGGCGAGAGCCCTCTCCACGCTCCTCCCCGCCTGGACGCAGCGACACCAATCCGCCCGCAGTTGCAGATCAACGCGACGGGTCTCGGCCACATCAGCCTCAATCCCGGCAATCCCTCCGCAGTCGTTCGCAAGGTCCCTCTCTTTCTGACGGACGGCGAACAACTCTATCCGAATCTGGCGATCGAGGCCCTGCGTGTCGCCCAGGGCGCTTCCACCTATGTACTGGCGGCCGCTCCCGAGGCTCCTGACACGCTGACATCGGTCAAGATTGGCGAGTTCGTCGTGCCGGTGACGGCAGGTGGGGAACTGTGGCTTTACACCAGCCCCGACATTGCCGACCGCTATATTTCCGCCGGCAAGATTCTTGCGCCGCAGGGTGTCGATCCGCAGGTCGCCGCTGCGATCGAAGGAAGTATCGTCTTCGTCGGCACGTCCTCCGCCGGTCTGCAGGACATTCGCACGACCGCTCTCGGCCAGAACGTTCCGGGTGTCTCCATGCACGCCCAGACCGTCGAGCAGATCCTGACCGGTCACTTTCTCTCCCGACCGGACTGGGCGGACGGATTGGAAATTCTTGCGATTGCCGTGCTGGGCACGATCCTGGTCGTGCTGACGACCTTCGTCAGCCCGGCCGTGGCACTCGCGTGCGGCCTGTGTATCACAGCGCTGGCGCTCGCCGCCTCCTGGTTTGCCTTTTCCGCCTGGGGCCTGCTTCTGGATCCGCTGGCTCCGATCATTGCCGGCTCGATCATCCATTTCGCCGCCACCTCGTTTCGCATCCTCGTCATCGACCGCGAGCGGCGCGAAGTCCGCCGAGCCTTCGGGCAATACCTCTCGCCCTCCCTACTCTACAGGATCGAGCACACCCGCGATGCGATGCGCCTCGGAGGCGATGACCGCGAACTGACGGTAATGTTCGTTGACGTGCGCGGCTTCACCGAACTCAGCGAACGGCTGCAGCCCGCCGAGGTCGTCCGCTTTCTGAATACGCTGCTCGATGCCCTCAGCCGTCATGTGACCGCCAATGAAGGCACGCTCGACAAGTTTATCGGCGACTCGATCATGGCCTTCTGGAACGCCCCGGTGGATGTCGCAAACCACCCTGCCAAGGCGGTTCGCGCGGCCCTTGCCATGCGTGAAACACTTGCATCCCTTAACGCGGCGGATGCCTTCGGCTTCGGCCCGGACTATCAGGTGGGCATCGGCATCGGCATTCACACGGGGCTTGCCTGTGTGGGCAACATGGGAGCGGAGACACGCTTCAACTATTCTGCCGTCGGTGATGCCGTCAACGTCGCAGCGCGCATCGAATCTGCCTGCAAGGAGGTTGGCTTCGATATCCTCGTTTCGGAGAACACCGCTGCCGAAATGGCACAGTTCGCACTGCTCGACGCCGGGCTACTCGGACTAAAGGGCAAGAGCAGCCGGGCACGACTATACGCTGTCGTAGGCGGCGAGCGGGTTCGAGATTCGAGTGCTTTTAGCGACATGCAGCGCATTCATACGGCGCTCGTTGCAGCGCTCCGCACTCATTCGGCGGAGAGCCGGAAAATGCTCAACGTCGCCAAACTAAAGGCGGGGGAGCTAACCGCGACACTGCCTCAATTTTACAGCCGACTCGGGCGCCGAGCCGACCACTTCCGTGACAGTCCCGGCGGCGATCACGACGGTACTCGCGTCGGCTTACCGCACGAGGCCAAGGTGCATCTTGAACCTTAATAGTTGCCGCTTCTGCCTCCGCCACCACCATAGCGACCGCCGCGATCTCGATCATTATCGTCGCCGCCACGTCCACGATGATCCCGGTCGTCGTGGTCGCGCCCGTGGTGATCCCGGTCATGGTGGTGGTGGTGATGGTCAGGCTTGTCCGGCTTGTCGGGTGGATCCGGCGTGTCCGGCGGCTGCTGCTGTGGCTCTGGCGCTTGAGGTGCCTGAGGGGGCGGCTGAGGGGCGGGTGGAGGTGGCGCCGGCGCGGGGGCTTGCGGAGCCGGTTGCTGCTGCCGCTGCGGCTGTGGTCGATCCTGGCGGTCCTGTCGCAAGGATGCCAGCCCGCAGCTTGTACGAATGCCGCCGAGCACGCCGGAAAGTTGCTGATCACCGGAGAGGAACGGCAGCGCGCGTGGATTGCTCAGCGTCTGCAGCGTACGACGGTCGACCTTGCTAGGATCGGTCATCCTGCCGCCGCGAGTTGCAACCACGCAGTCGCACTGCTGACGCAATTGCCGACAGCCACCCGGACCGCAGAAACTCGCCGCACCACTCAGCAACACGATGGCAGTCGTCCCGTTGGGTCCAACGTAGAAGTCAAAGGCGGTACCACGTACACCAATGGTCCCTGCCGGAGTTACGATCGAGTAGGCGGACGATGCCGAATTGCCGCTGATCCACCGGAACGTGCCTTTCGCCGCCTTGATCGAAAGCCGCTTTACGGAAGCGGAATCATCGTAGACGAACTTGTCGATCACAACCGTCGAGCCAGCACCGACGGCAAGCTTCGTCCCATCCTTGAATATGAACTGCCCAAGACCCGAGGATGATGTTTTTATACGCTCGTCTCTGTGAACAGGCGATCGCACCACCAGTGGGCCGGTCTCGCCCGAGACCTCGGTCCGGATCAATGTCGCCTGACCAACAGGCTCGGCGGAAAACGCCGTCATCGGGCCAAACAACGCAGCAAAGACACCTGCAGCGACAGCACCACAGAAGCGAAACATGACCGCCCCCCAACAAACTTTTTTTATATTAGCATATTGTTAACTTTAACGTCTCCTCATCTTCTTGGTGTAGGCTGAGCATTTTCTCGCCTCGTCTTGGGGTTGCTTATGACGCAGCGTCTACGCCCGGCCCTTGACTTCCTCGACACTTCGTCCGACTTCACTCAGAACGAATGCGAGGAACGGAAATATGAGCGAAGCGGCAAAGAGCACGATCGACCAGGACGAAGTGGACCGCTTCTCGGCAATGGCGGCAGAATGGTGGAGTCCCACGGGGAAGTTCAGGCCGCTGCACAAATTCAATCCCGTTCGGCTCGCCTATATCCGCGACAAGGCAGCCGAGACCTTCGGCCGCGATGTTCGCAGCGCAAGGCCGCTTGAAGGGCTTCGCGTTCTGGATATCGGTTGCGGCGGCGGTCTCCTCTCGGAGCCAGTCGCACGGATGGGAGCAACCGTCGTCGGTGCGGATCCGTCTGAAAAGAATATCGGAATTGCCTCGACGCATGCGAAGGCTTCCGGCGTCGCCGTTGACTACCGTGCAGTTACCGCCGAGCAGCTTGCAGAGGCTGGCGAGACTTTTGACATCGTTCTAAACATGGAGGTCGTCGAGCACGTCGCAGACGTCGATTTCTTCCTCAGCACCTGCGCCAAGATGGTTCGCCCCGGTGGCTTGATGTTCGTCGCAACGATCAACCGGACGATGAAGGCGGCCGCACTCGCCATCTTTGCCGCCGAGAATATCTTGCGGTGGCTGCCGCGGGGCACGCATCAATACGAGAAGCTGGTCCGCCCAGAAGAGATCGAAAAGCCTGTCACGGAAAATGGCCTCACGATTATCGACCGCACAGGCGTGTTCTTCAATCCGCTGTCAAACCAGTGGAATCTGTCGAAGGACATGGACGTGAACTACATGTTGCTGGCGAAACGCGCCGGCCCATAACATCCACGATCAGGCGCTTGCCCGGCGTCCCTGTCGCGAGCCGCAACACTCCGTGAAAGGCTTGCCCGAACCGCAAGGACACAGGTCGCGACTGCGCCGTTGCAGACGACCGATCAGTGGCACCTTCACCGCCGACGGCAGCGACGACGCCACGAAGGCCACTAGCTTTGCCGACAGGCCCGGCACTACCAGCCGACGGCCGGACTTGAAACCGCGCCAGGCGCGCTCGGCCACGTAGACGGCGCTGAGCTTCGGCAGGATCTTGAACAGCGCGGCCCGACCCGCGCCGGAACTTTCAAGGAACTCTGTCGCCACCGGCCCGGGGGCGACGCAAGTCACCGTAACGCCGGTCGATCCGACCTCTTGATGTAAGGCCTCCGAAAAAGAGCGGACAAACGCCTTGCTGGCATAGTACAGCGCCATGTTCGGACCGGGAGTAAAGCCGGCAATGGAACCGAGATTGAGTACGCCGCCACGCCCGCGCGCCACCATTCCCGGCAGAAAATGCAGCGTCATATCCGTCAGTGCGCGGATGTTGAGGTCGACCATGCCGAGCTGGTCGGCAATAGGAAGCGTCGTCGCTGCCCCACGCAAACCATAGCCGGCGCTGTTGACCAGCACCTCACAAAACAGTCCGTTGGAAGTTAGGAATTCCTTCAATTGTGCCGATGCGTCGGTTGCACGAAGGTCAAGCGACAGCGTGAATGCCTGGCCGCCCGCCTCTTTCACATCGCTCGCCGCGGCAGCCAGTCCATCCAGCGACCGTGCAACAAGGACGACGACCGTCCCGTCTCGTGCAGCCACCTTCGCGATTGCCCGGCCGATGCCCCGTGATCCACCGACGACGACGACGGCGGGGCGCAATGTTTCACGCTGCTCGTCCATCATGATGCCGTTCCTGACGCAACCTCACCGGAGATCACCTCACTGGTAGCCAGGCCTCGGGCCTCATCGGCGATCGCGCCGTTCAGGATGCTCTCGAAGCGAACCAGGGCACGCGCAACGTTCGCGCCATCCATCACCCGATGGTCGTAGTGGATGCGGACCGTGACTGTCCCGTCTTCGGAAATCGGCCCATAGTTGAAAATGGTGGTCAGCGGCGTCAGCGGGTTCAAGGATTCTGCTCCGAGGCCCGAATAGACCGATAGCTGGAATGTGCCGAAACGCCGCCCGCGCTGTCGTCCAAGGTTCAGCCCGAGCCACATCAGCAGCCAGCGGATAGGGCCCGGCGCGCGGGCAAATTTCAGTGCCCTGCGAAACTCCTTGATCTCATGAATCGGCTTCGATCGGGCTGCAAGGAAGTGTTCCTCGATTTCCGCGATGGACTGATGCTCAGGATCCTTCATCGTACTCAGCAGAACGATCCGCTCGCCGTCATGCTCCCGCTCGTGCGCAACAGAGGCAACACTGACCGGATACTCATAGAGCTGCGGCCTGGGCAACTTGACATACGCGCGCCGCAGTTCCGGAACGTCCTGGCTGAGAAGCGCATAGCCTTTCAGAAACAACACCGTCCACGATGTCTTGGTCTGTTGCGCCATTCTCGCCTGTTGCAGCGGTGCGAGGTTCATCTGCCTCTGAACTGTGACGCGCGGCACACCGATCGAAAACCTCATCAGGTCCCCGACGAGACGCCGCGATGGCGAAAGCTTGATGGCACGTCCCCGCATCATGCGTCCTCTAATAGATGTAGGGGATGATTCGCTTCGTCCGGTCCATGTAGGCGCGATACTCCGGCCCGAAGATCTCGAGCATCATCCGCTCTTCCTTGTCCACCCGCAGAAAGAAGAGGACTGCAAAGCCGATCACCCCAGCCAGCCCAACCACCCAATTCGCCAGCAGAAACGCCTGGCCGAGCGCCATGAGCATAAAGGACGTATACATCGGGTGGCGGACGAGCGCGTAAGGGCCGTGGGAAATCAACTCATGCTTTTCGCGTATCTGCAGGGAGATCGACCAGTTCCTGCCGAGCGCCTTGTGCGTCCTGCGGAAGACCCACATGGCCGAGAAAAACAAGACTGCACCAATGATCACCGCCCACAAATGCGCCGGGTAGTCGGCAGCTTCCGGCTTCCCCGTCGCGACGTAGAAGCCCGGAATGAACGCGAGCCCGAGCAATGCGACCGAAAGTCCAACTATTTCAACGCCGGAGCGACGATCGCTAACGACCTTTGTGCGCCTCGCGCGGCGTTCCGAGGGATAGCGAATGGCATACCAAGCGATAATGCCAAGCACCCACACGATTTTACCAATGAGAGCAATGCTCAATTCAGATCACCGGAGTCCTTCGTCGATCATGCGAAGGCGATGACCTGATCGGCTCGCTTCGCACTCACGTATTCATTTCTCGTAGCTTTGTAATGAACTCTTGCGGACGAAGCCAGATGCTCGGCGTCTTGTATCCCATAGAACCTGCAATCTCGCCGACGAAATTGTTGCAATTGTCGACCGTGGCCTGCCACAACTTCGATTTTGCCTGCAATTGGCGAATGAAAGCGACGGTTTTGTTGTACTCGGCCTGGGTGAGCAGAATGCGCCAACTTGCCGAACGGTAGGCTTCTTCAAGGTCACCATCCGTCGCCCCGGTCGTAGCCGGAACGGGAATGAAATGCCCGAGAACGTAGGGCGCAGCGTCAGGAGAAGCCGGCGCAAGCCCGGCAACCTCCGGATTGATCATCCCGCCGGCCTTGTTCAGGCGTCCAAAGACCGCGTAGGTATGGCCATAGGTCAGCGCATAGCGTGAACGGAACTCGATGAAATACTGGCCTTCGCGCTGGGAGGCCTTACCGACTTGTGAACCGCTGGCATCCGAAGTGAACCTCGGTTGCGGCGGTTTGTCGTCCGATTGGCAAGATGTGAGTGCGAGAGCGGTGAGAACCAGCAGGAAAAGGGGGCCTTTTGCAAGCGTCATCGTTACGCTTTATCTCCGACATCGAATGAGCGCGGACCCTCAAGCAAAAATGCCAGCCTAGGGTTGCGCATTTGCGCAGAGGCGGCCCGGCTCCGACAAACGATCGGGGGAGGGGCCACGAAGTCCCTCCCCCTAACTCAAAGATCAGATGTTACTTGGTGATTGGTGCGGCTTCAGCCACCGGTGGCGGGGCCTTCCCCTTGCCTTTACCAACTGCTCCGCAAGCCGTCAGGCTCGAAACGGAAAACAACGCAACCAGGCACATGATTAGGATTCTGCTCATCAAAGTAGTCCTCTCCGTTAGCATGGAATAGGTTATCGAAGGCAACGATTCTACTAATAGCGGTAAAATAGCCCCAAGCCAAGTGCAGAAAGGGCACAGCCTACCCCCACGTCACGCAAGCGACGCGCAAAGCTAACAGACGGTGGCAATATCGATACAAAATGTAAGTATCATATGACCAAAACTGGCGTCCCGACGGGTGCCCGCCCGTAGAGATGAATGATGTCCTCATTGGTCATGCGGATGCAACCATTAGACACCGCCTGCCCAATCAGCCATGGTTCGTTTGTTCCGTGGATACGGAAATAAGTATCCTGTCCGCCGCGGTAAAGATAAAGCGCCGCCGCACCGAGGGGATTGTTCTCGCCGCCGGGAACACCACCTGCATATTGCGCCAAACGCGGCTTGCGCTCGATCATGCTCGCCGTCGGCGTCCACGATGGCCATTCAGCCTTCCGGCCAACAACGGCGCTGCCCTTAAGCGTGAGACCTTCCTCACCGACGGCAACACCGTAGCGTGTCGCGCGGCCTTCACCCTCGACATAGTAGAGACGACGCTCATAGGTGTTGACGACTACGCTGCCGGGCTGCTCGCTGCCCGAATATGCAACTTCCCGCCGACGGATGGGAGAACTCGTCGAGGAGAACGGATTCCCTATCGGCCAGCTCGCCGTAGTGCATCCAGAGGTCATCAAAGCGACACAGCCCAAGACAAGGCCACGGCGCGTAATATGGTCGTTATCCATCGTTACCTGCTAAGATTGGTGAGCCCTACTTCCTTCCTTTAGCATTCCGTGGTTTTCAGGCCAAGTCTCAACCCCACAGAGAATCTAAGCCTCCACAAATTGCATATGGGCGTATTAGTGGGCGGGCTCGGCTAACCCTTTCCATGCAAAAACCATCCTATCGTTGTATAAGTCTTTCATAAAGGTATCGCGGCGGCGCGCACCTCTTGCGGGAACAAGCACCAAAAAGCTAATTTGGACCGATTTCGCGCGCCGGCGCATCAGGGAATTTAGCGAGGATGCGCTGCCACATTGGCATTGCCTTGCTGCAGGGGGAGTATAACAGGAAACGATGAACCTTGGCTTCGAAGGAAAAGTAGCGATTGTCACCGGCGCCGGCTCCGGCATCGGCGCAGCCATCTCCCGCCGCTTGGCTGAGGAAGGCGCGCAGGTCGTCGTCACAGACATCAATGCCGAGGCAGCGGAGCGCGTTGCCGATGAGATTCATGTCCAAGGAGGCCTGTCGCGCCATTTCGCTGTCGATGTGACCGACGCGGCAGCGGTAGAAAAGCTGATTGGAACGGTTGTCGAGACGTGCGGCGGTCTGCATCTTGCCGTCAACAATGCCGGCGTTGATGGTGTTCGCAAGGCAACCGGCGACTACCCCCTCGACAACTGGCACAAGCTGATGGACGTCAACCTCAACGGCGTCTTCTATTGCATGAAGTACGAAATCGGAGCGATGTTCGCGGGTGGCGGCGGTGCTATCGTGAACGTCTCTTCAGTGCTCGGCACCGTCGCCTTGCCAATCGCATGCGCCTATACGGCAGCGAAACATGGCGTCGTAGGACTGACAAAGGCAGCTGCGATCGAATATGCTCGCCTGGGCATTCGAATCAACGCGGTCGGTCCTGGCTGGATCGAAACGCCGCTCTCGTCCGAACATCGCGACATTGCCAGCAGCCGACGCATGGAGGCGCTACAGCCCATGGGAAGGCGCGGCACGCCGGAAGAAGTGGCGGCTCTCGTCTGCTTCCTGTTATCCGAGCAGGCGAGCTTCATCACCGGTAGCTACCATCTCGTCGACGGAGCCTACAGCGCGCACTAGAGCTTCTCGGGGTTAAACTGAAGATTCCAGTCTAGTTCACGTCGTCAGGCAAAACAGGCAGGGCGGCGATCTCGATGCCCTCGTCCAGAAGCGCCTGCGCCTCATCCACTGTCGTCTGTCCGATGATCCCGCGAGCGTCGCTTTCTCCGTAGTGGATCTTGCGGGCCTCCTCGGGAAATCGCGTACCGACATCCTCGGAATTGGCCTTGATTGTCGCAACGGCCTCTTTCAGCTTTTGAAAAGCATCCCGACGCATCGTATCCATCGCCAGCGTCTGCATTTCGTCCTTCTTGCGCGCGGTCGATACCGAGGGCGCCATCAGGAGCTTGGAGATCGACGCCGAATTGCAGCTAGGACAGGTCAGGAAGCCGGATGCGATCTGGCGATCGAAATCGGCGCTTTCGGAAAACCAGCCTTCGAACTCATGGGCATTTTCACAACGCAGAGAATAACGGATCAAGCCGCGACGCCTCCTGCGACAACCCCCGCAACCCTCTCAATAGAGAAATCGCGACCGTTCTTCAGGTTCGGAATCTTGTCATGCGCGGCCTTGACGGCAGAGGGGTCAATGTCGGCGACGATAACGGCTTCGCCCTCCGGACCGGCTGACGCCAGCACCCTGCCCCATGGATCAACGATCATCGAGTGACCGAACGTTTCACGCCCGTCCTCGTGGCGACCGGCCTGAGCAGCAGCGACAACGAAAACGCCATTCTCGATTGCGCGCGCCCGCAGCAGGATTTCCCAATGAGCTTCGCCAGTCTGCTTCGTAAAGGCGGCCGGCACCGTCATCACTTCGGCTCCGGCGACAGCTTGCGCCCGAAAAAGCGCCGGGAAGCGGACGTCATAGCAAATCGCAAAACCCATTTCGGCAAAGGGCAGCGACAACACACGCGCCTCCGACCCCGGACGGTATGCCGCGCTCTCGCGCCAGCTTTCGCCATTGTCGAGATCGACATCGAACATATGAATCTTGTCGTAGCGATTGAGGATCTTGCCGTCGGGACCAAAGAGAAAGCCACGGTTGGCGAGCTTGCCGTCATCCAGAGCGATCGCGGTCGACCCCACATGCATGAAGATGCCCAGCTCTCTGGCGAGCTCCGAACCAGTGCGAGCGATGACATCGTTGCCCTCGTCGCGCAGCACAGCCTTGGCGGCGGCCCGGTCACGCTGCAGCATGCCGGTCATTTCCGGCGTCTGTATATAGGTCGCACCCTGACTGGCCGCCTCACGAACGAGGCGCACCATCGCCGCGGTGTTCCTCTCGGGATCGACACCGGAACACATCTGAATGGCAGCAGCCCTGAACGTCATTTCTCTTCCTTAGGCCGCGAGTAGCGGATCGAGCTCGCCGGCGCGATCCAGCGCGTAAAGATCATCGCATCCGCCCACATGCTGCTCACCAATGAAAATCTGCGGAAACGTCGTGCGGCCGTTGGACTTGCCGATCATTTCCTGGCGGAGATCAGGCGCGAAGGTCGCGTCGTGCTCGACGAAATCGACGCCCTTTTCGGACAACAGCGACTTGGCGCGCACGCAATAGCCGCAGGCTTGGCGCGTATAGATGGTGACGGGTGCCATTAGGACTCCAGACAAAATACAAGTTATCTTTTCGTCATATAGTTTCTGAAAGAGCCCTTGCAAAGGTCAAAACCGTGATGTCGGTCGCCCCCGCCTTGCGCAGAACCCTGGCCGCCGCCGCAACGGTGGCGCCGGTCGTGTAAACGTCGTCAACAAGGACGAGCCGCTTGCCGAAGACGTCGTTGTCCCGCGCCTTGGCGATCGCGAAGACACCGCGCACATTCTCCTCGCGCGCCTTTGCGCCGAGCCCCACTTGCGGGCGCGTCCGCTTGATGCGCAACAACGTGGCGGGCAGCAGCACCTTCCCGGATTGCTGTGCGAGATGACGGGCCAGTTCGGCCGCCTGATTGAATTTGCGCGAGAACATTCGGCTCCGATGCAGCGGCACCGGCAAGATGGCGTCGCAGCGCTCGACCATGCCGTCACTCGCCCGCAGCATCCATCCGGCCATCATCGGCGCGAGATCTGTTCGGTCGCGATATTTCAGGCCATGCACCAACTGACGCACCGGCTCGTCATGAAAAGCAGCGGATCGAAGTCGGTCAAAAGGCGGAGGATTGGCAATTGCCTCGGCGCTGAGGATACCCGAGCCAAGATCATGCGAGAATGGCACGCCCAGGACCTCGCAATAGGGCCGCTCAATAAAGCGCAGGCCAGACCAGCATTTCGGGCATAGACCGCTGTGGCGGCCGGTCGCGACACCGCAAACCACGCATCCCGGCGGATAGACGAGGTCGGCCAAAAGCTGGAAGGGACGCGTCAGGAGCGCCCCATTCAACTCCGCGGGCAATCGTAATCCCCTAAATCCCATCTGCCCCTCAACCCGTTACGCGAGACTAGCGCGTTTCGCGTCTGGAGAAAATCGCCTTGCGACACCCGGTTCGTGGGACTATGCACTGCCCATGGATATCATCTTCGACCAGCCCCGGATTGCTGCAAACCGGCATCGCGCGCTTCTCAACCATGACCCGAAGGCGACGTTTCTCCTTGATATCGCCGCAGAAGAATTGGGCGAGCGCCTCGCGGTGGTCGAACGGACGTTCGACCACGCTGTCGAATTGCATGGTGCGACCGGTGTTGCGGCCCGCGCAGCGATTTCAACCGGCAAGATCGGCAAACTGACCCGGGTCGAGAGCGAGCAGGCCTATGCGAAAGCAGAGGAGGCCTTCGTCAAGGCCACTCTCGAAGAGGTTCCTCTCGAGCCGCAATCCACCAATCTAGTGTTGGCGCCGCTCAGTCTTCACCTGACAAACGATACGCCAGGCGTCTTCATCCAGATTCGCCGCGCTTTGAAACCCGATGGTCTCTTTCTTGCGGCGATCCCAGGCGCGGGGACGTTGCAAGAGTTGCGCGACGTACTGCTGGCAACGGAGATCGAGCTTACCGGGGGCGCGAGTCCGCGGGTGATTCCATTTGCTGATGTGCGAGATGTCGGCGGACTGATGCAGCGCGCAGGCTTTGCCCTTCCCGTCATCGACGCCGAGACCTATACGGTGCGTTACGACTCGATTTTTCCCCTGATGAAGGACTTGCGGGCGATGGGGATGACCAATCCGCTCGTAGCGAGGAGTCGCAAGCCCCTGACACGCGCCTTCTTCCTACGGGCGGCGGAGATCTACGCCGAGCGCTATGCCGACCCGGATGGCCGGATCAGAGCTACCTTCTCGATCATCTATGTCTCGGGATGGGCACCGCACGAAAGCCAGCAGAAGCCGCTTCGACCTGGATCGGCGAAGGTCAGGCTCGCCGACGCGTTGAAGGTCGAGGAACACAAACTCAAGCAGTAGCGACCGCTCTTCCTAGTTCGGTAATGTGAGATAGTTGCCGACGCCAACGAAAAGGTCCGCGAGGCTACCGCTCATCGCTCCGAACCCAACGATTAGGCTAACCGCTATCAGCGATGCAATCAGGCCATACTCGATCGCTGTCGCGCCACGGATGTCAGCCAGAAATGCCCTTACTCTTTGCATTGCCCACCTCGGCGATCAAGCGGCAGTCGTCAAACACGTTGCGGCTGCCGCAGCAACAACGTCGGTGTCAGCAGCCAACCCCGCTTCCGTATCCCTGAACGACGCAGACCGAGCCAGGTGTCTCCTGAAGGACGCTCCGGCGGATCGTGTAGCGTTTGCCGTTCTCGGTCTTCGGAATCGAGCCGGTCGTCATTGTATCGAATTCAGATGGCGCGCTCGCAAAAACGCTCGACTTGGACTTGTCGGCAAGCATCGGCGTCAAGATCAAAGTCAAGGCTACAACAGCCGTGCCGAACAGCAGCGCGATGTTCAGCGCCCCCGTCCTGCTAGAGCCAGTCGAGGTCTGCTGCTTCTCTCTTACAGCTTTCCAGAAATCGTCGTCCATGCGTCAAGCCTTCTACACACACGCCAGTTGCTTGATTGAGGCCGATATTTGGCAGAAGGTGTTAAACGATCGATTAATATCCACACCCAAATTGGACGCTTGCGGAATAATAATCAGAAGTTCCTAAAGTAAATCCTGCAAGATCGGAATGAGTGGCTCGTCCGCGGGCGGCATCGGATAGTCGCGTAGAGCTTGCGGCTTCACCCACTTCAACGCCTGCCCCTCTTTCCCATGCGGAATTCCTTCATAGCGCCGGCACACATAGAGCGGCATCAAAAGGTGGAATTTCTCATAGGTATGGCTCGCGAAGCTGAGCGGCGCCAGGCAGGCGACCTTCGTCGTGATCCCCAGTTCCTCATGCAGCTCACGCACCAGTGATTCCTCGGGCGTCTCGCCCGGCTCGACCTTGCCGCCGGGGAACTCCCAAAGTCCGGCAAGTGATTTTCCCTCGGGGCGTTGCGCCAGCAGGATGCGTCCGTCCGAATCGATCAGGGCGCAAGCGGCAACAAGAAGGATGCTTCGGGCGGGCGTGGCGTCACTCATCGCGACGGCTCCTGCCGCCAATAGGAATAGCGATAGGCCTCATGGAAGCCGAGCCGCTCATAAAGCCCCAAAGCCGGAGAGTTCGTCGCTTTCACCTGCAACCAGGCCGAACGGGCGCTGCGCATTCTGGCCCAGCGCAAGGCGGAGGTCAGGATTTCCATCCCCAATCCCTCGCGGCGGCGCTCCCTGGCAACGGAAAGCGACATGATGCCGGCAAGGTCATTGTCTTGAACGCAAAGGACCGTTGCGAGTGGCCCCGTCTGCGTGTCCTCGATCATGAAGAGGCCTGACGGCGGCTTGATCGCGTTGATGATCTCTGCGAGCGCCGGCTTCAGCTTGGACGAGACGCCGTCGGTTGCCAGATTGGCATCCACGAAGCGGCCGATGTCATGGGTCGGCAAGTGATCGAGCGTATCAGGCAGCTCCGCATGGGCAAGATCGCAGGTCATCACGATCGTCTCGTCGAAGGATGACCATTGCTGCGCCCGAATAAGGTCGATCAGCACCGGTGAGGCCAGCGGTGTCTGACGAAGGACAGCCGGGCGGCCATAGGCTTCGAACTTGCGACTTGCCTTCGCCAGCCGAATTTCGACATCGCGGTGATCCGAAGGATCGAGCGGCACGATGGAGTTCAGCCGGTTGGACGGATGTCCCGCGGTCAGCCGCACCTGCCAGCTGCCGTCATACTGTACGGACGAGGCCGGCCAGGCGCGGAAACCGACGGCCTCCAGCCTGCGCACGAGCGGCAGATTTGGCTTCTTGGATAAAGTTTCAGTCAATGAAAGATCAGCTCCGGTAGTCACCGTTGATGGCGACATACTCCTTTGTAAGGTCGCACGTCCAGACCGTAGCGGTGCCGTTTCCGAGACCGATGTCGACCTTCACAGGAATATCCTGCTTTCTCATCACATTGGTTGCGGCTTCCTCGGAATAACCGGCGTCACGCTCGCCATTGACGGCGACACGCACATCGCCGAACCAAATCGCCAGCCGGTCGCGGTCTGCCATCTCACCCGACTTACCGACGGCCATGACAATACGGCCCCAGTTGGCGTCTTCGCCAGCAGCAGCGGTCTTGACCAGCGGCGAATTGGCGATCGACAACGCGATCCTCTTCGCAGCCGCATCGCTTTCGGCACCGGTCACGGTGATCTCCAGCATCTTCGTGGCACCCTCGCCGTCGCGCACGACCTGCAGCGCAAGATCCTTGAGAAGATCATTGAGCGCAGCGCGGAATGAGGCCAGGCGCGCATCATCGGCCTTCTCGACACGAACTTGACCATCTTCGGCAGCCGCGCCGGTAGCAAACAGCATCAGCGTGTCGGAGGTCGAGGTGTCGCTGTCGACCGTCATTGAATTGAACGTCGGATCAACACCCGCAGACAGGAGCGCCTGCAGGGCGGCGGGAGCGATATCGGCATCGGTTACCACGAAGGAAAGCATGGTCGCCATATCGGGAGCAATCATGCCGGCACCCTTGGCAATGCCGTTGATCGCCACCTTCACGCCGCCGATCTCCGCGCTGCGGGTGGCGACCTTCGGATAGGTGTCGGTGGTCATGATCGCCTTGGCGGCCTCGAACCAGAAGTCGCCGGTTGCATCCGCGTGCATCTGGTCGAGAACGCCAGAGAACTTCGTCGCGTCCAGCGGTTCGCCGATGACGCCGGTGGACGCGAGGTAAACCTCGCTCTCACCGCAACCAACGGCAGCCGCTGCCGACTTTGCCGTCAAGGCAGTCGCCTCACGCCCCTTCAGGCCCGTAAAGGCATTCGCATTACCGGAATTGACGACGACGGCGCGCGCGGTGCCATGCGGCAGGTTTGCGCGGCAAAAATCGACCGGTGCAGAGGGGCACTTCGAACGCGTAAAGACGCCGGCGACCGCTGCGGGCTTGTCGAACACCATCATCAGCACGTCGGTGCGGTTCTTGTACTTGATGCCGGCCGATGCAGTGGCCATGCGCACGCCGCGCAAGGCGGGCACGGTGGCATAGGATTTCGGAGCGAGCGGAGAAACGGAACCGGACATGGCGATCGACCTGATGGCTGGAAGGATTTTCAGGGCGAAGTATAAGCCGGCTCGCCCTGCGGAAATACGACAACTGCTATAGGGAAGGGCCCGGAAGAACCGGGCCCTAAACTTTGGATCTTACTGCTGCGGCTGCGCGGCGGGCGGTTCGTCGCCCGGCTGCGGCTGCTTGTTGGCGTCGTCGTAGCCCTTGCGCAGTGCTTCGTCGGTAATGTCGACCTTGGACTTTTCCTTGGCAGCGGCGAGAAGCGCAAGATACTTGTCACGCATGACGAGTTGGCGAACCTGATCCTTGACCTGATCGAAGGCCGGCGGAGGTGCGTCCCGCTTATCCTCGACGAGGATGACGTGATAGCCGAAATCGGTCTTCACGGGCGTCTTGGTGTAGGTGCCCTTGTCAAGCGCGAAGGCGGCCACTTCGAATTCCTTGACCATGCGGCCCTTGGTGAAATAGCCGAGATCACCGCCGTCAGCCTTGTTCGGATCGGTAGACTTTTCCTTCGCCAGATCCGCGAAGTTCTTGCCGGCGTCGAGCTGCTTGATCACGTCCTTGGCCTCGTCCTCGGTCTTCACGAGGATGTGGCGTGCGTGCACTTCTTCCTGCTTCGGAAGTGCCGCGACTTCCTTGTCGTAGCGCGCCTTCACTTCAGCGTCCGTGACCGTGTCAACAACCTGCTTCTTGAAGTAGGCGTTGTGCAGTTCGCGATCGGCGAGATACTGCATGCGCTTCTTGAATTCGGCGGTCTGGTCGAGCTTCTCGGCAATCGCGTCCTGAGCCAGCAGCTTGACGTCGATGGCGGCGGACAGCGCGGCGATTTTCTTCTGGTCGTCTGGCAACTGTGCCAGCTGCGGGTCGAGATTGGCGACAGCCAGATCGAGGTCGGACTGATGAATTTCGACATTGCCAACCTTGGCAATGACGGCATCCGGCTTGTCTTCCGCGTAGACCGGCGCCTGGAACGCAACAAAGGTTGCGAACGCCATCACAGCGATTTTGTTGTAGTTCAACATCAAATAACCCTTCACAGTTACACCCACCGGCTTCAGCTTCGTGAATTCAGCCTGAAACAGCCATCAACACTGGAATGTGGCCTTTGTATATCAGCCAAATCCGTTGACATCATTCGACCCCCCTCTTATCTGTCACGCAACCTCGCGTCCAGAACAGTTTCCTGGCGTTTCGAGACGTGTGCCTGAAATTCGGCTGGGCAGCGGATTAAGAAAAGCCGGGGGATATTATTGAGAAAGGACCAGTCATATGGTCAGCTTTGGCGGTATAGCCCGCAAAATATTTGGCTCTGCCAATGATCGCCGCGTGCGGTCCTTCCAGCCGAAAGTCGCAGCCATCAACGCCATCGAAGAAAAAACGAAGGCATTGAGCGACGAACAACTGGCTGCCCAGACCGTCGAATTCCGCAAGATGCTGGCTGACGGCAAGACGCTCGATGACATCCTTGTGCCTGCGTTCGCCGTTGTTCGCGAGGCTTCGCGCCGTGTTCTCGGCATGCGACCTTTTGACGTACAGCTGATCGGCGGCATGATTCTCAATGATGGCGACATCGCTGAGATGAAGACCGGTGAAGGCAAGACGCTTGTCGCGACCCTGCCGGTTTATCTGAACGCACTTGCCGGCAAGGGCGTGCACGTCGTTACCGTAAACGACTACCTCGCCCGCCGCGACGCCGCGACCATGGGCAAGATCTACGGCTTCCTCGGCCTCACCACAGGCGTCATCGTCCACGGCCTGTCGGACGAAGAGCGTGCTGCCGCCTATAACTGCGACATCACCTACGCGACCAACAATGAACTCGGCTTCGATTATCTGCGCGATAACATGAAGTACGAGAAGAACCAGATGGTCCAGCGCGGCCACAATTTCGCGATCGTCGACGAAGTGGACTCGATCCTCGTTGACGAAGCGCGCACGCCGCTGATCATCTCCGGTCCGCTCGACGACCGCTCCGATCTCTACAACACGATCGACGCCTTCATCCCCCAGCTAACCGAGGGCGACTACGAGATTGACGAGAAGCAGCGCTCGGCCAACTTCTCCGAAGTAGGCACGGAAAAGCTGGAAAACCTGCTCCGTCAGGCCGGCCTGCTGAAGGGTGCCTCGCTCTACGACATCGAGAACGTTGCGATCGTCCACCACGTCAACAACGCCTTGAAGGCACACAAGCTGTTCCAGCGCGACAAGGACTACATCGTCCGCAATGACGAGATCGTCATCATCGACGAATTTACCGGTCGCATGATGCCCGGTCGCCGTTACTCGGAAGGCCAGCACCAGGCGCTGGAAGCCAAGGAAAAGGTGACGATCCAGCCGGAAAACCAGACGCTGGCGCAGATCACCTTCCAGAACTACTTCCGCATGTACGACAAGCTCGCTGGCATGACCGGTACGGCGCAGACGGAAGCCGAAGAATTCGGCAACATCTATGGTCTCGAGGTCGTCGAAGTGCCGACCAACCTGCCGATCAAGCGTATCGACGAGGACGACGAGGTCTACCGGACCTTCGAAGAGAAGTACAAGGCGATCATTGCCGAGATTGCGGACGCGCAGACGCGCGGCCAGCCGGTTCTCGTCGGTACCACCTCGATCGAAAAGTCGGAACTTCTCGCCGAGCTGATGCGCAAGCAGGGCTTCAAGGACTTCCAGGTTCTCAACGCCCGCTACCACGAGCAGGAAGCCTACATCGTCGCCCAGGCCGGTGTGCCTGGCGCGGTGACGATCGCCACCAACATGGCAGGCCGAGGCACCGATATTCAGCTCGGCGGCAACCTCGAAATGCGTATCGAGCGCGAACTTGGCGAGGTCGAGCCCGGTCCCGAGCGTGACGCCAAGATCGAAGCGATCCGCGAGGAGATCAAGCAGCTCAAGGAAAAGGCACTCGCCGCCGGTGGCCTCTACGTCATCGCTACCGAGCGCCACGAGAGCCGCCGCATCGACAACCAGCTGCGCGGTCGTTCCGGTCGCCAGGGCGACCCGGGCCGCTCGAAGTTCTACCTGTCGCTTCAGGACGACCTGATGCGTATCTTCGGCTCCGACCGCATGGACGGGATGCTGCAGAAGCTCGGTCTCAAGGAAGGCGAAGCCATCGTCCATCCCTGGATCAACAAGGCGCTGGAGCGTGCGCAGAAAAAGGTCGAGGCTCGTAACTTCGATATCCGCAAGAACCTTCTGAAGTACGACGACGTTCTGAACGATCAGCGCAAGGTGATCTTCGAACAGCGCCTCGAGCTGATGGAATCGGCGAACATCTCCGAGACCGTCTCCGACATGCGCCGCGAGGTCATTGAAGACCTGGTCGAAAAGCACATCCCGGAACGCGCCTATGCCGAGCAATGGGATGCCGCTGGCCTGAAGGAACGGACCGCTGCCCTGCTCAACCTCGATCTGCCGGTTGAAGACTGGGTCAAGGAGGAAGGCATCGGCGAGGACAATATCCGCGAACGCCTGACGGAAGCGTCGAACGCGGCCTTCACAGAGAAAGCTGAGCGTTTCGGCGACGACATTATGCACTATGTCGAGCGCTCGATCGTCATGCAGACGCTCGATCACCTCTGGCGCGAGCATATCGTCAACCTCGATCACCTACGCTCCGTCATCGGCTTCCGTGGCTATGCTCAGCGCGATCCGCTGCAGGAATACAAGTCGGAAGCGTTCGAGCTCTTCACCTCGCTGCTCAACAACCTGCGTGAAGCCGTCACTGCCCAGCTGATGCGCGTCGAACTCGTACAGCAGGCGCCAGCCGAGCCGGAACCGCCGTTCATGCAGGCTCATCACCTGGATCCGGATACCGGCGAAGATGATTTTGCACCGGCCTTCCAGGCTTCTGAAGTGACTGTTGCCCCGGAAAACCGCAATCCAGCCGATCCGTCGACCTGGGGTCACGTCGGCCGAAACGAGCCCTGCCCTTGCGGCTCGGGCAAGAAGTTCAAACATTGCCACGGCGCCTTCGCACAGGCCTAAGCCAGCAGCAAACGTTCTGAAAATGCCGCCTTCGGGCGGCATTTTCTTTTGTGGAAACAGCGCACCGCATTAAGCGCCGACGCACGGCTACAACCGTTTCTTAACGCTGCTCTGCCAAGACTTCGGCTAGGATTTGCCTGAAGAGTTTTGCGTGTTTGTGATGGCGGTCATTGAGACGGCGGAAAAGATGCTGCCTGCGGGTCTGCGCCCGGCGGCTAGCCGTATGCTGCGCGCACTCGCTGCCGTCATGACGGCACGGGGAGACAAGGCTGCCGCCCAGCGCATGGCGCTGACCGCCTTTTCCATTCGCATTGTCAGCGCCAGTCTCGCCTTTCTGTCGCAAATCGTATTGGCGCGCCTCATGGGCGAATACGAGTACGGAATCTTTGTATTCGTCTGGGTTCTGATCGTCCTCTTCGGCGATCTTTCCTGCCTCGGCTTCCACACCGCCATTGTCCGCTTCCTGCCGCAATACAAGGCAGCGGGCGCGTTTGAAAAGATCCGCGGGTTGACCGGCACCGCCCGCATCTTCGGCTTGCTTTCCGGCACCGCCGCCCTTGCCGCCGGCATGATCGCCCTGCACGTCTTCGGCGAGAGGATCGAGAGCTACTACGTCATGCCGATCTTCCTCGGACTGATCGCCATGCCGATGATCGCGCTCGGCGACATCCTGGAAGGCACGTCGCGCGCCAATCACTGGCCTGTCATGGCGTTGAGCCCTGCCTACATCGTCCGGCCTGTACTCATCATTCTCTTTATGTTGACTGCGATCGGGCTCGGCGCGCCGCACACTGCGATGACGGCGATGCAGGCCGCGCTCGCCGCCACCTATGTCACCACCGTTGGGCAATACGTCGCGACGCTCTTGCGGTTGCGCCGTCATTACCACGAAGGTCCGCGTCAAGTCGATTTTCTCGGTTGGCTCGGCGTCGCTTTCCCGATCTTCCTCATCGAAGGCGTCGGCTTCCTCCTGACCAATTCCGACGTTGTCGTCGTCGGCATCTTCCTCGAGCCACACGACGTCGCGATCTATTTCGCTGCCGCCAAGACGATGGCGCTCGTCCACTTCATCAATTTTTCGGTGAAGGCAGCCTCCGGCCCTCGCTTTTCAAGCCTCATCGCTGAAGGGACACGCCAGCAGCTAGCGGCGGCTGCGATCGACGCGGCCAGATGGACTTTCTGGCCCGCGCTTGCAATCGGCCTTGCCGTGGTGGCTGCCGGTCACTTGCTGCTCTCGCTCTTTGGCGGCGCCTTCACGGACGGCTACGTGTTGATGGCGATCCTGCTCGCCGGCATTCTCTCCAAAGCGTTGGTCGGACCGGCTGAAACGTTGCTGATGATGGCGGGCAAACAGAACACGTGTGTTCTGCTTTATGCCGTAGCGCTTGCAGCGAACATCGGCCTCAACCTGCTCTTCATCCCCAGACTGGGCATCGAGGGCGCTGCGATCGCCACGGCCTCGGCCATGGGCGTGGAAGCCATCCTCCTGCACTTTGCTGTCCGGCATACGCTTGGCATCGCGCTCTTCGCCTTTGCCGCGTCTCCGGCCAAAACAGACATGGAAGCCCGATAAAATGGTCCGCAATCCTCCAGCTACCGAAACGACCGACGTCACGACGAACCGCATGGTTCACGAGCTTGCGGCTCTCGATTTCGATACGCCGCACGCGGACGCGCGTGTTGAAATCGGCCGCCCGGGCCGCGAGCTCTGCCTCTACTCAGGCAAGCTCGGCTACGAACTGCAGGAAGAGCTCGACTTCCTGTCCAATCGCGCGATGGAGCCGAACGTCTTCTTCACCGGGCGTTTTCTGGCGCCCGCCATGCCCCGCCTGGACGACAGGCAGGTTAGCTTCGCCCTGTTACGGGACCAGAACGACGCACGCAGCCGAATGCGCTTCCTCATGCCGTTCTCAGTCGAAAAGCCAGGCTTCGCCGTTGGCCCCTCGATCATCCGTGTCTGGTCGAACAGTTTCGCGCCACTCGGCACGCCGCTGATCGATGCCGAGGAAGCGGGCGAGACGCTGGACAATCTCTATGACGGCCTGACCCATCAAGACCTGCGCCTGCCGCAGATCCTGGTCCTTCCGGATGTCCGGCTGAACGGCATCTTTGCCCGTATGGCAAGGGCGGTCGCCATCAGCCGCAACCTGCCGATCACCATTACCAATCCCTACCAGCGCGCCATGCTGCAAAGCGACGAAGATGCCGTCGCCTACCTTCGCAGTTCGATTTCCTCGTCACATATGCGCGAGATGCGCAGGCAGTGGCGCCTGCTCGAGGAGCAGGGCACGGTCGTCTACAGCGTCGCCCGCCAGCCGCACGAAGTCCACACGCGCTTCGAGGAGTTCCTTGCGCTCGAGGCAGGCGGCTGGAAGGGCAAGAAGCGCAGCGCGCTCGTGACCGACCGCTACCACACCGCCTTTGCCCGTGAGGCCGTTTCCAATCTCGCCGCCGTCGACGCCGTGCGTATCCACACGATCGACTTCAACGGCAAGGCAATCGCTGCCACGGTGGTTTTGATGATGGGCGGCGAGGCCTATACGTGGAAGACGGCCTATGACGAAGCTTACTCGCGCTATTCGCCGGGCAAGCTGCTGATGGGCGAGTTGACGGAATGGCACCTCGACGACGCCAACATCATGCGCTCGGACTCCTGTGCTGTCCCTAACCATCCGATCATGGACCGCTTCTGGCAGGAGCGCGAGGACATGGGAACGATGGTGATCGGGCTTGCCCAGAATGGCGACCGCGACGTGCGCCAGGTGGCCGCCCAGCTTCACATGTATAGCAGCACGAGAAATGTTGCGAAGATGCTGCGCCAAAAGATCATGTCGCTTGCACGGCGCGGCAAGTCTCCGCAATAAGGCGCAAATCCCAAGAGCCTCAGCCGGCGCTGGCCCGCTCTCTGAGCAAGCGGCGGATAACCTTGCCCGTCGTCGTAAGCGGCAGTTCTGTAACGAATTCCACCTCGCGCGGGTACTCGTGCATCGAGAGACGTAGTTTCACCCAGTCGCTGATCTCCGACGCCAGTCCATCGCTCGGCTCGAACCCCGGCGCCAGCACCACATAGGCTTTGACGATCTCGGTACGGACGGGATCCGGCTTGCCCACCGCCCCGGCCAGTTGCACTGCCGGATGCCCGATCAGACAGTCCTCGATTTCCGCCGGTCCGATGCGGTAGCCCGAGGAGGTAATGACATCGTCATCCCGCCCGAAGAACGTCACATATCCGTCGGCGTCCTGACGGCCGATGTCCCCGGTCAGCAGCCAGTCACCAACGAACTTCCGCTCGGTTGCAGCAGCGTCGTTCCAATATCCGAGGAACATCACGGGATCGGGCCGGCGGATGGCTATCTGCCCGGCTTCGCCGATGACGAGCTCTTCGCCTGCTTCGCTGACGATCGCAACGCTATGCCCGGGCACCGGCCGACCGATCGCACCGGGACGACTGACCCCGATGGCGGCATTCGACGAGAGCACGAAATTGCACTCCGTTTGACCGTAGAACTCGTTGACGGTGATCCCCAGCGTGCGCTTGACCCACTCCTGTGTTTCCGCACCGAGCGACTCGCCTGCCGAACCGATCGTGCGCAACACGAGATCGTACTTGGAACGCGGATCAGGCACCGATTTCAGCAGCCGCAAGGCTGTCGGCGGGATGAAACCATTGCGCACCTTCATCTCGGCCATGATCCGATACGCCATGTCGGCATCGAATTTCTGCGCCGGTGAGGAGACGACGGGCACGCCGAGCAGCAGGCTTGGCAGGAGAGCGTTCAGTAACCCTCCGGCCCAGGCCCAGTCTGATGGCGTCCAGACCTTGTCGCTCGGTTGCGGAAAGCCTTCGTGCGCGAACTGCATGCCGGGTATGTGTCCAGCCAAGACCTGGTGCCCGTGCAACGCGCCTTTTGGCGGGCCTGTCGTTCCCGACGTGAAGATCATCAGCGCCGGATCGTGGGGTGCTGTCTTCGCGACCTCGAAGACAGGCGGATGGCTTTCGACCAACGCTGTAAACGATCGCACGCCATGACGATCGCTGTCGACGCAGATCACTTCTGCCAGGTCGGGCAGTCGTTCGCGTATGTGGCTAATGCGGTCGAGTCCGAACCTGTTGGTGATGACGGTGGAAGCGCCGGCGGTACGCAGCCTGTATTCCAACGCCTCGACGCCGAAGAGCAAGGCCAGCGGCAGCGCGATCGCGCCCATCTTGTAGATCGCGACATGGGCAATGACAGTCTCGAAAGACTGCGGCAGAAGCAAAGCGACCCGATCGCCTCTCTTTACCCCCAAAGACATCAGAGCATTGGCAAGCGACGAAGACCGATCCGCGAGTTGCCGATAGGTCATTGAGAGGTGATTGCCGTCGGGGCTGAAATGCTCAAGGCAGACGCGATCCGGCACGCGCTCGGCCCATTCGTCGCTGACCGCGCGGCCGATATTAAAATCCCCGGGTATATCCCACGCGAAATCGCGGTAGAGGTCTTCATAGCGATCGCGCTGCGGCAGTCTCATCGGCGAAAATCCAGTCAAATGCTGCAACAGCTAACACCCGAAACTCCGCCGACGCAAGCGCGAGACCAGCGGACGCCCCTCTGGTCGGTCACAAAACTTTTATGCGAGCAACCAACACTTTCGCGCTTGCCGCGCTAGATCAAGGAGCGCGCTGGGTAGCGATCGAATGTTTGGAGCAATTTCATGGACTACGTCAACTTTGGCGGCACCGGGCTGGAAGTTTCGAAAATCTGCCTGGGCTGCATGACCTTCGGCGAGCCTGCCCGCGGTAACCATAGCTGGACGCTCGGCGAGGAAGAAAGCCGGGCGCTGATCAGGCAGGCGCTTGATCTCGGCATCAATTTTCTCGACACGGCCAATGTCTACTCGGACGGATCGTCCGAAGAGATAGTCGGCCGAGCGATCCGCGACTTTGCCAAGCGCGACGAGATCGTGCTCGCGACCAAGGTTTTCAACCGCATGCGTCCCGGTCCGAATGGCGCCGGCCTCTCACGCAAAGCGATCTTCGACGAGATCGACAACAGCCTGCGTCGGCTCGGGACCGACCATGTCGACCTTTATCAGATCCACCGTTTTGACCATACGACGCCGATCGAGGAAACGCTGGAAGCCCTGCACGACGTCGTGAAGGCCGGCAAGGCGCGCTATATCGGCGCCTCCTCCATGTATGCCTGGCAATTCGCCAAGATGCTCTACACCTCGCGTGCCAATGGCTGGACACCCTTCGTCAGCATGCAGGATCACCTGAATTTGCTTTATCGCGAGGAAGAACGCGAAATGCTCCCATTCTGCCAGGATCAGAAGATCGCGGTGATCCCCTGGAGTCCACTCGCCCGCGGCCGGCTGACGCGCGACTGGGATGAGAAGACCGCCCGCAGCGAAACAGACGAATTCGGCAAGACGCTCTACAAGCAGGCGGAAGATGCCGATCGCGCCATTATTGGTGCCGTCGGCAAGCTGGCCGAGAAACATGGTGTTTCACGTGCCCAGATCGCCACTGCCTGGATCCTGCAGAAGAGCGCGGTGACAGCACCGATCATCGGTGCATCGAAAGCCAACCACCTTACTGATGCGGTCGCGGCGCTCGCCGTCAAGCTGGCGCCGGAGGACGTTGTAGCCCTCGAAGATCCTTACGTTCCCCACCGGGTCGAAGGCTTCAAGTAAAACGATTGTTGGCAAAGCGCCGGTCGCTGGCCTCGGCCGGCAACCGGCCAATTCGGTTTGCGCATTCCTCTCAAGGATCCACCATGACGACCATTCCCTTCGAGGCCCGCCGCTTTCAATCTACCGCCGCCTACTACACGCGTTATCGCGTCCCCTATCCGGATGAACTGATCGAGCGGATCGCTGAGCGCGGCGGTCTTGCGCCCGACGAACGCCTGCTCGATCTCGGTTGCGGTCCCGGCCAGCTCGGCATCGCCTTCGCGCGACTGGCCAAGGCGACCGTCACAGGCCTCGACCCCGAGCCCGAGATGCTGGAGGTGGCCCACGCTGATGCCGCCGCTGCCGGCGTTGATGTCACCTTTGTCAAAGGCTCTTCCTATGATCTTGATTCACGCTTCGCGCCCCTGAAGATGACGGTCATGGGGCGTTCTTTCCATTGGATGGACCGACTAGCAACGCTGACTGCGCTCGATGAGATCACCGTTGCCGACGGCTGCGTGGTGTTGTTTGGCGACCGTCATATCTCCTCGACGCCGGAGTGGCGACAGGCCGTGAACCCGCTTGCCGAAGCCTTCGCACCCGAGCGCAATGCCGATCGCGAACGACGCAAGGCACCCGACTGGATAGAGCATGAAAACATCCTGCTTCGCTCACCCTTCAACGATCTGGAGCGGATCTCGGTTATCAGGGAACGCAAGCTTGGCCTTGACGATATCGTCGGCCGCGCCTTTTCCACCTCTGTGACGTCGCCACAGGCGCTCGGCGAGAGAACGGCCGCATTCGAGGCAGAACTGCGCAACAGCCTTCTCAAGCTGTCGCCGGAGGGCGCCTTCGCGGAGGTGGTGGAGATCGGCGGCCTGATCGCACGCCGAAGCTAGCGGTCAGCGCTTCTTTACCGGAGAAAGCGCATCGCGGGTGGTATAAAGAAAGCTGTCGGAGAGCTCGCGGCTCTCGACGGCGCGTGCGAGGACGACGGCGCCCATCATCGCTGAGAGGGTCGTGAAGCCCTTCGCGCGCCGCTCCTCAGCCGTCTCGCCGGGAACGATACCGGATAGAATATCGACGAGCATCGAAAGCCCGTCATTGAAGGTCTCGCGCATCGGCCCGCGGCTGCGGCTGACCTCCTGGGCAAGCGAGGCAAAGACACAGCTGCCGCCTGGATCATCGACGCTGCATCGGGACAGATAGTGATTGAGCAGCGCATCCAGAGGCTGCGCCGGTGCCGCGGCAATGATCTCGTTCCAGCGGATCTTCACCTTTTCGATCAAGGTGCGGCTGACTTCGAGCGCCAGGTCCTCCTTCGATTCGAAATGCCCGTAGAATCCGCCATGCGTCATCCCGGCCGCCTTCATGATGTCGGCGACGCCGATACCGTCGAAACCCTTTTCGCGAAACAGCACGCCTGCGACCTGCAGGATCTTCTCGCGATTTTCGGCAAATTTCTCTCGGCTGACCCGCATTCATTTCTCCGCAATTGGCAGCTTGACAATTTATATGATGTCCATCATCAATATGCAATAATTATGATGATCATCATCTAAAATCCAGATCGTACGACAACCCCAGACGGAAGCGTCATTATGGTATCGACTGCACTTGCCTCATCGCTGGCGCGACGCAACATCCACTATGGATGGATTGTTGTCGCCGCAACTTTCCTGACCATGCTGGTGACAGCCGGCGCGATGGGCGCCCCCGGCGTCCTGATCAAGCCCCTTCAGGATGAATTCGGCTGGGAGACCTCGCAGATATCGTCGGCGCTTGCCGTCCGCTTGATTCTCTTCGGTCTCATGGGGCCTTTCTCGGCCGCCTTCATGAACTATTTTGGCGTCCGCAAGGTGATCGTCTTCGCGATGATCCTGATCTCAAGCGGCTTCGTCGGCTCGCTGTTCATGACTGAGCTTTGGCAGTTGCTTCTGCTCTGGGGCGTGGTTGTCGGCCTCGGCACCGGGCTGACCGCCATGGTGCTCGCCGCCACCGTCTCGGCCCGCTGGTTCACCAGGCACCGTGGCCTCGTGGTCGGCATGCTGTCGGCGAGTTCCGCCACGGGCCAGCTGGTCTTTCTGCCAATGATGGCGCAGCTGACGGAAACCTACGGCTGGCGCGCGACGGTCTTCTTCGTCTGTGGCATGATCCTGTTTGCGGCACTCGTCGTGCTCGCCTTCATGCGCGACCGCCCCTCCGATCTCAACCTGCCGTCCTTCGGAGAGGCACAGGTGACGCCGCCGCCCGCGCGGACCGGCGGACTGCTCACCATGCTCGCCGCACCTGTTGTCGTCCTCAAGGAGGTCTCAAAGACCTCGACCTTCTGGATCCTCTTTGCCACCTTCTTCATCTGCGGACTGAGCACAAACGGCCTGATCCAGACCCATTTCGTGACGCTCTGCGGCGATTTCGGCATCCTGCCGGTGGCTGCGGCCAGCGTTCTCGCCGTAATGGGCATCTTCGATTTCTTTGGCACGATCGGCTCTGGCTGGCTGTCCGACCGTTTCGACAATCGCTGGCTGCTTTTCTGGTATTACGGGCTGCGCGGACTGTCGCTGCTATTCCTGCCATTCAGCGATTTCACCTTCTACGGCCTGTCGATCTTCGCCGTCTTCTACGGCCTCGACTGGATCGCCACCGTTCCACCGACAGTGAAGATCGCCGCCGACCGCTTCGGCCGCGAAAAAGCTGGCATCGTCTTCGGCTGGGTCTTCACCGGCCATCAGCTGGGTGCCGCCACCGCCGCCTATGGCGCCGGCCTGTCGCGAACAGAACTGCAGAGCTATCTACCCGCCTTCTTCATTGCCGGCGCCTTCTGCCTGCTCGCCTCGGTCCTCGCGATCACGCTGAAGAAGTCGGGCCTTCACGCACCCGCTGCCGCCGGCGCACACTGACACGGTTTCCGGCCTGAGACGGCGGGCCGGAAACTCCAATAAATCAAGCCGAGAACTTCGCCCGCCGTCTTGCGCGCGCGGGCGAACGCATGCTAGACAGCCGCCTCGTCGGTATCCGTTGCCCCATTGGCGGAATTGGTAGACGCGCTCGACTCAAAATCGAGTTTCGAAAGAAGTGCTGGTTCGACCCCGGCATGGGGCACCACCGACAATCCCACTGCTGCTGCCAGACATCACCACCGGACAGTTTCTCTCGGGTGTTTTTTTGTCAGGCCTGGTCGACGCGTTTCCAGCACGATCGCTCAATGCGGCGCGCCAATAGCAACCACTCGGCGCCGATTGCGCCTAAGCGGTGCTCAAGCACGGCCGCAAGCAGGATCTTCAGTGAAAGCTTCCTGCGAAAACGACGCCCAGTGAGATAAAGATCATTGCCCCAACGATGACGGCAAGCTTGCTGATTGCGCCGGGGACGTGGACCCCTGCCGCATCGACCTTACATGCGAGATAGAGGGGGAATGCGACGAAGAAGATCGAGATCCACTTCGGGCGCATCATCGTCGCATCGACAGCCAGCATGATGACGAAGACCAGAAACATGCTGACGACAAGCATCCGGCCGATCACCCGCGTCCATTCGCTGCTCGCAGCGAAAATGGTGCGGAGATGCCCGCGATAGACAACGGCGAGAATAGCGATCGTCAATGCACAGCATTTGACAATTGATTCCACCAGCTCCAAGGCGGCGATGAGCTGCAGAGGCATCCCGTGGCTCGATGCTGCCCGCATCTTTGTCACCGTGTCACCGGTTGCCGCATCGAGATGGGTTACCGCCCAATAAACGTGCGGGGCAACAACAGCGAGACCAACCGCAATGGTCGCGGCCAGCCGCCAGTTGAGAACCAATCGGCGCAGGCTGGGTTCAAGCAGGAGCGCAACTACGGTCGCCACGGGGATGATCGCAAAGTTGTACTTTGCCAGAAATCCCAGGCCGGCCGCCGCGCCGAGAAGCGCGTAGTTGCCAGCCGACGGGCGCTCGGCCACTAACGTCAGCACGTAGAGGAACAGCGCAACAGCAGCGAAGGCGCCAATGCTGTGGGTCAAATCCCGCTGCGACAGCAGAAAGACCGCCGGCAGGCTCAGGAAGCCGAGAATGGAAATCCAGGCAGTGTCACGCTCTCCCACCACTTTGCGAGCAGCCAAGCCAAGAAACAGGCAGCTCATCAGCAACGTCGCATTCTTCATGAATGCCAGCGTATCGACTGACACGCCGAAGACCTTGGCGAAACAGTAGAACACCCAGTTGTAGAGAGGCGGCTGGTCGCCATAACCGAATTGCAACGCATGCGAGAGTGCGACTTGTTCCGCCTCGTCGGAGGCGAGATCGCCGCCGCGCAGCAGCCGAAGGACGAAGCTCGCGGTAAAATACGTTGCCAGCAGAAGGACGGGAAGGAGTGTGCTTAGCCGCGTCGAACGGCGAGGGGAAACATATGAACCACTAGTAGTATCCGTCAAATTTCGGCCCCATCTCCGCTCGCCTGGACAATGCTCTGTGGCGGAAACATGCAATTCCTCTGATAAACCGCACAACAGTTCACCTGTAACTTCGGGGACTTACCAGCGCCGTTCCTGCGGGGGGTGTTGCTCCAACGCAACGCTTGCCGAGCCGACCCGGTGGCAGCATTGCCGCCGCAATCTGTCTCTACCCACCATTTGGTTGGAGGTTGCAAATCAACTGTTTAACTTTTGAGGCGTTTCCGCCAAACTGCGGCCGCCCAAAAAGGAAAGCGCGCGCGTGCATCAGGAAGTATCGCTTATTGCCACAATTGCCGTGAGTTTCGTCTGTGCGGCGATCCTCGGTTACATCGCCGACCGACTGCGTCTGCCGCCACTGGTCGGCTATCTTCTCGCCGGCATTGCCATGGGGCCGATGACGCCTGGCTTCGTCGCCGATACCGAGCTTGCAAGTCAGTTGGCCGAAATGGGCGTCATCCTGTTGATGTTTGGCGTTGGTCTGCATTTTTCCACCGCCGATCTGCTCGCCGTGCGTGGCATCGCTGTCCCGGGCGCGCTCGCGAGGATCGCCATCGTCACGCTGATCGGTATTGGACTCGCCAACTGGTGGGGCTGGGGCCTTGGAGCCGGAATTGTATTCGGCCTCAGCCTGTCTGTGGCGAGTACGGTCGTGCTGCTGAAGGCCCTGGAAGAGCGTAACCTGCTGAATTCGGCCAGCGGCAGGGTGGCTGTCGGCTGGCTGATCGTCGAAGACCTGGCCATGGTTCTGGCGCTGGTGCTGCTGCCTGCCCTTGCCGGATTGCTCGGGGGCCATGCCGCCGATGGCGCCGGGGCCGGACTGCCGCTTCCCATGACGATTGCGTTGACGCTGCTGAAAGTCGGCGCCTTTGCCGTCATGGCAATCTTTCTCGGACCAAAGATCGTGCCCTGGCTCCTGACGCTGGTCGCCCGAACCGGCTCACGAGAACTCTTCACCTTGACGGTACTCGCGATAGCGCTGGGTATCGCATTCGGCTCGGCGGCAATCTTCGGCGTGTCGTTCGCGCTTGGCGCCTTTTTCGCCGGCGTGGTGATGAGCGAATCCAACCTCAGCCATCGGGCCGCCGCCGATTCGCTACCGCTTCAGAACGCCTTTTCCGTGCTGTTCTTCGTTTCCGTGGGGATGCTGTTCGACCCGTCGATCCTGGTGCGCCAGCCGATGGCGGTGATCAGTGCACTGGCTTTGATCATCGTCGGCAAGGCTATCATCTCTTTCCTGATCGTCGTCCTGCTTCGCTATCCGATCGGAATGGCACTGACGGTATCGGGCGGCCTCGCGCAAATCGGCGAATTCTCGTTCATTCTCGCCAGTCTCGGCGTTTCGCTTGGACTGCTACCGACTGACGGCAAAGATATCATCCTCGGATCGGCGATTATCTCGATCATCCTGAATCCGCTTGTCTGTGCTGGCGCCGAAGTGCTGCACACCCGGGTGCACACAAGGTGGCCGGTCCTCAGCAATCACTTTGGCCGCCGCCGGCACGAGGCACTCGGCCGAGAACTTGAAAAGATCCGGGCGATCAACGAAGCACGCGAACATCAGCATCAGCTCGAGATGCAGGAGCTTATCGAGACCTTCCCGTTGTTCGCCAAGGTGGACGAGGACTCGCAGGAGGAGTTGCTGCTGCTTTTCCGTCCGAAGTCGGCGCTTCCTGGCGAACGCGTGATCCGAAAGGGCGATCGTGGCGATGGCCTGTACTTCCTGTCTTCAGGTGCGGTCGAGGTGCAACTCCCGGACGGCCCGATCCCGCTCGAGCCAGGGGCGTTTTTCGGAGAGATGGCGCTTCTCAGCGGTGGACGTCGCACGGCGGATGTCGTCGCCGTCGACTTCTGCCAGTTCCTTGTGCTCGAACGGCGCGACTTCAACATGTTCACCGCAAAGCACCCCATCCTGCGTCAGGCCGTCAGCGAAATGGCGCGGGAACGCACCGAAATGAATGTGATGCGGCAACAACGCAGTCAGCCCTCCAGCGTCGCATCGTGACGCATCCGGCGCCGAGTGCGATCACGAAGATTTTTTGGCACGTCACCCTACGAACGACACAGCGCCCATTTACAGCCGCATCGGCGCCTCATAAAGCTCATGCGCCCGAAGCGAAAGGATTGGAATGCTCCGCAGACTCTACGACTGGACCATGTCTCTCGCCGCCCGGAAATCGGCCGAAGTCTGGCTTGCCGTTATCGCCTTCGTTGAAAGTTCCGTCTTTCTCGTTCCCGCCGATGTTCTCTTCCTGCCGATGGCGCTTGCAAAGCCCGAGCGCGCCTATCGCTATGCGTTAGTCGCGACCGTTGCCTCGGTGCTCGGCGGCATCGCAGGCTGGGCGCTGGGCTATTATGCCTACGATGCAATCGCTCGCCCTGTTCTGGAGTTCTACGGCAAGCTCGACGCCTTCGAGCAGCTGAGGCTCTATATTCATGACGAGTGGGAAATTCTCCTGCTCCTGCTCGTAACCTCCGGCTTGGCGCATCTGCCGCCGATCAAGGTGGTGACGATTCTTGCCGGCGTCATTCACATGAATCTCGGCTTCTTCATCATCTCGGCGATCGTTGCACGCGGTGCACGCTTCCTGTTCCTGGCGTGGTTGCTGCGCCGTTACGGCGAGCCGATCCGCCATTTCATCGAAAAGCGTCTTGGGCAGGTTGCGGGTGTTGTTGCCGCCGTCGCCATTGCGCTTGGGATTGCCTATAAACTACTTGCCCACTGAGCCATTTCCGCGGAGTCCTACATGCCTGCCTCGTTTTCCCTTGCACGCCCAGTCATCGGCTATTCGCTGGCACTCGCGCTCGGCATGGCGGTGGTAGTCGGCACCGCGCTCGGCTTCCAGTATATCGGCGGCTATATTCCCTGCGCCCTTTGCCTGCTGCAGCGCCAGCCCTACTACTACGGCATTCCGATCGCGATCCTCGGCGCAATCGCCTCCGCGGTTGGCCTTCCGAGCTGGATCGGCCGTGCGTTCCTGCTCGCCGCCGGTATTCTTATGATCGTCGGAGCCGGCATGGGCGTTTACCATGCCGGTGTCGAGTGGCAGTACTGGCAAGGGCCGGCGACCTGCTCGACCACGGCAGGCAGCATGACGCAGAACGCCGGTGACCTGTTGGGCGAACTGAACAGCATCAAGGGTCCGTCCTGCACCGACGCGGCGCTGCGCGTCCTCGGCCTGTCCTTCGCCGGTTGGAACGTGATCGCGAGCCTGGTCCTGGCCGCCTTCGCCTTCATCGGCGTCCGCAAGACGGCTTGAGCCTTTCCGATTCGAGACTGATCAGGGCTGCAGTTCGCTATCCCAGTACAGATAGTCGAGCCAGCTGTCGTGCAGGTAGTTCGGCGGGAAAAGCCGGCCGTTGTTGTGCAGATCCTGCACCGTAGGCTGGTACGGCTTCTGATTCGGGAACATGCCAGCCTGCTTCGGCAGCTTGCTGCCTTTTCTGAGGTTACAGGGAGAGCAGGCCGCAACGACGTTCTGCCAGGTCGTCTCCCCGCCATGGGCGCGCGGAATGACGTGATCGAACGTCAGGTCGTCATGTTCGCCGCAATACTGACATTCGAACTTGTCGCGCAGGAACACGTTGAAGCGGGTGAACGCCGGATTGCGGGAAGGCTGGACGTAGGTCTTGAGGCAGACGACGCTCGGGAGCCGCATCGAAAAGCTCGGCGAGGACACCGAATGTTCGTATTCTGCAATGATATTCACACGGTCGAGAAATACCGCCTTGATCGCGTCCTGCCAGGACCACAGCGACAAGGGGTAATAACTCAGGGGCCTGTAGTCAGCGTTCAGGACGAGCGCCGGCAGGGCCTGTGGGGAGACTGCAATCGTCAAGGGACTCTCCTGATCGATTCGGCATCTGCCCTCTTATATTAGGCCGGTTGTGACGGCATTGTGAAGTCTAATAAATTCAGGCATCAATCCTGTTGTTCAAGCACTGCAGTTCAGTCGATCGGCAATATGCCGCGACCGAGCTTGACGGCGTAATAGGCCCAGAAAAGCCTTGCCGCGACTGAACGCCATGGCGACCATGCACGAGCCAGCGAGGCCAGCTCGCGGGGCGGTGGGCGAACCCCGAGACCGAATGCCGCAGCCACGGCGTTCTGCAAAGCGACGTCACCGGACGGAAATACGTCCGCGTGGCCGCCGCAAAACATCAGATAAACCTCGGCGGTCCAGGGACCGACGCCCTTGAGAGCCGTCAGCTCTGCCAGCGCCACCTCGGGCGGCAACGCAGAGAGCGCCAGGAGATCGAGGCGACCGGAAGCCACCGCCTCGGCAATGCGCGCAAGCGTTTCGGCCTTGGCGCGCGAAAGGCCGAACTCCCGCCATGCGTCGGGATGAAGTAGCACATAGTTGTCGGCGGTCAGCAAGCCTTCGGCTGGCTGCATCCGCTTCCAGATCGCTTCGGCGCTGGCGCGCGACACCATTTGCGAGACGATGATGTGCGCAAGCCCCTCAAAACCGGGCTCACGCAGCCGCAACGGCAGCGGCCCGGCCTCGACCGCAATGGTAAAAAGCCGCGGGTCGAGGCGAAGCAGGCTCTCCAGCCCTTCCCTCACATCGTCGTCACTGCGAATGATCAGCACGCTTCCTCGCGATCCCACCGAATCCGTGGCAGAAGAAAGCATGACCGCGATTCCCCGTCAAAAGCCTGTCTTTCGTTTTGCGCCAAGCCCCAATGGCCCACTACATCTTGGCCACGCCCTGTCGGCCTTTCTCAACCAGGACATGGCGGCATTGTCGGATGGACGTTTCCTGCTGCGCATAGAAGACATCGACCTGACGCGCTGTACACCCGAATTGGAAGCCGGCATCTACGCCGATCTTGAATGGCTCGGTATCGACTGGGAACGCCCGGTGCGGCGTCAGTCGGAGCATTTTGTAGAATACCAGACGGCACTCGACAACCTGATCGGGCGCGGCCTCGCATACCCATCGTTCATGACGCGAGGCGAAATCAAGGCGCGGGTTTCTCTCACCGAAGCCGCCGGCAACCCCTGGCCGCGTGATCCCGACGGCTCGCCGCTCTATCCACCCGACGATCGTGACCGCTCCGCGCTCGACCGTCAGCAACTGCTCGCATCTGGCACGAAGCACGCCTGGCGTCTCGATATGGCGAAGGCCTTGACGGCTGCGGGCAGCGCCATTTCCTGGGAGGAGACAGGAGACGGCGACCGTGGCCGGATCGCTGCAGATCCTGGTGCCTGGGGGGACGTCGTCCTATCGCGGTCGGATGCGCCGTCGAGCTACCATCTCTCGGTGGTTCTTGACGACGCCCTGCAAGAGGTCACCCACGTGGTCCGCGGGCTCGATCTCTTTCATTCGACCTCGGTGCACCGGCTGCTGCAAAATCTGCTCGGCCTGCCGGTGCCAATCTATCATCATCATCGGCTGATCGCCGATGAAGACGGACGCAAGCTTTCGAAAAGCCGAAGCGATACGGGGCTTGCCGAGCTTCGCGAGCGCGGCCTGTCACCCGCCGATATCCGCCGCCTTGTGGGGCTTTGAGGTCTTGCCCTGCCCACCGCCCAAAAAATTGCTCTTGAAGATCGCACGTACTCGAAACTTCAGGAGCGCGGCATTGAGCTCTGCACCGATGATGAAGATGACGCCGACCATATAAAGAAAGATCAAAACGATCATCACCGATGCCAGGCCGGCGTAGGTCGCGGTATAATTCGCGAAGGTCGCCAGGTAGTAGGCGAAGATCAACGCTCCCGCCAACCAGAGCAGGAGCGTCACCAGGACTCCCGGCACGACGTCGAACACGCGCCGACGCCCCGCGGGCAGCCACAGATGCACGACGAAGAGGCCGACGGTCAGCATGAACAACGTACCGTAGACACGCCAGCTGAAGACAACCTCCAGCGTATCGGCAAAGAGCGGGAACCACTGGCGCGCATAATCGAGAGCCAGCGGCACGGCGACAAGCAGGATGCTGACGGCGGCAAAGATGATGACCGCGATAACGACATAGCCAAGGCTTGCAAGGCGCGTGAGATACCATGGCCGCGTTTCCTGGACGCGGTAGGCGCGGTTGAGCGAGATTCGCAGGGCCTCGACGCCGTTCGAGGCGAAGTAGGCGGCCGCCAGCACGGACACCGTGAGCAGGCCGCCGCGCGGTACCGTCAGAACCTGAATCACCTGATCGACGAGCGGTTTTGCGATCGCCTCGGGCCAGGTATCGAAGATCAGATGTATCGCCCTATCGGAAAACTGGTCGGCCCCCAGGAAGGTCGCCAATGTCGTCCCAAAAATGAGGAAGGGAAATACCGCCAGAAGCGTGGACAATGCGACATGGCTCGCCATCGCGAAGCCGTCGTCCTCTATAAGGTGGCAGATAGCATCGTAGACCACATCATAGAAGATGCGCATTATCTTCGGCATTGCGTCTCCCGGCTTTCGTCGTTGTATCGCCCGTTCGAATATGGGAAACCACTCCCATTTTGTACAGGAATCATTCCATGTCGGATCAGCGCACTATCATCGTGACAGGATGCTCTTCCGGCATCGGCGCACACTGCGCCCGCGCGCTGAAAGCTGATGGCTGGCGGGTCTTCGCGACCGTACGCAAGTTTGATGACTTGGCATCGCTCGAAGCCGACGGCATCGAAGCGCTCCGTATGGACTATACCCGCCCTGATACGATCTCGGATCTTGTGCGCGATGTGGTGGCGCTAACTGGCGGACGCATCGACGCGCTGTTCAACAACGGCGCCTATGGTCAGCCCGGCGCCGTCGAAGACCTTCCGACCGACGCCCTGCGCGCTCAGTTCGAAACGAACGTCTTCGGTTGGCATGAATTGACCCGCCAGGTGGTGCCGCTGATGCGCAAGCGCGGCCAGGGTCGGATCGTGCAATGCTCATCGATCCTCGGCGTCGTGCCGTATCGCTTCCGCGGTGCCTACACCGCCTCCAAGTTCGCGCTCGAAGGCCTCAGCATCAGCCTTCGCATGGAGCTGCAGGGCACCGGCATTCATGTGAGCCTGATCGAACCCGGGCCGATTGCCTCCCGCTTCACGGCAAACGCACTCGCAAAAATCAACGAGCACATCGACGTCAAGAACTCGGTGCATGCGGCAGATTACCGCCGTCAGCTTGCACGCCTTGACGGCTCGGGTAGTCCTAATCGACATAAGCTCGGTCCGGACGCCGTTTATGCCGTGCTGAAGCACGCATTGAACTCCAGCAATCCGAAACCACATTACCCCGTAACCACGCCGGCGAAGCAGGGCATGGTGCTGAAGAGGCTGCTGCCCGCTGACCTCTTCTACCGCCTGATGCGCTGGGTGGACTGATCAAGAAAGCCAGAGCCAGCATGTCCACGGTCACCTATATCCTCGCGATCATCGTCATGGGCATCGTCGCCCTCGTGTTGATTCGCGGGCTCTTCAACATGATGAAGGGCGGCAATCCGAATCTTTCTAACAAGCTGATGCAGCTGCGCGTGCTGCTGCAGGCAATCGCCGTGCTCCTGATCATGCTGACGCTCTGGCTGACCGGTGGCGGCCGCCCTAGCTAAGGCGGGGAAGAGAGAGGGGAGAGGCATGGTAAGGCTCAATAAGATCTACACCAAGACCGGCGATGACGGCACGACGGCGCTTGTTTCCGGGCCGCGTCGCCTGAAATACGATCTACGTGTCGAAGCCTACGGGACGATCGATGAAGCCAACTCCGCGATCGGCGTCGCGCGCCTGCATATGCAGGGCATGCCGGTCCTGGAGCGGATGCTGATGTTGATCCAGAACGACCTCTTCGACCTCGGCGCGGACCTTGCGACGCCCGACGATGGCAAGCCGCCGGCGCACGAGCCGCTGCGCATCGTCGATAGCCAGGTCGCACGCATCGAGAGTGACATCGATGAGTTGAACGCGGACCTGCAGCCTCTGAAGTCTTTCGTGCTGCCGGGTGGTCACTCGGCCGCGGCACACCTTCATCTCGCCCGCACGATCGCACGCCGGGCCGAGCGGCTGATGGTCAAGCTCGCCCGCGCCGACGGCGAAGTCGTCAGTGAAGCGGCATTGAAATACGTCAACCGCGTTTCCGACTTCCTGTTCGTCGCCGCCCGCCATGCCAATGACCGCGGGCACGCGGATGTGCTTTGGGTTCCGGGGAAAAACAGGTAGGTTCCTCGCCGACCATGTGACGCGAACGCCGGGGGCAGGCTTCATGTTCATACCACTGCACGATGCCAATACGCTGAAGCATATCAAGGTCCAATGGGTGACGATGGCGCTGATCGCGGTGGACTTCGCGATTTGGCTATTCACCGGGGTTGTCGCCAGCCAGTCTGTGTCGCAGGCGACGATTGTCGGCCTGGGTTACATTCCTGCGGTATCCTTTCATCACGCAACGCTGGCGCCGGCGCTGGCCCTCATCCCCGAACCACTGACCTACATTACCTACTCCTTCGTGCATTCCGGTTTCTGGCACCTCGCGCCAAACATGCTCTTCCTTTGGGTCTTCGGCGATAATGTCGAAGACGCGATGGGGCATTTCCGTTTTCTTATCTTTTATCTGCTTTGCGCGGCTGCCGGCGCTCTCGTCCATGGGCTCGTGGGCCCGACATCGGAAGCGCCGCTTGTAGGCGCCTCAGGCGCGATCTCCGGCGTGGTCACCGCCTACGTCGTCTTGCATCCCCGCGTGAAAGTCTGGGTATTGGTGCTGATGCGCGTGCCGCTGCCGTTGCCGGCCTTCGTCCCGCTGCTTTTGTGGATCGGCCAGCAGTTCGTCATGCTGGTGCTGGAGCCAAACGGCGGCATTTCCTGGGGCGCGCATGTCGGCGGGATCGTCGCCGGTGGCGTTCTGGTTCTCGTCATGCGCCGCCGCGGCGTTCCGCTTTTCGATCGCGAAGTCGTCATGCCGAGGGCCGTCAGGGACCGGCCGACGCCCAACCCGGCAATGGTCGCGGTACCTGGCCAACCGCTACGTCCGCGGCTGCCCTGGGATAAGCCCTGACCCCATTATTGACGTGAACGTAAAGGTAATATACTCACGGGATCAATTTGCCATTCTGCGGCATGTGAGCGTTGTGTTTGGAGGAAAAACGCGTATCCATGTCGCCATTCGACAATCGGAGCAGCGCCGAAACGCGCATTTTCTTGGCGAAAGAGTTGAAGGAAGGACCCCATGAAAATTCTCGTCCCCGTGAAGCGGGTGGTTGATTACAACGTGAAGATCCGCGTGAAGCCGGATGGCACAGGCGTCGAGCTCGCGAATGTGAAGATGTCGATGAACCCGTTCGACGAGATCTCGGTGGAGGAGGCGCTGCGGCTAAAGGAAGCCGGCAAGGCCGAGGAAGTCGTTGTCGTGTCGATCGGTCCTGCCAAGTCTGAAGAGACACTGCGCACCGCACTCGCCATGGGCGCGGACCGGGCGATCCTGGTCGAGACCGACGATGCCGTCGAGCCACTCGCCGTTGCCAAAATTCTCAAGGGCGTCGTCGACGCTGAAGAGCCGGGTCTCATCATCGTTGGCAAGCAGGCGATCGATGACGATTCCAACCAGACCGGCCAGATGCTGGCGGCGCTGCTCGGCACCGCGCAGGCAACCTTCGCCTCGAAGATCGAAATCGGTGATGGCAAGGCAACCGTGACGCGCGAAGTCGACGGCGGCCTGCAGACCATCGACGTCAAGCTCCCGGCCGTCGTCACATCAGATCTGCGCTTGAACGAGCCGCGCTATGCCTCGCTGCCGAACATCATGAAGGCGAAGAAGAAGCCGCTCGACAAGAAGAGCCCCGCCGATTTCGGCGTCTCCACAGCGCCGCGCCTGAAGGTCTTGAAGACCGAAGAGCCGTCCGGCCGCAAGGCGGGCGTCAAGGTCAAGTCGGTCGCCGAGCTGGTCGAAAAGCTGAAGACCGAAGCCGGCGTCCTCTAGGGTTCGAGAAAGGGAGATTATATCCATGGCCATTCTTCTTCTGGCTGACCACGACGGCAGCCACCTTTCCGACCAGACCGCCAAGACGCTGACGGCGGCATCGAAGATCGGCGGCGACGTCACCATCCTCGTCGCGGGTGCCGGCGCCAAGGCCGCCGCCGAACAAGCTGCCAAGCTGTCGGGTGTTTCCAAGGTGCTGGTTGCGGAGGACGCAGTCCTTGCCAACAACCTCGCCGAACCCCTGGCGGCCCTGATCGTTTCGCTCGCGGCAAGCTATGACACGCTCATCGCCGCCGCCACCTCGACCGGCAAGAACGTCATGCCGCGCGTTGCCGCCCTGCTCGACGTCGCCCAGGTCTCGGAGATCATTGAAGTGGTCTCTGCCGACACCTTCAAGCGGCCGATCTATGCTGGCAACGCCATCCAGACGGTACAGGCGACCGACGCCAAGAAGGTCATCACCGTGCGCACTGCCTCCTTCGCCGCCGCTGCCGAAGGCGGTTCCGCCGCGGTTGAGACCGTCGCGGCTGCTGCCAATCCCGGTCTGTCGACCTTCGTCAAGGACGCACTGTCGGCCTCCGACCGTCCGGAACTGACCTCGGCGAAGATCATCATCTCGGGTGGCCGGGCGCTGGGCTCGGCCGAGAAGTTCAAGGAAGTCATCCTGCCGGTCGCCGATAAGCTCGGGGCCGCCGTCGGCGCCTCGCGCGCCGCCGTCGATGCCGGCTACGCCCCGAACGACTGGCAGGTCGGGCAGACCGGCAAGGTCGTGGCACCTGACCTTTACATCGCCTGCGGCATCTCCGGTGCCATCCAGCATCTCGCCGGCATGAAGGATTCGAAGGTCATCGTCGCCATCAACAAGGACGAAGAGGCGCCAATCTTCCAGGTCGCCGACTACGGCCTCGTCGCTGATCTGTTCGATGCCCTGCCGGAACTGCAGAAGGCCCTTTGAAACGAGCAGATGCCTTCATTTCGCACTTGCGAATGACTGGAAAATTATCTTTTTAAGGGCTACTACTTCTGCCGGGCGATCATTCGTCCGGCAGTTTTGCTAGAAAAATGCGGCGGCGCGGCGGCGCATGCCGAGCGGGGGTTTGGAGATGAATGCGGTGTTGAAAACGGTTGGTATCATCGGCGCGGGCCAGATGGGTTGCGGCATTGCACAGGTTTCGGCAACGGCCGGCTACAAGGTCCAAATCTACGATCTCTCCGACGAACGCGTCCAGCACGGTCTCGCCACCATCAATGGCAACCTCGCCCGCCACGTAACGAGTGGCAAGATGACGGACGACGAGCGCTCCGCCACGCTTTCCCTGATTTCAGGCTCCTCCGACCTCAACGATCTCGCCGCCTGCGATCTGGTGATCGAAGCGGCGACCGAGGACGAAAGCGTCAAGCGCAAGATCTATGCTCAGGTCTGTCCGGTCCTGAAGCCGGAAGCGATCCTTGCCACCAACACATCCTCGCTCTCGATCACCCGGCTTGCCTCAACCACCGATCGGCCCGAACACTTCATGGGCATCCATTTCATGAATCCGGTTCCGGTCATGAAACTCGTGGAGCTGGTTCGCGGCATCGCGACCGACGAGGTGACCTTCGCGACAGCCAAGGAATTCGTCGCATCGCTGGAAAAGACCGTGACGGTCGCCGAGGATTTCCCGGCTTTCATCGTCAACCGGATCCTGCTGCCGATGATCAACGAGGCGATCTACACGCTCTATGAAGGCGTTGGCACCGTCGATGCGATCGACACCGCAATGAAGCTCGGCGCCAACCACCCGATGGGACCGCTGCAGCTCGCCGATTTCATTGGTCTCGACACCTGCCTGTCGATCATGCAGGTGCTGCACGACGGCCTCGCCGACTCCAAATACCGCCCCTGCCCGCTACTGGTGAAGTATGTCGAGGCCGGCTGGCTCGGCCGTAAATCCGGCCGCGGCTTTTACGACTATCGCGGCGAAACGCCGATCCCGACGCGCTAAGGTTTGGCGGCGGCCAGAGCAGCGGGAATCCCCTGCTCCACTACCAACGCCGTGAGTGCTCGCTCGACGCGAATTCGGATTTCCGCGTTTTGACCGGCTCGTGCATCAAAGCAGGCGGCGCCAATCGTTAAGTTCCGCCTTCCTTTTGCTTTTCTTGCCGCCCGAGCGGTTGATTCCGCTCAACGCTGGTTTGAGAGCTACTCCTTGATGTCAGGCTCGACGAGCTTCGCCAAGTTGCGAAGCGATTCCTGCCAGCCAAGATAACATGCCTCCGGAGGGATCACGTCTGGCACGCCCGCCTGGACGACATCGAGCTCTGTGCCGACCGAGACTTTTCGAAATGTCACGGTGACTTCCATTTCGCCGGGCAAGTTGGGATCATCGAATTTATCCGTGTAGCGAAGCTTCTCGCCCGGTACCAGTTCGAGATAACTGCCCCCGAAAGAATGGCTGTCGCCGGTCGTGAAATTCCGGAAGGACATCCTGTGTGTTCCGCCGACGGTCGGCTCAAAATGGTGGACCGTGCAGGTAAACCCATTGGGTGGAAGCCATTTGGCCAGCGCGTCCGGCTCCACGAATGCGCGATAGACTTTCTCGGGACTGGCCCCCAGGACGCGATGAAGACGTATCGTATTGGGCATGACGTTCCTCCTTTGGATTGAACTCTGAGAACGCGCATAGGACGAACCTGCTACGGTCAATCCGACAACGGGATTGAATATTTGGCACCAGCCTGGCTCGGTCCATTCAGCAGCGCCGAGCAATGCATGCCATATCTTTGCGGAGCGAAACCGGCAAAGCGATCCCATCTGAGGGGGCGTTCTTTACAGTAATATACGTCCCCAATGATGCCATCTTATGCATGATCTCCGCGTTCAATCTCAATCCGATCTGACAGAAAGAGTGCGAAATGTTGAAACGCAATTTAACGGTGGCGATCGTCCTAGTTGCCTCCGCCTTTCACTCCGGAGCAGCGAGCGCCCAGACCTTGAGCTACGCAGACGCGGTGACGAAGCTGGCGGATGACTGCGGCGCGGACATCCAGAAGCTCTGCAAGGGGCTAAATCTCGGGAATGGGCGAATTGCAGATTGCCTGCAGCAGAACGCCGCCAAGGTGTCGGCAACTTGCAAGGGCTCGTTGAGCACCGCCTTCCAGTCGATCACCCAGCGCGAACATGCCCAGGTGTCGTACAAACAAGTCTGTCAGAGGGACATGTCGAAGAGCTGCTCCGGCATCAAGGGTGACGGCTTTGTTCTCGCCTGCCTCGTCAAGAAGGAAAAGCGTGTCAGCAAGGAATGCAACCAGGTCATTACCGATGCGGGATGGAGATGAACCAATGAAGCGCATTTTTTCAAGGATGTCCCTGGCCATCGCCGTCGCGGTTCTCCTTCCCGGACTTGCCGCCGCACAGGAGGTGTCGCAAGAGCGGATCGTCAAGGGACTGGGCAAACTGACGGCAGCGGCCCCTGTGATCGATCTCGTGATTTTGCGCGAGGAGGCGATCAGTGGCGGAAGCAAGCCGATGTCGGCACTTCCAAATTGGCAACGGATCGCGAAGCTGCCGCAGATGGTTGTCGAGATCAATTTCGAGAATGACTCCGTTTCCATTCAGCCGAAGTCGTACCGCACACTCGGGATGATCGCCGACGCCCTGCATCATCCAAACCTATGGGCCTACAATTTCCTCATTGTCGGTCACTCAAGCGCGACAGGCGATGAAAAGCACAATCTCGAGCTTAGTGAGCAACGTGCGGCGGCCATCAAGGAAGCTCTTTCGACAACCTTCGCAGTCGATCCTCGACGCCTCTACGCCGTCGGCGTTGGTGAACACTTGCCGATCGAAGGCACCGATGTGAACGGGTCGAACAACAGGCGCGTGCAACTCATCAATCTTGGGGTCTTCAAGAGCAAATCGTAGTTTGACAGGGATTGCACGGCGTCGAACGAAACGCCGTGCAATCCGATGAACCGCTGCGGAGCGAAGGCGACAGCGGACGAGAGTCGCCGCCGGACGCACCCTTCTCGATGCCGCTCGCGGGGACTATTCTTTCTCCCGGACTCCCTAACCTGGCGATTGGAGGGCTCGTGTCGGTAGGCAGCCGTAGCAAACTTCCCTTCGTGTTGGCGGTCGCAACGCTTCCGACGATTTTTGCATCGGGAAGCGATGCGGCGGATCTCACCGTTCGAATTGATAGCGGAATGCTGAGAGGCGAGAGGTCAGGCACTGTCCTAAGCTTCAAAGGAATCCCCTACGCGGCACCGCCGGTCGGCAGGCTGAGATGGCGCAATCCGACACCAGTACAAAAATGGACCGGCGTCAGGGACGCGCGCAACTTCGGTCCTTCATGCATGCAGACTGACGACGTGCCGAAGTCCGAGGATTGCTTGACCCTCAATGTCTGGAGACCCGCCAAGCACTTCGAGAGATCGCTTCCGGTGATGGTTTGGATTTACGGCGGCGCGCTTGTTCACGGAAACACCGCTCAATATCCCGGCAACCAGCTTGCCGCCCAGAGAGTCGTGTTCGTCAGCATGAATTACCGCATGGGACGGCTGGGCTTCTTTGCCCATCCCGGGCTCATAGCGGAATTGCCCGGCGAACCGGTGGGCAATTATGGTTACATGGACCAGCTTGCAGCCTTGAGGTGGGTCCAGCAAAACATCAGAGCCTTCGGTGGCGACCCAACAAAAGTAACCATATTCGGAGAGTCAGCAGGTGGCGGCTCGGTGATGGCACACATGATATCGCCGCTATCACGAGGACTTTTCCAGGCAGCCATTTTGCAGTCGCCGACCCTCCCCACCGCGCGTGCGCGAAGCTTGCAGCAGCCGTCATTGAAACAAGCCGAGAAAATCGCGTTGGACTACGCAAAGTCTCTCGGAATTGCTGGCAGCGATTCAGCCGCTCTGGCGGCGCTCCGGGCGCTGCCTGCTGAAAAGCTGACGGAGGGTGCGTCTGCCCAAGCGGTGCTGACAGGAATGTCGACGGGTAAGCCCATTGTCGGCGTCTCCGGTCCGATCGTGGATGGGCGGTTCTTGCTCGAAACACCCGAAGCGGCCTTCGCAGCACGACGGCAGGCGTCAGTGCCCGTCATTGTGGGTGCGGATAGCCTTGGTCTTGGCATCGGTCAGGCGGCGTCGAAAGACGACCTCTTCCAGATGTTCGGAGAGCAGGCAGCGGAAGCCCGTGCGCTTTATGACCCAGACAATCAGGAGACGCTTGATGCGCTGAAACAGCGGGTCCTCGCCGACAAGACGATTATTGAACCGTCTCGCCATCTCGCTGACGAGATGCTCCGAGCGGGTCAGCCGACGTGGTGGTATCGTTTTTCCTATGTCGCCGAGGCCCTGCGCAACGATCCGACATGGAAAGGCACTCCGCACGGCTCCGAATTTCCCTATACGTTCGATATTCCTGCCGCGTTGGTGAAAGGCAAAGTTACGCCAGCCGACTGGGCCATGGCCGCGCTGGCGAGTGCTTATTGGGTTGATTTTGCAACGAAGGGTGATCCCAACGGCGGATCCCGGCCGAATTGGCCAATCTACGATCCCAATGTCGATAAAGTCATGAGATTCACCAATGGCGGCGCGCTTGTAGCGCCCGATCCGCTGAAACGCAGGCTTGATCTCTGGCAACGATATTGGAACGAACAGAACTGACGGGTCAGGCGCTGCGGTTCAGAGGGCTTGGCCGGTGTTGTGCCGCAAGTGGCGACGCGAGATTTTTGGACAATTCTATTTCTGGTGCTATGTCTTGAAAGCGGTTTGAGGCGAAGCGCGGAGCGCGCATGTCGACAGCGGTTGCCATTCTGGGGGGTATCGGGCTGTTCTTGCTCGGTATGACCGTCATGACCGACGGCCTAAAGGCGCTGGCGGGATCGGCGCTGCGCACCGTGCTAGGCAAGGCCGCTGCAACACCGCTTTCGGGCGCTTTTTGGGGCGCGATCGTCACTCTGCTCGTCCAGTCGTCAAGCGCTGTGACGATGACGACGATTGGCCTTGTCAGCGCCGGACTCCTGACCTTCCCGCAAGGACTCGGCCTCGTATTTGGAGCAAATGTCGGCACGACGGGAACCGCCTGGCTCGTGGCGCTGATCGGTGTGCGCGTCTCGCTTTCGACCTACGCCTTGCCGATCATCTTCTTTGGCGCGCTGGCGAAGTTGCTTGGTGGTCGGCGGATCGCGGCCATCGGCGGCGCCCTCGCGGGATTTGCGCTGGTTCTCTATGGTTTGACAACGTTGCAGCAGGGCATGGGCGGCTTGGCCGAGACCCTGCATCCGTCCGACCTGCCCGCTGTCCTCGGCACGCCGGGTGTCGGCTGGATGGAGGGCTCGGTCGGCCTCTTAAGCCTTATCGTCGTCGGCTTGGCGATGACGGCAGTCATGCAGTCCTCGACAGCGTCGATCGCCGTGACCATCTCGGCTTTCTACGCCGGTGCGGTCGGCCTCGAGCAGGGCGCGGCCCTGATCATCGGTCAAAACATCGGGACGGCGACCAGCTCCGCCTTGGCGGCCATTGGCGCCAGCGCAACGGCCAAGCGCCTGGCTCTTGCCTATGTCCTGTTCAAGCTCATCGCAGCACTCATCGCAATCGTCGCCTTTCCTTTCACGGCGCCGCTGATGCGGGCCTTTACCGCATCGATCGATGGGATGACGCTGCTGGCTGCCTACCATACGGCCTATAATGTGGTCGGCGTCGCAGTGCTCCTTCCTGCGACGGAGTGGTTCACCCGCACGGTCGAGCGGCTCTTGCCCTCCAAGCAGACGGCACTTCAGCAAGCGCTCGATCCAAGCGCGCTCGCCAGTCCGGTGATCGCCGTCGAAACCGCACGCCGTGTCATAGCCGGCGTTCTCGGAAGGATCGCGGCCGCCGTTTCCGCGACCCTTTCCGGCGGCGGCACGCAGTCAACCGAGGCCAACGACGCGGCCGCGCTTCTGGAAGTGCGGGCGTTCCTCTCCGAACTGAGTGCCGGTCCAGAGACGGACGCTGAGCGCCAGCGTATGACGAGCACGCTCCACGCACTCGACCACGCCTCCCGCCTCCTCGAAAGCTTGGCCGACGGCGGTCCGCTAAGACATCCGGCCGAGGCAACAGATGGCCTCCGCACCACCGATCTTTGCACACGCACCATGCGTGCGGTGGAGGCAATCGCCGGTTCCATCACCTCGGAATGTGCTCTGACCATAAAAGCCACCCCCATCGGCTGGAACGTCTCGGCCGAGGTCGCCGTGGCGCTCGCTGACGCCGAGGCTGCTGCAAGCGCGCTAGAAGTCCTGCAGCGCAACCATCGCGCCGCCATCCTCGCATCCGTTGCCCCAGGCGAGCTGACGGCGGCGGACGCATTTGCGCGGATCGATGCTGCCCGACGGCTGGACCGGATCGCTCATCACGCCTGGCGCGCGGCCGTCCATCTCCTCGGTCGTGGTGCAAATGCCGATTGAGGCGTGTCGTGAGCCGACGCGAGCGGGCAAGATACGGCGTTGCCGCTCTTTTTTGAGAGGAGAGACCTCGGCGGGGGTTCCGCGACAACCACCGAGGTCTCCCTGTACCCCTTCGAGAAGAATTCTTGAGGTAGAGCGCGCAGCGATTTTGGAAACCCAATGACGACGCATAAATTGAGTCAACCGGCGTGCGGGGCGATGCCATCGTCACAAGCGGACCGGCTTGTCGCTCCGTCGCTATCCTTGCCAAACGCAAAACACCCAGCCCGGCTATTGTGCTAGATTGCGTCATCACGTGCTTCCGTTGCGGAGGGATCGAGAATGCAGCGCAAGCTGGCCACGATCATGGTCGGGGATTTCGTCGGCTCCACCCCTGCTATGGAAACGGACGAGGAAGGGGCAATTGTCCGAATCGATGCCGTCCTCGACACGGTTCGTTCGGTCGTCCGGCGTCATGACGGCCGTGTCTTCGGCACCGCAGGCGACGCCCTGCTCGCCGAGTTCAGCAGCCCTGTCAACGCGCTGAGGTGCGCGATCGCGGCGCGTGCCGAGATCGCCGCCATGCCTGGATCGAGCGGTGGCGAGATGCGTTTCGGCCTCCACGTTGCAGATGTCGTCGTGGTCGGCACGGACCTGCGCGGCGACGGGGTGAACATCGCCGCCCGCATCGAGACGTCGGCTCAACCTGGCGCAATCGAGGTTTCAGGGCTGCTATACGACCAGGTCCGGCGGGTGTCGCCATGCGGGTTCGAAGATACCGGCGAACGGCAGCTGAAGGGCATTATCGAGCCGATCCGGGTCTACCGGGTCACCGAACTGGTGGACCGCCACGTGTTTCAGTTCGCTCCAACGCGTTCCACGCCGAATGCGGCCCAATCTCCTCGTACGAACTCGATCGCAGTGGCGCGCTTCGACATTGCACCCGGCGCTGTCGTGGATCAATCTTTCCTGGCGGAAGGCATTACCGACGACCTCACACTGGAGCTTAGCCGCCTGAAGGGATTGTTTGTCAGTTCCCGCTCCGCGGCAACCGCCCTGACGACCAAAGACCCGGTCGAGATCGGCCGCCTACTCGGCGTTGGCTATGTCATCAGCGGTTCCATCCGGCAAGCGGGTGACGAGATGCGGATCAACATCCAGTTGACGGAAACTGGTGAGGGTCTGGTCATCTGGTCCGATCGCATCACGCGTCCGTTTCGCGAATTGCTCGATGTCATGGACGAGATCATCGCGCGCGTTGCAGCCACCGTCTCTGGACGGGTCGAGCAGTCGGAACTTGCTGCGGCTCGGTTGAAGCGTCCGGAAAACATGACCGCCTACGAGTATTATCTGCGCGGACTTGACCATCACCGCCTGATTGGCGTCTCGGATAGTCACATCCACGAAGCCATGGCCTGGTTCGAGCGCTCCATGACCACGGACCCCGGGTTCGGCCGGCCTTTCGGCATGCACGTCTGCTCATGGAGCAACCTGCCAAGTTTTGACCTCCAGAAGGCGGAACAGCAGGTCGCACACGCGCTCGCCCTCGATCCCACGGACCCTGAAGCCCATCGCATCATGGGCGCGATCAAGATGAAGTCAGGCGATTTCGTTTCGGCGCGTTACCATCATATCCGTGCGCATGAACTCGCCCCGAACGACGCCTATATTCTCGGCCGCAGCGCGGCGTTCTATGTTTATGCCGGAGAGCCTGAGCGCGCCCTCGAAATGCTTGATCGCGCCGAGACGCTCGATCCCTTCCTGCCAGTCTGGATCACCGAGGAGCGAGTGGCGGCCCTCTACGCGCTGGGTCGTTTCGACGACATGCTGCGCGTCGCGCTCACACTGCCCTTCCAGACGAGGAGGACGTCGCTCTACCAGATCGCTGCCTGCATGGCCTGCGGCAACACGGCACGGGCTGAGCTTCTGGTTCGGCAGGCGCTTTCGCTCGATCCCGGTCTCTCGGCAGTCTACATCAGGATGCAGGAAACCTATGCGGACACGTCGATCACGGAGACCATGATCCAGCGCAATTGCGATGCCGGCTTGCCATTGACGCCGCGGAAGCCCGCGGTCCGGAAGAAATCGCTCTTGCTGAGATGACGAGCGCCGAGCAGCGTGCCTTCGCGTTCAGCTCACGACAGGGCGAAGATCCTTACCTCTCTCCCGATGCCGTGAAGCTCCTCCATCCGGGAGACCGAGCTGATGCCGCTATCTCGCAGGATCTCCGAAACGTGGGCGTCCCCGACAATCGCTTCCGTCGTCAGGATCACGTTTGGATCGGCAAGGCCCTGCACGCGCGACGCGATATTGACCGTCTGGCCGAAGTAGTCCTGCCGGTCGTTCAGGTTGACGGCAAGGCATGGTCCCTCATGGATGCCGATCTTCAGGAGGAGATCGTCGCTGCCATGTTCGGCATTCAATTGAAGCATCGCCTCCCGCATCCGCAGGGCGGCCGCAACCGCGCGGTCGGGGCTCGGGAAAGTCGCCATCACAGCATCGCCAATCGTCTTGACGACCGCTCCGGCCTCCGTGGCGACGATCTCGTGAAGAACCCTGAAATGGGCCCGCACCAGGTCGAAAGCGGCGAGATCCCCCACACGCTCGTAGAGGGCGGTCGAGCCTCTGAGGTCCGTGAAAAGGAACGTCAGGCTTGTGATCTTCAGCCGCTGGTCGACGTCAAGCGTGTCGGTCCGGTAGATGTCGCGGAAGCTCTGGTTCGTCAGCAGACGCTTGGCCGTCAGGAATGGTCGCCTGCTGCCCAATAGGTTATGCAGGTCGTCTCCAGCGACGCAGATGTTCGGTACAACTCTGCGATCGGTGTGGTTCTCGAGGGCGATCCGCAGAGGGCCTGGACGGAGCGTTAGCGTATCGCTCAACGCATGCCCGCGACTGATGACCATCGAGAGGTTCTGCCGTTCGCCGGTCGGCTCGCCCTGCACGTCGATGAACTGCGCCGAATGTGTTACCGCATCGAAAATGATGACGAATTGTGCCGGCAGTCGTACGGAGACGAAAGCCTTCTCGCCCGGATCCAGCTCGATGATCTCCAAGAGGATTCGTCCGAAGATCGCTTCGAAGTCCTCTGGCAAATCGACGCCGGAGCTGAAGAAGATTTGACGGTAGTACTCCAGCGGAGGTAGCCGATCGGGATCATGGGCAGCGATCCGGCGCACGCGCGGACTGACCGTGAATGTCACCTCGACCATCTCGTCGAGCGTTGGCTCGTAGCCAGCTGCACAGAGCGCGCAATGGTAGCTCTCCTGGTCGACGGTCTTGAGGGTCGCGCCGGTGTCAAGGACTCCACCACAACCTGGACAAAGGACATTCCAGGTCATCTCGAACACGCCCAGACGGGCCGCATGCAGCAGCGCCGCGATCGTTTTCTCTTCATCGAGATGATGTGCCTTTGCGAAGGCCAGCGCATTGATGCGATTGAGATCCCGATCCGAGCCGCGCATGACTGCGTTCTCGATGCACTCGACCGTCTGCCGGTCGGCCGCCTGTCGCAGGGCGGCAAAAAGCGCGTCCACTTCACTCATCAGACAAGCCTCTCTGCGCCTGGTCCCACGACGGACGGCGCAGGAGCAGAAATCATAACACGGGAACGCCCTGATAGAAATCTTGACACCTGACACTGCCCCCTAGCACTCCGGCGTATGCGCTGCGGATTACTACCTGGACTGGAGCCAAGTCGCCAGATCTTTGCGCCGCGGAAACCCAGGCGCCCGGTGCGAAAATTGCATCGGCCGGCGAAAACTCAGCTCCCAGCGGATCAGTCGTCCGGCAACCACCGACAACCGGTTCCCGCGCACTGCGCGCAGCACAGTCGTTGTAACTTTCTTTTTCACAGGGTCTTGTAACTATGATTTTCATAGTCAATTAGGGTCTTGTTGAAGCCAGTTCAACGACCGCGTTGCAAGCCAAGGAGATGACCAATGGTTGACGCCACCTACCCTCGAGAGCAAACCGCATTCCTTCTTGTCGATCCGTACAACGATTTCCTGTCCGAAGGCGGAAAGGTTCATCCACATATCAAGCCAATCGCCGATGAGGTGGGGCTTCTTGATAACCTCCGCCGTTTGGATGGTGCCGTGCGATCGGTGGGCATCCAGGTGGCCATCGTTCCCCACCGTCGGTGGGAGCCCGGCGACTATGAGGAATGGGATCACCCAAATCCGACGCAGCAATTGATCATGCACCGCCACAGCTTCGCGCGCGGTGAGTGGGGCGGCGAATGGCACCCCGATTTTGCGCCGAAGCCCGGCGACATCGTCGCCAAGGAACACTGGGGTCAAAGCGGGTTTGCCAACACCGATCTCGACATGCGGCTGAAGCAGAAGGGTATCACCCATGTGATCGTGGTCGGATTGCTCGCCAACACCTGCATCGAGTCCACTGCCCGTTTCGCGATGGAACTCGGTTATCACGTGACCCTTGTGACCGACGCAACGGCCGCCTTCTCGCACGCGATGATGCATGCGGCGCATGAGTTGAACGGTCCGACGTTCGCGCACTCAATCCTGACAACAGCGGAACTGATCGAGGCTTTGCCTGAGGCGCAAGGCTAAACCCAAAACGGAACCTGAAAGGTACGGCAATGAAAGAGACACCAAAGGCTGAGAGCGATGCCATGTCGGGGCTCCGGCGCCCGGTCATCTTCGGTGCGGAAGTGCGTCAGGCGCTCGAAGCCGCGAAGCCTGAGGTCGTCATTAATCAGCTCCCCTGACTCCCGGCCCACCGGCTAAGCGTCGATGACGCGCTCAAAAGGCCGGTGCGAAGGTCGTCTATCATGACCTCTCACTAACGGGAGCCGCCAACCACAAGGCGAAGGCATCTCTCGGCTCCTCTCCGCGACCATGGCTCTGGAAGTCTTGAGGGCAACGGCCGAGAAGACGAGGGAGCGACGCCGTTGCCAATGAGGACAAGGAAGGCTTCACATCCCCCCAATCCCGCCGGTCTGGAAGACCTTCGAAATGCTTCACAGTGTCGTCGAGCTGCACCCACGCATGTTTCGATTGCTCGAAGACGGACATGGCAGGCGGCGCGTAGGCAGGGTCGGCAAACGCGCCGACCCCCACACCGATCCAGGACGGCGCACCATCGGCCTTCCAATAGACGGTCGAACCGCAGGTCGGGCAAAAATACATATGAACCTTGCGGCCGCTATCGGCAGTGCGAATGAATTCGGTCGACGTCCCGCATATTTCGACACAATCGATTGCATAGAACGAATTGGCGCTGAACGGTGCGCCCGTTCTTCGCTGACACGCGAGACAGTGACACAGCGCCGTCAATAGTGGTGGTTCGCTAACGGCCAGTCTGAGAGCGCCACAGGCGCATTGGGCATCGGCCATAAAAACTCCTTCCGCTTACGCGGTGAGATCAATCGAGCTGTGAGGGGTGTAACGCAGGCCCGAACCGCAATTCATGCGAAGGGGCGGAGCCCTGATGCAATGTCGGCCTACTAAACATGAATGTAGACCGCGGACCGCCGAAGTCTAGTGGACCGCCTAGTACTACGAGCGGCGAGCGCCGGATCTCATACGACGAGCAACCTTTGGCGATCGTCGCCGGAGAGGCTGGTCCGGAATTTTCGTTGCGTTATGCTTGGTGGGCATCGCTTGGCAATTGCGTTTCGCGGGAACGCGCCCTTTAGTAGAGCTGGTCGTGGCAAACGGTGTATCAGGGCACAAGCGCATGGATCCCACACACTTGTTCGAACTGGTTATCGGTATGTTCGTGGCGATCATCGCGCTGCACTATGCCGCCGACCGGTTTGGGTTGCCGCCGTCCGTGGCCCTGCTTGCCGGCGGCGCGCTGCTCGCTTTCCTGCCGGGCCTGCCGACGATTACCGTCGACCCCGGTTTGGTGCTCGTCATCTTCCTGCCGCCACTCCTCATGGACGGTGCTTGGTCCATCGCTCTTCATCCGCTGCGCCGTCATGTGATCGGCATCGCCTCGCTTGCCATCGGAGCGGTGTTTTTCACCTGCGCCGTCGTGGCCGCTGTCACCCATCTCCTGTTTCCGTCGCTGCCCTGGGCAGCGTGCGCGGCGCTCGGCGCAATCGTTTCGCCACCTGACGCCGTTTCCGCCCGCGCTATCCTGGAGCGGGTACGGTTGCCCCGGCGCCTGCAAATCCTGCTCGAGGGCGAAAGCCTGCTCAACGACGCGAGCGGCCTCGTGCTGTTCCGTTTCGCGGTCGCCGCCGCGGTCACCGGGGGTTTCAGCGTGGTCGACGCGGCAGGAAGCTTCCTGCTTCTGGCAGCAGGCGGCGCCTTCGTCGGCATCATCGTCGGAACGGTCTGGGTTCTGTTCGTGCGGCGGCTCGGCGATGAGTACCTGATAATCGCCGGAACGACCCTGTTGTGTTGGGCCTCATATCTGCTGGGCGAACTGATCCATGTTTCGGGCGTCATTGCCACCGTGACCGCCGGCCTGATCATGGGTTGGTATCAGCACACGGTCCTTTCGGCCTCGACGCGCATGCGCGGCACGTCGTTCTGGACCGTGATCGTCTTCCTGATGGAAGCCGCTGTCTTCATATTGATCGGGCTATCGCTGCGCGGGGTCGTCGAACGCGGCGGCGGCTTTGGTGTCGTCGCTGCAACGATGGGATTGCCCATCCTTGCAATCCTTGTCGCACTCACGCTCGCACGCTTTGCCTGGCTCTTCGGATCCGACCTCGTGATCAAGGTCTGCAACCTTCTGGGTTTTGATCGATACACGCCGCTCGGCAGCCGCGGCGTAACTGTCATAGGCTGGGCAGGCGTCCGCGGCGTCGTGACGCTGGCGCTTGCCCTGAGCGTGCCGGAAGGCTTCCCCGGCAGGGACCTCATCCTGGTTACGTCGTTCGCCGTCATTGTCGGAACCGTGCTTGTGCAGGGAACGACGCTCGGACACGTCATCAGTTGGGCACGGCTGACCGAGCCCCAGGCGGAAAGGGCGCACCTCTCCATGAGCCAGGCCGAAGCTGCCATGGCCCAGGCGCAATTCGCGACAGTCCAAAGCCTGGCCTACGACAAAGAGGGAAACCTCATCCATCCCCAGCTGCTGGAGCGCTATCAGCGCAGGGCCGTGGCGATCGTCGACTATGCCGCACGCACCGACCACTACTCGCCGATCCTCCATGCCCATTTCGATGTCGTTCTCGAGGCGGTAGCGACAGGGCGCCGTGAACTGATCCGGCTCCACCGCGCTGGCGAGATCGACGACGAGACGTTGCATGAGCTGGAACGGGACCTGGATCTCGAGGAGCTCAGCGCGATTTCAGCCAAGTCGTGACCGAAGCCATGGTGATCAGCCGCGCCGGGCGGCTTCGATCTTAGCAACGTCGATCTTTTGCATCGTCATCATCGCGTCAAACGCACGCTTGGCTTGCGCGCCGCCAGCCGCGAGCGCTTCAGTCAGAACGCGCGGGGTGATCTGCCAGGAAACACCCCACTTGTCCTTGCACCAGCCGCATTCGCTTTCCTGACCGCCATTGCCGACGATGGCATTCCAGTAGCGATCGGTTTCCTCCTGATCGTTAGTCGCGATCTGAAAGGAAAAGGCTTCGTTGTGCTTGAAAATGGGGCCGCCGTTCAGGCCGATGCAGGGGATACCGGCAACCGTGAATTCGACCACCAGCACGTCTCCCTGCTTGCCGTCCGGATAATCTCCCGGTGCGCGAATGACGGCACCGACCGCACTGTCCGGAAAGGTCTCGGCGTAAAAGCGCGCGGCGGCCTCGGCCTCCTTGTCGTACCATACGCAGATCGTATTCTTGGGCATGTCGCGGTTCCTTCGCTGTTGGTTGCCGTGTCCTCCTGACATAAGGGGCAAACCGACTTTCTCCAGTTGAGAGAAGCCGTTTCACGCTTCTACAACCAAAAGCGGTCGAAGGTGCTTTGGAGACGGATGGAAACGACGGAATGCCTTAAGAGCCCACCGCGCCCTTGATCAGCGCCTTCGCGTCGTCGCTGTCCCAGGCGGCCGGGCCGTTCATGGCGGAGATCAGGCAGCCCTTGTCGTCAATCAACAGCGTGACCGGCAGACCGAAGGCAAGGCCTTCCTTCTTCAGGCTGTTGAACACCTCGATGGTGTTGTCGCGATAGAGCTTCAGCGCATCGACGCCGATTTCGCTGAGGAAGGCCTTTGGCTTCTCGTCATCGCCGGTGTCGATGTTGACCGGCACGACCTGAAACTTGTCGCTGCCTAGCTCCTTCTCCAATGTGTTCAGAGCCGGCATTTCCTCGCGGCAGGGCACACACCACGTCGCCCACAGATTGAAGAGCACCGTCTTGCCGGCGAAACTGTCGAGCGTCATCGGCTGGCCGTCTGCGCCCTTGAAGGCGACGGTAGTGAGCTTGCGATGCTCGTCAGGGGCAACCATCGCCGCCACCTGGCCCTTGAGCAGCGGTGCGATCCGCGTGGCAATCTCCTTTGTCGCCGCGCATTCGCCCGAGGCCGTTTGCGTCCCGCCATTGCCAGACCCGGCTTCCCTGATGTAAACCGCTGCCGCACCGGCAATAATGCCTGCGACGGCCGCGATCCCGATCAGCTTCAGGGATGGCAGGCGCAGGGGCGTTCTTGTCGTCATTTCATTCTCCGAGACACGCGTTCTTCAAGGCAGGCATCGTCATGGCCGACAGCACGGACACCAAATCCTCCAACCAGATGTGGGGCGGCCGTTTCGCCTCCGGTCCCGATGCGATCATGGAGGAGATAAATGCCTCGATCGGTTTCGACAAGAAGCTGTTTGCCCAGGACATCCGCGGCTCGATCGCCCATGCCACCATGCTTGCCCACCAGGGCATCATTTCCGCTGACGATAAAGACAAAATCGTCGCGGGGCTAAACACGATCCTGTCAGAAATAGAGAGCGGCAACTTCGAATTCTCCCGCAAGCTCGAGGACATTCACATGAATGTCGAGGCCCGTCTCGCGACGCTGATCGGCCCGGCCGCCGGTCGTCTCCACACGGCCCGCTCGCGCAACGACCAGGTGGCGCTCGACTTCCGCCTGTGGGTGAAGGAAGAGCTGCAGAAGACCGAGCAGCTGCTCACCAATCTGATCGCAGCCTTCCTCGACCGCGCCGAAGAGCATGCCGACACCGTCATGCCCGGTTTCACGCACCTGCAGACGGCGCAGCCCGTCACCTTCGGTCATCACTGCATGGCCTATGTCGAAATGTTCGGCCGCGACCGCTCGCGCGTCCGTCACGCCATCGAGCACCTGGACGAAAGCCCGATCGGCTCGGCGGCACTCGCCGGCACCGGCTATCCGATCGATCGCCATATGACGGCCAAGGCGCTCGGCTTCCGAGAGCCGACCCGCAATTCGATCGACACCGTTTCGGACCGCGATTTCGCCATCGAATTCCTGGCCCTCGCCGCCATCTGTGCCATGCACCTGTCGCGTCTGGCCGAGGAGATCGTCATCTGGTCGACGCCTCAGTTCGGTTTCGTCCGCTTGTCGGATGCCTTCTCCACCGGCTCCTCGATCATGCCGCAGAAGAAGAACCCGGATGCCGCCGAGCTGGTGCGCGCCAAGACCGGCCGCATCAACGGCTCACTGATCGCCCTGCTGACGATCATGAAGGGTCTGCCGCTCGCCTATTCCAAGGACATGCAGGAAGACAAGGAACAGGTCTTCGACGCCGCCGAAAGCCTGGAACTGGCAATATCAGCCATGACCGGCATGGTCCGCGACATGACAATCAATACCGCCCGTATGAAGGCCGCGGCCGGCTCCGGCTATTCGACGGCGACCGACCTTGCCGACTGGCTCGTGCGCGAAGCCGGACTGCCGTTCCGCGACGCCCACCATGTGACCGGCCGTGCGGTAGCGTTGGCCGAGAGCAAAAGCTGTGATTTGGCCGAGCTGCCGCTTGCCGATCTGCAGGCCATCAACGCTGCCATCACCGACAGGGTGTACGATGTTCTGACGGTCGAGGCATCGGTTGCCAGCCGCAAGAGCTTCGGCGGAACCGCGCCTTCGGAAGTGCGCAAGCAGATCGCCTATTGGCGCGCCCGCAACTGACCTCAACAATCAGGGTGCACAAGCTGGATAAACTTCGCTATGAAGATGTCCACCAGTGCCGCTTCCCAAGAGGAATTCCATGCAGAAGAGCTTGCCGCAGATCGTCCGCCTGACGGTTGTTTTTGCCGTGATCGGCCTTGCCGTCGCCGGGTGCGGACGAAAAGGCGATCTCGATCCGCCGAGCGCGAATGCAACGAAGACCGGCGACTCGTCGAAGCCGACGCCGCAGCCGGGCACCGCGAACAGGCCATTCATTCTCGATCCGCTTCTCTAAGAGGCCAAGACCGTGAACCATTTCCAGTACATTGACGGCGTCCTCCACGCCGAAAACGTTCCCGTTCCCGAGATCGCCAAGGGCGTCGGCACGCCGTTTTACTGCTATTCCACGGCAACACTCGAGCGCCACTACCGCGTCTTCGCCGAAGCGTTGAGCGGTGTCGACGCGATGGTCTGCTATGCCATGAAGGCGAACTCCAACCAGGCGGTACTGAAGACGCTCGGCAATCTCGGCGCGGGGATCGACGTTGTCTCCGAAGGCGAACTGCGCCGCGCACTGGCCGCCGGCATCCCGGCATCGCGCATCATGTTCTCGGGCGTCGGCAAGACGCCGCGGGAAATGGATTATGCGCTCGAGGCCGGTATCTACTGCTTCAACGTCGAGTCCGAGCCGGAACTCGAGATCCTCAACCAGCGTGCCGTCAAGGCCGGGAAAAAGGCACCGGTCTCCTTCCGGATTAATCCCGATGTCGACGCACGGACGCATGCGAAGATCTCGACCGGCAAGAAGGAAAACAAGTTCGGCATTTCATGGGAGCGCGCCCGCGCCGTCTATGCCCGCGCCGCGACCCTGCCTGGGATCGAAGTGACCGGCATTGACATGCATATCGGCAGCCAGATTACCGACCTGCAGCCGTTCGAGGACGCCTTCAAGCTGCTGCGCGAACTGGTCGGCACGCTGCGCGCAGACGGCCACGCCATACACCACGTCGATGTCGGCGGCGGCCTTGGCATTCCTTACCGCGATGACAACAACCCACCACCGTCACCGGAAGCCTATGCCGCAGTCGTCACGAGCGCGCTGCGCGAACTCAACTGCAAGATCGTCACCGAGCCCGGCCGCCTGATCGTCGGCAATGCCGGCATTCTGGTCACCGAGGTGGTTTATGTGAAGGACGGCGGCGAGAAGACCTTCGTGATCGTCGACGGCGCGATGAACGATCTCATCCGCCCGACGCTCTATGAGGCCTATCACGAGATCCGCCCGGTCGTGATCTCGGCGGCGAACGCGCCCCGCATCAAGGCGGATGTCGTCGGTCCTGTCTGCGAAACCGGCGATTTCTTGGCGCTGGACCGCGAAATGGCCATTCCGAAGCCGGGCGACCTTTTCGCCGTTAGCACCGCGGGCGCATATGGGGCGGTTCAGGCAGGCACGTACAACAGCCGCCTTTTGGTTCCCGAAGTGCTGGTAAAAGGCGGCGATTTCCACGTGATTCGCCCGCGCGGCACCTATGAAGAGCTGATCGGACTCGATTCCGTTCCGGCTTGGCTGGATTGATCACGCGCTCGACGATGACTTCACTTTTTGGCGAAGAGCCCTGAAAAATCGGGATCGATCGGCGCTTGCCCTCGTCTTCGCCACAAAGAATGTTATCCTTGATTGAGAGCGAATTGCGCTAGCAATCGCCGAAGCGCCCTCTGCCCTTGAACGCCAGCTCGCGGAGAACGGATTGAACAAGAGCTCCAGCAGGGAGAAAAACGGTGCATTTGCCCTGAGGCCATCCTTGGCAAGGCTGGTTGCGGCAAAGCGCTTTCTGGCGCGCTTGGTGCTGCTGTCCGAGCAAATCTTGCCGCTCTTCCTGCCGATCCTTTCCGTCGTGGCGCTGTATCTGGCGGCATCGTGGTTCGGCGTCTTCCGCTACGCACCAGAGTGGATCCGCCTGGCGCTGCTCGTCGTTTTCGCGATTGCCGCCGTCGCAACGCTGCTTCCGCTGCGTCGGCTCCATTGGCCCGACACGGCCGCTGCCGACCGGCTGCTCGAACAGCGCAACGGCCTGCAGCACCAGCCGGTGGCCGTCCAGGAAGACGAGCCCGCCACCGACACTCCCTTCGCGCGCGCCCTCTGGCGCGAACACCAGACGCGTATGGCGGAGAAGATCGCGGCGCTCGATACTGGCTTTCCGCGTCCCGACATCGCCTCGCACGACCGGATGGCGTTGCGCGCCGTTCCCGCGCTGCTTGTGGTGATGGCTTTCGGCTATTCGCTGTCGATGAACGGCGGCTCGATTACGGACGCGCTGCAGCCGCGACCGACACCGCAGGCGACCGATCCCGCCGTGCGCATCGATGCCTGGGTTACGCCTCCGTCGTACACCGGCCGCGCCCCGATCTATCTGACGGCGAATGGCACCGAGCAGGCGGCGATCCGCGTTCCTCAACTCTCGAATCTGACGATCCGCGTCAGCGGCGGCAAGACCGCCGAGAAAGTCATCTTCAGGAACGAGAACGGCGAGGCGCAGGAGATCGTGTCTCAAGAGGCGGGCAAGCCGACCGCGCCAATTCCGCAGCCTGAAGGCGCTGCAAATACGCCTCCGTCGGCTGCCACGCATGAGATGAAGCTCGAGGAAAACGGCCAGCTTGAAGTCAACGGCCGGACGTGGAGCTTCGATGTCATCGCCGACAAGGCGCCGGAAATAGCCTTCAATGGGATGCCGAAGCCGACGGTCAATGGTGCGCTCGAAATCGGCTTCACCGTCAAGGACGACTACGGCGTGCAGGAAGCGCGTGCCGAGATCGTTCCCGTTGATGCCGACCCCGCCGCAACACCTCTGTATCCACTGCCCGATTTCCGGTTGGACATCCCTCGCCGCAACTCGCGAGATGCGAAAGGCGTAACCAGCAAGAACCTCACCGAGCACCCGCTGTCCGGCAAGCGCGTCCGCATTACGCTCGTTGCCAAGGACGCTGCAGGCCAGACCGGCCGTAGTCCTCCGCATGAGATGACGCTGCCGGCCCGCCCGTTCAACGAGCCGCTTGCCGCTGCCGTGGCCGAGGAACGGCAGGTGTTCACGCTAGATACACGGAAGATGCCGGAAGCGGTTGCGCTGAACGAAGCACTGACGCTGCGGCCGGAAGAGACGATCCCGAACCTGACCAACTACCTGCTGCTGCAATCGGCGCTGACACGCATGAAGCTCACCAAGGGCGAAGAGGCGATGAAGGACACCGCCGATTATCTTTGGGACATTGCGATCGGCATGGAGGATGGCGACCTTTCGCAGGCCGAGCGCAACCTCCGCAATGCGCAGCAGAACCTGGCCGACGCGTTGCAGCGCAATGCACCGGATGCCGAGATCAAGAAGCTCATGGACGAGCTGCGCAAGGCAATGCAGGACTACATGAAGGAGCTCGCCCAGCGCATGCAGAATGCGCCGATGCAGCCGAACCAGAACGCGCAGAACATCATTCGCCAGCAGGACCTGGAGCGGATGATGGATCAGATCGAGAATCTGGCTCGCTCGGGCAATCGCGATGCGGCCCAGCAGATGCTCTCCGAACTGCAGCGGATGATGAATAATCTGCTGGCCGGCAGGCCGCAGCAAGGACAGCAGGGCCAGGACAACAGCCAGATGCGCCAGCAGATGGACAAACTCGGCCAGATCCTGCGTGACCAGCAGAAGCTGATGGAGGAAACCTTCAAGCTGGATCAGCAGCTGAAGGACCGCATGCAGCGTGGCGACCCCAACATGGGCATGAACGATCCGCTCCTCGACGACATGCCGATGGACAACGACGGCATGCAACAGGATCAACGGCAGGGCCAGCAAGATCAGGGTCAGAATCCGAACCAGAACCAGCAAGGTCAGAACCAGCCGGGGCAGCAGCCTTCGGATCAGATGACCGCGGAGCAGCTGCGCGAAGCCCTGAAGCAACTGCGTTCGCGCCAGGACGAACTCGGCAAGCAGCTCGGAGAGCTTCAGAAGGGGCTCGGCGACATGGGTATCAAGCCCGGCCCGGGCTTCGGCCAGGCGCAGCGCGAAATGGAAGGCGCCGGGCGTGAGCTCGGCCAAGGCCATGGCGAGCCCGCCATACAGGGCCAGGGACGCGCATTGGAAGCGCTGCGCCAAGGCGCGCGCGACATGATGAACCAGATGATGCAGGCAATGCAGGGTCAGCAGGGCCAGGGCCCACAGGGGCAGGTGGGACAAGGCAACCAGAACGGCCGCGATCCCCTTGGCCGTCCACGCCGCGCTGAAGGACCGGATTTCGGCGATCAGGTGAAGGTGCCTGACGAGATTGACGTCCAGCGGGCCCGAGAAATCCTCGACGCCATTCGCGAAAAGCTCGGCAACAACCCGACGCAGGCGATCGAGCGGCAATATCTGGAACGACTGCTAGACATCCAGTAGCGCGTTTGTGCCATTTCGGGTCACAATAGCGTGAGATTCAATGCCTCCACGCGAGAGATACCTATGTCTACTGTGACGCGAGATCGCGCGTCGTTTGGGCACGAGTTGAGGGTATTTCCATGAAAACGGAATTGAAGCTGATTGCAGCTGTCGCTCTTGGATTCGGCATGGCCGCAAGCACGGCAAGCGCATGGGATATCGGTGGTTTCGCAACGACCAACAGTGGCGGCAAGACGCTCGCTGCAGACGGTTACGAATCAAACTGGGATAGATCGGACCGCTATCGCCCGGCTCCCTACAGCATGGAGACGACGGGAAGCATCTCGTCCAATGGCTCGAAGGTACGGCGACCGGTGAATTGCCCGCCGCGGCCGGTTCCCGGTACGCTGCAGACGCAGGGTGGGAACAGCGGAACGACGATAAATTCGGCTTGCCCCGATTATTGAGAAGCTGCGGCTTTCTTACCGGTTGTGCCATCGTCTTAGTGAAGCGATGACAGAGTTGTGCCGATGCCATTGTCGACGCCAAGCTCCAAAATTGAACGCCAAGGCTAGCCTTGCCTGCCGAAAGCTTCGTATGTCACCCTGCAGGTGAATAACGATAGCGATTCGATGGCAATTCTCTTCAAGACGGTAATCAGCGAAAGCGCGGCATTTGAGTTGATCGAGAATGCGCTTGCCCGAACCGGCGAATATGATGGCTACCTCAACGTCGTGGCTGACGAAGGCGAGAAGACCCTCCCCTGGTCACCCGGCATGCATGCCGAGCAGTTCCAGGCGGAAATCACGGAGATTCTCCGTTCGACCTGGGACATCTGCCGCTTCTGGGTGATCTACGAACGCCGGGACGATCGACAGGATGCCGAGGCCAACGCCATTCGCAATGCGGCGTTCAGGCTGACGCGCGGCTATGCCGGCGTCATTGTCGTCACGCTCAGCCTGCTTCACAAGCGCGACAGCCTTGCCGATATCGAACTGATCTTTGTGTGTTTCCAGCAGGACTTCCAGCGACGCAATTTTCGCGTCCGCTATGAAGGCAAATTCATCCCCAACGAGGGCTGAATTGTCGAGAGAGTGCCGTTAGCCGCCTCAGGCGGCCAACGCGCGCGCCACGGCCTTGCGAATGTCAGGCAAGGCAAAGGGCTTCGAGACGACATCGACAATCTTTTCCGCCAGGTCGTCAGCGCGTTCGCGCTGTTCCGCATAGCCGGTCATCAGCAGGATTTTCAGCGCCGGGAAAGCGGATTTCGCCTGATGCGCCAGTTCGATGCCGTCCATCACGGGCATGCGGATATCCGAGAGCAGCAGGTCGTAGACGCCGTCTCTGAGTTTTTCCAGTCCTTCCGCACCGTCGGCAGCTTCCTCGGTCTCATGACCGTCAAGACGCAAAGCGCGGGCTACGAAAGAGCGCAGGGAATCCTCGTCTTCCGTAATCAGAATTTTTGCCATGGTGTGCATCACTCCGTTTCATGCCCCGCAACGGAAATCACACGACTTTCCTTTGCGATCGGTAAACGGCACGAAGGGATGGACGGGATGGTTAACAACCCGTCTTATCCTGACATAGTCAGGCGTCGCCGGTGACGACGCCGACAAAAGGAAGTTCGCGGAACGCATAAGCGACATCCATGCCGTAGCCGACGACGAAATAGTCGGGGCATTCGAAACCGACATAGTCGGCCTCCAGCTTTTCCTTGCGCTTGACGCTCTTGTCGAGGAGCACGGCGATATTGACGTTGCGGGCGCCGCGCTCGTAAAGCAATTCCTTGGCAAACAGCAACGTGCGGCCAGACTCCAGAATGTCGTCGATCAGAAGAACGTCGCGATCCTTCACGTCGCTGTCGATGTCCTTGACGATCCGAACCCCTTGCGAGACCGTGCCGGTGCCATAGCTCGACAGCGTGATGAACTCGACCTCGGGCGCCAACCCGCTGTCATGCAGCGCGCGAATAAGGTCGGCAGCAAAGATGAACGAGCCCTTCAAAACCGCGATGACCAGCAGATCCTTCGTCGGTCCCGATGCAATCTGCTTCGCCATCACATGATTGCGTTCGGCGATCTGCTCGGCGGTGAAGAGTGGTTCGATGTTTTTTCCGCGCACGACGGGCATAAGAAGGCTTGCTCCATGACTAGAAGCACAAGCCGTTACCACAAACGGCGGGACGAAACACCCCTTAGGGCATGAAGGAAAGCCGGACTTCCGGCATTTTTCCACCCGCGTACTGCACTCTGGTCGAAAATCCGCGGCTCTGCCCGCCATAAATGACATCTGCAGGCGGGTTGATGACGATGCTTGCGGTCAGCTGCTCATTGGCAAGAAAATCAGCGCGGATGGGGCGCACGACCTGTGTCGTGCCGCTCTGATTGTCGATGATGCCATTGATCAGCAACACCCGCATGCCGTTCGCATCGCGGGGCGTCATCGTTACATGCGCGAAATGCAGCGGCGAGTCCGTCGATGCCGCCTCGCTTTGCGAAAAGCCAGCAAATCCCCCAACGAGGCCGAACACGAGCACTGAGAGAGCGAGCACCAGCGCGACGAAGGTTCTGACCGATGCCTGCTGCAACCAAGCCTCGCCTGCCCGAGCGAGCGCGGATGGAAGCGACCGCGGTTCTACGCTCGACATGCTCGACGGCTGTGACGGGCGCCGTCGATTGTCATTGAAGCTGCGTCTATCAAAGCCTTGTGTGCGGTTGTTCGAAATCACCACGAATTCGGCATCGGCGACGTCCGTTGGTCGAGCTCGGCGCGCCTCGCGCTTGATCGGTTCGGGCGGCAGAAAATCATAGGTACGGCCGGGCGCCTGGCGTCTGAACGAGGAGGAAGTCATGATGACGGCCTTTCCGGTGTCCACATGGTTTCGGGGCCGGACAGAAATCCGGCATTGAAACGAATCCTGCTCAGTCGTAAATTTTAATGGTTAATGCTTCGCAAAGATCGCCATCAAAGCGGCGTCTTTCCGGTAAATTTACTGGTTGTTAATGGTGTTGGTTAACAAGTCGTGCGGTGAACAAACAAAAGACTGATCTCCCGTTGATCCACTTCGAAAATGTCGGTTTGCGCTATGGCATGGGCCCGGAAATTCTCCGGGACCTGACGTTCGACATTCCGAAGAAATCGTTCCAGTTCCTGACCGGCCCTTCGGGCGCCGGCAAGACCACGCTGCTGAGATTGCTGTTCCTTTCGTTGCAGCCGACCCGCGGGCTGATCCGCATGTTCGGACGCGACATTTCCGACATTCCGCGGCCCGAACTGCCGCTGCTGCGTCGCCGTGTCGGCATCATCTTCCAGGAATTCCGTCTGCTGGATCATTTGACCACCTACGAAAACGTAGCCTTGCCACTGCGCGTTCGCGGCAAGGACGAGAGCTCCTACAAGACGGACGTACTCGAGCTTTTGAAGTGGGTCGGCCTCGGCGAGCGCATCAATGTCCTGCCACCGGTGCTGTCGGGCGGCGAAAAACAGCGCGCCGCGATCGCGCGCGCCCTGATCGACCGTCCCGAAATTCTTCTCGCCGACGAGCCGACCGCGAACGTCGATCCGCCGATGGCCCGCCGACTGCTCAATCTGTTCCTTGAGCTCAACCGTCTCGGTACGGCGGTTGTCATCGCGACCCATGATCTGGCCCTGATGGACCAGGTGGAAGCCCGCCGTATGATTCTCTCGGAAGGGCACCTCGATATCCATGACTAAAGCTGCGCCCAAACCGCCCGCAGAGGCCGCCCAGAAAAGCCAGAAGCGGCCGGAGATGAAGGTGCGCCCGACGGCCCCGATCCTGCCCTCCGCCAACATTCAGGGCAATGCGCTAATGGTGGTCATCGCCATCATGGCCTTCCTTGCCTGCCTGACACTCGGCGGCGTCAGCATGGTGCGCTCCACGGCTGCGAGCTGGGAAAGCCAGATTTCCCGCGAGGTCACGATCCAGATCAAGCCCGACGAGGGGTTGGACATGGAGAAGACGCTGGCGCAGGCGCGCGACCTCGCGCTCACCTTCGTCGGCACCAAGGACGGCCAGATCGTTGACGAAGCGGCAACTGCTCGTCTCCTCGAACCCTGGCTCGGCACCGGGCTCGACATCAAGGAGCTGCCGGTTCCGCGGCTTATCATCATCACCATCGACGAGAACAACCCACCGGATTTCGAGGCGATGCGGACGCTGCTGAAGGAGAGCATTCCTCAGGCCTCGCTCGACGACCACCGCACTTGGGTAGACCGGCTGGTTTCGATGGCCCACACGACCGTTATGATCGGCACCGGCATCCTGCTGCTGGTTTTCTCGGCGATGGTGCTGACCGTGGTCTTCGCGACCCGTGGCGCCCTGTCCGGCAATCGTCACATCGTTGAAGTTCTGCACTTCGTCGGTGCGGAAAGCTCGTTTGTCGCCACCGAGTTCCAGAAGCACTTTCTGAAAATCAGCCTCAAGGGATCGGCGGTCGGCAGTGCCCTCGCCGCGCTCTTCTTCATGACCGCCGGCTTCCTGCAGAGCCGCACGCTGGCGACCCCGCAGACCGACCAGGCAACCGCTCTCTTCGGTACGTTTTCGGTCGGCGCCCTCGGCTATGCCGGCATCTTCGCAACCATGATCGTCATCGCGCTACTGACGACTTTTACAGCTCGCCTCACCGTCATGCGAACGATTTACGAGATTGACACGTTGCGTTCCGATCCGACACGGGCGGACGGGCTCGTGAATTGAGCTTTACATGCCTTTTTTGCCATGAAAGCGTCTGTTCGCCGCCGCAATCTCCATATATTTTCCGATTCATGAGCATGGGCCACATGTCGCGCACCCCGATTCGCCCGGAAACGGAGCTTGCTCGCTCCGAAGGGAGGCCTGTGCGCGGTCCTGTGCGGCGCATGCTGCGCTGGGGTGGCATGGCGTCCGTTCTGGCCATGGCCCTCGTCTTTGGTGGGTTTCTGCGGTTTGCCGATTCGGTCACGACGCTGAAGCCGCCGCTTGATCCCCGGGCGGATGCGATCGTCGTTCTGACCGGCGGCTACCAGCGTATCGACCAGGCCGTCGAATTGCTGCAGAAAGGCGCCGGCAAGCGCCTGCTGATTTCGGGGGTTCACCCGGCAACCACGCCAAAGCAGATCCGCAGAATGACCCAGGCCTCGCCTGAGCTTTTCTCCTGCTGCGTCGACATCGGCTACGATGCGCTCGATACGATCGGCAACGCGCAGGAAGCATCGAACTGGATCCACCAGCGCGGCTACAAGAGCGTCCTTGTCGTTACCAATAACTACCATATGCCGCGCAGCCTGGCGGAACTCGCTTACGTCGACTCCGAAACCCAGTTCATTCCCTATCCTGTCGTGAACACCGACCTGAAGACGAGCGACTGGTTCACCGACCCCAACGCCGTCCGCGTGATGCTCGCCGAGTATGCGAAAGTGCTCTTCGCCGGCGCGCGAAACCTGACCGGGCTCGGCCGTCACCCGGGGCTGCGCTCGGCCGGCGTCTCCGGCTAAGACCGACGGAAACCTTTTTCTGCGAGCCAATATCGTGTAGGAGGGCGCAACCGCCTCTTGCGGGCATTGGCCTCGGGAAAATTTATGATCGCCCTGCGTTCCGTTCTCTTCAACACGATCTTCTACGCCAACCTCATCCTCCGGATGATCGTACTGTGCCCCTATTACTTCCTCGCACCACGCAAGGAAGCCTATAGTGTGCCGAAGAACTGGGCGCTGTCGTGCCACTGGCTGATGGAAAAGATCGTGGGCACGACCTTCGAGATCGAGGGCATGGAGAACCTACCTGACGGCGGCTATATCCTGGCGCCGAAGCACCAGTCGTTCTGGGACACCTACGCCCTGCTGCCGTGGCTGAAGGATCCGGTCTACATCCTCAAACGCGAGCTGATGTGGATTCCGCTCTTCGGCTGGTATGCCAAGAAGCAGCGGATGATCCCGATCAACCGCGGTGCGCGCGGCAAGGTGATGGTCGAGGCATTGCGGCGGACCAAGGAAGAACTGGCAACCGGCCGCCAGCTGATCATCTATCCCGAGGGAACCCGCCGCCCGCCGGGCGCAGAGCCGCTCTACAAATACGGCATCGCCCGCATGTACCGCGACCTGCAGCTGCCGGTCGTGCCAGTCGCCATGCATCCCGGCTTGTTCTGGCCGCGACGCAGCACAATGCGCTATCCCGGCCACTTCAAGGTAAGAATCCTGCCGCCGATCCATCCTGGCATGGATCCCGATGCCTTCTTTGCCCATCTGATCGAGGTGACCGAGAGGGCGAGCGACGAGCTGCTGATCGATACTATCAAGCGGAACCCGGATCTGCCGCTCCCGCCGACCGCCGCTAACCGTCTCGCGGAATTGCAAAAGAGTGAGACAGCGACGGCCTGAGGTCAGGCGGCTTGTTTCAGCCGCTCCACTTCGCAGGCCACCTGCTCCAGCCAGTGATCGCGAATGCCCATTTGCCGCAAGTGCGCCAGTGTATTGAAGACATAGGCGTCGTTCGGCCCCGACTTGCCTTGCGCACGGTGGACTACGGATGCGGCCGCAATCGCATCGAGACTGCCGGCATATTGCGTGTGTTTGCGATCGACGACATAGGCGACCGCCTTGCTTGTCCGGCCGTCCGCCAGCTGGAGCGGCAGGCAGCGCTCGAGATAGACGTTGGTGACCAGCTCGCGCTCCCGGAGATAGTCGATCGTTTCGTCCCATAGCGACGGGGCGATCCGGAAGCCCATGCCGCGACATGATCCGCCGCGATCGAGGCCCAGCACGAGGCCTGGATTCTGCTCGGTGCCACGATGCACCCAAGAACGGACGCAGAGCGAACGCCTGTAGCCATAGACAAGAGCCTGAGAACGCTCCAAAAACTCGAAACCCGGATTCCACATCAGGGATCCGTAGCCAAATACCCAAAATTCGTCCATATCGCACGCCAGACCGACATTCCCACTCGCGAGTCACCATTGGAGAACATCATGGCATCGTCAAGCCAATCCCGTAGCGGCAGAAAATTCTGGTTGCTCGGCGGCGGTATCGTCCTGGTGATCGCGCTCTACACCGCCGGCTGGTTCTATGCCGCCTCGCAACTTAAGACGACCGTACTGAGGGCGATCGCACCCGGCAATACGGCCGGCGTCAGCGGCGAGTGCGCGGATATCGACTTCCGCGGCTATCCGTTCCGCATTGGCCTCTTCTGCTCGAAAGTCGATGTCGATGACAGCGTCAACGGCGTGTCGGCGAGTTTCGGCCAGCTGCGCTCAGCAGCCCAAGTCTACGCTCCAGGCCATATCGTGTGGGAACTCGACTCGCCTGCCGAGATCCGTAGCGCCCACGGCCTGACCCTCAACGCCGAATGGGCTAGCCTGCAGTCCAGCCTGATAACGAAGCTGAAGGGCATCGACCGTTCCTCCACCGTCATCGAAGGGCTGAAGGGAACGGCAGTATCCTCGCAGACCGGCCAGTCGATCAACTTCGACGCCGCTCATACCGAAATTCACCTCCGTCAGAACGGCGGCGATCTTGACAGCGCGATCTCCGTCACGGACGCCAATACCGTGATCAAGGACTGGCCGGCCTTCCCCAAGCTCTCGGCGAGCGCCGACGTGACGCTCGCCGGCAAGGCCGGCATGATCGATGGCAGCGATCAAAGAGGCCTCTACGGCTCGAGCGGCGAACTGCGCAAGGTTGTGGCCGATATTGGTGACGGCAAGGTCATGACACTGAGCGGCCCCTTCTCCTTCGACGAAGAGGGCTATCTCTCAGGCAAGTTCAAGCTGGAGATCGAACAGCTCGGCCCTTGGCGCGACAGCATCAAGCAGACCTTCCCCGAGATCGCCAAGACCGTCGATACCGCCGCCAAGCTTTTGAAGGCGCTGGCAGGCGGCGGCGACAAGGTGTCGGTCGACCTCGTCGTGGCACGCGGCAATGCCACGGTCGGCGGCTTCATCCCGCTCGGATCGATCCCGCCGATCTGAAACTAGGGCCTTTCAGGGTCAAGCATTCTTCTCGAGCGGATGCGGGCGACCGAAGTCGGGGGCATCGACATCCTGACCCGCCTGGATGATCGAGCGGCGGATCGAGCGGGTTCGCGTGAAGAGATCGAAGATCTTGTCGCCCTCGCCCCAGCGAATGGCCCGCTGCAGATAGGCGAGATCTTCGGAGAAGCGCGCCAGCATTTCGAGGATGGCATCCTTGTTGTGAAGGCAGACATCGCGCCACATCGTCGGGTCGGAGGCGGCGAGACGCGTGAAATCGCGGAAACCGGAGGCGGAATATTTGATGACTTCCGACTCAGTGACCGCTTCCAGATCGTCCGCAGTGCCGACGATGTTGTAGGCGATGATGTGCGGCAGGTGCGAGACAATAGCCAGCACCTTGTCGTGATGCTCCGGATCCATCTCGTCGACCTTGGAGCCCAACGCTTCCCAGAACTGCCGCAGCCTTTTCAGTGCTGCTTCATCCGTGCCCGCGATCGGCGTGAAAATGCACCAGCGCCCTTCGAAGAGCCCCGGGAAACCGGCATCCGGACCGGACTTCTCGGTACCCGCCAGCGGATGGCCAGGAATGAAATGGACATGCGGCGGCATATGCGGCTGCATCTGGGCTATGACCGAAGCCTTGGTCGAGCCGACGTCGGTGACAATCGCACCGGGCTTCAGGCTGCCGGCGATCTCCTTGGCAACACTCTCTGATGCCCCTACCGGCACCGAGACGATCACGAGGTCCGCATCCTTGACCGCCTCGGCCGATGACGTCGTATAGCGGTCGCCGAGTTGCAGTTCCTCGGCCCGCTTCAGCGTGTCGGCACTGCGCGTGGCGATGACAACCTCTTTCGCCAGACCAAGCCGCTTGATGTCATGCGCGATGGAGGAGCCGATCAGGCCGATCCCGATCAGCGCAATGCGATCGAACTGCACCGTCATGACTTGCGTCCCATAAACTCGCCGAGCGCTTCGATGACGCCGCGGTTCGCCTCTTCCGGGCCGATGCTCATGCGCAGCGCGTTGGGGAATCCGTAGCCCTTCACCGCCCTCAGGATATATCCGCGGCTTGTCAGGAACTCATCGGCCTCGGGCGCGCGCTTGCCGTCGACATCGGGGAAGTGAATGAGCACGAAATTGGTGACCGATGGCGTCACCTTGAGACCGATAGCCTCGAGCGCGACCGTCATCTTCTCGATCCACATCAGATTGAAGGCGACCGCTTCCTGCATGAACCCTTGGTCGCGGATGGCAGCAGCACCGGCAGAGATGGCCGCTGCGTTCATGTTAAACGGACCACGGACACGATTGACCGCATCGATGATATCGGCCGGCGCATACATCCAGCCGACACGCAGCGCCGCCAAGCCGTAGACCTTCGAGAAGGTGCGGGTCATGACGACGTTCGGGTTGGACGACACGATCTCGATGCCGGCCTCATAATCGTTGCGGCGGACGTATTCGGCATAGGCCGCGTCAAGGATGAGCACGACGTTCTTGGGTAGGGCAGCATGCAGGCGACGAATCTCGCTGACGGGGACGAATGTGCCCGTCGGATTGCCGGGGTTGGCGATAAAGACCATCTTCGTCTTCGGCGTAACCGCAGCAAGGATCGCATCGACGTCAACCGTTGCGTCCTTCTCCTTGACGGTAACGGGGGTGGCACCCGCACCCATGATCTGGATCTTGTAGACGAGGAAGCCATGCTCGGTGATGATGGCTTCGTCGCCAGTGCCGAGATAGACATGGCAGAGCAGCCCGAGCAACTCGTCCGAGCCATTGCCGCACATGATGTTAGCCGGGTTAAGCCCGTGAACCGCCGCGATGGCCTCGCGCAGTTCGAGGGCCTGCCCGTCCGGATACCGTTCGAGGCTGTCGGCGGCATTGCGGAAGGCGTCGATTGCCTTCGGGCTCGCGCCAAGCGGCGTCTCATTGGACGAGAGCTTGTAGACACGGGCGACGCCCGGCGCATGTTCCTTGCCCGGCACATAGGCTGCGATATCCAGAATACCGGAACGCGGAACGGGCTTGCTCTTGTCTTCGCTCATCAGATCGACCTTGGGAAAATACCGGGAAAAATTCGGCTGAAAATTGCCTAGAGGCAATAGAACGGAAAGGCGATCTTGTCGAGTGCCGCGGGACCTGGGTCAGGACCGGCTAGCGGCTGCGCGTCGTCGGAACACCATGCGGCGCCAGCACCGGCACGAAGACGCGCCGCGAGGCGCGGGCGGCAACGGGCAGGCCCTGATAGAGTCGCTTCTGCGCCTCGACGATGATGACGCCGGAAAAGGCGGGCCATAAGGTGCGTCCCACGCGGTCGAAAACGCTGCGCAATCGCATCATGGTCCGCAGCTTCGACGGCGGAAAGAACAGAGCCTCCGCTGTCGCGCCGGGCGTGAAATTGGTCTCGCGCAACAGACTTGTCAGCTGCCCGCGCGAATAGGGGCGCCCTGACCCAAACGGTGTATGTTCCATGCGCGCCCAAACACCGCGACGGTTCGGCACGACAATGACCAGCCGACCGCCAGGCGCCAGCACGCGCCACAGCTCCTTCAGGGTTTCCCGTGGGCTCTCGGCGAATTCGAGCGAATGGACCATCAGCACCCGGTCGATCGATGAATCGGGCAGCGGCAGCTCCTCGTCGAAGATCAGGGCCGTCGTCGACAATGCACCCACAGGCCAGTTCACCGCCCCCTGCCCCGCCGGCATGAAGGCAAAGGTTCGCTCCGTGTCGGGCTGGAAGCGATCGAGGAAGGGAACGACATAGCCCAGACCCACAAGGCGCTCCTGCGGCAGCCGGACCCAAAGCGAGGAAAGCGCCATGGCGATCGACTGCTCGGCAATACGTCCGAGGTCGGAATGATAGAACTGGCGAAGGTCGACGATATCAGCGTGCATTGAGCCAAATGTTATCAATGGGCGGTTGGACTTCAAGGCACGACCCTCTACATTCCCGGTAAACCCGCGATAAAGAGGCTGCCTGAGACTATGAAACCTTTGGATTTAGACGTTTTTCTTTGCCGTTCCGATAATTTCGGCGTGTTGGTGCATGATCCGGAAACTGGCCTGACCGCCTCGATCGACGCGCCCGATGCAGCTGCCGTCGAAAGGGCGGCAAGCCGCCGCGGCTGGACGATATCGCATATTTTTACGACCCATCATCACACCGACCACGTCGAAGGCAATCTGGCGCTCAAGGAGCAGTATGGCTGCGAGATCATCGGTCCGGTCAACGAAGCGGTGGCGATCCCTGGCCTCGACAAGACGATGGCCGATGGAGATACGTTCCTCTTCGGCGATCACACGGTTGCAGTCATCGAAACACCAGGACATACGGCCGGGCACATCTGCTACCACTTTGTCGATGACAAGCTGCTGTTTGCCGCCGATACGCTCTTCGCCCTCGGCTGCGGCCGCCTGTTCGAGCGGCCGGCCGCCGATATGTGGCATTCGCTGCAGAAGTTAGCCGTTCTGCCCGACGAAACCGCCGTCTATTTCGGCCACGAATATACCCTGTCGAATGCGCGCTTCGCACTCACCATCGACCCTGATAATCAGCGCCTGATCAGCCGTGCAGCCGAGATCGAGGCGCTGCGGGCCGAGAACAAGTTCACGATTCCGACGACGCTGGCGCTGGAGAAGGAGACCAACCCCTTCCTGCGCGCCGCCGATCCCGCCATCCGCCGCAACCTCTTGATGGAAACCAAGACCAACGAGGAAGTCTTCGCGGAAATCCGTCGGCGCAAGGACAATTTCTAATGTCGCCGGACGATATTATTAGCGAACTTGGAATGCAGCCGCACCCCGAAGGTGGTTGGTATGTGCAGACCTTTCGCGACACCGACGGCGGATCACGCGGCCATTCGACGGCGATCTACTATCTATTGAAGGCGGGGCAGCGATCCCACTGGCACCGTGTTCGCGATGCTGTAGAGGTATGGCATCATTATGCCGGGGCTCCGCTTGCTCTTCACCGCTCGCAGGATGGCAGCGGCCGCGAGACGGTGGTGCTTGGGACTGACATCCTCAAGGGCGAGCGTCCGCAGGCGGTCATTCCCGCCAACTGGTGGCAATCGGCTGAAACGACAGGCGATTACACGCTCGTCGGATGCACCGTTGCGCCAGGCTTCGACTTCGCCTCCTTCGAGATGGCACCACCGGACTGGCAGCCTGTCGGTTGAACGCTATTCGGCGGCCGCCGGCTGTTCGGCAGTCGTGGCCTTCCGGCGAAACAGCTCGTTTGCGGCGAGAACGGCGCCGCCTGTAACCAGCACGCACGCAAGCGCGATCCGCCAGCTCGGCTCGGCAAAGCCGAACAGCGTCAGGTTCAACGTCGAAAGAAGCGGCGCGGCATAGCTCGCAGCGCCGAGGATCTGGATATCACCATTCTTGACGCCGTAATCCCAGGCATAGAAGGCTGCACCGACCGGGAAGAGCCCGAGGCCGAGAACCGCAACCCACTGCGAGACCCCCACGGGCCAGACCGTTGTCTCCAGGCCGAGATGGCAGATGGACGACAGGATCGCGGTCGCGAGGCAGAAGCCGGTGACGACATCGGTCGAGACAGCATCGAACCGGCGCGTCAGCAGTGAATACCCCGACCATGTGAAGGCGCAGAGGAAGGCCGCGCCATAGCCGACGGCATAGGCACCATCGAAGTTGATGCCGTTGCGGCCGACGATCAGGAAGGTGCCACAGAGACCGGCCAGCGCTCCCGCGACATGATACCAGCGCAGCCGTTCGCCCGGTAGCAACGCCGACCCGACAACGATCAGCAGCGGCCAGAGATAGGCAATCAGCCCGGCCTCGACCGCCGGCGCATTCCTGAGCGCCGTGAAGTAAAGGAAATGATATCCGAACAGCCCGGCGATCCCAACGATCCATACCTTGGCCGGCTGCTTGAGCAGAGCGAGCCGCGACGGATTGAGGATCAGCACGACGATGCCGGGGATGCTGCCGATGGCAAAGCAGATCGCGGACAGCTGGAAGGGCGGCATCGTACCTGACGCAGCCGTGAATAACGCCAGGAACGACCACATGAGAATAGCCGCAAAGCCGATTAGCGTTGCCCGAAGCTTCACCTGTCCCCCTTTACGGAGACACTTGCTCCGTCAGCTCGCGCCGTATTTCACCGCCGTGATCGTCACCGGACCGTATTGCGTCGGAATACGGACGTAGACCGGAGCATATACATTTGCAGCATCCGACTTGGCAAACCAGATTTCCATCCGGCTGCTCTTGCTCAGATAGTCGATATCGCTGCGGCCCTTCTTGTAGCCGGAGCGCGGGACGAAGCGCACGCTGCAAACGGTCGCTTTGCCGCTGAACCCCGACGTCGAGAAATCCTGAGAGCCCTTTGGCGAGAGCACCAGATCCATGCGCATTTCGCCATCGTAGATCGGCAGTTTCTGCGCGCAGACATTGGCGTCGGCAGGGAAGATCAGGCCGGAGATCGGATCAAGGACGGAACGCAGGTCGCTTGCCGGCACGCTGACCCAGTTCTTCGGCGGTGTCCGTGGCGGCCTGACGGTCGTCGAAGTGATATTGCCGTTGTTGTAACGCACCTCGTATGTCCGGGCGCGCTTGCCGCTCTTGTAATAGAGATAGTAGCGGGACGCCTGCAGCCGGTCACCGCGCAGGACGCCGTCAACGCTGGTCTTTGCAGAGATATTGGTGACGAGATCGGCAAGTCCTGCCGAGCTGATGTCGCCGGATACCTTGTAGCTCTTGTCGTCCTCGATCTTCGTCAGGAAGGCGGCGCGCGCAATCGTCAGGATACCAAGCGAAACCCTGTACTCGGTGCGATGCACGATCTCGCTTGCGCCGGCCGGAATGGCCACCAGCGCTGCGACTGCGGAAATAAGAATGCGTTTGCCCAGATGAGCCATGAAATGAACCTTGTTCAGGCGGCTGGAAACGCCGTTGATAACGGTCTATACGCCTGTCTCTCGATGAAGCAAACACGAGCTTTTTGACAGAATTGCGGGAAATGCCAAGGATTGGCTTGACGCGCACGGCCTGTCTGACTATAGAACCGCAACTTTCCAATCATGGTCTGATGGATTGCTAGCCCGGTTTTGCGTGGGCGTGCACCCGATGGCCGAGAAAAACAAGAATAGGTGTTCCATGTCCCGCATGTGCGAATTGACCGGCAAGGCAGTCCTCGTTGGCAACAATGTCAGCCATGCCAACAACAAGACCAAGCGCCGGTTCCTCCCGAACCTGTGCCAGGTTACGCTGATCTCCGACGCGCTCGGCCAGCGTTACCGTCTTCGCGTTTCGGCTGCTGCTCTTCGTTCCGTCGAGCATCGTGGCGGTCTCGATGCCTTCCTGATCAAGGCAAGCGAAAATGAACTGTCGATGCGCGCTCGTCTGCTGCGTCGCCAGATCGTCAAGAAGACTGCCGAAGCCGCTGCTGCGTAAGCTTCGACTGCTTCTTTTTCATACGGCTTCAGAAGGCTTGCACGGATGAACTCCGGACAAGCCTTTTGCTTTGCCGGTCTGTTCCTCCAACTGGTGGCATACCCCAGGATAAAAAAATGCTGACGACACGCTCTACGCTTATCTATGTCACCCTCATGACGCTGGTCGTCGTCGCCTCGAACTTCCTCGTGCAGTTCCCTCTGAATGCCGAATTCGCCGGCATCAATCTGGCCGACATCCTGACCTGGGGTGCTTTTACTTATCCGGTCGCCTTCCTCATCACCGATCTGACCAACCGCCAGTTCGGACCGCAGGCGGCCCGCAAGGTCGTCTTCGCCGGCTTCGTCGTCGGTGTGGCGCTGTCCTTCTATACCTCGGTGCCGCGCATCGCGATTGCGTCGGGCTCGGCCTACCTGGCCGGTCAGCTGCTTGATATCTCGGTCTTCAATCGCCTGCGCCGTCAGGCCTGGTGGCGCGCGCCGCTCGTCGGCTCGCTGATCGGCTCGATGCTGGACACGATCATCTTCTTCTCCTTCGCATTTGCTGCCTTCTTCGTCTTCTTCGGCCCGAATGATCCTTTCGCGCTGGAATCCGCCCCGATCCTCGGCGCATTCACGGCCGAAGCCCCGCGCTGGATTTCCTGGGCGATCGGCGACTTTACGGTGAAGGTAGTCGTCGGTCTCGTAATGCTGCTGCCATACGGCGCACTGATGAACGTGCTGCGCCCCCTGCAGGCCGCCACCGCCCGCTGAGCGCGCTCCCCCAATTCGAGTTCCAGCTGTTCGGCGGAGCCTATCGCTCCGCCGTTCCTGTTACTGAGACCGAGTCAGGGAGAATTCTCGTCGGGAAGTGTGTGCGGCCCCGAGCCCAATTCGAGCGACGCAGCGAAGCAAGGTAGGTTCTCCGGCGACGAGCCTACGAAGAGCGGCGGGCAACAGAGCGGAACTGATTGCGGGCGTTGAACGGAAAGTCGATTTCGGCGGTTGATACGCCGCGGTCACCGCTGCAGGTGAGCCGTGTCGCCAGATGGTAGCTCGACCAGTCGAAATTCCAGCATCAGGTTGCGCTGCAGGATGGAGTGATTGTCGTCGGAGACGATCACCACATGCGTGGTCCCGTCCTCGGCTGCGAAGACATCCAAGCCTTCCATGTTGTCGATCTGGTAGCCGAAATCGCCCTGCAGCAAGATCTCTCCGTCCATCACGGAGCCGGGACGAATGTCGGCGGCCTTGATGCGGCGGAGTCGCATTCCGATGCCTTCCGCGACATTGAAGCGCCGCTCGAGGAGCAAGAGGTCACCATTCGGCAGAAACGCTCCGTCCGTCGCGTCGAAGTCGCCATAATGGGCGAGCGCAAGACGTCCCTTCAATGGCCCGTCGAGGATCGCGGCGTAGGCATTGTCATCGGCGTCCAAGCTGCGCTCGGCCACAATCAGTGTGCCGCCCTTCAGCGCGCTGTCCGCGGGCGCGACGGTGATCGTTTCAAAGCCGCGATTGGCGCGCAGAGATTTCTTGGAAAACGGGATCGGAATCATGTCGATTGCACGCGACGCCTCAAAGCCTGGATCGGGATAGACGTCGACGCGGTGATCCTGTTCGAAGGAGACCAGGATCTCGTTGCCGTGCAACGCCAAGCCCTCCGCATCCATATGTCCCTTGCCTTCGAAGGTCCGCCCGGCACGATTCCTCATCGGCGTGATCGCGACGTCGGCGAGACCGGACAGGCGCCCCTGTGGATCGCGCTCGATGCGCCCGGTCATCCAGTGGCCGGTGTCGAGTACGCCGACGAAATGCCTCTTGTCCTGTCGAAACCGGATCGACGACAGCGAGCCAAACAGCCGCTGCGGCGAGACCATTTCCAGCCCGCCGAGGAATTCAAGCGGACCGAACCGGGTATCGTCGGAACCAATCTTGAATTCAGTGATGGCGCGGCTGCGAACCTCGACGCTGCCATCGGCAAGTGCTGGCGGCACGAATGCCGCCAGACCAACGGCGATCGCGATCAGGCTGGCGAAAGGCTTCCCGAGCATCCAGAAAGCGTCCTTTCGCGGTTAGCCGGCTCGGCGGAGGCGACCGCCCCGCGGCTGGACGGTCTTGTCTTCGAAGAGCGATGCAAGCTGCTCGGTCATCGCACCGGCCAGCTCGTCCGCGTCGACGATGGTTACGGCGCGCCGGTAATAGCGCGTCACGTCATGGCCGATGCCAATTGCCAGAAGCTCGACGGGAGAACGCGTCTCGATGCGCTCGATGACGGCGCGTAGGTGCCGTTCCAGGTAGTTGCCCGGATTGACCGATAATGTCGAATCGTCGACCGGCGCGCCGTCGGAGATCATCATCAGGATCTTGCGTTGCTCGCGCCGCGCGATCAGGCGGTTATGCGCCCACATCAGCGCCTCGCCGTCGATGTTTTCCTTCAGCAGGCCTTCGCGCATCATCAGCCCAAGATTGGCCCGCGCGCGGCGCCAGGGAGCGTCGGCCGACTTGTAGATGATGTGGCGCAGATCGTTGAGACGGCCAGGCGTCTGTGGCTTGCCACTGCCGAGCCACTTTTCGCGCGCCTGTCCGCCCTTCCAGGCCTTCGTCGTGAAGCCGAGGATCTCCACCTTGACACCGCAGCGCTCGAGCGTACGGGCCAGGATATCGGCGCAGGTGGCGGCGACCGTGATCGGACGGCCGCGCATCGAGCCCGAATTGTCGATCAGAAGCGTCACGACAGTATCGCGGAACTGCGTGTCTCGCTCCATTTTGAACGACAGTGCCTGCATCGGGTCGATGATCATGCGCGTCAGGCGTGCTGGGTCGAGATAGCCTTCCTCGAGGTCGAAATCCCAGGAACGGTTCTGCTGCGCCATCAAGCGGCGTTGCAGGCGGTTGGCCAGTCGCCCGACCGCGCCCTGCAGGTGCGCCAGCTGCTTGTCGAGGAAGGCGCGCAGGCGCTCCAGCTCGGCGGCGTCACAGAGCTCTTCGGCCGTGATCGTCTCATCGAATTCCTCGGTGAAGACGTGGTAGTCGACCTTCTCGTTGAAGTCGTCGAAGGGGGTGTTCGGACGGCGGGTTTCGCCCGGCGTCTCGGAATCTTCCTCGCCCTCATCCTGCATGTCGTCGTCGGAGATTTCGGCGCCTTCGGTCTCGCCGTCCTCCATCTGCTCGTCGGCGACTTCGCTGTCCTCTACGGGTGCGGCATCGGAGCCGGCGTCGTCGTCGACTTCGTCCTGATCCTGCTCGTCGCCGTTCGGCTGGTCTTCCTGCTCAGACTCGTCGTCGGACTCCGGCTCGCTGTCGTCGTCGCCATACTCCTCGGCCATTTCCATGGCGGAGAGCATGTGGCGTATTACCTTCGAGAAGGCCTGCTGGTCACTGATGACGGCGGGAAGGTTGTCGAGATCGGCTCCGGCCTTTTCCTCGATGAAGGAGCGCCAGAGATCGAGCACCTTGCCGGCAGAAGCTGGCGGTTGCTGGCCGGTCAGCTTCTCGCGCACCATCATGGCGACGGCTTCGCCGATCGGCGCATCCTCTTGCCGCTCGATGCCAGAGAGATTCGCCTTGGCGTATTTCTCCTCGGTCATCGAACGCAAGTTGGCGGCCACACCTTCCATGCGCAGCGCGCCGATCGATTCCACACGCGCCTGCTCGACAGCGTCGAAGATTGCGCGGGCGTCGGAACCCTGCGGCGCCATCGTCGCGTGCACCTTATCGTCGTGGCAAGCGAGTCGCAGCGCCATCGAGTCGCCAAGTCCACGCGTCACCGCCAGCTCATGCTTCGTCGGGCGCTTGGAGAGTTCGGGCAAGCGGACACGCTCGGCCGTCATTCCGGGACGCTCATTGGCGAAGGTCACCTCGACGTCGCCATCGCCGGCGATCGCGCGAACACTGCCTGATATTGCCCGACGCAACGGTTCGACGTCGACTGGCGAGCCGGGCTTTGCTTTCGAATTGTCACCGCGAGCAGCCATGGTCGGTCGGCCTTAGGCCTCCAGAACAATGTTTGCAGCACTCTCTTTCAGCTCGACGCCGAAAGCGCGCTGGTAGTGCTCGGCCACCAGCGGGCGCTCCAGCTCGTCGCACTTGTTCAGGAAGGTGGTGCGGAAGGCGAAGGCGAGGTCACCGAAAATCTCAGCGTTCTCGGCCCAGGTGATGACGGTACGCGGGCTCATAACGGTCGACAGGTCGCCATTCATGAACGAAGCGCGCGTGAGATCGGCAACGCGGACCATCTTGGAGACGATGTCGCGGCCGTTCTTGTCCTTGCCGAAGCTCTTCACCTTGGAAGCGACGATATTCACTTCGTGATCGTGCGGCAGATAGTTCAGAGTGGTGACAATCGACCAGCGGTCCATCTGTGCCTGGTTGATCTGCTGCGTGCCGTGATAGAGGCCCGTCGTGTCGCCGAGACCGATGGTGTTTGCGGTTGCAAACAGGCGGAAGGCGGGGTGCGGGCGAATGACGCGGCTCTGGTCGAGCAGCGTCAGGCGACCGGACGACTCCAGCACGCGCTGGATGACGAACATGACGTCCGGGCGGCCGGCATCGTATTCGTCGAAGACGAGCGCGACATTGTGCTGGTAGGCCCAGGGCAGGATGCCGTCCTTGAATTCAGTGACCTGCAGACCGTCCTTGAGGACGATCGCGTCCTTGCCGACGAGGTCGATACGGCTGACATGGCTGTCGAGGTTGATACGCACGCAGGGCCAGTTGAGGCGAGCGGCGACCTGTTCGATATGCGAGGACTTACCGGTGCCGTGATAGCCGGAGATCATCACGCGTCGGTTATGGGCAAAGCCGGCAAGAATGGCGAGCGTAGTCTCGCGGTCGAAGAGATAGTCGGGGTCGAGGTCCGGAACATAGGCGCTGCCCTGGCTGTAAGCCGGCACGCGAATATCGGAATCGATACCAAAGACCTCCCTGACCGAAACGGTGGTGTCCGGAATCTCCGAAATATCAAGGTCAATCTTGCTCATCATGTCTCCAAGGCGGGTGCCCGACACCCGGCCATACTGTATCAGCCCATTTCACAACCATGACGCCGCAAGTCTACACTGCGCTCGTTCATGTCGGAACGTCGGCGATGCTTCTCCGGGACTGAAACGAAACCTCGGGGGCGGTAAACTACCGCTAGCGAGCATTCTTGAACAAAGTCCCGGACAAGAAACGCCGCGCCCGGAAGTGGCCGAGGCGCCTGTGGGACAAACGCAAAAAGTTGTGCCGCGGTTGCCTGCGGCCTCAGCCGATTTGGGACCATACCTGATTGAAGACCAAGAGCAAGGACGGGAACTAACAAAAACCGTTCTGCTTCAATAATTGATAGGCCTGGATGACGGCGCGGAACCGTTCCTCCGAACCACGGTCGCCGCCGTTGGCGTCGGGGTGGTGCTTCTTGACCAGTTCCTTGTACCGGCTCTTGATCTCCGAGGAGGTCGCGCTGGCGTCAAGGCCCATCGTGTCGAACGCCTTCGCTTCGAGGCTTTTCAGCTTGCGCTGCTCAGGGAAGCGCGGGCCGTTTCCCTTGGTGCCGTTGACGAAGCCGAAGGGATCGCGGACGCGGTAAGTACCCGAGCGCATATCGGAATGCAGCGGGCTGTTCTTGGCCGACTTGTTGACGCCGACCGTCCAGGTCGGGCGGTGGCCGGTGATCGCTTCCTTCTGGTAGCGCGCGATCTCGCCGTCGGAGAGGCCGGAAAAGTAGTTGTAGCCCTTGTTGTATTCCTTGACGTGCTCGAAGCAGAACAGAAAAAACTGCCCCTCGGCATTGCGTCCGACGGGAGCGCGATGCACGCCTTTCTTGTCGCAGCCGTCCCACTGACAGGAAGGGGGAGCCTGTTCGGGTTCCTGCTCGCGTTTGCGGCGGGTGCGGATGCGGTCGAAATATTTGGAATCGAGTCTCATGACGGCACTAATTTTAGGCCTCCGAAGAGGCGACAACAAGAATTGACAAACCGGAATGTTGCTGGCTTGGTGGGAACCTTTTTCGCAAAGCAACGAGACCATGACCCTGCAGACCCGCATCGAAGAAAAGCTGACCGCCGCGTTCGCGCCGGAGCGCCTCAGCGTGATCAATGAAAGCCATCTTCATGCAGGTCATCAGCCTGATATGACGGGGACCGGCGAGACCCATATGCGGGTTCGCATCGTATCCGCCATGTTTGCCGGCATGCCGCGACTGGCAAGACACCGTGCGATCACGGAGCTTTTGAAGCCAGAACTGGATGCCGGATTGCATGCCCTCGCCGTCGAGCCAGCAGCACCAGGCGAACCGGTGCGCTGGTAGCGAGCACGGGCTCTATATAGTGACCTGGTCGCACTTTCCAATGCGACCGAAAGGGTCATCGTCCCTTTTCAGCGGAGCAGAAGAGCCGTCGCGTAAAGACCGATGCCGAATACCGTGTGCGAGACTAGGTTCAGGAAACGCACCTTGTTCGGGTTGGGCGTCTTAGACGCGGCCCAACCGATGCCGAGGCCCGGTTGCAGCAGGAACCAGCCGGCACCAACGGTGACAATCGCCCAGATCCACGCCGGTAGAAACGTCGGCGCTGCGAGCCAGGCCGGGCCCGTAAGCAGCACAAGCAGGATCCCGTAAAGAATGCCGACCGCATAGTGGCCGATCCAGCCGAGCGCGAGCTCGTGCTTGTAAGGAGCGGCCGTGCCGATATCTCCGTGGAAGACCTTGCCGTCCTTCAGGTGCCAGAACCAGCGCCCCACCGGCGCCCAGTTCGGCAGTGGACCCCCCGTGGCTTTCGCAAGAACAATTGCCCAGATGTCCATGAGGACCGTCGCCCCGACGCCGATGGAGATGGCCCGCCAGAAAATATCAAACATATCAAATCCATAATAATGATGTCGGCGACGGACTCCTCTCCGCCGCAAACAAGAGTTGATGCTCGCCTCAGGCCGGACCTGCTTCGTTTTCCTCTGCCGGCCGGATTCGAAGTTTGGTGATGCGGTTCTTTTCGCGCTTCATCACGATGAAGCGCTTGTCGTGGAAGGTGAAGGCCTGCCGCTCCTCCGGGATCGTCATCGACTCGTGGATGACGAGGCCAGCAATCGTCGTCGCTTCCTCATCCGGCAAATGCCAGTCGAGCGCGCGGTTGAGATCGCGGATGGGCACGTTGCCGTCGACCACGATCGAGCCATCCGCCTCCTGACGTACCCCCTGGATATCGATGTCGTGTTCGTCGGCGATGTCGCCGACAATCTCCTCAAGGATGTCCTCGAGCGTCACGATGCCTTGCACCTCGCCATACTCGTCGACGACGACCGCGAAATGCTGCTTGCGGCGCAGGAATGCATTCAGCTGCGCTTCCAGGCTCGTACTGTCAGGCACGAACCACGGCTTCTGGGCGATCTTGCTGATATCAAGATGCTCTGGCTCCGCATCACGCTCGGCAAGCGCGCGCAGCAGATCCTTGGAGTGCACGACGCCGATGATGTTGTCCGTTGACCCACGCCAGAGCGGCATGCGGGTGAACGGGCTTTCGAGGATCGTTCGCACGACCACCTCGGGTGGATCGTCGGCATTGATCGCCCGCATCGCCATACGGTGCACCATGATATCGGAGAGTTCCAGTTCGCCGAGATCAAGGACGCCTCCCAACCGGTCGCGGTCCGCCTTCACGACCGATCCCTCCCGGTGCAGAAGGTCGACGGCGCCGCGCAGTTCTTCGTGCGCGGAAAACATGGAGGTGTCACGAGAAAGATTGATCCCGAAGACCGAGAGGATCCAGCGCACGATCACACTCACGAAGGATGCCACCGGGCCGACCACGGCCACGAACAGTTTGACCGCGCGAGCCGTGTTCAGCGCAAAGCGCTCTGGCATCGAAATCGCCCAGCTCTTTGGCAATACTTCGGCGAATATGACTAGGATCACGGTCATAGCAAGCGTTGCGAGCGCAACGCCCGAGTTACCGAACAGCCCCAGAAACAGACTGGTCGCGAGCGACGAGGACAGGATGTTGGCAACGTTGTTGCCTATCAGTAGCGCGCCGATCAGCCGGTCGCGGCGCTCGATCAACTGACGCACAATCCCCGCGCGCTCCTCGCCATTGGCCTCGAGTGTGTGAATGCGGCTGCGGGACACCGCAGTCAGCGCCGTTTCCGAACCGGAAAAGAACGCAGACATGAGGACGAGGGCCACGATGGAGACAATTTCCGGCCAGTATACGGAAAGAAATGCCAGCGTGCCTTCGAGGGTCATTGCGGGTGTTTCTCCTTGAGGAAGCTCAGCACTTCCGAGGCGGGAACATCATTGGCGACAAAGGACTGCCCGATGCCGCGCGTCAGGATGAAGGTCAGCTTGCCGCCCTTCACCTTCTTGTCCTGGGCGATCGCATCCATCAAGACTTCGGCCGGCGGCAGCGCGCCCGGAATTTCCGACATGCGGGTCGGCAGGCCGACGGCCTTCAGGTGGGATTCGACGCGGCGGGCGTCATCCGGGCTTGCGAGGTTCATGCGCGCCGAGAATTCGTGCGCCAGGACCATGCCGATCGAAACGCCTTCGCCATGGACGAGGCGCGCGCTGTCATAGGCGGTTGCCGCCTCCAATGCGTGGCCGAAGGTGTGGCCGAGATTGAGAAGCGCGCGCTGTCCGGTCTCGCGCTCGTCGGCAACGACGACATCTGCCTTCGCCTGGCAACTCGTGGCGATCGCCTCGATCCGAGCCGCACCCCCGGCAAAAACCGCTTGCCAGTTGGCTTCCAGCCACGCGAAAAAATCAGGCTTGTCGATCAGGCCGTACTTCGCAACCTCGGCATAGCCGGCGCGAAATTCCCGAGCGCTCAGTGAATTCAAGACGTCGGTATCGGCCAGCACCAGGTCCGGCTGGTGGAAGACGCCGATCAGGTTCTTGCCGTGGCGGCTGTTGATGCCGGTCTTGCCGCCGACCGAGGAGTCGACCTGCGACAGCAACGAGGTCGGCACCTGCACGAAACGCACGCCGCGGCGCACGATGCCGGCCGCAAAGCCGGTGAGATCGCCAATGACGCCACCGCCGAGTGCAATCACGTAATCGTTGCGCTCGATCCGCGCTTCAAGGACCTTGTCGCAAACCGTCATCAGGTGTTCGAAGCTCTTGGTCTTCTCGCCTGCCGGCAGCACAAGCGTTGCCGAAGCGATGCCCGCTGCTTCGAGGCTTTGCACCAGCGCATCCAAATAGAGCGGGGCCACGTGCTCGTCGGTGACGACTGCCGCCTTGCGGCCCTTGAGGCGCGACGCGATCTCCGCACCGGCGCGGGCGATCAGGCCGGGACCGATCAGAATGTCATAAGTACGCTCGCCGAGCGGCACATGGACCTTGCGTTCGGAGGCAGGGGCAATCGCATTCATCTGGCTGCACTTTCGGTTCGGGCGTCGATCACGGCTTGGAGCACCTCTTCTGCCATGAGTTCCTTGCGCACATCGCGCGAGAGGACAGTGAGGTCGGCGAGTTCGTAGATCGGATAGCGCGCGTTCATCAGGCTTTCGAGGGTCTGCTTCGGGTTCTCTGTCTTGAGCAGCGGCCGAGTATCGCGCTTGCAGACGCGCTCCCAGAGAACCTCAAGATCCGCCTTCAGCCAGACGGAAATACCACCCTTCTTGATATGCTTGCGCGTCCGGTCGTTGATGAAGGCGCCGCCACCGGTGGAAACAACGCGCGGCCCGTTCTTCAGAAGACGCTTCATGACGCGGGTTTCGAGCGCGCGAAATTCTTCTTCCCCGTAAGCGGCAAAGAGCTCGGTGATCGACATGCGCGAGACCTTCTCGATCTCGGCATCGCTGTCGACGAAAGGAATGCCAAGCTGATGTGCAACGATCCGTCCGACAGAAGATTTGCCCGCGCCCATCAGTCCGACCAGGATCAGGTTGCGAGAACCAAGCGCAGCGCGAGCCCTGTCTTTCAAGCTTTCGGCAACGGTCAGAACTGGGTCGCTCATTGGTCCATTCACACTTTGTTTTCGAACGGTATCGACAAATGCAGGTGGAGCGTCAAGTCGCGCGCAAGGGAAACGTGGTCCAAATGCAGCTTCTTGCACTTGCAAACATGCTTCTTCATAAAGAAGCAGAGCCATGGAGTTGCTGAATGCCGAGTTTGTTCCGTTTTCTCGCCATATTGGCGATCATCGCCGGTGCGATATACGGAACGATGTGGGCATTGGTTGTTTTTGTCGAGCCGCAGGAGCGCGACGTGACGATCCGCCTTCCGTCCGAGCGGGTCAATCCGCCCGCCACCGGCGCCATCAACCCGTCCAAGAAGTGAGACCATGAAGGATCTCGGCTGGGCTCACGTCGAAGCCTTTCTGGAAATGATGAGCGCTGAGCGGGGTGCTGCGGCTAATACGCTTTCGTCCTATGAGCGCGACCTCGACGATCTGCACAGCTTCCTGAACGGCAAGGGCGTGCGGCTGCTGGAGGCGACATCGGCGGACCTTTCGGCCTATCTCTCCTCGCTCGGCGCCAAAGGGTTCAAGCCCTCTTCCCAGGCGCGGCGACTGGCGGCGATGCGCCAGTTCTACAAGTTCCTCTATGCCGAGGGCCTACGCACCGACGATCCAACCGGCATTCTCGACGCGCCGAAGAAGGGCCGCGCGCTTCCGAAGACGATGGGAGTCGACGAAGTCGGTCGGCTGCTGGAGCAGGCGGAAACCGAAGCACAAGATCCAGCGCCCGGCCAGCTTCAGCGGCTACGGATGCTGGCCCTTCTCGAGTTGCTCTACGCGACGGGGATGCGTGTCAGCGAACTCGTCTCGCTTCCTGCCCGCGTACTCGACCAGGACGGACGCTTCCTGATGATCCGTGGCAAAGGCAACAAGGAACGGCTTGTGCCGCTGTCGCAGTCGGCGATCGTTGCAATGAAGCTCTACGGCAGGATGCTTGCAACCGAGAACGCCGCCGCCAAAGTGCCGCAGGAAGGTCCCTGGCTGTTCCCCGCAGCTTCCAAGGAAGGCTATCTGCCGCGTCAGGTCTTTGCGCGAGACTTGAAAAATCTTGCGATCCGGGCAGGTCTCACCCCATCTATGATCTCGCCGCACGTCATGCGGCATGCATTCGCAAGTCATCTTCTCGCCAATGGCGCGGATCTTCGCGTCGTTCAGGAACTGCTCGGTCACTCAGACATTTCAACCACGCAAATTTATACGCATGTGTTGGAGGAACGGCTTCAACAACTGGTCCAAACGCACCACCCCCTTGCCAAACAGGCCAAAAAGCAGGAATAGGACCGGCAACAAAGGGCGCGCTTAGGAATAGCAGCCCCGGCAAAAGGAACGGAAACGCACCTCATGCACAACTATCTCGACTTCGAAAAGCCGATCTCCGACCTCGAAGGCAAGATCATCGAACTGAAGAAGCTCGCGACCGAAGACGAGAGCATCGACACGTCAGATGAAATCGGCAGGCTCGAAGTTCGCGTTCGCGAGGCGATGGTCGATATCTATTCGAAGCTCAACGCTTGGCAGAAGACGCAGGTCGCGCGCCATCCGCAGCGACCGCATTTCGTCGACTACGCCAAGACGCTGTTTCAGGAATTCACACCGCTTGCCGGCGACCGAAAGTTTTCCGAGGATGCTGCGATCCAGGCAGGCCTTGCCCGTTTCCGCGGCCAGCCTGTCGCCGTTCTCGGCCAGGAAAAGGGCAATGACACCAAGAGCCGCCTGAAGCACAATTTCGGCAGCGCCCGCCCGGAGGGTTACCGCAAGGCAATCCGCGTTCTCGAGATGGCTGATCGCTTCGGTCTCCCCGTCATCACCCTCGTCGATACGGCAGGCGCCTATCCGGGCGTCGGCGCCGAAGAACGCGGCCAGGCGGAGGCCATTGCCCGTTCGACCGAGATGTGTCTTTCGGTGAAGGTGCCGATCGTCTCTGTCGTCATCGGCGAAGGCGGCTCGGGCGGCGCCATCGCGATCGCCACCGGCAACCGCGTTTACATGCTCGAGCACGCGATCTACAGCGTCATTTCGCCGGAAGGTGCAGCCTCGATCCTCTGGCGCGATTCCGCCCGTGCCCGCGAAGCCGCCACCAACATGAAGATCACGTCCGACGACCTGAAGGCGCTCGGCATCATCGACGGCATCATCAGCGAGCCGCTCGGCGGCGCCCACCGTGATCCCGACAGCGTCATTGCCGCAACGGGCGATGTCATCGCCAACGCGCTTGGTGAGCTTTCCAACCGCACCGGCGAGCAGCTCCGCAACGATCGCCGGCAGAAGTTTCTCAACATGGGCCGCAATTTGTAGTGCACAAGCGCGCAGATGCCCTGTGAATGAGGCCAAACCTTGGCCACAATAATGTTATCAGTAACATTCCTACTTGCGGGGGACGCGAGCGCGCTTCATAGGCTGCTAAGAGTTTGTGAACCATAGTCAGCCTATGATTCGCTCCGCATCTGGGGCCAGGTTGCATACTGTTGATGGGCTATTTTGAATGCGCATTCGTCATTTTGCATATGTTTCCCTGATGGCGCTGGCGCTCGCCGGCTGCAACGACGCATTGGAAACCGCCCAGGTCGACCTCTCGAGAGTCAAGAACAAGGTCGAGCAGCCGCTTCCGCCGAAGATCCTGTCCGAAATGTCGGCCAAGGGGATGCAGCGCAATTCGCCGATCATGATCCGCATCTTCAAGGAAGAAGGCGCGTTGGAGATCTGGAAGGCGAAGACCGACAATCGCTTCGACAAGATCGCCGACTACAAGATCTGCGCCTGGTCCGGTCGCCTCGGTCCCAAGGTGAAAGAGGGTGACCGGCAGGCGCCGGAAGGCTTCTACGAGCTGACGCGCGCCAACCTGAATCCGAATTCGAAATATTATCTGGCGATCAATACCGGCTTTCCGAACCGCTACGACGCTATCAATGGCCGCAGCGGTACCAATCTAATGATCCATGGCGCCTGCTCGTCGTCGGGCTGCTACTCGATGACCGACCAGCAGGTGCTCGAGATCTACGCCTTCGCCCGTGACGCCTTTTCCGGCGGCCAGTCGACAGTGCAGCTTCAAGCCTTCCCCTTCCGCATGACGGCGGAAAACATGGTCCGGCATCGTCTGAACTCGAACATCGAATTCTGGAACATGCTGAAGGTCGGCTACGACAACTTCGAGGTCACCAAGCGTCCTCCAGAAGTGAACGTCTGCGAGAAGAAGTACGTCTTCAACCAGCAGGCAACCGGCAACGGCACCTTCAGTCCAGCCGGCGCGTGCCCGGCGATGTCGACGCCGCCGGCACTGACCGCTGCCCTTGCCTCCTACGGCAAGACCTATGACGCCGACTACGCCAAGGCCGTAAAGAAATACGACGGCATGGCTTGGTACGACCCGAGCGAAGCCGAACGCAAGGCGGTGGTCGCAAAGCTCAGGAAGGGTCGCGAATTGGCCTACGCACCAACGGGCACGTCGCTCGAAGCCGGCAAGATGGTGAAGGTCGCGGATCTGGAAGAGATGATGGCGAGCAAGACCGCATCCACGGTCGCCGCGAACGCGGCACCGGGCGCGGCGCCAGCAACGTCGGAAGCAAAGGCGATTGCCGTCGCTGCTGCTATTCCGGCCCAGGTTCCAGTCCCCACGCCGAGCCCGCTCGCCTTCGCGCCGGTGGAACAGCCTGAGCCTGTCGAAGTCGCCTCGAAGAAGCCGTTCTGGAAGTTCTGGGGCAAGGACTGATGGCGTGAGCGCCATTCTCTACGATTTGCGCGGGCTGAAATGCCCGCTACCGGTGCTGAAGACCCGCCGCAAGATGTCCTCGCTGCCGAGCGGCGCGTTGATCCAGGTCGAAACCACGGATCCGCTCGCCGGTATCGACATTCCCCACTTCTGCAACGAAGACGGCCACCAGCTGATCGAGGCGGAAAAGACCGAAGCCGGCCACCGCTTCCTCATCCGCAAGGGATAGCTCAGAACCGCATTCCCGGCACAGCGAGCGGATTGTCGTTCAGCGCCGCTCGATCCGGCGTATCGATGCGCGGCTTGCCAAGAAACGCATCGAACAGATCCTTGACGAAGGCCTCCGGCAGATCCTTGGTGATCAGCACCATGCGCGTGCGACGGTCCTCGGGGTCCGGCCAGGCCGGCAGCCGCGACGGCGGATGGAAGATGCTCTGCACGCCGTGAAGGACCAGTGGACGATCCGGGCGGTCTGAGACAGCGACGATCGCCTTCATCCGCAGTAGTTTTTCGCCGTGCGCCGACCGCAAGAGATCGATGAACATGTCAAGCGCCATCGGGTCGATCGGCTTGTCCTCGACGATCGAGAAGGATCGGATCGAAGCGTCATGACGGTTCACGTCATGCGGATCCTGATGATCGTGCCCATGATGATGGTGGTGGCCGCCCGCCCCGTGATGATGGTGATCATGGTGGTGCGCGTGGGCATCTTCGTCCCGCAGCCAGCGACCAACGTCGGCAATCTTGCTGGCAGGATCATAGAGGCCGTTGACGAGAAGGCTTGCCTGGCCAGCCTCGACGCTATCGGCATCCATCAGTGCCGCGCGCGGATTGAGCGCATAAAGGCGCTTTTCTAAAGCAAGCAATCCTTCCGGCGACGCCATAGCCCGCTTCGAGAGAACCAGCCGATCAGCAACCGCGGCCTGCTTCACCGCCTCCTCGTGATTATCGAGGGTCTGCGAACCGTTGACCGCATCGACCACCGTTACGATGCCATCGAGATCGAAATTCGTGGCGATAACAGGGTTGCCCATGATCGCCTGCATGACCGGTGCCGGATCTGCCAGCCCTGTGGTCTCAATGACGACGCGCTTCACCGGCTTGACGCGGCCGGTCTGCACCGCATCCATCAAGTTGGCGAGCGTATCGACCAACTCGCCGCGCACGGTGCAGCAAAGGCAGCCATCCGACAGTTCAATGATGGCGTCGCCGGAGCTTTCCACCAGCAGATGATCGATGCCGACATCCCCGAACTCGTTGATGATGACGGCAGCGTCCTTCATCGCCGAATCCTTGAGGATCCGGTTCAGCAGGGTGGATTTGCCGGCGCCAAGAAAGCCGGTCAGGATGGTGACCGGGATTCGATTGGAAGCTGCGCTCATCGCGAATTGACCTTAGAAGGAGGTGGCAGGACGTGGCAGCGGCACCGGCACGTTGGCAATCGTTCCTGCGGTCTCGGCGGTTGCCAGCTTGTCGGGCTGCGGCTCGTTCTGACCCGGAATGAGACCGGCAAAGACGAAGTTCGGCTCGTGGTCCATTTCCTGGATATAGGGCGACTGAACCTTCATGCGACCGACTTCATCGCGCGTTTCACTGCGGACCTTGGCGCCCTTGGCGCTGCAGATATCGGCGGTGATATCCGTGACCTGGTCCTGGCCCGGCCCGTAGGGTTGCAAGGAAGTGAGCGTATCGGGCGCGGAAAACTGCGAGGTGAAGCCCTTCTGCAGCAAGTCGGCGGACGCATCCGCGCGAGCAGCCAGACTATCGGTGCCGAGCACGACGGAGATCAAGGTACGGCCGTTACGGGTCGCCGAAGCAATCTGATTGAACCCCGAAGCACAGATGAAGCCCGTCTTCATGCCGTCGGCGCCGGCGAAGCGTCCAATCAGGACGTTGATGCTCGGTACGTTCTTCGTGCCGGTCGTGATGCCCTCGAGCGAGAAGTATCCGGCATATTGCGGGAAGTCACGGCGCAGCGCGACGGAAAGAACCGCAAGATCGCGTGCCGTCGTGTACTGGCCCTTGCCGGGCAGGCCGTTCGGATTGACGAAATGCGAATCGTTCATGCCAAGCTTCGCCGCCTCGGCATTCATCTTCAGCACGAAGGCTTCCTGCGTGCCGCCAACGGCCTCGGCAACCGCAACCGCGATGTCATTTGCCGACTTGACCATCAGGATCTTCAACGCGCTATCGAGCGTCAGCTTCTGTCCCGGTTTGAAATACATCTTCGCCGGCGGCTGGGCCGCCGCCCGCTTGCTCATCACGATGGGGGTATCGAGGCTGATCTGGCCGGCGCGAACCGCATCGAAGACCGTGTAGACCGTCATCAGCTTGGTCAGTGACGCCGGATACCACTTGCGGAAAGCCTCGTCATGCTCCAGCACGCGGCCGCTTTGCACATCGACCAGGATGTGTGGGTTCGCATAAGCCTGCGCTGTGGCCGAGAGAGCGATGGCGGCTGCGGAAGCTGCGATTGAAAGCGGCCGCAAGGCGGCAAGCAAGCGATTCTGGCGCGTCGACACGGTTCGTCCTTAAAGATGTCCGGAAGTCTCGAAAGTTTCCCCTATTTAACGTATATGGCCATGACATGGCAAAGGGCCTTGATTAAGTTATTTCTGCGGCATCGTGTCCCCGCGACCCGGTTCCGTCCCCGTTTCGATTTCACGACAGGAAGCTGACATGCCGATTTTGAACAGAGCCGCCGAACTTCAGGACGAGGTGACAGAGTGGCGCCGGCATATCCACGCGCGTCCCGAACTTCTCTTCGCCGTCGAGAACACCGCCGCCTTCGTTGCCGAAAAACTCAAGGAATTTGGCGTCGACGAGATCGTCACCGGCCTCGGCAGAACGGGCGTCGTGGGCCTGATCAAGGGCAAGGGTGAAGGCAGCCGCACGATCGGCCTGCGCGCCGACATGGACGCCTTGCCGCTGACGGAAATCAGCGGCAAGCCATGGGCTTCGACCACGCCAGGCAAGATGCACGCCTGCGGCCATGATGGCCACACCGCCATGCTGCTCGGCGCGGCGAAATATCTGGCCGAAACGCGCAACTTCAACGGCAATATCGCGGTCATCTTTCAGCCGGCTGAAGAAGGCGGCGGCGGCGGCAACCTGATGGTCAAGGACGGCATGATGGAGCGCTTCGGCATCGAAGAGGTCTATGGCATGCACAATCTGCCGGGTCTACCGGTCGGACATTTCGCCATCCGCAGCGGCGCGATCATGGCGGCCACCGACGAATTCACCATCACCATCAAGGGCCGCGGCGGCCATGCCGCACAGCCGCACCGCACGATCGATCCGATCACCATCGGCGCCCAGGTCGTCAGCAACCTGCAACTCATCGCCTCCCGAAATGTCGACCCGTTGCGCTCGATCGTCGTTTCGGTCACCAAGTTCAACGCCGGCTTCGCGCACAACGTCATCCCGAACGACGCAACGATCGCCGGCACCGTGCGCACGCTCGACGAAGAGGTGCGCAACCTTGCCGAAACCCGATTGAAAGAGATCGTCAACGGCCTCGTTGCCGCCCACGGTGCCGAAGTCGATATCAATTTCAACCGGAACTACCCCGTCACCTACAACCACGCGACGGAAACCGGACACGCCGTCCGCATTGCCGGCGAGATCGCCGGCGCGGGCAACGTCAACGCCGAGATCGACCCGCTGATGGGCGGCGAGGATTTCTCCTACATGCTGAACGCCCGCCCCGGCGCCTTCATCTTCATCGGCAATGGCGATACCGCAGGCCTGCACAACCCCGCCTACGATTTCAACGACGAAACCATCACCCACGGCATTTCCTACTGGGTGCGGCTCGCCGAACAGCGCCTCGGCGACTGAAATTCACTTCATCCAACACATGCAAAAGAGCTTGGCTTCCGGCCAAGCCTTTTGTATGCATGACGCTCAAGTGGTCCCGTAGCTCAGCAGGATAGAGCAGTTTCTACACCATACCGATTGTACCGGTTTTTCAACGCATTGAAGTTGATAGGTTTTCGTCGGTACGCGGATCGGTACGAGCCTCTGCGAGTCACGGCAGCCACACGAGCTTTCAACGCTCCTAGCGCAAATAACCAGTCGCAAAATGATGTCAATTTGCGGTTGCTCAGCAGGGATGGATGAGCTATCCAGATGATGCAAACGCCTGTGGGTCCACGTAGCTCAGCAGGATAGAGCACAGGATTCCTGGTTTCAAAATTGGGGGCTGCACGACGAAAGTGTGTAGTCGATTTGCTCAAAGTCGGGGAACGCTTCGCTGGGCTCTCAGCATGCCAATCCCGAGCCAAGCTTCGGAGAAATCCGTTGAAGGTGTAGAGACTGGATGGGCAACACCTAAGGGCTTTCGCCTATGGTGAAGGGACAGTCCAGACCACGAACGCCCTCGGGCGGCGGCTAAAGTCGAAGTGGGATGAATCCTGGGGTCGGAGGTTCGAATCCTCTCGTGGACACCAATGCACAAGGCTCTGCCATGAAACTGTTGACCTAAATTCGCGTGGTTAGACCGTGCGATCACGGTTTCGAGTAACTATCGTCAATCCACCGGACGCCAACTCCGTATGAAAGCTGAGACCCTACATCACTCCAGCCAAGGAACTCTACGCCGCTATCAATGTAGAATTTGCGGAGCGTTTCGAGCGAACTGGGCCACGGCTGACCTGCCTCCAATTTTACAACGGCGTTCAGTGAGACACCGGATTTTTCAGCGACGGCCGCTTGCTTCAAACCAAGAAGACTTCTGGCACCAGCAAAGGAGACACCCGTCATTTCTGTATGGTAGTCTCCTGCCTTTATGAGATCAATTTTCTCAGGCGAAATCCATCTAGCGCCAGCTCTACCTACTTCCTTTCCGAAGGTCAGGTCCCCCAAAAACTCGATACCTCTGGATTGGTAAAATTCCAGAAGTCGCACGTTGTGTTCATTGATTGAGGATTCTCCGGCTTCAACCGCAGCTATAGCCCGTCGCGGAATCTTCACGATTTCCGAGACTTCGATAATGTGAAGTCTCGTCAAGGATCGCGCTACCCGAAGTGCGGCTGGTGAGGTGGGCGTCTTCATCCACAACGAAAAGCCCGTCGGGGACCTTAGTTGTCAACATTCGTGCTTCAAGGTCTTTATTTGCTCACAAAACACGCTATAACCGTGATCTGTGATCATCTAACGCACATAGAGCACGGGAACGATTAAATGCATCTTGGTGATTCGTCTGATGGCCTGTGGTTTGGTTATTCGAAGGTCGGCTTGGTTGAAAAACTGAGGCGACTTGCGGATGACTTGGAGAACGCGGAAACCTCCACCGGGACACGCGTGCCGGAGGTGTTCCTCAAAGATTGGTTTTTGGTGCAGAGGCCGGTTCCATCTCTCGTTGGCCAATCGTTTGGCCATCCTAACATCGTCGATGGCCGATCAGCATGCACCAGCCAGCTATTCTTTCTCGACGAGCGTCGTGGGCTCGCCCGTACTTTGTCCCGTTGGTATTCCCTCGGCCCGTCAGCAACCGGGGATTCTCAGTTCCAGTAATAGGCGACGCCAGTCCATAACTGCGGCGAGCCGACACGGCGCGCGATAGAGCATTCCATTTGCGGGAAGAAACAATGCCGAAAATTCATTCTGGCAAGCGGACACGCGTGCCTTGGAAGTTGACTAGAGTCGGCAGCACGAATGTCACGCTGCCTGTCTTCATGGCGTACTGCGCTATAGCGGCCGCGCTCCGCCCGTGGAACAATATAGAGCGCAAAACGATCGTAACTCTGACGTTCGGCGACGACTACTATAGACCGGTTTACTCCCACGCAGCGCAGATTTTCGGACGGGAGATTTGGAAAAGACTGGACTTCGACACATTCGTCTTTGAATGGAGCGACAAGTCGTTTCGCGATCAGGCGCTGGCGGAGCGGAACCAGTCGGGCATATTCCTCTCACCCCCGAAGTATCAACTGACCGACGACGAAGCGCTTTTCTCGGACGCAGTGATCCAAATTGGACCCCGTTCCAGAAGGCACGCAAAAGCGGCGCTTCTGCGTGCAGGGCTTCCCGCCGACGAGAAGCTGGTTGATCTTTTGGTGCATGAGCCCTGGCCACGCCTTTATTCCGCCTTCTCGGACCGGCGTGGTCCCCTCCAAGCTTTAGAGCGTCTGCGACGTCAGCAATTCATCAAACCAATCCCGTTGGAATCTGAGCCAAAGATCAAGGAGGCGGCCGGACCTACTCTTGCGGACATGCACGGTTTCGGGCCAGCCTTAGCTTGGGGATACGAGCTCGCGAAGGACCTGGCGGACTACAGGTCTGGTGTGATCCGTTGGCGAGATGTTGATGCCGGGGTCCTTATTAGTGGGCCACCGGGTATCGGCAAGACGATGTTCGCAGCCGCGCTGGCGAACACCTGCGGAGTGCCGCTCATCTATGGCTCGCTTTCCCGATGGCAAGAGGCGGGCAACCTCGATCAACATCTGGCATCCATGCGCGCTTCTTTTACGCAAGCCGAGAAGGATGCGCCGTCGATAATGTTTATCGATGAAGTGGACGGAGTTGGCCGGCGCACGGAATCGGACCACAACTCGAGTTACAATCGGAAGTTTATAACGGGCCTGCTCGAACTCCTCGACGGATTCGTCCGTCGGGAGGGCGTGGTGGTCGTCGCGGCATGTAACCACCCACGCCTCATCGATCCCGCCATTCTTCGCGCCGGAAGGCTCGACCGGCATCTGGAGATCACGTTTCCCGATGGCGCTTCGAGGCTTGGCATCTTAAAACATCATTCAGGCATCGAGCTATCGCGTGCGGATGCGGAGATGTTCGTGCTCGCTACTGAGGGCTTTTCGGGCGCGGATGTCGAGAAACTCGTCCGGGGAGCGCGGCGGACGGCTCGGCGCAATGCAGACAACCTTAACGCCGTGCACGTCATCGATCAGCTCCCAATGCTGGAAAAGCTCTCGGAGGAGTATCTCAGGGCGGTCGCGATCCATGAAGCCGGACACGCGTTGGTCGCCTTTGAAACCGGACGTCAGATTTCAGGCATTACGATCTCGAAACTCCGGAGGCCTGGACATGTCGGTGAACTCGGTAGGGTCGACTATGAGCCGCCGGCGACGAGCGCTAGGACCAAAGCAGCATACCTCGACTCCATCGCTACCTGCCTCGGAGGCATCGCGGCTGAAATGGAAGTCCTCGGCGCTTTCGCGGACGGCGCGTCAGGCGCGAGCGAGGCCGATTTGAACAGGGCCACCGAAATCGCGACCGTTATCGAGGGGGTGACGGGTATGGGCCACACGCTCATCGTGGAACCCCTCGAACTCGAAAAGCTGGCGATGATGCGTCTCTACAATGCGGAGCTTCGAAGACAGGTCCATTTGTTGCTGCAAAACGAACTCGCGAGAACGAGGTCTATCATTCAAAGGCAGCGACCAGCCCTGGATGCTTTGGCAGACCGATTGATGGAAACGTGCTCGATGACAGGGGCGGAGGTCGTCGAGATTCTGCGTCGCCATCGCCGATCGGTTGTCAGCCTTGCGAAGCAAACAGTGAGGACGGGGACGTGACAGCAAAACGAACGCGATCATCCCGCAATCGGAAGACGTCACGGAAACCTTTGCCGGGTTCGGTCGGTGAGATGCTCGACGAAGCGGGATTTCGGCCGCTGGGCCGACGGATCAAAATTTCCGAGCGAGACGCTGGTAGAGAGTCTCCACCGCCGAAATGGGTTGGCCCTGTCGCCGAGTTCCTGTGGGCGGCACTTCCCGACCTATCAACTGGCCAATGGGACCACATCTTCATCAGTGCCTTCGAAGCCGCTTGCGGAGCTTTGGTCGCTCTCGGAGAGGCGGTCAAGGCGGCTGATGGCGGTATCGAGCGGAGTGCGCACCCGAGATTGCCGCCGACATTTCCGCGATGGGACGATGTTGCAACGGTCGTCGTTTCTCTCGCCGCCCAGGTCAATCTGCTCGAGTACCGACATTTTGTCGGAGCGCGAGCCCGACCAAGTCCGACCGGCCTTCGACCTGCGAACATAAGGGCAGCGCATGGCTGTGGTCCTGCATACCTTGCGCCTGAAACTTTCGGGGTCTTTGAAAGCCTCGGCCTTGTTCTCGGTGCCCGGTGGACGGAACGAGCTGAAACGATCCTGTGGCGTGATTCCCCGGATGAATGGGGAATCGATTTTACCCAGGACCGCCGGTTTACAAGGGCCCGTGACGTCGCGTTGGCCAGTGTTCCAGTCGATATTGCTGAGAGACTCAAAGTGGCTGGCGTCATCACCGAAGAGAGCATCGTGGAATGGCTCGAGGTGGCGGCCAAGCATGCGCCGACTACGAAGACCCGCGATGATGCCCTCAAATCTCTCAGGTTCTGGAGCCGATGGAATCTCGATCAGATATTTCTCAGGCGATGGCGGTTGCAGGATGGATGGCTCTCGGCTGAAGAGGTTGAGCGGACACTGCAGATCGAACAGGATGCTGTTTCGATAAACATGGTCAGCGAGTTTGCTGCCCGGTACCTTCCACACGCTCCATTCCTGTGCGAATGAGCCGGCCTGACAGAGGCAAATGGCGACGGCCGCCGTTCGCCGAACTCGTTTTCGCCAGTAATCAATCGGTGTTGATCCAATGAAGCTATGGCTGATCTCCGATCTGCACCTCGAATTTCGGGTGCCTTTCAATCATCAACCGCCGGAAAAGACGGATGTGGTCGTCTGCGCGGGGGACGTCAGCAAAAAGGGCATCATCCCCAGTCTTAGATGGTTGGCCGACACGATTACGCCCGAAATTCCGATCGTCTGCGTCGCGGGAAATCATGAGTTTTGGGGCGGCTCCGTCCAGGAAAACATCCGTGACGCCCGGGAGTTTGCCAGGGGCCTCCCTAACATCCATTTTCTCGAGAATGCGATTGTCGATATTGGCGACGTCCGGTTCATCGGAGGAACCCTTTGGACCGACTTCCGTCTTTTTGGCCGGGAGCCAGCCCTTGCAATGGCTGACGCGGAAAACGGTATGAACGACTACCGGCGGATCAAATTCACAAAGCAGCCCTATAAGAAGTTCAAGCCGATCCATGCGTTCCGAAAGCACCAAGAGACGCGCGATTTTATCGCTTCGGCATTGCAGGAAAGCCAGGGACGGACGACCGTCGTCGTAACGCATCATGCGCCGTCCAGCCGATCGATTGCGTTTACGGATCACGAGGATTCGGTGGTCGGCTGCTACGCCTCACATCTCGAGAGCCTGATACTTGAGGAGCAGCCGGCACTCTGGGTGCACGGACACCTTCACAACCGAAGTGACTACAGCATTGGAAAGACGCGCGTTGTCAGCAATCCGCGAGGCTATCCAGGGGAAAGGACCGGTTTCGACCCGACTTTTCAGGTTGACGTATAAAGGATGAAGATCGTTGTCGATCCCCGTTGCGTTCCTGTGATGGTCCCCGGCTCACGTGCACTTTTCAGGGGTGATTGTCCTGAGGGTTCGCCAAGGTCTTCTCCACATTCGACGGAACATTGGAACCCGTCTCTGCGTCAAAATAGACGAAGCACACGGCTAGGACAATGATTCCAGCGAGGCCAGCCTTGGTGAGGCGGTACGTTACCTCTCCCCGTTTCACTCTACGCCATTCGTACTTCAGGAGGTCCTTCGAAGCCAAGAGAAAATCAAGTTCTACGGGCCTAAGCTTTTCCTGGTTCAAACCATCGGGATAACTGGCCATTTCTCGGATGGCCTTCATACTTGCAAGGAGCGACTTTGCGCTTTTCTCATCGGGGTTAAGCCGCAATGTAATGAGGAAGTGAGCACTATTCAGATTCGAATAAAGTGCCGAGAGGCTTTTCACTTTCTCGAGCTGGTCTTTGTATGGAAGTGATGCCGTATCTATAACCGCGTTAACGCTAGTTAGATATGAAGTCATCTCAGCGCGAAGTGCATCTATCCATGCCTGACGAAAGTCCGAGACTTTCTGCTCTTTGGCGACAATCATCCCGATCAGAGAAATCGCCGACGTTATTATAGCCGCGCCGATGGCACCGATACTCAAATCTTGGAACACGTGAAGACCTTGGGGAAGACTCTGCAAATTTGAACGTTAAGCGAAACTTGACCTTCCGCAACGTTTTTTTTTGACGATACTGACCACAAGTTGCGCATTTCGGTAATGCGCTTTTGAGGACTCCAGATTGGTTACGCAAATCCCGTTTCGCCTTCACTTATCCGGTGACACCGCAGATCAGCATCAGTTTCAAGGTTACGATGGTTACATGGCCCTTGCAGGTTTCGCATGGGCATTATCACTCATCTCTAATTATGCTGACACAGGCAAAATTAGACAGCGAGGAGACTTTGAGGGCCGCCACGCGGTACGTGCAAAAGCACCTGCCGAGGGCAGTGTTATCGCTGACTTCATTGTGTACCTACACAACAATCCGCAGGCAGTTTTCGGCGTGGCTGCAGGAGGGCTAGCCGCTCCCGCGTTTCTTTATGCGCTCGCAAATCGCGTGATCAACAGAAATCTTGGAGAGGCCAACGCTGCGACGGATCAAACATTAGCTCAACTACTGGCCCGTCGAAGCGGTGATATTGAAGCGTTAGTAGCGATCAGCGAACCACCCATTCGGCAAGCTCATGGTGTAATTGGAAATGGCGCGAGGAAGATCGAAATTTCAGGGGGATTTAACATCCTAAACACGTTCGATGAAAAAACGCGCGATTACGTCAAACTGAATGTGGAGGATGACAATGAGATAACCAAGCTTGTGAGTGTTTCGGCGTTTAACGCTAACTCGGGGTATGGGAGCGTGTTCGATGGTGATTTGGGACACGTGGTGCCGTTCAGCATGTCACGCGAAACCCTGAAACGTCACAAAGTGATTTTCTCCTGGGGCCTGGATCAGTATGTTCAGGGGACTGGTCGGAAGATTGAATTAACCTTCACGCGTATTCTCGCAATGGACGGTCGACCGAAGCGCTACGTGGTATTGTCAGCCCTCAAAGGTGCATAGCCATTGCTACACGGGATATGGCCCAAAGCGGTTGCTCTGTAACGGGATTGATTTGCTGCCCGTTTCTTCCTTTAGCTGGTGCTTGACCGTAATCGCGATGTCAACGTCTAAAAGTACCGCTGGAAGGGCCGCGAGATCGTGCGTGAAGCGCCGGGAAACTCAGATGGCGGGATCGGCAGAAGCTGTGAAGGCGCAATCTTAAAGCCGGATTAGAGTTCGACGAATTTGCAGCTGTTAAGCCAGATCACCGGACATTAAAGTTACGCACGGGTAATCAAGCGGGGTGCCAATGAGCTTTGTCCCAGTCGAATTGACTAGCGAGGAGGTCGCCGAGCTGGTCGACCACTACGGAGTTTCGCTTTCCGAACCGCTTCGGTTCAACATCAATCTTGGTAAGGACGGTCTGGTAGTCACACGAGACGGAGAAGTCATTGGCACATGGGTGATGGACGAGAATGAGCATCCATCATTCATTCCGGACGGCGCGTCAGAGCCTCTGTTCTTCGATGTTTTTCTGGGTTCGCTATGCCAACGAATCGAGGACTGGCTGAAAGAAACTGGAGGCTAATCGGGGTCAAAGCTACAGCTGTAATGGTCGCGCGATCGATACGATCAAGATACCTCCTTCAAGTGCCATCCGGCCTTTGGTCGCTTCCGACCTCGTTTTGCGGCACGCTCGTCCGCCTCTGCTACAGCCCGGCGCTAACGGTTAGAGTTTCTTCGGAGAGCCGCGAGGGTGCACCCCGACGTTTCAGCGAGTGATGACATCGTTGCCGGGGCGAACCAGGAGACACTTCTTAGCTTCGCGCTAAGGGGGCTCATGAGCGATCGAGAGGCCGCGGCAGCGGGATTGCTGCCATTCGAAGCGTTCGACTACCTCAACGACGATCTCCAAAACAGTAAGCGCAGCCCCGTCCACACCTTGACCAAACTTTTGAAGACTGCAGAGGTCGATAACACCTGAGCACATCTGCGTCGTGATACCTTTGCCTGCCATAGTTATCGGGAGGCTAATATGTGCAAGAGGGTGGTCATTTACGCGCGGTATTCAACAGATCAACAGAATCCAGCTTCGATAGAAACCCAGCTTGATCTGGGGACTTCGTTTGTTGTGGAACGTGGTTGGACGCTGAGCGGGACATATGTTGATGCTGGCATTAGCGGCGCTAGTTTCGAAACAAGGCCAGGCCTTCAGGCTGCGCTGAAAGGGGCGCGAGAGGGTGCCTACTATGTCCTACTCTGCCTTACGCTTGACCGGCTATCGCGAGACCTGGAACACAGCGCCAAAGTTTTGAAGCTGCTTCAATTCCACGACATTGAACTTTGGACCGTGCATGGCGGCTCTCAGGTGTCAGCCATGGAGCTTGGCCTGAGGGCCGTCCTGAATAGCGAGATGCTAGAGCAGGTTCGATATCGAACGAGGGAAGGCATGAAAACCGTAGCGAAGACGGGCCGAGTTCCCGGCGGCATTTGTTACGGCTACTCGATCAAAAAGATGATTGGAGCGGACGGCGAACCGATCCGTGGCCTGAGGGAGATCATTGCCGCTGAGGCGGCCGTGATCGTGTGGATTTTTGAGCAATACGTGAAAGGCCTAAGTCCTGACGCCATCGCAGAAATCCTCAATGAGCAGGGTATACCAGGCCCTCGCGGGCAGGCTTGGAGAGGAACGGCGATCCGGGGACACCGGCGAAGAGGTAGCGGAATTCTGAATAATCAAATGTACATCGTTCGCCTGGTGTTCAACAGGCTCGTATACCGAAAGAACCCAGTGAGCGAACGCCGGGTGTCTCGGCTCAACTCGCCAGAGCAACACATCATTCAAGAGGTTCCGACGCTTCGGATTGTCTCGGACGCACTCTGGAAAAAAGTAAAACGGAGGCAAGCTTTACCTCGCCAACGGACAACAGCCTTGGGCCGACTGTCTAACCCACCCGGTAGTTCCAAGGCAGGAGATGCGCAATTTGGCTCTGCTTATGGCCATTAACGAGGGCTGTTAGCGTGCTGCTCAGATAGCCAAATGGATCGACGGCGTTGAGCTTACAGGTTTCGACGAGCGATGCGATGGTCGCTCAATTCTCCGCTCCAGAGTCATGACCGGCGAAGAGAGAGTTCTTTCGGTTTAGCGCTATCGGCCTGATGGTCCGCTCGACGGTATTGTTGTCGATCTCGATGCGGCCGTCGCTCAGGAAGACGCAAAGATCGTCCCAGTATTTGGCGATGTAGGTAAGCGCTTCGCCGAGAGGCGACTTGCAAGCAACGCGGGTGCGATGGTGGCTGACCCAGCCTCGCATGCCTACGATCAACGGACCTGACCGTGCCTGCCTTCCAGCCAGACGAACGTCTGCGGGAAGGCCGCGCAGCTCTGTCTCGATCCGATAGAGTTCACCGATCCGCCGCACGCCTTCCTCCGCAATCAGCACTGATCCGTTCCGGGTGATCTCGACCAGCTTGCGACGAGTATGCGCCCAACAACAGGCAAGTTGGATGTTCGGCCCAACACGATCCGGCACGATAACCGATTTCCGCCTTCGATGTGTCGATTAAACGTGGTCGAACACATCCTCTAGCTTTGTCGCATGGACGTACTTCGCCGGATTGTTGTCTCGTACCAGAGCCTGGAAATGGGCTTCGCCACAAGCGATCTTCGCCGCCTCCTGATCACGTAGATCGTCGGTGAACAGGCTGGCCTTCGTTTCAACAACGAAATACAGGCGCTCTCGGCCGTCGACCTCTAGCAGTACAGCCCAGTCGGGGTTGTAGGTGCCGAGAGGTGTCGGAATTCTGAACCAGCCTGGAAGCTTCGCATAGACCTTCACGGCGTCGTTCTTTTCCATCTGCTCGGCGAAAGTCCGCTCCACGCCGGCAGAGTCGTGAATGACATGCTCGTAAACAGACTTCTGGGTGTTGGTCAGCATGTTCTTCAGGTAGCCGGTCAGCTCTTCTCGCTCAAACAGTTCCTGGGCGTAGAAGTCTTGGTCACCTATCCGCTGGTACTTGATGCCGTCCACCAGGGCCAAGCGCTTCGTGCGATTGATGATGTCAGCCGCCAGTTCAATGAACGCCTGTGGATTCCTCTTGAAGTCCGATAGCCGCTTGCTTTCGATCAACATCGTCACGAGACTGCGCCGCGTGAGGTGTGTTCGATCCTGGAGATCAGTCAAGAGGTCGGGAAGCACGATGTCGCCTTCGTCGATGGCAATCGGTCCAGAACTCGACGTTTCCTTGGCGAGCACACCGCCCTGGCCGATCGCGAGATCGGCCTTCCGGACGGTCACACGAGCTTTTGCGATCGGTGGCCCGTTGGCGATATTGCGCGCGCAATCGGCAATAAGTTGCTCATTGTCGAATTGAACCCGATAGGTCGTCGTATGCTTGATCCGGTCCCACAGCGCACGAAATTCCTCGCTGTGAAACACCTCCTTGCGGATCGCCACCGGCTTGCGCTCGTCGGCGTTCTTAACTTCAAGACGGCCTGCGACCTTTCGCAGAATCCCAGTGACGGCCGGGAGGTATGGTTCAAGGCCGGCTGGCAGTGCAAGGGTTCCGGTCCTGATGGCGGTCTTCAGGCTATCCTGCACTTTGCCGTGGCGGTCGATAAAGTCCAACGCGCGCAGATGGCGATAGATGTCCGAGGAACGTTCATACCCCAACACGTCAGGGACACCTGCATCGTATGCTGAGCCTTCCTCTTCCATCCCCGGTCCCTGCGAAGGGCTATCGGCGACCATCGGAATGTTCGCGAAAAGATGCTCCTCGACGATCCCAAAGCGGATGCCTGTGTCGGCCTCGATCTCCTTTTGAAGATTTTCGGCGAAGGACTCGTAGCTCTCGGTGGCGATCACCGTCAGGGTGTTCACCTCAAAGCCCCGTAGTCGCTCGCCCTGTTGGTTGACGCAGAGCCGAAGTCCGCGTCCGATCGTCTGCCGGCGCTCCCGCTCGGTGCCCATCTCGCGCAGCGCGCAAATCTGGAAGACATTGGGGTTGTCCCAGCCTTCCTTCAGCGCCGAGTGCGAAAAGATGAATTTGAGCTTGGTGTCGAAGCTGAGCAGCTTCTCCTTTTCCCTCATGATCAGGTTATAGGCGCGTTCAGCGCTATCCCGATTGGCCTGGTTGTTTTCGGCCGTATCCGTCCACCGCTTGTTCTTGTCGATGGAGAAGTAGCCGTCATGCACCTCCTGAGCGTCGGAGCTGACGTCCACCTCCTTGAACAGGCTCACGAACTCGGGAAGCTTGGCCGCCCGGCGGTATTCCTCTTCGAAGATCGTCGCATATTTGCCCTTCACCGCATTTCCGTTGTCGTCGTAGGAGCGGTAGTGCTCGACCGTATCGATGAAGAAAAGGCTGAGCACCTTGATCCCGAGGGGCGCAAGGCGTTTTTCCTTCTCCAGATGTTCCTGAATGGTACGTCGGATCATCAGCCGCTTGATGGCGTCGGCATCGACGTCACCGATGGCTTGCCCCGGTTCCAGGAAGGCCTCGGAACCTGCCGTTCTGACCTCGAGAAAGGACGAGCTGCCCGCGAGGCGTATTTCTCCAATCCGGCAGTCCTTGTAGATGGCGCGGCCGGTTTCCTCTTCCAGGTTATCGCCATCATGGACGGTGATCTCTTCGCGTTGAACGCGACCGCTCCTTTGAACGTCGACTTCAATCCGGGCGGAAATCGTTCCCTTCACATTGCGCGCGGACAAGAACCGCAGATAGGCCTTGTTGTGACCACCCTCGACCTCTAGCGAAGCGACCTCGATCTGCTTCACTAGCTTGCGGTCATAGGCGTCGACGGCATCCAGCCGATAAACCATGTGATGCTTGTTCACGTGGGTCGCGGAATATCGCAACGTGCAGAGCGGGTTCATGGCGTCGAGAGCCTGCTTGCCGCGGCCCTGAAGGCCACCATCAACGCTCTGGGGCTCATCTACGATGATGATGGGGCGCGTAGCACGGATGAGGTCGATCGGCGCTTCCCCGCCAGTCTTCTCGCTATCCTTGTAGAGGTTGTTCACCTCCTGCTTGTTGATCGCCCCAACCGTGACCACCATGATCTGGATGGTGGGACTGGTTGCGAAAGTCCGCACTTGGCCGAGCTTGGATGAGTCGTAGAGGAAATAGTCGTAAGGCTGGCCCGAATAGAGTGCCTTGAAATGGTCCTCGGTGATCTGGAGGGTCTTGTTGACGCCTTCCTTAATGGCAACCGACGGCACGACGATCACGAACTTGGTAAAGCCGAACTGCTTGTTCAATTCGAAGATTGTCCGGAGATAGACATAGGTCTTGCCCGTGCCGGTCTCCATTTCCACGGTGAAATCGCCAGAGCTCAACGAGCCAGACGGAGCCAGCCCGTTGCGCAACTGGATGTCCTTGAGGTTGGACATGATTTCGTCGTCGAGCAGCGTCAGCCGGTTACCGATGCCAAGCGCATTCTCGACAAAGCCTAGTTCGCCCTGCACGCCGCCAGCCGAGCGTCGTGTCACGGTAAATTCGGTGCGGTTTATCTCCTGCCCGCGAAAAAGCTGGCATACCGCCTCGATCGCCGCCTTCTGGTAATCGAGATCAGATTCAAAATGAAGCTTCATCCCGCCCTCCCTTACAGACTGCGCACGTCGAGAATGCCATTCTGATTGAGGATCGCCGCCATATTGGTTTTGGCAACATCATCAGCGAAGCTGGAATCCTTGAAGACGACCCGTGTTTCAACGGCCGGCGCAAGCTGCTTCCACCAGGCGACAATGCCCGCCGAAAGGCTTTCAACCACATCCTTGGTAAGGCCATCCGCAAGGCAAGCGATCAGAGCACCGCCGCCAATGGCGTGAACAGTCTTTCCTGCAATCTGTCGCGTCTCCATGGAGACGCAGAGATCGAGGCCAAGCTTGAGCAGAAGCTCGTATAGAATGTCTTGCTCAGTGCGGCCCGGAACAATGTGTTCGGCGTGTGCCAGAAGCGATCCTTCGAGATCGGAAGGCACAAGCTCCCAAGCCCTGATGTTCGACTGTGCGAGCTTGAAGACGCGGAAACCCTTATCGATAGCGGTGCCAACTTCTAGCACTGCTTGAGAAGATCGGCGAAGGCGCTCCTTGGTCAGCTCGGCGATATTAGCTGGCTTCCCCATTTTATCGCAGAATTTGGCACCAGCTTTTTGTTCTTTGTCTTCGTGATTAAGCGGTTCTGGCAACTGCACCAGTATGTAGCGCCTGCTACCCTGATCCTTTGCATTCAGCGCCATCACGGCGTGTCCGGTAGTTCCGGAACCCGCGAAAAAATCCATGATTATTGCGTTCTTGTCACCATTAGTCGCATAGTTGATCCAACGCGCCAGTACTTCATGGTCTTTTGGGTTGTTGAATATCTTCGAGCCGAACATGCTCAACATCAGGTTGGATGCCTGAAGGGCGCTCCTGTAGAAATACGAGCCTGCTACCTGGATACCGACATCTTCGCTGTCGCCCGATTCGTCCTGGTCTTCATCGTCAAGCTCATCGTCCCCTCTAACCAAATACGTTTTGCGAATTGGCGGTTCCGATTCATCGGGCCGGAACATTACACGCCCGGCCTCTACCATCTCGCGCATTTTGTCGAGCGTTGAGTACCGCCAGCCCCCTTCAGGAACCTTGCAGGGCTTTCCTGTTGTAGGATGAATTACGTCATAGGTCGGGCCACCGCCACCCGGCCACGACATGTTATCATCGCGCCACACTCCACGCTCATCGACGTTTCCGTATCGTGATAGTTTCTTCGACGGATGATCTTTTGGCAGCGACTTATAGAAGTCTCGCAGACTACTTTGAATAGAGGCAGTGTCACTGCCGTGCAAATTTTTCAAACGCAGATATTCCATCTGAATTTCTGCAGCACCAGGCTTAGCCTCACGCCATTTGACACCGCTCTCAGTTAGGGAAGCCTTGTTTTTTGCATAGACCACCATGTAGTCGTGGCCCGAGGAGATAAGCTTCGCGTCGTTTTTTCGTCCTTTTTCCCAGACGATGTTAGCGACAAAATTTTCCTGCCCGAATACCTCATCGCAAAGGATTCTAAGATTGCTAATTTCTTTATCATCTATACTTATAATTATTATGCCCTTTTGGTGAAGCAACCTATGAGCCAGCTTCAGTCGTGGCAACATCATGCTCAGCCAATCACCATGAAATCGTCCTGAACTTTCAGGATTCGAAGTTATCTTATAACCATCACTATCAACCTGCTGCGTAATTCTAAGGTAATTTTTGACGCTCTCCCGGAAGTCGTCAGGATAAACAAAATCATTCCCTGTATTATACGGGGGATCGATATAAATTAATTTAACCTGACGCGCGTAGCTCTTCTGAAGTAGTTTAAGAACTTCAAGGTTGTCGCCCTCGATCATCAGATTGCGGGAGGTTTCCCAATCGATGCTTTCCTCAGGACAAGGCAGGAGTGTACCAACGGATGGTGTCAGCGCGATCTGGCGGGCTTTCCGCTTTCCGTACCAATTCAGACCGTACTTCTCCTCCTGATCATCAACTGCACTACCAAGAAGTTGCTTGAGGACGTCAAAATCAACATTCCCCTCTCGGAAAGCGTCAGGGAATATTGACTGCAACGCGCTGATATTCTCTGAGACTACATCGGCGCTCTTGGTTTCAGGGTCGTTAAGTTCGAGCTTCTTCATCGCACATCCATTTCATTCGGGTTCCAACAGCGGCCTCAGGCCGCCTGTCGTCCGAGCATTTCCTTTTTGACGTAGTCCACGAAAGCCGCGGCGCTTGTGAAGCAGCGGAAGCCTGCGGCACTTGCAAGGGCAATGGTCTCGTCGTTTTCGTTCAGTAACACGGCGACCGGTTCTGACAACTCCTCCTGGAGACCGTTCGGCCAGACGAGGTCGAAAACCGCGATCTGATCTCCTGTCTCCGGGTTTGAATGGTCATAGGCAATGACCCCATCGGTGAAGCCTTGCTCGACCGCCCAATCATTGATCGCCTGCAGTTCTGCTTCTTCATCAGCGCTGGAAATGCCGCCGGCAGCAGCGCTCGTGGAAATCGTTGATACCCGTGCAGGTTCGGCAATCCATCTGTCATCACCATGCAGCAGCGAGGCAAACCGCTTGTTTGCCTCTGCCGCCAGCAATTCCTTACGAGCCTCGAGGAAGTCGGCATAACGGTCAATCTTCCACAGGGACTCGTCCATCGGAATCCACTGCGACGCCAGAGCGCCCGGATGCTTCGATTCGATTTTCGGGAAATAGACCTCGGGCAGCGTGTCGCGGATATTGAGATTGGTGTCCTTAGTCAGGAAGCAGAAATTGGCAATCGCGTTCACCTGGGACCGCGGGACCTTCTGCTTGTAGAGCTGGGCCTTGGGGAAGATGTGGTGCACTTCAAGTGCATTCATTCTCCCCAGAAGCCCGGACTTCAGTTCGATGCCCGTTCCCCAGTCCTTGGATGCTCCCATTCGTGTCAGCATGTAGAGAACGGGGTAGAAGCGGGCACCGAGGCTCCAGCCGGTGAAGTGGCCTTTCTCGACCCGCAATCCGCCATGCCAAAGCCGCAACTGCTCCAGGAGTTTGTCCAGCCCACCGTCTGCGCCTTCCAGCGCCTCCAGGTCCTTGTCCAAGAAGGATTCGGTTGAGCCCGAATAACGGCCCCACATGCCAGCCTGCGCAAACCAGAAGAGAAGCTTGTCCCGCTCAACCTCATCCAGCACACCGCCCTTTTGATCCAGGTAGCGCACGATAACGGGAACGGCGAAGCGGCCAAAGAAAACCCGTGAATGGTCCAAACCAAGCCTGCCGGAAATGAGATTGAGGCAGGCGTCAATGCGCTTGGTGGCCCGCTTGAGGCCGTCCTGAATATCGGTGGCAGACTGATTGTGCAGGTAAAGGAATTTGGCCTCACCGGTCAGCACGGTGTTGATCGAGCGTAGGAGCCAATCGAGATTGAAGTCGTACCCCGCTTCGTTCCAGGCCTTCAGCTTGCCCTTCATCTCGGTGCGGGCGTCAGGCCACTCCGCGCAGATTTTAGCCAGCGCTAAATCGCCTTTGGAGAGCTTGGTGCCGCCACTGTTCACCTTGTTGAAGATGTCGACAACCACATCGAGCGTCTTGTCCGCGCCAGTCACCTCTTCTTCATGGAGGTTGGTGTCCAGGATACCGAGCAGCTGGCTTAGCCGACCATAATACTCCACGGGAGGTGTCGGCCCGAGGGAAGCCATGATGTTCCCGACACCCTTATGGCCCGACTTCATTAGTGCAGATACGTCGATCCAGAGCGGGTCGCCTGACATCTTCAGCGGCTGGAAGAACTCAAACGTCTCAGAGGCGAGGTTGAAATACAGACCCGTAAAGGCCTTGGCTTTGCCGTCAAAGAACGCGGGTGGCTTGCCGCGGACGACACCGTAGAGGGAGGTGACCCGCTGCTGGCCATCCAGCAATAACTTCACGATCCCGGACGCGAGCTGACCATCACCGCGATGATTGGCCGTGACAGATTCCGTCGCCCAGACCAGCAGCCCTCCCACGGGGTGGCGTCGGTAGAGCGAAGTAAACAAACCACGCACCTGTTCGGTGTTCCAGACATACCCTCGCTGGAATTCTGGCAGGGCCATATGCCCGCTGTCGATATGGTCCAGAATGGTCGAAATTCTCATCGCTGCTCGCCCCCCATTTCCTGCTTTGCTTGTTCCATGGCGCGCTCGATCGCCTTTATCTTTTGGTTGAGATCGACGCGCTGATTGATCTGTTTCGCCTTTGCCGCCTGGGACCGCAAAAGCGAGTTTTCCTTGGCCAGCCTCTCGTAGTCCTCAATCGCCGCTCGGCGGCGCGTAATCTGGTTCTCGTCTGTCGTCACCGAGAAAGAGCCGACCAGGTGGGCCGCGTTCATGGCCTCAATCCGTGCAATCCACCCGTCATACAGTGCGTACAAGTCCCGTTGCGATTGCTTCGAAAGCGCCATGCTATCGAGGAAGGCCTTCTCGTTCGGTGTCGGCGTCGTCGGATCGGATAGATGTGTGGTAGCATCTCTGTCGACGACGACCTTGTCCGCTTCGTTTTGAGCCCGCCGCTTATGGGCCAAGGACACGTCGATGCCTTGATCATCAGCCGTGATCAAAATGACGGGATAAGGGATGGCGCGATGAATGAGTTCTATGAGTCGGCTGCTTTTTGCTCCAGCTCGAAATGCACAGCCAATGACTGCGATTTCGAAATACTCGCGTATATCGTCCGCAAAGATCGGCACGCCGACAGTTCCTGGCTTGCACGCCGCAAACCACACCAGTTCATCAATGCCATTCTGAATAGCGCGTTTGTCGGTCGACGTAGGCGCGCCCTGTTCAACGAGCATTTTCTTCGGCACGCGAATGTCAACGCGCGCGTTCGCGGGTAACCCGAGAGCGTCAACGACAGCACCGATGCATGCTGCTGCATTCATGCCGAGCTCGTCTCCGGGAGGATCACGAGGAATGCGACGACCTCGAAATCGTTGATGCCGGCAAACTCCCCTTTGAGCGCATGTGTACCACCCGGAGAGAACAGGCTTGCGACCGCACGCTCCTCGCTCTTTCCCGCAATCGAGGCGACGGCCCGCGCCAGGAGCTTTTGATAAAGCTCCATGTCCCGCCCGAAGCGGGTGGACTTATCGAACCGCCCACAGGCCTGGGCGTCTGGCAGATCGCGTCCGATGGAAACCTTCTTGAGGCGATCCAGCACCTGCTTCGCACGGGTGTAGGGCAACAGGGCCTCTCCCTCGTCGCCAACATGGACAACGAAGTGGGGTTTCAGCGGATACCCAGGCTCCGCCAACCGTTCCGCAGCTTCGCCAACCGCGCGCAGGCAGAAAATGACCCCCGGCGAGATGACGTGTTCGGCACTGCCAAACTCGTCCTCGGGCGGTGAAACCACAGCATATGTGCCAAGCGGCAATGCCTCGAGCTGCTCACGGTGATCGCGCAGATAACCTGCGAGGTCGATGCGGAAATCATTGAGCGTGAGGTCGGCAATGGACACGCCGCTGGACAGGTCCTCGAGATCAATCACGGAGTCCTGCATCTTCTGCAACTGGGCACGGCGGTATTCCAGATCGTTCATCTGGTTGCCGGCCTGAAACTCGATGACGTTTTCCTCACCGGTTGCGGACACATCAAGGAGGACCATGCGTCCACTCACTCTCGATTCCAGATCGAGGTACTCGTCGAGCTCGATGTTCGGCCAGAAATTCACCAGCTGAATGCGTTGGTTCGTGGAGCCAATACGGTCAACGCGGCCGAAGCGCTGAATGATACGGACGGGGTTCCAGTGAATGTCATAGTTCACGAGGAAATCGCAGTCCTGAAGGTTCTGGCCTTCTGAGATGCAATCCGTGCCGATCAGAAGATCGATCTCACCCTCAACCGCCAGTTCCAGAGGCCGTTCCTTAGACCGGGGCGAGAACGCGCTGAGGATAGAGCTCATGTCCGAGCGGAGGCTCTGAAGCGTGGTCTTGTTTGCACCTGTACCGGTTACCACGGCCGTATGGATTCCAAGAGTCGCCCGTGCCCACGCGCCGAGCTCGCGGTAAAGGTAGTCAGCGGTGTCCGCAAAGGCGGTGAACAGCAATATCTTCCGGTTCTCGCCGTTGATAGGTGCGTGAACTTTGCGGGTGATCAGCTCCTTCAGCGCCGATAGCTTTGCGTCGCGATCTGCGGACACGGAGCGTGCAGCCGAGAGGAGCGTCGCGAGACGGTTCCTATCTTCAATCAGGTCCTGCTGCCAACGAACTCGATCGACGTCCTGCAACAGAACCTTGACCTTACGACCGACCAGGAGCGTCTCAAACGCAGGGTCGTCGATGTCCACATCGTCGATCGCAAGCTCATCGATGGATTCATCATGGGCCTCGATCTTGGCAAGCAACGCGTTCACGTCATCGAGCTGACGCTTGATGGTGAGAGCGAAAGAGGCCACCGAGCTTTCCATCCGCTTGAGCAGATTGACGCGCATCAGGTGGATAAGACTTTCTTCGCGGTCGGCCTGACGAAAATAGCTCTCGCCTCCCCGAATCTTGGTACTGTATTTTGCGTCGTAGGCCTCCTGCTTGTCCATCACTACGTACCGCAGCGGTGCATAGGCCCCCAGCGTGAGCCGCCTAATCTCGTTGTTGATTTCGCGGATCGGACGGAATTCACCAGCCAGGTCGACATCTGCTTTCACGTTGATCGGCTGCAGCCGATCGGGAAAGTTCCCAGTCTCAGCCGTACCGTAATAGCGCTGCACGTGTTTCCTGGATCGGGCAATGGTCAGCATGTCCAGGAGCTTGAAGTAGTCAAAGCCGAGCATGTCCATCAGGCGTGGTGTGCGACGCTCGCCGTCGGGCAGGTCGAGCCACCTGTTAAATTGCCCCTGCGCCTTACGTATGGTCGCTTCAATACTCGGGATGCCGTGATCGATCAGGGCGATGTCGCTACCTTCGGTCATGAAGGCGATCTGGTTCTTCAGGTCCGCTAGCCTGTTGTTTACCGGCGTTGCAGACAGCATCAGGACCTTGGTCTTCACACCCGCCTTGATCACGCGCTTCATTAAGTGATCGTAGCGGGTGTCGCGGTCCTTATGGGTCGCCTTGTTGCGGAAGTTATGGGACTCGTCAATCACCACGAGGTCGTAGTTGCCCCAGTTTACGTGCGAGAGATCGATGTCACCCGACGTACCGCCATCCCGTGACAAATCGGTGTGATTGAGAACGTCGTAGTTGAAGCGATCGCTTGCGAGGCTATTTCGGCGATCATTGGCTTTATAGAGGGTCCAGTTATCGCGTAGCCGCTTGGGACAGAGCACCAGGACGCGATCATTGCGGAGCTCGTAATACTTGATCACCGCGAGCGCCTCGAAGGTCTTACCCAGGCCGACGCTATCGGCAATGATACATCCTCCGATGCGCTCTAGCTTGTCGATTGCCCCGACGACGCCATCACGTTGGAATTTGAAGAGCTTCTTCCAGACGGTAGTGTTCCGGATGCCAGTAGCGGATTTTACGATGCGCTCCTCATCAAGCTCATCCCCCAAATCCTTGAACATTTCGAACAGAAACTTGAAGTAGATGAGGGATGGTGCGCGTTGAGATGCTGCGTCGGCAAGAACGCGTTCCAGATCATCGGCATCGGGCCTGCCCGGAACGGTATCCCAAGCGTTTTGGAACCATGATGAGAAGGCTGCAGTTTCCTCATCCGTGGATGTTGCCTGCACCAGTCCCAATCGGCTTCCCGGTGTTATGCCCAACCCCTCAGTCGTCAGCGAACATGCGCCGATCGCGGCCCTGCTCAGGCTAGCGTTACGGACGATGGCCATGGATTGGGGTAGCCTATCAGCGTAGCGGAGCTGAACTTGGCGTCCAAGCCACTCTAGCGTCGACCTGGCGTGCCATCTGCCCTGTAGTCTGTTCCGGTACCCGATATCAGAATGCCCACCGAACAATGACGATGTTAATGAGGCTCCGTCTTCCAGCAACAGCCTAACTGACTCTGCCCCCTTCAGGAGCTCGCGGACTTCAGCGAAGGCATGCAGCGACAAGCTGGGAGACAGAATGTCGAGCGCTGAGCCTGCGTTAAGCCATTCTTCCAGCTTGTCGAGTACTCGTTCGCGGCCAGTGTTCTTTATCAAGTCCATAGTCGATCCCGGCCGGCTGGCGCTGCTGGAGGCGCATAAGCCCTCCGGTACTTCTGGTCAGCTTATTTCATTCATTATCGTTCTGATTGTAAATCCAATTTTTAGCCTTTTTAACTTTATCCCTACTCTGAGCTGCAGGGGCGCGGAGGAGGATACCGGACGTGAGGGGCCGCCCCTTAAACGACTGGGAGGTAAGGCGTGTTTAAACCAAGTCGCCAGGCTACTCCAGCCACGGTATACGTGGAGCCGACCTTACACGCTCCCCAGGACAGGCCAATCGGAATACCCCGTTCATAACGGGGATTTCCAGTCAAAGCACAATACGCTGACCTAGCCGATTTGCTCGGCCGACAGCGGGGGGCGGGTTGTCGGATTGCATGTTCCGGCCGCTCTTCAAAGACCCCGCAAAGCTGCGGTAGCTCCCCCACGATACCACCTTGGCTAGATCAGTTTTTTCTGTTCTCTATCATCGGGGTTGCATTCGATTCATACCAAAGGCTGGGGAAGTGGTGATGTATTCAAAAGGCTCGGAGTGGCGGCAGTGGGACCTCCATATCCATTCGCCGTGGTCCTTTCATTGGGAAGGAGCCAAGATCGAGCCCGGCAAGGAAGATGCCGTTATTGACCAGATGGTCGACGCCCTGAACAAGGCGGGCCCCGCCGTGTATGGCTTCATGGACTACTGGACATTCGAAGGCTGGTTCGCTCTGAAACGACGACTTTCGGCACCGGGTGCGCCCACGCTGGAAAAGATCGTGTTTCCCGGGATTGAACTACGCCTTATCGCGCCATTTGACGGGCGTCTCAATGCCCACGTCATCTTTTCGGACAAGATCGAAGATCAGGTTTTGATCGATTTCAAGGGAAAGCTGAAACTGGCGCTCGGCAACCAGCCGTTGTCTGATTTCGCATTGAAAAACTATGCACGGGCGGCCGATGCAGACAAATTGAAGATTCATGGTCTCGACGTCGAACGCGTCAAGACCGACGATGCCTATGCGTTGGAGGCTGGATGCAAGATCGCGGAGATAACTCCTGAGAGCTATCGAGAGGCAATTGCATCGGTTCCCGAAGGCATGGCTCTTGGATTTATGCCGTTCGACACTAATGATGGCTTGACCAAGGTCCACTGGGATAAACACTACGCCTACGCACTCGGACTATTCAAGACGTCGCCGATCTTCGAAGTGCGCAACCCAGACACGGCCTCGGCGTTCGCCGGTATCCGCACCGATAAGAACGACAAATGGTTTGACCAATTCCAGACTTCGTTAGACGGCGTACCGCGCCTCGCGGTTTCGGGCAGCGACGCCCACAAGTTCGTGGGGACGCCTGGCGACAACGACGACCGTGGGTACGGCGATTTTCCCTCGAAGCGCATCACGTGGATCAAGGCCGACCCCACCTGGAAAGGCTTGCTTCAGGCACTCAAAGAGCCAGCATTGCGGTCGTTCATAGGCGAAGTGCCGCCGAAAGTCAGAACCATCCGCGAGAACAGCACCTACTACATAAGCCGCGTGACCGTTGCGGCGGAGCATGAACGGTATTCCGGAACCTGGCTTGACGGGACGGATATCGAACTAAACGCGGACCTGGTTGCGATTATCGGTAACAAGGGAAGCGGGAAGAGCGCCTTGGCCGACGTCATCTCGGTGGTTGGGGATTCTCAGCAGCACCAGCACTTCTCGTTTCTCAAACCCCGCCGCTTCAAAGGCAACTCCGGTGAACCGGCCAAGGGGTTTTCCGGCGAGCTAAGCTGGCTTTCAGGTAAACCCCTCAAACGCAATCTCAACGTCATCGCCGACCCCTCGGCGGTGGAAATGGTCCGCTATATTCCCCAAGGACGCTTCGAGGCGCTCTGCAACGCCCATGTCGAGGGACGATCGGACGAGTTCGAACACGAACTCCGGGCGGTGATTTTCTCGCATGTTCCGAATGAGGTCCGACTGGACGCCTCCGATTTCGATCGCTTGATCGAACGACAGGAAGCGCCTTCACGGGCGAAATTGAACGAGATGAGGCGAACGCTCGCCACGCTGAACGAGGAAATCGTAGACCTCGAGGAGCAGATGCGCCCTTCCGTACGGATGGGGCTTCAAAATCAGCTGAATTTAAAGCGCCAGGAGAAGCGAGCCCATATTGCGACCATGCCAGCGGAAATCGTTGCGCCAACTGGAGGACTGTCGCCCGAGCAGCAGGCCGCCACAACGCGGATAGCGGAGATCGTCAACGAGCTATCGCAGATGGACGAGAAGCTCGCGAATGTAACGAAAGTCAAAGAGCAGGAGGCCCGTCGCCGACAGGCCATCTCCAACCTGCAAAGCCGCATCGAGATATTGAAATCACAGTACGCGGACTTCCTGGCGACCACCGCGTCCGATTGGGACAATGCCAACATCATGGTCGAGGACGTCGTCAGGTTTTCGGTCGATGACAAGCGGCTGGTCGTCGAAACCACGAAATCGACGGGTGCCGAAAATGCTGTCAGTTCCCAGAGCGCGGCGGACGAGGCTCCGCGCATGAAGCTAATTGAAGAGAAAGCGAAATTGACGGAGACGCTGAACGCGCCGCAGCAACAGTACCAAGCGTATTTGGCTCAGCTAGTTACATGGCAGACGACGCTGGCCACTATCGAGGGGACGGCGACAAGCCCGGAAAGCGAAAAGGGGCTCGAGGCGCGTCTCGCTCATTTGGATTCCCTGCCAGGCCAACTCGACGCGAAGCGGGTCAAGCGACGGGAAATCGCGAAGGGCCTTCACGGTATTCTCGATGAGCAGCGTGCATCCCGAGCCGCACTGTTCGAGCCCATTCAGGGTTTGGTTGAAGGGAACAAGCTTATCGGTGCCGAGTACAAACTCGAGTTCCAGGCACGCTTGAGCGGCACGCTGTCGGACTTCACCGATAAGGTGTTCAGTCTCGTCAAGCAGCAGTCGGGCATTCTTCGCGGACAGGTCGAGAACAATGCGGCCCTGAAGGCGGTCCTAGACAATGTTGATTTCTCGGATTCGGACAAGACCGTCTATTTCGTCGAGAGAGTGCTCGAGATGATCAAATCGGCCACAGCAGATGGCGACATGTCGGCAATCCTTCGGAAGGACCAGAGCGCGCGCACTCTTTACGACTACATGTTCGGCTTGTCGTACGTGGAGCCGACCTACACGCTGCTGTTCCAGGACACGCCAATCGAGCAGCTTTCGCCAGGGCAGCGCGGCGCTTTGCTGCTAATTTTCTACCTATTGGTGGACACCAAACGGAACCCAATTGTCTTGGACCAGCCAGAGGAGAACCTCGACAACGAGACAATCGTGAGCCTCCTGGTGCCGGTGGTCATCGAAGCAAAGAAACATCGGCAGATAATCATGGTGACGCACAACCCGAACCTAGCTGTCGTGTGTGATGCCGAACAGATTATCCACGCGACCTTCAGCAGGGCGGATGGGCAGAGGATCGCCTATCACGCCGGGTCAATCGAAAACGAGGAAACGAACCTTCGCGTCGTCGACGTCCTAGAGGGAACAATGCGCGCGTTCTCCAATCGCGGAGGCAAATACCACACTCCAAAGCTCTGATGATCGGTGGCCGGTTAGCGCGCTTGGAAGCCGTCGGCCTTGATCGTTGGGTGACGCGAACGAGGGTTGACTAAGCTGCCTCTCGTTCACGGAGCGGCTTCGACGCCGGACTTTAGCCGCGAGGCCGTCGGAGCTCGTATTTTGGGCCAGCGTTTGAAATAAACACTGCTTGCCAGACGTCGACTTTCTTACGTGGCGCGATCCTAGAGTATACCGCACGAGAAAATGGTTGAATGAGGTCGTGGATATCGTCAGGGATTTCGTCCGCGACGTCGGAGACGATCGGCATATCATACGCCTTGGTCATCGCCTCATCAGTCGTATGAAGTCGCAGTACCCTTTCACGCATTTCGTCCGGACTGGGGGGCTCTGTGAGCGCAAATTCGGATAGTTCCGTGGCGAACGACGTGGTGCCCGGCCCTTTACTTCCCGGTTGGGTGATTGAGAAACGACTTGGACAAAACAGATCAGAGAGGGGTCGGAACAGGTGCGACAAGGCGTCGAGGTTCTTGTGCTTGGTTTTTACACCCTTTGACGTAATGCCTGCTTTGACGATCGCTTCGACGTGGTACCCACCCGCAATGTTGACGCCGTCGATGTGAAATTTCCCTGCGGATCGGCTCAGCTCCGTTGTGGCGAGGGGATTGTAGAAAATGTACATCGGATAGGTTGGCGTTCGAGCTTTTCTAGCGGTCGCGCAGAGGGTCTCTACTTGTAGGCCAGTGGCCGTACGGGGCCTATAGTCCAAGTGCTCGTATCGATGGACTTTCCAGTTCTTGCTTGTGCCCTCGGCCCGTTTTGCTTGGAGCAGAATACGGAAGCTCCGTGACCGGGCAACGTCAACGAAAGTCCACTGCATGTCCGCGCCGGTAATAAGCTCGTTTGGAAATCGAACGCGCACGAGCGGCGAACTGGCACTGAAAATGCCAGACATGATCAGGTCGGTGACGGTTTCCTCGCGAAAGCTGCGTCCCATGGACCGGCTGTGATCGAGAAAACCTTCGACATACCCGGGAATCGAAAGTGAGAACTGGCACAACATCGGTGATGACCTGTGTAAGCTTGCTTGTCTAGTTCGGATTAAAACGGCCGCTTCCCGCTGAGGAGATCAGAAAGACCTCATCAATGAACTGATCTTTTCGCATGTGGACCGTCCATAGTGATCCGCGGGCCACGGCGAATGTGCGAACCTGCTCGTCGTAGTACAGTTGAATGCGGATGTGACGGAGGTCGATATCGCAAAGCTCCCTTAACAGAAGACACAGCTCTTCGGCCACGCCAGCACTGCAGACTTCAGCTTCTGACAGAACTTCTAACAGCGCGTCCGGCTGAAATGAGCGTAAATCGCCATCTCCTGCGGTCTTCAACCACAGGCACGTTGTCAGGAACGACTTCTCTGGGTCGTCGTTCTGGACGGGGCTCAATAGGAGTTCCCCGGGGTTGGACAGGTCGGGCAGTAGGGATGTTTTGGACGTCAGTTTCATGGTGGATGTATAAAGCCTCGGCGGTTAATCGCGTCTGAATTCATGACCCCAATAGCCAAAAGCCTGCCCGCTTTGCATTCCCGTGACGTCGTTTTGGCATTCGTTGAACGCTTAAATGAAGACCCTAATTAATCAAAGATATCAATAATTTACTTGACAATTGCTCAAGCCTGTTGCTTCTTCGTTCCCATGTGATTACCTAAGCAGGTGGGCGATGGGAGCTATAGACGAAGAAATGGTATTGCCGGAGTTCGCGAAGGCAATGACGTACACCCAGTTGAGGCTGGCGCGACTAGGTCTCGCGACCGAGTTTGGAAATTTAAAGCAAGCTTGGGACGAAAGCGTTGTAGCTCTCGACTTCAGTCGTTTTGGGGCACGCCTGGCTTGCCTCATCCCGGGTATTCTCAGGGCAGTAGCTGAAAGCCATCCGGGGGTGGGGAAGGATTTGACTCAGACCACGGATGAAGCGTCGCTACTCCGGCTAGCGGTACAGGGGATCAAGACCGACGAGGAAGCCGCTGCAACGGGTTGGTACGCCGACGACGCGTTCGCATATCTCAGCGGCGACCTCGAGAGCCTTCATCAGTATGAAGACCATGACAATCTGGTGAGGTATGGCGAGGATGAACCATACTTAGGGGAAGACGGAGAACTAGCATTTGCCCCTGTGGCTGAACCTATCGAGTTCTGGACCATTCTATTCGAGTTAGACGCTTTCCTTACGGGCCTGATAGATACTCGAATACGGATCGGGGGGGCGATGTGATTGCAGCCTCGCTTGTCGCTTGGACCATCTTCACCGCTCAACGGAATGATCAGTGAGATTAGCAGCCGTGGCATGCCAATTCCAAGCATTAGAGATCGCGCGTTCATGCCGGCTTGGCGCGACCTTTGAGGGGTAATGGCTAGGTCCGGTTGAAGCACGCTGGTTCGCTTACCCCGCCAGTTTCTGCATCACCTCGTAAACGTCCTTTTTGATGATCGTGACCGTCGGGCGCGCGGTCTTGCTCAGCGTTAGGCCTGTAGGTCCCGGTATTAAGTAGGAGCGATCCGTTGTGAGGCTCTCGAGCCAATCTCGGAAGGGCTTGATCAGCACGTAATCAGGTTCGCCGCCAACGATTGCCTCGCCCGCCGGCGTCGATGCCGTGTCTGGGGAGAGCGACGGCGCTTTATGTCCAAGTTGTTCTCGGAGCTCTACATTTTCCAGATAAAGAGCGCGGACTGCGTCCTCGAGCATTTGGATCACCATGTCCGCCTCGGGGCCGCCAGATTTCCTTTTGCTTCGCTCCTTGAGCAATCCTTGAGCGAAGATATTAACCAGCTGTGTATGGGCGTCTTTCCAGATGGCGATCATATTGCGATACCGATTTTTCAGTGTCTGAAAAGCGACCGTGATTGCGCCGGATTCGCTCCCGTATTTGATCAAGGCGTGGGCGTCCGGGCGAACAAGTGCTTTGATGTCACTCAGGAACTTCTGTGAAAGCTCGTGAATTGCGACGTAGTTTGCCGTGGACTTCTTGAGCTTCGGGTTCGACGATTGGGCGTCGATTATCATTTGGGATCGGGATCGGGCATGCTCGAGAATTGTTTCCCTGTTGACTTCGAAACTTGGAGCGCCGGTCGGTTTTTCGGACATTAGCTTTGTTCCATCTGGGTTGGCTGTCTGCTCGGCAGGGAAAGTCTTTGAAGTCGAAGCCCCTTGGCGAAAATGTCGTCGGCTGTGCCGTGAGGCAATAACTGCTCTACGGTGATGGCACGCTGCTCGTAGGCGAGGAGGGCTTGCCTCTGCGCCACCGCTATGATCCGTTGCACAACATACAGGGTGTCGCGTTCCTGCTGCTGGGGTGTTCGAGGCGTCATGCTCACCGGCTCGTATCCAGCAGTGATAGCTATGGTGTTGACGAAGTCGGTCATCTCCCTGGTGACCAGTGGATCACGCAGGCTACGATATATTTCGGCGTTTCCGGCTAGCAGCGCCAACTGCTCAATGGACGATACGTTTTCGAGTTGGAGGTCGGAATGTTGCGACGCAACGAGGTAATTCCCGGGTTCGCCGCCGTGCATACGGTTCCGCTCGATCTCTTCGAACTCATATAGTAACCGCACAGCTTCGGCACAGGTTTTGGCGAGGGGACCCTGCGCTGTCGCGATACTATGCTGCAAGTTCTCGATCCGAGTGATTTCCTTTTTGATATCGCGATATCGTCTTTCACTACTGTCGAGACTGTCCAATTGCTCCGTAAGAGCCTCGACCTCGGAGGAGAGTTCCATGACCCGCTTGTTCATCTGACCGATCTGGAACAACAGGTAATTTCCGCGGGCCCATATCGCGTGTGCGTAAGCGGGTCCTGTAAGATGGTGGCGACACAGTAGGCAGTTTTTCTCGCCGCCCTCCACCAGTTTCTTGTCAGGACTACCATCCTTGCATCTCATTCCGGCAAATGGGCATATTCCGAGATCATGTTCCTGCCATATCCCCCTTGACGCCATTGCATTGTCCAAGGCGTCGTCGGAACTAAACACAAAGTGCTCACGTAGACCATCTCGGTCCATATCTCTCGCGCGGCCGAAGATATCCGCACGGATACCATCGAGATCGCCGGTGGAAAGCCCTTCAAACTTCTTCGCGAGGTAAGAAGCCGTGTGTTTGAGGTAGTAAAAGGTCTGGAGAATTGTTGCGTGCCCGGCGAAAAAGCGGCTGACGATATCGGGTGGAAAACCCGCCTGCAGCAGGACCATGATGCCCGCTACTCGCATGCCATGAGGCATGTAGACAGCCCTCTCGACTTGTTTCCCCGTTTTCGACATCGTGACGAACTCTTCGCGGTCATCCGGCGACGCGGTTGCGTTCCATCGATTTTGTGCCTCGAGCAAAAGGTCGAGCCAGAAGCGAATGTACTGAGTGTACTTGATCGGATCGACCCCGATGCGATCTCGGCCTCCAGGCATCCGAAAAAGCGGGAATACGACGGGAAGTCGGTCTTGTGCACCCTGTTCCGGATCATTGCTGTCGTAAATTAGCTGAACCGGGCCTCCAATCGGATTCCAGGTTTCCTGCCAATTCCGAAGTTGGAAAAGTAATGCGTGTAGCCACGCGTTCTGCCAGGGGACGACAAATGGTGGAGAATGCTTATTAGTATTTACTTCGAACCCGACGACCGTTGGGCTGCATGCGTGCGCATAGCCGCAGATATCTCGTTCGCCCTTATCCTTCCAGTACCCAGCGTGTTCCCCGGTATTCGGCGTCCACTGAAGCGTCGTCCCGTCAAAGGTTTGCGTATCTCCTTCGCCGCTGTCGAACCGCCGAACCTGGATCGCTCTTAATGGCAACTCGAACATCGTCAGAAAGAAGATCGGCAAAACCGGGACGTATCGCTCTTCACCCTTCAATATCGCCTTGCATAACGGGTGTCGTCCCGGCCAACCATGCTCGCCTTCCAGCAGAATGGCCTTGACGAGTTTGTATATATGGTACGGCAGCGGCATAGCGTCCGCCTCGTCGAGTTTCTTATTTAGTCCCTTCGCTTTTCGCTCGCTCTTAAATCGCGCAAAATCTGCCGCAGGGATTAGGGGATGATAAGCGCGTGGTGGAGAAGGCTTGAACTGTTGGTCGACAAACGCTGAGAATCTGATCAGCATCGGGAACTCGTCGCTCTTGCATAGGGGTTTCAGCCCTTTTCGCGTTCGCTGTTCTTTGTAAAAACTATAGAAACTGATCTGTCGTGTTGCCCCAAGGAAATTGGCGGGCGAGGTGCAGCTGTCTCTATGCGCCGAAAGGTACCCGAACAAGTATCGGAGCGCGCTCCACGGAGCCTTGGAAAGAGCGTTTTCACCCTTTCTGAACTCCCTCCACAATTCAGCCCAGTGTTTCAAGTGGGACGGAGGATTTTCGAAGTTACGTTGAACATCGCCAATTTCGCTCTCTGTGCGCCTCGTCCGCCCCATCTCAATCATTTCTGCATCGTGGAAATATCCCCCAAGAGCGATGGAAATGACCTTGAATATTTTCTTGTGAACGTTGATGGTGGCTTCAGGGTAAAGATCAGTTCGTTTGAATGATTTCCTGCTTGGATTATAGTAATAATGAAGCCACTTACGCACTAAATCAGCATCTATATCTCCGAATTTTCTGCAACGGTGTGAACACATCAGCAGCCCGGCTACATGTACTTTGTATATCCGTTCGTATGAAATTTGGTTAGGCTCGCTCAATCCGCCCCAAATCTTTTGCGGCACACCGAGATCAGACAATAACTTGCAAAGCGCATTTCCAAGCTTGCTATTTTCAAGAAATACCTCTGCGATCTGAGACGGGATTTGACGACCTCTCTTGAAGACGAAAGCCGACGGTGAGAACGTCAGTTCACCTCTCTCCCAATACCTCAACAGCCAATTCGCTGAAATTAGACATTCATTGAGCTGGTTACGTGTAACAGCGGCATTTAGAGATATTTGTTTACGAGTCTTTTCAGTTATATTTTCCGATATCCTGGAAATATGATACAGAAATACATCTCGATCTTCTTCGTTTTTTACAAGGATTGAGGGACTATCATTGAACGATGCTGGCAATGGGCACTCTTTGAAGAAACTAAAAGGCGTCAGATGTCCGCGCGTTTCCGGGAGGCACGGCTTCCGCGTTTAACGTCGAAAACAAATCTCATGAGCGCTAGCCCCACGATCTGCGCCGCCCTGACAAAAGGGCCTCAGCAAAGGCGTGAAGCGACTGCTCTTTCGTATCGAATCTCATGAAATTGTCGTTCAAATCGCCATTCCTAATGCGTGACGCAGCCCTTTCGGCGAGGTCATGCACATCCTCCGGCTCAGGGATACTGTAAACTAGGCTGCTGAGGATCGACCTGTGATGCAAGATTCGTTTGATCTCGTCGGGTTCCGCTCCAAGCCGACGCCATGTCTTGCCGCAGTAGTGACGCATCCCGTGTGGTGTCGTGCCCAAGTACTTAGCTGGCTCGAAGAATTGCAATTGTCTGCGCACGCCGTAGCGTCTAACAGCCCTGCGGAAGGAAGCTGCGAATGCACCCGCCGTATAGGGATCACCGACAACAACACCAAGGTGAGGAATCGAACGTTCGAATACGAGCAAAAAGGGGTGATCTGTATAACCTAGCTCCCTCCGTTTTGACATCGCGGGCCCACGAACGTTCAAGACATAATTGACGTACGAATCGCGTACGAACTCCTCCGTACCTGGTAGCCACTCAATCTCTGTCCAGTCTTGGCCATTCAAACTGGGGCTTTTGAAACCAGCGTGGAACTTTCCACACTCCATCGTGCGTGGCAGCATCTGATATTGTTGCCAAAGCAGATCGCGTCGAGTGCGTCCATCGCCTGGCGCGACGTAAGTAGCCGGGTTTCTCAGAAAGGCCCGAAATCCGCCCTTCGAAAACTCGAAGTCATTGACCCACATATGGAGCTGTTCGGAGCTCCTTCCTGACGAAAGGAGCAATCGCGTGGCGAATTCGCCGGTTGCGTCGCGACGGCGCTTGTCGCTACCCCCCGATACTTCGTACGCTTCCTCGAGAAACCCTTTGGTTTCGGTTCGGGGAAAGGATTTTGTCGGCGTGACAATATACGGGGCTTTCTTCTCACTGCGTGGGGTTAGCTTCTCGAAGATCGGCGTTGGCTGGGCAACTTGGGGGTAGTTGGAACCCCTTTCATTGTGATGAGCAACATTGCTTACCCTCATGGCTTTCTCGGCATCTTTCAATGCGAGACGGAATGCTCCACCAAAGAGAATGGGGCAACGCGCTAGAAACGGATCGCTTGCGTCGAATGTTCGATCCCGCATGTGCGCTGCGAATCTGTCAAATGCCCGCCCCAGCTCTCGCACCACCTCTGCGGACTTGGGCTGCCAGTTCAACCCGCCTAGATCGCATCCCTCATACGTCTCGTTGCGTGAGCCCAGCAAAAGGCATCGTCCCAGAGTGACGAAAAACTGTTTGAGTTCATAGGGAAACCAGAGATGCGAAGCAGAAATCTTTAGTTCGGTCAGGAGGTCCCAAATGAGACCCATGATGGTGGGACCTTATCGATCTGCGTCACAGATTCCGTCGAAATCTCATTCGAATAGCACATAGCCGGCAGGTATGGACGCGTGACCGAGGGGTTATCGGGGTCTCGAAGCGTCAGGAGCGGCAGCTTTTGGGTGCTTCGGAACGGACTAGGTCTCCACACAATGCTGTGTCGGATGCCAGATGGACGCATCTTCAGCACACCAGAGCGAACATTGATTTGGATAGCACGCATCAGTATCTCACGGCACGGGGTCTCGACCGATCGTAGCTAGGTAGACCAGCGACTCACGATCAACTAAGATGTTTTGGGCATACAAGTCACAGCTCTCTTTTATGCTCCCTATCATACTCCCATTTTAATGCAATAGCGAACCATCCGATGGAACAACATAAACCGAATGCTGAGGATCACTCAGATTCCCCTACCAAGATTCTCCAGCGGCTCAAGCAGCGACGTCAGGCGCTCGAAAAGGAAATGAACAGACAGAATCTAAAATGGAACCGCGAACTTTCGGAGATTCAGGTATCGATCGCGGCCCTTCAGGGGGCTCTGGAAACGCTTGCCCCTCGGGGAAAAGAACGTAGAACGGGCCGAAATAGGCGTAAAAAACAGACGCTTAGCGGTATTTTGCGCGAAAAAGCGGTCGAGCAGCTTTCCATCGCAGAACGCCCCCTGCAGCGCACGGAGCTGCTGGAATTGATCACCGCAGCGGGGGTTGCCATAGATAAGAAAGACCCCGCGAAGTTTCTCAGCAGAGTTCTCTGGCGCGCACCGGAATTGGTGAATGACGGCGATGGCTACTGGCTGGCATCACGTCCAAAGCCTTCAGGGCGCTAAGTTCCGGAACCGTAGACAGAATCCCAATCGCCGGTTTCTTGAGGTCTTTAATTTGGAGTCTTTGATTTGGAGTACCGACATTCCGAGATGGCTGATGTCGTGATCTCTTGGAGTCTCGCATTCTCTGCATAATCAAGGTCCCATCCTACGGACCGGCGTCGGCCCGCCTTCCCTTCCGTCGACCGATCACGGCGGAGAAGACGACGTTGTGGTGCCGACATCAGCCACGTTGAATGCCTAGATTGCCCGTTTCCCTCTGCACCGCTGGTAATTTCGTAACGGAATCCTCGAGGAAGCATCTGTAACCGTCAGAGAATGATGAGTCGGACACCTCGGGCGGTTTGTGCGGCGTGAGAGGGAGTAAGTGGACCTTACAGCTGCAACGAGGCGGAAATGGCCGAGGTTGGCGCTCGGCCTTACAGAGAACAATCCGCAGCGACAAAGCAGCGCGGATGGCTCGCGCCGACACACCTCCGACTGGGCGTTAAGGACGATGGGGTTCGCGATCCCAGTGACCAAGCTAAAGCCGTATGGTCTCGCTGGCTCGACAAACTGACGGGCCAAAGGCCCGACTTTCTTTTGTATCCGTGCCGAACGGGCATGCGAAACTTGCGTCGCTAGCCCGAACGGCGCGTATACCAACACGGAATCCGCCTGGTCGGCGGATGCTTCACTATTAGGACATACCGGTATAGAACGGTATGTCCTTAAAAGAGCACCAGATTCCTAATCTGGGGGTCACGCGTTCGAATCGCGTCGGGATCACCACTGTTTTCGCTAGTAGACGAGGTTTTGGCGCTTCGCGCCAGCTGTCGCTATCATTTCTCGATTGACATTCCTTCCCCACACAATTCTTGCCTCGATTGCATTAGCGACATAGATTGCACGGCGTCATTGTTTCCCGGGGGACGTTCTATGCTTCGAATTTCGATGACGTTGCTTCTATGCTCTCTTGTAGCGACCGCATTGCCGGCATCCAGTTCGGCACGCAGCTGGCATTCCGATGATACTGCCGCCCTGGTCGGGGGCCTGCTGCTAGGCGGCATTGCCGCTTCAGCCGCCTCGCATGATCATGTACATCAAAACCAGTACATTCCTCCGCCACCGCCCTATCCGCCTCGCAGCGCGCCCTTCAGTCCCGCCCGCGACGTCATCTGCTATCCAAGGCAGGGCGCCTGCTTCAATCCCGACGGCGATTTTCTGCCGACCTGGACCAACCGGCTATTCTGATTGCGAGGAAACCGAGATGAGACGACTGGTAGCAGCACTCGCCGCATGCCTGGGAGCCGCTTCGCCCTCCTTTGCCGAAACCCCGACCAGCGGCTTCGTTCGCTTGCACGCGATCGACCTGCTGGAACGCGCGCTGACGCAGGAACAGCAGACCAAACTTCAACTTGTCGCCTACCAGACGGCGATTGCCGACGTCTGCCTGGGATTTACGCTCGACGGTGCAAAAATGGGAAAGGCCTTCGAGGCGCTTGCGCCGGCCGACGCGGCCAAGATGAGCGATGCCCAGAAGGACTATCACGACAAGCACATCCTGGTGATCTATGGCATTCTCGTCGGCGGTGAACTGGCCGCGCTGTCCGACGATCCGTCGGAAGCCTGCGCGGCGGCCGAGAAGGTCAAGGCCGACCCCGACTTCGCCGACCAGGTGGTCTGGCAATGAGCTGACGGGAGCACCCGACACCCGACGGCTCAGAGTCCAGACAGAAACGCGGCCAGTTCGTCGGTATCGACAGGCACCCGATGCCGCTCCTCCGGATACGCGCCGCCGGCAATGTCGGCGGCATATTCGCGGAATGCCGCGATCCGTTCCGCCTGGATGCGGTCGTATTCGGCGGCAAGATTGCGATAGACCTTGGCGTGGCGCGGATAGTGCCCGCGGTTGAGGCCTAGCACATCTTCGGAGAAGAGGTACTGCGCGTCGCATCCGCTGCCGGCGCCCATCGAGATCATCAGCATCGACGTGCGCTCCGAAATCGCCGCCGCCACCTCGGCCGGCACGACCTCGATCTCGGCGCTGAACGCGCCGGCGGCTTCCAGATCCTTCACTTGCCTATAGACGAAGGCGGCGGATTGCGCCGTCTTGCCCACGGCGCGAAAGCCGCCCGTCCAGGTGGAATGCGATGGGATGAGCCCGGTGTGCCCGCAGACCGGAATATATTCGTCACGCAACCGCCGGATCGTCTGCAGACTGGCTGCACAATAGACGGCATCGGCGGAGGCCGCCCGCATTTTCACGGCGGAGCGCAGGATCTCATCCGGGGTCGCACCGCTCTGGCCGTATTCGCCGCCGGGAATCGCAAAGCGCCCGGGGGCGGCATCACGAAATCGCGGATCGAAGAGGAGTTCTGGCGGGACGGAAATCAGGTCGATGCCGGCCGCCTCGGCGGCCTCGGCCTCCTCGAGTGACACGACGCGCAACATGCTGAGCTGCCGCTTGCCCTTCATCGACAGGAGATCATGCACAGTCGGTCGCAGTTGTTTGCCCATCACCAATACCTTGAGAATGCCACCGCCCGTCAGGCGGCCAGGAGAGATTTCAGTTTGACGCTGCTTGCGACCAGCGCGGCCGGATCCGGATGCGCGCGCGCCGCGATCAGCATCTCGGCAAGCCGGATATCGCGGGCGACGATGTTGCCGCGACCGATGCCGCTGGCCGCCAGCAGCCGGCCGGCCTGATCGAGATGAAAGAGAATGAAGGCGCCGTCGCCGAGGTCCCGGCGCAAGTGCTGGACGGCGCCCTCTGCCAGGCCGGCAATCTGCAGCGTTACGTCATATTGGTCGGACCAGAACCAGGGAACGGCGGACACGGCTTCGCCGAGCCCCATCATGTTGGCGGCGGCCAGAGCCCCCTGCTCCTGCGCATTCCGCCAGGATTCGAGCCGTACGCGGCGGCCGCCATAGATCGCCAGCGGAAAAGAGCAGCAGTCGCCGGCTGCGTAGACATCAGGCGCCGAACTGCGCAGAAATTCGTCCACGGCAATGCCATTGTCGATCTGGAGACCGGCGCGCGCCGCAAGCTCCGTATTCGGTGTGGCGCCAATCCCGACGAGCACGAGATCCGCGCTGATCGTGTCGCCATCGGCGAGGTGGATGATCGCCTTGCTACCCTCCTCGGCCATCGCCGTGATCGCGACGCCACAGCGGATGTCGACGCCCTCAAGCAGATGCCGCTCGCAGATCGCGCCTGCGACCTCCTCCGCCACGCCGCGCTTCAGCACGCGCTCCAGGCCTTCGAGAACCGTCACCTCGGTTCCGAGCGCGCGCGCCGTTGCGGCAAGCTCGAGGCCGATAAAACCGCCGCCGATGATCAGGATATGCTTTCCGGGCATCATCGCTTTGCGAAGAGCTTCCGCGTCCGCATGGGTGCGGAGCGCGCGGATGTGCTTGCTATTCTCGGCAATCCCGGGAAATGCCCGCGCGCGAGCGCCGGTCGCGAGCAGAATCCTGTCATAAGTGATGGAGCTGCCGTCGGAAAGCGTAACCGCCTTTGCCTCGGGATCAACGTCCTCTACCGTCACGCCGGTCAGCAGGCGGATGCCACTCGCCGCATATCTCTCCGGCTCGGCGATAAACTTCGGCCCCGCGGCCCCTCCAACGACCGCCTTTGAAAGCGGCGGTCGTTCATAGGGCGCAAGGGATTCGCTTCCAATCAGCGTGATCTCGCCGTCAAACTCTTTTTCGCGCAGGGCAAACGCCGCGCGTGCGCCGCATTCCCCGGCCCCGACGATGACGAAATGGGTCATGACGGCCTCCTCAGATGGAAATGAAGACAGCGCCGTCTTCGACCTTCACGGGGTAGGTAGCGAGGTTGACGCAGACCGGCGCTCCCTTGGCCTGCCCCGTCTTGTAGTTGAAGCGGCCATTGTGCTTGGGACACTCGATGATCTCGTCCATGACGAGGCCATCGGCCAAATGGACCTGCTCGTGGGTGCAGAGCCCGTCTGTTGCGAAGAACTCGTCATCCGGACTGCGGTAGACGGCAAACGTTCTGCCCTGATGATCGAACCGCATGACATCTTCCTCGTCGATGTCCTCGACCGCACAGACCTCGATCCAATTTCCGCTCATCTTGTCCTCCCATGCTTCATGTCTGGTGCTGCTCTATTGGGCGGCCGGCGCAAGCTCGGCATGGAACTCCTCGCGATAAGGCCGCGCTGTCGTTGGCAGCTCACGCTTGAGGAAATAGTCTTCGTTGCGCAGCTGGCGCAGGAACGCCGGGATCATCTCTCGATAGCCTGACCACATCGACGGGTTTGCCGCGGGCAGGTCGTGCTTGATCATGGCATGCAGGCGCGGCAACGCATGATAGGGCACCATCGGGAACATGTGATGCTCGACGTGGTAGTTCATGTTCCAGTAGATGAACCGGCTGATCGGATTCATATGGACGGTGCGGCTGTTCAGACGATGGTCGATGACATTGTCAGCGAGGCCACCGTGCTGCAGCAGGCCGGTCAATACGTGATGCCATGCCCCATAGAGCCGCGGCAGACCGATCAACACCAGCGGCAGGACAGACCCCATCGCAATAGCGGCGGCAATCGCCACGACATAGATGGCGAGCCAGATGCGGGCGATGAAGATGGCGCGCGGCTGCTCCATCTCGGGGATGAAGGTTTTCTCTTCCGCACTGATGACGCCGAAGGCATTGCGCAGCATGTCCACCATGGCATGCCAGACATCGAGAATGCCGAAGAAATTGAGGATCAGCCGCAGCAGATCCGGCGGGCGCATCACGGCAATTTCGGGATCCCGGCCAACGATCACCGTATCGGTGTGATGGCGCGTATGGCTCCAGCGCCAGGTCACCGGATTGCGCATGATCATGAAGCAGGCGATCTGATAGACCGCATCGTTCATCCAGCGCGTCTTGAAAGCTGTGCCATGACCGCACTCATGCCAGCGGCTATCGGATGCCGAACCGTAAAGCACTCCATAGGCAAGGAAAAAGGGCACACAGAGCCAGGAGCCCCAGAAATAGACGCCAAGCCCGGCAAGTAGAATCATCGCACCGAGCCAAATGATCGTGTCGCGAATGGCCGGCGCGTCGGAGCGCTGCATCAGCGCCTTCATCTCCTTGCGCGGAACCTCGGTGTGATACCACTCGGCGGCCGCCAGGCCCATATCGACGGCCGTCCGGCCGCTTTCGCCGAGCAGGCTATAGTCCCGCTTCCTCGTCTGATCCGCCATCGCAACCTCCCGCATGTCATTCCTCCCGGCCTGTGCAGACGAGAGTATGTTGACTTTCACCAAGCGACAATGCAGCCTTGATGTATTCTATCAAAACCCATCATTGCGACACCTCTCAATGATGGATTCTTGCAAAGGGCCGACGGTGAAGCGACCAACGATCCAGGATCTGGCGGATGCCTCCGGCGTCAGCGTAGCAACAGTCGATCGCGTGCTGAACGGTCGTCATCGCGTTCGTGAGGAGACGGCGCGAAGGGTCTATAACGCAGCTGCCTCAATCGGCTACCATGCGGTCGGCCTGCTCAGACAGCGCGTTTTTCAGGATCTCCCGCACCATCGGCTGGGCTTTCTTTTGCAGCGTCCGACGCAATCCTTCTATCAGACGCTCGCCCGCGAAATCGAACATGCCGCGCATGCCCACACAACGTCTCGCATCACCGCTCAGGTCGAATATGCGACGGCATCGACGCCGGCCGCGATAATCGAAACCTTGAAGCTTCTTGCCAGCCGCAACCAGGCCATCGCCTTGGTCGGCCCCGACTATCCTGCCGTCGCCGCCGAAGTGGAAGCGTTAAAGGCCAGGGGAATCCCGACCTTCTCGATCCTGTCCGATCTCGCAAGCGGCGTGCGGCAGGGCTACGTCGGATTGAACAATCGAAAGGTCGGTCGCACCGCAGCCTGGATGATCGCAAAGGCCGCCAAGCGGCCAGGAAAGGTCGTCTGTTTCGTCGGCAGCCACCGCTACCACGGACACGAGTTGCGCGAGATCGGCTTCCGCTCGTATTTCCGCGAGAACGCTCCTGAGTTCGAAGTTCTCGAGACGCTGATCAATCTCGAAACGCCCGAGATAACCCATGAGGCCACCGTCAATCTCCTCAAGGAACATCCGGATCTGGTCGGATTCTACGTCTGCGGTGGCGGAATGGAAGGCGCGATCTCTGCTGTGCGCGAGGAGGGCCTCGCAGGCAAGCTCGTCGTCGTCGTCAACGAACTGACGCCGGATTCGCACTCGGCCCTCGCCGATGATGTTGTGACCATGGCCATAGCCACGCCCGTCAAAAGCCTATGCAGCGAACTGGTCACCTTGATGACGGCATCCATCGGATCAGAAGGCGACGCTGTCCCCGGACAGTCGTTTCTGCCGTTCCACATCTACACTTCAGAGAATATTTAGCTGCCCTCAACCAATTTCGACTGCGCTCGGCCCCTTCAGGTATGCGTCAGTTTTATGACAGATAGTAAGCAACTGCTGCGGTGAACTGAAGTTCGCCCGTGCGAACAACAAGACACCGAAGGCCCCCGCCTCTTGAAACGACAGTCGCCTTATCGGCCACAAATTGGCAGCATTTCGCTGTCCGCCATCACGGCGCTCTATCTCGTCCTGTTCACCAACCGGACTTTCTGGGGAAAGGTTCACGCCTACCTCGGCGCGACACCGATCGCGGTCGCCGCCCTCTACCTCGCGGTATCTGTTCTGTTCGTGGCCTTTGCCACGGCCTTCTCGGCAAAGTACGTCATCAAACCGGTCCTGATCTTCCTCGTTCTCGCGGCTTCGCTTGCCGCGTGGTTTACCGACTCCTTCGGCGTGATTGTCGATTCGGACATGATCCGAAACGCGATGGAAACCACACCTGCAGAAGCAAATCACCTGATCACGCCGGATTTCCTTTGGCATGTCCTTCTGTTCGCTGTCATCCCGATCGTGTTGATCCTGTGGGTCAGGGTGGTTCACCGCCCGGTGCTGCAGAAGCTCTGGTGGAACAGTGTGACGATCGTCGGCTGCCTCGTGATATTCGGCGCCGTCGCGGGCGTCTACGCCAAGGAATACACCGCGGCAATCCGGCAGCACCGCGATATCGTTAAGAGCCTGAATCCCGTCACCCCGATCGTTAGCACCACACGATACTTCATCCAGGCCCGCAAGGAAGCGCGGCTTGTCGTCAAGCCGCTCGGCACCGACGCCAAAGTCGTTCCAGTCATGGACGCCCACAAGCCGCGCGTGACGATCATCGTTGCTGGAGAGACGGCAAGGGCGATGAACTTTTCGCTCGGCGGTTACCGTCGCGACACCAACCCCGAGCTTCGGAAGCAGGGCGTTACCTACTTCCCGCAGACGACGAGCTGTGGCACTGCGACGGCTACGTCGATCCCTTGCATGTTCTCGCAGTTCACGCGCGCGAACTTCACCCACACGAAGGGTATGGAGAACGAGGGCTTGATGGATGTCCTCGCCCACGCTGGGATCGATGTGGCCTGGTTCGACAACAACACCGGCAGCAAGGGCGCCGCAGCGCGCATCAACTTCGTCAACCTCGCGAATTCGACCGACCCACGTTTCTGCAAGAACCGTGAATGCCAGGATGGCATCTTTTTCGACAAACTGGACGCATGGCTGAACGGCGTGACGAAGGATAGCGTGCTTGTGCTGCATCAGATCGGCAGCCATGGGCCAGCCTACTATCTGCGCTATCCAAAGGAATTCCGGAGGTTTATGCCTGAGTGCGAGACGGCCGAGCTAGGGAAGTGCAAGGACGATGAGATCGTCAATGCCTATGACAACTCGATCCTCTACACCGACCATTTCCTTTCCACCGTCATCGATAGGCTCAAGGCCCGCAGCGACAAGATCGCCAGCGGATTGATCTACATGTCGGATCACGGCGAGTCGCTCGGCGAAAAGGGTCTCTACCTTCACGGCACACCCTACATCCTTGCTCCCGAGGAGCAGACACACGTTCCGTTCCTCGTCTGGCTCGACCCCGATTTCACGGCTTCGATGGCGCTCGACAAGACATGTCTTGGCCAGTCGGCTGCGCAGCCCACATCCCACGACAACCTGTTCCACAGCGTGCTCGGGATGATGAATGTCTCGACATCCGCCTATAACGCGAAGCTCGACGTCTTTGCTGGATGCAGGACAGGCCGGACCTCCTAGCTAGGAGCGCGCCGCCCACGAAAGACCGCGACGAAGAATGAGGCGCATGTAAGGGTGATCGAACTCGCTCGCGACATGGCCAAGTGCCGTGTAGAACACGCGTCCCGCGCCGAAGTGGCGCTTGAAGGCGACCGGCATCGTGACGTTGCGGGCGGCCGCATCATACTTCCCGGAAAAGCTCGTCGTCGCCAGAATATCGACCGACGGATCATAGTGAAGATAATATTGCTCTGACCGGTAATCGAAATCGGGAATACCTTCCATCACCGGGTCGTGCTGGCGCGTCACGTTGACGCGAAAGTCGATGATGTTGCCGGGATGGGCGACCCAGGTAACGCCGGAGACATAGCGGAAGGGCGCACTTTCCTTGAACGAGGTCGCAAGCGCCCCGTGATGTCCGCCGAGGCCGAGACCGCCACGCACGGCCTCCACCAAGCCATCGGCATGCGCTTTCTCGAGCTTCTCGCCGGTAATCACGGGCACAAGCAAATCGGCCTTCGCGATCGCGGCCGAGCCAAAGATGTCCAGCTCGGGGGTCACCTCGACGGCAAAACCATCGTCTCGCAACAGTTCGGCGACACGGTGCGCACAGGCTTCAGGTTCATGACCGCTCCAGCCGCCCCATACGATAATCGCTTTGCGCATACCCACCTCCATTTGCAAATGCATCAAGCCACGGCGTTGAAACAGGTGGCCCTATCTTTACCCTTTACGACAGGAGCGGCGACACAAGCCAGTGCCAGGCGAGGAGATCACATTTTCTGACAGCCATCGGAAGTCGGAACTTTCCGACCTGTACGGCGTTTGAGGCGTAAAAGAGAGGAGTGCTCGACATGCGTATGAAGCTGACGTTGCTTGCATTCGCATATCTTGTTGTCAGCGGCCTGCTGCTCGCAACCGCCTACAAATCGACAGGGCCAATTACCACGCCGAAGACGGACAGAGTGGCCGTTTTCGAAATGGAACGCTTCGCTGGCTGAGGGTTAGCTACGCTATCTTGATATCATTGCGCACGGGTCGTGTTCCGGCGATGGCTCGTGCGACGGCCGTTGCGCGCTCGATTTCTGCCGCGGTGGCAACCAGGCCGGTCAATACAACAGCGCCATCATCGAGCGTCACGTTTACATCCGCAGCGTCAATCCCACCAGCGACAGCCAGAGCATTCGCCACGGCCTCCTCGAGCGCTGCATCCTTGTCAGCCCCGGACTCCGGCTCATAAGGCTCGCCAAAGAACGTCGGTTGCTTGAAAACCATCTGCCTTCCTCCTGCTTCGACCATAACAAAACGCGGCAATCAGCCAGTTGGTTTCGCTCCGCGGCAAGAGATCGCTGACGAAGGCAGTGACATCCTGCTGGGCGTCAGATTTCTGCTGCGCCGCACACTTGCCGCCTATTTCAATCCCCTGTACAGCCAGAGCCAATGCAAGTGTTTTGGCGAAATCACCGATGATAGCAGGCGAAAGCGCGCCGAGGCGCCTTAGTATTTTTGGCTCAACCGGCTCGATCGGACAAAATACGCTCGACGTTGTCGAGCAATTGGGCGGACGGGACTGCTACGAGATCGCTGTCGTCACCGGCAACGAGAACGTCCAGTTGCTGGCGCAGCAGGCAAAATCGTCTGGCGCCAGGTTTGCGGTCACCGCAAGCGACGACAAGTATCACTCGCTGAAGGAAGAACTGTCCGGCAGCGGCATCGCCGTGGCTGCCGGCGTATCGGGCCTGGCGGAAGCCGCGGACCTCGAGGCGGATTGGGTCATGGCCGCCATTGTCGGTACGGCCGGACTGGCGCCGACGCTTGCCGCGGCCCGTAAGGGCGCCACGATTGCGCTCGCCAACAAGGAATGCCTGGTGTCGGCCGGCGATCTGTTCGTCGATGCCGTGGCGAAGGGCGGCGGACGGCTGATCCCGGTCGACAGCGAACACAGCGCGATCTTCCAGTCTCTGGACGAGGATCAGCGGCACGCCGTCGAACGGATCATCCTGACGGCTTCGGGCGGTCCGTTCCGCACCTGGTCGCGCGCCGACATGGCGAATGTGACTGCGGCGACGGCGCGAGCGCACCCCAACTGGTCAATGGGATTGAAGATCTCGGTCGGCAGCGCCTCGATGTTCAACAAGGCGCTGGAGATGATCGAGGCGAAGCATCTCTTCGGCGTGCGGCCCGATCAGATCGAAGTAATCGTGCATCCGCAGTCGATCATCCACTCCATGGTCGGCTACACCGACGGGTCGATCATCGCGCAGCTCGGTTGCCCCGACATGCGCACGGCGATCGGCTACGCGCTCGACTACCCGCGCCGACCAACATTGAATGTCGAGCGGCTGGATTTCGCCAAGCTCTCGCGCTTGGACTTCGAGGCACCTGACGAAGAACGCTTTCCGGCACTGAGGCTGGCGCGCACCGCGCTGGAGCGCGGCGGACTGCAGGGCGCCATCATGAACGCGGCCGAGGAAATTGCGTTTCATGCCTTCGTCGAGGAACGGATCGGTTTCCTTGCGATGGCCGATATTGCCGAAGCGGTGATGGACAAGATGATCGCAACCGGCGAAGCGACGACGATGGACGACGTCTTTGCTGCTGACGCCGAGGCCCGCAGGCTTGCCGCAGAACTGGTAGCCTTCAACGAAAAGGCCGCCTGACGGCGGCCTTGCTTTCCCAAATAACGCGAACCCTTAGGCCACGTGCCGGGCCAATGCACAGCGCGACCAGAGCGAATGCAGCGCCTCGACCAGATGTTCGATGTCCGTATCGCTGTGCAGCGGCGTCGGGGTGATGCGCAGGCGCTCGGTCTTCTTCGGCACCGTCGGGTAGTTGATCGGCTGGACGTAGACACCGCAATTGTCGAGCAGCAGATCCGAGATCCACTTGCACTTGGCGGCATCGCCGACCATCACCGGCACGATATGGCTCGGGTTCGGCATATGCGGAATGCCGCGCTGATCGAGCAGTGCCCTCAGCTTGCGGACCCGCTCCTGATGCCGCGCCCGCTCGAACGGGCTGACCTTCAGATGCTGGATCGAGGCAACCGCACCGGCGGCAAGCGCCGGTGGCAGCGCCGTCGTGAAAATGAAGCCGGAGGCGAAGGAGCGGATGAAGTCGCAGAGCGCCGTCGAGGCAGCGATGTAGCCGCCCATGACGCCGAACGCCTTGCCGAGCGTGCCCTCGATCACCGTCAGGCGATCCATCAGGCCTTCGCGCTCGGCAATGCCGCCGCCGCGCGGTCCGTACATGCCGACGGCATGGACTTCGTCGAGATAGGTCATTGCACCGTACTTGTCGGCGAGATCGCAGATTTCCTTGATTGGCGCGATATCCCCATCCATCGAATAGACGGATTCGAACGCGATCAGCTTCGGCGCCTTCGGATCGGCAGCCGCCAGCTTGGCTTCGAGATCGGCGACGTCGTTGTGCTTCCAAATCACCTTGTCGCACTTGGCATAGCGGATGCCTTCGATCATCGAGGCGTGGTTCAGCGCGTCCGAGAAGATGATGAGGCCGGGGATCTTGGCACCGAGCGTACCGAGTGCCGCCCAGTTCGAGACATAGCCCGAGGTGAAGATCAGCGCCGCTTCCTTGCCGTGGAGGTCGGCCAGCTCGCGCTCAAGCAGAACGTGGTAGTGGGTGGTGCCAGAGATATTCCGGGTGCCTCCCGCACCCGCGCCACAGTGATCAATGGCATTCTTCATTGCCTCGATCACTTTCGGGTTCTGGCCCATGCCGAGATAGTCATTGGAGCACCAGACTGTGACGTCCTGCGGGCCGTTCTCCGTGTGTCGCGTGGCGCGCGGAAAGCTGCCGCGGTGACGCTCAAGATCGGCAAAAACGCGATAACGGCCTTCCGTGTGAAGCCCATCCAGCTCGTTTTTAAAGAACGCTTCGAAATCCATCATCTGCTCCAGTATCGTGCGAGCGTTTTTTTGCCAACGGACGCGCGCACGTCAACCCTTTGCCCTCGCTTTACCATTAACTGCGTCAAAAGGCCCATACTCTTGAATTATTTTAATTCGAAAAAGCTCATTTTGAGGCAGATGGCAGAAAAATGCGAGGCAGCTTGCCTGCCTCGCATTTGCGCGGGTTCCGTCAAGTGGCGGCGGAAACGGCGCGTTTAGCCATCACTTTGATGAGGTTGGCGCGGTATTCCGCACTGGCATGCAGGTCCGACATCAACCCTGTCGGATTGACATCGACACCAGCGACGGAGCCGGCAGACCAGTTGGCGTTAAGAGCTGTTTCCATGGCCGGCTCGCGGAAGACGCCATTCGAACCAGCCCCAGTGACGGCGACCCTTACGCCCCCAGCACCTTTGGCAACGAAAACCCCGGTCATTGCGTAGCGCGACGCCGGATTTGGAAACTTCGAATAGCCGGCCTTGTCGGGAGCCTCGAAGCTGACCGCAGTGAGCAGTTCGCCGTCCTCCAATGCCGTCTCGAACAGACCCGTGAAGAAATCGTCGGCAGGGATCTCGCGCTTGTTGGTGATGATGCGGGCATTGAGCGCCAGCATGGCCGACGGGTAGTCCGCAGCAGGGTCGTTGTTGGCGATCGAGCCGCCGATCGTGCCCATGTGCCGGACATGCGGATCGCCGATCATGCCGGCGAGGTCGCAAATCGCGGGACAAACCGCACGCAGAGCCGCCGATGCGGCAACTTCGGCATGCGGAGTCGCCGCCCCGATGGTCACCTTGCGACCATCGACCTTGATTCCCTGCATCGCGGGAATATGCCTGAGATCGACGAGATCGCTCGGCGCGGCGAGGCGTTGCTTCATCGTCGGGATCAGTGTCATGCCACCGGAAACATATTTGCCCTCCGATGTGCCCGAAATCATCCTCACGGCTTCATCGACCGAGGACGCACGGTGATAGTTGGTCTGATACATCGTCGTTCCTCCTCAATGAACCGCGCGCGCTGCCATCCACACCTTCTGCGGCGTGGCCGGCATCGTCAGCATGTTGTTGCCGATGGCATCGGTGATGGCGTTGATGAGCGCCGGCGGAGATCCGATGGCACCAGCCTCGCCGCAGCCCTTGATACCAAGCGGATTGCTCGGGGACGGCGTTACCTGATGCGAGACCTTGAACGACGGCAGATCATCGGCGCGCGGCATGGCGTAATCCATGAAACTTGCCGTCAACAGCTGCCCATTCTCGTCATAATGCACGGCCTCGAGCAGAGCCTGACCGATGCCCTGTGCGATACCGCCATGCACCTGGCCTTCAACGATCATCGGGTTGATGATGTTGCCGAAATCGTCCGCCGCGACGAACTGGATGATCTCCGTCTTGCCGGTTTCCGGATCGACTTCGACTTCGCAGATGTAACAGCCGGCCGGGAAGGTGAAGTTGGATGGGTCGTAGAAGGCGGTCTCCTTCAGCCCCGGCTCCATGCCGCTCGGCAGGTTGTGTGCGGTGTAGGAGGCGAGCGCCACCTGGAACCACGGCAGGCTCTTGTCGGTGCCGGCAACCTTCACCTCGCCGTTCTCGATGACGATATCGCCCTCGTCGGCTTCCATCAGGTGAGCGGCGATCTTCTTGGCCTTGGCTTCGACCTTGTCGAGCGCCTTGACCACGGCCGACATGCCTACGGCGCCGGAGCGTGAGCCATAGGTGCCCATGCCCATCTGCACCTTGTCGGTGTCGCCGTGGACAATCGACACGCTGTCCAGCGGAACACCGAGACGATCCGAAATGAGCTGCGCGAAGGTCGTTTCATGCCCCTGTCCGTGGCTGTGCGACCCGGTGAGCACCTCGATGGTGCCAACCGCATTGACCCGTACCTCGGCGGATTCCCATAGACCGACGCCCGCACCAAGCGAGCCGACCGCCTGCGAGGGAGCGATGCCGCACGCCTCGATGTAGCAGCTCATGCCGAGGCCGCGCTTCAGGCCGCGGCTTGCCGCCTCTGCCTTGCGCGCCGCGAAGCCGTTCCAGTCGGCGGCCTGCATGGCGGCATTGAGTGATGCCTCGTAGTCACCGGCGTCATAGTTCATGATGACAGGCGTCTGGTGCGGGAAGGAGCGGATGAAGTTCTTCCGCCGCAGCTCGGCCGGCGAAATGCCAAGCTCGCGGGCTGCCGTTTCCATCGTCCGCTCGAGCAGGTAGGTGGCCTCGGGGCGACCAGCGCCACGATAGGCATCAACCGGCGCGGTGTTGGTATAAACCGTACGCACATTGGCATGGATGGCCGGAATATCGTACTGGCCGGACAGCAACGTTGCGTAGAGGTAGGTCGGAACCGCCGACGAAAACAGCGACATGTAGGCACCGAGATTGCAGATGGTATCGACTTTTAGCCCAATGATGCGGTGGTCGCTGTCAAAGGCCATCTTTACCTTGGAGACATGGTCGCGGCCATGGGCGTCTGTCAGGAAGGCCTCGGTTCGGTCCGAATTCCATTTCACCGGCACGCCTGTCTTCTTGGAAGCCCAGAGACAGACGATCTCTTCCGGGTAGATGTAGATCTTCGATCCAAATCCGCCGCCAACGTCAGGAGCAATCACCCGCAGCTTGTTCTCGGGCGCGACGTTGTAGAAGGCACTCATCACGAGACGGGCGACGTGCGGGTTCTGGCTAGTCGTGTAGCAGGTGTAGTGATCTTCGGCGGCGTCGTAGATCCCGAGCGCAGCACGCGGCTCCATCGGATTGGGCGACAAGCGGTTGTTGTGGATCTCTATTTCCGTGACATGCGCCGCTGCGGAAATAGCCTTGTCGGTTGCAGCACCGTCGCCGAGTTCCCAATCGAAGATCAGATTGTTCCGAGCTTCCGGATGGATCTGGGGTGCACCGGACTTCAGTGCGTCGACAGCCTCGACGACAACGGGCAATTCGTCGTAGTCGATTACGACGGCCTCTGCGGCGTCCCTGGCCTCTGCGAGCGAGTCGGCAACCACGATGGCAACAGCATCGCCAACGTAGCGGACAGTCTCGACCGCCAGCGGACGCCAAGCCCCCATCTTCATTGGCGAACCATCCTTCGAATGAATCATCCAGCCGCAGATGAGGTTGCCGATGCCGTCTGCAAGCAGCTGCTTGCCGTCAAGCACGTCGATGACGCCCGGCATGGCCTTGGCCGAAGCCGCATCGATTCCCGTGATCCTGGCGTGTGCATGTGGACTGCGGATGAAATAGGCGAATTTCATGCCCGGCACGACCATGTCGTCCGTGTAGCGGCCCTTGCCGGTCAAGAACCGTTTATCTTCCTTGCGTGCGACGCGTGCACCAATTCCTTCAACACCCATGATGTCCTCCCAATGGGGTTTCGGGCCTGGCATTCCGCCAAAGCGAATCGTATTCGGCAGTCAGCCAGACAATTCCTGAGAGCTATTCGGCCGCCTGCTTGGCGGTGCCGTGCATCTGTTCGTTGGCAGACAGGACGGCTTTGACGATGTTGTGATAGCCGGTGCACCGACAGATATTGCCGTCGAGTTCATGGCGGACCGTCTGTTCGTCCAGCTGGCCGCCGTGGCGCGAAATCATGTCGACGGCCGTCATCACCATACCCGGCGTGCAGAAGCCGCATTGCAGACCGTGATGCTCCTTGAAGGCGGCCTGGACAGGATGCAATTCACCGTTGCTGGCGAGCCCCTCGATAGTGGTGACCGTGGAACCCGACGCTTGGACAGCAAGGATCGAACAGCTCTTCACCGACTTGCCATCCATGTGAACGACACAGGCACCGCATTGGTTTGTATCACAGCCGACGTGGGTTCCCGTCAGGCCGAGTTTTTCGCGAATAAAATGGACAAGAAGCGTACGCTCTTCACAGTCACCGCTGACTGCCCGGCCGTTCACCGTCAGTTTCACTTTCGCCATGATTTCCTCCTCGCGCCTCCTCCAGGCACGGACGGTATCATTTGACGTTTTCGCTTTAGGATCAACCACTACTTTCGGGAGGTTAGTTAAATTCGCCGTGTCCGGTTGCGTCGAATTTGGACGAAAGTTGCAGCTCCATTGTGCGAAAGGTGGGCATCGAAGGCAGGCTGCTCTTTTTGCGCCACAGTTTGACGACTAGCATGACAAAAACAAGAATCAGGGACGGCCACCGCTCTTTCGAGGGCGACCAACCTAGGAGAAGAATTTGATTAAGAAGATTGTTGCATTCGCTTTGATTGGATTTTCGATTGCAAGCTGCACGCCGACCCAGCAGGGCGCCGGTATCGGCGCTGCCTCCGGCGCAATTATCGGGGGTGCAGTAACAGGCAATGTTCGTGGCGCTGCGGTTGGCGCGGCGATCGGCGGTGTATCTGGCGCCCTCATCGGCCGTGTCGCCGAGCAGCCGGGACAGTGTTATTACCGCGACCAGTACGGTCGCCGGTACATCGACGATTGCCGCGGCGGCTATTGAGCGGCGCAAAACTGTCTCGAAATCCCGGGTGTGAAGCCCGGGATTTCTCGTTTTTTCCACCATTTCAGCGGCCAGGCGATTTAAAACGGTACACGCCGAGGAAATTTGCCGCTAAGGTTGCCGCCGGCCGGGGGGCGCGAAGCAATTCTAGTGTAACCAAAAGCGGCGGATGCAGATTAGAGGGCAGGCACCGAAACCGGGTATAGCGTATCGGCGCGCAGGCACCATACTGGTGGTCGCGGCGGCATTCGCGTTTTCGCCGGCTTTGATCTCGGAGGCTTTCGCCTTCAAGCTTTTCGGCATCACATTGTGGGGCAAGGATGACGACTCGGCGGCCGACCAGGTGCCTGATCCTGTCCGCTACGATGTCACGCTCACGACCGACAGCAGCGATCCGGATCTCAAGGAAGCACTGGAAAACAGTTCACGTCTGGTGGGCGACAAGGATCGACCCGTGTCGGGCGACCTCGGCGTCGTCGTCAAGGCCAGAGACGATCGCGAACGGCTGATCGCCGCCCTTTATGAGAAGGCGCGCTACGGCGGCGTGGTGACAATCAGAGTCGACGGCAGGGATATCGACGCTCTTCCGCCCAATCCGACCTTCAATCGCTCACGCCCTGTCCCGGTTACGATCAACGTTGCTGCGGGTCCTGTCTTCAAAGTTCATGAGGTTCAGTTCGGCGGCGACGCCGCGCGCCGCAACCCCGCAGACTACGATCTTGCTCCCGGCGAGACGGCTGGCTCGTTGACCATCATCAAGGCCGGCGACACGATTGTCGAACAGTTGAAAAGCGAAGGCCGGCCGCTGGCGAAGCTGACGACTCGCAAAGTCGTCGCTGACCACAGGACGAACACCGTCGACATTGTTCTCGCCGCCGAAGGCGGTCCGGTCGCGCCGGTCGGCGACGTCGACGTCACGGGCGCAAAGGCCGTAAGACCGGGCTTCATCCAGCGCTACTCGCGGCTGAACAGGGGCGAGCAATATTCGCCCGAAGCATTGAAGAAAGCCGGAGAGCGACTGCGCGCATTGGGGGTCTTCTCCAGCGTGACCATTCACGAGGCAGACGCTCTGGCACCGGACGGCACATTGCCGATGACGATCGAGGTATCGGAGGGAAAGCAACGCTATCTCGGTATCGGCGCCCAGTATTCGACCACGGACGGCTTCGGGATCAACGGCTATTGGGGTCACCGCAATCTCTTCGGAGAAGCGGAAGCACTGCGCATCGAAGGGTCGGTGGGCCGCCTGGGCGAAACGACCAACGTTGGCGATCTCGACTATTCAGCAGGTGTCACCTTTACCAAGCCCGGCGCGTTCGTTCCGGCCGCGACCCTCCGGGCCAGCATCCTTGCCAAAACCGAGAACCCCGATGCCTACACCGCAAAGCTCGTCACTGCGTCCCTCGGCCTTTCCTACGAACTGTCCGACTTGGATACAATAACCGGCGCCGGCGAGGTGAGCTGGGAACGTGATGACGATGCCTTTGGCAACAACAGCTACCTGACCTTCTCACTGCCCTTGCAGTACGACCGCGACGCACGCGACAACAAGTTCGACCCGACCGAAGGCTATCGGGGAATGCTCAAGGCGACGCCAAGCTACGAGGCCTACAACGGCACCTTCTTCTCGAGCGTCGAGGGCTTGATCACCGGATATCACGCGTTGGGAGCGGAGGACCGCATCGTTCTTGCCGGCAAGCTTTCCGCAGGCTTTCTCGTAGGGGCAGACGACCTCCAGAACATTCCTGCTACACGCCGATTCTTCGCTGGCGGCGGCGGCTCGGTTCGCGGCTTTAGCTACCAGGAGATCTCGCCCAGGAACGCGGACAACGAAGAGACCGGCGGAGCATCCTATGTCACTGCATCGTTCGAGACCCGCGTAAAGATCACCGATACGATCGGCATAGTGCCGTTCATCGATGTGGGGACGGTTTCAGCCGACATCGCGCCCGATTTTTCCGACATTCGGGCGGGTGCGGGCATCGGCATTCGCTATGCGACGCCGTTTGGTCCATTGCGGCTTGATTTTGCCGTGCCACTCAACAAGTACGAGGATGGCACGGATTACGGTATCTACGCCGGCATCGGCCAGGCATTCTAACATACTGGCAACCCGCGGCGCCTTCGTGTGCCTTGAGCCGCCACAGAAACGGAGTAATGTCCGCGCCCATGCAGACACTGGCGAAAATCTTGAACTGGATCGTGCGGCTGCTCGGCTATTCCGTCGGCACCCTCCTCATCCTGCTTGCCATCGCCATCGGTGTTTTCGGCTTCACATCCTTTGGCGCGCGCATCATCACCGACAGGGTCGCCTCCAGCATCTCCAACCGGGACATGACCATCAAGGTTCAGGAGCCGGAGGGACTGCTGACGGGTGGCCTGCGGGCGAGCCAGATTGTGCTCTCCGACACCAAGGGCGTCTTCGCTCAGGTCGATGGCCTTGCCATAAGCTGGAATCCGCTCGCGCTCCTTACCGGCAGGTTCCATGCAAGAAGCATTGAAGCTACGGCTATTCACGTGCTGCGGCAGCCGGTGCGCACGCTACCGTCGCGCCCGGCCGCAACAGGCGAAGCCGACACCGGCTTTTCGTTGCCGGTCAAGATCGACATCGACAAGATCGCCCTGCCGGAAATCAACCTTGCTCAACCTCTGATCGGACGGGCTTTCTCGCTTGCCGCGGACGGCAGCATGCGGGCCGACAATGACGGGGGCAATGCGTCGATCAACGTGCATCGGCACGATGCCCCGGATGCCAAGCTGATCGCAGATGCCGCCTTCCTACCGGACCGCAATCAGTTGCGGCTCAAGGCAAAGCTGACGGAACCGAAGGGTGGGCTGCTCGCTGGCCTGCTGGGGCTGCCTGGCAACCCGGCGGTGGAGATTGGCTTGACGGGAGACGGACCCCTCTCGGATTGGCGGGGACAGCTGCAGGCCGCTCTCGATGGACAGCAACGCGCCTCGATCGAGGCGCATCACACCCTGACGCCGGAGAACCTTCATCACCTTGACCTGAAGGGCGGCGGCGACCTCAGCTCGCTGCTGCCGGCCGCCTTCCGTCCGCTCTTTGCGGGACAGACGAACATCGACGTCGCCGCGAACTTCGACAATAGGGGCAAGATCGACATCCAGACCGGCAATCTGGCGACCGGCGCCGTTGTCATCGCGGCATCAGGCACGCTCGATCCAAAAGGCAACAACAGTCTTAACGCCAATCTGTTGGGAACGTCCGGGCCGGTTGATTTCCGCTGGCCTCTGGCTGACGGTGAAGCCCGTCTCCTGGTAGCGGGTATCAATCTTTCGTTGACGGGCGACGCGAAGGCTTCCCGCCTTAATGCCAGCGCCTCGCTCGATTCGGCCGCCTTGCCACAGGCGACGATGGGCAACGTGAAGCTGACCGCCAAGAGCGACAACTTCAATCTCGCCGGTCGCACGGGAAGCGTTCAGATTACGCTTGCCGCAGGTGACACGTCATTCGTCAATCCCGACATCGATCGTGCCATCAAAGGCCCGGTCACGATCACGCTGCCGTTGCAGATCTCCCCGGACGCGCTCGGCTTCAACGGTGCCACGATCGAAAGCGCGGCAGCGAATGCAAACCTCAACGGCTCCTATAAGCTGAGCGCCAGCGCGATTACGGGCAACATCAAGCTGACTGCTCAACCGGCCGTACTGCCGCCGGCGGTCGCAACCCGTTTCAATGCTCCGATCGTCATCGAGGGTCAGGTTGCGGGAACGATTCCCTCGAAGTTCAACATCTCGAACCTCTCCATCAAGTCGAACGCGCTCGAAGCGACCGGCCAAGTGGTGCTCGACGAGGAGAACCTCGACGCCAACCTTTCCGGTCGCATTCCCAACGTTCAGGCGCTGCTGGAAACCGCATCGGGCGAGCTGAACTATCAGCTGAGCGCAAAGGGGAATGTCTCTGCTCTCGCGGTAGCGGCTAACATCAAGGGGCCGTCGCTCGTGATGGCCGGGCGTCAGGTCAAGCAACTCGAGCTCAATCTTTCCGGAACGGCCGACCCTAATGCGCCAAAGGCGCAAATCACGGCGAGGGGCGCGATCGACAACCAGCCAATCAACGTCGCCACGGCAGTTCAGATCGTCCACGGGAAGGTGCAGCTTCCGTCGATTGCCGGCGACGTTGGCAAAAACCGACTGACCGGCCACCTCGAACTGTCACCTGCTTTCGAGCCGACCGGACAGGCGACGTTTGACTTTCCGGATATCGGCCTTCTCGCGGCACTGGGCGGACAGAAGGCGGAAGGTGACCTGAAGGGATCGGTCGATATTGCCAACGACAGCGGTAAGATCGCCCTCAAAGTCGTCGCATCCGGCAGCGGCCTGAAGCGCGATACCTTTGCAATCGTCGGCCCCGATATCAACGTCGCTGTTACCGACCTCAAGGCTTTTGCCGCGACGGGCACAATCACCGCGCAGGAGCTTGCCTCCGGGCCTAACAAGGCGGAGAGCCTGGCGCTCAATTTCACGCAGCAGCAGAACCGGACAAACTTCGATCTCGGCGCCACCTATGACGCCAATCCGTTGGTCGCATCCGGCAGCGTCGAAGTGAACGCCGGCACGACGCTGCTTCGCCTGGACCGCTTCTTGGCCAAACCCCGCAACATCCAGGTAGAGCTTGCATCGCCGTCAGAGGTGTCGATCAGTGGCAGCACGGTGACGCTGAGCGCCGTCGAACTGAAGACCGGCGACGGCTCGGTTCACGTCAGCGGCACGGTCGGCGAAACTCTCGATATCAAGGCTGACATCCGGAACCTGCCCGCAAGCCTGGCCAATAGCTTCGTTCCGAAGCTCGATGCCGCAGGCACGATCTCGGGCAAGGTTGCCGTGACCGGAACGCCAGCGGCACCCATCGCCAATTTCGACCTGGATTGGAAGGACGCGGCCACGAGCCAGACAAAGGGCGCCGGCCTTTCGCCCCTGGCGATCGATGCAAGCGGGACGTTTGCCAACAACACGCTGGACTTTGAAACGAACGCCAACGGCAAAGGCGGAGTCTCGCTGAAAGCCGCCGGCAGTGTCGTCACTGGCGGCCCGGATGCGCAATCGCTGAAGGTCGATGCGGATATCATCAACATCCCAGCGGGCTTGGCGAACGCATTCGTTCCGGACCTGGCTGCCGAAGGTTCGATCTCGGGCAACGTCACCGCAGCCGGAAAGCTGCCAGCACCGACGCTGGACTTCAAACTGAATTGGAAGAATGCCGCAACGAGCCAGACCCGAAGTGCGAAGCTCTCATCGCTTGGGCTGACGGCGAGCGGCAATCTCAAGGACAACATTCTCAACTTCGATGCCGACGCACGTGGCAGCGGCGGCATGTCACTGCAGGCAAGCGGCAATTTCGTCGTCGCCGGCGCCGAGGCTCAAACACTGAAACTCGATGGGCAGATCGCCAACATTCCGGCCGCTCTCGCCAACGGGTTTGTTCCGAATCTTGCCGCAGAAGGCATGATATCGGGAACCATATCGGCCACCGGCAAGTTGCCGAAGCCAGCGGCAACCTTCGATCTCACCTGGAAAGACGCCGCCACCAGCCACACCAGGGCAGCGCGCCTTTCGGGCATGCGCTTGGCAGCGAAGGGCAACTTCGCCGATGAAAAATTGAACGTCCAGGTCGACCTTACGGCCAATGGCGGTATGGCGCTGAACGCCTCCGGCAATGTCTCGCTGGCAGGAACGACAATCGAAAACCTCACTGCTGATGCAACGATACGCAACGTTCCAGCGAGCCTCGCAAACGCCTTCGTATCCGGTCTCGGCGCCAGCGGCACGGTCTCGGGCACGGCATCCGCGTCAGGTACACTGCAACGGCCGACGGCAAGCTTCGACCTGACTTGGAAGGACCTCGCGACTGCCCAAACCAAGGCTGCTCGGCTCTCTAGCCTCGTGCTCGGCGCCAAGGGCACATTCGCCAACAATGTGCTCGACTTCCAGACAAATCTGACTGGCGATGCAGGTTCCGCTCTGTCGGCGAACGGCAAGGTTACTCTCGAAGGTACGACCGTGAAGAGCCTGCAGGCGGATGCGACACTGAGCAACCTTCCCGCCGCGCTGGTGAACAACTTTGCCCCCGATCTTGGTGCCGAGGGAACGATATCGGGCACGGCGACCGCGTCCGGCTCCCTCCCGATTCCCGCCGTCGATTTCAAGCTCAACTGGAACAATGCAGGGACCCGCCAGACCAGGGCGGCCGGCCTTTCGGGCCTCACGCTGAATGCGTCCGGCAATGTCGCGGATAACAAGATCGCCTTCGATGCCACCCTGACCAGCAGTCGCAGCAGCCTCCTGAGGGCAAAGGGAACGGCAAACCTGCAGGGAGCGAGCGTCCAGGGTCTATCGGTCGATGCCGACATCGCGAATCTTCCCGCGAGCCTCGCCAACGGATTTGTCCCTGGTCTGGGAGCGGAAGGGACCATCTCAGGCACGGCAAAGACGTCTGGGACTCCGAGCAATCCGATCATCGACTTCAACCTGGATTGGAAGGACGCGGCAACCACGCAGACACGGGCATCCGGCATCCGGCCGCTTTCAGTAAATGCAGGCGGAAAGCTTGCGAACGGTAGGCTCGATTTTACGACGAACCTCAGCGGCACCGGCGTGTCGATGAAGGCCGGCGGCAACTTCATCATCGCCGGGCAGAACGCCCAATCGCTGACGGTCAATGCTGACATCTCCAATCTTCCCGCCGGGCTTGCCAACGCATTCGTTCCTGGGCTTGCGGCCGAAGGCAATATTTCGGGCACCGTCAGGGCATCGGGCAGGCTGCCGGTGCCTGCTGTGGACTTCAACCTTGACTGGAGAGGGGCAGCGACTAGCCAGACCAGAAGTGCTGGGCTTTCGCCGCTTAGCATCGCTGCGAACGGAAGACTGCAGGACAACCGGCTGACCATCGACACCAATGTGGCCGGCGACAGCGGCCTATCCCTGCGCGGCGGCGGCAGCGTCACCATTACCGGCAATCGCGCCTTGGACATGCGCTTTTCCGGCAGTCTGCCATTCGCGGTCCTCGGCTCACAACTCGCGGCCCAGGGTTTCGTCGCCGATGGCACTGCCAACCTCAATCTGCAGATCGCCGGAACCGCCGCCGCCCCGTCCATCAACGGGACCGTGGCGACCAGCGGCGCGAGGTTCGTCGATGTCCGGCGCAACCTTGCGATCAACAATCTCGCGGCAGACATCCGGTTCAACGGCAACGAAGCCGTCATCTCCCGGCTCACCGGTCAGCTCGCCAGCGGCGGCAGCATCTCGGTTTCTGGCAGCGTCGGGATACAGCCCGCTTCCAATTTCCCCGCCAATATCGACGTCAGGCTCGATAGGGCCGTCTATGTCGATGGAACGCTCGTCGTGGCGACCGTCGATGGCACGATCGGCTTGCGCGGTCCGCTACTCGCAAACCCCACCCTGAACGGCAGGCTGCGGCTCGAAAGAGCCTCGATCACCGTCCCAGAGAGACTGCCGACCTCGCTGCGTGAGATCGACATCAGGCACATAAACGCCCCGAAAAGTGTTCTCGCCCAGCTGCGCGACGAGACCCAGCAAGGGGCACGCGCGAAGTCCAACACCATCAATCTCGATCTTCAGTTGGACGCACCCTCGCAGATCTTCGTGCGCGGCCGCGGTATCGATGCTGAACTCGGTGGTAGCGTCACGATTCGGGGAACGGCGGCGGCGCCGATCGTTTCGGGTGGTTTCACCATGCGGCGCGGGCGCATGACGATTCTCAACCGGCGCCTCGATTTCACCAACAGAAGCCGGATCAGCTTCGCCGGCGATCTCACCCCCGCCCTCGATATGGAAGCCAGCTCGACGTCCGGCTCAACGACACTGACGGTCAATGTGGCGGGACTGGCCACGGACCCCTCAATCACCTTCTCGTCGTCGCCGGCCTTGCCGCAGGACGAGGTTCTGGCGCAGCTGATCTTCGGCCAGTCGATGTCCAGGCTGTCGCCGGTTCAAATCGCCCAGCTCGCCGATGCAGTCAGCCAGCTGGCCGGCGGCCGTTCCGGATCGTTGTTCCAGGGCCTTCGCAACCAGCTCGGCGTCGATGACTTCGACGTCAGTACCGATGCCAAAGGCCGCACCAGTGTCAGCGTTGGCCGCTATCTCAACGACCGGACCTATTTCGAACTGCAGCAGACCACCGGCAAGGGCGGCGCCAAGGCGATCATCAATTTCGATGTCGGCCGCGGCGTGAAGTTGCGTGCCGGCGCAGGTGGAGATGGCGAGGGAGAGGCGGGCGTCGTCTACGAGCACGAGTATTAAAAGCTGGTCTTGCTGGTCTTCAGTAGGATATTGGTTTCCGTGGTATTGATCCCATTGATCAGCCGGATGCGCCTCAGCGTTTCGTCGAAGGCGACGAGATCGCGATCCTCGAGTTCGGCGATGAAATCCCATTTGCCGTTGGTGCTGTGCAGGGCACGCACTTGCGGCAAACCGCGAAGCTGATCGGCGACCTTGTCCGCCAGCTTCCCGAGTACCTCGATCATGACAATCGCGCGCACGCCCGCGGCGCGGGTTTCATGGCCGGTGCGCACGGTGAATGCCGTGATGGTGCCATTAGCAACCAACCGATCGATGCGGGCTGCGACTGTCGCGCGAGATGCACCCGTCATTGCCGCTAGCGAAGAGACTGGCGTACGTGCATTGTGCCGCAGAGCGCTGAGAAGTTCCTGATCGAGATCGTCCATGGCTGCCACTTTGTCAAAATGCACTTATCAAACTGATCAATCGTAGCGCATTATCGGCACTTTTTCATCTTTTTGTCGCCGTGCCGATATTTCAATATGCTTTCCGAAACGCGAGCTGGAGAAGACGCATGCAGCCACAAGCAAGATCGGTCACGCTCATCGGAGCACCGCTGGAAGAGGGTTCGGGACGCAGGGGCGCCGCGATGGGTCCGGCCGCACTTCGCATCGCAGGCGTCGACCAGACGCTGATCGATCTTGGTCATGATGTCGTCGATGCCGGTGACGTGCATGTCATTCCGGCACGCGATCTGCCGAACCATCCGAAAGCACATAATCTGCGCGTCGTCGGCGCATTCACCCGCGCGCTCGAAGCTGGCGTCTACGAGGCCGCGACGGCCGGGCGCTTTCCGCTGATTCTCGGTGGCGATCATAGCCTGTCCATGGGCACCGTATCCGGCATGGCTCGCTATGCGGCAGAGCAAGGTAGGCCGCTCTTCGTGCTGTGGCTCGATGCCCATTCCGATTTCAATACGCCTGCGACGTCGCCCTCCGGCAACATTCACGGCATGCCGGTCGCTTATTTCTGCGGCAAGGCCGAACTCGCGGAAATCCTGCCGAAGGACCGTCCGTTCGTCGATCCCCAGAACGTCTTCCAGGTCGGTATCCGATCGGTGGATGCGCCGGAGCGGGATCTGATCAAGGAACACGGCGTCAACGTCTTCGACATGCGCTGGCTCGACGAACAGGGCGTTGCCGCGGCGATCCGCCAGGTGCTCGGCGCGGTCTCCGATGCAAACGGTCTGCTGCATGTGAGCCTTGATGTCGATTTCCTCGATCCCGAGATCGCCCCTGGCGTCGGTACAACAGTGCCTGGCGGTGCAACCTTCCGGGAGGCGCATCTCATCATGGAAATGCTCTGCGACAGCGGCCTCGTCTCCTCGCTCGATCTTGTCGAACTCAACCCCTTCCTCGACGATCGCGGTAAGAGCGCGCGGATCCTGGTGGAACTGACGGCAAGTCTGTTCGGCCGCCGCATCTTCGACCGTCCGACCCGCGCTGCCTGAGGAGAGCCGACCATGAGCAATTCCAAGAATCTGATCGATACCGAACAGCGCCTGGGCGCCCACAACTACAAGCCGCTCGATGTCGTGCTGACCCGGGGCGAAGGTGTCTATGTCTGGGATACGGACGGCAAGCAGTATCTTGATTGCCTATCGGCCTATTCCGCAGTCAACCAAGGGCATTGCCACCCCAAGATCCTGGCGGCAATGGTCGAGCAGGCCGGCAAGCTGACGCTGACCTCGCGTGCCTTCCGCAACGACCAGCTCGCGCATCTCTACGAGGAACTCGCGGCGCTGACAGGCTCGCATAAGATCCTGCCGATGAACTCGGGCGCCGAGGCTGTCGAAACCGCCATCAAGGCTGTGCGGAAGTGGGGCTACGAGGTGAAGGGCGTGCCTGAGGGCAAGGCCGAGATCATCGTTTGCGCCGACAATTTCCATGGCCGCACGCTAAGCATAATCAGCTTCTCGACCGACCCCGACGCCCGTACCGGCTTTGGCCCCTACACGCCCGGCTTCCGGACAATACCTTTCGGCGACGCCGACGCATTCGCTGCCGCCATCAACGAGAACACGGTCGCAGCGCTGATCGAGCCGATCCAGGGCGAGGCCGGTGTCATCATCCCGCCGTCAGGTTACTTCAAGCGCGTGCGCGAACTCTGCACCGAAAACAAGGTGACTCTGATCCTTGACGAGATCCAGACTGGCCTCGGACGCACCGGCAAGCTATTGGCCGAAGAGCACGAGGGAATCGAGGCCGACGTCACCCTGATCGGCAAGGCGCTCTCCGGCGGCTTCTATCCGGTTTCAGCGGTGCTTTCCAATTCCGAGGTGCTTGGTGTTCTGAAGCCTGGGCAACATGGCTCGACATTCGGCGGCAACCCGCTTGCCTGCGCCGTGGCGCGCGCCGCGCTCAAGGTGCTGACCGAAGAAGGCATGATCGAGAACGCCGAAAAGATGGGCAACTATTTCCTGGAAGGGCTGCGCTCCATCCGCTCCAACATCGTCAAGGACGTGCGCGGTCGCGGACTGATGATGGCGGTCGAGCTCGTGCCGGAAGCCGGCGGCGCCCGCCAGTATTGCTACACCCTCAAGGATCGCGGCCTACTCGCCAAGGACACCCACGAGAACACGATCCGCCTCGCCCCGCCGCTGGTCATCACCAAGAGCCAGGTCGACTGGGCCGTCGAGCAGATCGAGAAGACCCTCGCCTGAGGCAGCGAACGGACAATGCGGCGGGAAGGTCATCCCGCCGTTTCCACGTAGCTTCTCCTCATTCCGAGATCCAACCCAACCGAGCGCCTGACCAGAAATCAGCTGCCTCAGTTTAGATTTGGGCAACACTCTTTCGTTAAGGTCCGGAGTAACCGTATCGTTAATCCTTCCTCGGGAGACACGCGCGGTTTGAAGGCAAAGTCCATCCGCGCCAATGGTGGCGCGGTTGCTTCTGCCCTGGCTTTTGACGGTTGGGACAATACTCATGGCTACGATCAATTCCACGAACTTCAGCGGCGATACGCTGGAGATCATTGCCTTCAGACTGCACGATCAGGAATTCTGCGTTAAGACGACGACAATTCGCGAAATCCGCGGCTGGGCACCATCGACACCGATTCCGCATGCGCCGGCGGACGTCATCGGCGTCATGAACCTCCGCGGCTCCGTCATCCCGATCATCGACCTCGCGTTCAAGCTCGGCATGAAGAGCACCGTGGCCAACGAGCGCAGCGCCATTGTCGTGGCCGAGGTCCACAACATGGTCATCGGCATGCTGGTCGATCGCGTCTCGGATATCCTGACGATCTCTTCCAGCCAGGTGCAGCCGGTTCCGGAAGTCACAGCGTCCTTTGACCGGGCTTATTGCGAAGGTATCATCGCCTCCGAAAATGGCATGATCTGCTTCCTCAACCTCGCCAAGATGTTCAAGGAAAGCGAAACCGACGAGCTCGCCGCCTGACACCATCACTGGACCCAAAGATAAAAGCCCCTCTTCGAGAGGGGCTTTTTGTTGACAGATACAATCATTATAAGAAATCGATCACAAGTTCTACTGTAGAACGAATATTAAATTCGCTATTTCTTATACATATCTCATTAACCGCCCCCACTTCATCATCGGTTGTGAAGTCGCTGGTTATTCTCCCTCTATAGTAGGCGCCGCAGGACGGATCGGTCTCCCTTGTGTATCCCTTGAGGTTAATGTGCCCGCGAGCTTCTTCACTGGCTGACGCCGAAATCGGCGCCTGCATCACGAGGGATGGGGAATGTTCGGTCTATCGCCTGATTCTAAGTATGTTCTTGATGCCATTTCGAAGTCACAGGCCATCATCGAGTTCGACCTGAAGGGCAACGTACTCGCGGCCAATGAGAATTTCTGTGGTGCGCTTGGCTACAGCCTACCGGAGATCGTCGGCAAACATCACAGCATGTTCTGTGATCCAGCTTACACCGCCACTGCGGAATACCGCGAATTCTGGGCCCGTCTCGGCCGTGGCGAATATGATGCCGGCGCCTACAAGCGGCTTGCGAAGGGTGCCCGCGAAATCTGGATCCAAGCCTCCTACAACCCGGTCTTCAAGTACGGCAGGCCCTACAAGGTCGTCAAGTTCGCGGCTGATATCACGGACGTGAAGAAGAAGTCCATCGACGATGCGGGCAAGCTGGATGCCATTTCGCGGTCTCAGGCTGCCATCGAATTTACCCCTACCGGCGAAATCCTGACGGCAAACGAGAACTTTTGCAGTGCGATGGGTTACTCGCTCACTGAGATCACCGGCAAGCATCACGGCATGTTCTGTGACCCGGCGTATACCCGGACGGAGGAATACGCAAACTTCTGGCGCCGTCTCGCACAGGGCGAGTTCATCTCCAACGAATTCGTTCGTTACGGCAAGGGCGGCAAGGAAATCTGGATCCAGGCAGCCTATAACCCAATCAAGGACGCAAACGGCAAGGTCTACAAGGTCGTGAAGTTTGCGACCGACGTAACCCAACGAATGAGCGCGATTAGCCAGCTCGGCGAAGCGCTGCGCCATCTCTCCGAAGGCGATCTGACGAAAACGGTCGACTTGCCCTTCGTGCCGTCGATGGAACAGCTTCGCCATGACTTCAACGCGACTGTCATCAAGCTCGCCGAGACCGTGAAGACCATCGGCGAAAGCGTCCATGCGATTGCCGCCGGCTCCCGTGAGATCGGTTCCGCCGCCGATTCGTTTTCAAAGCGTACGGAACAGCAGGCCTCATCGATTGAGGAAACCGCTGCGGCGCTCGAAGAGATCACCACCACGGTCAATGACTCCAGCCACCGCGCCGACGAAGCTGGGAAACTGGTTGCCAAGACGAAGCAGGGTGCCGAACAATCCGGCCTGGTTGTCCGCAATGCCGTCTCTGCCATGGACCAGATCGAGCAATCTTCACGTGAGATCACCAATATCATCGGCGTGATCGACGACATTGCTTTCCAAACCAATCTCCTGGCGCTGAACGCGGGCGTCGAAGCAGCCCGCGCCGGTGAGGCTGGCAAGGGCTTTGCCGTCGTCGCTCAGGAAGTCCGCGAACTCGCGCAACGCTCGGCAAGTGCGGCAAAGGAGATCAAGTCCCTGATCACGACGTCAAGTGAGCTGGTGAGAAACGGCGTCAATCTGGTCGGCGAGACCGGAAAGGCGTTGGAGACGATCGTGGCGCAGGTTGGCGATATCAACGTGAATGTGGCAGCGATCGTCGAAGGCTCCAAAGAGCAGGCGACCGGTCTCAAGGAAATTAATCAGGCCGTTAATTCCATGGACCAAGCAACACAAAAGAATGCAGCCATGGTCGAAGAGAGCACGGCAGCAAGCCACAAGCTGGCTGGCGAAGCGGAGGCACTGCGCCGGCTGCTGGCTCAATTCCGCCTTGACGAAGCCCATAGTCCAAGGACCGTGCAGAAACATCCGGCCTCTCCGGCACGTCATCTGATCGCTCGCGTTGCCAAGGCGCATGGGGCCGCCCTTCCGGCCGTCGGCAGCTGGGAAGAATTCTAGATCACCCAAAACGCTCGATTAAAAACGGCCGGCAGCGAAACTCGCTGCCGGCTGTTCTGCACCCACCGAAGCACTCTAGTGCGATACTGTCGCCGCAGCCTCGGGGCGTTTGATCAAAGGGGCGGCCTGCACGACGAGCGGATTGAGGCCATGGCTTTCCCGTTCCATGATCTCGAACAGTTGCCGCCGCATGCGCGGCTCCCAGAATTTGTTGATATGCGTCGCCACACCCTCCGCGGCTTCGCTCTCCGGCTGGCTCTTGAAGAACGTCGCGATCTGATTGGCCATATAAACCAGTTTGGACTGCGTATCATGCGACATCGGAGATGGTTCCCGGTTGGATGCGCTGTGGATGCGTGAAAACTTCGAAATCCTCGCCGCGCACCAAGGCGACGAGGGTCATGCCGGCCTCATCGGCCGTTCGGATGGCAAGCGCGGTCGGTGCCGAGATAGCCACGAGCACCGGACTGCCGAGGATGGCCGCCTTCTGCACCATCTCGACGGACAGACGGCTGGTGACGGCGACGATGCCCTCAGCTCCCGGCTGCGGTTGGGCAATCACCGCGCCGCAAAGCTTGTCGAGTGCATTGTGACGACCGACATCTTCGCGCACCGCAAGTAGTCCCTTGCCCGGCACGTAGAAGCCGGCTCCATGTACCGCGCGCGTTTCGCGATGCAGCGGCTGTGCGCCATTCAGCAGCGAAACGGATTCGATGATGTCTCGATGGGTAATCTTAAGAGGGACTGCCGCCACATCGGGCACCTTGCGAACAGCCTGTTCGATCGACTCTATGCCGCAGAGGCCGCAGCCGACCGGTCCGGCCATGCTGCGTCTCCGTGCTGTCAGTGCCGTAGCGACCTCATCGACCAGCGTGATCTGAACGTCGATGCCCTTATCGCCCGCGACAATCTCGACTCCCGCGATCTGATCGACTTCGGAAATGATCCCCTCGGTGAGGCTGAAACCAATCGCAAAATCCTCGAGGTCCGCAGGTGTTCCCATCATCACCGCATGCGTGCTGCCACCATAGGAAAAGGCGATCGGCACCTCCTCCGGAACGATCCGCTCGCCGGGCGTGACGACACCGCCGCTACAGGCGGTGCGCTTCACGGCAACGCGGTTCGGCCGGTCAATCGTCACTCTGCGGGCTCCAGTTTGCTGACGATCCGACGGCTCTGCCGTGCCTGCTCGTCGTAGTCACGTTGCCAATCGGTCGGGCCGTTCGAGGGCGAAACCTGCACAGCCGTGACCTTGTATTCCGGGCAGTTGGTGGCCCAGTCGGAGAAATCTGTCGTGATGACGTTCGCCTGCGTGTCTGGATGGTGGAAGGTTGTGTAGACGACACCGGGCGCCACGCGATCGGTGATCAGCGCGCGCAGGGTCGTATCGCCCGAGCGGCTCATCAGCTTGATCCAGTCGCCATCGCGAATGCCGCGCTGTTCGGCATCGTGTGCATGGATCTCCAGACGGTCCTCCGGATGCCAGACGACGTTTTCTGTACGGCGCGTCTGCGCGCCAACATTGTACTGACTGAGGATGCGGCCCGTCGTCAGCAGCAGCGGGAAGCGCGGCCCGGTCCGCTCATCGGTTGCAACGTACTCGGTGCGGATGAACTTGCCCTTGCCGCGGACGAAGCCATCGACATGCATGATCGGCGACCCCTCGGGATGCGCTTCGTTGCAGGGCCATTGCACAGAGCCCATCTTGTCGAGATAGTCGTAGGAGACGAGCGCAAAGCTCGGCGTCGTCGCGGCGATCTCGTCCATGATCTCGGAAGGATGCGTGTAGTTCCAACCAAGGCCCATGGCCTGCGCCATCTTCTGCGTGACCTCCCAATCGGCATAGCCGTTGCGGGGGCTCATGACCTTGCGAACGCGGTTGATACGGCGCTCGGCGTTGGTGAACGTCCCATCCTTCTCCAGGAAGCTGGAGCCCGGCAGGAAGACATGCGCGTAGTTCGCCGTCTCGTTCAGGAAGAGGTCGTGAACGACGACGCACTCCATGGCGGCAAGGCCGGCCGCGACGTGCTTCGTATCGGGGTCTGACTGCAGGATATCCTCACCCTGGACGTAGAGGCCCTTGAACGACCCATCGACCGCTGCATCCAGCATGTTCGGAATGCGCAGCCCCGGCTCATTGCTGATCTTGACGCCCCAGAGCTTCTCGAAGATGTCGCGCGTCGCGTCATCGGAGATGTGACGATAGCCGGGCAGTTCGTGCGGGAAGGAGCCCATGTCGCACGAACCCTGAACATTGTTCTGGCCGCGCAGTGGATTCACACCGACGCCGGGACGACCGATATTGCCGGTCACCATCGCAAGGTTGGCGATCGCCATGACAGTTGTCGACCCCTGGCTGTGTTCGGTTACACCGAGACCATAATAGATTGCGCCATTACCGCCCTTGGCATAGAGACGCGCAGCGCCGCGCACGCGATCGGCCGGGACGCCGGTGAATTTCTCCGATGCTTCAGGGCTGTGATGCGGTTCGGCGACGAAACTTGCCCAGTCCTCGAATTCGGACCAGTCGCAACGCTCGCGAATGAAGGCCTCGTTGAACAATCCCTCGGTGACGATGACATGCGCCAGCGACGTCAGGATCGCGACGTTCGTGCCGGGCTTCAACGGTAGATGATAGGACGCCTCGACATGGGGCGAACGCACGATATCGGTGCGGCGCGGATCGATGACGATAAGCTTGGCGCCCTGACGCAGCCGCTTCTTCAGGCGCGAGGCAAAGACCGGATGGCCGTCGGTCGGATTAGCGCCAATGATGACGACGACGTCGCTCTGCTCGACGCTGTCGAAGTCCTGCGTGCCGGCGGACGTGCCGAAAGCCTGGCCGAGGCCGTATCCGGTTGGCGAATGGCAGACGCGAGCGCATGTATCGACGTTGTTGTTGCGGAAGCCGGCACGCACCAGCTTCTGAACCAGATAGGTCTCCTCGTTCGTGCAGCGAGACGAGGTGATGCCGCCGACCGAGTCGCGGCCATACTGATACTGGATGCGGCGGAATTCGGAGGCGACATGCGCGAAGGCCTCGTCCCAGCTCACTTCGCGCCAGGGATCGGTGATCTTCTCGCGGATCATCGGATTGAGGATGCGCTCCTTGTGGCTGGAATAGCCATAGGCGAAGCGCCCCTTGACGCAGGAGTGGCCGCGGTTCGCCTGCCCGTCCTTCCAAGGCACCATGCGCACCAGCTCTTCGCCGCGCATCTCCGCCTTGAAGGAGCAGCCGACGCCGCAATAGGCGCAGGTCGTAACGACGGAATGCTCCGGCTGGCCGATCTCGATGACCGACTTTTCGATTAGCGTCGCTGTCGGGCAGGCCTGCACGCAGGCGCCGCAGGAAACGCATTCAGACGAGACGAAATCCTCATGCATGCCGGCCGAAACGCGCGAATCGAAGCCGCGGCCCTCGATGGTCAGTGCGAACGTACCCTGGACTTCCTCGCAGGCGCGCACGCAGCGCGAGCAGACGATACACTTCGCGGGATCGAAGGTGAAATAGGGGTTTGATTCGTCCTTCGGCGCCCATTTGAGATTGAGGTCGCCGTTGTTGCGCGCTTTGACGTGATTGTCGCCATCATAGCCATAGCGCACGTCGCGCAGGCCGACGGCTCCCGCCATGTCCTGCAGCTCGCAATCGCCGTTGGCAGCACAGGTCAGACAGTCGAGCGGATGGTCGGAGATGTAGAGCTCCATCACGCCCTTGCGAACGTCCTTCAGCCGGTTCGTCTGCGTCGAGACCACCATGCCCGGCGCAACGGGCGTCGTGCAGGACGCAGGAAGGCCCGCGCGCCCCTGGATCTCGACCAGACAGAGCCGGCAGGAGCCGAAAGCATCCATCATGTCGGTGGCGCAGAGCTTCGGAATTTCGATACCCGCATCCATCGATGCGCGCATGACGGACGTTCCCTCGGGCACAGTCACCTGGTTGCCGTCGATGGTGAGCGTCACCATCGTTTCGGAGGTCGAGGCCGGCGTGCCGTAATCGGTTTCATGGACGAGAGGCATGGTCTTACTCCGCCGCTTCGATGAGAGGTGTGGGAACGAAATCTTCGGGGAAGTGCGTCATCGCGCTCATGACCGGATAAGGCGTGAAGCCCCCGAGCGCGCAGAGCGACCCGAATTTCATGGTGTTGCAGAGATCGGCAAGCAGCTCGCGATTCTTTTCCGGTTCGATGCCGCGGGCAATCTTGTCCGCCGTTTCGACGCCACGCGTCGAGCCGATGCGGCAAGGCGTGCACTTGCCGCAGCTTTCGACGGCGCAGAATTCCATCGCGAAGCGGGCCTGCTTCAGCATGTCGGCACTTTCGTCGAAGACGACGATCCCGGCGTGGCCGATCAACCCATCCTTCGCCGCGAAAGACTCGTAGTCAAATGGCGTATCGAACAGGGCGCGCGGGAAGTACGCGCCAAGCGGACCGCCGACCTGAACTGCCTTCACCGGCCGCCCGGATGCGGTTCCGCCAGCAATGTCATCGATCAGCTCGCCGAGCGAAATGCCGAATGCGGTCTCGAACAGACCACTATGTTTCACATTGCCGGCGATCTGGATCGGAATGGTGCCGCGTGAGCGGCCAAGGCCGAAGTCGCGGTAGTAGGCTGCTCCCTTGTCCATGATCACGGGCACGGAAGCGAGAGAAATGACATTGTTGATGACGGTTGGACAGTCGAAGAGGCCCTTGTGGGCCGGTAGCGGCGGCTTGGCGCGCACGATGCCGCGCTTGCCTTCAAGGCTGTTCAGGAGCGCCGTCTCCTCGCCACAGACATAAGCGCCCGCGCCGGTGCGGACTTCCATATCGAAGGTCTTGCCCGAGCCCAAAACCGACGTACCGAGGATGCCGGCACTGCGCGCGATATCGATTGCCCGGCTCATCGCCGCGATCGCATGCGGATATTCCGACCGCGTGTAGATGAAGCCCTTGGTGGCGCCCGTCGCAAGGCCGGCAATCGCCATGCCTTCGATCAGCACGAAGGGATCGCCTTCCATGATCATCCGGTCGGCGAAGGTGCCGCTGTCGCCTTCGTCCGCATTGCAGACGATGTATTTGCGCTCGCCAGGCGCGTCGAGCACCGTCTTCCACTTGATACCAGTCGGGAAGCCCGCGCCACCGCGGCCACGCAGGCCGGAATCGGTAACTTCCTTGACGACATCAGTCGGCAGCATCGAAACCGCGCGACGCAGGCCGGCGAGGCCACCGTGAGCCTCGTAGTCATCAAGCGAGAGCGGATCAGTGATGCCGCAGCGGGCAAAGGTCAGGCGTGTCTGGCGCTTGAGGAACGGCAGTTCGGCCACTTCGCCAAGACAGAGGGGATGACCCTCGCCCGTGGCCAAGCCCGCATCGAACAGCGAAACGACATCCTTCACCTTGACGGGACCGTAACCGATGCGCTTTCCGGAGACTTCGACCTCGACCAGCGGCTCCAACCAGTGCATGCCGCGCGAGCCATTGCGCACGATCTTGGCATCGAGGCCACGAGCGGCAATCTGCTCGGCGATCGCTTTAGCGACGCGTTCTGCACCCAGCGCCAGGGCCGCCGCATCACAGGGAACATAGATCCGGACGGTCATCGACGTGCCTCCGAAATCAGCGCCTCGAGATCGGCGGCGTCTACTCGGCCATGTACCTCGCCGTCCATCATCGCGGACGGCGAGCACGAACAGAGCCCAAGACAGAAGACGGGCTCGAGGGTGATCGCTCCGTCAGGCGTCGTGCCGTGCCAGTCGACGCCAAGCAGAACCTTCACGCGCTCGGCCAGCGCGTCGCCACCCATCGATTGGCAGGCTTCTGCACGACAGAGCTTCAGCACATGCCGGCCGGCGGGATGATCGCGATAATCATGATAGAAGCTGACGACACCATGCACCTCGGCGCGCGAAAGGTTCAGCTCGTTCGCGATAACGGGCAGCGCCTCTTGCGGGACATAGCCGAACTCATCCTGAATCTCGTGCAGGATCGGCAGCAACGGCCCTTCGAGATGCTTGAGTTGATCGATGATCGCGATCGTGCGCGTTGCGATATCGCCCTTGGCGACGTGGATGTTCATCAGCAGCCCTCCCACGGCCTGCAAATTGCACGTGGCGACGCTGGGCAGGCGGGCTTTCCTCAGAACCCTATGGCCGACAGAACCGCTCACGTCTGTTCATTATAGAACTTTCTCAGGGATGGACGAAGCGATCAATAATGCTGTTCCGTCAAACGATAGGAGATTCCTATCAGAATTCCGGTTCTTCGGCGAGAATTCGGGCCTCATGCAACAGAGCCGAGACCAACGGCGTGAACGGCTCACGATGCGTCGCAACCAGGCCGACAAGGTGATGCGCTCGCGGCTCGGTGATTGGAATCATCCGTATTTCTGCCGGAAAGCCAAAGGATTTCGCGACATTGCGCGGCATGATGCTCGCCCAGCGCCCAGTACGAACATGGGAAAAGAGCACGATCATCGAGTTTGACTCGAGCGTCGGATGTGCCGTAACACCGGCTTCAGCCAGGTGATGATTGATGATACGGCGGTTCTGCATGTCCGCCGTCAATAGGCAAAGCCGAAGACTACCCACTTCCTTCCAGGTAACGCTATCGCGATCGGACAAAGGGCTGCCGGCGGCGGTAATCAGGTTGTACTGCTCGGCATAGAGCGGCACGCTCGTCACCCGCCCAAGGGGCTCATTCTCCAGATAGGTGATCCCCGCATCAATCTCGAGATTTTCCAGCATGCTGAGCACCTGCAGGGAATTGCGGGAGACGATGGAAAACGTCACATCGGGGTGCCGCTCCTGAAATGGCGTCGTAATGCGCGGCAGCATCGCCAGCGCTGTCGGGATGACGGCGATCTTGATATGGCCTGAAAGCCCCTTGCGCGCCGCCCGCATCTCCTCGCGCATCGTGCGGGCATCGCCGACAATGCGCCGCGCCCATTCGAGCACGCGTTGGCCCTCAGGCGTCAGCCCCTGGAAGCGCGAGCCGCGTTGCACCAGCATCACGCCGAGCTGATCCTCGAGCTGACGAATGGCGGCGGACAACGTCGGCTGCGAAATACCGCATTCCTCGGCTGCGCGGCCGAAATGTTTCTCGTTGGCGAGCGCGATAAAGAATTCCAGCTTGTCGATCATCCGGCCTCCGCGCCGAACTGCGGCACACCGTCATCTTCACGTCCAGCGGACCGGTCCGCAAGGCCGGTTGTCAGTTGTCCTGCTTCCCCGGAAACATCGCCAACAGGAAACGTAGCAGCCCCGTCGTATCGGGATGGGCAACACTGTAATAGATGAGACGTCCGTCCCGGCGGCTGGAGACGAGACCATCCAAACGCAAGCGCGCCAGCTGCTGCGACACCATTGCTTGCTGAATGCCAAGGCTCTCCTCGAGCTCGCCCACAGTCTTCTCTCCCTCCGTCAGAAGGCAGAGAATGATCAGCCGCGTATGATGGGAAAGTGCCTTGAGAAAGTCGCTCGCTTCCCGCGCTCTAGCAGAGAGCTTCTGCAGATCCCGATCGGCCATGCCCGATCCCGGTGTAGGCAAATGCATTCTTTATCTCTGGTTGCATAAACAATATGTATGAAGCGTGACAATAACATATTCGCAGCAACCAGCTGTTTGGATCTGTCAAAATGCCAAAAAAAGTCCCGCCAGCTCAGCAGATCAGCTGGCCACCATTGATCTCAAGCACTTGACCCGTGATGTAACCGGAAAGCGAAGGCGCCGAAAGGAAGAGATAGGCGGGTGCGCAATCTTCCGAGGTGCCCAATCGCTGCAGCGGAATGGTCTTGCGGGTCTGCTCAAGCTTTTCTGCCGACGAATACCGTTGGTGGAAGTCGGTTTCGATCGTTCCCGGTGAAACGCAGTTGACGCGGATGCCGTCCGGCGCGAGCTCCCTTGCTAGCGCCTTCGAATAGGTTGCTACAAATGCCTTCGACGCCGAGTAGATCGCGGAACCGGGGCTGCCGCCCGTCAGCGCCGAAATCGAGACCGTGTTGACAATCGCCGCCTGCTGCGATGCACGTAGCGCCGGCAAAAGAGCTCGCGTTACCTCAACCACCGAGGTCTGGTTCAACCGGACGATCGTCTCGTATTGCTCGTCGGTCAACGCATCGGCGGGAAAGCGTCCGACCATGGTGCCGGCATTGTTGATCAATGCGTGGACGCGATCGAACGTGGCGCGCACCTTTTCAGCGAATCCTGTCGTGCCACCCGGTGTCGAAAAATCGGCTGTAACAAGAAACGCCCGGCGGTCCTCCTCCGCCGTCAGCAAGAAGTCCGGCAAATCACGCTCGGCGCTTCGCCCGAGGTGCACCAGCACGCGGGCGCCGCAATCGAGAAATTGCCGCGCGACTTCGAGGCCAATGCCCCTGCCGCCGCCGGTGACCACCACATTGCGGCTTTCGAACAGCTTGGGGTGAAACATTCATTCCTCCGGGACGCGCCGTCTACGGCTTCCATAGTGTGTTAATACGCAAGGGGAACGTCACTTAGACGTCGTTGGTTTCCAGCAGACGCGGACCCGGCCCATCTTTAGCCAGCCGGTCATACGGATTGCGCAGTGGGCAGCTTTCAACCGAGAGGCAACCACAGCCGATGCAATCCGTCAACCGATCGCGCAGGGCGACGAGCCGATCAATGCGAACATCGAGGTCTTGCTTCCATAGGAGGGACAGGCGCTGCCAATCGCCAGCGGTCGGCGTGCGGCCCTGAGGCAATGTTTCGAAAGCCGCCTGAATCTCCGCCAGGGGGATGCCTACGCGCTGCGCGACCTTGATGATCCCGAGGCGACGAAGCACATCACGGCCGAAGCGGCGCTGGTTGCCACGCGAACGAATACTGGAGATGAGACCCTTCGCTTCGTAGAAATGCAGCGCAGAGACGGCAAGACCGCTGCGCTCCGCGACCTCGCCAACCGTCAGCAGCTTTCGGAACGGATTGGGGGAGCCCTCTTCCATGACATCGACCTCAATGTAACTTGAGGTGTTGTAGCCGAACGTTCGCGTGACCGAAAGGCCATCGGAACACCGGGAGCCAAGGGGTCCCGGAAAACAAAAAGGCGGCCCTAAAAGGCCGCCTCATGACACCGTGACGGGCACGGGTTAGTCTTGGTCGATCACACCCCGAAGGTGCGTCAGTTCCATGATGTAGTGTTCGAGGCGCGACTTGTGCTCGTGATGAACGGCATCTGCGATTTCTCTTTGTGCCGCCTCAATGCGCAGCGTCAGTTCGTCCTTGGAGAGATCCTGAACAATGACGGCAGACTCTGCCAGCAGCGTGCAGCCTGTCGGCAGAATGTCGGCGAAACCGCCGAAAACAACGTAGTCCTGCTTCGAGCCGTTGGCCGAACGAACGCTGACGATGCCTGGCTTGATCGTCGTCATCGTCGGGGCGTGGTTCGCCATAACGGTCATCTCGCCGTCGGTTGCCGGAATGACAACTTCGGTCACCATCTCCGAAAGGAGCAGACGCTCGGGAGATACGAGTTCAAAATTGAAATTGTCAGCCATCAGTGACTTACCTTCTCGGCAGCTTCTGTATCTTGCAAATTGGTCCCGCAGAACGGGCAGTGCACTATCGCTTGATCAAGATACCCAAGACCCTCTTCGGTCTGGATCAATCCCACCACCATCATCATCTTGCCGTCGTCCGATCTGTAGATCGTCGGGGCAGCAGGGGCGGGAAGCTCTGCTGCGACCTCCCGAAGGGCGTCGCAGCAGAAGATCTCGTTGAGAGCGTCGCTCATCAGGCAGCTGCGGACAGCTTCTTGGCCTTCTCGATAGCTTCTTCCATCGAGCCGACCATGTAGAAGGCAGCTTCCGGCAGGTGGTCGTATTCGCCGTTGACCAGGCCCTTGAAGCCCTTGATCGTGTCTTCGAGCGCTACGAGCTTGCCCGGCGAACCGGTGAAGACTTCAGCGACGAAGAACGGCTGCGACAGGAAGCGCTCGATCTTGCGGGCGCGGGCAACGGCCAGCTTGTCCTCTTCGGACAGTTCGTCCATGCCCAGGATCGCGATGATGTCCTGCAGGGCCTTGTAGCGCTGCAGCGTCGACTGAACCTTACGAGCCACTTCGTAGTGCTCTTCGCCGACGACGATCGGGTCGAGCATGCGCGACGTGGAGTCGAGCGGGTCAACGGCCGGGTAGATACCCTTTTCAGCGATCGAGCGCGACAGAACGGTCGTTGCATCAAGGTGGGCGAACGACGTTGCCGGAGCAGGGTCGGTCAAGTCGTCGGCCGGAACGTAAATGGCCTGAACCGAGGTGATCGAGCCCGTCGTCGTGGTCGTGATGCGTTCCTGCATCTGGCCCATGTCGGTGGCGAGCGTCGGCTGGTAACCAACGGCGGAAGGAATACGGCCGAGCAGAGCCGACACTTCCGAACCTGCCTGGGTGAAGCGGAAGATGTTGTCGACGAAGAACAGAACGTCCTGGCCCTTGTCGCGGAAGTCTTCAGCGATCGTCAGACCGGTCAGAGCGACGCGAGCGCGAGCGCCCGGCGGTTCGTTCATCTGGCCATAAACGAGGGCTGCCTTCGAGCCTTCGCCACCGCCATGCTTGTTGACGCCCGACTCGATCATTTCGTGGTAAAGGTCGTTGCCTTCGCGGGTACGTTCACCCACGCCTGCGAAGACCGAGTAACCACCATGCGCCTTGGCGACGTTGTTGATCAGTTCCATGATGAGAACGGTCTTGCCAACGCCCGCGCCGCCGAACAGGCCGATCTTGCCGCCCTTTGCGTAAGGAGCGAGAAGGTCAACGACCTTGATGCCGGTAACGAGGATCTGTGCTTCGGTCGACTGGTCGACGTAGGCAGGCGCATCCTGGTGGATGGCGCGCTTGCCTGATGTAACGAGTGGACCAGCTTCGTCAACCGGCTCGCCGATGACGTTCATGATGCGGCCGAGCGTTTCCGGACCAACCGGAACAGTGATCGGGCCACCGGTGTCGGAAACCGACTGACCGCGAACCAGACCTTCGGTCGAGTCCATGGCGATCGTACGGACTTCGTTTTCACCAAGATGCTGCGCCACTTCGAGCACGAGGCGGTTGCCGCCGTTCGTGGTTTCGAGCGCGTTCAAGATCGCCGGCAGTTCGCCTTCGAAAGCAACGTCCACGACGGCGCCGATAACCTGCGTAACCTTGCCGGCGGAGCCTGCCGCGGCCTTCTTGGGGGTAGCTGCCTTAGCCATCTTCTTACCCTCTTTCCCTAACCTCAGAGCGCTTCCGCGCCCGAAATGATTTCAATGAGTTCCTTGGTGATCTGAGCCTGGCGCTGACGGTTGTAGGAAAGCGTCAGCTTGTTGATCATTTCACCAGCGTTGCGCGTTGCATTGTCCATGGCGCTCATCTTGGCACCCATTTCACCGGCGACGTTCTCAAGGAGCGCGCGGAAAATCTGGACCGAGATGTTGCGCGGAATCAGATCCTCGAGGATCGATGCCGGATCCGGCTCGTATTCGTAGACTGCGCCGGCATGCTCCGCATCCTGGACAACTGCCGTGGGGGCCGATGCCGGGATGAGCTGCTGTGCCGTCGGAACCTGCGAAATGACCGACTTGAATTCGGAATAGAACAACGTGCAGACGTCGAACTCGCCGGCTTCGAACATCTCGATGACGCGCTTGCCGATCTGATCCGCATTCTCGAAGGAGACCTTCTTCACGTCGCGCAATTCCTTGCGCTCGGCGATGAGCGAGGCGAATTCACGGCGCAGAACGTCGTAACCCTTCTTGCCGACGGTGAAGAACTTGACGGTCTTGCCTTCAGCAATGAGCTTGCGAGCGTGATCGCGCGCGAAACGCGAGATCTGCGAGTTGAAGCCGCCGCACAGACCGCGCTCGGCAGTGCAGACGACCAGCAAGTGAACCTGGTCCTTGCCGGTGCCGGTCATCAGCGCAGGCGCACCGTCGGCTTCCGTCATCGCACCGGCGATGTTTGCCAGAACGGCACCCATGCGCTGCGAGTACGGACGGGCGGCCTCGGCCGCCTCCTGGGCACGCCGAAGCTTCGCCGCGGCGACCATTTTCATCGCCTTGGTGATCTTCTGCGTCGCCTTGACGGAGGCGATCCGGTTTTTCAGATCCTTAAGTGAAGGCATCCGTTATCCGTCCTTTGGGGTCCGATTAGGCGAAGGACTTCGCGAAGCTATCGACGGCAGCCGTGAGCTTGCCCTTCGTATCGTCGCTGATTGCCTTGTCCGTGCGGATCGTGTCGAGGATAGCCGAGCCTTCCGAGCGAAGGTACGACAGCAGGCCCTGTTCGAACTTGCCGACCTGGTTGACCGGGATCTTGTCGAGGTAGCCGTTGACACCTGCGAAGATGACCGCAACCTGCTCTTCCGTCTTCAGCGGCGAGAACTGCGGCTGCTTCAGGAGTTCGGTCAGGCGTGCACCGCGGTTGAGCAGGCGCTGCGTGGAAGCATCGAGGTCCGAACCGAACTGGGCGAAGGCGGCCATTTCGCGATACTGGGCGAGTTCGCCCTTGATCGAGCCGGCGACCTGCTTCATGGCCTTGACCTGAGCGGCTGAACCAACGCGCGAAACCGACAGACCGACGTTAACGGCCGGACGAATGCCCTGGTAGAACAGGTCGGTTTCGAGGAAGATCTGGCCGTCGGTGATCGAGATCACGTTGGTCGGAATGAACGCCGAAACGTCGTTGCCCTGGGTTTCGATGACAGGCAGAGCCGTCAGAGAGCCAGCACCCTTCTCGTCGGAGAGCTTTGCAGCGCGCTCGAGGAGACGCGAGTGAAGGTAGAAAACGTCGCCAGGATAAGCTTCGCGGCCCGGCGGGCGGCGCAGCAGCAGCGACATCTGGCGATAAGCAACAGCCTGCTTGGACAGGTCGTCGTAGCCGATCAGCGCGTGCTGACCGTTGTCGCGGAAGAATTCGCCCATCGTGCAGCCGGCGAACGGTGCCAGGTACTGCATCGGAGCCGGATCGGAAGCCGTTGCAGCAACGACGATCGAGTACTTCATTGCGCCGCGTTCTTCGAGAACCTTGACGAACTGGGCAACGGTCGAACGCTTCTGGCCGATAGCGACGTAGACGCAGAACAGCTTGTCGCCGTCCGGGCCGTTGTCGTGAATGGCCTTCTGGTTCAGAATCGTGTCGAGAATGATCGCGGTCTTGCCGGTCTGGCGGTCACCGATGACGAGCTCGCGCTGGCCACGACCGACCGGGATGAGCGCGTCGATGGCCTTGAGGCCGGTCGACATCGGCTCATGAACCGACTTACGCGGAATGATACCAGGAGCCTTGACGTCGACGCGCGCACGGCGGGTCGCGTTGATCGGGCCCTTGCCGTCGATCGGGTTGCCGAGAGCGTCGACAACGCGGCCGAGCAGCTCCGGACCAACCGGAACGTCAACGATGGCGCCGGTCCGCTTGACGGTGTCGCCTTCCTTGATGTCGCGGTCCGAACCGAAAATAACAACACCGACGTTGTCCGATTCCAGGTTCAGCGCCATACCACGGATGCCACCGGGGAATTCGACCATTTCGCCTGCCTGAACATTGTCCAGACCGTAAACGCGAGCGATACCGTCACCGACGGAGAGAACCTGACCGACTTCCGAGACTTCTGCCTCTTTACCGAAGTTTTTGATCTGGTCTTTGAGAATTGCGGAAATTTCCGCAGCGCGGATATCCATCAGCCGACCTCTTTCAATGCAAGCTTAAGGGTAGAGAGTTTTGTACGAAGAGACGTATCAATCTGACGGGACCCGACCTTCACGATCAGACCACCAAGAATTGACGGATCAACCGTGACGTTGATCGCCACGTCTTTGCCGGTGACGCCCTTGAGCGCCGCCTTCAATTCAGTTTCCTGCGCTGCAGTGAGCGCATGCGCCGCAGTAACGTCGGCAGTGATTTCGCCACGCTGGTTTGCAGCAATGATGCGGAAGGCCTTGATCATGCCCGGGAGGGCAAAGAGGCGACGGTTACGCGCCACGACCTTCAGGAAATTCGCGAAGAAGCCGCTGATGCCAGCCTTCTCACTGATGGCAATGATTGCCTTGAGCTGATCGTCGGCCGAGAAAACAGGGCTCGAAACGAAACGCTTCAGGTCTTCGCTCTCGTCGAGCATCGCCTGGAACCGATCGAGGTCCTTGGTGACGACCTCAACGGCGCCCTGCTCGAGCGCAAGCTCGAACAACGACGAGGCATAGCGCTCTGCAACACCAGAAGTAAGCTGGGATGTGTCTGCCACTGGCCCAAATTTCCCTGATTTCAACCCAAGAATCCGGTCCTCGGCGGGCGCCTGACCTATAATCTTGAATTCGTTATGATTTCCCCCAGAAATCGCAAGAAAAGCCTCTTGCTTCTTCCGAAATTCGGGGTCCGTCTAACATAGGATGTTCGGACTCGCAACACGCGTAACGCCCGAATACTGCTTTCCTATCGATTTCTAACGCAAAAATGCTCGAGCCCCGGCAGGGAAGAGCTTAGCGCGAGCGATATCCGCTCAACTCAAGCGGAAAAGAAACCGAAAACATAGGCGAGAGGAAGCGCCGCCAGAATGATTTGCACAACCAGGAGTAAATAGTTGAGAATTGTGCTCCCCTTATCTGAAAGGAGCGAAATGATGCGTGCAAACGCCGCCATGGCGAAGGCGCCGCCGAGCGCCATGTAGATCCAGTTCTGCGCCAGCATGATGGCCGAGAGGCCGAAGCCGAGATAGAAGCCGCCGACGGAGCGTTGCTCCGCATAACCGTCACGCCGACCCTCGCGAGGCATGATGCCGAACAGCCGCATCGCGTATCCCGGCGCAAACATGATGACAAAGCCCACAAGCGCCGTGAAAGCGGCCGCTCCGAAGGCGAGTTGTTCGCCAAACTCCGTCGGAAAATAAAAATCCATAGTCGACCCCGAATCCCCTGCTTCGCCGTCCTTATGGCATGATTGCCGTGCCGGACAAAAGCCCGCAAGGCAGCGATCTACAGGAAGCTTTGAGGGTCGACGTCGAGCTGTACATGCACCGACCCACGCTCCTTCGGCGCCTGCGCAAGCATAGTCCTCAGAAACGCCTGCATGTCGGAGTTCCGCCGCCCGTGTACGAGAAGCCGAAAGCGATAGCGGCCGCGCACCAGGGCAAGTGGCGCTTCCGCCGGGCCGAGGACGGCGATGCCAGAGACATGAGGTGCCGCGTTCCTGATCCCGCGGGCATGGTTTTCCGCATCGTGGCGCGCTTCCGCCGAGACGATGATCGATGCCAACCGTCCGAAAGGGGGAAGAATGGCGCGCTCGCGTTCGGCGATCTCGCGTTCGTAGAATGCGCTCGCATCGCCGGAGACGATCGCTTGCATAACCGGATGCTGCGGCTGGTAGGTCTGTAACAGTCCGTGGCTCTTCAGGCCGGTACGCCCGGCGCGGCCTGTCACCTGCGACAGGAGCTGGAAGGTCCGCTCGGCGGCGCGTGGATCGCCGTTGGCAAGGCCGAGGTCGGCATCGACGATGCCAACCAGCGTCATCAGCGGGAAATTGTGACCCTTGGCGACAAGCTGCGTCCCGATGACGATATCGGCCTCGCCCTTGGCGATGGCTTCGAGCTCAAGACGCAACCGTTTGACGCCGCCCATCATGTCGGACGAGAGCACGATCGTCCGTGCCTCGGGAAAATGACGTTCCACCTCTTCGGCGATACGCTCGACGCCCGGCCCGCAGGCAACGAGGTGATCAAGTGTGCCACATTCGGGACAGGCTTCCGGCGTCCGCTCGGCATGACCGCACTGATGGCATTGCAGCTGCCTCTTGAATCGATGCTCGACGAGCCAGCTGGAGCATTGCGGGCATTGGAAGCGGTGACCACAAACGCGGCAAAGCGTCAGCGGCGCGTAGCCCCGCCGGTTCAGGAAAAGAAGCGCCTGTTGCTGCTTCTCAACCGTCTTGCCGATCGCTCGAATCAGCACTGGCGAGAGGAAGCCGCCGCGCTCGGGCGCATGACGGCGCATGTCGATGAGATGCAGATCCGGCAGCGCCGCGTCACCGAAGCGGGTCGGCATGTGAATGGTGCTGTAACGCCCGCTCTGCCCATTGACCTGGCTCTCGACCGACGGCGTGGCCGAAACCAGAACCACCGGGAAATCGCCAATGCGGGCGCGCACGACCGCCATGTCGCGCGCATTGTAATAGACACGATCTTCCTGCTTGTAAGCGGGATCGTGTTCTTCATCGACGATGATCAGCCCAAGGTCCTCGAAAGGCAGGAACAGCGCCGAGCGCGCGCCGGCGACGACGCGAACCTCGCCCGTGACTGCCTGACGCCAGACCTTTTCGCGCATGCGTGGCGCCAGATCGGAATGCCATTCCGCCGGCTTGGCGCCGAAGCGATCCTGGAACCGCTCCAGAAAGCTGGCCGTCAAGGCAATCTCCGGAAGGAGAATCAACACCTGCTTGCCGCGCTTCAGCGTTTCCGCGATCGCTTCGAAATAGACTTCGGTCTTGCCCGAACCGGTAACTCCGTCGATCAGCGAGACTGCGAACTCGCCCTTTCGAACTTCGGAGAGGATCTCGTTCGCCGCTTCCTTCTGGGGACCTTCGAGCCGCGCGGCCACAAAATCCGGATCCGGTCTGGCGACCACTGGCGGGGGCGGCAGGAACACCGTCTCGAAAATGCCCTGACTGATCAAACCATCAACGACGCTGGTCGACACACCGGCGGCGTGGGCCAGCCCGCTTCGCGTCCAGGACAAGCCATCCCCGGCAATATCCAGCACCCGGGCGCGCGCCGGCGTCATCCGTTCCGGCGCGCCGCCGGCGAAGCGCAATCCCTCCACCATCGGCTCGGGCTCGAAGGCGTTGGGTGCACGCAGCGCCATCCGCGCCACGAGCCCAGGTGGAGAAAGTGTGTAACTCGCCACCCAGTCGATGAAATCGCGCATCTCCTTGGTCAGCGGCGGGCAATCGAAGACATGACTGATCGGCCTGAGCTTCTTCGGGTCGACACCGTCCTCGCCACCGTCCCAGACGACGCCGATCACCTGCCTCGGACCGAGCGGCACCTGCACGACCGAGCCGGGCTCGACCGCCATCCCTTCCGGCACTGCATATGAATATGGCTTCGGCGCGGGCATGGGAACGAGCACCGGAACCGTACGGTTTGCCGGCGGCGCCTCAAACAACGCTCCAAAGAGATCTGACGAATCTGTGCTCATCGGGCGTGACCATGCCCGGATCGACACGAAAAGAAAACCTGTAAGACTGGTGCCACCGGTTTACTCGTCGTCATCGATAACGCCCGTTAGCCGCATGCCCTCGATCCACGTTGCGCCGTCCTGCCGCACCACGTGGCGAGCACGGGCACCGCATTTTTCGCGCACGGCGGCCGCCAGCGCTTCGGAATGCGTAACGATCCAGATCTGGCTGCTGCTGGCGGCCTCCGCGATCATGTCCGCCAGAGGGGGCAGCATGTCGGGATGGAGGCTTGCCTCTGGTTCGTTGAGCGCAATCAGCGGCGGCAGCCGATAGGACATCAGTGCGGCCGCAAGTCCCAGAAAGCGGATCTGTCCGTCCGACAGCTCGCGCGGCTTGAACACCCGATTTGGAAACTCGGAAAAGGAAAGGCCGAAAGACGCCGTCTCCTCGGGCAGCGGCATAACGAGCCGCGCACCGCCAAGGGCCGCGGCCACGGCACGATCGAGATCGACCGTATCCTCCCGCGTATGCGCCAGCGTCGCGAAGACGGCAGCAATGTTGCTGCCATCCTCATCGAGCAGCGGCGCGGTGACAGCAAGACAAGGGGAGCGCAGTGGTGACAGGCGATCAGTCCGGAAGCCGTGAAAGAAACGCCAGCCGTCGATTGCACGGCGGAACGTTCCGATCTCGGGATACTGGCCGGCATCACCGAGCAGCGCGATCGCGGTTTCCGATGTCAGCGCCTGCTCCGGATAATCCTGCATCCGCCCATTCGGTCCACGAACCGAAATGGCCGGGCCGGCACGCTTCATCATCGTCACCGGCCGCGTTCCCGTCTCGATCGACAACTCTTCAGCCTTGATCTGAGGCTCAAAGGGAAATCCCGCCGCAGCCGCCGGCGGCCGCAACCCGGCCTCGACGCGATAACGGAAGGTAATCGCTCGTTCCTCGTCGACAAGTTCGGCTTCCAGGCGAATCCGGAAGGGTCCGTCGGCATCCCGGCGCGGGCCCGACCACAGCGCCGAAAACATCCCGCCCTCGGCGGCGATCTCATGCGCCAGGCGCCCTCGCGTTGCCGCTTGGATGAGCTGGAGAGCGCGGTAGAGGTTGGATTTTCCGACGCCGTTCTCGCCGATGAAGAGGTTAATCCCGGAAAGATCCATACGGATCGATCGCAGGGACCGGTAATTCTGTGCAAACATCGAGCGGAGCAGCATGCCTCGCTTTAGCCTATCCAATCAGCGAATTGAATGGGCGCTGGCCAGTTCCCGTTCCGCGGGCGGGACCAGCGGCAGGAATTGTGCTCCGCCATCCGCGGCAAGCGCGTGGACGGTGTGGTCTTCCAGCGCCTTGGTTACCTCGTTGATGTCGCCGTCGAGGTGTTCCACGGGGATCGGGTTGCCGACCACGAAGTCGAAGCGATCGCCGCGCTTGTTGAGGAGCTCGTGGAAGACGGTCATGTCCCGGAGCTCGGTCGACCATTTCGCAAGCCAGTAGAACAGGCCGGAGTTCCGAGCCGTCATATGAACGGGAAGGATCGGCAGATTGTACTTGCGGGCAAGGCCGACCGCCGAGGTTTTCCACGGGCGTTCATTCAGCCGTCCGTTCGCCCAGTAGGCGATGCGGCCAGAGGGAAAGAGCACTGTTGCCTTGCCTTCCCTGACCGCACGGTTGGTGATCTGCAGCGTTTCGCGGGTCTTGAGCTTGCTTTTGTACTCCTCGCGCCACTCGACGGGGATAATGACCTCGGCAAAACGCGGATTGACGCGCACGGCGTCACGGTTCGCAAACACCATCACATCCGGTCGCTTATGCTTCAGGAGGTCGAAGACGGCGACACCATCGGCAATGCCGGTCGGATGATTGCTGACGAGAATGAAGCCGCCGGTCTCGGGAATGCGGTCGCCATGCCTGACATTGATGTCGAGGTTCAGCAGGTTGCTCATATACTCGAAGCACTGCAAACCCGGCATGTTCGCAACATCGTTGGCAAAGCTGACCGCCCGGTTGTAGCGGAGCAGCGTATAGAGAAACGGCCGCATGATCGGCCAAAGCGGATGCTTCACGATCCGCTGCCCGCGTTCGGCGATCAACGTGTCGACGATGTGACCCGGCTTGCCATGGGAGACGAGTGCGATCGCTTCCGCGAATTGTCCAAAAGCGGTCGTGGGTTGGCGCCGTGGCATTCAAGATCCTGCGTCGTTGGGAAACCGGTTACGTGGAATGATATGATGGGAGCATGACAAGCACTTGGCCGGCATTAGGAATTCCATAACTATCGCTCCCTCAGAATTGGCGGCAGGATTGGCAAATTCAAGGCCGAATACGTGAACGAACTCCTGATCATCGCCGACCCACGCCTGATGGCCGAGCGCTCGGCTTGGCTCGATAGCCTCGCGCGCGAACGACGCCTTTCAGAGCACACGCTCGATGCCTACGAGCGTGATACGCGTCAGTTCCTGACCTTTCTGACTGGGCACCTCGGCGGGCCCGCAACGCTGAAAGATATCCACGCACTCAGGCCTGCCGACTTCCGTGCGTTCCTGGCCGCACGGCGCAAGGAAGGCTCCGGTGCCCGTTCGCTTGGCCGCAATCTGGCCGGGCTGCGTTCACTGCTGCGTTACCTGGAAAGGAAGGGGCTGGTAAATGCCGCCGGCGTTGGCGCAATCCGCTCGCCGAAACAACCCAAATCGCTGCCGAAGCCGTTATCCGACCGGCAAGCCATCAACGTCGTCAGCGACGAGGCGCAGTTGCACGAGGAGCCCTGGATCGCCGCCCGCGACGCCGCCGTCTTTGCTCTGCTCTATGGCTGCGGACTGCGCATCTCTGAAGCCCTCGATCTGACGCCCGGCGATTTCAACCGCGGTGCTGCCACGCTGCGCATCACCGGCAAGGGCAACAAGACCCGCCTTGTGCCGCTGCTGACCCTGGTCTTCGACGCCGTCGAGAAATACCGGGCGCTCTGCCCCTATCACCTCGAAGGCAACGAGCCCCTTTTCCGTGGCGCGCGCGGCGGCAAGCTGCAGGCTGCGATCATTCAGCGCACCATGCAGAAGATGCGCAGCGCCTTCGGCCTTCCCGAAACGGCGACACCGCATGCGCTGCGCCATTCCTTTGCGACCCACCTGTTGGCCGGCGGCGGTGACCTCAGAACCATCCAGGAATTGCTCGGCCACGCCAGCCTTTCCACCACCCAGGTCTATACAGGTGTGGATTCCTCACGATTGCTTGAAGTTTACGACCGTGCCCATCCTCGGGCGTAATCTTTTGTTAACGGCTTCTCTTAAAGGAATATCCGCACGCTGGGCGTAGGCTTGGCGATCATAGTGACCGGAACACCACCATGACGATCTCCATCGGCCGTCGCAGCCTGCTCATTGCATTGCCGGGCAATATCCTTCTCTGGCTGATTGCCGCGTTTCACATGCTGCTTGCGGCAACCCTGATCGCCGTGCTGTTTTCGGTGTCGCCGGTGGCTGCCGCGAGCGACGATGCCTGTACCGGCCACAACATCCTGACCGATCTCAAACAGAGTGATCCCGCCCGATACGCCGAAGTCGTGAAGGAGGCCGATGCCGTGCCGAACGGCAAGGGCATTTTCTGGAGAATCGAGAAGGCGGGGATAGCGCCGTCCTGGCTGCTTGGCAGTATGCATGTGACCGATCCCCGCGTGCTGAACTTGCCGCCGCGCGCGCAGACTGCCCATGATGCTGCCGATACCATCATCATTGAATCCGACGAGATCCTCGACGAAAAGAAGGCGGCGGCTGCGCTGCTGATACGGCCGGAACTGACGATGTTCACCGACGGCACGACCATCGAGAAGCTTCTTTCCCGCGACGACTATACGCGGCTGGAAGCCGGTCTGAAGCTGCGCGGCATCCCGCTTGCGGCGGTTTCTCGCATGCGCCCTTGGATGATCTCGAGCGTGGTTGCCCTTCCCGGCTGCGAAATGGCTCGCAAGGCGAAAGGCGTTCAATTCCTCGACCAGAAAATCGCGGCGGATGCCGCCGCTGCGGGCAAGCAGGTCAAGGGCCTCGAAACGCTGGCCGAACAACTGCAGGCAATGGCTGAGCTGCCCACCGAGTTCCACCTGAAATCGCTGATCGAAACGCTGGCTCTCGGTTCTAAGATGAACGATGTCGTCGAGACCATGACCGATCTCTATCTTTCCGGTGATATCGGCATGACGATCCCCATGCTGAAGACCGTGTCACCCGACGGCGAGGACGAAGATAGCGACTACGCCGCCTTCGAGCAGCGCATCATCCTTGATCGCAACAAGGTGATGGCCGAGCGCGCCGCGCCGATCCTCGCCAAGGGCAACGTCTTCATGGCCGTCGGCGCCCTGCACCTACCAGGCGACGGCGGCGTGATCGAACTGTTGCGCAATCAAGGCTTCACCGTCACCGCCGTTAACTAGCGCCCGACGGTCATACGCTTGAGAACATTGGTCTTCCAATAGAACTGGTGAACGAGCGCGCCCGCGACATGCGCCGCGACAAACACCCAGAGGACGACCTTCAGCACATCGGCGTGAAGCGATCCGACGGCATCCATCCCAAAATAATAGGCGGCAATTCCAGTTAGCGGCATCACGAAGATGAAGGCATAAAGGCCGAAGTGCACGACCTTGGCCGCGAGGCGAAATATTGCAGGCTCGCCCGCGATTTCGATCGGTGCACCCTGGGAAAAACGCAGGCAAACCCGGATAATCGCGAGCGCCAGAATGGCAATACCGACATAGGCGTGAATGTTGGCCGCCGCGACCTGGTCGGCAGTGGCAATGCCGGTGCGACGCATGGCGCGATGCCATTCGTTCATGCCGTCAGGAAATAGGAGGTTGAAGAAGATGAGCAGTGCCATACCCCAGTGAAGCAGGCGTTGCGGCAAGCTGTAAGCATCGACGGGTGCGGATTGCATCGGCTCTCCTTTCGAACGACTTTAGAACCATTCAAAAGTAAAACGGCCACCTGTCGGGAGACAAGCAGCCGTTCGCACATTGCCGAAATTTAATATTACATATGGATCGGCTTGAAGAAGGCGGCGAGAGCCGCTTCCTTGACCGCTTCCGACATGGTCGGGTGTGCGTGGCAGGTACGGCCGAGATCTTCCGCGGAACCACCGAACTCCATCAGAACGGCGATCTCGTGGATCATCTCGCCGGCGCCGAAGCCGACGATGTGGCCGCCGAGAACGCGATCGGTTTCCTTGTCGGACAGGATCTTCACGAAACCATCGGTGGCAAGCATTGCGCGGGCGCGGCCGTTTGCCGTGAACGGGAACTTGCCGACCTTATAGGCGATACCAGCGGCCTTCAGCTCTTCCTCGGTCTTGCCGACGGAAGCGACCTCAGGCTGAGTGTAGACGACACTTGGGATGACGTCATAGTTCACATGGCCATGCTGGCCGGCGAGAATTTCGGCGAGTGCGACGCCTTCGTCTTCCGCCTTGTGAGCCAGCATCGGACCCTTCACCACGTCGCCGATCGCGTAGATGCCGGCAACGTTGGTCCGGAAGTGACCGTCGATTTCGACGCGGCCACGGTTATCGAGCTTGACGCCGGCTTCTTCAAGGCCAAGGCCGGCCGTGTAGGGCGTGCGGCCGGTCGCAATCAGAACGACCTCGGCTTCGAGTGTCTGTGCATCACCGCCCTTGACCGGCTCGAAGGTCACCTTGGCACCCTTGCCACCCTTCTCAACGCCCGTCACCTTGGAGCTGAGGTTGATGGCGACGCCCTGCTTGGCGAGCATCCGCTGGAATTGCTTGGAGACTTCGCCATCCATGCCGCCGAGAATCGTGTCGAGATATTCGACAACCGTGACCTTGGCGCCGAGGCGCGACCAGACCGACCCGAGCTCAAGGCCGATGACGCCACCGCCGACGACGATCATCGTTTCCGGCACCTTCTCAAGCGCAATTGCGCCTGTCGAGGAAATGATCACCTTCTCGTCGATATCGACCTTGACGCCGGGAATGCCGGCGACGTCGGAACCGGTGGCGATGACGATGTTCTTGCCTTCGATTTCCTGCACCTTGCCGTCTTCGGCGGTCACGGAAACCTTGCCCGCCGAAACGATCTTGCCGGTGCCCTGGAAAGCATCGATCTTGTTCTTCTTGAAGAGGAAGGCAACGCCGTCGACATTGGCCTTCACAGTCGCATCCTTGTGCGCCAGCATCTTTTCAAGGTTCAGCTTTGGAGCGGCGACCTCGATGCCGAGCGCATCCATGCCGTGGCCGGCCTGATGGAACATTTCGGAGGCATGCAGCAGCGCCTTGGACGGGATGCAGCCAACGTTCAGGCAGGTGCCGCCGAAGGTTGCCCGCTTTTCGACGACGGCGACCTTGAGGCCGAGCTGGGCTGCCTTGATGGCAGCAACATAGCCGCCGGGGCCGGTTCCGATAACGATCACATCGTAGGACATTGTTTCTTTTCCCTTTCGTTATTTGCTTAGTCAGCCGCGCGGGCGAGCGCGAGGCGGAAACCGAAGCCGACCAGAGCGGCGCCGGTGATGCGGTTGAACCATTTGCCGCTTGCGATGAAGCGGTCGCGAATGGGTTTAACGGTGAAGAAGGTGGAGACGCCGGCGAACCAGGCGACGAGCGCGGTGGCCATGCCGATGCCATAGCTGAACTGGATCAGTGCCGGGGTATCGTGATGCACCAGCGTCGAGAACAGCGACAGGAAAAACAGGACTGGCTTCGGATTGAGCGCGTTGGTGATGAAACCCATGCCGAGACACTTGAGCGCCGAGATCGGCCTGCGGTCTTCCTCCGTCACCTCGATCTGATTGACCTTGAAGCCCGGCTCGCGGAAGGATTTGATGCCGAGGTAGACGAGATAGGCGACGCCCGCCCACTTGATCATGGCAAACAGCATCAGCGATTTGGAGACGATCAGGCCGAGGCCGAGTATCGTGTAGCTGATGTGAAAGAGCAGCGAAAAACCCATGCCGAGGCCGGTCATCATGGCGGCACCGCGGCCGTGCACGATGCTCTGGCGCAGGATGACCGCAAAGTCGGCGCCCGGTACGACGATGAAGATCGAAAAGACGGCCATGAGGCCGAGAAATTCGAAGAAGTATTGCATGGCGATATGGTCTCCGCGTCCTAACGGCCGCCGCTGACGTTGAGTATGGCGCCCGTTATATAGGAAGCCGTCGGCGAGAGAAGGTAGAGGGCCGCATCGGCGATCTCCTCTGCCGTACCGGGCCTCTGCATCGGAATGCTCGGCGCGAGATCTCGTGCGCGGTTCGGCAGGCCGCCGGATGCATGAATGTCGGTATCGATGACGCCGGGGCGGATGGCGTTCACGCGCACGCCCTCGTTTGCCACTTCTCGCGACAGGCCGATGGTGAAGGTATCGATCGCGGCCTTCGATGCGGCGTAGTCGACATACTGCGAGGCCGAGCCCAGAACTGCTGCCATCGACGAGATGTTGACGATCGCCCCGCCCTTGCCGCCATGCCTCGACGACATGCGGCGGACGGCTTCGGCAGCGCAGAGGATCGAGCCGGTCACGTTGACGCGCATCATCCGTTCAAGTCGCTCGACGCTCATCTCGTCGACGCGCTGCTGGGCATCGACGATGCCGGCATTGTTGACCAGTCCATCCAGCCGCCCGAAGTGCTTGTCGACAGTCTGGAACATCGAAACGATATCCTGCGCGCTGCCGACATCGCCCTTGATCGCGATGGCATCGCCACCCTCTGCCTTGACATCAGAGACGATAGCGTCGGCGGCAGCGCGGTTCGCGGCGTAGTTGACGGCGACGTTCCAGCCCTGGCGGGCAGCGAGGCGGCTGACGGCCGCACCGATGCCTCGGCTGCCACCGGTAACGAGAAGAACCGGTCGTTCTGTCATTTCGCGCACTCCTTGAATGCCAGGACATCCCACGGCGCAACCGTCGCCTTGCCGTTGCCCCATATCTGCGATTGGCGGATCGCCGGGCCGACACCCGGCAGAAAGACGTTCTCAGCGGCGGCTGCGGCTTCGGGCTGCAAATTATCGATCTCGCCCTTGGCGTTTACGCTATAGACCGCGCCCCGCCAGATCGTACAGGCGTCCAGATCCGCGCCGGTCACGTCACCGCCGGGGCATTTGAACATCAGGATACCGACGGCGCGTTCCGGATCGTTGAATGGCATGACATAGCCGTCCAGCTCGATCGACGTCTTGAGGACCTTGAGCGTGAACCGATTGCTGGCAGCCGCCGCGTCCGAATTTATTGGCGTAAAGCGAAGCTCGTAGGCGCCATCCCGGTCGGCATAGACCGCACTCGCCTGCCGGCAGCCAGGAGCAGCCACAGCCATCACGGGTGACAGCAGCAAAAGCGCGAACAAGGCTCCCACCCCGCCTTTAGCAAGGGGAGGCTTCATGATCATACGCCTTGTGGAGATTGCCAGCGACATTACGCGCCCCGCTGAGGTGGAAAGGGCCGCTCACGCGGCCCAGTCGAATGCTTAGAGATCGAGAACCAGACGCTCCGGATCTTCCAGGCTTTCCTTGACTCGAACGAGGAAGGTCACGGCTTCCTTGCCGTCGACGATGCGGTGATCGTAGGAGAGCGCGAGATACATCATCGGACGGATGACGATCTGGCCGCCGACGACAACCGGACGGTCCTGAATCTTGTGCATGCCGAGGATACCGGACTGCGGCGCGTTCAGGATCGGCGAGGACATCAGCGAGCCGTAGACGCCGCCATTGGTGATCGTGAAGGTGCCGCCCTGCATGTCGGCCATCGACAGCGAGCCGTCGCGGGCAGCCTTTGCCAGACGCGCCAGTTCCTTTTCGACCTCAGCGATCGACATCTGGTCGGCGTCGCGGATGACTGGGACGACGAGGCCCTTATCGGTGCCGACGGCCATGCCGATGTGGCAGAAGTTCTTGTAGATGATGTCGGTGCCGTCAATCTCGGCGTTGACGGCCGGCAGCTCCTTCAGCGCGTGCGTGATGGCCTTGGTGAAGAAGCCCATGAAGCCGAGCTTCACGCCGTGCTTCTTTTCGAAGACGTCCTTGTACTTGGCGCGCAGGTCCATGACCGCCTTCATGTCCACCTCGTTGTAGGTGGTGAGCATGGCGGCGGTGTTCTGCGCGTCCTTCAGGCGCTTGGCGATCGTCTGGCGCAGGCGCGTCATCTTCACGCGCTCTTCGCGAGCCGCATCCTCGACCGTCGACGGGCCACGAGCGGCAGCCGGAACGGCAGGTGCTGCAGCGGCTGCCGGAGCGGAGATGCCCTTGGCAACAGCGGCGATCACATCACCCTTCAGAACCTGCCCGCGCTTGCCTGATCCATCGATCTGATCTGCCGACAGGTTGTTCTCGGCGAGCATCTTGGCGGCAGCCGGGGCCGGCGGCATCGCAGAAGCAGCTGCTGCCGGAGCAGCGGCGGCTGCAACAGCCGGTTCGGCTACCTTTGCCGGAGTTGCGGCGGGAGCAGGAGCCTGGGCGGCGGCAGCGCCGGCGCCCGCGGCGATCTGGCCGAGCAGTGCGCCGAGACCGACGGTTTCGCCAGCCTGGGCAACGATTTCGGACAGCGTGCCCGAAGCCGGAGCCGGTACTTCGATGGTCACCTTGTCGGTTTCAAGCTCGAGAATCGGCTCGTCGGCCTTGATGGCGTCGCCAACCTTCTTGAACCAGGTGCCGACGGTTGCCTCGCTGACGGATTCACCGAGAGTTGGAACGCGGATTTCTGTGGCCATTGTTCAAATCCTGATTTGCTTGTGTTCGTTTATTCGTTTCCGGCAGCGAATGGCCGGAGAATGATCGAGGGCATTGGCAATATGTCGAAGCGAAACCCGTAACCGGACTGGATGATCGGATCGGCGTCGGCCATTGCCTGCGCTGCCTGCTGATCCTCCACCGAGACCACTGCCATGCCCCAGCCCCCTTCACCCTCGAAGACGGGACCGACGGCGATCGCCGATCCCTCTTCTGCGTTCTGGTGCCAGTAGGCGGCATGGCGTTTCATCGCGGCCATTTCCTCCCCGGTCGCGTCATGCGGGAAACGAGGGCGAGGCGGCACAAGTCTGAGGAAGAAATATGCCATTGCCCCGATCCCTTAGCCGCCCAACGCATCCTCGAGGAATGCGGCGAGCTGCGACAGATGCTTGGACATCAGACCCGTTGCCGGCGACGCGGCGGCCGGACGGCCGGTGTAGCGGACGCGCTGGTACTTCGCATCGATGTGGGCGAGCACCCACTCCAGATACGGGTCGATGAACGACCATGCGCCCATGTTCTTCGGCTCTTCCTGGCACCAGACCATCTCAGCGTTCCGGAAGCGGGAAAGCTCGTTGATGAGCGCCTTTGCCGGGAACGGATAAAGCTGTTCGACGCGCAGCAGATAGATGTCGTCGATGCCGCGCTTTTCGCGCTCTTCCAGAAGGTCGTAATAGACCTTGCCGGTGCACATGACGACACGACGGATCTTCGCATCCTTCTGCAGCTTGATCGGGCCGTCCTTGATCACCTCGGCATCGTCCCAGAGCAGGCGATGGAAGGAGGACTCTCCGGCCAGTTCCGCGAGCGTCGACACAGCCCGCTTGTGACGCAGAAGCGACTTCGGTGTCATCAGGACGAGCGGCTTGCGGAAGTCGCGCTTCAACTGTCGGCGCAGGATGTGGAAGTAGTTCGCCGGCGTCGTAACGTTGGCGACCTGCATGTTGTCCTCAGCGCAGAGCTGCAGGAAGCGTTCGAGGCGGGCCGAGGAGTGCTCCGGACCCTGACCTTCGTAGCCATGCGGCAGCAGGCAGACGAGACCGGACATGCGCAGCCACTTGCGTTCGCCGGACGAGACGAACTGGTCGAACACGACCTGCGCACCGTTGGCGAAATCGCCGAACTGGGCTTCCCAGAGCGTCAGCGCATTCGGGCGAGCCAGCGAGTAACCATACTCGAAGCCGAGGACCGCTTCTTCCGAAAGCATCGAGTTGATGACTTCATAGCGAGCCTGGTTGGGCGACAGATTGGCCAGCGGAATGTAGCGCTCTTCGGTTTCCTGATCGTAGAGAACCGAATGACGCTGCGAGAAGGTGCCGCGTTCGCAATCCTGGCCGGAGAGGCGGATCTTGTGGCCTTCGACAACAAGCGAACCGAAAGCAAGTGCTTCCGCCATCGCCCAGTCGAGGTTCTCGCCCGTCTGGATCATGTTGGCGCGGTTTTCCATGAAGCGCTGGATCGTTCGATGCGCCCGGAAGCCTTCCGGAATCTCCGAAAGCTTGCGGCCGATGTCCTTGAGCGTCTTCATCGGCACGGCGGTCTTGCCGCGGCGCTGTTCGTCCGCATTGTCGGCAGTACGCAGCCCCGACCACTCGCCGTCCAGCCAGTCGGCCTTGTTCGGCTTGTAGCTCTGGCCGGCGTCGAATTCCTGCTCGAGATGCGCGCGCCAGTCAGCCTTCATCTTCTCGACTTCGCCGTCGGTCAGAAGACCTTCGGCGACAAGCCGATCCGCATAGATCTGCAGGACCGTCTTGTGAGCGCGGATGACCTTGTACATCTTCGGCTGCGTGAAGGACGGCTCATCGCCTTCGTTGTGGCCGTAGCGGCGGTAGCAGAACATGTCGATGACGACGGGCTTGTGGAACTTCATACGAAATTCCATGGCGATCTTGGCAGCATAGACGACCGCCTCCGGATCGTCACCGTTCACGTGGAAGATCGGCGCCTCGATCATCTTGGCGACGTCCGACGGATAGGGCGACGAACGTGAGAAGGCCGGATTGGTGGTGAAGCCGATCTGGTTGTTGATGATGACGTGCATCGTGCCGGCAACGCGGTGACCACGCAGGCCGGACAGGCCGAGGATTTCGGCAATGACGCCCTGGCCGGCAAAGGCCGCGTCGCCGTGGATTAAGAGCGGCAGAACCTTGGCGCGCTCCGACAGCGGAATGGTATCCCCGTCCCAGACAGTGGCGCCCATATCCTGCTTGGCGCGAGCCTTGCCCATGACTACAGGGTCAACGATTTCAAGGTGCGACGGGTTGGCCGTCAGCGAGACGTGGATCTTGTTGCCATCAAACTCCCGGTCAGAGGACGCGCCGAGGTGGTACTTGACGTCGCCCGAGCCTTCGACTTCGTCAGGCGCGTAGGAGCCGCCTTTGAACTCGTGGAAAATGGCGCGGTGCGGCTTGCCCATGACCTGGGAGAGCACGTTAAGGCGACCGCGGTGGGCCATGCCGAACACGGCCTCGCGAAGGCCGAGATGGCCGCCGCGCTTCAGGATCTGCTCGAGCGCCGGGACGAGTGATTCTCCGCCATCGAGACCAAAACGCTTGGTGCCCTTGAACTTCACGTCGAGGAACTGCTCGTAGCCTTCGGCTTCGATGATCTTGGACAGGATCGCCTTCTTGCCTTCTGCGGTGAAAGCGACGCCCTTGTCCGGACCTTCGATGCGCTCCTGGATCCAGGCTTTTTCTTCCGGGTTGGAGATGTGCATGAATTCGACGCCGAGGGTCGAGCAGTAGGTGCGCTCGAGGATCTCGATCATCTCGGGAAGGGTGGCGTATTCGAGGCCGAGAACGTTGTCGATGAAGATCTTGCGGGAATAGTCAGCCGGGGTGAAGCCGTAAGCTTCGGGCGACAGTTCCTTATAGTCTTCGACCGGTGCCGCAATCCCCAGCGGATCGAGCTTGGCATGCAGGTGGCCGCGCATGCGATAGGCGCGGATCATCATGATGGCGCGGACGGAATCGCGCGTTGCCTGCAGGATGTCGGCACCATCGGTTGGCTTGCCGGCGGCTTCCGCCTTGCCCTTGACCTTGGTTTCGATGATCTTTTCGACTGTGCCCCAATCGCCATCGAGCGCAGAAACAAGGTCGCTCTTCGGCTGCAGGGGCCAGTTCGTCTTGCGCCAGGACGCACCCTTGGCCGCCTTCTTCACATCTTCCGGATTGTCTTCCAGTGCCTTGAAAAAGGACTGCCATTCCTCGTTGACCGAGCTCGGGTCTTCTTCATAGCGCGCATAGAGCTGCTCGATATACGCAGCATTGGCGCCATCCAGGAACGAGGTGATCTGAAACTGCTCGTTGGCTTCTTGCCGTGCCATGGTTACACGCGGACGCTTTCGTCCGCCTCCTGACTTGTGATTCCGCCGGATACTCGACCGGCTTGCCGCATCTGTCGTTAGCCGCCTGTCCGCGGCTCATTCATTCGAAGTCGAGGCCCGGGCAGACGCTAAGCCTGCCCGGGATATAGATCGGATCAGCCCTTGAGGACTTCAACCAGCGTCTTGCCGAGGCGAGCTGGCGACGGCGAAACGCGGATGCCAGCCGATTCCATGGCCGCGATCTTCGATTCCGCGTCACCCTTGCCGCCGGAGACGACAGCGCCGGCGTGGCCCATGGTGCGGCCCTTCGGAGCGGTACGGCCGGCGATGAAGCCTGCCATCGGCTTCTTGCGGCCCTTCTTGGCTTCGTCGATCAGGAACTGGGCTGCGTCTTCTTCAGCCGAGCCGCCGATTTCGCCGATCATGATGATCGACGTCGTGGCTTCGTCGGCCAGGAACATTTCCAGCACGTCGATGAACTCGGTGCCCTTGACCGGGTCGCCGCCGATGCCGACAGCCGTCGTCTGTCCGAGGCCTTCATTGGAGGTCTGGAACACGGCTTCGTAGGTCAGCGTGCCGGAGCGCGAGACAATACCAACCGAACCCTTGCGGAAGATCGAGCCCGGCATGATGCCGATCTTGCATTCTTCCGGCGTCAGGATGCCCGGGCAGTTCGGCCCGAGCAAGCGCGACTTCGACTTGTCGAGCTTGGCCTTGACGCGCACCATGTCCATGACCGGGATGCCTTCGGTGATGCAGGTGATGAACGGAACTTCGGCCTCGATCGCCTCGATGATCGCATCGGCGGCGCCTGCCGGCGGAACGTAGATCACAGTCGCATCGGCGCCCGTCCGTTCCTTGGCTTCGGCAACGCTTGCAAAGATCGGCAGCACCGTGCCGTCGACGCCCGACGACCAGGTTTCGCCACCCTTCTTCGGGTGAATACCGCCGACCATCTTGGTGCCGTAATAGGCAAGCGCCTGTTCGGTGTGGAAGGTGCCGGTCTTGCCGGTCAGGCCCTGAACGAGAACCTTGGTGTCTCTGTTGACGAGAATAGACATTCTTTCGGTCCTTCCGGATTAGGCCTTGATCGCCGCGACGATCTTCTTCGCCGCGTCGTCGAGATCGTCGGCAGCCGTAATCGCCAGACCCGACTCGTTGAGGATTTTCTTGCCGAGTTCGACGTTGGTACCTTCGAGGCGAACGACGAGCGGAACCTTCAGACCGACTTCCTGCACAGCTGCGACAACGCCTTCGGCGATGACGTCGCAACGCATGATGCCGCCGAAGATGTTGACGAGGATGCCCTCGACCTTCGGGTCAGCGGTGATGATCTTGAAGGCAGCCGCGACCTTCTCCTTGCCAGCGCCACCGCCGACGTCACAGAAGTTTGCCGGCTCCTTGCCGTAGAGCTTGATGATGTCCATCGTCGCCATGGCAAGGCCTGCGCCGTTGACCATGCAGCCGATGTTGCCGTCGAGAGCCACGTAGGCGAGATCCCACTTCGAGGCCTCGATTTCCTTGGCGTCTTCCTCGGTCTCGTCGCGCAGCGCCTTGACGTCGTCATGGCGGAACAGCGCATTGCCGTCGAACGACATCTTCGCATCGAGAACGCGCAGGTGGCCGTCCTTCATGACGATCAGCGGGTTAACCTCGAGGAGCGCCATGTCCTTTTCGCCGAACGCCTTGTAGAGCGCCGGGAACAGCGACTTGGCATCTTCGGCGGCAGCGCCGGTCAGTTCGAGAGCCTTGGAGATCGCGGTAACGTCGGCCGCCGTGACACCAGCCTCCGGATCGATGGCGATCGTGTGGATCTTCTCAGGCGTGTCGTGGGCGACGGCTTCGATGTCCATGCCGCCTTCGGTCGAAACCACGAAGGCAACGCGGCCAACCGAGCGATCGACCAGCAGCGAGCAGTACAGTTCGCGAGCAATGTCGGCGCCGTCTTCGATGTAGAGGCGGTTGACCTGCTTGCCGGCTTCGCCCGTCTGCGCAGTGACCAGCGTGTTTCCGAGCATCTCCTTGGCGTGAGCGACGACTTCATCGATCGACTTGGCGAGACGAACGCCGCCCTTGGCGTCGGGGCCGAGTTCCTTGAACTTGCCCTTGCCGCGGCCGCCGGCGTGGATCTGGCTCTTGACGACATAGAGCGGACCCGGCAGCGACTTGGCAGCAGCTTCGGCTTCCTCGACCTTGAGGATCGGCACACCCTTGGCGACCGGCGCGCCATAGCCCTTCAAGAGAGCCTTGGCCTGGTATTCATGAATATTCATGGATCTGTTCCTGTTTGGATTGCGTCGGCGCGCAACTGATTACTTCAGCGCAGGCGCGATGTTGATGCAGGCTTCGCACAGGCCGGCGACAGCACCGACGGACTTGTCGAACGCTTCCTTCTCGGCCTTATTGAGATCGATCTCGATGATGCGCTCGACGCCACCGGCACCGATGACGGTGGGCACACCGACATACATGTCCTTAACGCCGTACTGGCCGGTCAGCTGTGCTGCGCAGGGCAGGACGCGCTTCTTATCCTTGAGGTAGGATTCAGCCATCTCGATCGCCGAAGCGGCCGGCGCGTAGTAGGCAGAGCCGGTCTTCAGCAGGCCGACGATTTCGGCGCCGCCATCACGGGTGCGCTGGATGATCTCTTCCAGGCGCTCCTTGGTGACCCAACCCATGGTAACGAGGTCGGTGAGCGGAATGCCGGCAACGGTGGAGTAGCGAGCGAGCGGCACCATCGTGTCGCCGTGGCCACCGAGAACGAATGCGGTGACGTCCTGTACTGAAACGTTGAATTCCTTCGAGAGGAACAGTCGGAAGCGTGAGCTATCGAGAACGCCGGCCATGCCAACGACCTTGTTGGCCGGCAGGCCGGAGAACTTCTGCAGCGCCCAGACCATGGCGTCGAGCGGGTTGGTGATGCAGATCACGAACGCGTTCGGGGCATACTTCTTGATGCCGGCGCCGACCTGTTCCATGACCTTGAGATTGATGCCGAGCAGATCGTCGCGGCTCATGCCCGGCTTGCGGGCGACGCCGGCGGTGACGATGCAGACGTCGGCGCCTTCGATCGCGGAGTAGTCGCTGGCGCCGGTGAGGTTGGCGTCAAAGCCTTCGACCGGCGAGGACTGAGCAATGTCGAGGCCCTTACCCTGAGGAATACCATCGGCGATGTCGAAGAGAACGATGTCACCCAGTTCCTTCAGGCCGGCGAGATGCGCCAGCGTGCCACCAATCATGCCAGAACCAATGAGTGCGATCTTGTTACGCGCCATTTCGCTGTTTCCTTTGCGATCAAAATTCGTCAGGCGACGCGCGGAGGGGGCATCGCCCAATGCCGCAATCGCATAGCCCCAAAGCCAAAAAATGGCAAATGATTATTTTTGAGCGAGGAATTTCAATCGTTTAGATCATAAAATTCTTACGTAAACGTAAGACAATTTGTCACCAAAACATTACTCGGCGGCCCGCCGTTCGTGGTGCAATGCGAGATACTCGGCGCTGCGCATTTCGAAAAGGCGCGACACGGTACGATCGAATTCGAAGCCCTCGGTACCACGCGCTTGTGTCAACAAATTTTCAGGCATCGCTGCTGCGGACACATAGAGCCGCACGGCATGATCGTAAAGCGTATCGATCAGGATAATGAAGCGTTTGGTCTGGTTGCGCTTCTCGGGACCTAGCAGCGGCACGTGATCCAAGAAGATGGCGTCGAAGCGTTCGGCAATGGCCAGGAAATCGGCTGGGCCCAACGGCTTCTCGCAGAGATCGGCGAAGGTGAAGCGCGCCATTCGGTCGACGGCACGTGGCACGTGGATCGATCGTCCCTTCATGGGAATTTCCAATGGCTGCGCCTTGCGGCCATGAAGCGCCTGCATCCAGGACGCATCCATCGCCATGTCCGTCCGGTCATCGATTGGCGTCAGGTAGACAGGTTGGCTATCGAGTTTCTCCATCCGGTAGTCGGTCGGAGAGTCCAACGTCACGATTTCGACGTTCTGCTTGAGAAGATCGACGAAGGGCAGGAACAGGCTTCGATTGAGGCCGTCCTTGTAGAGGTTATCGGGCTCGACATTCGAGGTCGCGACCAGCAGGCACCCGCGCCGGAAGAGTTCGGAAAAAAGCCGCGATAGGATCATCGCGTCAGCAATATCCGTCACCGTGAACTCGTCGAAGCAAAGCAATTCGGCCTCATCATAAAGAGCTGCCGCGACGACCGGGATGGGGTCGGCCTGCTTGGTCTCGCCTTGCTTGAGCTTCAGCCGGTGCGCTGCGATGCGATTGTGCACATCGGTCATGAACTCATGGAAATGCGCGCGCCGCTTCTTCGCGCAGGGTGCCATCGCGAAGAACATATCCATCAGCATCGTCTTGCCGCGGCCGACGCTGCCGTGAATGTATAGGCCCTTGACCGCCTCCGACGACTTCTTCTTGTTGGCGAACAGCCAGCCGAGAGCGCTTCCCTTTGCCGCCGGCCGCCGCTGCTTCAATCCCGACAGCACTCGATCCAGGCATTTCGCCACATGCATCTGGGCTGAATCGATTTGAAGCGCGCCCGAAGCCGTCAGCGACTTCAATTGTTCGCTGACGCTCAGGCTGTAGTCTGGCATGGGTTGCATAAAGGTCCGCCTATGGAGGATCGGCGGCCTTCGCCGCCCAATCTTTTAACGGCTGAGGCTGATCGGCTGTCCGGTATTGGTCTGGCCGCTGAAGGCATTGTCGGCTGTCTTGTAGACGCTGCCGATCTGGTTGCCGCTGCGGTCCTTCAGGAGAACCTGCTTGCCCGAGACTTCCCAGGAACCCATCGCCGTCAACTCGCCGACGCAACCGCGCGTACCGCCGCGCGAGCCGCTGCCGAGATTGGTGAGCGTCAGGAACATGTCGCAGGAGCCGTTGACGCGCCAGCTGCCGACCATCGATTCCTTGGTGACATCCATTGCATTCGCCGCCATCACGCCCGGCTGACCGCCAGCGACAGGTGCCGAGGTCGTCGGAGCAGCAGGGAACTGCGAAGAGCCGGAAGGCGGAGGAAGCTGCCCACCCTGAACCGACGGAACCGGCTGCGCCGTCAGTGGCGCCGGGGCGGAATAGCTCGCATCATTGTAAGCGGTGCGCTGGCAGCCAGCTAGCGACAGAATAACCACGAGACCTGTCGCCACATGTCTGAACTGCATCATGATACTCCCGATTTTTCCAGTATTGTCCTGAAATTGCCGCGCAATCACGGCGGAATTATCTTGAAAGGCTGTATTGAATCAAGCCAGCGCGAGGAGAAATTGTGTCGATGTGGGAGCAACGCCGCAACTCCGAGACAAATTTGGCGCAATCTCGAACAAAGCAACGCTCCGTGATCGCAGAGAGAAAAGGGCCGCATCGGGCCCTATGCTGAATTGATCAAACGCGGCGCTCGACCATCATCTTCTTGATTTCGGCGATCGCCTTTGCCGGGTTAAGACCCTTCGGGCAGGTCTGCGCACAATTCATGATTGTGTGGCAGCGATAGAGGCGGAAGGGATCCTCGAGGTTGTCCAGGCGTTCGCCGGTCGCCTCGTCGCGGGAATCGATCAGCCAGCGATAGGCCTGCAGCAGGACAGCTGGACCGAGATAGCGATCGCCGTTCCACCAGTAGCTCGGACAGGAGGTCGAGCAGCAGGCGCAGAGGATGCACTCGTAGAGGCCATCGAGCTTCTGGCGATCTTCGTGGCTTTGCTTCCATTCCTTGGCAGGCGTCGGCGAAACCGTCTTCAGCCACGGCTCGATCGAGCGATGCTGGGCATAGAAGTTGGTGAGATCAGGGACAAGATCCTTAACGACAGGTAGGTGAGGCAGCGGATAGATCTTCACCGAGCCTTTGATCTCGTCCAGGCCCTTCGTACAAGCAAGGGTATTGGTGCCGTCGATGTTCATCGCACAGGAACCGCAGATGCCCTCGCGACAGGAGCGACGCAACGTCAGCGTCGGGTCGATGTTGTTCTTGATGTAGAGGAGACCGTCGAGCACCATCGGGCCGCAATTATCGACATCGATATAGAAGGTGTCGATCGACGGGTTCTGGCCATCGTCGGGGCTCCAACGGTAGACGCGGAATTCGCGGGTATTCTTGGCGCCAGCCGGCTTTGGCCACACCTTGCCTTCGCGCATCTGGGAGTTCTTGGGAAGAGCGAGTTCAACCATGTCCAGTTCCTCTTAGTACACGCGAGCCTTGGGCGCGATCTTCTGGGGATCGATGCCCTCTGCGATGAGCTCGGTGTGAACCGGGCGGTAGTCGAGCTTGACGTCGCCTGCCTCGTTGACCCAGGCGAGCGTATGCTTGCGCCAGTTGACGTCGTCGCGGCCGGCGAATGCGCCTTCCGTGTAGTCTTCGCGGGCGTGAGAACCGCGGCTCTCTTTGCGTGCTTCGGCGCCGTAGATCGTGGTGATGGCATTGGCCATCAGGTTCTGCAGCTCGAGTGTTTCGACAAGGTCGGAGTTCCAGATCATCGAACGGTCGGTGACCTTGATGTCACGCATTTCCTGCCAGATGGCGGAGATGCGCTTGCAGCCTGACTCCAGCGATTCCTGCGTACGGAACACGGCAGCGTCCTCCTGCATGGCGCGCTGCATCTTTTCGCGCAGCACCGCCGTCGGCGTACCGCCGCTGGCATTGCGCAGGCCATCGAAGCGATCCATGATCTTGTCACAGGCGGCGACATTCAGATGCGGCACCGGTGCTGCACGGTCGATCACCTCTCCAGCGCGGATCGCGGCAGCGCGGCCGAAGACCACGAGGTCGATCAGCGAATTGGAACCGAGGCGATTGGCGCCGTGCACCGAGGCGCAACCGGCCTCGCCGACCGCCATCAGGCCCGGAATGATCCGCTCAGGATTGGAACTGTCGGCGTTGAGCACTTCGCCCCAATAATTCGTCGGAATACCGCCCATGTTGTAGTGAACGGTCGGCAGAACCGGGATCGGCTCGCGCGTCACGTCGACACCGGCGAAGATCTTGGCGCTCTCGGAAATACCCGGCAGGCGCTCGTGCAGAACGGCCGGATCGAGGTGGTCGAGATGCAGGAATATGTGGTCCTTGTTCTTGCCGACGCCGCGACCTTCACGGATCTCGAGCGTCATGCAGCGCGAAACGACGTCGCGCGAGGCAAGGTCCTTGGCCGAAGGAGCATAGCGTTCCATGAAGCGCTCGCCCTCGGAGTTGACGAGGTAACCGCCCTCGCCGCGTGCGCCTTCGGTGATCAGACAGCCCGAACCGTAGATGCCGGTCGGGTGGAACTGAACGAATTCCATGTCCTGCAAAGGCAGGCCGGCGCGTGCCGCCATGCCGCCGCCGTCGCCGGTGCAGGTGTGCGCCGAGGTCGCCGAGAAATAGGCGCGGCCGTAGCCGCCGGTCGCCAGCACCACCATCTTGGCGGCGAAGCGATGGATCGTGCCGTCATCGAGGCACCAGGCGACGACGCCGGTGCAGCGGCTGCCGTCATCCGACATGATCAGGTCGAGCGCGAAATACTCGATGAAGAATTCGGCGTTGTTGCGCAGCGACTGGCCATAGAGCGTGTGCAGGATGGCGTGGCCGGTACGGTCGGCCACGGCGCAGGTGCGCTGTACCGGCGGGCCTTCGCCGTAGTTCTGCATGTGGCCACCGAACGGCCGCTGATAGATTTTACCTTCTTCGTTACGCGAGAAGGGAACGCCGTAGTGTTCGAGCTCATAGACCGCCTTCGGCGCTTCCATGGTCAGATACTGCATGGCATCGACGTCGCCGAGCCAGTCAGAACCCTTGACGGTGTCATAGAGGTGCCATTGCCAGCTGTCGGGCGTCATGTTGCGCAGAGAAGCGGCGATACCGCCCTGCGCGGCGACCGTGTGCGAGCGGGTCGGGAATACCTTGGTGATGCAGGCCGTGCGGAAACCCTGTTCGGCCATCCCAAGCGTGGCGCGAAGACCGGCGCCGCCGGCGCCGACGACGATCACGTCATATGAGTGATCGACGTATTTGTAGGCCTTCCCATTCTGAGCGGGTGAAGTCGGTGCCATGATACGGTTATCCTACGAATGCAATTTTCAGAATGGCGAAGAGACAGAGCCCCGCCATCAGGATCGAAAAGAAGGTATTCAGCATCAGTAGGCCGATCTTGGCAAACTCGCCGTGAACGTAGTCCTCGATGATGACCTGCATGCCGAGCCGCATGTGAATGATGCCGGACACGACCATCAAACCCATGATGACTGCGACAAGCGGGTTCGACAGGGCGTGAACCACGTCGGAATAAGGCTCGCCCGCGTGGACGATCATGAAAATGATGAAGAAGAGAAAAAGGGGCACATTGGCAACCGCAGTGACGCGCTGGCGCCAGAAATGATCGGTTCCTTCCTTGGCCGAGCCAAGGCCGCGAACCTTACCCAGGGGGGTGCGCATATCCATGAGAACAACCTTCAGAAGCGAATAAGGAAGCCGATCACCCAGACCAGTACGGTCAGACAGAGCGATATGACGATCGAGGCCTGGGCCATCCTGGTCGAGACTTCCTTGTCGAAGCCGTAACCGAGATCCCAGACGAAGTGACGGAAACCGCCGACCATATGGTGCAAGAGAGCCCAGGTATAGCCGAGCAACACGAGCTTGCCGACGATGCTGCCGAGGATCCAGTTGACCCAGTCATAGTAGGCTTGACCGGTCGCAGCCGCGATCAGCCACCAGGCGACCAGCAGCGTCCCGACGTAAAGAGCGCCACCGGTAATGCGGTGAACGATCGACATGACCATGGTGGGGATTGGTTTGTAAATTTGCAAATGCGGCGACAGGGGCCGGTTATTTGTCACATTCGCCATCAGAACCTCGCGGCGTCTTCTCTGCGCTCCCGACATCAGGGAGCATTCAAGGCGATCACACGAAGGACAAATTTGTTTGTGTGCGTCGCATCAATGGCGACGTTTAATCACGTAAGCCCCTAACGACAAGTATAATTGCAACCCCAATTTAATTTAATCGATTTGCGTCTCTGGGTGGCGCGAACTGCGCTTGACGGCCGGCCTGGCTCCCGACGCAAGCGGCATGTCGGGGTGTCTTCTGGACAATTAGCTGCTTTTGGCGCATTTTACGGTTAACGCTTTGTTAACAGTTCCATTTTGGAGATCCGCGCGATGCTGAAGCTTGCCTCCGTGCTCGTTTCCCTTGCCGCTGCCGCTTTGATCGCAATGCCGACCTCCGCCGGCGATTTCGGCCACAATTCGTTCTCTCGCCACGGTGGCAAGGTTTTCATTGGGCATCGTACTCCCATGATCCTCGGCCGGCCGTTTCGTGGCTTGAACCATGGGCGCCCACATTTCGCCGATGGATACGGCCGGTTCGGCTATGGCCACGGTCGCACGCCTTTGATCAAGCGCGCCTCGTTTCCTTATCGCGGCTACAATGGCTATGGCGGCGGTTACGGCGGTTATGGTGGACGCAATGTAATCGTCGTCGTTGCGCCACAGAGCGGCGGAAGCATAGGCGGTACCTATGCGGGATCGTCCTACGTCTACGACAGCGACGGCGGAACTTACGCGGTCGGCAGCAACTATGGCTTTCCGGTGCCAGTCCAAACCACCGGTCTGGCGCCAATGGCCAAGGTCATCAGCGTGACGGCAAAGAGCAGCGCTTGCTCCTACGAGGCAGGTGTTTGTGTGATCAGGCCGTAAACCGCCAAACAGTTGTTTTCTTCACCTCGCTGTCCTCAAGTGCCCGCGTAACCGGGACTTGATAGGCTGCGCAGAATTCCAGCCGCTCCCTGGGAAGGTAGGCGCGGCCCGGATCGCCGACGAAGACCGTGATGCCCTGGCGACTGAGCGTCTCGAACCACGGAACGATCGCCGCAGCAAAATCGCAGTCGTAAAAGACGTCGCCGGCGAGCAGAATATCTGCTTCGACGAGGATGCCGATCAGATCGGCATCGCTGAAATCGACCTCGACCTTGTTCAGTCCGGTGTTGAGCCGCACAGCGGTTTTGGTCCAGGGATCGATGTCGGCGGCAACGACTTTGGCCGCTCCGGCCATTTTTGCCGCGATCGCGACAAGGCCGGAGCCCGTGGCGAAATCGATAACGCGCTTGCCGGCAACAGTATCAGGATGGTCGAGAATGTACCGCGCCAGTCCCTGACCGCCCGCCCAGGCAAACGCCCAGAACGGCGGCGGCAGACCGATCTCCGCGAGTTCCTCTTCCGTCTTCAGCCACAAGTCATGTGCCTCAGCCGCCAGATGCAGCCGAATCTCCGGCACATGCGGCGGCGCCATCACGCCGGTATTGGCGCGGATGAAGATTTCGGGATCGGTCTTCAATGGTCGCTCAACGCGGCGGATTGTCGAGCCCGCCCAAGCGGCAGATCTCCAGATACTCCTCGTCCGTGACCGGCTGGACCGAAAGTCGCATGGAGGTGACGAGCGACATCTTGGCGAACTTCTCGTTGGCCTTGATGTCCTTCAGCGAGACCGGCTTGGGGATGTCGCAGACGGCGCGAATATCAACGCAGTCCCAGCGGTCATCGCCCTTGGCGGTCGAGTCAGGGTGAGACAGTGCGCAGACCTCGACGATACCGACGATCTCGAGGCCCTCGTTGGAGTGATAGAAGAAGCCCTTGTCCCCCAACTGCATCGCCCGCATGTTGTTGCGTGCGAGATAGTTCCGGACACCGGTCCATTCGGTGCCCTTCTCGCCGGCAGCCTTTTGCTGCTCCCACGACCAGGAAGCGGGTTCGGATTTGTAAAGCCAATGCGCCACGCTCATGCCTCCGGATTGTTGAAGACCCAGTTGAAGGGCTTGATATCGACGCTCTCAAAAAGACCGGCCTTGGTGTAGGGATCGCTGTCGGCCAGCGCCTTAGCTGCTTCGATCGTATCGGCATGAATGATCACGAGGCTGCCGCAGGGCTTGCCTTCGGCGTCCAGAAACGGGCCGGCCATCTTCAGCACACCCTCGGCATTGAGCTTGTTGAGGTGCTCCACGTGGGCGGGTCTCGCCTCCATGCGAACGTTGAGATGATCGGGTTTATCCTTGCAGAGGAGAGCAAAAAGCATATCGGAACTCCTATTCAGTCGTTATCGGACGCGTCATGAGCTGATCGATGGCCTCGGCAATGCCGAGCTTGCCTTCGATGATGGCGGACACGGCATCGGTAATTGGCATGCTGACACCAAGAGACTGTGCCAGGCGCGATGCCACGGCGGCGGCAAACGCACCCTCGACAAGTTCGCCATGGGAGGGGTCGACCGTCTCGCCGCGACCGAGCGCGATCCCGAAGCGCAGGTTGCGCGACTGATGGCTGGTCGCCGTCAAGACCAGATCACCAAGGCCGGAGAGGCCAGGCACAGTATCCGCCTGCCCGCCTTTGGCGACGACAAACCGCGACATCTCGGCAAGCCCGCGGGCAATTAGCGCCGCGCGCGCAGAGTCGCCGATCCCTGCGCCCTCCACGATCCCGCAGGCGATCGCCAGGACATTCTTCAGTGCGCCGCCAAGCTGGACGCCGATCCGATCAGACGAGGCATAGAGCCGGAACGTCCGCCCGGAAATGGCGTGGGCCAGCCTTTCGGCAACGTCTATATCCGCTGCAGCGATCGCCATCGCCGTTGGCAGTCCCTTGGCAATGTCGGCAGCAAAGCCGGGCCCCGACAGTACGGCCACGGGGTGACCCGGAATTTCGCGCTCCAGCATGTCGGTCAAGAGGTTGCCTGTCGCCCTCTCGATGCCCTTCGCGCAGGTCACCACGATGGCATTGCTTGCAAGATAGGGTCGGTACTGCCTCGCCGCATCCGCCTGTGCCTGCGACGGCATCGCGAAAAGCACGATCTCCGCATCAGAAATTGCATCCGGTTCGGCGGAAAAGCCGAGCGACTTCGGCAAGGCAATGCCCGGCAAGGCCGCGTCATGCCGGTGCTCGGCCTTCAGGTCGGCGATCAACTCAGGATCGCGGCCGACCAGCGTGACTGCATTGCGCTCCGTCAGGGCAATCACTGCGGCAAGCGCCGTTCCAAAGGCGCCAGCGCCGACGACAGCAATCTTTTCGCTCATGCTTTCGCTCCACGCTTGCCGAAGCCAAGCAATGTCTCGGCACTTGAATCCAGCGGCCAGCGCGAGCGCGGCTGCACATCGAGATCATCCGGCTCGACGCCCGTTGCCATGCGCTCCAGACCTGCCCAGGCAATCATCACAGCGTTATCCGTGCACAAATGCAGCGGCGGCGCGACGAAACGAAAGCCATGCTTGTCGCAAAGCGACTGCAAGGTACTGCGAACCTCCAGATTGGCCGCAACCCCACCGGCAACCACAAGAGCCGGTCGACCGTCGACGTTTGGGAATTCGGCCTTGAAGCGCTCGAGCCCACGGCCAATGCGATCCTTCAGCGTGCCCGAGATTGCCTTCTGGAACGAGGCGCAGATATCCGCGACATCCTGCTCCGTCAACGGCGCGATTTCGCTCGCCGCCTGACGCACAGCCGTCTTCAGGCCGGAGAACGAGAAATTGAGCTTTGGCTCTCCAACTAGCGGTCGCGGAAAGTTGAACCGATCGGGGTTACCGCTCTTGGCGGCGCGCTCGACCGCGGGTCCGCCGGGATACGGCAGACTCAGCAACTTCGCCGTCTTGTCGAAGGCCTCGCCAAGCGCGTCGTCGATCGTCGTACCCCAGCGTTCATATTGTCCGACGCCGCGCACGAGAATAAGCTGCGTATGGCCGCCGGACACGAGCAGCATCAGATAGGGAAATGCAAGCCCGTCCGTCAGCCGCGCCGTCAATGCATGCCCTTCGAGGTGATTGACCGCATAGAGCGGTTTCCCGGACGCCTTGGCGATCGCTTTGCCGGTCATGAGCCCGACGAGCAGACCACCGATCAGCCCAGGCCCCGAGGTTGCCGCGATGGCATCGATATCGGAGAGTGACACATTGGCGCGTTTCAAGGCCTCGTCGATCAGCGTATCGAGGGCCTCGACATGGGCGCGCGCGGCGATCTCGGGCACCACGCCGCCGTAAGCGCTATGCTCTTCGAGCTGGCTCAAGACAACGTCAGAGCGCACTGTCGGCTGCCCGTCGATAGCACGCTCGACCACTGCTGCGGCGGTTTCGTCGCAGCTTGTTTCGATGCCGAGGATGCGTAGAAAGGGCGCCATGAAACCTGATCGTTGATTGCGATGGGTCTTAAACCCGTTTACGAGGAACTCCGGTAACAACGGATCAATGCGGATGCAAACAAAACCTTTCCGGATCGGCACCCGAGGTAGCCCGCTGGCGCTCGCCCAGGCTCACGAAGCGCGTGACAGGCTGATGGCAGCGCATGGGCTTCCCGCAGAGATGTTCGAAATCGTCGTTCTCAGCACCAAGGGCGATCGCATCACCGACCGCTCGCTGGCCGAGATCGGCGGCAAGGGGCTTTTCACCGAAGAACTGGAACAGCAGCTTGCAAGCGGCGATCTCGACATTGCCGTGCATTCCGCCAAGGACATGCCGACACGACTTCCGGAGGGGCTCTGTCTTTCCGCCTACCTGCCACGCGAGGATGTCCGCGACGCGGTGATCGGGCGCACGGCGCCGAAGCTGATCGATCTGCCACATGGCGCAACCGTTGGCTCTTCGTCGCTCCGCCGCCAGGCGCTGATCCGCAGAATGCGGCCCGACATCAACGTCATTACCTTTCGCGGCCTTGTCGATACGCGACTGAGAAAGTTGCAGGAAGGCCAGGTCGACGCCACGCTACTTGCGCTCGCCGGCTTGAAGCGTCTCGGCAAGGTCGACGTGATAACCGATATTCTTTCGGCGGATACCTTTCCGCCCGCACCGGCACAGGGGGCGATCTGCATCGAAAGCCGCATTAGCGATGCCCGCGTCGACGACCTGCTTGTACCCATCAATGATGCCGCGACCTTCGACGCGGTTTCCTGTGAAAGGGCTTTTCTCGCCGCTTTGGATGGCTCCTGCCGCACGCCAATCGGCGGCTATGCCATTTGCGAAGGCGACCAGGTTCGCTTTTCCGGGCTGATCATCACGCCTGACGGTCGCAATCAGCACGCTGTCAGCGTCGACGGCCACAGGCGCGACGCGGCCGCCCTTGGCACCCGTGCCGGGCAGGAAATCCGCGCACGCGCCGGCAGCAGCTTCTTCGACGACTGGAGTTGACGCTTCGATGCGCGTGCTCGTGACCCGTCCTCAGCATTCGGGCGAGCGCACCGCCAAGCGTCTTCGCGAGTTGGGGCACGAGCCCATACTGCTGCCACTGTCGCGACCGGTTCACGACGCCAGTGCGGCGCTGCGCGGCTTAACCACGACCAAGGGCAGCATAGCGATCACCAGTGCCGAAGCGATCAGGGCGCTTACATCGCATGCAGCCGAACTTGCCATCCATCGTGCGCGCCCCGTCTTTGCGGTCGGCGATGCAACGGCCGAAGAAGCGCGGAAGATCGGCTTTACCTCCATCACCGCATCAGGCGGCAGCGGCACCGACCTTGCCGAGACAATCGCGAAACAGGCAGGCGGCGCTGTCGTCTATCTCGCCGGCTCGCCAAGAGCAGCGACCTTCGAGAAGCGTGCGCAGGAAATGGGTCTGCAGATCGTCGTTGTGGAATGTTACCGGATGGAGCCGATCGAGCCCTCACCTCAAACGTTGGAAACGATCCTCATCGATCAACGGCCCGACGCGGTGCTCCTTTATTCACGCCAAACGGCTGAAAATTTCTTCCATGTGGCCGCGGCACTGATGCAGGACGGCAGCACGGATGGAATGCGCTTTCTTTGCCTCAGCAAGTCCGTCGCGGAGGTGATCCCTGCGCCGCTGCAGAGTGCGGTCAGCATTGCGGAGATGCCGGAAGAGCGCAGCCTTTTGTCGCTCCTTTGAACGCAAGCGCGCCCAAATTTTATCAAACCTCTTTCCTTGAATAGCATCACTGACTAGTTTCGTTGCAATGCATCAGTAAGAGGATCTCATGGCACCAGGAAATCCGCCTCGCCACTCGAAGAACACCGAAGAGCCGGTCACCATCGATCTGGACGCGCAGGAATTTGCTTCTGCCAAGGATGCCGAAACGAAAGCCGATAAGCCGTCCGAAGCGCCCGATACGAACGCTGCGGACGAGCCTCCAGCACAGCCCGACCTGACCAGCGAGCCGTTGCCCGAAGAAACGCTGGTGGCCGCTGCCGAACCCTCACCAGAGCCGCACGAGCCAAGCAATCCCGTTCCGCCAGCACCGCCCGCCGCCCCACCGCACAGCGGTACGTCGGGCCTGATCGCAGCCGGGATCGTCGGCGGCCTGATTGCGCTTGTTGGCGCAGGCGCCATTCAGTATGCCGGCTACCTGCCAAGCTCATCGGCGCCTGCGACACCATCGGCTGACGTCGCCAACTTCTCCGCCGAGATCGACGGCCTTAAGCAATCAGTCGCCAATCTCGCCGCCGCTCCGCCCACCTCCGACACCGGTGCGCTGGAACAACGTATCGCGGCATTGGAGGCGACGACCAAGAACCCGCCCGCTGCGGCCGACACGACTGCGGTCGATGCTCTCAATCAGAAGATTGCAGATTTGACCGGCCAGGTCGATCAACTGCGTGGCGCCGTCACTCAAGCGTCGGAGCAGAAATCCTCCGACAGCGCGGATATTGAGCAACGCCTTGCCGAGGCGGAAAAGAAGCTCAATGAGCCACGGCAGGATGTCGCCGTCGCCCGGGCGATCGCCGCCGCCGCGCTGAAGGCAGCAATTGATCGCGGCGGTCCGTTCGTCGCCGAACTCGACACCTTTGCAGGGGTTTCCCCCGATGATCCGGCGACCGCGGATCTGCGCAAATTTGCGGAGACCGGCGTTCCCTCGCGTGCCGAGTTGGTCCGCCAGGTGCCGGATGTCGCAACAGCAATCGTTGATTCCGTCAATCAGACCGATGCCAACCAGAGTTGGTCCGACCGGTTGATGGCGGGCGCCAAGTCGCTTGTAAAGGTCCGGCCTGTCGGCAACGTCGATGGCGAAAGCGTCGAAGCGATCGCCGCACGCATGGAAGACAAAGTGAAAAACGGCGACCTGCAGGGCGCCGCATCGGAATGGGCCGCCTTGCCGGCTGAGGCCAAACAGGCCTCCGCCGCATTCCAGCAATCCCTGGAAGCCCGCATCCGCGTCGAGGATCTCGTGGGCAGCGCAGTGTCCAAGGCTGTTTCCAACGCTGGCAAGGAGGGCTGAGGCATGATCAGGCTCGTCGTATTCGCCCTCCTCGTTCTGGCGCTTGGCTATGGATTTTCGTGGCTGGCCGATCGCCCGGGCGATCTTTCGCTGATTTGGGAAGGCCAGCTCTACCAAACCCGGCTCATCGTCGCTGCGAGCGCCCTGATCGCGCTCATTGCGGTCGTGATGATCGTATGGTGGCTGCTGCGAACAATCTGGACGTCGCCCTATTCCGTCACCCGCTATTTTCGCGCCCGCAAGCGCGATCGCGGCTATCAGGCGCTGTCGACTGGCTTAATTGCAGCAGGCGCGGGCAACGCGCTGATGGCTCGCAAAATGGCCGCCCGCTCCCGCGGTTTGATCCGCGCCGATCAGGAGCCGCTGATCGCACTTCTCGAGGCGCAGGCCGCGTTGATCGAGGGCCGCCACGACGAAGCGCGTGCCAAGTTCGAGGAAATGACAAACGATCCCGAGACTCGCGAACTCGGGTTGCGTGGGCTGTATCTCGAAGCCAAGCGCCTCGGCGCCAACGAAGCGGCCCGGCAGTATGCCGAAAAGGCTGCCGACAACGCGCCCTATCTGCCATGGGCCGCCCAGGCAACGCTCGAGTATCGCAGCCAGGCCGGGCGCTGGGATGATGCGATGCGGTTGCTGGAGCAGCAAAAGGCAGGTCGCGTCATCGAAAAGGCCGAGGCTGACAGGCTTCGCGCCGTTCTGTTGACCGCTCGCGCCACCGAGAAACTCGAGAACGATCCGGCGGGCGCGCGCGACGACGCTACGCATGCCCTCAAGCTTTCGGCCGACTTCGAGCCTGCCGCAATTATCGCCGCGAAAGCCCTGTTCCGTGAAGACAAGCTGCGCAAGGCGGCCTCCATCCTCGAACAGGCATGGAAGTCGAACCCGCATCCGGACATCGGCGGCACCTATGTGCGTGCGCGCAGCGGCGATTCTGCTGCCGACCGCCTCAAGCGCGCCGAGCGCCTGGAAGCAATGCGGCCAAACAACGTCGAATCTCTGCTCCTGGTCGCTCAGGCCGCTCTCGACACTCAGGATTTTGCCAAGGCCCGCGCCAAGGCGGAGGCCGCCGCCCGCATCGAGCCACGCGAAGCCGTTTTCCTGCTGCTTGCCGACATCGAGGAGGCCGAAACCGGCGATCAAGGTCGTATTCGCCACTGGCTTGCCCAAGCCCTGAAGGCTCCGCGCGATCCGGCATGGGTGGCGGACGGTTTCGTTTCCGACAAATGGTTGCCGCTCTCGCCAGTCAGCGGTCGATTGGACGCTTTTGTCTGGAAAGCGCCGTTCGACCACGTGGACAAGGCAGTTGACGAAAGCACAACGATCTCGATCGACAGCGCTCTGAAAACGCTCCCCCCCGTGCGCGAAGCCCGTTCTGAAAACCTGGCAAGCGATCATCGCATCATCGAACTCGAGCGGGCTGCAACGATCGCCGAGGCGGCGCGACCGTCTCCGAAGCAGCCGGGAACAAGCAAACAGCCGACTGACGCAGCACCTTCACCCGAACCGCGCCCCTTCTTTGGCGGCCTGCCGGACGATCCCGGCGTTCGCAATCCAGCAGCGGAACCAGAACCCAAGACACGGCTCCGCCTTTTCTAATTAAACAGGACCTAAATGTTCGAACGCTTCCAGGAATTCTTTCAGAATCTGACTTCCGACAACACAAAGAAGGGCTTTGCGCCCGACGATCCGCGCATCGCTGTGGCCGCGCTCTGCATGCAGGTCATGGAGGCCGATGGGCAGGTCAAGGACAGCGAAACGAAGCGACTTCGCAAGCTGCTGAAGGATCAGTACGGGCTCGATCGCAAGCAACTCGACGCGCTGATCGCCGCCGGCCAGGAGGCGGAAAGCGATGCCGTCGACTACTACCGCTTCACCTCGGATCTCAAGCGTCACCTTAACACCGAACAGCGGCTCGAGCTGATCGGGGTTCTCTGGGACATCGTCTATGCCGATGGAGAGCGTAGCGAGATGGAGGATGATGCGATCTGGCGCATTGCCGAGCTTCTCGGTGTCTCCGCCCGCGAGCGTATCCAGAAGCGGCAGGAGGCAGCGCGACGGGTCACGGATGCCGAGGTGGTGCAGGACGATGCCGACTGACCGTTTACCGGAGGACGACAAACGTCCCGTCTTGATCGTCCTCCATCAGGAGCGTTCGAGCCCCGGACGGGTCGGTCAGCTACTGGTCGAGAAGGGATACCGGCTCGATATCCGACGCCCGGTTCTCGGCGATAGGCTTCCCTCGACGCTTGCGGAACATGCGGGTGCCGTCGTCTTCGGTGGTCCGATGAGCGCCAACGATACAGATGACTTCGTCAAGACGGAAATCAATTGGCTCGATGTGCCGCTCAGAGAAAAGCGTCCACTGCTCGGCATCTGCCTTGGCGCGCAGATGCTTGTCCGGCAACTCGGCGGCAAGGTCCAGGCAAATGCCGACGGCTCCACCGAAATCGGCTGGTATCCTTTGCGCCCGACCGAGAAAGGCCGCCTGCTGATGCACTGGCCGAGGATGGTCTATCACTTTCACCGCGAAGGCTTTGACCTGCCACACGGAGCGGAATTGCTGGCTGAAGGCGACACCTATCCCAATCAGGCCTTTCGTTATGATGGCCATGCCTGGGGGCTCCAGTTCCATGCCGAGCTGACACGCGCGATGATGCACCGCTGGGTGGTCCACGGCGCTCATCGCTTCATACTTCCGAATGCGCAACAGGGCCGTGAACACCTGGAAGGACGCATGCTCTTCGACGCGCCGCTAAAGGCATGGCTGAGTGAGTTCCTCGATATTGTTTTCGAGGCCAAGAAATCCGTCGCAACGTCCAAGGCCGTCCTTTCCGCTTAGCGGCGTGCGCCCTGCACCGCGGCGTGCTAGGATCGCCAACGACCACTTTGGCGATACCCGCCAGTAAGAATGTTCCGATCCAAGATCAGATCTTCGGATTTCCGTACCCGAGCAATGACGAGCAAAGCTATCTCCGGAGGAATTCCATGGCCAATTACGAGCAGAGACTTGCCGCGTTGGGATTGGTTCTACCGCAGCCATTGAAACTGCCTTCCAATATGGTCCTGCCATTTCCGTGGGTGAACGTGCGCGGTAATCGCGCATTCGTCTCGGGTCACGGCCCACAGAATACCGATGGTACGCCTGCAGGCCCGTTCGGAGCGGTTGGTGAGAACATCTCCATTGAGGAGGCCAAGGCATCCGCTCGGAAAGTAGCGCTTTCCATGTTGGGCAGTCTGAAGCGGGAACTAGGCAGCCTTGATCGCATTACTGGCTGGTGCCGCGTTTTCGGTATGGTGAATTGCGCGCCGCGCTTTGCCAATTCGCCGGCCGTCATCAACGGTTTCACCGAGCTGATCATCGAAGTGTTCGGACCGGAAGTCGGTAGCCACTCCCGATCAGCGATTGGCGTTGCCGGCCTACCGCTGAACTTTCCCGTCGAAATCGAAGCAGAGGTCATTATCTCGACCTGAAGACCGTCACGCCTGTCCAAGCCGCTCGGGCGCATCAAGGCTGTCGATCTTGCGCAGCTTAGGAAAGCTCGTTGCCCAAATTGCCGCTACGGCAAGTGTCCCAATGCCGCCAATGACAACCGCAGGGACGGCGCCAAAAATGGACGCCATGGTGCCGGCGCGAAACTCTCCGAGTTCATTGGAGGCGCCGACAAAGACCATGTTGACGGCATTGACTCGGCCGCGCAATTCGTCCGGCGTCCAGAGGGCGATCAGGCTTTCCCGCACATAGACGGAAATCATGTCGGCCGCCCCCATGATGGCCAGCGCTGCGATCGATAGTTCCGTGCTGGTCGAGAATCCGAACGCGATGGTGCCAATACCGAACAGGGCAACGCCGATGAACATGGCAACGCCCGCACGATGCCTGAGTGGATAGGCAGCGAGAAAAATCGCCATTGCAATGGCGCCGACCCCGGGTGCCGATCGCAGGAGACCAAGCCCCCATGGGCCGAGGGTCAGGATATCCCGCGCAAAGATCGGCATCAGTGCCGTCGCGCCACCGAGCAGCACCGCAAAGAGGTCCAGCGATATGGCGCCGAGTACGACCTTCTCGGCACGGATGAAGCGGAAGCCACCGAGGATCATATCCCAGCTCTTGGCTTCGCCGGTCGTTTTCTGCGGCGGTTTGGGGATCATGTAGAGCAGTGCTGCGCCCAGTGCGGCGAAGACAACAGCAACCGTGTAGGCCGTGTGAGGACTGATGCCATACAAGAGACCGCCGAGAACCGGTCCTGTAATCGCCGCTAGTTGCCATGAGGACGAATTCCAGGCGATGGCATTCGACAAGTCTTGTGCTGGCACAAGGTTTGGTGCGAGCGACTGAACGGCCGGCGACATGAAGGCGCGTTCGATGCCAAACACCAGCAGCACAGCAAATACCGGTAGTGGCGAGAACGTGCCCGTAATCGTCATCAACAACAGTGCGAGCGTGCACAGCGCGCTTACGAGCGAGCAAAGGGCAGCGATCGCACGCCGGTTATGCCGGTCGGCGACCGACCCCGTGACAAGGATCAGTACCAAGGACGGCAGAAATTGCACCAGGCCAATCAGGCCGAGATAGATGGCGCTGCCGGTCTGATCGTACATCTGCCAGCCAACTGCCACGCTGACGATCTGTTGCGAAAAGGACAGGAGAAATCGTGCGAAGAAGAACCGAGTATATGAAGGATGCCGGAACGCGGCAAAACGGTCTCCGGTTGGCGAAAAGGACATGAGGGCTTTCCAGGACAACAGGCCAGACGCCAACGCACGACGCCGCTGTTAAACATGATTTACAATGCGTTTCGAGACAGCACTTGCTCGTTTAGTCGCCAATGTCTACATGTCTGTCAACAACGAACTGGAGATTGCAATGCTTGCGCTTTTTCAAACCATTGATTTGGCTTTGAATCTCTATACTTGGGTGCTGATCGCCAGCGCCATCTTCTCCTGGCTGTATGCGTTCAACGTAATCAACTCCAGCAATCAGTTCGTCAATTCGGTCGGCATGTTCCTCTACAACGTCACCGAACCGCTGCTACGGCCGATCCGTCGCGTGCTGCCGAACCTTGGCGGTATCGACATTTCGCCAATCATCCTGCTGCTGATCATCTTCTTCGTGCGCTCGCTGATGTGGAATTCGATCTTCCCGCTGGTGGCATGAACCGGCCCTGGGCTGCTTTCACCGACCACATATCTCTGGCAGTTCGCTTGACGCCCAACGGCGGGCGCGATGCCATTGACGGCATTGAAGTAGACGCCGAGGACAAGTCTCACCTCAAAGCCAGGGTGGCTGTGGCTCCCGAGAAGGGTAAGGCGAACAAAGCCTTGATCGCGCTCATAGCGAGGTCGCTTGCGGTCGCGAAATCATCCGTCAGTATCGCCTCCGGCGACACATCGCGTAAAAAAATCCTCCGGATCGATGGCGACCCGGAGGATTTGATCAGGAAATTGAGTGCTCGTCTCGAAAGCTGATTACGCTTTTTCCTTCTTGGCGCGTTCGATCGCCTCGAGGATCAGTGCGCCAGCTTCCTTGGAATCGCCCCAACCAAAAATCTTCACCCACTTGCCGGGCTCAAGATCCTTGTAATGCTCGAAGAAGTGCTCGATCTGCTTCAGCGTGATATCCGGAAGGTCGGTGTAGTCCTTCACCTTCTCGTAGCGCAGCGTGAGCTTCGGCGAAGGTACGGCGATGATCTTCTCGTCCTTGCCGGAATTGTCTTCCATCTTCAGAACGCCGATTGGGCGCACGTTGATAACACAGCCCGGAACGAGCGGACGGGTGCTGGCGATGAGGACGTCGATCGGGTCGCCGTCTTCGGAGAGCGTATGCGGCACGAAGCCGTAGTTGCCCGGATAAGTCATCGGCGTATAGAGGAAGCGATCGACAACCAGCGTACCGGCTTCCTTGTCCATTTCGTACTTAATCGGGTGGCCGCCGACGGGCACCTCAACGATGACGTTGACATCTTCCGGCGGGTTCTTGCCAATGGAAACGGCGTCGATGCGCATAGAGCTTCCCTCTAAAGGTTAAGTCGATGGTTGCCAGATACTGGGAATCATCCCGCAACGCAACACGCCAATGTGGATTGGGCCCGTCTAAGAGGTCGTCAAGGCGACACGCGACTTCTCTGTTGTTCCCTTACAAGGGGCCGACCGGATCCGAACGACATCCCCTGTCGGCCTGACTGGCGCAGGCAATCGCCGAGCCAGCTCAACCCTGCCCACAAGCGTTGGCCAAGCATGATGCGACGCTGGAGCTGATGGGCAAGTATGCCGCTCAATAGACCGGACACGACCGATACTGCGACCGGTAGCGGCGCGTTAAAGGTCGCGGGATCGGCGCTATCAAACAGGGCCTCCGGCAGAATCCGGTGTAGCAGGTAAATGTGATAGCTCCCGGCAGCGATCGCAACCAGCACGGCGGCAAGCGTCGCGGGCAGCTTGACCCGAGGCACGTAGAGAAGGACGGCAAGTACCGGCAACTGCATACCATAGAGGACCCAGGACCCTGACCAGTTTCCGCCAGTATAGGCCATAAGCGGCATGACCGCGCATCCGGCGGCGATTACCGCAAGTCGTCGGCTCCTCGAATTTGCAAAAGCCGCGCACCATCCGAAAACCGCAAGGTGCAACACCCAGGCAAGGGTGAATATCTGCCGCTGCCCAACTGGCGAGAGCGCCGGGACCGCGAAATGCGCGAGGACGGCAAACGCCAAAAACAGCATGCCGAAACGGAAAGGATCCCTTGCCGCAGAACGGCGAATGCTCGGCACAGCAAACAAGGCTCCCCAAAGCACCAGAAGCTGCGCGAAAGCCTCCACGAACCAGTAGAGATAAGGCAGCATTTCATGTCGATCAGGCTCAGCGAAGCCAAGGTTGCCGACCAGGAAGACCGAGGCCCACGGTATTGCACCCCAGGCAATACTGAAACCCAGGACGACAAGGTAGTAGGGCCAGAGAACTAGGCTAAGCGGCAGCAGAAAACGCCTCAGGTCCCCGGCGAAAAGCGCACTGGACTGGAAGCGCGCCAGCCCGTATCCGCACAGCACCAACATTGTGCCCGCACCGCCAGGAATGGGCCACGGCGTGGCGTGATGGAGCACCACCAGCAGGATTGCAATGGATTTCAGGAGAATGTCACTGGCGATCGTTCGTTGGGGGCTCGACGAATGCGATAGACCCGCCAGCACACCGACAGTTATCTTTTCCCAACCATCCGGCACCCTGCCAAGCAGCCGCTCGAGACCGACTGTAAGCTCGAGATAACGCAACGAATCCCCGCCAAGCTCTGCAAAGCTGTCGTTGGGCGAGACGCGTCGGGGAAAAAACACTTCGCGAAACAGGCTCAAGACCGTGGCTTGCTCGCACGCCGTCGGGGATTCCATGCGTAGGCGGAGGTGTGCGTAGTCAATCTTACCGTTGGCAAGCCGCGGCAGCTCCTCAAAGCCGATCGCGCGCACCTGTGGCAAGCCGATGCCTGCAATCACCGCCAGCGCCTCACGAACATCCTCCTCGCGTTGCGACCCTGCAAAGGCCGCAAGCAGCTGCTGGTCGTTGCCCACGACCGCGGCTGTGATGCCTTTCGCAGCCAGCGCTGCTTCAAGCGCATCGTGGCCGAGACGGACACCGCCGATCTTGGACATCCGCCGCAAACGGCCCGTGATCCGAAACAGTCCGTCCGCATCGCGCGCGGCCAGATCACCGGTCCGAAGCTCCTCAATATCAGCACCGCGCGCCAGATCTTGACGGGTGTCGGCGTAGCCGAGCATGACGTTGGGCCCACGATATACCAGCTCGCCGGCAACGTCGGTGTCCGTGATTATTGCACCCTTCTCGTCGACCAGCCACAGCTCACCGCCCGGCACCGCGGTCCCGATCCGATCTGCACTCCCAGGCAGATGCTCAGGAGGGACGTAAGCAATTCGTGCGGTCGCTTCTGTCTGTCCATACATCACGTAGAAGCGCTGCCCCTCGTATTGCAGCCACCCGTGGTAGCGCCGCACCGCCTCCAACTCCATACGTCCGCCGGCAACCGTCATGAAGCGAAGATCGGGATAGTGCTGCTCGCGAAACCCGCGTTGCTCGAGGAGCTCGTAGGAATGCGGAACACCTGCGAAGTTGGTGCATCGGGCGGCACTGAAATCATCGAGGAATGTCGGTTCAAGGACAGATGTACCTGGCACCCAGATCGCGGCACCGACGGCAAGGTGGGAATTGAGAACAGACAAACCGTATGAATAGTGAAGCGGCAGGACCAGCGCACCAACATCGCTTTCCAGCAGTTCAAGATAGTCGGCAATCTGCTCTGCGTTGGCGGCCACCGCTGTCTTCGACAACCTCACGGCCTTTCCACTGCCCGTACTACCCGATGTCACAAGCATGAGGGCAAGATCAGGATGCACCGCCACATCACCGGAATTGAGGTTTGTTTCGGTGAGCCGCCAGCGCCGACCCTCACGGCGGTAGACGATCTCGGGCGCAAACCGCTCAAGGAAGGATGACCAGGCGACGCGGTCCTCAGACGGCAGCAATGCAACCGCGTGCCCGCCGGCAAGGGCTGCGAGATAGGCAATAATTGAATGCTCCGAATGCGCAGCTTCGATGGCCATCAGCTTTTTGGTTGGGCCCAGAGCGCGGCCGAGTGTTGCGACGCGATCGGCAAGCTCGCTGTAAGTAATGGCGGGTCGGGAGGGCAGCAGCAACGCGGGCCGGTCACCCCCGCGGTCGAGACGCGTCCAAAAGCCATCCAACATGCTTGTCCCCCTCACGCGCCAAGAGCGTGAGCCGCGACTTATATAAGTTGAATGTTATTTGCAAGTTTTCGTGACGACGGCAACTGTCAATTTCGCTGGAAAAAACGATAGGGAAAGGAAGATCCTCAACCCCAGATGAAGCCGATCTTTTTTAGCTGCTTCTGGTCGAAGGTTTCCATGCCTTCGCAATAGTCGATACCACCATGGCTGCGGTAGAAGTGAGCCCCGTTCTCGTTCTCCTCAAGGCACCACACAACCAGCCCTTTGCAGCCCAATGACTTCAGAAGGCGTCTCGCTTCGCCGAAGAGCATATGTCCGAGGCCAATGCCCTGATATTCTGGGCGAAGGTAGAGTTCGTAGATCTCACCTTCCTGAGGCAGGGCGCGGGCGCGATTGAGGCCAAGCGTTGCGTAACCAGCGACCGTTCCGGCAACATCGAGAACGAGAAGCGTTGCCGGCCCTCGGGTGGCCTTGCGCCACCAATTCTCACCGCGACGCTCGATCATCTGTCGCAACGCACGGTGCGGGATGATTCCCGCATAGGTGTGCTGCCACGCAAGCCGATGCACCTCCGAAATAGCTCGGGAATCGTGCGGCTCGGCCCGCCGAACATCGATCGACAACGTCTTCATAACGCGTACTCTGGTCCGATTGCCGGCAATTAACCATATGCGTCCGGCGCATTCAGGTCGCTTGCCCACAGACTTAACATGTGGACGACAACTGAAATTTAACGCTTCTTTAACTATTGCGACAAGCCGGATTCGACGCGGCACACAATAAAAAACCCCGGCACGGTGGCCGGGGTTTTGGTGTTCAGAATGCCTGGATGACTCAGGCCGTCTTCGCCTTGGCGAAGCGCTTGCGATCGTTCGCATCCAGATACATCTTGCGCAGACGGATCGACTTCGGCGTCACTTCCATCAGCTCGTCGTCCTGGATCCAGGAGAGAGCGCGGTCGAGCGTCATGCGGATCGGCGGCGTCAGCTTGACGGCTTCGTCCTTGCCGGCGGCGCGGATGTTGGTCAGCTGCTTGCCCTTGAGGACGTTGACCTCGAGGTCGTTGTCACGGCTGTGGATGCCGATGATCATGCCCATGTAGACCTTTTCGCCGGGCTCGATCATCATCGGGCCGCGATCTTCAAGGTTGAACATGGCGTAGGCAACGGCTTCGCCCGGAGCGTTAGCAAGGAGAACGCCGTTCGTACGGCCACCGATTTCGCCCTTGAAGGGCTGGTAGTCCTTGAACAGGCGGTTCATCACGGCGGTACCGCGCGTGTCGGTCAGCAGTTCGGACTGGTAGCCGATCAGGCCGCGGGTCGGCGCGTTGAACACCAGGCGAACGCGGTTGCCGCCCGAAGGACGCAGCTCGGTCATTTCAGCCTTGCGCTCGGACATCTTCTGCACGACGACGCCGGAGTGCTCTTCGTCGACGTCGATGACGACTTCTTCGATCGGTTCCATCGTGTTGCCGCTGTCATCCTTGTGCATGACGACGCGCGGACGCGACACGGCGAGCTCGAAGCCTTCGCGGCGCATGGTTTCGATCAGAACAGCGAGCTGCAATTCGCCGCGGCCGGATACGTAGAACGAATCCTTGCCTTCGGCTTCTTCGATCTTCAGCGCGACGTTGCCTTCGGCTTCCTTGAACAAGCGGTCGCGGATGACGCGCGAGGTAACCTTGTCACCCTCGGTGCCAGCCAGCGGGCTGTCGTTGACGATGAAGGACATGGTGACGGTCGGCGGATCGATCGGCTGCGCGGTCAGCGCTTCGGTGATCGCCGGATCACAGAAGGTGTCGGCAACCGTGCCCTTGGAGAGGCCGGCGATCGCGACGATGTCGCCTGCATGCGCTTCGTCGATCGAGGTGCGCTCGATACCGCGGAAGGCGAGGATCTTCGAGATACGACCGCTTTCGATCAGCTTGCCATCCTGGCCGAGAACCTTGACGGCCTGGTTCGGCTTGATCGAGCCGGAATTGATACGGCCGGTGATGATGCGGCCGAGGAAGGGGTTGGCTTCGAGGATCGTGCCGATCATCGTGAACGGGCCATCGGCAACCGTCGGCTCCGGAACGTGGTTCAGCACGAGGTCGAGCAGCGGTGCGAGACCCTGGTCCTTCGGGCCCTCAGGATTGACGTTCATCCAGCCATCGCGACCCGAACCGTAGAGGATCGGGAAGTCGAGCTGCTCGTCCGTGGCGTCGAGGCTGGCGAAGAGGTCGAACACTTCGTTGATGACTTCCTCGTGGCGGCCATCGGGACGGTCGATCTTGTTGATCGCGACGATCGGACGGAGGCCGACCTTCAGCGCCTTGGAGACGACGAACTTGGTCTGCGGCATCGGGCCTTCCGACGAGTCGACCAGAACGATCGCGCCATCCACCATCGAGAGAATACGCTCGACTTCACCGCCGAAGTCGGCGTGGCCGGGGGTGTCGACGATGTTGATGCGAACACCCTTCCACTCGACCGAGGTCGCCTTGGCAAGAATCGTGATGCCGCGCTCCTTTTCCAGGTCGTTGGAGTCCATGACGCGTTCTGCAACGCGCTGGTTCTCGCGGAACGAGCCGGACTGTTTCAGGAGTTCGTCAACCAGTGTCGTCTTGCCATGGTCAACGTGCGCGATAATCGCGATGTTGCGAAGTGCCATATGTCTATATCTCTGAAGCTGGGGCGCCGCGCTGGGAGAAGGCGCCAATTTCATTTGGGCGGCTCATACAGTGTTTTTCGCGTTTGCGAAAGGGGGGAGGCCGGATTGCCTGCCATGCATGGACGTCAACTCGATATCTGCGGATCGAGCGTCGTCCGCCACAGCTCGGTATCGTTCCGATCCATCAGCCTCACGGTCAGTTGCTCGGTCTGCCCATCGATGTCGACAAGCCCGAAGAACTGCATGCCGGCCGAGGGCGGCAGGTTCTGCTCCGCACCGCCAGGTGCGGCTTTCATGAACTTCACCTGCGGCCCGAAAGTCATGTCGAGTTCCTGCTGACCATAGGTTCCGGAATGTAACGGACCCGCCACGAACTCCCAGAACGGCAGGAACTCATGGAACTTCGCCTTACCTGGATCGTAGTAGTGCGCAGCCGTATAGTGCACGTCGGCTGTCAGCCAGATCATGTTCGCTATGCCGGCATCGCGGATGAAGCGCAGCAGATCGGCAAACTCAAGCTCGCGACCGCGCGGGGCGCCATTGTCACCATTGGAAATCGACTCGCTGCCCGTCCGGTGACCGTAATCGTCCCAGATCACCAACCCGATCGGCAGATCGCAGGCGATGACCTTCCAGGTCGCTGTCGAGCGCACCAGCTCGCGCTTCAGCCACGCCACCTGCCGCTCGCCCAGAAGCCGACACTCCGGGTTTGGCTCGACATCCAGCCCATGACTGTTCGGGCCACGATAGGAGCGCAGGTCGATGAAGAAGACGTCGAGCAGTGGACCGTAGGACACCTTGCGATAAATCCGGCCCGGCTCATCGGCCACGTAACGAATTGGCGTCATCTCATGAAAGGCACGGCTTGCGCGGGATGCAAGCGTGGCGATCGATTTTTCCTTGTAGCGATCATCGTCGCGAAGGTCGGTCGAGGGCGACCAGTTGTTCAGCACCTCATGATCATCCCATTGATAGAACACCGGACAGACCGCGTTGAACGCCTTCACATGGTCGTCGAGCAGATTATAGGCCCACTGGCCACGAAACTGGTCGAGCGTCTGCGCAATGTCGCGCTTTGCTTCGGTGACGATGCGGTTCTTCCAGACACTACCGTCTCGTAGCCTGACCTCATCGGCAATGGGATTGTCGGCATAGATGGTGTCGCCGGAGTGGATCATGAAATCCGGCCGGTGGTAGGCGATCGTCGAATAGGTCCGCATCCCCTCGTCATCAATGCCCCAGCCCTGGCCGGCCGTATCCCCCGACCACGCAAAACGGATGTTGCGTTTACCCGCCGGCGCCGTGCGAAACTGTCCATGGATCGGCTCCGACAGATCGTTGACGTCCTGCAGGTCGGCCGCACGGAAGCGATAGAATATCTCCTGATCATCAGGGAGATTCTGGAGCAGCAACTTTCCCGCCAGATTGGTATCCGGCGTCACGTCAATGGGCGCGACGCGCACCGCATTGGCGAACCGGTCGCTCGTCGAATACTCGACATAGAGCCGTGCCGGCCGGCTCACCTGCGCCCAGACCACGCCCGAATTCGCATCGACATCGCCGGATTGCACGCCCGCAGTAAAGACTGGGCGACTGGACGAGCCGCGTGCGTAATAGGGCATCGCCAGCCCGGCCAGTGCAAATCCGCCAACGGCGCCCATGGATGAAAGGAAGCGTCGACGGGTCGTTTCAGTCAATGTCATGCCAAGGTCTATCCGGCTAACGGGAGGGCCGAACCTATGGCGGCTGTCATGTCATTCGCTTGAAGGTGGCATGACCGTTTTTCGAAACTTCAGCGACAGTTTTGTTACGAGAGCGCCGCTGGCGAGGCGCTATTCCGCCACCAATCCGCTGCGGCGAAGCAGCGTCAGCAGCAGAAGCGGCAAAAGCGTCGTGATGAGGATGGCGATGAAGGCCATCGCCATGCCGAGGCCAATCGACCCCTGCTCGAACTGCCGCCAGATGAAGGTGGCGATCGTCTGCATGCCGACAGGTGCGACGACGACCGAAGCCACCAGTTCGCGCGACGCAAGCGCAAAGACCAACAGCATTGCGGAAGCGAGGCTCGGAAAGACGAGCGGCAGGAGGATGCGGCGGAACGCAGTCACTCCGCTTGCACCAAAGACCCGAGCCGCGGCTTCCAGGCTGTCCCCGATCTGCTGGAATGCCGCCGTCGTGTAACGCACGGGCTGCGGCAGCAGGATGCAGCAATAGGCGAGAAGCAGGATAAATGCCGTGTTGTAGGGGGTCGCCGGCAGCCAGGGCATGTTCCAGGCAAGGATCAGGCCGACGGCAACAACGATGCCTGGCAGCGCATTCGGCAGGATCGTCATCGTGTCGATCGCCACGCGCCCGCGGATCTTCGTCTTGACCACAGTATAGGCGGCCAATACGCCGATGAGGCCGGTAATCAACGCCGTGCCGATGCCCAGCGAGAAGCTGTTGAGAAGCGCGCCCAGTGCACCGGCGCTGTTGTTGAAGACGGACAGGAAGTTCTCGACGCTGATGTTGTCGAGCGCCAGACCACCCGAGATCGTGCGCGACAGTGCGGTGAACAGGATCGAGAGCAGCGGCACGCCCGTCGCAAGGAAGGCGACGACGGCGAAGGCGATCATCACGGGAACCTTCATCGCCCCAAGCGGCCGCTTGTCCTTGGCAGCGGGTTTGCCGCCCACGGTCTGATAGGACCGCCGGGCAAGGATCCATCGCTGCAGCAGGAAAGTCAGCAGCGACATGACGACAAGCAGGATCGACAGGATCGCGGCCCCCGGCAGATCGATCGGCCAATCCGAGATCCGCAGGTCGATACCGGTGACCAGCACCTGGAAGCCGGCGCGACGACCAAGCGCTGCCGGCGTACCGTATTCCTCGATCGCTGCGGCAAAGACCAGCATCAGGCTGGCAACGAGCCCGGGCGCCGACAGTGGTAGCGTGATCCGAAAGAACGCCCGCGCCGGCGATGCGCCGAAGACGCGACCGACGTCCGCATAACGCGCACCAACAGCCTCGACCGTGCGCGATACTGCGAAATAGACGACGGGAAAAGTGTTGAAGGCCATGACCATGGTCATGCCGAACAGCGAAAAAAGAGAGGGTGCGAGGTTGAATCCCGCGATCTGCTGAAGATAGCCGCGCGGTTGCAACGTCATGATCCAGCCAAGTGTGGCGATGTAAGGCGGGATCATGAACGGAACGAGCAGCAACACATCCCAGAGCGGCGCGAGCGGGATGCGATAGAGCGCCCGAAACACGCCGAGCGGCACCGCCACCAGCGCCGAGGCCAGCACCACGCAACTGCCGAGCAGAATGGTGTTCCCGGCCATGCCAACAAGCGCGCTATCGAAAAGTGTCGCAACAAGCGAGGAGAAAGGGCCCGCGAACGAGCCCTGTCCGAGGTTGGGAAAGATGCCCTGAAGCACAACGGCGATGAATGGAACGCCGACGATAACGATCAACCCCGCGATCGCCAGCCAGGCGGCCGGCGCAGCGCCGCTACCATCGTTCGTCCTCATCGCCCTGTCCTTACTTGCCGCCGAACGTGTCGGTGACCTGCTTCAGCGTTTCCTTCCGCTTGCCGTAGACAGCAGCAGTGTCGTACTTCAGCAGCTTCAGATCGCTGATCAGCGGACGGCTTGCCGGAATGTCGCTACGAGCCGGCATCAGCATCTGGTCGGCAACAAGCTTCTGGCCTTCGTCAGAGAGCATGTAGTCGATGAACTTCTTCGCCTCATCCTGGTTCTTCGACCAGTTGAGGATCATGGCCGGACGCGGCGCGATAACAGTGCCGGATTCTGGGAAGATCACATCGATGTTCTCGCCCTTTTCCTTGGCATTGAGGGTGATGTAATCAACGGCGCCGAAGACGGCAGCCTTCGCACCCTGCAGAACCGGGTTCAGAGCCTCGGCATTGGCACCCGCGATGATGGCGCCGTTGTCCTTCAGATCCTTGAAGAGCTTGAAGTCATCCTGGCCGGCAAGCGCCGCCGTCAGCTCGAAGGACGAGCCGGACTGCGCCGGATCCGGAATGTTGACGAGGTCTTTGTATTCAGGCTTCGTCAGGTCGGCCCACTCGGCCGGCTTCGGCGTGCCGCTCTTGGTGTTCCAGGCGATGCCGAGCGCCGAGATCCCCTGGGCAACGGCCGTGTCGGTTTTCAGGAAGTCAGGAACCTTGGCGGCGTTCGGGCTGGTGTAGGACACGAGCCAGCCGCGCTTGGCGAAGTCGGTCGCCGTATCCCAGGAAGCCGAAATAAGAACGTCGACGACCGGGTTCGAGGCTTCGGCCTCGATACGGGCCATGACCTTGCCGGTCGTTGCTTGGAAGACGTTAACTTTGACGCCCGTCTGCTTGGTAAAGCCGGCCGACATTTTGTCGATCAGCCCCTGCGGACCAGCGGTGTAGACCGTGATGTCGGCGTGGGCGACGCCCGCCATCAGCGTTGCGGCGAGAACGCCGAAAGTGATGCTCTTCAACGACTTAAACATGCTCCAAATTCTCCTCTTTGGACGACTGAACCTCTTTGCCGAACCACCGGATCTGGCCGGGATCGATCGACAGACCGATGCCCTCGCCGGGTCGCAGCTTGGCGCGGCTCAAAACCTGCAATTCGATTGTCTCGGCGCCGACCAGAGAGACGGTCGCCAGATGGCCATCGCCGCGGAACTGCGAGCGCAGCACCGTTGCGGCAAGCGTGCCCGGCAGGATCTCTCCCGCGGTGATCGATCCGGTGGGAATGAGGACGCGAACGGCGCAATCGACGCCATCGGCACCGCGCAGCAGGGCGAGGCCGCTGCCTTTGAAGAACCAGTGTTCATCACGATACTCGAGCTCAGCAACGCCGCCGAGGCGCAGGAAGTCGGCGACCTCAGGCGTTGCCGGCTTCTCGATCAGCTCATCGGGCGATGCCAACTGCTCGATCAACCCACCACGCATGACGGCGACGTCGTCGGCCAGCGTCAGCGCCTCGCTATGATCGTGGGTGACATAAATTGCCGTCAGGCCGAGCGTCGCGATCAGCTCGGCAAGTTCGCCGACCATGTTCTCGCGCAACTCGCGATCGAGATTGGACAGCGGTTCGTCGAAGAGAATGAGCTGCGGCTCGGCAACGATCGCCCTCGCAATCGCGACACGCTGCTGCTGACCACCGGAGAGATCGCTCGGTCGGCGATCGGCATAAGCGCCGAGACCGACGCGTTCCAACGCCCGCATTGTCCGGGATCCCCGCTCGGATTTGCCGATACCGCGCATTTCGAGGGGAAAGGAGACGTTGCCGCCAACGGTCATGTGCGGCCAGAGCGCATAGTCCTGAAACACCATGCCGAGATTGCGCTTTTCCGGCGGTGAGAAGGCGCCGCTTGCGGCATCGGCAACTGTGCGTCCGGCAATCGCGATCGAACCTCTCGTCGGCGCGAGCAATCCCGCGACGAGTCTCAGCAGAGTAGTCTTTCCGCAGCCGGACGGCCCAAGCAGCGCCAGCGTCTTTCCCTTGGAAAGCGAGAGATCAATACCCTTCAGAACGGGCGTCGACCCATAGTGCAATTCCACGCTGGCCGTCGAAACGGCCGCATTGGTCTCTGAAGGTTGAGGGGTCATGAAAAAACCGGCATCGGTTGAAAATCGATGCCGGTTGCTTATTAATCTTCAATGACAGTCATGTGACGAAGCGGCAAGATGCCATCTTCCGTCAATACTTTAGCCCTCACGCATCGATTATGCGCGACCTGCTGCCTCAGGCGTCGCTGCCGGATCGTTCTTCGAAGGTCGCCAGACCCTTCTTGACCAGCATGGCATCCGGGCTCGGCAACTTGCCGCGGAAAGCCTTGTAGGCATCCTCAGGGTCGATCGCGCCACCGACGGAATAGATGTTGTCCTTGAGCTTGGCCGCCATCTCGCGATTGAAGGCATCGCCCGTTTCCTCGAAGGCAGCAAAGGCATCCGCATCGAGAACTTCGGACCACATGTACGAATAGTAGCCGGCTGAATAGCCGCCGGAGAAGATGTGCTGGAAGTGCGGCGAGGCGTGCCGCATGACGATCGACTTCGGCATGCCGAGCTCCGACAGCACCTCTTTCTGCACCGCCATCGGATCCTCGACCTTGTCGCGGGTATGGAACGCCATATCGACAAGCGCCGACGAGGTGAACTCGACCGTATTGAAGCCGGAGTTGAACGTCCGTGCTGCCAGAACCTTGTCGAGCAGGGCCTGCGGCATCGGCTCGCCGGTTTCGAAGTGCACGGCATATTGCTTCAGGATCGCGGGCACCGTCAGCCAGTGTTCGTAAAGCTGCGACGGCAGCTCGACGAAGTCGCGGGAAACGCCTGTGCCCGAGACCGAGGGATATGTGACGTTTGACAGCATCCCGTGCAGCGCATGGCCGAACTCGTGGAACAGCGTACGCGCGTCATCGAGTGACAAGAGCGCCGGCTTGCCTTCGGCTGGCTTCGCGAAGTTGCAGACATTGTAGATGATCGGCAGTTCGCCGCTGCGACCATTCTTCAGCGGCAGCTTGTGCTGCGACTGGAACGAGCTCATCCAGGCCCCGGAACGCTTGGAACTGCGGGCGAAATAATCGCCAAGGAAGAGTGCCACCAGCCGGTCCTCGCGATCGCGGATCTCGAACACGCGCGCATCGGGATGGTAGGCGGGGACACCCTTCTTCTCGACGGCGCGAATGCCGAACAACCGGCCAGCGACGTCGAAGCAGGCGTCGATGATCTTCTCCAGCTGCAGGTAGGGCTTCAGCTCGGCCTCTGAGAAATTGAACCGCTGCGCCCGGATCTTCTCGGCATAGTGGCGCCAGTCCCAGGGCATGACGTCGTGGTTCTTGCCTTCATCAGCGATCAGCTTGGCGATATCGGCTTCTTCCTCGCCGGCACGCTTTACCGCCTTGGCCCATACCTCCCGAAGCAGATGGTTGACGGCCTCAGGCGTCTTCGCCATCGTGTTGTCGAGCTTCAGTTCGGCGAAGTTGCCATAGCCGAGGAGCTTTGCCACCTCGTCGCGGAGCGCAAGCGTATCCCTGATGATGCCGCGATTATCGGTAGCGCCATCGTTCTCGCCACGCGAGACCCAGGCCTTGAAAGCCTGCTCGCGCAGGTCGCGCCGCTCCGAGAAGGTCAGGAACGGTTCGATGATCGAGCGCGACAGCGTGACAGCAAACTTGCCCTCTTCGCCACGCTCGCGCGCAGCCGCCGCCATCGCATCCTTCAGAAAGTCGGGAATACCATCGAGATCCGCGCCGTCGGAAAGGATCAGCGCCCAGCTCTTCTCGTCGGCAAGCACGTTCTGGCCGAACTGGGTGCCGAGACCCGCGAGCTTCTCGTTGATGCCCGCGAGCTTCTCCTGCTCGGACTTTGGCAGCTTCGCGCCCGATTTGACGAAGCCCTTCCAGTGGCGCTCCAGCACCCGCGTTTGCTCCAGCGTCAGGCCGAGGCTTTCGCGCGCTTCCCACAAGGCATCGATACGCGCAAACAGCGCCGCATTCATGCCGATCTTGGAATAGTGGCGCGACATCTTCGGCGAGATATCCCGCTCCAGCGCCTGGATCGTATCGTTGGTATGGGCGCCTGCCCGATTCCAGAACAGTGCCGACACGCGCGACAGTTCATCACCCGCGATCTCGAGCGCAACGACGGTGTTCTCGAATGTCGGGGCCTCCGGATTTCCCGCGATCGCGTCGATCTCTTTCTCGTGCGCCGCGAGTGCTGCATCGAAGGCGGGAGCAAAGTCGCCATCATTGAGAGCGTCGAAACGCGGCAGGCCGTGGAGACCGTTCCATTCGACAAGTGCCGGGTTGAATTCTGATGTGGAAGGCATGCGGAGATCCTTTGTGGCAGGCAACTGAACAGGCAATATAGGGATGCGCATCCGCAATTGGTATTGGCGATCAGACGCACATCACCCGCCCTGACTGCGAAAACTTCATGGCAAGAAATGATGCATAAGAATTAACTAATCGTTAACGATTGACGTACGTTCGCCACGCGCGGTAGTTTCACTCATCATCTTTTTGCAAGTGGATACGCGCCATGGAAATCCTTTCTGTGCGGTCTTCGCCGAGTTTCCTTTTCAAAAGAAACCAAGATAATTCCAATTATTACAGTGAATTAGAAGAGCAGATCGGCACAAAGACAAAGGCCTCAGCGTCGTTTCAAATCGATGAAACGAACGCGAACGCGCCAGATTTTTCCGCGATCAGCGCCAGCGAACTACGCCTCTATGCAAGGCAGAGCTTCGATGCCGGCGCGATCGATCAGGATACCTATGCTGCTATCTCCGAACCGCTGCCGATGCGAACAATCGACCCGTCGGGCAACATCCTCGACCTGTCGGATGTCACCGACGCGACGAGCTTCAATTTTCGGGACTATTACAAGGAACAGCTGCAGATCGCGACATCGATCGGTGACCCGCAGACCGTAGAACGGCTGAATTCGGTCGTCAGCTTCCTCGACGCCTGATCTCAGGCCTTCCGCCAGCCGAGCAGGCCGGGCGTCGCATGCCAGAGCGCCTGCGCGGCAAAGCCCATGAAGAGCACACCGGAGCAGCGCACGATCAGCCGCTCATGCGCGCGGTAGAATCGCCGTACCGTTCCTGCGCCGATGATTGTGATCAGGATCATGTCGGCCACGATGAAGCCCAGGAACGAAACTGCCAGCAGCACGGGCAGTGTGTGGAACTGCAGTGCGCTCGCGGAACCAGCAACGAGGGCAGTGAATGTCGCCAGCGCGACCGGATATCCCTTCGGATTGGTGACCCCGAAGATCAAGCCGCGGCGGAACGGCCGCTCCACCACCATCAGTGCCTGCCCCTCACCCTTCGGCTTTGCCCGAACCGCATTCCAGCCGATCCAGGCAAGATAGAAACCGCAGAGCAGACCAAGCGCGTCGAAGACGAAAGTACCGATCGTCTTCGCCCCAATGATCGCGATCAGCGCCAGCGACGCCCACAGCAGATCGCCGACCAGATGGCCACCGACGAACATGGCGCCTGCTCGACGCCCCTGCCCGGCGCCGATGCCAAGCAGCGCAAGGAAGGCAGGCCCTGGAATGAGCACGTAGAGAAGGGCAGCCAGAAAGGCGCCCGCGAGCAAGGATTGCGTCATCGAGAAACTCCGGAAAGGACAGCCGCAGCTTATGCGCCAATCGAAACGCGTCAAGCTGTCATGGCGGCCATGACATTTTTGAATTGCCGGATCACGCCGCTTGCGACAGAAGAAAAACCGCAGCCTTCGCGCTGACCGCGCATGTTACCAGAACCGAGTACCCCTATGCCCCCATTCCGGATGAGCGAACGGCGAACGAGCATGCTCGGCGCGCTCCTCGCGACCATCGGCCCGATCTCGATGTCGATCTACACGCCGGCGATGCCCGAGCTCGTCCATGCGTTCCAGACATCGGACTCGGCGATCAAGATGACGCTGTCCGTCTATTTCGCCGGCTTCTCGGTTGCGCAGCTGCTTGCTGGTCCGCTTTCGGATGCGTTCGGCCGCCGTGCGGCGACCCTGCTGTTCATCGGCATCTATGTGGTTGGCAGCCTGCTTGCGGCCTTTGCGCCCGGCATCGAATGGCTGCTTGCCGGCCGTCTGATCCAGGGCATCGGCGCCTCCGTCGGGATTACCGTGGCGCGCGCCATCGTCCGCGACCAGTTCACCGGCACCGAAGCCTCCCGCATCATGAACCTGATCGGCATCATGATCGCCATCGGACCGGCCGCCGCGCCAACCGTCGGCGGCTTGGCGCTGGCCGCGTTTGGCTGGCAGTCGGTCTTCTTCCTCCTCATCGGCTTCGGACTGCTGATCTGTTTCGGAGTGATCGTCTTCATGCGCGAGACGAGCGTGCCGGATCCGCGCCGCGCGCTCCCGGGGCCCCTGCTTCGCGCCTATCTGGAGCTTGCCTGCGAAAGCCGCTTCGTCTCCGCTTCGCTTGTCCTCGGCGGTTCGATCGGCGCCCTCTACGCCCAGGCGACACTTCTTCCCTTCATCCTCATCAAGGTCGTCGGTCTGTCACCGACCGCCTTCGGCTTGGGCATGCTGATGCAATCAGGGTCCTACTTCCTCGGCTCCGTGTGCCTTCGCTATGCGGCGCCGCGTCTGGGCGGCGACGGCTCCGTACGCGTCGGGCTTGGCCTGCTGGGCTTTGCCGGCATCATGATCGCGCTATCAGTCCACTTCGTCACGCCATCCTATCTTTCGATCATGGGGCCGATCGCATTCCTCGCCTTCGGCTTGGCGTTCCTGACCCCGCATATGACCACGTCAGGTCTCTACCCATTCCCGCATATCGCTGGCTCGGCATCCGCGATGATGGGCTTCATTCAGATGGGTGGCGGCTTTGCCGGCGGCGTCGCGGGTTCGTTGATCGGCATGCCACTGCTCGCCTTTGGAACGGTGATCCCGATCATGGCGCTGATTTCGATCATCAGCTACGTCTGGTTCGTGCGCGCCTCGCAACGCACGGCACAACTCTCCCACACCACAACGGACCAATGAAAAGGCCCGCACGAGGCGGGCCTTTGATATCAGGCAGACTGCTCTCGATTACTTCGAGAGGTTGCGCTTGGCGAGCGTGCGCAGGCGCAGCGCGTTGAGCTTGATGAAGCCGGCGGCGTCCTTCTGGTCGTAGGCGCCCTGGTCGTCTTCGAAGGTAACCAGCTTGTCGGAGTAGAGCGACTTCGGGCTCTCGCGACCGGTAACCATGACATTGCCCTTGTAGAGCTTCAGCGTCACTTCGCCTTCGACATGCTCCTGGCTCTTGTCGATCAGCGCCTGCAGCATTTCGCGCTCCGGCGAGAACCAGAAGCCGTAGTAGATCAGCTCCGCATAGCGCGGCATCAGTTCGTCCTTGAGGTGGGCGGCACCGCGGTCGAGCGTGATGGATTCGATGGCGCGGTGCGCGGCAAGCAGGATCGTGCCGCCGGGCGTCTCATAGACGCCGCGCGACTTCATGCCGACGAAGCGGTTTTCCACGAGGTCGAGGCGACCGATGCCGTTGTCACGGCCGTAATTGTTCAGCGTTGCGAGCAGCGTCGCCGGGCTCATGCGTACGCCGTTGATCGAAACCGCGTCACCCTTCTCGAAGCCAACCTTGATGGTAGTTGCCTTGTCGGGAGCCGCTTCCGGAGAAATCGTGCGCATATGCACGTATTCGGGGGCTTCCTGGGCCGGATCTTCCAGAACCTTGCCCTCGGACGAGGAATGCAGCAGGTTGGCGTCGACGGAGAACGGCGCCTCGCCCTTCTTGTCCTTGGCAACCGGGATCTGGTGGGCTTCGGCAAAGGCCAGCAGATCGGTACGGCTCTTGAACGACCAGTCGCGCCATGGCGCAATGATCTTGATGTCGGGGTTCAGGGCATAGGCGGAGAGCTCGAAGCGGACCTGGTCGTTGCCCTTGCCCGTTGCGCCATGCGCGATCGCATCGGCGCCGGTCTTGCGAGCAATGTCGATCAGGTGCTTGGAGATCAGCGGACGGGCGATCGAGGTGCCGAGCAGGTAAACGCCCTCATAGACGGCATTGGCGCGGAACATCGGGAACACGAAGTCCTTCACGAACTCTTCGCGGACATCCTCGATGTAGATCTCCTTGATGCCGAGCATTTCGGCCTTCTTGCGTGCAGGCTCCAGCTCTTCACCCTGGCCGAGGTCGGCGGTGAACGTCACGACTTCTGCGCCGAGTTCGGTCTGCAGCCACTTCAGGATGATCGAGGTGTCGAGACCGCCGGAATAGGCGAGGACGACTTTCTTTACGTCTTTGTGCGATGCCATGATGATGAGGTCCGTTGCAAAAGGGCGGCGGCAAGCCCGCCAAGCCCGGTATGGCTGGGCACTTTTAGCGAGATCGGCGCAGGACGCAAGGGCAACGGCGGCCCTACGCGGCTCGGATAATGTTTGACAGGCAGAAAGCGCAACCCATATCTGCCAGCGTCCGCACAATGCTGAGGAGAGGCTGGCCGTGACGAAAATCCAAGACATCATCAAGAAATCCAATGTCGCCGTCATCACCGGCGGTGCTTCGGGCATCGGGCTTGCGGCGGCAAAGCACTTTGCCCGTGCCGGCATGAGCGTTGCCATCGCCGATCTCGGCGGCGACCGGTTGGCAGCGGCGGCAGCCGAGCTGAAGTCGATATCGGGAGAGGAGCATGTGCTCGCCGTTGAGACCGACGTCGCGCAGAAGGACTCGCTAGAGGCGCTCGAGAGAACCGTGATCCAGCGCTTCGGCCGCGTTCATATCCTCATGAACAACGCCGGGATCGGCCCGGCGACCTCGATTTTCAGCGCCCAAGCCGATTGGGACAGCATCCTTGGCGTCAACCTGCTCGGAGTCATCAACGGAACGCGGACCTTCGGCCAGCACATGCTCTCGCATGGCGAACCCGGCCTGATCATCAACACCGGTTCCAAGCAGGGCATCACTACGCCACCCGGCAATCCGGCCTATAACGTCTCGAAGGCCGGCGTGAAGGTGTTCACCGAAGCGCTCGAGCATGAATTGCGCAACACCGAAGGCTCGAAGATCTCCGCTCACCTGCTGATCCCCGGCTTCGTTTTTACCGGCCTCACCAAGGGCGACCGCGCGGAAAAGCCAGCCGCCGCATGGACCGCGGAACAGACCGTCGACTTCATGATTGAAAGCCTGGAACGCGGCGACTTCTACATCCTCTGCCCTGACAACGACGTCGCCCGCGCCGTGGACGAGCGCCGCATGGCCTGGGCGATGGGTGACATCATCGAGAACCGTCCGCCGCTGTCGCGGTGGCACAAGGATTATGCCGACAAGTTCAAGACCTATCTCGAACGCAAGGAATAGGTCGTATTAGAAGGTTTGATTAGACATTTTCGGAGAGCCGGATAAAAGCAACCAACGTTTTTCCGGCTCTCAGAGTGTAACATGGACTTTTTGCCCAGCTTTGCCACGCTTCTCGCCTTTGCTGCTGCGACTTTGCTGCTTGCGGCAACGCCCGGCCCAGACATGACGCTGTCGATCAGCCGCGCTCTGGCGCAGGGCAAGAAGGCGGCGCTGTTCGTCGTGCTCGGCACCAGTCTCGGTATCGTCGTCCACACGATGCTGGTGGCCTTCGGCGTCTCGGCGCTGATCACCGCCTCGCCGACCGCCTTCCTGATGCTGAAGACCGGCGGTGCCGCCTATCTGCTTTGGCTTGCCGTCCAGGCGATCCGCTACGGCTCGAAGTTTTCGGTCAACAAGGTGGAAACAGCGACAGGAACGCCGCTTGCCAACATCTCCTCGGGCTTCTGGGTCAACCTTTTGAACCCGAAGGTGATCATCTTCTTCATGACCTTCCTGCCGCAGTTCGTCAGCGCCGGCGATCCGACGGTGACGCAGAAGCTGCTGTTTCTCGGCTTCTGCTTCATTGTGATCGGCATGCCGGTCAACGCTGCTGTGGTTTTTGCGGCCGACTGGCTGGCCAGCTGGCTGCAGAACAACAAGAAGGTTTTGCGCGGCATGGACTTTACCTTTGCCGGCGTCTTCTCCGTCTTCGCGGCAAAAATCCTGCTGACGCAGGCTCGCTAAGCAATCTCCGGGAAGTCTGACTTCCCGGAAAATTGTCTATCGTCAGCCGATCAGCAACGCATCGTCGTCAAGCGTCTGGCCGCGCATCTTGCGGAACATCGCGATCAGGTCTTCGACCTGCAACGTCTTGCGGCTGTCGCCGCTGACGTCGAGAACGATCTCGCCACCATGCAGCATGATCGTGCGGTGGCCATAGTCGAGCGCCTGTCGCATGGAGTGGGTGACCATCAGCGTTGTCAGCTTGCGCTCCGAGACGATCTTCTGCGTGAGCCCCATGACGAACTCGGCCATGCCAGGATCGAGCGCCGCCGTATGCTCGTCGAGCAACAGCACTTCCGAACCGGCAAGCGTCGCCATGACAAGCGAAACAGCCTGACGCTGACCGCCGGATAGCAGGTCCATGCGGTCCCGCATCCGATTCTCAAGACCGAGATTAAGTTCGGCGATCCGCTCGCGAAAATGCTCGCGCCGCTTCGGACCCAGCGCCGAGACGAGCCCCCGCCTTTCACCGCGACGCGCGGCAAGTGCAAGGTTTTCCTCGATCGAGAGCGAGCCGCAGCTTCCCGTCAGTGGATCCTGAAAGACACGGGCAACGAGGCCCGCACGCGCGGCCGTTGATTTGCGCGTGACATCGGTCTTGCCGATGAGAACCTGGCCTTCGCTGGCGAGCACATCGCCGGCAAGAACGCCGAGCAGCGTCGACTTGCCCGCCCCGTTCGAGCCGATAACCGTGACGAACGAGCCTTCCTCGATTGTCAGGCTGACGCCGTTCAGCGCCTGCTTCTGCAGCGGCGTACCTTTGCCGAAGACGACTTTGATATCCTTGAGCGTGATCACGATGCGGCACCTCCGCGGCGAAGACGGGGAAGAATGAGCGCTATTGTAACCAGAACGGCCGTCACGAAATTAAGGTCCGATGCCTGCAGCCCGATGACATCGGTCGAGAGTGCCAGCTGGATGGCGATACGGTAGAGGATGGAGCCGAGCACACAGCCGACCAGCGCGATCAGCAGGCCACGACGACCGAGCAGCGTTTCGCCGATGATGACGGCCGCCAGACCGACGACGATCGTTCCAACGCCCGAAGTAACGTCCGCAAAACCGTTGGTTTGCGCGAAGAGCGCGCCACCGAAGGCAACCAACGCATTCGAGATCGCCATGCCGAGATAGATCTGGCGGCTTGTGTCGACGCCCTGCGCGCGGGCCATGCGAGCATTCGCACCCGTCGCGCGCATCGCCAGACCCGAGTCGCTTTCAAGAAAACGCCAAACGACGATCACGGCAACGACGACAAGGACGCCGACAAACAGCGGCCGAACATAAAACTCACGCAGGCCATGGCCAAAAAACGGACTGATCATCGTATCCGCATTGATCAGAGCGACGTTCGGTTTGCCCATGACGCGCAGGTTGACCGAGAAGAGCGCGATCATCGTCAGAATCGATGCAAGCAGGTTCAGAATCTTGAAGCGCACATTGAGCATCGCCGTAACCAGACCGGCCGCAGCGCCCGCAACCATCGCAATAAGCGCAGCAAGCCAGGCATTGACGCCAGCGATGATCAACACCGCCGTTACCGCAGCACCCAGCGGAAAAGAGCCGTCAACCGTCAGATCCGGAAAATCCAGCACACGGAATGCGAGGTAAACGCCGAGTGCGACGAAGGCATAGACCAACCCCAGCTCCACGGCTCCCCAGAATGCGATCTGACTCAAGGCTCCTGCCCTTTCCTCTGACTTGCCCCGCCTGTCATCGGGTCCAAGCTTTTAATACCATCAGCCGCCCCCGCGTAAAACGGGAGCGGCTGGATGACCAGTTTCTCAAAACTATACGGCGATCAGTCGATCGTCTTCGTTGCGCGCTTCACGACACTTTCCGGCAGGGTGACGCCCATCTTGGTCGCTGCGCCCTTGTTGATGACGAGATCGCTGCCGGCAGCAACCTTCACCGGAATGTCGCCCGGGTTTTCACCCTTGAGGATGCGAACGACGATCTCGCCCGTCTGCTTGCCGACATCGTAATAGTTGAAGCCGAGGGCAGCGATCGCACCGCGCGAAACGGAGTCCGTGTCAGCGGTGAAGAGCGGCAGCTTGCTTTCTTCGGCAACAGCGACGGCGCCTTCGAGTGCAGAGATGATCGTGTTGTCAGTCGGGATATAGATGGCGTCTGCGCGGCCGACGAGTGCACGGGCAGCACCCTGCACTTCAGCGGACTTGGTGGCGGCCGACTCGACAACCTTCAGCCCAGCTTTCTCAGCCTCCGCCTTCAGGACAGCAAGCAACGATACGGAGTTGGCTTCACCGGAGTTGTAGAGATAGCCGATCGTTTTGACGTTCGGCAGGATTTCCTTGATAAGCGCAAGATGCTCGGCAACCGGCGACATGTCGGAAAGACCGGTGACATTGCCGCCCGGCTTGTCCATATCCTTTACGAGCTGCGCGCCGAGCGGATCGGATACGGCGGTGAAGACAACCGGAATGTCGCGTGTTGCGGAAACGACCGCCTGAGCGGATGGCGTGGAGATCGGCACGATAACGTTCGGGCCCTCGCCTGCGAACTGGCGAGCGATCTGCGCAGCCGTTGCCGGGTTGCCCTGGGCCGACTCGAACATGAACTTCAGGTTCTCGCCTTCCTTGTAGCCGGCAGCCGTCAGCACATCGAGGACGCCCTTGCGCGCTGCATCGAGAGCAGGATGCTCGACGATCGCCGTAACAGCGACGGTGACATCTTCTGCCTTGGCAGGCAGGGTCAGGGCCAGCGTGGCCGCGACAGCAAGCAGAATTGAACGCATTGGGTATCCTCCAGATATGATTTTGGCCTGCTTCTAGGAAAAGCAGGCCATGAAATCAATCGTCAGGAGGTGTTTGAAGGATCAAACTTGCTGATCAATCATCCGCGCCATGGTTGGCGATCATCATCGCCTCGAAGGCCAGCCGCTCGGTCTTGCGCATGCGCTCCGACTCCGACTTCAGCTGGCCGCAGGCCGCCAGAATGTCGCGGCCGCGTGGCGTGCGGATCGGCGAGGCATAGCCGGCCGAGTTGATAAAATCGGCAAACTTCTCGATCTGCGCCCAGTCGGAACACTGATAGTTGGTGCCCGGCCACGGGTTGAACGGAATGAGGTTGATCTTCGCCGGCACGCCTTTCAGCAGCTGAACGAGACCCTTAGCATCCTCAAGACTGTCGTTGACGTCCTTCAGCATCACATATTCGAAGGTGATGCGGCGGGCGTTCGACAGGCCCGGATACTTCCGGCAGGCCTCGATCAGTTCCTTCAGCGGGTACTTCTTGTTGATCGGCACGAGGATATCGCGCAGATCGTCGCGCACGGCATGCAGCGAGATCGCCAGCATCACGCCGATTTCGTCGCCGGTCCGGAAGATTTCAGGCACGACACCCGAGGTCGACAGCGTCACCCGGCGCTTCGAGAGCGACAACCCGTCGCCATCGGTTGCGATCAGCAGCGCCTGCTTGACGGCATCGAAATTGTAAAGCGGCTCGCCCATGCCCATCATGACGATATTGCTGACCTTGCGGCCTTCCGCCGGCATGATCGTGCCTTGCGGCGCTTCGCGGTCCGGGAAATCGCCGAGCCGATCACGGGCCAGGAGAAGCTGTGAAAGGATCTCCTCGGCCGTCAAGTTGCGCACCAGCCGCTGCGTGCCGGTATGACAGAACGAACAGGTCAGCGTGCAGCCGACCTGGCTCGAGATGCAAAGCGTGCCGCGGCCCTCTTCCGGGATGTAGACCGCCTCGATCTCGACCGGACGCCCGGCTCCCCGCGGAGGGAAACGCAGCAGCCACTTCCGCGTACCGTCATTGGAAACCTGTTCTTCGACGATCTCGGGACGCGCGATGGTGAAATGCCGCTTCAGCATCTCGCGCATGTCCTTGGCGACGTTCGTCATGTGATCGAAATCGGAGACGCCGCGCACGTAGATCCAGTTCCAGAGCTGCGCAACGCGCATCTTGATCTGCTTGTCCGGCACGCCCTTTTCGCGCAGCGCAGCACCCATCTCTTCACGGCTGAGGCCGATCAGCGAGGGCTTCTGGCCGGCGTCGAGCTGCGGCAGCACTCCGGCAGGCTTGGTAACAGTCATCGCATCCATGACGGACATAGTCTCTAATCCCGAATTCAACATGCGATCGCCCCGGTAAGCCAGATGACTTGCGGGCACGACAGGCATGATGGCAGAAATTGAATGCGGAACCGGCGGCAAAGCCGCGATCTATCCGCTGTTGCGCGGGCCTTTAGCATCATTTTCACCGCGCGTCACTATAGATGGAAACGACGAAGGCCGGCGCAAGGCCGGCCTCCTGAAATTTCGTTACCGCGACAGCAAGCTTACTTGCAGCCTTCAACCTGCTTGAGTGCGGCGGAGATACCTGACAGCGAGTAGCTGTACGACGTCGATGTTCCCTTGCGCGATGTCGCGTTGACGGTCATCGAGTGGCCGCTCTTCATGGCCGCGACGAGCGCCGGCTCCTGAGCCGCATTCTCGACCCAGCCGGCCTTGTCCTTGGTGAACATCACGAAGGTCTTGTTGTCGATAACGACATCGATCTTCGAGTTTTCCTTGACGATGTAGCCCATCATTGCCTGCGGCTCGTAGGAAATGTTCTGGCCGGGGCGCTGCGAGACGATGAAGAAGTTGTCACCGTGATCGATGTTGGCCGGTTTCTTTTCCGTCGGTACGGACAACACATAGCAAACGGTGCTCGCGCCGGACTTGTACGAATAGGCACCCCAGGCCTGGAACTGCTGTATCCGCGTCGGCGCTGTCGAAGCCGGAGCAGCCTGCTGCTGCGCTGCCGGTGCCGCGGGCTGCGTCTTCTTGGTCTGAGCGGATGCAATGCCGGCGCCGGCGAGAACGAGGGAAATGGCGATTGCGGTAGTTTTACGAAACATGGATATCCTGCCGGTTCTTGCGATTCGAGCCCGAAGCGAACGGGCGGCGCATAATCACGATCTGCTTTATTTTGACTTAATTCAGGTTACCAAAGCGTCAACAGGGACTGCGAGAAGTCCCTGCCTGTGCCATTCTCACCCAAGCGTCAACGTCGGGCGCTGGCGCCTCGCCCGTGGTGGCGTAGTACTGTGTGCGCACGCAGACCATCGTCACGAATGATTTAAGACATAAAGATTCAGGCAAGAGTTTGACCTTTTCAGAAACCGTTGTAGGTCAATAAGCGTTGGAAATCCGTTGGAGAATTCGCGGCGGCAGGGGACTTTGCACGGGACATGAATGCCGAGGAGAAACAGCGCTTCGCCGCCCTCGTCAGGGCCGTTGCGGAACGCCGCGACCAAGAGGCATTCACCGTGCTGTTCGACTACTTTGCGCCGCGGCTAAAATCCTGGCTGTTGCGCCAAAGAATGGCGAGCAGCGAGGCCGAGGAACTCGTCCAGGAAGTGATGATCGTGCTCTGGCACAAAGCAGGGCTCTACGATGCAACTCGATCGTCTCTGTCGACCTGGCTTTTTCGCATTGCCCGCAACCGCCGAATCGATCTGCAGCGCCGGGCCAATGCGCGTGTCCTGGATCATGCAGATCCGGCTTTGAGACCGGTTGCGGAAACCGGCGCAGATGAAATCGTCGCGAACGACGACCGTGACGCCAACGTGCGCGCCGCTGTTCGTCAATTGCCGGAAGAGCAACGGGAAATGCTGCGCGCCGCCTTCTTTCTCGGTCAATCGCATTCACAGATCGCCGAGGCGACGGGCCTGCCACTCGGAACGGTCAAGTCCCGTATCCGGCTGGCCTTTGGAAAACTCAGGAAGATACTTGAGGCCGAGGGTACCTGACGCGCCGGCACAACTAGATCGTCTTCATCCCCTCGGGCTTGTCGGCGAGCGCGCGATCAGCAGCTTCATAGTGCCTTGGCTGCAAATGCCTGCTGACCATGGCAAAGGCTGCGGAAAGAACCGCAATGTCGTCCGAAAAACCTATCACGGCGAACACATCCGGGATCATGTCGATCGGCATGACGAAGTAGGCAAGGGCGGCAAGAAGCACACCGCGCACCCGCGTGGGCGTCTGTGGATCCATCGCGCAATAGAATGCTGCGACGACATCGCGTGTGAATGGAATCTGCCGCACGGCCTTCTTGAAGGTCGGCCAGAATTTCTTGCGCACAGTCTGCTCTCGCCGGCTTTGCGTATCCTCGTCGCCCGGCAGCAGGATCTCACCGAATTTGACGTCGTCCATTCCAGATTGGTCCTCTTGTTCACGCGCACATATGGTGATGATGGCAGCGGATTCAATCAAGCCGGCGTGCCGCCGCTTTCTCCATTTCCGCGGCCAGCCTGAAGTCCAGCTCGGTCAGGCCGCCTGCATCGTGCGTATTCAGCTTGATGTCGACGCGCGAATAGACATTGAACCACTCCGGATGATGATTGAGCCGTTCCGCCGCGAGTGCGGCTTCCGTCATGAAGCCGAAAGCCTCGACGAAATTGCGGAACTTGAAGCTTCGCGATATCGCTGCGCCGCTTTCATCGAGCGACCATCCGTCAAGCTTGGAAAGTTCGGCAGCGATGGCTTGGCGTTCCAGTTTTTCCCGTTTCATGCGATCGTCCCTCCTCTTTTGCAATATGGACCACAGATGAAACGCATTAGCATCCTCTTTGTTTGCATGGGCAATATCTGCCGTTCGCCTCTGGCCGAGGGGATCTTCTCGCATCTTGTCGAGGAGGCGGGCTTTGCTGGTCGTTTCGAGATCGATTCTGCCGGCACGGGCAGCTGGCATCAAGGTGATCATCCCGATCGGCACTCGATCACAACGGCCAGAGGACACGGGATAGACATCTCTCGGCAACGCGCTCGCCAGATCACGATGGAGGATTTCGGCCATTTCGACCTGATCCTCGCGATGGATCAGGAAAATCTATCCGAACTTCGCCGCAGGCATCCCGAAGCCATGAATGTCCACTTGTTCGGAGACATTGCGCTCGAAACCGGCGAGGACATTCCCGACCCCTACTACGGCGGCGCGGACGACTTCGAACTTGTCTATGCCAGGCTCTTTACCGGCTGCAGGAAGCTGCTGGAAGGGCTGGGAACAGACAATGCCTCATGGAGAGGGAAAATCTCTTCCGTCAGATAGGGACCGCCACCAACCGATTCCCGTGACGATAGCAGCACGAAACGCGGAACAGTGAAGGCCGAAGTCTGGAAATTGCCGCGACCCGCCAGATAGTGCACCACGTCATCGACGCGAGATGACTTCAGCCGCGCGAGCGTGACGTGCGGCGTGAACTTACGGGGATCCGGCGGCAATCCGATGCGCTGGCAGATCCGTTCGATTTCCGCCTGCAGAGCATGCATCTCAGGCGAAGGCGAAACACCGGCCCAAACGGAATGCGGCTTCTTGGATCCGAAGGCGCCGATACCATCAAGACGGATCTGGAATTCGGGCCGGTCGATGCGGTCGAGCCGGTCGACAATTTCGTCTGCCGTACGCCCATCGACATCGCCGATAAACCGCAAAGTGATGTGGTAGTTTTCCACATCGATCCATCTTGCACCAGGGAGACCACCGCGCAGCAATGAGAGGCTCATTGCGGCATTGCGCGGAATTTCGAGGGCGGTAAACAGTCTCGGCATAACGAGCACTCCCCGAATCTTTTGCAGGTGCTCACACGGAATCACGCATTGAACACCTGCGCAAGTCCCTAATTCTTCACAGTAGAAATCGTTCCCAAGAATTGCGTGATAGCCGGCTCCATCCTTTCGACCATCACATCGATGCCTCTGCTGTTCGGATGCATGCCATCATCAAGCTTCAGACCGGCATCGACAGCAACCCCGTCCAAGAAGAAAGGATAAAGCGCAACGCCATGTTTTTGCGCAAGTTTCTGGTAGATGGAGTTGAACTGTGCCGCATAGTCTCCGCCCATGTTCGGCGGCGCCAGCATGCCCACAAGAAGGACCGCGATACCTCGTTCCTTTAGCCGGGCAATCATCTGATCGAGATTCTTTTCACTCTCTTGTGGAGGGATGCCGCGCAGCGCATCATTGGCGCCGAGCTCGAGGATGACGCCATCGGTGCCGTCGGGGATAGACCAGTCTATGCGTGCGAGACCGCCGGTCGTCGTGTCCCCAGACACGCCTGCATTGGCGATTGAGATATCCACTCCCTTGGCCTTCAGAGATGCCTGCAACTTCTCTGGAAAGCCGTCGCCGGGCGGGAGTTGATAGCCCGCCATCAGGCTGTCGCCAAAGCCAACCAGGCTGATTGTCCGTGCACTGGCGGCGACCGCAAAGGTCAGCGAAGCAACAATGACGGCGATGTGAAGGCCGGCAACTTTAAATCTCATTCCGCTTTCCCTAGATTGGCAGCACGATCGGCACTTATATAGGGCGAATACTGTTGGCAAAAACCATCATCGAGTTGAAGCGCGCCGATTTGACGCTTGGCAGTGCCGCCGCCTCCGTCCATGTCCTGAAAGGCATCGACTTGACGATTGCCGCCGGTGAGTCGGTCGGTATCGTGGGGCCATCGGGGTCCGGCAAATCGACATTGCTGATGGTGCTTGCCGGACTTGAGAAGCTTGATAGTGGCGAGATCAACGTCAGTGGCACGCCATTGCATGCGTTAAGTGAAGACCAGGTAGCCGACTTCCGTGGGCGCAACATCGGTATCGTCTTCCAGTCCTTTCATCTGATTGCCAACATGACGGCGCTGGAAAACGTCGCCGTGCCGCTCGAACTCGCCAACCTTCCCAATCCCTTCGAGATCGCCCGTCGTGAGCTTAAATCCGTGGGGCTCGGCGATCGATTGAACCACTATCCCGGCCAGCTTTCCGGGGGCGAGCAGCAACGTGTAGCCATTGCACGCGCGCTCGCACCCTCGCCTGCACTGCTGATCGCCGACGAACCAACCGGCAACCTCGACACCGACACCGGCCGCCAGATTGCCGATCTCCTGTTTTCGAAGCAGGCTGAGCGTGGCATGACGCTGTTGCTCGTCACCCACGACGCGGCACTCGCCAAACGCTGCTCCAGGCAGATTCGGGTTCGGTCCGGCCAGATCGAGGGCGATAGCGCGCCAGTGCAGCCTGAGGCGGCCATTGCATGACACTGGTGAGCCCGCGCGTCTCCCTGGCCCTTCGTCTCGCGCTTCGGGAGCTGCGCGGTGGGCTTGGTGGCTTCTACATCTTTCTCGCCTGTATTGCTCTCGGCACCGGCGCCATTGCGGCGGTTAACTCCGTTTCGCAGTCGATTACCGACACGATCGCCACGCAGGGCCAGGAGATCCTCGCCGGCGACGTGCGCTTCGAGCTCAATAATCGCGAGGCGACGGAAGCAGAAATGGGCTTCCTGCGCGGCTTCGGAAACGTGTCAGTGTCGACTGGCCTGCGTTCGATGGCGCGCAAGCCCGACGGCTCGGATCAGGCCTTGGTCGATGTCAAGGCGGTCGACAGCGCCTATCCGCTCTACGGCACTTTCGAAGCCGCCCCGAATTACCCATTGCACACGCTTCTATCCGGACAGAGCGGTACGTTCGGCGCCGTGGCGGCGCCGCTGCTCCTGGAGCGCCTCGGTCTTTCCATTGGCGATGAAATCCTGCTCGGCAATGCCATTCTGAACATTACCGGTACGATCAAGACCGAGCCGGACGCAGTTTCGGAAGGCTTCGGCTTCGCCCCGCGCCTGCTGGTGAGCAGGGACGCTCTCAAGGCATCGGGCCTCATCCAGACGGGCAGCTTGGTCGAACACGTTTACAAGATCCGCATGGACGATCCCACCGAGAGATCCACAATCCGCGATCGGGCCGCGAAGGAATTTCCGTCGGCCGGCTGGTCGATTCGCACGAGCGATCGCGCCGCCCCCTCACTGACTCAAAACATCGAGCGTTTCTCGCAGTTCCTGACGTTGGTCGGACTGACGGCGCTGATAGTCGGCGGTGTCGGCGTCGCGAATGCCGTCCGCGCCTTCCTGGATTCCAAGCGTACGACGATCGCAACGTTCAAATGCCTCGGCGCACCGGCGGCGACGGTGGTTCTGATCTACCTTTTTCAGATTGCAATCATTGCTCTCGGCGGCATTGTCGTCGGCTTGGTCATCGGTGCGCTGGCGCCGATCGTCGCATCGCAATTTCTGGCGCAATTCCTACCCGTTTCCACCGACCTCACATTCTACCCCGGAGCCTTGGCTCTCGCGGTCCTGTTCGGCATTTTGACAACGCTGGCGTTTGCCATAATGCCGCTCGGACATTCCCGCGAGGTTCCGGCAACAGCGCTGTTCCGCGAGCAGGGTTTTGAAGCGCGCGGCCTTCCCTCCTGGCCTTACATCCTCCTTGCCGCAGCCTTTCTCCTTGCGCTTGCCGGTCTCGCCATCGCCACCGCCTACGATCGCTTTATTGCCATCGTCTTTGTCGGGGCAATCGCCTTCGCTTTCGTTATCCTGAGGCTGGTCGCGGCCGGTATTGCGTGGCTCGCGCGCCGCAGTCCGCGTGTCAACTCGCCGGCCCTCCGCCTCGCGATCGGAAACATCCATCGCCCCGGCGCTCTGACGCCCTCCGTCGTGCTGTCGCTCGGTCTTGGGCTCGCGCTGCTCGTCACCCTCACCCTGATCGACGGCAACATGCGGCACCAGTTGACCGGACGCATGGCCGCCGGCGCGCCGAACTTCTTCTTCGTCGACATTCAGGGATCCGAACTCGAGAAATTCCGGAGCGTCGTCAAAGCCGGCTCCCCGGACGGCAAATTGGTCGAAGTGCCGATGCTGCGTGGCCGCATCCTCGCTTTCAATGGTGAGGACGTGACGAAGCGGAAGGTCCCGCCGGGCGGCCAGTGGGTACTGCGCGGCGACCGCGGCATCACATATTCGGAAGCCCTGCCGGAAAATGCATCATTGACCGAGGGGTCATGGTGGCCGAAGGAATACAGCGGCGAGCCGCTGGTCTCCTTTTCCGCCGAGGAAGCCAAGGAACTCGGCTTGAAGATCGGCGACACCGTCACCGTCAACGTGCTTGGCCGCAACATCACCGCCAAGATCGCCAATCTCCGCAAGGTCGAATGGGAATCGCTTTCCATCAACTTCGTGATGATCTTCTCGCCGAATACGTTCCGCGGCGCCCCGCATGCGTGGCTGGCGACGCTAACCGACCCGACGGCAACCTCCGCCGCGGAGGCTGCGATCCTGAAGTCGGTAACGAACACCTATCCGACGATCACCAGCGTCCGGGTCAAGGACGCAATCGACATCGTCAATGCGTTGGTGGGGCAACTGGCCACAGCGATCCGCGCCGCCGCCTCCGTTGCACTCATCGCATCGGTCCTCGTGCTCGCAGGCGCACTTGCCGCCGGCAACCGCGCTCGTACCCATGACGCGGTCGTCCTCAAGACACTTGGCGCGACGCGGCGAATGCTGATCCGCGCATTCTGCTACGAGTACCTCATCCTTGGCGCCGCGACTGCGGTATTCGCTCTCTTTGCCGGCGGCGTCGCGGCATGGTTCATCACTGCCCGGATCATGCGTATCCCATCCCACTTCCTGCCTGACGTCGCCGGGCTGACGCTCGTCACTGCCCTGGTGCTCACCGTGGGCATAGGGCTCGTCGGCACATGGCGCATCTTGGGGCAGAAGGCAGCACCCGTTTTGCGCGAACTCTGATTGACCGAACGGAGAAATTCCCTTCACCTTACGGCGATTTAACCCGATCTCGGGTTGCAAGGGCCTTGTTTGCGAAAGCCGAAAGGCTCATATTGTCTGCAGGCATGCTGGGCTCCGCAGCGGCGCCCGGGTTTTTGCGCCCGACACCGTGTCCACACCGGAGCTTGTAAGAGGAAACTATGGCTGACCTTCGTAATTACCAAGGCCGCGTACAGACTGGCGAGATGATCGACCAGGGCCTACGCAGCTATATGCTCAAGGTCTACAACCTGATGGCGCTGGGTCTGGCGATCACGGGTGTAGCCGCCTATCTGGGCTTCAATTTCGCCGTCCAGAACGGCCAACTGACGCAGTTTGGCGTATTGCTTTTCCAATCGCCGCTGCGCTGGGTGGTCATTCTTGCACCGCTGGCCGCCGTGTTCTTCCTGAGCTTCAGGATTAACCGGATGAGTGTTGCCGCTGCGCAGACGACCTTCTGGGTCTACGCCGCGCTGGTGGGCCTGTCGCTTTCGTCGATCTTTCTGGTCTACACACAGTCGAGCATCACGCAGACGTTCTTCGTAACGGCCGCTTCCTTCGGTGCACTTTCGCTCTATGGTTACACGACCAAGCGTGATCTCTCTGCAATGGGCTCGTTCCTGATGATGGGTCTCTTCGGCCTGATTATCGCGTCGCTCGTGAACCTCTTCCTGGCATCGTCTGCCATGCAGTTCGCGATCTCCGTGATTGGCGTGCTGATCTTTGCGGGCCTCACCGCCTACGACACGCAGCGTATCAAGGAACTGTACTACGAAGCAGACGGCGCAGATGTTGCCGGCCGCAAGGCGATCATGGGCGCACTGACCCTGTATCTCGACTTCATCAACCTCTTCATGTTCCTCCTGCAGTTCATGGGCAACCGCAAGTAAGGAACAGAGGCATATCGAAAAAGGCGGCTTCGGCCGCCTTTTTTGTTGCTAGGTCGTCCGCAGAATGATTTTTGGAGGGGTCCTTTAGTCAACGCCGGCCGACCGAATGCCCATCTCCCTCCGCGACGCTTCCCCATCCGACCTCACTGCTATTACGACGATCTATCGAGAATCCGTTCTGAATGGTGTCGCAAGCTATGAGCTCGTCCCGCCCGAACAGGACGAGATGGCGGCGCGATTTTCCGCCATCACGGGTCAGGGCTATCCGTACATCGCCGCGATCGACGAGGGTGGCAACCTGCTTGGTTATGCCTATGCTTCGGCTTTCCGTACACGACCGGCCTATCGTTGGATGGTGGAGGATTCCATCTATCTTGGGCCTGAGGCACGCGGCCGGGGAATCGGAAGACTGCTGCTTACCGAACTTATTCAACGCTGCAGCGATCTCGGCTTTCGTCAGATGGCCGCCGTCATCGGTGGCGCACATCCGGCATCAATTGCCCTGCATCGCGCGTTGGGTTTTGAGGATACGGGTCGCCTGAAAGCGACAGGCTACAAACACGGACGCTGGCTCGACACGATGATCATGCAACGTGCCTTGGGCGAGGGCGCAGCCTCGGACCCGGATGCTTCGACCTATCCCGGCACCCTCTTCAAAGCCTGAGTCGCTTACTTCTCGACCAGCTTCAAAGCCTTGTTGAAGACCTTCAAGACCTGCTGTAACTCGTGCCCGCGCTTCAGGATGACGCCGTGGATGTTGGTAACGGAGTAGGCGCCCTGCTTGGTTGCAAGCTTCGGATTCTTCTCAATGCGAAAGAGCGGCATTTCGCCCGATCGCTTGAAAACCGAGAAGACCGCGCGGTCCTTCAGATGATCGATCGCATAGTCCCGCCACTCTCCCTCGCCGACCATGCGGCCATAGATCCAGAGAATCGCATCGAGTTCGCGCCGGTGGAATGTGACCGGAGCGGGATCCTTGCTCTGCTTGTATTCCTTGAGATCCACGACGACTGAGGAACTGCTCTCGGCTGACCGGCTTTCGCCGCGCCGCAAATCCGGCTGATCTGTCATCAGTCTCCCGGTGCCTCCACTCGTGACAGGTAAATGACAGTTTGCCTTAGCGTTTACAAATTGCAAGCAGGCGATCAGTCACATTAATCATACTCTGTGCAATCTCCCGAGCGCCGCAATTCAGTCAAAACAGCGCCTCATTTGCAAGGGAAATTCCCTCACGACTGCGCCGCGGGCCCGTTCGGACCTACGTCGCACCCGATTCGTGCATGATCTTTGCCTGATTTTATAGGCATAAAAGGTCGTGCGTGAGTTTGGCGCCAGCGCGCCAAAGGGCCCGGCTGACCGTATCGACCTTAACCCCAGCCCCGAATACGATCAGCCGGGCCGCCCCGTTTTCCATCCACAGAAGCAGATGAAACGGCTAGATGTTCTTCCCGGCCATGACGACCGTCGCTCCGAGAATCGCGGATGGATTGCCATCGGCGGTGGAGGATTGAAGTAGAATCGCGCAGCCCTCGAGGTCCGGCTTCTGCATCACGCTTGCCGGCAGCGTCAAGCTTGTTTCCTTGCCTTCCCACATACCGACCGTCTCCACATCGGCAACGCTGTTCAGGTAGGCAATCTTCTGGCCGCTGTTCTCGCCCTTCTCGACGTCGATGGTCTTCTCACGGTTGAAATAGACCATGACGACATTGGCCTTGCCTTGCCCTGCCCCGATCTTGATCTCGAGTTGGTCGCCGCGCATCTCGGCCTTCACCGGCACGGAAAGGCCCATCCCTTCGGCTGCATAGCCGTCGATCTTCTTGTTGATCGCACCGAGGTCAGCGCCGGCCACATGGTCGCGGCCGTTGATGATGACCTGCGGCGTATAGACATTGGCGCGACCCATCGTCTGCGCGTAGCCATACTGCCGCTCCGTGTTTTCCTTCGAACTCAGCGTGTCGGCCCAGCCCATGTAATTCCAGTAGTCGACGTGATAGGCGAGCGCAATAACCCCGCCAGCCTCGACGATCTTGCGAAAAACCGCATCAGCTGGAGGACACGAAGAGCATCCCTGCGAGGTGAAGAGTTCGACCACACCTTTCGGCGCATCCTGGGCAAAAAGCGGGCCGGCAAGCGCCACAGCTGCAACCACAGAAATCAAAAACCTCGCGGACATTCACTGCACCTTTTTCTTCAGTACCTGCCGCCGAGTTTCGCCGCAGGTTCCGATATCTGAGCGTAGAGATAGTGGTTCTCGATCGAAACGGAAAGTCACGAACGGGTGAGACAGGCTTCGAGGAAGTCAAGCTGAAACACATCGTCGTGAGCGCGAATTTACCGCCTCGCGTTCAAACGAAAACCGCCGGAAATCTCTTTCCGGCGGTCATTGTCATGGAAGTCTGTTAACAATCAGGCAGCGAGATCGCGCAGAACCGTCTGCAGGATGCCGCCGTTGTTGAGGTAGATCACTTCGTCGAGCGTATCGACGCGCGACAACAGCGGAACTTCCTTCACGGTGCCGTCGCCGTAGGTAATCTTGGCAATCTTCTTTTCGCGCGGCTTGATGTTCTCAAGGCCCTCGATGCTGACGATTTCGTCGCCCTTCAGGCCGAGGCTTGCCCAGGTCGTGCCCTCTTCGAAGACGAATGGGATGACGCCCATTCCGACCAGGTTCGAGCGGTGAATACGCTCGAAGGACTGTGCAATGACCGCCTTCACGCCAAGCAGGTTGGTGCCCTTCGCTGCCCAGTCGCGGGACGAGCCGTTGCCGTACTCGACGCCAGCAAAGATGACGAGCGGAACGCCCTCGGCCTTATACTGCATAGCCGCGTCATAGATCGATTCCTCTTCCTTCGACGGATAGTGGATGGTGTAGCCACCTTCCTTGCCGTTCGGGCCGAGCATGTGGTTGCGGATACGGATATTGGCGAACGTGCCACGCATCATGACTTCATGGTTGCCGCGACGCGTGCCGTACTGGTTGAAGTCAGCGACGCCGACATTGTTCTCGAGTAGGTAAGCACCGGCCGGAGACGCAGCCTTGATCGAACCGGCAGGCGAAATGTGGTCGGTGGTGATCTTGTCGCCGAAAAGGCCGAGAACGCGAGCACCCTTGATGTCCGAAATACCCGAGCCGGTCTTGCCCATGCCCACAAAGTAGGGCGGGTTCTGCACGTAGGTCGACTTGTCATCCCAGGCGTAGGTCTGTCCGGCCGGCACTTTGACGGCCTGCCAGTTTTCATCACCCTTGAAGACGTCGGCGTACTTCGTTTCGTAAAGTTCGCGAGTGACGTACTTCTGGATGAAGTCCTGCACTTCGTGCGAGGTCGGCCAGATGTCCTTGAGGTAGACAGGCTTGCCGTTCTGGTCTTCGCCAATCGGCTCCTTGGTGAGGTCCTTCTGGACCGAGCCTGCGAGCGCGTAGGCAACGACGAGCGGCGGGGATGCCAGGTAGTTCGCCTGAACGTCGGGCGAAATACGGCCTTCGAAGTTGCGGTTGCCCGACAGAACGCCTGAAACGATCAGACCCTTGTCGTTGATCGTCTTCGAGATGGGCGCGGGCAGCGGGCCGGAGTTACCGATGCAGGTCGTGCAGCCGAAGCCGACGAGGTTGAAGCCGAGCTTGTCGAGGTCCGCCTGGAGGCCGGACTTCGCGAGGTATTCGCCAACCACCTGCGATCCGGGCGCCAGCGACGTCTTGACCCAAGGCTTCGTCTTCAGGCCCTTGGCAACAGCGTTGCGAGCGAGAAGGCCGGCAGCGATGAGAACCGACGGGTTGGAGGTGTTGGTGCAAGAGGTGATTGCGGCAATCGCAACGTCGCCATGGCCGAGATCGAAGTCGGTGCCTTCGACCGCGTAGCGGTTGGAGAGCTGACCGGGCTTCTTGTAATCGGTGTCCATCGAGCCGGCGAAACCGGGAGCGATGTTTTCGAGCGGGATACGGCCTTCAGGACGCTTCGGGCCGGCCATGGCAGGCACAACGTCGCCGAGGTCGAGTTCCAGCGTATCTGTGAAGACGAGGTCCGAACCATCGCCTTCGCGCCACATGCCCTGTGCCTTTGAGTAGGCTTCGACGAGAGCGATACGGTCCTTACTGCGGCCGGACATGTTGAGGTAGTTGATGGTTTCGCCGTCAACCGGGAAGAAGCCGCAGGTCGCGCCGTATTCCGGACCCATGTTGCCGATCGTCGCGCGGTCGGCGAGCGGCATGTTGTCCATGCCAGGGCCGAAGAATTCAACAAACTTCGAGACAACGCCCTTCTTGCGCAGCATCTGCACGACCATCAGCACGAGATCGGTCGCGGTGACGCCTTCCTTGAGCTTGCCGGTGAGTTTGAAGCCGATGACTTCAGGCAGAAGCATCGAGACCGGCTGGCCGAGCATGGCAGCTTCCGCTTCGATGCCGCCGACGCCCCAGCCGAGAACGCCGAGACCGTTGATCATCGTCGTGTGCGAGTCAGTACCTACGCAGGTATCCGGATAAGCAATCGTCTCGCCGTCCTCTTCCTTGGTCCAGACGGTCTGGCCGAGATATTCGAGGTTGACCTGGTGACAGATGCCGGTGCCCGGAGGAACGACGCGGAAGTTCTTGAACGCCTGCTGGCCCCACTTCAGGAAGCGGTAGCGCTCGCCGTTGCGCTGGTATTCCAGCTCGACGTTCTTGGCAAATGCTTGCGGCGTACCGAATTCGTCGACGATAACCGAGTGGTCGATGACGAGGTCGACGGGAACCAGCGGGTTGATCTTCTCTGGGTCGCCACCGAGCGACACCATCGCGTCGCGCATCGCGGCGAGGTCGACGACGGCGGGAACGCCCGTGAAGTCCTGCATCAGCACGCGCGCTGGACGATAGGCGATTTCGTTTTCGACAGCGCCCTTGTTGTTCAGCCATTCGGCCACAGCAAGGATGTGTTCCTTCGTCACCGACTGACCGTCTTCGAAGCGAAGCAGGTTCTCGAGCAAAACCTTCATCGAATAGGGAAGCTTCGAAACGCCCGGAAGGCCATTCACCTCAGCCTTGGGCAGGCTGTAGTAGACGTAGTCCTTACCGTTCACGGTGAGCGTGGAACGACAATTAAAGCTGTCAAGAGATTTAGACACGAGAGACCCCGTTTCTGATAGCGAACACAATCGTGCGGACGCCTATGCACGTAATGCACATCAGGATGCGGGTACGGCCATTTCCGCTGTCCGCACGTGGAGCGAAGCCCATGTTCGGCGCAAGGATGAAATTCACGCCGACCGCTGGCGTGGTTGCGGGTCTTATAGATAATTTCTATGAAAGGTGCCAGAGAGTGCGTGACCCATTTCGGATTTTTTTGCATTGCGATGACTGAAAAATTAAACCACGGAAAAGTCATGCATCTTGAGGCTGCCAATCTGGCTGCGCGCCGGGGCGAAGACCTGATTTTTGAGGGGCTTTCATTCGGCCTGGAAGCAGGCCAAGCGCTGGTTTTGACTGGTAAAAATGGATCGGGAAAGTCAACTTTGCTGCGCGTCGTCGCCGGTCTCCTCCGTCAGGAAAGGGGTACGGTGAGCTTTACCGATTCGCATGGCGACACACACAAGCGCGTTGGAGAAATCAGTCACTATCTCGGCCACCGCAATGCGATGAAAAGCGAACTGACCGTTGCTGAAAACCTCGAGTTCTGGCGCCGCTTTCTGGGACAGATGCACGGCCCCTCCGTTTCCATCGATGAGGCCGCAGCCGCGGTCGGGCTCGAAGGGATCACCCACCTTCCTTTCGGCTATCTCTCGGCTGGCCAGCAAAGGCGCTTTGCCTTCGCCAAGCTGCTGATCGCCTACCGGCCGGTCTGGATCCTCGATGAACCGACGGCGGCGCTCGACACAAGCGGCGACCGCCTCTTTGCCGAGCTCATCGAAGCGCATCGGCGCAATGGCGGCATCGTGCTTGCTGCGACCCACCAGCCCCTTGGCCTAGAAGGCGTGCAGGAACTGCGGATGACGGGGTTTGCTCATCCCGGATCAGGAGTGTGGGCATGACCGCACTTCTGCTGCGCGACCTCAAGATCTCCATCCGCGCCGGCGGCGGTGCGCTGGTCGGCGTCCTCTTCTTCCTGACCGTCGTTGCGGTCATTCCCTTTGGTGTCGGACCCGATCTCGCATTGTTGTCCCGTATCGGCCCGGCCATCGTCTGGATCGGAGCTCTGCTTGCGGCACTTCTCGGCCTCGACCGGCTATTCCAGGCCGAACGCGACGACGGCTCGCTCGACCTCATGCTGATGCAGGAGACCCCGCTCGTCCTGACGGTGTTGGTCAAGTGCCTGGCGCACTGGATCGCCACCAGCCTTCCGCTCGTCATTGCCTCGCCGCTGCTTGGCCTGTTCATGAACATGAGCGAGACGGCGATCGGCGCGACGATGCTGACACTGCTGGTCGGTTCACCGGCGATTACCTTCATCGGCGCGGTTGGCGCGGCCGTCGCCGTTGCCTTGCCGCGCGGCGGACTGTTGGTCTCGATCCTGGTCCTGCCACTGACCATTCCGGTATTGATCTTCGGCGTCAGCGCTACTTATTCGGCGGTCGAGGGACCGTCGCCCTTCCTGCCACCGTTTCTGATCCTGATCGCGCTAACACTGTTCTTCGCCGCTATCGGCCCGGCCGCGGCGGCATTGGCGCTGCGCAACACGTCGGATTGATGGAGCGCTCGATTGCGACAGAAGGCATATCGCGGTAAGGAAACGGCATGAGTGAAACGAGCCTCGCCATCACGAAATTCAGCGATCTCGCCAACCCGACGCGGTTTCTGGCGCTGGCTGCACGCATCCTTCCCTGGATGGCCGCTTTCACGGCCCTCTGTTTCATCGTGGGGCTGTATCTCAGCTTCACGACCGAAGGCGACTATCAGCAGGGCGAGACGGTTCGCATCATGTATATCCACGTCCCGGCCGCCTGGCTTTCCATGATGGGCTATACGATCATGAGCCTCTCGGCGATCGGCACGCTCGTCTGGCGCCACCCGTTGGCGGATGTATCGGCCAAGGCCGCAGCCCCGCTGGGCGCCGCCTTCACGCTGATTGCCCTCGTCACCGGCTCTCTCTGGGGCAAGCCGATGTGGGGTACGTGGTGGGTATGGGACGCAAGGCTAACGTCCGTCTTCATTCTGTTCCTGATGTATCTCGGGCTTATCGCGCTCAATCGCGCAATCGACGAGCCGTCCAAGGCCGCACGCGTCAGCGCCGTGCTGATCCTCGTCGGCTTCGTCAACATCCCGATCATCAAGTTCTCCGTCGACTGGTGGAACACATTGCATCAGTCCGCAAGCGTTTTGCGTCTCGACGGCCCGGCCATCGACCCGGAATTCCTGCGGCCGCTGCTGGTGATGGCCGTGGCTTTCACCGCGCTCTTTTTCACCCTGCACATCATGGCCATGCGCAACGAAATCTGGCGTCGCCGTGTCGCCGCCCAACGCCGTATGGTAGCCCGGCTCGCGAGCCGCGAGGGATAGCCATGACACACGCTTTCTATGTTTACGGCTCCTACGCCTTTGCAGCGCTTGTGACAGCAGCCGTGACGCTGTGGACCTGGGCCGACGGTCGCGCTCGCCGTAAGGAACTTGCAGCCCTTGAGGCTTCCGGTATTCGCCGCCGCTCGGCGCGCGCAAAGGATGGCGAATGAGCCCCACGCCTGAAACGAACCCCGCCAAGCGCAGGTTCGGACGCTATGCCGTCGCCTTGATCCCGTTGGCGGTCTTTGCCGTCATTGCCGGCACTGCGGCCAAGATGCTTTACGATCAGGATGTCCATGGCAAGGATATCTCTGAAATCCCCTCGGCATTGATCGGCACGAAGGCGCCGGCGCTGAACCTGCCGCCGCTCGAAGGCGCCAACCTGCCCGCCCTCACCGACCGTGCGATTAAGGGCAAGCTGACGCTCGTCAACGTCTTCGCCTCCTGGTGCATCCCCTGTCGTGAAGAGCATCCGATCCTGAGGGAACTCGCGAAGGACAGCCGCCTCAACGTGGTTGCTATCAATTACAAGGACAAGAACGACAACGCGCTTCGCTTCCTCGGCGAACTCGGCAATCCCTTTGCCGCTATCGGCATCGACCCCAAGGGGCAGGCCGCGATCGATTGGGGTGTCTACGGAATTCCGGAAAGCTATCTCGTCGCCCCTGACGGCACAATCCTATACAAACGTGTAGGCCCGTTCGACGACATCAGCCTGAAGGAAGGTCTGTTGCCCGCTATGGCAAAGGCCCTTGGCAAGCCCGCTTCCTGATCAGATCGCGCTTTGCCAGGTCTTGACCGCCTCGACGGGCCAGACCAGCATCAAGACGTTGAGCGTCAGGTTGTCGCGGATCAGGTAGCCGGTCAAAAGCTCGAAGAAGATCGCTATCGCCACCGTCAGCGCCACCGGCGCGCGCGATGCGAAGATGAAGCCGACAACCATGAACACGGTGTCCATCGCTGAATTGATGATGCTGTCGCCGTAATAGTCGAGCGAGATCGTCGCCGAGCGGTAGCGATCGATGATGATGGGCGAGTTCTCCAACAGCTCCCAGCCGGACTCGATGACCAGCGCCAACAGCAGGCGTGCCGCAAACGGCTTTCCGCGCAGGACGAGATGCGCCACGCCGTAGAAGATGAACCCGTGGATGATATGCGACGGCGTGTACCAGTCCGACAGGTGCTGGGAATTGCCACTCGACTTGACGACGCCTTCCCACAGCTTGACATAGCCGCAGGTGCAGATCGGCGTGCGGCCCATCAGATACTCGGCAACCACCTGCGCCAGCAGAACCAGTAGGCAGGCTGCGAACCAGAACGTCTGATGGCGAACCCTTGTCTGCGCCTCTGCAACCGTCACTTTTCGGCCTCTCCAGCCGGCGTTACCGTGTGCTTCATGATCAGTGGCATCTGCGCCATCGTGAAGATGATGGTGATCGGCATCGTTCCCCAAACCTTGAAGGCGATCCAGAAGTCATCGGAGAAATTGCGCCAGATGACTTCGTTCAGCACTGCGAGAAAGAGGAAGAAGATGCCCCAGCGAACCGTCAGCTTGCGCCATCCCTCGGCATCGAGCTGGAAGGCCGCATTGAAGACGTAGCCGAGCAACGACTTGCCGAAAGCCAGGCCGCCAAGCAGCGAAACGCCGAAGAGCGCGTTGACGATGGTCGGCTTCATCTTGATGAAGGTTTCGTTCTGCAGGTAGATCGACAGCGATCCGAAGATAACGACCACGATTCCCGACACGAACGGCATGATCGGCAGGTGCCCGAGCACGACCTTCGAAACGATCAGCGAGACCACGGTCGCGGCCATGAAAAGGGCCGTTGCCACGAACAGCGGTCCGCCAAGCTCCGAGAGAACAGGAAAACGCTCGACCAGCCACGCGCCGCGCAGGTTGGCGAAGAAGAAGATCAGCAGCGGGCCAAGCTCCAGCGCCAGTTTCAGCATCGGGTGATGCCTGTCGGCCGCGCTTGGGGTGATATCGCTCTCTGTCGTCATTCTATCTCAAATCCGTTTGTGTCACACGAGACGCTTGCCCGTGTTTGTCGGCATATCTGTGGCACTATTGGCCGAGCCCGGCAATGGCGTGCGCGAAATCCTCGGCCTCGAACGGCTCGAGATCATCGACGCCTTCGCCGACGCCGATGAAATAGACTGGTAGCTTGTGCTTGGCGGAGATCGCCACGAGGATACCGCCGCGGGCCGTGCCGTCGAGCTTCGTCATGATCAGCCCGTTGACGCCTGCGACATTGCGGAAGATCTCGACCTGCGACAGCGCGTTCTGCCCCGTTGTCGCGTCGAGCGTCTGCAGCACCGTATGCGGCGCGTCCGGATCAAGCTTGCCGAGAACGCGAACGATCTTCTCAAGTTCGGCCATCAGCTCCGCCTTGTTCTGAAGACGGCCGGCGGTATCGATGATCAGCACATCGCACTTCTTCGCCTTGGCCTGCTCGAAAGCGTCATAGGCGAGGCCTGCGGCATCCGCGCCGAGCTTGGTGCCGATGAACTCCGACTTGGTGCGATCGGCCCAGATCTTCAGCTGTTCGATCGCAGCGGCGCGGAACGTGTCGCCGGCTGCCACCATGACCTTCAGCCCGGCGCCCGACAGCTTCGCCGCGAGCTTGCCGATCGTCGTGGTCTTACCAGTACCGTTGACGCCGACGACAAGGATGACATGCGGCTTGTGGCTGAGGTCCAGCTGCAGCGGCTTGGCGACAGGCTTCAGCACTTTGGCGATCTCGCTTGCCATGATGCGGCTGACATCCTCTCCGGTGACGTCCTTGCCGTAGCGCTCGGAGGCGAGCGTATCGGTGACGCGCATCGCCGTCTCGACGCCGAGATCGGCCTGGATCAGCAGATCCTCGAGATCTTGCAGCGTCTCGTCGTCGAGCTTGCGCTTGGTGAAGAGCGCCGCGATCTGGCCGGTGAGCTGCGACGACGTGCGGGCAAGGCCGGCACGCAGACGCTGGAACCAGGAAAGTTTAGGAGCAGGAACCAGAGGCGCTGCCTCGGAAGCCACGGGACCTGTCGCAAATCCCTTTGGAAGAACCGGCGCGGCCGAGGCATCATCGGAAACGGCATCGTCTTCGATCGGAGCAGATATCTCTTGATCGGCGGGAGAGAGTTCATCCGTGATGGGCTGCTGCTCAGCATCAGCGTCCGTTTCAAGCTCTGCGGCCGGCTCGTCGGTTTCGGCAGCGTATACTACCTGCGCAACGTCGTCCTCTTTTGCCTGCTCGCCGGTTCCCGGCTGCAGGGAAGCAGCAACAGCAACCGCCTCTTCCGGCGCGCTTTCGGCGGGAGTAACGACCTCGGTTTCGGCCTCGAGCAGCGACAGCGGCACAACACCTATATCGCTCGCCTGCATCTCGGACGGCAAGACCTCGGAAACGTCTTCCTCGACGGGCACGAGCGCTTCGGCCTGCTCGGCTAGATCCTCGATCGGAGCGTCCTCACCTACGTCTTGGGCAGGACCGCCAGCCGTATCCATCTCCTCGGCCAGAACGGGGTCGGCGGCAACAGGAAGATTTTCCTCACGCGAGTGCGGCTCCAGTTCGGACTCGACTGCTTTCGTCTCGACCGGCTCCGGCGCCTGCTCTTCCTCCGGCTTTGGGCCGAAGGTGAAGACCTTTTTGATGAAATTGAACGCCATGAGGATTCCGTAAACTCAGGCCGCGTCGGCGGCCGTCAATTGCATGTCGAGGTGTTTGCCGTTGTGCCCGGTGATCACAGCCTGCACGAAGCTTCGGGGCGCCAGTCCGGCCGCTGCGACAAGCGTGAAGTTCTCGGTATGCGCCAAACCGTTGTTTTCCACCAGCAGCCATTGCCGCGTTCCGACCATTCCGTCGAGATGGGACTGATGCAGGCGATGTCCAGTGGCGCGAAGCCGCGCTGCCCGCTCCTTGACCAGCGCGCGATCGAGCTGCGGCATCCGCGCGGCGGGCGTCCCCGGCCGTGGGCTGTACGGGAATACGTGAAGATGGGCGATACCGGCCTTTTCCGCGAGCCGCTCGGCATTGGCGAACATCTCTTCGCTCTCTGTCGGGAACCCGGCGATCATATCTGCGCCGAAGCTCATCTCAGGCCGCAGGCGGCGCACGTCGTTGACGAAGGCCAAGGCGTCCGCGCTGGAATGGCGGCGCTTCATTCGCTTCAGGATCATGTCGTCACCATGCTGCAGGGAAAGGTGAAGATGTGGCATGAACCGCTCTTCCTCGGCGATCAGGTCCAGCAGATGCTTGTCCGCCTCGATGCTGTCGATCGACGAAAGCCGCAGGCGGCGAATATCGGGCACCTGCTTCAGAAGCGTCTTCGCGAGCAACCCGAGCGTCGGTTCGCCGGGTAGGTCAGCGCCGTAACTGGTCGCATCGACCCCGGTCAGAACGATCTCGCGGTAGCCGCTTTCGACGAGCTTGCGCGCCTGGTCGACGACCGCTCCCATTGGCACCGAACGCGAATTGCCCCGACCATAGGGAATGATGCAGAAGGTGCAGCGGTGGTCGCAGCCGTTCTGGACCTGGATGAAAGCCCGCACGTGACCATCGATGTGCTTGACCATCTGCGGCGCTGTCTGGCGCACGCTCATGATGTCGTTGACGCGTAGCTTCTCTTCCGCCGAAACACCAAAATCCGGCAGAGCGCGATAGGAAGCGCTCTTCAGTTTTTCCTCGTTGCCAAGGACGGCATCGACCTCTGCCATGTCGGCGAAGGTTTCCTTCTCCGTCTGGGCCGCGCAACCTGTCACGATGATGCGGGCATGAGGATTGTCGCGCCGCGCGCGACGGATTGCCTGGCGAGCCTGACGCACGGCTTCACCGGTGACGGCGCAGGTATTGACGAGGATGGCATTGTTGAGCCCGGCCTTTTCAGCCTCCGCCCGCATCACTTCGGATTCGTAGGTATTCAGACGACAGCCGAAGGTGATGACTTCGACGCCGCTCACCGCGCTTCCGCTCCCGGCGCCGCATCGCGCGACCACGAACCCGTCGCCGGATCGAGCGTGCCGGACCATTCCCATTCGGCGGGCCCCGTCATGATCACGTGGCCATCGCGTTCGCGCCATTCGATGTTGAGTATGCCCTGATTTGGGCTGCTTGCGACCTTCACCGCCACTTCGCGTCCGGTCCGTCCGGTGCGAGCGGCGGAAACAGCCGTCGCACAGGCCGCAGAACCACAGGCAAGCGTCAGTCCCGCTCCCCGCTCCCAGGTGCGCGTCGTAATCGAACTGGGAGAGGTCACCTGCGCCAGCGTGATATTGGCGCGCTCCGGGAACATCGGATGGTTTTCAAGCAGCGGTCCAAAGCGGCCGAGATCGAACGACATCGGATCGCGGTCGATCCAGAAGATCGCATGCGGATTGCCCATCGAGGCGACGGAAGGCGAATGCAGGACCGGGTTGTCGATCGGCCCGATCTGCAGCTCGATGCGGCTGGTATCATGGAATTCTTCGGCAAGCGGAATCTTATCCCACTCGAAGACCGGCTTGCCCATATCGACGGAGATCGTCCCATCATCATGCTCGACGGCATTGAGGATGCCGGCCACCGTCTGGAACGTGAAAACCTTCTTGCCGGTTTCCGAAGCAAGCGCCTGTACGACGCAGCGCGTGCCGTTGCCGCAGGCTTGTGCCTTCGAGCCGTCGGAGTTCAGGATATCAATCCAGGCATCCGTGCCCGCTGCTTTCGGATCGTGGATCGCCATGATCTGGTCGAACTGCGTGTCGGGTGCGGCATTCAGCGCGATCGCCGCGGCCGGCGTCACCTTGTCGGCACGACCGCGCATGTCAACGACGAGGATCTTGTTGCCAAGCCCGTTCATCTTCGCGAATTCGACCGTTGCGCTCATAGTGTCATGTCCGTCTCTGTTTGGGCTGTATATGGCGGAAATGCATGGGAATTACCAGTGGGTTGACTGGCGTGGCTTCAGCTACACATTGGCAGAAGGAGATAGCCAGACTTCATATTTAAGAATGACTGCAAATATCTAGCGCTTTTCGCCGCTTCGAGGCATTCTTGCTCTCGGATGGTGCTTTTGGCAGGGAGGATCGCCGATGCGCTGCTTCACGGTACTTGGGCCCTCGCAGACGGGAAAGACGACGCTCGTCGCAAAGCTGGCCTCGCTCGAGGGAACGCCCAGAAAGTCAGCCTCTCCATATGGATCAAGCCTGACGGAGTTCGATTTCAAGGACGAAGCGTGGTGTGCGATCGACACACCCGGAGCAAACGAGGCGCTGGCCTTGGCGCAAGATGCCCTGCTCGCTAGCGACGCCTGTATTCTCTGCATATCACCAACACCCGACGAAGCGGTTCTGGTGGCACCCTATCTGCGGGCGATCGAGGCGTCCGGCACGCCCTGTTTGGTCTTCATTAACAGGATGGACGAGCCGCGCGGCCGATTGCGCGACGTCATCGGCGCACTCCAGGCCTACTCAAACCACCCCCTCGTTCTGCGGCAGGTGCCGATCCGCGAAGGCGACACGGTCGTCGGCAGTTGCGACCTGATTTCCGAACGCGCCTGGCGCTATCGCGAAGGTCAGCCTTCCGCGCTGATCGAACTACCCAAGGACGTTGCCGAGCGCGAGCACGAGGCGCGAACGGAGATGCTGGAGCAGCTTTCGGAATTCGACGATTGGCTTCTCGAGGAACTCATCGAGGATAGAGAGCCGGCAAGCGACACGCTGTTTGCGATTTCCTCGCGCATCCTCAAGGAAAATCGGATCATCCCCGTATTGTTCGGCTCCGCCTCACATAGCAACGGCATCATGCGTCTGATGAAGGCGCTCCGCCACGAGGCGCCGCCGGCAACAGCGCTTCGAACTCGGCTTGCCGCCTCTTCCGCTGCGGACGAAGCGACACTTTCAGCCGTGAGTTTCCACGCCTACCACAAGGCCAATGTTGGCAAGACGGTCCTTGTGCGGGCACTCGTCGATGGCCTGAAACAGGGCGCCTCCCTTGGCGGTCCTACGCTGGGTCCCCTGCAGGAAGCCGGCAACGGAAAACCGATCAGCGGCCCTGTGCAGGCCGGCAGTATCTTTGCCGCTCTGAAATCGGACCATCTGCCCGTGCCCGCATTGCTGACGCAAGCCGGAAGCCTCGAGCCCCCCGACTGGACAACACCGCCGACACCGATGCTGGAGAGGATCCTCATTCCCGGCAGCGAGCGCGACGAGACCAAGCTCTCGGCGACGCTTGCAAAGCTGGCGGAAACCGATCGCGGCTTGAAGGTCATGCAGGAAGAAGGAACCGGCGCGGCGCTGATCTGCGCCCAAGGGCCCGTTCACCTGCGCGATCTCCGCAAGACGCTTTCCGAGGTTTTCCGGGTCGAGGTTTCGGAACGCGCACCCAACCCGGTCTACCGGGAGACGATCTCCAAGCCCTCGGACGTCCATTATCGACACCGCAAGCAGACAGGCGGCGCCGGGCAGTTCGCGGATGTGCAACTCAGCGTCAGGCCGAACGAGCGCGGCCACGGGTTTACGTTTGCGGAAAACGTCAAGGGCGGCACCGTGCCGCGAAACTACATCCCGGCTGTCGAGGCCGGCGCCCGCGAAGCGATGGAAAAGGGGCCGCTCGGCTTCCAGGTCATTGACGTCGATGTCACCTTGACGGACGGCCAGTATCACTCGGTCGACAGCTCCGACTTCGCTTTTCGGACCGCCGGAAAGATGGGGGTCAAGCAGGCGCTGTCGCAGGCGTCAGCCGTCCTCATGCAGCCCGTCGTCAGGGTGGAAATCCATATCCCCTCGGTCTACTCAGGCGGCATGGTGACACTCGTTTCTTCGCTCAAGGGACAGGTGCTCGGCTTCGACCGCGACGAGAACGCCAAGGGCTGGGACATCTTTCGAGCGCTGGTACCGGGTGGCGTGCTTGACGATCTCGCCCGGTCGCTCAAGTCCGCAACGCAGGGCATCGGCCATTTCTCCAAGACCTTCGATCATTTCGAAGAGCTCTACGGCAAGGAAGCCGACAGCATCATCAATGCGCATGGTTCAGGCGCCCAGACGCACTGATCATACCGGCGGCACGTCGAAGACCTCACCTGCCCGGAGCGGCCGGAACCGATCCGGGGATATGCCGTGCTCGATCATCGCTGTAGTGAGCGCCTTGACCGGCGCATCGACCGACTCGTCCGTCAGCTGGAATGTGGCGAAGTGGTGCCCGGCAACATAGGCGGCATTGGCAAGCTTCATTCCCATGACCGCTTCATCGGGATTTTGATGCTGGCCCTTCATGAACCAGCGCGGCTCATAGGCCCCGAACGGCAGGATGGCGAGGCGAAAGCCATCATGTTCCTGCTGGGCGGCCTTGTAGTTGACCCCGCCATGAAAGCCCGTATCGCCGATGTGATAGATCTTCCCGGCCGGCGTCGCCAACACGAAGGCAGCCCAGAGCGCCATGCGACGATCCCCGGTGCCGCGCGCCGACCAGTGGTGGGCGGGCTCCGCGTAGATATTGATCCCCGCAAGCGAGATGCGCTCGCCCCAGTCCATCGCCGTCACCTGTATGGTGGGGACGGCACGGCGAATGATCGTATCGTTGCCAAGCGGTGTGACGACATGCGGCCGGTGTTTCGCCTGCAGACGGCGAAGCGTCGCAACGTCGAGGTGATCGTAGTGGTTATGCGAAACGAACACGAGATCGATCGGCGGCAGATCGTCGAACGCTATACCGGGCGCAACGACGCGTTTAGGCCCGGCGAAGGCAAAGGGGCTGGCTCGATCGGACCAGACGGGATCCATCAGGATGTTCAACCCCGCGACCTGAATTAGCATAGTCGCATGGCCGACCATCGTTACCCTGATGTTCTCGCCAGCGACACGCAAATCCGGCTTGGCTGGCTGGAACGGGCTCGGTACCGACTTCGGCCAGCGATCCCGGCCGCCGCCGAACTGCCATCGCATCAGATCTCTGAAACCGAGAGGCTCGATACCGTCAGGATTGAAGAAATGCGTACCGTCGAAGTGATCGGAGACCGGACCTTGATAATAGGGATTGCGTCGTTTGGCCGTGGGCATGCAAGAGCGTTTCCGTTGAAGGAAAAGCAGATCTGGGATCGGGCGCGCGGTTTTGAAAGGCCGAAACGCCGTCTTTTCTCGGCTTTGCCTTGACTCGCGCCGCTTTTTCCTGTTTACCGCCGCTCAATCTGCGACGAGCTTCAAGACTCGAGCCACCGACCGGGACCCGCAAAGGTATAAATCGATCCCGGAGGTCCACACCCGACAGCGCGATGCGCCCTCGGGTGGTTTTTGGCTATGCGTCTTGTTTTCGTCAAGGAAAAGCACAAGGTTTCCGTCTCCAGGAAATCACAAGGAAGAGCCGATGTTTGAGAACCTCCAGGACCGTCTTGGATCCATTCTGAATGGACTGACAGGCCGTGGCGCGCTTTCGGAAAGCGATGTTTCCGCAGCGCTGCGCGAGGTTCGCCGTGCGCTTCTGGAGGCTGATGTCGCGCTTGACGTGGTGCGCGGCTTTACCGATCGCGTCCGCGAAAAGGCCGTCGGCGCCGAGATCCTGAAGTCGATCAAGCCCGGCCAGATGGTCGTCAAGATCGTCCATGATGAGCTGATCGAGATGCTCGGCGGCGAAGGCGTGGGCGTCGACCTGCATGCCGTTGCCCCCGTCGTCATCATGATGGTCGGTCTGCAGGGCTCGGGCAAGACGACCACGACGGGGAAGATCGCCAAGCGTCTCACCGATCGCGAGAAGAAGAAAGTGCTGATGGCGTCGCTCGATACGCGACGTCCGGCCGCCCAGGAACAGCTGCGCCAGCTCGGCGTGCAGACAAACGTTGACACGCTGCCCGTGATCGCAGGCCAGTCGCCGACCGATATCGCTGCGCGCGCCGTACAGGCCGCCAAGCTCGGCGGCCATGACGTCGTCATCCTCGACACCGCCGGCCGTACGCATATCGACGAGCCCTTGATGGTCGAGATGGCCGACATCAAGAAGAAGTCGAACCCGCATGAAATCCTGCTGGTCGCGGATAGCTTGACCGGTCAGGATGCCGTCAACCTAGCGCGCAGCTTCGACGAACGTGTCGGCATCACCGGCCTGGTGCTCACCCGCATGGACGGCGATGGCCGTGGCGGTGCCGCCCTTTCGATGCGCGCCGTTACCGGCAAGCCGATCAAGCTCATCGGTGTCGGCGAGCGCATGGGCGAACTCGAAGAGTTCCACCCCCGCCGTATCGCCGACCGCATTCTCGGCATGGGCGACATCGTTTCGCTGGTTGAGCGCGCCGCCGAAAACATCGACGCCGAAAAGGCGGCGGCCATGGCCGCCAAGATGGCCAAGGGCAAGTTCGACCTCAACGACCTCGCCGACCAGCTGCGCCAGATGCAGAAGATGGGCGGCATGGGCGGCATCATGAGCATGATGCCCGGCATGGCCGGCATGAAGGACAAGATGGCTTCGGCCGGCCTCAACGACAGCCTGTTCGGTCGCCAGCTCGCCATCATCGGTTCGATGACCAAGGCCGAGCGTGCCAACCCTGACATACTCAAGCATTCGCGCAAGAAGCGCATCGCTGCCGGCTCCGGCACCGACGCCTCCGACATCAACAAGCTTCTGAAGATGCACCGCCAGATGGCGGACATGATGAAGATGATGGGCGGCAAGGGCAAGGGCGGCCTGATGAAGCAGATGATGGGTGGCCTTGCCGGCAAGATGGGTCTTGGCGGCCTCGGCGGCGGCATGCCCGATCTTTCGAACATTGATCCCAAGCAGCTCGAAGCGCTCCAGAAGCAGGCTGAAGCTGCCGGTCTAGGAAAGCCGGGCGGCGGGCTGCCCGGTCTTGGCGGCGGCGGTTTGCCGGGTCTGGGCGGCGCCAAGCTTCCGGGTCTCGGCGGTGGTTTCCCGGGCCTTCCCGGCCTGCCCAAGAAGAAGTGAAGGGGTCGCGTAGACAATGATTGATCCTGAAATCAAAGCCCAGCTTTCGAACTATCGCCAGTCGATCGACAACATCGACGCCGCGCTGGTCCATATCCTGGCCGAACGTTTCCGCTGCACCAAAGAAGTCGGCGTTCTCAAGGCCAAGTACAAGTTGCCGCCGGCCGATCCGGCGCGCGAAGAATACCAGATCGAACGCCTCCGCCATCTGGCGAAGGATGCCAATCTGGATCCGGATTTCGCCGAGAAGTTCCTGAACTTCATCATCAAGGAAGTCATCCGGCATCATGAGCAGATCGCTGCAGACCACGCCGAAAACGGCGCCGCAGCAAAATGAACCATACCGCCGGATCAGGCGGTCCAGAAAAGTCCAAGGAGTAAAGAAAATGGCACTGAAAATTCGTCTCGCACGCGGTGGTTCCAAGAAGCGCCCGTACTACCACATCGTTCTCGCTGACGCCCGTTCGCCGCGCGATGGCCGCTTCCTCGAAAACCTCGGTTCCTGGAATCCGATGCTCGCCAAGGACAACGGCGCTCGTATCACCCTGAACAACGACCGTATCAAGCACTGGCTCGATCAGGGCGCACAGCCGACCGACCGCGTTCTGCGCTTCCTCAACGAAGCCGGCCTCGCAAAGCGTGACGCCAAGAGCAACCCGGAAAAGGCAAAGCCGGGCAAGAAGGCTCAGGAGCGCGCTGCTGAAAAGGCTCAGAAGGCCGCCGACGCTGCTGAAGCTGCTGCTTCCGCAGAATAATCGGGGACTTTCCCTTATCGAACGGGCGGCATGGCGACATGCCGCCCGTTTTCGTTTCCATTCCGCCGCACTTCGTTTAAGAGAAGCCAAGATTTGCGGCTTCATGTGAAGGACGTCATGGCAAAGCTTGAAAATCCCGTTCTGATGGCAACGATCGGTGGCGCCCAGGGCCTGCGCGGCGAAGTGCGCGCCAAGGCCTACACTGCCGACCCGACGGCCCTCGGCGACTATGGCAACCTGCACAGCCTTGATGGCCGTACCTTCGAAATCCTCGACATCCGGGAAATGAAGAACGTCGTTGTCGTCCGCTTCCGCGGGATTAACGATCGCAATGCTGCCGAGGAACTGAACGGACTGGAGCTCTATATCGAGCGCGACAACCTGCCGGACGAGGAACTGGAGGAAGACGAATTCTTCTACGCCGACCTCGAGGGCCTGGAAGCGCTCGACGACCAGGGCGTCAGCTACGGCACAGTGACCGGCGTTTTCGACTTCGGTGCCGGCGACCTCCTGGAACTGAAGGGTCCCGGCAAGCGCCCCGTGTTGATCCCCTTCTCGGAAGCCTCGGTTCTCGATATCGACCTCGAAAGCGGCAGGATCACCATCGATCCCTTGGCTGCCGGTCTCGTCGATACCGAGGATGACAGCGCGAAATTCACGCCAGACACGCCGAAAAAGAAGAAGTGAGGCGGTCGATGGCGTTTCGCGCGACCGTGCTGACCCTCTACCCGGAAATGTTTCCGGGTCACCTCGGCTATTCCCTTGCCGGCAAGGCGATGGAACGTGGCCAGTGGTCGCTCGACACGTTGCAGATTCGCGATTTTGCCACCGACAAGCACCGCACTGTCGATGATACGCCCGCTGGCGGTGGCGCCGGAATGGTGCTCAAACCCGACGTCCTCGCCCGCGCCATCGACAGTGCTTCAGAGAACGACAGCCGTCCACGCCTGCTGATGAGCCCGCGCGGGAAGCCGCTGACCCAGGAGCGCGTGCGCGAACTGGCGTCCGGCGATGGCGTCATCATCGTCTGCGGTCGCTTCGAGGGCGTCGATCAGCGCGTCATCGAAGCGCGCGAGCTGGAAGAAGTCTCGATCGGCGACTACGTGCTGTCGGGCGGCGAGCCGGCGGCGCTGACCGTGCTGGACGCAATCGTCCGCATTCTGCCGGGCGTCATGGGAAACGATCTTTCCGGATTGCATGAGAGTTTCGAAGGCGGCCTGCTGGAGCATCCGCACTACACCCGTCCGCAGGAATGGGAGGGCCGCGAGATCCCGGCGATCCTGACGTCGGGCAATCATGGCGCAATCGAAAAATGGCGCCGCGAGCAGGCGCTGCAGCTGACTCGCGAACGACGCCCGGACCTGTTGGAAGAATGAAAAATGCCCGGCCAAAGCCGGGCATTGCATTGTTTGGTGTCAGTTCGTAGCGCCGACTGCGGAGCCACGTGTGCCCATGCGCAACACGTAGTAGACGACACCGCCAATGCCGACGCCGAAGAACCAGCCATAGGTCCCCCACCATTCCGGCAAGATCGACGTGAAAGTCGGGAGAACCGACGAGAACAGCGAGCCGATGAGGAAGGCGATGAACGCATTCGTGTGCCAGCCATTCTGGAAGCGGAACTCGCCATTCTCCTGATAGAGGTCTGAGACGTTCAGCTCACCCTTCCGGATCAGATAGTAGTCGACCATCATGATCCCGAAGATCGGACCCATTGTCGAACCGATGAAGTTGACGAAGTGTGCAGCACCCGTCTCCCACGGTGCGAAGGGGTAGAGCACCAGCGCGATCAGGGCTGCGATATAGCCGCCGCCCTTGAAGCTGATCTGGCGAGGGAAGACATTCGAGAAATCGAAGGCTGGCGAGACGAAGTTGGCCACCACGTTGATGCCAAGCGTTGCGACAGCGAAGGTCAAGGCGGCAAGCAATGCCAGGAACCAGCTGTCGAATTTCGCCGAGATTGCTTCCGGATGCAGCAACACTTCGCCGTAGACGGTGAACGCAGCCGTGGTGGTAACGCCTGCGACGAGGCAGAAGGCGAGCAAGTTGATCGGCAGGCCCCAGAGATTGCCGGTGCGCAGGGTTTTCGTGTCCTTGGCATAGCGCGAGAAATCGCAGAAGTTCAGGTAGAGCGCTGCGAAGTAGGTGATCCAGGTGGCGGCAACGGCGGCAAGAGCCGGGAAGGTGCCGGGTTCGTAGGAAATGCCCGCGTCTTTCGTCTTCTCAAGCAGCACGTCGCGCGGGATCTCGCTGCCGAAGGAGAAGGTGCCGGCCTTGGTGATGAGATAGACGGCGAGAACAAGCATCATGATCCAGACGGCAGGGCCGGCCAGGTCCTGGAACTTGCGCACCGTCTCCATGCCGCGCTGAATGATCAGGAGCTGCAGCGCCCAGACGACAACGTAGCAGATCACCTCGAGCGTGGAGTGACCAAGCATGTGGCTGTTCTGATGGAAGGCCAGCATGCTCTCGTTGCGAATGAGAAGAGCGACGATCGCGCCGGATGCAGCCGCCGTCTGTGCGCCGTACCAGAAGCAGGCGACAACGGCGCGAACCAGAGCCGGGGCATTGGCTCCGAACGTGCCGAACGAAGCGCGCGCAAGTACCGGGAACGGTACGCCCGTCTTGACGCCGGCGTTACCGACGAGGCTCATGAGGAAGAAGATGACCAGCGAGCCGAGACCGATGGCGATCACGAAATTGATGAAGCTGCCGCACAGCAGGAAAAGGCTGGCGGCGAGATAATAGCCCCAAAGGCTGTGAACATCAGAAGTCCACACATTGAATATACTGAAAGCGCCCCACTTCCTCTCCTGAGCGGGCGCGAGGTCCTCGTTATATAACGAGGGCGACGGATTACTGACTGTCATTCATTCCCCTCCGAAAACTCCGACGGATCACAATTTGATCCGAAACAGAATCTGCTCCTCGGTTGGGCATTTGACAAATATTTAATCAAATGAGTCACAGGCTTGATATTGTGCAGCGCCGTTGAAGGCCGCGTTTTATCGGCCGACGCAGCGAAATTTCCGGGCCGAAGGGGTGACAAAGCCTGCGCAATACGGTATGCGCACGCCCGGAATGGGAAAACTCCCATCAACCATGCAAAGAAAAACAGACGAATTCGCTCCTGCCCTCACCGGCAAATATCTGAGGCTCGACCAAGGATAGATCGTTCAGAGCGCTCTGGCTGTTGAACCAACAAAGAGGTTGAGTCATGAACATCATTCAGCAGCTTGAGGCCGAACAGGTCGCCAAGATCGAAGCCCAGCGCACGCTTCCTGAATTCTCCCCAGGCGATACCGTTCGCGTCAACGTGAAGGTCAAGGAAGGCAACCGTACCCGCGTACAGGCCTACGAAGGCGTTTGCATCGCTCGCTCCGGCGGTGGCCTGCAGGAGAACTTCACGGTTCGCAAGATCTCCTACGGCGAAGGCGTCGAGCGCGTATTCCCGGTCTACTCCCCGGCAATCGAAAGCGTAGAAGTCGTTCGCCGCGGTAAGGTCCGTCGCGCGAAGCTTTACTACCTGCGCGATCGTCGCGGCAAGTCGGCTCGTATCGTCGAGAACACCGGCACGCGCGCCCGCAAGCTCAACGACGCCGAGCGCCAGGCCGTTGCCGAGGAAAAGGCACGTCTGGAAGCCGAAAAGGTTGCAGCAGCTCAGGCGCTCGCGGCCGAAAAGGCAGCTCAGGAAGCCGCAGAAGCCAAGGCAGCAGCAGAAGCTGCAGCAGCGGCCGAGCCGGCAGCAGAATAAGTTTCAATCCTCACGGATTGTTGGAAAAGGCGACCTTCGGGTCGCCTTTTTTATTGCGTGCGATGATACGCAGACAGTTCCCCCAAGGACCATTGTCCGGAATTGCGAACAACCCGTGCGGAAAGCATGGCGTTATCAGCAGACCGAACCTGCCCTATGTCTACCCCGTCTTTAAACGGAGTAGATCATGTCCAATCTCGAAAAATCGGGCACATTCACACTCGGCGACCGTGCGGTGACGCGGCTCGGTTATGGTGCCATGCAACTGGCCGGCAAGGGCGTCTTCGGCCCACCGAAAGACCGCGGCGAAGCCATAGCCGTTCTGCGTGAAGCCATCGAAAGCGGCGTCAACCACATCGACACCAGCGACTTCTATGGCCCGCACGTCACCAATCAGATCATCAGGGAAGCGCTGCATCCTTACAGCGACAGTCTCGTGATCGTCACCAAGATCGGAGCGACACGCGGCCCGGATGCATCCTGGAACCCGGCCTTCTCTCGGGAAGCGTTAACGAAGGCGATCCACGACAACCTGACGAACCTCGGCCTCGATGTGATCGAGGTGGTCAATCTGCGCGCCATGTTTGATGTTCACGGCCCCGCGGAAGGATCTTTGGAGGAGCCTCTCACGGTCCTCGCCGACCTTCAGCGCCAGGGCCTTGTCAAACACATCGGACTCTCCAGCGTCACCGCCAAGCAAATTGCCGACGGCCGAAAGATCACCGAGATCGTTTGTGTCCAGAATCAATACAATCTTGCGCATCGGGAGGACGATGCGCTGATCGACCAGCTTGCCGTGGAGCAGACAGCCTATGTTCCGTTCTTTCCGCTCGGCGGCTTCTCGCCGCTGCAATCCTCCACGCTTTCGGACGTCGCCGAGGATCTGGGCGCAACGCCGATGCAGGTTGCGCTAGCCTGGCTCCTGCAGCGCGCACCGAATATCCTGCTCATACCTGGCACCTCGTCACGGGTCCACCTCAGGGAGAATCTCGCGGTCGCAGACATTGGCTTGCCCGCCGATGCGATTGCGAAATTGAACGGCATCGCATCGGCAAAAGTGAGCTAGCTTTCGCGGCTGTGATGGAAGCGTTGCCATCTTGTTACTTGGCCGGTGATGCTCGCAATGCATCTCGCAAAAATCTTCGCAGGAAGAGGCGGTCTTTGGGGCCGCCTTTTCTGTTTTTGCACGGCGACATGCGGCAATTCTCTTGCTATCCGCTTCGCAACTATGACAGGTTTCGCGAGCTATATTTCGGGGAGATACCTAATGCCGTTCCGCCGCGCCGTCCTTGCAGGACTGACCGCTCTCATCCTGTCGCCGCTCGCGACCTTTGCCGCCGATCTTCCCGACCTCAAGGGCAAGGCAGTCGTTGTCGTGACCGAAAACGCCTACCCGCCGCTGCAGTTCGTCGACCCGAAGTCCGGCAAGGCGATCGGCTGGGAATATGACGCGATGAACGAGATCGCAAAGCGGCTGAATTTCAAGGTCGAGTACCAGAACACCAGCTGGGACGCGATGATCCAGGCCGTCTCCGACAACCAGTACAATATTGGCATGACCGGTATCACCATCAAGGACGACCGCAAGGCAAAGGTGGATTTCTCCGATCCCTACATGCGCTCGCAGCAGTTCATGCTGGTGCGCGGCGACGAAAACCGGTTCAACGACGCGAAGACCTTCGGCGCCTTCAATGAAGGCCTCGTTGGCGCGCAGCCCGGCACCTCGCCCTTCTACACGGCCGTCTACGAGATCCTCGACGGCAACGAGCAGAATCCGCGCATCAAGCTTTTCGAGACTTTCGGCGCCACCGTTCAGGCCCTCAAGGCTGGAGACGTCGATGTCGTGCTCACCGATAGCGTCGCCGCCAAAGGCTATGTCGATGCCTCGAACGGTGGCCTGAAGGTCGTCGGCGGCCCGCTCGGCACCGAAGATTTCGGCTTCATCTTCCCGAAGGGCTCCGATCTCGTGGCACCCGTCAACGCGGCGATCGCCAGCCTCAAGGCGGACGGCACCTTCGACGCGCTGAACAAAAAGTGGTTCTTCGACTACAAGATGGGACAATGATCCTTTCTTCGGTTAACACGTAATGGCTCCTCAGCCGGCCCCGGTTGGGCAGAGTAAGGGCGACTACCCCTGGTGGCTTGTCGCCCTCGTCGCGATCGGCATCGTCCTTGCCGTCGTCATCGTCACCAACGACATCTACGCGCAGGTCTTCCGCACCGTCTTCAATGGCGTCGGCGTTACCATCTTCGTGACGCTGGTAGGGTTTGCGCTCGCGACCCTTCTTGGCCTTGGCATCGCGTTGCTCGGACTGTCCGACAGTGTCGTGCTTCGCCAGATCTCCCGCTTCTATGTCGAAGTCATCCGCGGCGTGCCGATGCTGGTGCTGCTATTCTACGTCGCCTTCGTCGGCGCCCCCGGCATCGTCGCCGCCTACAACTTCCTGACCAGTCCACTGGTCCAGGCGGGCTTCAGCGAACCGGTGATGGTGCGCGACTTCTCGCTGATGTGGCGAGCGATCATCGCGCTTATGATCGGCTACTCCTCCTTCATCGCCGAAGTCTTCCGCGCCGGCATCCAGTCAGTCGATCAGGGGCAGATCGAGGCCGCCAAGGCGCTCGGCCTCTCGCGCTATCACCGTTTCCGCTTCGTGGTCTTCCCGCAGGCCATCAAGGTGATCTTTCCGCCGCTATCGAACGACTTCGTGGCGATGGTCAAGGACTCGTCGCTGGTATCGGTCCTCGGCGTGTCCGACATCACCCAGATGGGAAAAATCTACGCCTCCGGCTCCTTCCGCTTCTTTGAAACCTACTCGATCGTCACCTACATCTATCTCATCCTGACGATCGGCCTGTCGCTTGCATTGCGCCAGGTCGAGAAGCGGATGCGCAGAAGAGACGGGCGATAACGGCGTCATGATTCGAATTGCCGCCGTCGCCAAAAATTGATATGTGACGGCCCATGGAATCCAAGTTCAAGTGCATTGGCGCGCATATTTTCGTGCTGCAGGATCATTACCGCCTGCCGGCACGCTTCTTTGCGTCGGTGTCCGGTGCACTCAACAGCCGACTTCGTTGATCGAATGACGGCCGGCGGAGCCTTGTCCGCCCAAACTCTATCTCTCCATACGCATTCAATACGGACACAACGCCATGAGCGCACCGCGTACCCTTTACGACAAGATCTGGGCCGACCATCTGGTTGATGAACAGGCTGACGGCACCTGTCTTCTCTACATCGACCGCCACCTGGTCCACGAAGTCACCTCGCCGCAGGCTTTCGAAGGCCTGCGTATGACTGGCCGCAAGGTTCGCGCGCCGGAAAAGACGCTGGCTGTCGTCGACCATAACGTTCCGACGTCACCCGACCGGCATCTCGGCATCAAGAACGAAGAGAGCCGCATTCAGGTCGAGCAGCTCGCCATCAATGCCGCCGAGTTCAATGTCGAATACTACTCGGAGAACGACAAGCGGCAGGGCATCGTCCATATCATCGGACCTGAACAGGGCTTCACCCTGCCCGGCATGACGATCGTCTGCGGCGACAGCCACACCTCGACGCACGGCGCCTTCGGCTCGCTCGCCCATGGCATCGGTACTTCTGAGGTCGAGCACGTGCTCGCCACGCAGACCCTGATCCAGAAGAAGGCGAAGAACATGCTGGTGCAGGTTGACGGGCAGCTGCCTGCCGGCGTCACCGCCAAGGACATCGTTCTTGCCATCATCGGTGAAATCGGCACCGCCGGCGGCACCGGCTACGTCATCGAATACGCCGGCGAAGCCATTCGCGCGCTGTCGATGGAAGGCCGCATGACCATCTGCAACATGTCGATCGAAGGCGGCGCCCGCGCCGGGCTGATTGCGCCGGACGAAACCACCTTCGAATACATCAAGGGCAAGCCGCGCGCGCCGAAAGGCGAGGCGCTGGAGCAAGCGATCGCCTATTGGAAGACTCTGAAGTCGGACGAAGGCGCGCATTTTGACCGCGTTGTGAAGCTCAACGCCGCCGAATTGCCCCCGATTGTGTCTTGGGGTTCCTCGCCGGAGGACGTCATCTCCGTTCAGGGCGTCGTTCCGAACCCGGACGAAATTCCGGAGGAGACGAAGCGTGCTTCCAAGTGGCGTGCGCTCGACTACATGGGCCTGAAGCCCGGCACCCCGATCACCGAGATCAACATCGACCGCGTCTTCATCGGCTCCTGCACGAATGGCCGCATCGAAGACCTGCGCGCCGTTGCCAAGGTTGTCGAAGGCAAGACCGTCGCCTCGACCGTCAACGCCATGATCGTTCCGGGCTCCGGCCTCGTGAAGGAACAGGCGGAGCAGGAAGGTCTCGACAAGATCTTCAAGGCAGCCGGCTTTGACTGGCGCGAGCCGGGTTGCTCCATGTGCCTCGCCATGAACGACGACCGCCTGAAGCCGGGCGAGCGTTGCGCTTCCACCTCGAACCGCAACTTCGAAGGCCGCCAGGGCTTCAAGGGCCGTACCCACCTGGTTTCTCCGGCGATGGCCGCTGCCGCCGCGATCGCCGGCCACTTCGTCGATATCCGCGAGTGGAACTAAGACATGACGGCCTCCCCTCGGAAACGACGGGGAGGCCACCTCAGCAGACACCGGACGCATTCGGTGAGACAATAGCCGCGTTCGAACCTTAGCACCTTTCAGGTGAGCATATGAGCGCTGCAAAACCGTCCACAAAACGACGCCTGCTCCTTCTTCGTCACGCCAAATCCGCATGGCCGGAGAACGTGCCCGACCACGATCGCCCGCTAGCGGGTCGCGGAGAGAAGGCAGCACCGTTGATGGGCCGCTATCTCGCGCGTGAAAAGCTTATCCCCGATCTGGTTCTGGTGTCCTCGGCTCGGCGCACCCAGGAGACCTGGGGGCTTCTTGCCAAAAAGCTTCCGTCTGCGATCGCAAAGCGTGATGCGGAGGACTTGTACGAAGCTTCTGCCGCAAAGATCGCGGCTGTCGTACAAACCATCGATCCCAAGGTTCGGACGCTTATGCTGATCGGGCACAATCCCGGCTTTCAGGATCTCGCAGACGGTTTGATCGGCGAAGGCGATGCCGACGCATGCGCTCGCATCAGGGAGAAATTCCCGACGGCCGCACTTGCGGTGATCGAGTTCGATGCCGATCGCTGGAAGGATCTGAAGCCGCGAAGTGGCATGTTGGAACGCTTCATCACGCCACGTTCGCTTGCCTGAGGTGGCGTCTCTCCCCTCCCTCGAAATAGAGAGAAGGGAGAGCAGAGTTTCGATCAGAAATTGGCCGTATATGGATCTGGCCCCATGCGGGCGCTCTTGTCGTCAAGCTTGGCGATTTCCTCCATGTCGGCCGCATCCAGCTTGAAATCGAAGACCTTGAAATTCTCCTCGATCCGCGACGGCGTAACCGACTTCGGAATGACAACAAGGCCGCTGTCGATATGCCAGCGAATGATGACCTGAGCCGGTGTTTTTCCGTGCTTCCTGGCGATCTCGCCGATCGCCGGATTGGCGATCAACTTGCCCTGACCGAGCGGGCTCCACGATTCGGTGGCGATGTTCAGCTTCTTGTGCGCTTCCTGCGCAGCCTTCTGCTGGAAATCGGGGTGCAACTCGATCTGGTTGATGACGGGAACGACGCCGGTATCGCCGATGATCTGTTCGAGATGATCCGGATAGAAGTTCGAAACGCCGATCGAACGAGCACGGCCTTCTTCCCTGATCTTCACGAAGGCCTTCCAGGTTTCGCGATAGAGCCCACGGTGCGGCGACGGCCAGTGGATGAGGTAGAGGTCGACATACTCCATGCCGAGCTTCCTCAGGCTGCCCTCGAACGCGCGCATGGTCGCGTCGTAGCCCTGATCGGTGTTGCGGAGCTTGGTGGTAACGAAAATGTCCTTGCGATCGAGGCCGGACGAGCGGATGCCCTCGCCGACGCCTTCCTCGTTGTCGTAGCCGGACGCCGTGTCGATGTGCCGATAGCCAGCCGCTATGGCTGAACGCACCGTCGGTGCGGCGATCTCCTGGGGCGTCTGCCAGACGCCGAGGCCGACCTGGGGAATTGAATGTCCGTCATGGAAAGTGATGATGGGTTGCTGTGCCACAATATGTCTCCGGAAGTTTGAAGAATTGGACGGGGCGTGATTGAAGCCGCGGTTGCGGATTTCCCTGCGCGCATTTCAGCCCGTGCGCCGGTCGAAAGGGCATATAGGTCGGCGGGGCTGGTTTATCACCCCCGCGGATCAAAGAACGCGCACGACCGTCCCCTTGCGCAAGAACGGCAAGAGGCGCCGCATGTCTCTTTGGTGAACGGCCACGCACCCAGCGGTCGGCTCGTAGCCGGGCTTGATCAGATGGAAGAAGATCGCCGAGCCGCGATTGCGCGCTCGCGAGGTGATATTCCAGTCCATGACGAGGCAGACGTCATAGAGGGCGTCCTTGCGTTTCATTTCCTCATGGCTCGGCCGAAACGGTGCTTTGACTAGCCTGTTGTAGTTGGCGTTATCAGGTTGGTCGCACCACAGCATATCGCCACGAATACGGCGAATCGCAAGCGGTGACTCAAGACGCGTGGGTCGCTCGCCGCGACGAAAGCCGGAAAGTAGCTTCATCGAGGCAATAGGAGTGGCCCCATCTCCCTCACGCTTGAGCACCGTTCGGCCAGACCGACCGATTGCGGCCGGCACGATAATCGTACCGAACTTGATCAGGGCCCTACTTTTTTTGCCTGGTGCAGGACGAACAACGAGGGTCGTCGACTGTATCGGTCTCGGACGCCTTGTTTTCTCCATTTTTCTCAAATGTGGTTGCGATTGCTAGGATTACGATTGAAAACATATAGCATCGTATACGACAACAGCTCGGTTGCCCAATCTTTGCCAATGCTAGCGAATTGGCGTAGGAGTGAGGGACCGCAGGCGAGGGATAGAGCCGCATGACCGCACGCACCATTCTCTTGGTGGATGATGATGACGACCTCCGCGAGACACTCACGGAACAGCTTTCGCTCTACGACGAATTCACGGTGCTTCAGGAAACAACGGCGGCCAAGGGCGTCGAGCGTGCGCGATCAACGCCGATCGACCTGCTCATCATGGACGTCGGGCTGCCCGATATGGACGGACGCGAGGCCGTCAAGCTGCTGCGAAAGGGCGGACTGAAAGCCCCGATCATCATGCTGACCGGTCATGACACGGACTCCGATACCATCCTCGGCCTCGAAGCGGGCGCCAACGACTACGTTACCAAGCCCTTCCGCTTCGCTGTCCTGCTTGCCCGCATCCGCGTGCAACTGCGCCAGCACGAGCAAAGCGAGGACGCCACCTTCAGCGTCGGCCCTTATGTCTTCAAGCCGAGCCAGAAGCTGTTGACGATGGACAGCGGCCAGAAGATCCGGCTGACGGAGAAGGAAGCGGCAATCATTCGCTACCTCTATCGCGCCGAGCAGAAGGTCGTCACCCGCGACGTGCTCCTGGAAGAAGTGTGGGGCTACAATTCCGGCGTCACCACGCACACGTTGGAAACCCACGTCTACCGCCTGCGCCAGAAGATCGAACGCGATCCATCCAACGCCGAGATTCTGGTGACAGAAAACGGCGGCTACAAGATCATCCCGTAGCATGGCTCTGAACGATGACATCCGGCTATTGTCGCAGCTGCCGCTGTTCCACGGGATGTCCGAGGATCAGCTGCGGCTGATCGCCTTCGGCGCGGATCGACGCGTCATTTCGGCAGGCCAGATGCTCTTCCGCGAAGGCTCGCCGGCGGAAAGCGCCTACGTCATCCTCGCTGGCGGCGTCGAACTCAGCCGGACCGGCCGCGATGGCCAACCTGACGTCCAGAGCACGGTCGGACCTGGCACGCTTCTGTCCGAACTTGCGCTGATCACGTTGGTCGAGCGCAAGTTCACGGCCGTTGCAACCGAAGACACGAGCATCATTCGCATCACGCGTTCGCTGTTCCACCGGCTTATCGAGGAATACCCGGAGGCTGCCCGGCTGATCGAGAGCCGCATTCGGGACAACATCGCCGAGCTTGCGGCCAAAGCAGTGGCACAGCTCCACCGCTTCGTCTGAGCAGATCAGAGATTGAAGTGCGCGGTTACTGGCACATGGTCGGACGGCCGTTCCCATCCGCGCGCTTCCTTCAGAATATCGATGCGCTGCAGGTGTGGCCCGAGATCCTTTGAACTCCATATATGGTCGAGCCGACGGCCGCGATCAGCTGCTTGCCAATCCTTGGCGCGATAGCTCCACCACGTATAGAGTTTTTCATTCTCCGGAACGTGCTGGCGCATCAGGTCGAGCCAGGCGCCCCGCTGCATGACCTCGAGAAGGCCCTCGGTCTCCACCGGCGTGTGGCTGACGATCTTGAGCAGCTGCTTATGCGACCATACGTCGTGCTCGAGCGGAGCGATATTGAGATCGCCGACAAGGATTGCTGAGGTATTCGTCTCGCCGTTCGCCTTGAGTTGCTTCATTTCCTCGATGAAGTCGAGCTTGTGCCCGAACTTCGGATTGATCGTCCGATCCGGTTCGTCGCCGCCGGCCGGCACATAGAAGTTATGCAGGCGAATACGCCGGCCTCCGCGCTCGAAGACGGCGGAGATGTGCCTGGCATCACCGACGTTGCAGTAGTCCTGACGGTGATCCTCGACGAGCGGGACACGTGAGGCAATGGCAACACCATGATAGCCCTTTTGGCCATGGATGATAATGTGTTCATAGCCCATCGCGCGTAGCGGCGAGGCAGGAAACAGATCGTTTGGCACCTTCGTTTCCTGGAGGCAAAGTATGTCTGGCTTATGCTTGAGGACGAATTGCTCGACGATCGGCATGCGCAACCGCAGAGAGTTGATATTCCAAGTCGTGACCGAGAAGCCCATTCCATTGCCTTTCAAAAACCGGACGAACTGGCTTTAGAGGAAAGGCTGTCGCTATGGAACGGATGCGCGCAAAGAAAAACGCCCTGTAAGATTGCAGGGCGTTGTCCTGACAAAACAGCGGGAAATCAATCTCGGTAGGCGGCCGTTCCGGGGATCACTTCGTAAGGCACCCTGAACACCTTGTCGTCGAACTGGATGCCGGTCTTGACGTTGAACACCATGACGGAGGTGTCCTTGCCCTGGTTGTCGGTGATCGTCCACTGACGGAGATCATAGGTCTTCGGATCGAACATCATCGTAATCGTCGAGTTACCAAAGATCGTGTTGTTGCCAAGCGCGATCGTCGTCAGGTCGGATTCCTGCTTCACGCTCTTCACGGAGCCTGCCGAGAGGTCGATCCGCTGTGCCAACAGCAGGCTGAGCGGCGTCTTCGACAATGGATACAAATCCCACGTCTTGAGCTTCATATTGCCAACGGCAACGTTCTTTCCGTCCGCGATGACACGGATAGGCGATGGGTTGTCATAGTTAAAGCGCAGCTTCCCGGGGCGCTGGATATAGAACTTCCCACCGGTCTGCTCGCCGCGCGGGCCAAACTGGACGAATTCGCCCTGCATCGTCGCAACACTTGAGAAGTGGTCCGCAATCGCCTGCGCGGTAGAGGCGCTGGAAGCAGCGGCCGCCGCCTGCGCATAGGCCGCAATCGGGATTGCCGACGCCGCAGCGACGGCCAGCGTGCCAAGAAGATGGCGCCGGGTCAGCGAGATGCGGTCCATGACGGAATTGGAGTTGTTCATCTATGTCTCCTTTATGCATTTTGAATGCTGCGGAAACGCGGCGCCTTCATGGCGGAGCTCGCAGGCCTGCATAAACTAACGGTTTCAATGCGATCAGGTTTCCGTGAGGTTGGCATCATTCAATGCTGCCGGCCTCAGCGGTCAAGAATATCGCCCTCGGTCGGAACCAGGATCTCGCGTTTTCCAGCATGATTGGCGGGACCGATGATGCCTTCCTGCTCCATCCGCTCGATCAGTGATGCGGCGCGGTTGTATCCAATGCCAAGTCTGCGTTGAATATACGACGTCGATGCCTTTCCGTCACGTAGAACGATGGCCACGGCCTGATCGTACGGATCGTCGGATTCAGAAAGATTGGACGTTCCCGCCGGACCACCGCCATAGTCGCTATCTTCGTCCTCGTCAGCCGTAATGGCGTCGAGATATTGCGGCGCGCCTTGCGTCTTCAGGTAGGAGACGATCTCCTCGACCTCCATATCGGCAACGAACGGGCCGTGGACGCGCTGGATGCGTCCGCCGCCGGCCATATAGAGCATGTCACCCATGCCGAGCAGCTGCTCCGCGCCCTGTTCGCCGAGGATGGTGCGACTATCAATCTTCGACGTCACCTGGAAGGAGATGCGGGTCGGGAAGTTTGCCTTGATGGTGCCGGTGATAACGTCGACAGACGGGCGCTGGGTCGCCATGATGACATGGATGCCGGCGGCACGCGCCATCTGCGCCAGTCGCTGCACCGCGCCTTCGATGTCTTTGCCGGCAACCATCATCAGGTCGGCCATCTCGTCGATGATGACGACGATATAAGGCATCGGCTGCAGGTCGAATTCTTCCGTCTCGTACATCGCCTCGCCCGTGTGGCGGTCGAAGCCGGTCTGCACGGTGCGCGAGATCACCTCGCCCTTGGCAAGGGCCTGTTCGACGCGGCTGTTGAAGCCGTCGATATTGCGGACGCCGATCTTCGACATCTTCTTGTAGCGCTCTTCCATCTCGCGGACGGTCCACTTGAGCGCAACGACAGCCTTTTTGGGGTCCGTGACGACAGGCGAGAGAAGATGCGGAATGCCGTCGTAAACAGACAATTCGAGCATCTTAGGATCGATCATGATCAGGCGGCATTGCTCCGGCGTCATGCGATAAAGCAAAGACAGGATCATTGTGTTGATGGCGACCGACTTACCCGAGCCTGTGGTACCCGCAACTAGCAGGTGCGGCATCTTGGCCAGATCCGCTATGACAGCTTCGCCGCCGATGGTCTTGCCGAGCGCCATGGCAAGCTTCGCCTTCGAGCCTTCGAAATCGCGTGAGGCGATGAGTTCGCGCAGATAGACGGTTTCGCGCGTGGAGTTCGGCAGCTCGATACCGATGGCATTGCGGCCCGGCACGACCGCGACGCGGGCAGCAATCGCGCTCATCGAGCGGGCGATATCGTCGGCCAAGCCGATGACGCGCGACGACTTGATACCGGGAGCAGGCTCCAGTTCATAGAGGGTGACAACCGGACCGGGACGGACGTGGATGATTTCGCCCTTGACACCGAAATCCTCGAGCACGCCTTCAAGCATGCGCGCATTCTGTTCCAGCGCATCGGCAGACAGCGTCGAATCACGCACGACATTCTTCGGTTCGGCGAGGAGATGCATCGACGGAAGCTGGAAGCCCTCGGGGCGGATGAACGATCCCTGTTGCTCGCGTTCGACGCGGGCGCCGGGTTTCGGCCGCGCCGTCGGCTGTACCACGCGCGGCTCCGAACGTCCGCCGGCGGGCTTGGAGGGAGCGCGCATCATCCAGTCGTCGTCATCAGGCAGAATGTCGGCTGGACGCGGCGGCATGTCATCGAACGGCAGATCATCATCGTCGTCGTCATTGAGCGAAATGGACGGCGCGGAAACAACACGGCGCTGTGAGGCGGCGCGCGGATCCATCGATGGATCCATGCGCTCTCCACGTGCAGCCGGTACCTTGGCGCGGACCGGCTCATTCAGTTTACCAAACTCGTCGTCATTGAAGTCGTAGGGCGACTCGAAATCGTCCTGCCGCCGCTTGCGAGGACCCATGCCGAGCAAGCGACGCATGCGAGCCTGGCTCATGTACCAGGCATGCGTCAGCGCGCCGAACGCCAGCCAGCCGCCTTCATCGTCATCTTCTTCCTCGTCACCTACCGAAGGCAGCTTGGAGCGGCTTTTTGCGTAGTCTTGCGCAGCTTCGTCCTCATCCTCCTCGTTGCGACCGACGAGACCGGCAGAAAACAGCAGCATCCAGACGGTGGGGATGGCGAACACGCAGCCAACCGCTGTTGCGAAGGCGCCGGTCGGATAGGCGCCGACAAACAGCGCAGGAAACCGCAGGATCATGTCACCGATGACACCGCCGATACCGTTGGGAATCGGCCAGGTGAGCGGCGGCGGGAAGCAACCTATTACGGCGGAAGAAAGCACCGATCCCAGACCCCAGGCGGCGGCGCGCGCCGGGATGCGGCTGATGCGGCGTCCCGAGATCAACGCAAGCGCCCAGGCGACCACAGGCAAAAGCGCGACGACGCTGGCAAGTCCGAAGAACTGCATTGCAAGGTCGGCAAAGGCCGCCCCGCTATAGCCTAGAATGTTGGTCGGTTCGTTTCCTGTTGCATAGGAGTAGCTCGGATCCGCAACATTCCAGGTCGCAAGCGCAGCAACCGCCAAAGCGAGCAGCAGAAAGATCCCGAAGCCGATAAGGGTTTGCGCCTGCCGGAACATGAAACCCGAAAGGGAAAAACGGTCAGGCCGGCCATCCATTGCAGGCGATGTGCTTCTTGCCATGTGTGTACCCGTCCAATGCGTGAGAGCGTGCGAATCGCCAAGCGTCTGCGCCCAGTACCTTCGCCCCACCTAATCAAAGGACGGTTAAAGCGGTATTAACCATGCCACCCCCACATCTTGCATCTGAAAATAAAAAAGCCCGAACCTATGGAGGTCCGGGCCAAAAGCGGACTATTCGGACGAATAGGCCGCGACGGGCTGTTCAGCGGCGCCTGTTATGCAAGCGCCGCAATGCCTAGATTACGAATGGTACGCGGCTTCGCCGTGGGTTGCGAGGTCGAGACCCTCGCGCTCCGCTTCGACAGAGACGCGCAGACCGATGACGACATCAACGATCTTGTAGAGGATGAAGGAACCGATGCCCGACCATGCGATCGTCGTCAGGACGCCCTTCAGCTGGGCGAAAACCTGCGTCGCGGTACCCGGATAGCTGGCCGCGAAGTCGGCCGTCGAGTAATCGACGATGCCTGCGCCGCCGAGCGCCGGATTGACCAGGATGCCAGTGCCGATGGCGCCGAGGATACCACCGACGCAATGCACGCCAAAGACATCGAGCGAGTCGTCATAGTTGAACTTGTTCTTCACGACGTCGACGAAGAAGTAGCAAACCGGCGAAACGATGAGGCCGAGGACGATTGAACCCATCGGGCCTGCGAAACCTGCTGCCGGCGTAACGGCAACCAGGCCAGCGACGGCACCTGAAGCTGCGCCGAGCATCGACGCCTTGCCGCGAGTGAAGTTTTCGACGAGGCACCAGGACACAGCCGCTGCAGCCGTTGCGACGAAGGTGTTGATCATCGCGAGCGAGGCATAGGCGTTGGCTTCGAGGTTCGAGCCGGCATTGAAGCCGAACCAACCAACCCACAGAAGCGATGCGCCGACCATGGTGAGGGTCATGGAGTGCGGAGCCATGATTTCCTTCTTATAGCCGGTGCGCTTGCCGAGCATGATGGCCCCGATCAGACCGGCGATACCGGCATTGATGTGGACGACCGTACCGCCGGCGAAGTCAAGTGCGCCGTAGGAGAAGATCAGACCCGACGCCGAAGTGTAGGAGCTCGGACCACCCCAGAACCAGACCATGTGTGCCATCGGGAAGTAGACGAAGGTGACCCACAGAACGACGAACAGCATGACGGCCGAGAACTTGATGCGCTCGGCGAAAGCGCCGACGATCAGGGCAGGCGTGATGCAGGCGAAGGTCATCTGGAAGCAAACGTAGGTCAGCTCCGGAATGGCAACGCCCTTTGTGAATGTTTCGGACAGAGTGGTCGTGTCCACGCCTGCGAGGAAAGCCTTCGAGAAGCCGCCGACGAAACTGTTAAGCGAGCCGCCGTCCGTAAACGCGAGCGAGTAGCCGTAGGTCACCCAGATGATCATCACCACTGCCGTGATCATGAAGACCTGCATGAGAACGGAGAGCATGTTCTTGGCGCGAACCAGACCGCCGTAGAAGAGGGCGAGGCCCGGGATCGTCATCAGCAGGACGAGAACCGTGGAGATCATCATCCAGGTATTGTCGCCCTTGTCGACCGTCATCGCAGGAGCAGCAGCGGCGGCTGCAGGAGCAGCTGCATCCTGCGCGAAAGCGACGACTGGCGCGAGCAGCGCAGCCGACGCAGCAGCAAGCCGCGCATAGGTGGAAGAAAACTTCGAAATTGACATTGAAACAGGCTCCCTTGCTCTGCGGCTCTTACAGCGCTTCTGTGTCGGTTTCGCCGGTGCGAATGCGCACGGCGTGGTCGATCGAATAGACGAAGATCTTGCCGTCACCGATCTGGCCGGTCTTGGCAGATGAGGCGATGGCTTCGACAGCCTTGTCGACGAGTTCGGAGGCGACCGCGATCTCGATCTTGAGCTTCGGCAGGAAGCTGACCGCATATTCGGTGCCGCGATAAATTTCAGTATGTCCCTTCTGGCGCCCGTAGCCCTTCACTTCGGTCACGGTCAGGCCTTGGATGCCGATCGCCGTGAGGGCTTCGCGCACCTCATCCAGCTTGAACGGCTTGATAATGGCCATCACAATTTTCATCTGGTTTCCCATCCTTCGTTATCCTCGGCACGGAGCCGACTCTCCTTGCCGCTGACGTTCACGAACAGCGACCGGGACTAGACATTCAAAGGACGTGCCAGATTCGATCTGGCGATCTAATGGATTGAAAAATATATGTTATTTATAACGGCGCTAATAAACGGGCAATTGATTGCCCAATAATCGCTCAAAAAATGTTCAAATGAATGAATATGCCTACGATTTATTCAATTGCCCGTTTACGAATCAGCCCCTCCTGCGCCACCGACGCAATCAAGACACCGTCTCTCGTAAACAGGCTACCGCGGGTGAGCCCCCTGGCACCGGAAGCCGAGGGGCTGTCCTGGGTGTAGAGAAGCCAATCATCGAGTTTGGTAGGCCGATGGAACCACATCGAATGATCAAGGCTGGCCACCTGGATGCTCTGATCGAAAATCGACGTTCCATGCGGATGGAGCGACGTATCGAGCAGGGTCATGTCGGAGAGGTAGGCAAGAATGGCTGCCTGATAGTGCCCATCGTCGGGAACTGGCCCCGTCGCCCGAACCCAAACATGCTGCACCGGATCGAGCTTCTTGTCAGAGAAATAGTGCGTGAGCGATATCGGGCGAATCTCGATCGGCCGCTCGCGCTCCCAGTATTTCCGAATCGGCGCGGGCGCGTTGGCTAGAAACTGGGCCGCGATCTGCCGCTCATCGAGAAGCTTTTCCGGAACGGGCACGTCGGGCATGACGATCTGATGATCGAAACCAGGTTCCTCGATCTGAAACGAGGCCGACAGGGCGAAGATCGCTTTTCCATGCTGGATGGCGACGGCCCGGCGCGTATTGAAACTCGACCCGTCGCGAATCCTTTCCACCTGATAGACAATCGGCACGGAGGGATCGCCCGGTCGCATAAAATAGGCGTGCAGCGAATGCACGATCCTGTCGCGCTCCACCGTGCGCTGTGCCGCCATCAAGGCCTGCGAGATGACCTGACCGCCGAAGACGCGCTGCCAGCCAACCTGCGGGCTGCGACCCCGAAAGATGTCGACCTCGATCGCTTCGAGATCCAGCGTAGAAAGCAGGGTCTCCATCGCAGTCGGCTTTTCGGTGTCACGCGTCATTTTGTACGGCTCCGGGCGGTAGGAAGTACGGCAGCGATGATCTATATAGATCAATACGATATTCACAAGAAACGGAACGGAATCCATGCGGGACATGCTGGTTGTAGGCGCGGGTTATGTGGGGCTTTCCGCGGCCGTGGCGGTCAAGCAGGCAGCACCTCACCTCGATGTCGCGGTTGTCGAGGCTGCCCCTGCCGGCGTATGGCAGAAGGACATGCGCGCCTCGGCCATTATCGCCGCCGCGACCAGGATGCTCGGGGTTTTCGGCATCTGGGATGAGATCGAGCCCGACGCTCAGCCGATCAGCAAGATGATCGTCACCGATTCCAAGACATCGGATCCCGTACGTCCGGTCTTCCTGACCTTCGATGGCGAGGTGGAGGATGGACGGCCGTTCGCACATATGATTCCGAATGTCGTGCTCGTCCGGGCGCTGCGTGGCGTATGTGAACGGCTTGGGATCGAAATTCATCACGGCTTTAGCGCGACCGGCCTCTCCATTGCCGATACGCATGCGACAGTCACCGCCGCGGATGGTAGCGTGCAGGAAGCCCGGCTGGTCGTCGCCTGCGACGGCGTCCGTTCACACCTCAGGGACCTGGCGGGCATCAAGACCGTCTCCTGGGACTATGGGCAGTCCGGGATTGTCACGACTGTCGAGCATGAGCGCCCGCATCACGGTTGCGCGGAAGAGCATTTCCTTCCGTCCGGACCGTTCGCCATCCTGCCCCTGAAAGGCAACCGTTCCTCGCTCGTCTGGACTGAGCCGACGCCGGAGGCAAACCGTCTCGTCACATCCGACGATCTGATTTTCGAGGAAGAGCTGGAGCGCCGCTTCGGTCACAAGCTCGGTGCATTGAGGGTTGCCGGCGACAAACGCGCCTTCCCGCTGGGGCTGACGCTTGCACGGGCTTTCGTAGCTCCACGTGTGGCGCTCGCCGGCGATGCGGCGCATGGTATTCATCCGATTTCAGGTCAGGGCCTCAACCTCGGCTTCAAGGATGTCGCCGCCCTTGCCGAAACCGTCGTCGAGGCCGATCGGCTTGGCCTTGATATCGGCTCGATCAACATACTGGAGCGCTACCAGGCGTGGCGACGCTTTGACACCTTCCGGATGGGCGTCACCACCGATGTGCTGAATCGGCTTTTCTCGAACGACGTAGGGCCACTGCGTATCGCCCGCGACTTTGGCCTCGGGATCGTCGATCGGCTGCCAGGCCTCAAATCGTTCTTTATCGGGCAGGCAGCCGGCACGACCGCCAAGGACAACCCCCGCCTGCTCGCGGGACAGACGATCTAGTCAGTCGTCCAGCCCGCGCGCCTCGGAGACCAGCATGATCGGAATGCCGTCACGGATCGGATAGGCGAGACGCGCCTTCTCCGACACGAGTTCATTGTGCTCGCGATCGTATGTTAGCCGGCCCTTGGTCAGGGGGCATACCAATAGTTCCAGCAGTTTCGGGTCAACGCGGCTGAGCTTTTCGTCCATGTCTCAGCTTTACTGCAGAACGGTGTCCGAGTCACCGAAGACGCGTGCCAGCACGATCTCGGTGATCGCGATCAGTGTTTCCGCGCGTGTTTTCAGATCCGGTGCCTCCAGTAGCGCTTGCTTCTCCGCCGGTCCAAACGGAGACATCATCGCCAGCGAGTTGACGAGCGTCAGATTGCTGGCGCGCTCGACACTTTCCCAATCCGCCTCGAGCTTGTTCGCATCGAGATAGGCCTTGAAGGCGGCCAGAAGCGCGGTCCGATCAACCGCATCTTCCTCGTCGCGTGCCGAAAGATCAGCAATGAACGGCGCAATGCGGAAGGTTCGGAACGGATTGTGGGTTTCCCGCTCCTCCAGCAGCCGAAAACGGCAAATGCCAGTCAGGGACACGATGTAGCGACCGTCGCCGGTCTCGGCAAAAGAAGTGATGCGTCCGAGGCACCCAACCGGCGCCAGATTAGCCTCGCCCTGCCCTTCCTGGTCGCCCAGCGCGGGCTGGACCATGCCGATCAATCGATTGCCTGATAAGGCCGCATCGAACATGGCAAGATAGCGCGGCTCGAAAATATTGAGAGGTAACTGCCCTGTCGGCAGCAGCAGCGCACCGCCCAGCGGAAAGACCGCGATCGTATCAGGCAGATCACCGGGTTTCAGATATCGTGCATTCCCCACTTGCATAGAGACTGGTCCTGCATTACCGGCGGGCGCGACACGCCCGCACAAACGGAAATGTGGTGCCCGCCTCTAAAAACGCAAGGGCGACGAATCGAAACTGGAGTCTGAATTACGAAAACAGCATCGCCGAAAGCTTGCGGCGTGCCGAAACCGTAGCCGGATCCTTGAAGCCCCAGACGTCGAAGAACTGCAGCAACTGGCGCCGCGCGCCGTCGTCGTCGAAGCCACGGTCCTTGCGCATGATGTAAAGCAGGTGATCTGCCGACTCGTCACGCCGGCCCTCGACGTTGCGGATCTTGGCAAGCTTCAAACGCGCTTCATGATCGTCGGGATTTCGCGCCAACTCCTGCTCCAGGGCTACGGGATCGCCGAGCTTGCGCGCCTCCTCGATCTGATCGAGCTTCTTCGAGACCGCCTGGATGGCCGGATCCTTCGCCATTTCCTCCGGCAGTTCGGTTAGCGCCTCGCGCGCACGCTCATGCTGGTCGGCGGCTATCATGCACTCCGCCATTCCCGCCAACGCCTTGGCATTCTCGGGATCGGCCTGCATGACAGCACCATAGAGCTGCGCGGCACCGTTGATATCGCCTGAAGCCAGCAGCTCGTCGGCCTCCTTGAGAACGCCCTCGATTTCTGCCGCCTGGTCGGCGCCGGCCGGACCGGCGATCCGATCGATGAACTGGTTGATCTGGCTCTCTGGCACTGCGCCCATGAAGCCATCGGCGGGGCGACCGCCAACGAAGGCGATCACGGCCGGGATCGACTGGATACCAAGCTGCCCGGCAATCGAGGGATGGTCATCGATGTTCATCTTGACCAGCTTGACGCGCCCCTGCGCTTCGTTGACGACCTTTTCCAGGACCGGCGTCAGCTGCTTGCAGGGACCGCACCACGGTGCCCAGAAATCGACGAGAACCGGCTGGTTGCGCGATTCCTCAATGACATCCTTCGTGAAATTCGCAGTCGTCGTATCCTTGATATAGCCGCCCGCGCCGGGTGCCGGCGCTGCCCCGTAGTTTGCCGTTGCCGTCATCTGGCCCAAGGAATTGCTGTAAGGATTGTCGTTGCCGCTCATGGATATCTCCCGCCGTGCCGGTCAGCCGGCTTGTGTAGCGCTAAAATCGTATGTCAGGACGTCACTTTCAAGACAAGCGGCTTGTGTCCTGTTGCTTCCATAAAGCGAATAAGGTCGCTGCTGGCAATCGATGTCGTGGCATCGTTCGACAGCGGATGACAGTTGATGATCTCATCCTTCATCAGATCGGCATCGAGAACGAATGTGACATGTCCGCCTGTATCGTTGATGGCCCCAAAAGCCGTAACCGCCCCCGGAACAACGCCCAGATACTCCATCAGCTTTTCCGGTTTCCCGAATGAGACCTTGCTGGAAGCGCCGATCAGCGTATGCACCGTTTTCAGATCCACAGCTGCATTCTCTTCTACCGTCAGCAGGAAGAACTGATCTTTCTTGTCCTTCACAAAGAGATTTTTGGTGTGGCCCCCGGGAATTTCATCGCGCAGTGCCACCGATTCGGCGACCGTGAAGACCGGCGCATGATCCTTGGTGCTGTGCTTTATCTCCAGGCCGTCAAGGAAAGCAAAAAGGTCATTTCTGGTCTTCGGCGTCACATCGGTCATCGTAAAATCCGTGGGTCTGAGAGCGACAAGGTGCCTGATTACGGTCCGCGATCGCCTTTTGCAATGTTCGTGGTTGACGCTTGGCCCTGCATTTGCGGCACTTCCGATGTCTTCGAACGAGGCCCGGAAATTTTTCTTCGAAATTCCGTCATTTCCCTGTTGCATTTGAAAATCGTTTGGGCGATATAGCGCCCGTCGCCGCAAGGTGGCGCCCACGGTCCTCACAACTACCCCGGACCGGTGCGGATTGAGCGGGTGTAGCTCAGGGGTAGAGCACAACCTTGCCAAGGTTGGGGTCGAGGGTTCAAATCCCTTCGCCCGCTCCAAATTTCCTCGAATAAGTCAACATCTTAAGACCTCGCTTGTCGAGGAGCCAATTCGGGCTTTTGGCCGTGTCGCCACCGGAAAGACGGCGCAGCGTAACGGCACCTCAGTACCCAACCGACTCACGACGGGCTATACCTTGCTTGCGCTGCCGGGCTTCTGTGGCCGAATGGAGCCATGTCATGGAAGAACAAGGTCACGACGGGTGGGGATTTTATCGGCACGGTTTCTTTGTGGGAAGGGGGCTCCTTTTAACAACGCCGCCTCCATCCCGCCGAAGCCCCCCCGCAGGGGCGGGAGCCAATCAACCCCTTCTTACTACTGCTCGGGGGTGTCAGGTTCCGGCGCTGGTGGGCGCTTACTCTTAGATTTAGATTCCTTACGGGGGAGACAGGGCTTTGTCGGAACTAGCGGTGTCGCCAGACCTTGAGGGCGGAAACCAGCAGGATCAAAGCAAGAGCTGGGAGCAGGAAAGCGTTGGGCACGATGCCGAGCAGCTTGCCGCCGATGAAAGTTCCGACGATCGACCCAGCTGCCATGACGAGCAGGAAAAGCCGGTTGCGCCCAAGAACGGAAAAACTTTGGTCGCGGCTGTAGCGCGTGAAACCGACAAGCATTGTCGGCAGGCTCACTGCAAGGGAGATAGAGCCAGCTAGCTTGATGTCTGCCCCGAATAATATCACCAAAGTCGCGACTAGAAGTTCACCGGCCGCCACACCAAGCAGCGAGGCAACTGTCCCGATGACGAAGCCCGCGAGGACCCCCGCGACCAGTTGCGCGCCCCCCGTCAGAAGCGGCTGCCCAGCCGCTACGTCACGCCCAACTACCAACACGATCGCGAATTCTACGAGCAGAATGGCGATGACTTTGTACAACGTGTCGGACTTTAGACGCGTAGCCAAACCCGCTCCGAACCATGCGCCTAAAAGGCTTCCGGCGAGGAGATTGACGATGATAGGCCAGCTTGCCGCAATCGTGCCGAAAGGAACCGTTGCCGCCCGAAACAGCAATGCCGATGCAACGACAACGAGGCTCATGGCCTTGTTGAGAATGATTGCTTCCAAAGCCGGAAAATTGAAAAGGCCAATCAAAAGGGGCAAGCGAAACTGACCACCACCGAGGCCGATCAGTCCAGCGAATGCGCCGATGACACCTCCACCACCTAAAGCCATCGGAAGGTTGCGTGATTGCTGCGCAATAGAGGTGTCGTCCGTCATCATCCAAGCTCCGCGAAAATCTCACCTCTTGTAGTGGTAGCTGGATGTCGTCAGTTGGGCTACTGCGCGTTTGGTCCTCGCCCGACCGCAAACTGCGCCTCCCACTCCGAAACGGAAAGCTCAAGAACACGCGTTGGTAGTGATGATGACTTATGGATAATCTAAAGTTTCTGTTTAGCCTCCAGGCCCAACAACTTTGCCTGTCCCATGATCGCGGCGACCATGCCACCCGCGTTCCTGCCCTTTCCGCAATACCGGTATGGTCGGTCCTTAGATCCTCGAAGGGCGGTCAGCGGATTTTAGTTGCGGGCGACGTCCAGGCATTTTCCGCGGCTTTCTTTGCCAGCGCAAGGTCGCGCTCATCCCGCTGCTCGGCGTTGTCGCGAACCGTTTCGGCCTGCCGGTCGGCAATGTAGGGTGCCAGCATTTGCTCCAAATGAGCCGCTGTCAGTCCGCCTGCAAAGCTCCTCATCTCTTCCCTCGCCCTGTTTACCGTTTGTAAACATTTAGCGGGTCACAGCGCTGATCGAAATGGTTCGATCGAACTCTCCCCGTGCTTTTTCGGGGACAAGACAAGCGCCCGAGACTAGGGGGTGGCCACCCCTAGCCGTTCGGCATGCGGCGCAAGTGAGGTCATGATATTGGGGTGGAGCATGATCCCTTCAGCGAGAGCCTCGCGCTTGCGGGCCAGCCCGTTTTCTCCCGGCAGCCGAACGCGCGCAACACCCGGTCGCGGGGGATTGCTGCGGCATGCCTCGGCAAGCCAGCCCGTCTGCCGTAGAAAGGCATCGCGGCCACCAAAAGCTTCAGGGTCGAAAACCTGGACGGTGACTGCCGCGTTTGTCCCCTTCAATTCGTCGACACGCCCAAGACCGCCAAGCCCCTGCGTGAAGGCCTCGACATGAAGCGCCATGCCATAGCCCTTCTGGCCATGATCGAGCCCTCCCACCGGCATAAGCGTGCCGCCACGGTCGATCACCCGCGGATCACGGCTGGGCTCGCCGTTCTCATCCATCAGCCACTCGTGCTCATATTGCCGGCCCTCGCGCACCAACCGCTGCGCCATGTTGACCGTCGTGATCGAAGCGCTGATATCGATCAGGATGGGATCGCCGGGCGTTGGGATGCCATGGGCAACCGGGTTGGGAGTATAGACACCCTTTCGTCCGCCGAAAGGCGCGACCTGTCCACCGGATGGGCTGGAGCTTGCGATGCTGACCATGTAGCCGCGATCCGTGGCGATGGTGAGATAGGCGGCGAGACAACCGATATGATGACTGTCGGCGATCGCGATCGTGGCTGTGCCGTAGGTGGCAGCGCGCTCGCAGGCGAGTTTCACCGCTTCGGATGTCAGCCACGCACCGGGAAGGCGGCGCCCACGCCAGGCAACGGCTGGACCACGATCCGACAGAATATCCGGCACGCCCTCACGGTTCATCACACCATCGGCGATGCTTTGCAGATACCAGCCGGCCAATGCCAGGCCATGCGTCGTGTGGCCCATCAAATCGGCTTCGACGAGATAGTGCGCAACGGCGCCCGCCTTTTCCTCCTCAAGTCCGGCGGCGCCAAACAAGGACTGCGCAAACATGCGCAACGTATCCGGTGCATAGCGGATATCGGGAGCCTCGCCCATGTTGTTCTCCATCATTTGGCGGCAGCGAGCCGGTCAGCGCGCGAGAAAGCGGGGTTCCAATGTCTTGCCATCGAACGCCGCAAGCACGTTCTCGGCAGACATGATCGACACGGCGCGTTTCGCGTCGAGGGTGACGCCGGCGACGTGCGGGGTCACCAGCGTGTTCGGCAGTCGGAATAAGGGATTGTCGATGCCGGGCGGCTCGACGGCGAAACTGTCCAAACCGGCCCCGGCGAGGTGCCCATCTTCAAGCGCGGAAATCAATGCCTTCTCGTCGACCACTTCGCCTCGCGCCGTGTTGATCAATAGCGCGCCCCGCTTCATCAGCCTGATGCGACGAGCATCGATGAGGTTTTGTGTCTCCGGCGTCAACGGACAGTGGAGGCTGACAATGTCGGAGTTCGCAATGAGTGTATCCAGGTCGGTTTCGCGGGTGACCCCATCGTGAAACGCGTGACCGGGCGTATGTGGATCGAAGGCCGAGACGATCATGCCGATGGCGCCCGCCATACGGGCGAGCGTCTGGCCGATGAAGCCAAACCCGACAAGACCAAGCCGCTGGCCGCGCAACTCGCGCCCGTTATATTGGTTCTTGTCCCAAATACCGTCCCGGACGAGCCTGTCCTGGCGCGGCAAGTCCTTGACGAGCGCCATGATCAGCGCGAGCGCATGCTCGGCGACCGAGTGTCCGTTACTTCCCGTCGTCATCGACACGGGGGTGCCGAGCGCTGCGGCCGCCTTCACGTCGATGTCGTTCGTTCCGACCCCGTGCTTGGCGATGTGTCGGAGCCTTCCCCCCGCCTGCATTTCCTCAGCCCCAAGCAAGTCGGCGAGCAGACGCACGATGACTGCATCCGGCTTGTGGGCTTTCATAACCTCAATGACGGCCTGCCGGTCGATGTAGGGCGGCGTGGAGATGACGCGTACTCCGGCATTTTCCAAAAGCGCCCGGCCTTCGGGCGCCAATTCGCCACCAAGAATGACAACAGTCTTTTCCATTCGCTCAACTCCTCCAGCGAGCAAAGCAGCAGGCGGCACACCACGGCACGGCCAACAACCCCGCAAGAACCGACGCGCTAAGCCGCCCGCCGGCGTGGAGACCGCGCCATCAACCGCGCATAGGCGATGGCTGAAAGCATATTCACGTGGTTTGCCTTGCCCGTGCCGGCAATATCGAAGGCCGTGCCGTGGTCGACGGACACGCGATCGATCGGCAAGCCGAGTGAGACGTTGACCGCCGTGTCGAATGCGATGAGCTTGATCGGAATATGGCCCTGGTCGTGATACTGCGCGATAACAAGATCGAAGGCACCATTATAGGCACGCGCAAAGACCGTGTCGGCCGAGATCGGACCAACGACATCGATGCCCTTCGCCTGCGCCAGTTCGACGGCAGGCGCGAGGAATTCACTATCCTCGGTGCCGAACAGGCCGTTCTCGCCGCAGTGCGGGTTGAGACCGGCAACCGCGATCCGCGCCTTTCTGCCAAGGCGCATGAAATGATTGTGCCCCGCCTCGATCGTTGCGAGAACGCGCTCGGTCTTGGCGCGTTCGATAGCGCCCTTCAGCGAGATATGGGTAGAAACGTGGATGGTGTTCAGCCGCTCCGAAGCGAGCAGCATGAACGAGCTCTTCGAACCGGTGAGATGCGCCAGCAGGCCGGTGTGGCCGTCATAGTGATGGCCGGCGAGATTCATCGCTTCCTTATTGATCGGCGCGGTAACGATGACATCGGCGTTGCCTGACATCGCAAGATCGACGGCACGGCTGATGTAGCGCACCGACGCGTCACCCGCGACTGGACTGACCTTGCCGATCTCAGGCAGCGGCGCACCAAGCTCGACCTCGTCGACGGCAATCTTGCCCGCGCCAGCTGCATCCGCCGGCGCGAAGGAAAGCCCGGTTGCGGCGGCGCGATTGGCGCGCTCGAGCGCTTCCGTGTTGCCGACGATGACGAAATCGCGACGCTCCTGCTCCGGCATCGTGGCAAGCGCCTTGACAATCACCTCGGGGCCGACACCGGCCGGATCGCCGAGCGTCACGGCAACTTTCGCATTCCTGTCCATCACTCACGGTCCTCTTTGAATGAAAGCGGCCTCAAAAAGCGGCTTGGTAGATCGAGCGGATATCGGCGCGCGACAGGTCGCGCGGGTTGTTGTCCAGCAGGCGACGGATCGCAAAGGCATCGTCAGCCATCGCATCCAGATCACTTTCCGGCACGTCGAGGCCAGAGAGTTTCATTTCAATCCCGAGTTCGGCGCAAAAGGAATAGGCGGCATCGAAAACAGATTCGATATGGCCTGAAGTCTGGCGACCCAATGCTTCCATGATGATATTGGTCTTCTCAGGCACCGCCGGCGTATTGAAGGCGAGCACATGAGGGAAGATCAGCGCATTTGCCGCGCCGTGCGCCACATGCCAACGCGTACCGAGCGGATAGGCGAGAGCGTGACCACCAGCGGTATTGACCGGGCCGAGACAGAAGCCGCCATACAGGGAGGCAAGCGCCAGGCCGGCACGCGCCTCGGCGTCGGAGCCATCCTGAACGGCGCGAGCAAGATACTTGCCGACCAGCCGCGTTCCTTCGATCGCATAAAGGTCGATCATCGGATGCGCCTTGCGATTGGTGAAAGCCTCGACACAGTGCGCCATCGCGTCGACCCCGGTTGCCGCGGTCGTGCGCGCAGGCACGCTGAAGGTCAGCGCCGGATCGACAACCGCGATATCGGCCAGCATGTGCATGCTCTCGACGGCAAGCTTGGCCATCGTCGTGGGGTCGGTGACGAGGGCCCTGATGCCGGCCTCGCTGCCGGTGCCTGATGTCGTCGGCACCTGAGCTAGCGCAACGCGGCGCGGCCCCCTGACTTTGTTCGGCCCGACAACTTCATGCAATGTCTGCGAGGAACCGGCAAGCACTGCGGCAAGCTTGGCAAGGTCCATGGCACTGCCGCCGCCGAAGCCAACCACCAGTTGGGCGTCTGCTGCATTTGCCACGGCCAACACCTTGTCGAGATTGGCAGTATCCGGCTCTGGGGTTACATCGGCAAACACCGTGACGTCGCCCTTGAGGGCAAGCGTATCGACGCGCGTCGCGTTGAAGGCGTCGGAGATAACGAGAATCCTGCTGTAGCCTTTCTCGTTGGCCCACTTGCCGAGCCGCTCTGCCGTGCCGACGCCGAACTCGATCAGGTGCGGCCGGACGATTGTGATAGGCGAATCCAAGCTGACCACTGGACCACTCCTCCGTGCAAGTGCTGGCGACTTATCTCCGTCGCATAAGATGTAAATTTGTTATACAAAGCTACTGCATTTGGCAAGCAGTCAGATCGCCCGCGACGAGGAAATCGTGCTTTTGCCAATCACATCGCACGCCAATCCATCCAAATTTTGCGTCCAGATCGTTGATTTTGCAAATAAAAATGACAATAGCCTGAAATTGAGGTCATTGAGGTGGAGTTGGAGCCGAATGGCCATAAGAAAACGGGAAGTTGTTAAATGAGCGCGCGATCCGACCCACTTCTTCCGTCAAGAAGTGGAATCGGATCGAGGAAATTCACAACTGACAACCTATGAAGGTGTTACGCTATCGCATCGGCGGAAAGCCGCACGTATTTTATGGCACGGCGATAATAAGTGTAGGCGACATGCACCACGCCATCCGCTCCTTGAATAATCGAGGGGTAGGAAAACTCACGGTTCACCGAGTCTTTCGAATTGTTGCTCAAGCAATATCCGTCACCGGTATCAAGATCGACACGTCGGGGAAAGCTCACGCCGCCATCACCGGAGAGGGCAAGGCTGAGCGGCGCGCGAGGGACGCCCCAGACGGCCTTGCGTCGCTCGCTTGTTTGCACCGGCGCCACCTTTGTCCCCTCGTCGCCTTCGATCTCATCGTAAAGCGACTGGCGCCGAGCATCCGAGGTCGAGGCATTGGAATGGTTGTAAACCATTGCGATCATGCCGTTTTCCAGTCGCGTCGCCTGGATCGACGAGTTGTTGTTCGGCAGATCAATCGGCCGAGGCGCGCTCCAATGTGCGCCGCCATCACTCGAGCGGCTGGACAAGACCGATTCGGCAAATCGATTGCGATAGAAGGCCACAAGGTTGTCGCCGTCGATCGGCACGATATTCATGTGAACCGCGCCGATACTATCCGGGACCTCCGTCATGACCCAGCTTTTGCCCGCGTCGCGCGAGATCAGCACGCCCGCCGTATCGACGTCTCCCGTCCAGCGTTCTCCGGGCAATCCAATGCAGCGAAAGACCGGCAACAGCCAGGTGCCAGTGCGATTGACGATGATCGGCTGGCGCACGAACGTGCCCGGAATATCACAGAGAACGCGCACCTCTCCGAAGGTTTTTCCGCCATCCTCCGAGATACGACATTTTACAATCGAGCCGTCCTGGTTGCCCGAGGTCTGCGAGGTATAAAGTAACCAGACTTTTCCGTCTGGCGCATTGAAAACTAAAGGATTTTGTTCGGATTTCGCCGGATCGTCCGACATCTTCTCCGGCTGCGACCAGCCCGCCGCTCCCGTCGCCAGTCGCGACATGTAAATGGAGATATCACCCATTCCCTCCATCGTGCCTCCGAACCAAACGCAAGTCAGGGTTCCATCTGGCAGAAATGCGAGATTGGCCGCGTGATTCTGGATACAGGGAGAGGGTAGATACGCTTCAGCGCGACCCTTCTCGGCGGACTGCTCGGCGATGTCTCCGGTCATCAACGCCGGAACCGCCTCGGGCGGCAAACCTGTAAAGCTCATGTTCCATCCCTCACGGCAGCTTGGCATAGGCTTCGGAAAGCGCCGCATAGTCGGCGTCGCTGATTGGCATCAACGGCGCACGGGTCCGCCGCCAGGCTGCGTTACCGGTCTTGAGACCCACCATTGCCTTGATCGTCGGAATCTGGACATAGGAGTTAGAGAGCGTTCGATAGGCATTGATGCGAGCTTGGGCAATCTCGACCTCGCCGGCACACGCCTCATCGTGGACCTTGTCGTATACGGTGCGCAGCGAGTCCGCGACGAGGTTGGAGGTTGCCGTGATGCAGCCCGCACCTCCCGCCTTCAGGAGCGGCAAGAGCAGTGGATCAGCTCCGGCCAGCACGGAAAAGCCCGGATAAGCGGCGATGATCGCCTGCATGTTATTGAAATCACCTGCGGATTCCTTGATTCCGACGACCGTGTTCGGGAATGCTTCGATCAGCCTGCCGATCAACGGGATCGAAAGCGGAACGCCTGAGACTTGCGGGATATGATAGAGAATGACCTGCAGCCTGACATCGCCGATCTTTTCCAAAACCTGCGAATAGGCAGCAAACAACCCGTCGTCGGATACGCCTTTATAATAGAAGGGCGGCAGCATCACGACCTTTGTCACGCCAAGAGAGAGCGCATGCTTGGTCAACTCCACCGTTTCCGGAATGGCAACGACACCAGTACCGGGAAGCAGCTTGTCGGCGGGCACGCCTGCCTTGAGGGCTGCCTCAAGGATCGACCGACGCTCGCCGGAGGAGAAGGAATTCGCCTCACCGGTCGTGCCAAGCAGCGCTACGCCGTGACATCCTTCCCGCAACAAGCGTTGGCAGTGCTCGGTGAAAAGGTCCAGGTCCGGGCTGCCGTCCGCATTGAGCGGGGTCGCCGCCGCGCTGAATACGCCTGAAATCTTGTAATCGTTCATATCGTCCTCCTCGGATGAACGCCGCACAGCTGGCGGCCAAGGCGGGAACTCGAGCCCGCGAGATGCGGTTTTCATCTTCCTCACAGCAGATGTTGTCAATATGACAATATGCGACAGCGGCTTGTGATATTTGTAACTAACTGAAAACGCGAAATAAAATATTTTAGATCTTCCTCAAGCTCGAGGCATGGATTAATTTTAGTTGACATATTTACATTATCGAGCGAGTGTCTGCGCCATGTCGTGATGCACTTTCGGGATAGAGTGGAAAGTGGAGACGCCATCAATTTTGCCATGGGAGGACACTATGACTGACCGCAATGAAGGGAAATCTGCGCAGGGAACGCAGATGTCACGCCGCGAGGCTTTGAAGCTCGGCCTCGCCGCTGGCGTTGGCCTCACCGTATTCGGGATGAACGCCCGGATCGTGTTCGCCGATGAGGGACAGGTTCTCAAGGCCGCGCATCCGGCGTTCGACCAAGACTGGTCACCGCTGCGCGGCGGCGGACGCCCGTTCCGCTGGAACTCGATCTGGTGGGCTTCGCCGATGTATTTCGATAGCGAAGGCAAGATCAAGCCATATGTCTTCACCAGCTGGGACTCGCCTGACAACAAGGTCTGGACCTTCAAGATCGACCCCAAGGCCGTCTTCTCCGACGGCAGCAAGATCACCTCGGCTGATGTCAAGGGCTCCTGGGAAGTTGCTTCCATGCCCAACACGAAGAGCCAGCGCGCCGACCAAGTGCTGAGCAAGGTTCAGGGCTATAAGGAAATCAGCGGCGGTTCCGGCAACGAACTGACGGGCGTTGCAACGCCTGATGAAGGCACGGTTGTCGTCACCCTGACGGAAGTCGACCCGATCTTCTTCATGCGCCTTGCCAACCACATTGCTCCCATCACCAAGGCGGCGCAGTCGCGCGGCAGTGACGGCGAGGAAGTTGCCGATTGGTACAAGCCTGACAGCAAGCCCGTTTTCTCCGGCCCGTTCAAGCTGACCAGCCTCGACATCGACGCCGGCAAGCTGGTCTTCGAACCGAACGAGAATTTCTTCGGGCCGAAGCCGAAGCTGGCGCGCATCGAAATCACGTCGGTGGAAGACAACGTCACCGCGACCTCGCTGATCAATTCGGGCGAGTTCAACGCTCACACCGAGCTCGTGACATCCACCATTATCCAGGACCTCGGTCCGGAATTCTCCTCCGGCCCGCTGATCCCGACCAGCCAGCACTTCTGGTTCAACGTCACTCGTGCCCCGATGGACGACCCCAAGGTTCGCCAGGCGCTGATCATGGCGATCGACCGCGACGGTCTCTTCAAGGCTTCCTACCCGGATGGACCGCACAAGAAGGCGGATCAGATCCTCAATTCCGTGCCCGGCGCCGACAATTCCGGCTTCGAGCCCTATCCGTACGATCCGGCAGCCGCCAAGAAGCTGCTCGCCGAGTCGAGCTATGGCGGCCCCGAGCGTCTGCCGAAGATCTTGTTCGTCGGCATTTCCGCGCCGGCCATCGAAGCTGCGGCCCAGTTCATTGCCGAGCAGTGGCGCCAGAATCTCGGCATCACCGCCGTCGACATGAAGCCGCAGCAGGACTCCTACGCAGGTCCGGACCAGAACGCGGTACAGATCTTCCGTGACGACGTCGGCACGCGTGTTCCGGACGCCGTTTCCTATCTTGCGGGCTGCATCGCTTCGACCTCATCGAACGCGCAGAACAAGCTTGGCGGATACAAGAACGAGAAGGTCGACGCGGCCCTTGCGGAAGCGGCCACGAAGGCCGCCGACGATCCGCAACGCGTCAAGCTCGCCCAAGATGCGCAGAAGGCGTTCCGCGAGGATTGGGCGTTCATTCCGTGGTATTCTCAGGCGATGTCGCGCTGGGCCACCAAGGAGGTCAAGGGCATGGAAAAGAACCTCGACTGGCAGGTCGTCGCGCCCTGGGACATTTCCGTCGGCTGAGCTGTCGAACGTCCCGAATAGATAGCCTTCTGGCAAATTAGCAACCGCGCGAAGACCGCAGGGCCTTCGCGCAAGTTTCAAGAAGACATCGCATGTCCGCCTTGATGCGGAAAGGTGTCTGCCAACCGGTGGGAGATGACCTTGTTACGCTACGTGCTAACCCGGTTTGCCATCTGGATTCCGTCCGTGCTGATCGTCATGCTGGCCGTCTACGCGCTGGCTTTCTACGGCGCCGGCGATCCGATCAAGTTGATCTTTCTGCGCGCACCCGGCGATGTTGCCTATAACCCACAGCGCATCGAAGCCATCCGCGAGAGCGCCGGCCTCAACAAGCCGTTCATCGAGCAGTTCGGCTTTTACATCTGGAATCTTCTGCATGGCCAGTTCGGCAATTCGCTGACTTCGGGCCGTTCGGTCTGGGCCATGGTTTCGGCTGCGGCACCGGTTTCCTTCCAACTCGCGCTCTGTTCCATCATTCTGACCGCTGTCGTCGCCATTCCGCTCGGCATGATCGCGGCACTCAACCAGAACACGCGACTCGACTACACGATCCTGGGCAGCGCGCTCTTTCTCTGGGCGATCCCTGCCTATGTCGCCGGTCCGTTGCTGATGGTCGCGCTCATCGTGCTGCTGCCGATGATCAAGGTGCCTTATGGCTGGGGCGGCGTGTTCGACGTGCGCATCCTCTTGCCGCTGCTCGTATTGTCGTTCCAGCCGATCGCACTGATCGTTCGCCAGACGCGCGCTGCGGTCATCGAAGTCCTGTCCGAGGATTTCGTCCGGACGGCCCGCGCCAAGGGCGTGCCTGAGATCGTCGTCGCTTTGCGCCACATCCTGCGCCCGGTGCTGACGCCTGTCGTCACTCAGCTCGGCCTGATCATGATCACGATCGTCAACGGGGCGATCTTCGTCGAGCTCGTCTTCGGCCTGCCGGGCCTCGGGCGCCTGACGGTGCAGGCGCTGACCAATTCTGACTATCCCGTCATCCTGGCGATCACGCTGATCGGTTCCTTCCTGGTCATGGCCTCGAACCTGTTGGTCGATGTGCTTTATCCGCTGCTTGATCCGCGCGCCAACGATGCAAGAAGGAGCCGCTGACCATGTCCGCCATCCCTCTCTCCACGATCGAAGCAACGCAGGAAGAGCCGCCGGTCAACCTGTGGCGTGACGCCTGGTACCGTCTGAAGCGCAACAAGCTTGCCCTTTTCGGTCTGGTTGTCGTGCTGATCCTCGGTTTCACCGCAATCTTCGGTCCATACCTGACGCCTTACGACTATCTGACGCAGGATCTGCAGGCGCGAAACGCGGTTCCGTCACTTCACCACCTGTTCGGTACCGATGATCTAGGTCGGGATGTTTTCAGCCGCGTCGTCTTCGGAACGCGCACGGCCTTCCTGGTTGCTATCGTCGTGACCTTCATCGCGGTTGCGATCGGTCTCGTGCTCGGTGCCATCGCCGGCTTCTTCGGCAACCCGTTCGACAGCGCCATCATGTGGCTGACTGACGTGACCATGTCGGTGCCGAATCTGCTGCTCGTCGTCGTCATCAACGCTTCGCTGAAAACGCCGATCGCAAAATGGATGGAGGCCCAGTACATGGCAACCCTCAATCCATTCTACCGCCAGACCATTTGGGTCGATTTCTTCCTCGTCTTCGGCTCGATGGCGCTGATCTCCTGGCCGCCCTATGCCCGCCTCGTGCGCGCTCAGGTGCTGTCGATCCGCAGCCGCCCCTATATCACCGCGGCACAGGCGCTTGGCCTCTCCAACTGGGTGATCATGAAGCGCTACGTCGTGCCAAACGCGCTCGGACCACTCATCGTCTCCGTCAGTGCTGGCCTCGGCACCGCCATGGTTCTGGAGAGCGCCTTCAGCTTCCTCGGCGTCGGCGTCAATCCGCCGACCCCCAGCTGGGGTAACATGATCTCGGATGGCCTGCGCGTCTGGCAGCACTATCCGCATCTCCTCGCCGCACCGGCAGCCGTTCTTGGCCTTGCCTCGGTTGCTTTCAGCTTCCTCGGCGATGGCCTCAACGACGCACTCAATCCGCGGGGCAGCAAGTGATGAACACAACCAAATCCAATGAACGCCTACTCGATGTGCGCGGTCTCACCGTCGAGATCGACGGACGCAATGGCCCTGCCGTCGTTGTCGACGGCATCGACCTACACGTCAACAAGGGCGAGACGCTCGGCGTCGTCGGCGAATCCGGCTGCGGCAAGAGCCTGACCATGCTCAGCCTGATGCGGCTCCTGCCCAACAAGATCAAGGTGACGAAGGGCTCCGCGAGCTTCGACGGCAACGACCTTCAGAAGATGTCCAACAAGGAACTGCGCAAGGTCCGCGGCGGCGACATCGGCTTCGTTTTCCAGGATCCGATGACATCGCTGAACCCCGTGATGCGCATCGGCGACCAGATCTGCGAACCGCTGATCTATCACCGCAAGATGAGCAAGGCGCAGGCCCGCCAGCGGGCTGTCGAACTGCTGCGGCTCGTTGGCATTCCGGGGCCGGAAGAGCGGCTGCAGGCCTATCCGCACGAGCTTTCGGGCGGAATGCGCCAGCGCGTCATGATCGCCATCGGCCTTGCCTGCAATCCGAAGCTCTTGATTGCTGACGAACCGACGACCGCGCTCGATGTGACCATCCAGGCCCAGATCGTCGATCTGGTGAAGGATCTGCGTGCCAAGCTCGGCATGTCTGTCGTCTGGATCACGCACGATCTCGCGCTGATCGCTGGTCTCGTCGATCGCGTCGCCGTCCTCTATGCCGGCACGGTTGTGGAAGATGCGCCGGTGGACGAACTCTACTCTCGTCCCAGCCATCCCTATACGCGCGGCCTTCTGGCCTCCATTCCCAAGCTTTCCGACGCCCCGGCAAGCCGGCTTTCTTCAATCGGCGGCACACCACCAGAGCCCGGTCGCCGGCCGAAGGGGTGCCCGTTTGCGCCACGCTGTCCGTTGGCCGAACCCGTGTGCCATGAGCGCGTGCCAAAGCTCGAGCCGCTCGCCGGAGCCGGGAATCATCGGGCCGCCTGTTTCGTTGTCCAGAAAGTGCAGGAGGCTGCGTGATGGGTGCACAACCGCTTCTCAAGGTCGAAAACCTCGTCAAGCATTTCCACGTCAAGCTCGGCGCCTTCGGCGAGCGTGCGGCGACGGTTTATGCGCTTGACAACGTCAACCTTGATATCATGGAAGGCGAGACGCTTTCCCTTGTCGGCGAATCCGGCTGCGGCAAGTCGACAACCGGCTTTACCATCCTCAACCTCTACAAGGCGACATCAGGCAAGGTCGTCTACAAGGGGCAGGATCTCGCGACCCTTGATGAGAAGCAGATGCGGCCGTTCCGCCGCGACCTGCAGATCGTCTTCCAGGACCCGTACTCGACGCTCAACCCGCGAATGACGATCGGCGAGGCAATCGGCGAGCCGATCCTGTTCCACAAGCTTTGCACCAAGGCGGAACTGAAGGACAGGATCGCGACGCTGCTGACCGACGTCGGGCTGCCGACCCGTTTTGCGCAGCGCTATCCGCATGAGCTTTCCGGCGGTCAGCGCCAGCGCGTGGTTATCGCCCGGGCGTTGGCGTGTCAGCCGAAGTTCATCGTCTGCGATGAGGCGATCTCCGCTCTCGACGTTTCCATTCAGGCGCAGATCATCAACCTGCTGCTCGACCTGCAGGAAAAATACGGGCTGACCTATCTGTTCATCGCCCACGATCTGGCGGTCGTACGCCATATCAGCACACGCGTCGGCGTCATGTATCTCGGTCGCCTTGCCGAACTTGCGACCCGCGAGGAGCTGTTCGAGAACCCGCTGCACCCTTACACCAAAGCGCTGCTCTCCGCCGTTCCGGAAACCGATCCGGAGCTGGAGCGTACTCGCAAGCGCCAGATCCTGCAGGGCGATGTGCCGAGCCCGCTTAGTCCACCGACCGGCTGCCGCTTCCATACCCGTTGCCCGATCGCCATGGAGGTCTGCAGCAAGATGATCCCCGAGTGGAAGGAAGCAAGGCCCGCCCATCTCGTCGCCTGCCATGCGGTCAACACGGAAACGAACGCATGACGCTTGAGGTCGCGATCATCGCTGACGATTTGACCGGCGCGCTCGACACGGGCACTCCGTTTGTCGATGCCGGTCTATCCGTCGCTGTCGCAATCGATGTGGATGCAATTCCCGAAGCGCTTCTGACTGGCTGCAACGTGGTTGTGGTCAACACAGCTTCACGAGCTCTCCTGGGGGAGGAAGCGGCGAGAAGAGCCACTGCTGCGGCGAAGGCTCTTCTTGCCGCCTCGCCGGGCATTGTCCTGAAGAAGATAGACTCCCGTCTCAAGGGCAATGTTGCAGCCGAAAGCGCTGCCTTGGCTGAAATTTTCGGTCACGGAGCCATCGTTGTGGCGCCTGCCATCCCCGACCAGCAGCGCTTGACCCGCGATGGCCATGTCTTTGGTCGTGGCGTAGCCGAACCCATCCCGATTGCTGAGCTCTTCAAGGCAAATGACGGCGAAGTGTTCGTGCGAGACGCCGAGACTGACAGTGACCTTGACCGACTGGTTGGCGAGTATGAGTGGAGGACGACGCTTGCTGTCGGCGCTCGCGGCTTGGGTGCTGCCTTTGCCCGAAAGATCGGGCAGACGGACCGACCACGCAAACCGCTTGCTGCATCATCCGAGACCATCTTTGCCTTTGGCTCTCGCGATCCGATCACGGCAGCACAAATGACCAAGCTGGAAGGGTCTGGCGCCCTGACTTCGACCATTGATGCCCCTATCGGAGCAGTGCCCCGCGAAGGGCAATTTACCTTGCCCCTGCTTCTGCGTTGCACGGGTGAAATAACCAGCGATGCAGCAGCAGTTGCCGACCGCTTCGCGAAAGGCGTAAAATCAGTCATAGATGCCACGCGCCCGGAAATGCTGATGGTCGGGGGCGGTGACACGGCGCTGGCGGTATTTTGTGAACTTGGAATTCGGGTCCTGATGCCGAAGGGCGAAATCGAGGCGGGGATTCCGTGGTTTGACGTTACGACTGCTGATGGCTTGCGTCTGCGCTGTGCGGTGAAGTCCGGGGGCTTTGGGAATTCTGATAGTTTGCTAAGACTGATTGCACAGAATCAGGCGGCATAAGCAATGCCGGCGGGGAGAATGAAGGTGGACGAAGCAAGCGGTGTATCGGCGAAAGCCCAGACGACCCCGGCAGCCAAGCCGGAGCGTGGCAAGGCCGTGAAGCTGGTCGATCGGGTCTTTGATCAGTTGCAGGAGCGCATTCGCTCAGGAAACTATCCTCCGGACTCGCGTCTTCCCGGCGAGCACGAACTTGCATCGATGCTCGGCGTCTCCCGCCCGATCGTGCGCGACGCCTTGGCACGGCTGCGCGATCAGGGAATCGTCTATGCCCGTCAGGGAGCCGGAACCTTTGTCAGCGCCCACGGTTCGCCGACCACGCAACTTTCCTATTCGCCGGTCAAGACGATCGCGGATATCCAGCGCTGCTATGAGTTTCGCCTGACGATCGAGCCTGCTGCCGCCTACTTTGCTGCCAAGCGCCGCGACGAGGCGGCGATCCAAAAGATTGCCGCTGCGCTTGCCGATCTGCGCGAGGCAACCAGCCACCAGCTGCATCGCACCGACGCCGATTTCACGTTCCATCGTGCGGTCACCGAAGCCGCCAACAATCACTACTACACAGCCTCGATCGACGCCCTGAAGGCACACATCGCTGTCGGCATGCACCTTCACGGCCTATCGCTTCTTGGTCCGCGTCAAGGCCTGGAGCAGGTCTACGAGGAACACAACAAGATTTACCTCGCGATCGTCGAAGGCCGCGCGGAAGACGCACGAGCCTTGATGAAGGCCCATCTTGAGGGCTCGCAGAGCCGCCTCTTCGAAGGCCGCGCTCTGGACCTTTCCATGTAGTTGCGGCAGTTGGCTTGACAGCTTTGCCGCTCTGGCTCTAACCTTTTCGCATTCACCAGGGGGGTCCCGGCAAGGGGCTGAGATACTGCTATCGCGCGCAGTGACCCGTTGAACCTGATCCAGTTCATACTGGCGTAGGGACGGTGCAAGCGCTCGAAGGCATTGGGTTCTCGCGTGGAATCCGTGCCGGCGTCTTTTCATCATTCCGGCTGATGACTGGGTCTCCAAACCTAAAACTTGGAGCCTCAAACCATGAATATTGCCGCAAAGAACATCCCCCCGACCGTTACAACGGGCCCGCTACCGGCCTCCCGCAAGATCTACATCCCGGGCGAGATCCACCCCCATATCCGCGTTCCCATGCGCGAGATCAGCGTCCATCCGACGTCAGGCGAGCCGCCGGTCACGGTTTATGATTCGTCGGGCATCTATACCGTCGAAAATGCGGACATCCGCATCGAGCAAGGGCTTCCGGAATTGCGCCGCAATTGGGTTCTCACTCGCGGCGACGTCGAAGCCTACCACGGCCGCCGGGTACGCCCGGAGGATAACGGCTTTGCCAGCGGCGAACGGTTGACGCCAGAATTTCCCGCCAAGCGTCAGCCGCTCCGCGCGAAGGACGGCAAAGCCGTCACCCAACTCGCCTATGCGCGCGCCGGAATCGTAACACCGGAGATGGAGTTCATCGCCATCCGCGAAAATCTCGGCCGCAAGGCGAAGGCTGAGGCTGTCAAGCGCGACGGTGAAAGCTTCGGCGCTCACATTCCCGATCACGTCACCCCCGAATTCGTCCGTCTGGAGGTGGCCGCCGGTCGCGCGATCATTCCCGCCAACATCAACCATCCCGAAGCCGAACCGATGATCATCGGCCGGAACTTCCTGGTGAAGATCAACGCCAATATCGGAAACTCCGCGGTTACGTCTTCGATGGCCGAAGAGGTCGAGAAAATGGTCTGGGCAGCCCGGTGGGGCGCCGACACCGTGATGGACCTCTCCACCGGCCGCAACATCCACAACATTCGCGAATGGATCATCCGCAACTCGCCGCTGCCGATCGGCACTGTCCCACTCTATCAGGCGCTGGAGAAGGTCGAGGGCATTGCCGAAAACCTGACCTGGGAGGTCTATCGCGATACGCTCATCGAGCAGGCGGAGCAGGGTGTCGACTATTTCACCATCCATGCCGGTGTCCGGCTTCACTACATCCCGCTGACCGTCAACCGCGTTACCGGCATCGTCTCGCGCGGCGGCTCGATCATGGCCAAGTGGTGTCTTCATCACCATCGTGAGAGTTTCCTCTACGAGCATTTCGAAGAGATCTGCGACATCTGCCGAGCCTACGACGTCTCATTCTCGCTCGGTGACGGGCTGCGTCCGGGTTCGATTGCCGACGCCAACGACGCCGCGCAATTCGCCGAACTGGAGACCCTCGGCGAACTGACGAAGATCGCCTGGGCCAAGGACTGCCAAGTCATGATCGAGGGCCCGGGCCATGTCCCGATGCACAAGATCAAGGAAAACATGGACAAGCAGCTCGCCGTCTGCGGCGAGGCGCCCTTCTACACGCTGGGACCACTGACGACAGATATCGCCCCCGGCTACGACCACATCACCTCGGGCATCGGTGCCGCGATGATCGGCTGGTTCGGCACGGCAATGCTCTGCTACGTCACGCCGAAGGAGCATCTTGGCCTGCCCGACCGCAACGACGTGAAGACCGGCGTCATCACCTACAAGATCGCCGCCCATGCCGCCGATCTCGCCAAGGGGCATCCGGCCGCTCAATTGCGCGATGACGCCCTGTCGCGCGCTCGTTTCGAGTTCCGATGGGAGGACCAATTCAACCTGTCGCTCGATCCGGAGACGGCCCGCAGCTTTCACGACGAGACGCTGCCGAAGGAAGCCCACAAGGTCGCGCACTTCTGCTCCATGTGCGGCCCGAAATTCTGCTCGATGCGGATATCACACGACATCCGCGCCGAGGCGCAGAAGGAAGGGCTCGACGCCATGGCGGCGAAATACCGCGAGGGCGGCGATCTCTATATGCCGATCGACCCCATCGAACAGTCGCGTGACTGAGATGCATGTCCTCGTCAAAGGGGCCGGCGTTGCCGGCCTTGCGGTCGCGCACGAACTCAGCCTTCGTGGCGCCGACATCACCGTTATGGATCCAGGTTCTCACCAAGCGGCCTCATGGTTTGCTGGTGGTATGCTTGCGCCCTGGTGTGAGTGTGAAAGCGCCGATGAAGCCGTCTTGCTGCGCGGCGGGGATGCCATCGACCGTTGGGACACAATGCTGCCTGGCGAGGTCCAGCGAAACGGAACGCTGGTCGTTGCTCCAGCGCGTGACCAAGGCGAACTTGATCGCTTCGCCGGCCGCACCAGCGGCCATGAATGGCTGAACGACGAACAAATCTCTGCATTGGAACCGGCTTTGGCAGGCCGCTTCCGACGCGCGCTTTTCTTCCCGCTGGAGGGCCATCTCAATCCAAGGCGGGCGCTGGGTCTGCTGCGAGAAAAGCTGATCGCTCGACGCGTCAAATTCATCGACCAGATGAATGAAACCACCGGCTACGACGACATCGTCGATTGCACGGGCGCAGCGCGCATAGGGCAGATGAGCGGACTTCGTGGCGTTCGCGGCGAGATGCTTTATCTGGACACTCAGGACGTTGCCCTCGCCAGACCGGTGCGCCTACTGCATCCCCGCTTCCCCGTCTATATCGTTCCGCGTGGAGATGGCTTGTTTATGGTTGGCGCCACCATGATCGAGACGGAACACGGTGGCCCGATTTCGGCGCGTTCAATGATGGAGCTGCTGAACGCCGCCTATGCCGTGCATCCCGCCTTTGCGGACGCGGCTGTCGTCGAAGCGGGTGTCGGAATCCGGCCGGCATTCGCCGATAATTTTCCGCGCGTGTCCCGCGAAGCCGATGCCGTCGTGCTGAACGGGCTCTACCGCCACGGCTTCTTGCTGGCGCCCGCGATGGCGAAGGAAGCGGTCGACCTTGTCTTCTCCCGAACCGAACCAGGAGGAAGTGACCGATGAAACTGATCGTCAACGGTGAGCATCACGACCTGATTGCACCAACGCTGTCCGAACTGCTGACGGTGATGGAATACGAAGGCGACTGGCTGGCGACCGCCGTCAACGGCGAAATCGTCCACCGCGAGGATCGCGCCGACCATGCACTCAACGACAACGACAGGATCGAAATCCTGTCACCAATGCAGGGAGGCTGATCATGCTGAAGCTTTATGACGCCGAAGTCTCTTCCCGCCTGCTTCTAGGAACAGCACGATACCCCTCACCGGCGATCCTCGCGGAGGCCGTTAAACGATCGGGAACGGAGATCGTCACGGTCTCGCTGCGCCGTGAAACCGCAGGCGGACGAAGTGGTGGTGCGTTCTTCGAAATGATCCGCTCGCTTGGCGTTCGGGTTCTGCCGAACACGGCCGGTTGCCATGGGGTCTCCGAGGCCGTTTTGACGGCCAAGATGGCACGTGAGCTGTTCGGCACCAACTGGATCAAGCTGGAGGTGATCGGCAATCACGACACGCTCCAGCCTGACGTGTTCGGTCTGGTAGAGGCGGCAAGCATCCTTTCAGCCGACGGTTTTGAGGTCTTTCCCTACACGACCGACGACCTCGTGGTGGCGGAGAAGCTGCTCGAAGCGGGTTGCGGGGTATTGATGCCCTGGTGCGCCCCGATCGGCAGCGCCGCGGGACCGCTGAACCCAACGGCGCTCCGTTCTATGCGCGCGCATTTCCCGGACATTCCGCTTATCGTTGACGCCGGCATCGGTCGGCCGTCACACGCGACATTTGTCATGGAACTCGGCTTCGATGCCGTCCTCCTGAACACCGCCGTTGCCGGCGCCGGCGACCCGGTTGCCATGGCCAGTGCATTCGCCAAGGCGATCGAATCGGGTCATGAAGCTTTCGGCGCCGGCATGCTCGAACCGCGCGATGTCGCGGTTCCCTCGACACCCATCATCGGAAAGGCCGTATTCGCATGAGGCTCGATCCCTTCTATCTCATCGTTGATAGCGCCGAATGGATCGCGCGTCTGGTGCCGCTCGGCGTCAAGCTTGTGCAACTCAGGATCAAGGAGAAGGAAACGACCGAGTTACGCGCCGAAATTCGAACCGCAAAGGCAATTTGCGCAGCGTATGACTGCCAGCTGATCGTCAACGACTATTGGCAGCTGGCGATCGAGGAAAGATGCGATTTCGTCCACCTCGGTCAGGAGGATCTGGAAGCGGCCGACCTCGATACCATTCGCGCCGCTGGCTTGAAACTCGGCCTCTCTACGCACGACGATGCGGAGCTCGAGACTGCAATGGCGGCAAAGCCGGACTATATTGCGCTTGGTCCGATCTATCCGACCATTCTCAAGCAGATGAAATGGTTGCCGCAGGGACCAGAACGCCTCCGCACATGGAAGGCGCAGGTGGGCGACCTGCCGCTCGTCGCCATCGGCGGCTTGAACGTCGATCGAATTGAACGGGTCTTCGCGCACGGAGCGGATAGCGCCGCTGTCGTGACCGATATCACGCGCAGCGCTGATCCCGAAACGCGGACACGGGAATGGCTCGCTGCCACCACACGCTGGCGAGCTGCCAAAACGTCACCGCATCGGTAGTAGGACCGGGCAGCGAGGGGCGTGCTGTCGCACGCCTTCAAAAATGATTGATTTGCGCATTCTCCTTCGCCATTTTCAAACAGGGGCGAACAACAGGTTGGGCTTGGCACGCATGTTACAACGGACCGAGGAAACGGATGCCGCGCTAATCGACAGGCTTCAGCAAGGCGCATTCAATTATTTCCCGAAGCACTACAATCCCGCCAACGGGCTCGTCGCGGACACGTCCATCACGGGGGTCCCCTGCAGCATCGCCGCGGTCGGTTTTTCCCTATCGTCCTATCCAGTCGCCGTCGAGCGTGGCTGGATGCAGCGGTCCGACGCGATCGACTACACACTGAAGACACTTTGTTTCTTTGCCAACGGTCACCAAGGCCGTGAGCGACACGCGATCGGCTATCGCGGCTTCTTCTATCACTTCCTGCATATGGATACGGGCCACCGCGCCTGGAACAGCGAGCTGTCGACGATCGACACTACGCTTCTGGTGGCAGGCATGTTGACCGCCGCCGCCTATTTCGACCGCAACACCGAAGCCGAAACGGAGATTCGCAGGCTCGCGAGTTTGGTTTACGAGAGGATCGACTGGCACTGGGCGCTAAACAAGGGCCAGACCGTCTCCATGGGCTGGAAGCCAGGCAGCGGCTTCCTGCGTTGGCGCTGGCAGGGCTACGACGAAGCGATCCTGCTTTATACGCTGGCGCTTGCCTCCCCGACGCATCCGATCCCACCGTCGAGCTACGATGCCTTTACCGCGAGCTATTCGTGGATGCTGTTCGGCGACCAGCCTTACGTCTATGCCGGCCCACTCTTCATTCACTTCTTCTCGCATGCGTGGATCGATTTCCGTGGGATCCAGGACAAGGCAATGGCCGAGCGCAACTGGGATTATTTCCGCAACACCCAGTTATCGATCGCCGTGCAGCGAGACTATGCCGAGCGTAATCCCGGCCACTTCGTCGGCTACAACAAGGACATATGGGGCCTGTCCGCCTCGGATGGCCCGCCTCCCACCCGCAACATGCGTGGCGGTCGGCATCCGCGCGTGCTCGGCTATGCTGCGCGTGGCGCACCGCTCGGGCCGGATGATGGCACGATTGCTCCCTGGGCAGCGCTTGCATCGCTCCCATATGACCGCCGAGCCTCGCTCGACGGTCTTCGCGCCCTGATATCCACCTATCCGAACCTGCTCTACGAGGATCGTTTCCCCGGCGGATTCAACCCGACAGTCAAGACCAAGCGACCTGAGGGCTGGGTCGACGACCGCTGCGTCGGCATCGACCAGGGACTGCTGGTGATGACAATCGAAAACGATCGGTCCGATTTCATTTGGAGCCTTATGCGGCGTTCATCGGTTATCCGGCGCGGTCTTGAGCTAGCGGGATATAGCGGCGGCTGGTTATCGGAAGACGAGAGTTCCGAACTCAAGATCGCCTGATCAGCGGCTTCCGAGAACATGCGCCTTGCCGGCGATGTCGAGACGCACATGATCTCCGCGCTCCGGAAGCGCCACGCTTGAGGTCTTGATCATGATAGGGGGCAGGGCAACGCCTTCCAGCGACACGGCGACGGTGCAGGTCGCCCCGCCGAACTCCACCTCGACGACCCGCCCGCGGTAGGTCTGCGCGCTTTCATCGGGAACGACGCGGATCTGTTCAGGCCGCAGCATGATCTCGACCTTACCTTTATGGCCGCCATCGACGGCGACGCGGCCGAGCGCACAATCGGCAAAGCCATTGCGAATAATGGCCGGAAGCATAACCGCGTCTCCGAGAAACAGGGCTGTCTCGCGATCAATCGGCTGCAGGTAAACCGATTGCGGTGACCCGGCCTGGATCAACCGGCCTTCCCGCAGGACGGCGACCTGATCGGCAAAGGAGAGCGCTTCCGCCTGGTCATGGGTGACGAGGATCGTCGTGATGCCTGCTGACTGTAGGACGCGCGCCACGGCCTTACGCATATTCTCACGCAGACCGGTATCGAGTGCCGAAAACGGTTCATCGAGCAGCATCAGGCGCGGCTTGCGGCCAAGCGCGCGGGCCAGGGCCACGCGCTGCTGCTGACCGCCGGAAAGCTGGTGCGGCCGGCGGGTGAGCATGTTGCGGTCAAGCTCAACCATATCGAGTAGATCGACAATGCGTCGCTCGCGATCGGGGGCGCCGCGCTCGAAGCCAAAACCGATGTTGTCGGCGACACTCAGATGCGGAAACAGCGCGCCATCCTGCGACACGATACCGATGCCTCGCTTGTGCGCGGGCACCGTTGCCGGACCGTCGGCCAGAAGCTCGTCATTCAGCGTGACGCGACCGCTATCAGGCTGCTCGAAGCCGGCAATAATGCGCAGCAGCGTCGTCTTTCCCGACCCCGAAGGCCCGACCACGGCGGTGCGGCTTCCGGCGGCGACATCGAATGAGATGTTCTGCAATGCCTGGACATGCCCGTAGCGCTTGCTGATGCGATCAATCGTAAGCAGCGTCATTGTCCGGCAGTCCGTTTCGATTGGGCATAGAGAAGGAGGGTGAGCGGCAGCGATAGCACGACCATCATGAATGCGTAAGGCGCGGCCGCGACGTAGTCGATCTCGCTGGTCAGCGACCAGAACTTCGTGGCGAGAGTTTCCACCCCATTGGGTGCCAGCATCAATGTCGCGGTGAGCTCATTGGTAATGCCGAGACCAACGAGGGCGACGCTGGCCGCCGCGCCCGGCGCGGCCAGTCGCATGGTGATCTGTCGCACAGCCTGGGCAGGCGTCCGCCCAAGGCCCATTGCGGCCCGCTCAAGCTCTACGGGCGCCTGGGCGATGCTTGCCCGCAGGCCTACCATGGCACGTGGCAGGAACAGCAGGATGTAGGCAGCAACAAGGGTCGCGAAGGTTTGATAGAGAGGCAGAACGAGCCGGACCGTAATCGTCACCAGCGCAAGCGCGACGACCACGCCAGGCAATGAGCCGACATAATAATGGCAGGCCTCGAGCAGGCGCTGAAGACGCCCCGGCGCTCGGACGGAAAGCCAAGCCATTGGTGCCGCGGCAATCGTGGCAAGAATGCCGCCGGAGATGGCAAGAATGATGGTTTGCACAAACGCATTGCCGACCGTGTCGACGCGCCAGACTTCAAGCCCACCCAGATAGAGCCACCGCACGAGCGTCACGAGGGGAACCCCGAGGGTCAATGCCGCCAGCCCCACCTGAAGCACGATCGCCGGCACTGCGAACCAGCCGAGCCGACGGCGATCCGCCGGCCGTGCCGAGCCGGAGCCGACGCGGGCATATCGTTCGTTGCCGCGCAACAGGATTTCGAGACCCAGCAAAAGCAAGCAGCAAGCGACCAGAACACCACCCAGCATGTTGGCGGCCGGGCTATTGTAAGCGGATTGGAACTGGTCGACGATCGCGGTCGCGAAGGTGTCGAATCGGATCATCACGAAGAGGCCGTACTCCGACAGCAGGTGCAGCCCGATCAGCAGCGAACCGCCGCAAATGGCGAAGCGCAGCTGCGGCAGGATCGTGCGAAAGAACAGACGCCAAGGCCCGAGGCCAAGGGAAGAAGCCGCGTCCTCAATGGCGGGATCAAGCCGGCGAAGCGCGGCAGCAACCGGCAAATAGAGAAACGGAAAATACGCCAGCACGGACACGAAGACACCGCTCTGCAGCCCACGCATCCCCGGTACGAGACTGATCCAGGCGTAGCTATGGACGAAGGCCGGCACCGCGAGGGGCGCGACAGCCAGCCACGACCAAAGCCGTGCGAAGGGTATGTCCGTCCGTTCGACCAGCCAGGCCAGCGTGACAGCAAGAGCTATCGACAGAGGAATGGTGAAGGCTTCCAACAGCACCGTGTTGACGAGCAGTTCGCCGACACGCGCGCGGAAAACGAGCTCCCTGACGGTCTGCCAGCCGACATCAAAGGTGATCCAGCCGATAAAACCAAGCGGAACCAGGCTAAACAACGCCACGACGGAGGCAAAGAGAATGACGGAAGCGTGAGGCAGACGCGCCCGCAGCCGATCTATTCCTGTCACGGGCCGTGCCATCGGCCCTTCATGGCCGGGAACAAGCAATCTGTTGTCCTGCAGCAAGGCCGCCGCCTTCACACGCTGAAAAAGGAAGGCAACCGCCCACGGAAGACGGTTGCCGATTTCGTCATGCCCTACGTTTTTCTTGAGCCAAAAGCAACAGTTTTGACCAGCCGGACATGTGTCAGAAGGACTTAGATGATACCGGCGGCGGTCATCAGTTCCGTCACCTTCTTGCTGTTCAAGTTGGCCGCATCGACCTTCGGCGCATCGAGGTCAGCCAGCGGGACCAGCTTGTCGTTCGATGCTGCATCCTTGCCGACAGCATATTCGTAGGAGGTGCCATTCTTCAGGATGTCCTGACCGGGCTTGCCGGTCACGAACTTCAGGAACGCCTGAGCATCCTTGGCATGCTGGCTCGACTTCAAAACGCCGCCACCCGAGACGCTGACGAAAGCACCCGGATCCTGGTTCTTGAAGTAGTGCAGACCTACGTTCTTGCTGTTTTCACCGGTCTTCCCCTGATCGCCGAACCAGTAGTAGTGATAGATCACCGCCCCCTCGACTTCACCCGCATTCACCGCCTTCATCGCGACGCTGTTGCCCTTGTATGGTGTGGAGTTTTCCTTGAGCGCCTTAAGCCAAGCCGCACTTGCTTCCTCGCCCTTGAGCTCGAGCAAGGCGCTGACGATCGCCTGGAAGTCAGCGCCGGCCGGCGAAGCACCCCAGCGACCCTTCCACGCCGGATCGGCGAGGTCGAGCAGCGACTTCGGGAGCTTGTCTTCGGTCAGCTTCGTCTTGTCGTAAGCAAAAACCGTCGAACGGGCAGCAATGCCGGTCCACATGCCGTCGGACGGACGATATTGCTCGGGAACCTGGTCCAGCGTTTCCTTGTCGACCGGCGCAAAGAGGCCAGCGGCGTCAACGAGCGTCATAGCCGGGGAGTTCTCAGTCAGGAAAACGTCGGCTGGCGACGCGTCGCCTTCCTGGACGATCTGATTGGCGAGCTGCATGTCGCTGCCCTGGCGCATCGTCACCTTGATGCCGGTTGCCTTGGTGAAGGCATCAATCCACTCGCGGCCAAGGCTCTCATGCTGAGCGTTGTAGACGACAATGCCTTCGGATTCTTGCGCCACGGCGGCGCCGGTGGCCAACGACGTTGCGGCAACGAGCGAAGCGGCAAGCGCCAGCGCGCCGGAAACGCGGTTAAGGGAAGTTTTCATGAAGCCCTCCATGGTGTTTCACCCGAGATCCCCAGGGTGATGGAGCCCGTATATTTTTGTTGATTTCGCATTTCAAGTTTTAGTGATGCCGTTGGCATCACAAATACTTGAAAACATTCGTCAACTTTAGAATCATTCTAGAGCGTGCGGATTGCGGCGATGACTTCATCCTCCACGTCAATGCCATGTTCCAGTGCCTGCCGTCGGGCCGTTTGGCCGCGACGTCCTGGAAGCCGTACACCGGGATCGGAGGAAATCTCGCCGACCAGCATAGCCACTCGATCGGCGACGCCTTTCCCACCGCTGGCCGCGGGGTTGATGACCATAAGCATCTGACCAAGGCCGGGCGCCGAGCCCTTGTCGTCAAAGAGCGAGGAGGACTCGAAGGAAAAATTGGCCCCGGTCAATGCACCGGCGAGGAACTCCACCATCATCGCCAATGCAGCGCCCTTGGCTTCTCCAGAGGGCGCCATTGCGCCCTCGAGCGCCGCAACCGCATCCGTCGTCGGCTCGCCATTGCGGTCAAAGGCCCAATCCGCAGGAATGGCGACGCCTTTTTGCCGCGCAGCCATCACCTTGCCGCGGGCGACGCGTGACAAAGCGAGATCAATGACAAGAGGGTCGGCACCCGGAATCGGCGCGGCGAACGCGATGGGATTCGTTCCAAAGACGGGTTTCCGTCCACCCCAAGCGGCCATGGACGCCGTGGCGTTCGCGACCATCAGAGCGACAAGGCCCATTTCCGCAAACCGCTCTACGGTTAAGGCAAGGACGCCGGCATGGTGCGAACGGTGAACCGCAGCCAAGGCGATCCCCTGCTGCAGGACAATCTCCGGAAGCGCAGTGACGGCAAGATCGAAGGCCGGATAGGCGTAGCCATGGCAGGCGTCGATCCGCACGACGGCGGGAAACGGCCGTTCGAGCCGCGGCTTGGCAAATCCATCGACCTTGCCTGCCTTCGCCTGCTTTGCGTAGGCCTCGACCCGGCGCAGACCATGACCACCCTGCCCGGCGGCTTCGGCGGCAACGAGAGCCCTTGCAACCGAGTGTGCATTGGCCTCGTCTACACGATTGCGCACCAGAGCGTCGACAACCAGCGTTTCCGCCGCAGATAGGGTCAGATGCATAGCGACCTGCGAAAAAGAAAGGGTGATGACGTGTTATGCCATCACCCTTACAGCTGCAATGCAGCAACGGTCATTCGACGTCGAACTTTACGCCCTGCGCAAGCGGCAAGGTCTTGCCGTAATTGACGGTGTTCGTCGCCCTACGCATGTAGGCTCTCCAGGCATCCGAACCGGATTCGCGGCCGCCGCCAGTTTCCTTTTCGCCGCCGAAGGCACCACCGATTTCGGCCCCGGACGGACCGAGGTTGACGTTGGCGATGCCGCAATCCGAACCGCGAGCAGAAACGAAGGTCTCGGCCTCGCGCATGTCGTTCGTGAAGATCGAAGAGGACAGCCCCTGCGGCACCGCGTTGTGCAGGTCCAGCACCTGGTCGAAATCCGTGTACTTCATCACGTAGAGAATCGGCGCAAAAGTCTCATGCTCCACAGGGCCGGTTTGATCGGGCATTTCAACGAGCGCCGGACGAACATAGAAGGCGTCTGCCGCGCCGTTTTCGACGCGCTCGCCACCCGTGACCTTACCGCCGCCAGCTCTCGCCTGCTCAAGAGCCGACTGCATGTTCATAAAGGCCTGCTTGTCGATCAGAGGCCCAACAAGCGTTCCCGTTTCCAGCGGGTTACCAATCGAGACCGAGCCATAGGCCTTCTGTAGGCGCGGAACGAGCTTGTCATAGACGCTCTCGTGAACGAACAGGCGGCGCAGCGTCGTGCAACGCTGACCGGCGGTCCCCATGGCGGAAAAGGCAACGCCCCGCAGCGTCAGGTCCAGATCGGCCGTCGGGCAGATGATCGCGGCATTGTTGCCGCCGAGCTCGAGGATCGATCGGGCAAAGCGCTGTGACAAGCGGGGGCCGACAACGCGGCCCATGGCCGTCGAGCCGGTGGCGGAGACGAGCGGCACCTTGGGATGGTCGACAAGGACTTCCCCGACATCGCGTCCACCAATGAGCAACGTCGACAGGTTCGACGGAGCCACTCCGCCTTCGGCGACAAAGCGCTTCAGAGCCTTTTCAAACAGGGCCTGAACGGCAAGCGCCGTCAGCGGCGTCTTCTCAGACGGCTTCCAGACTGTTGAGTTACCGCAAACCAGCGCCAGGGCAGCATTCCAGGACCAGACGGCCACCGGGAAATTGAAGGCCGAGATGATGCCGACCACGCCCAAGGGGTGCCAGCTTTCCATCATCCGGTGCTCTGAGCGTTCGGTGGCAATGGTCAGACCGTAGAGCTGACGCGACAAGCCGACGGCAAAGTCGCAGATGTCGATCATTTCCTGGACTTCGCCGAGACCCTCGGAGGTGATCTTGCCAACCTCGATCGAGACCAAGCGACCGAGTGCGGCTTTTGCCGCGCGGAGTTCTTCGCCGAGCAGGCGGACGAGTTCGCCGCGCTTCGGAGCCGGGACGGCCCGCCACTCGAGGAATGCCTTGTGTGCCGCCTCGATGGCGTCCTTTGCTTCCGAGGCAGAATGCTCCTTCAGCGCACCGATCTCCTTGCCGGTTACCGGCGAGGTAACGCGAAGGGTGCCGCCGGTATAGCGGTCGGCGCCGACGCCCAGTTCCGTAAGCAGGTTTTTCGTCTCGGTGGCGAGATCAAGTGCGGAGATGGTCATGGGTTCAACCTCGGTTCTCAAAATCGGGCGTCTGCGAAATGGGCCACTTGGGCGCCGGCTTCGTACCACATTTCCTTCACGGCGCGGAAGCTCGGTTCGGACGGCGCTGTCAGGGGCAGCGGCAGATCCGCTTCCGTTGTCTGCCCCAGGATGAGCTGCGCAAGCGTGCGGCCAAACACCGTACCGGGCGCGATCCCGCGACCATTATAGCCGGAGAAGCCTACAACATTCGGCGCGAACCTGTGGAAGCGCGGCAATGCATTGTCGGTCATTCCGATCTTGCCGTACCACTCGCATTCGAACTCGACATCGCCAAGCTGCGGAAAGAGCTTCTTCAAGGAGCGTTTGGCCCAGGCCGTGTGGATCTGAAGCCCGGTATTGCGTAGCGCACCGACACTGCCGAAGACCAAACGCCCGGCCTGGTCCATGCGATAGGAGGAGAGGATTTCCTTCGTATCCCATACGCCTTCGCGCCCAGCGAGGATGGAGCGGCGCAAATTGTCGCTGAGCGGCCGGGTTGCAAGATTGAAATAGGGCAGATGGACCTGCTCGTTGCGCACCGCTTCCCAAGGGCCGGTGCTATAGGCGTCCGTCGCCACAATGATCCAGTCGGCCGTAACCTCTCCCTTTGCCGTCCTGACGATCCAGCGATTGCCTTTCCGCTCAGTCCCGATGACGGCGCTCGACGTGTGGATTGAAACGCCAGCCTTGACCGCCGCATGCGCAAGGCCGCGCGCGTAGGCGAGCGGCTGCAGCGTACCGGCGCGCATATCCAGCAACGACCCCGTATAGGCGCTGCTGCCGACGCGCTTGGCCGTCTCCGCCGCGTCGAGCACTGTCACCGGCGCGCCGCGTGCCGCCCATTGCCGCGCACGATCCTCGATTTCCTTCAGGCCACTTTCGCCGACGGCGACGTGAAGCGTGCCGTTTCGTTCAAGCTCGCAGGCGATGCCGTGCTTGTCGATCAATTCCATTACAAGCCGTGGCGCGTTGCCCAACAAGTCGAGCAGACGTCCGCCGTAGACCGGGCCGAGAACGCCCGGAAGATCGTCCGGCATGACCCACATGCCGGCGTTGATGAGGCCGACGTTTCGGCCTGCACCACCGAAGCCGATCTCCTTGGCTTCCAGCAACACGACCTTCGAACCCGCGTCCGCCAGATGGAGACTGGAGGAAAGACCCGTATAGCCGCCCCCCACAACCACGACATCGGCACTCAAACTGCCCGCGAGTGAGGAGGTAACGGGCGGCTGAGGAGCGGTTTTTTCCCAGAGACCATGGGAGCGGGGATCGTTCAGCATCGATCAAAATCCATTGGTTAAGCAGGCAGCATTCTAGCGCCGTGCGATTGCTTGTTAAACCGCTGATCAGGTTGCCGATCGCAGCCCAGGAGGCCGTACCGGGCAGTTCGATCGTAATTTCAGTTCATTCCGATTCTGTCAGATGAATGACTTTACAAAGCTGGATAAGCCCTAAATATCGACATTTAGGAAATAGCTTATTCTGAAATGGAATGATTGGTGCTGCTTTCACGACGCTTTCTTCCATCGACATCCTTGCTTGTGGCCTTTGAGTCGGTCTCGCGCACAGGCAGCGTGACGGCCGCCGCGCGTGAACTCGACCTCACCCAGAGCGCCGTCAGCCGTCAGATAAAGGCGCTGGAAGAGCAGCTCGGCGTCGAGCTGTTCGTGCGCGAACGCCAGACGGTACGATTGACGCTCGCCGGCGACGGCTACGCCCGCGAGATACGCGAAGCGCTTCGGCGCATTTCGAGCGCATCGCTGAACCTGCGCGCCAATCCGCACGGCGGTACGCTCAATCTGGCGATTCTTCCTACCTTCGGGACGCGTTGGCTGGCACCCCGGCTGGGAGGCTTCCTGGCGGCCAATCCGGGAGTGACGATCAATCTTGTCACCCGGCTTTCGCCCTTCGACTTCCGGCTCGATTCGATCGATGCGGCCATTCATTTCGGCCACGCGCATTGGCCGGGGGCGGAGCTGACATTTCTGATGTCGGAGAAAACTGTGCCGGCCTGCAGCCCCGAATTCCGCAGCCGACACGCGATCAAAGTTGCCGAGGACCTGCTTCAAGCTCCGCTACTGCACCTGACGACGCGCCCGGATGCATGGGAGCGCTGGTTCGCAGACAGCGGCGTGAGCTTTCAAACCGTGCACGGCATGCTTTTCGATCAGTTTGCGACTGCGGCGCAAGCAGCGATGGCCGGTCTCGGTGTTGCGCTGCTTCCGACGTTCCTCATTCAAGATGAACTGAAACGCGGCGATCTGGTTGCAGCCGTCGACCGAGAAATGGAAAGCAGCGAGCACTACTATCTCGTCTATCCACCGGAGCGGGCCGACTACGCGCCGCTGGAAGCATTTCGCGATTGGATCGTTCGGGAAGCCGCCATCTGACGAACAGCTTGCGCCGGCATGGTGCTTTCGACCATTATGCCGCAAACCAAAATATGATGCAGGAAATTCCCATGAAGCCCATTTTCGTTCAGCTCCAATGCGCACCCGGCAAAACCTACGAGGTTGCCGATGCCATCTACCAGACAGAGCGCGCTTCAGAGCTCTACTCGACGAGCGGCGACTACGATCTTCTGCTCAAGGTCTACGTCGAGGAAGGCCAGGACATCGGCAAGTTCATCAATGACAACATCGCCAACATTCCCGGTATCGTGCGTTCGCTGACGACGCTGACGTTCAAGGCTTTCTGAGGAAGCCGTTTCAAACCCCTGGCAGCCGCGCAAGGGCGATCTCGGGCATTAAAATGAGGCGGCTCGCGAGCTGCCGAGGCTGGTGATCTGACCGGATGGCGCTTGTTCATCTGCCGATCCCGATAGCGGAAGCAGCCGGATGCGTTTTGCGCCGCCGGGGGCAAGGTGAAACCAGTCGTCGTCCGGTCGATAACCATCGACGCTGACATGGACGGACTGCGCGAACCTGTCGACTGCGATATCGAGCTCCCATTCATTGTCCTGCCGCGTCACCACCGCCTGGATCTCGGTATCGTGGAAGGCCTTGGCGCGGCCCAACGGAAAATGGAAAGCGTCGGCGACCACCGGGCCGCCATCCGGCAGACGTAGACGGGCAACGGTGACGTCGTGCGACGGTGGTCCGAAGCGAAACGCGTAGGTCGTATCAAAAAACGCGCCGAAGAGATCGGTTGCGGCAAACGTTTCACAGCTTCTGGGCGCCAAAGTCAGAATGCGGCCACCGCTGACGACGTGCTGCCTGCCGTAGCGCAGGCAAACCAGTTCGAGATCAAGCTGTAAGGTATGTTCGGTTTCATTCAGCACGTGGACGTCGAGGCCATTCGTCCCCTCGTCGGTCACCACCACCTGAACCGGCCGAAAGGCACGACGCAGGGCATACCACACGGGCTTCGGCTCGCCGGTCGAATCGATCACCCCCCAACCGGGACCTGGCATCAGATCCTGTAAGGTCCACACCAAGGCGCCGTTGCAGGTCGATCCGCTGCGCCGCCATTCGGCGAAGGTCGCTTCAGCAACTTCGCCGGTAACGACACGCGAGAGGTCCAGATAACGGTCGCGATCTTCACGACGAAGTCGCGCCGGATCCTCGCCGTAAAGTTCGGTCAGATAGAAATCGCGAACATCCTCGAAATCCCACGATGCGCCGCGATCGCGGGGAACGCGCGCCTTCCATAGCGGACTGTGGACCGGGGGAACGTCCAGATGCCGTTGCAGCGTTCGTTGTTGCGGCACCTGGGAGAAAGCCAGGCTCTCGGCCGCGAAGCGGACATTCGCACGACGGGCATCCACGAGCGGTCGCATATAGGCGCCGACCCCGTAATAATGAGTAACACCAGCATCTGACGAGAAGGGCATCGCGCCACCCGATGGTGAGTTCACCACATACGGCACGTCGGGCCTCATGCGGCCGGCGATCGCCGGAATGATCTCCTCCGTGATTGGGCCTGCCCAATATTCACGCGGCAGGCCAAGCATCGCCGCCTGCTGATAGACTTCGCTGCCGCCGCAGAGAACCGCCACCGATGGGCATCCCTGGACGGCGTGCAGGAATTCCTCGACCTCCGCGTGGACGTGCGCGGTTAGCGCCTTGTCGTTCTTCGGATAGTCGAAGTTGGCAAACATGAAGTCCTGCCAGACGAGCAGACCGAGTTCGTCGCAGAGCTGAAAGAACGCTGGCGTCTCGTAAGCCATGGTGCCGCCGATGCGGATCATGTTCATGCCTGCCTCGGCGGCAAGGCGCAGGAACGGCTCGTAGTCTGACTTGCCGCCCGGCAGCCGAACGATATCGGCGGTCGTCCAGACCGCCCCTCGGCAAAAGACACGCTCGCCGTTGACCAGCAGCGCAAAGTCATCCCCCCCCGATCCGCGATCAACGTCGATGCGGCGAAAACCCGTTCGGCCCGCATGGTGCTCGACACCATCAATGATGATCGAGAAATCATAGAGCTGCGGTACACCGTGCGTATGCGGCCACCAGAGATCGACGTCCTCTAGCCTGAGGATTGCCGAATGGTGGTTCTCTCCGACTTTTTCGAAAGCCTGCTGAACAGCTCCGCACCGAAGCACGAGGTCCGGGTTGTCGACATTGGTATGAAGCGAAACACTCAGTCGCCCAGTGCCATCCGCCTCGAGCACGGCGCGGACCGAAACGTTATCGATCGAAACGACATCGCGGCGGACGACCGTGATGGGTCGCCACGGACCGACAGCATGAATTTCCGGACACCAGCCGGGCATGCGGCCCAGAAGCGTCGTGCGGACATTCTTCAAGCCTTGTGGCGTGATCATCTGCGGCCGCCAGCGGGCGCGTGGGCCGGGCTCGGCCAGCCTCGGCGCAAGGGCTCGGAAGCACAGCGCCAACTCGTCGCCGCCAGAGAGCGTCACAGGTATCTCGTGTATTGTGAACATGCTTTCCGACGACAGGATCTCTTGGCCGTTGAGAAAGACATGACACAGCGTCGCCAATCCCTCGAAGCGAAGGATCGCATCACCGGGCTGGACGTCAAAAAGCCGGCAGAGATACCATGCGTCGCGGGTGTCGAGCGGCTCCGGATTGTCCCGGTCGAACTGCCCCGCCTTTTCCAAAGCTGCGGCGACGGTACCTGGTACTTCGGCGGCAATAAACTGCGCGGACAAGGGAATGTCATGGGGCGTTGCGCAAGCGCCCGATTCCGTCAGGACCAGGTTCCACCCTTCGGCAAGCAGGGTTTCCTCCGCACCGACACTCGCCAACCGTCCCCGCATCCTCAGACTCCCGGCTTCACAAGCGCTCCTTGAGAGAAGCCATCATGGAATCCCATGCATCGGCTGCCGGATCAAGCGCCGTGCGCAGCGGATCGTACTTCTTCCGGGTCACTGCCCGGGCGAGCTGGAACTGCACCGACTTTGCGACTTCGGAAATTCGACGCGCGTCGTCAATGGCGGAGGAAAATTCGCTGGCCGAGACCCAAGCTAGGTGATCTCCGGCAAGCTCGAAATTGGCGCCGAACTGACGCAACGTATTGAACGCGTATTTGTGAAAGAAACCGAAGGGACGCTCTGCCACGGCTTCCACCTGCTGCGGAAACACTTCAGCGAAGGCGCGGATCGGATTGGTGGTCGGTCTGCGGCCGAAGTGAAGTCCGAGAAGCTCGCGTGCCATAGTGCTGACCTGCATCGCATCAGGCATGCGAACGGGAATTTTTGCAAACTCCGTGTAGGGGAGGAACGGCGGATCATCTGCGGACAAATGCAGCTGGAACAGCCCGTCGAAATCCTCTCCCACAAGCTGGAAATAGCCGCCGTTGTGAAAATACTCGATGCGCTTGCCGGTGAAGTCGAGCCTGTTGATTGCCACCGTGGTCTTGCCATGCTCGGTTCGGTAGGCCGTGCCCTGGGTATCGGGCATATAAAACGAGTCCATCTCGATCAGGCAGAGGCGACCTCGCGCAATCTGGGTTTCGACGTGCCGTTCGACCCGATCGAAGATAGCGAGTTCGGTAACCCGGATGTCGTAGAGTGACTCGAGATCCTCGAGAGGCACCTTGAAGAAGGTGAACTGGTCGCCCTCGAAATCCTGCGTCAGCGTGAAGCCAAGCATCGCCTCCGGCGCAGCACCCGCGGCGTTCAACACTTCGATCCAAAGGTCGACGTAGCAATTGGTTTCCGGCCACATGCGCTCGCTGGAGTGCAGCGGATGCGACTGATAGCCGTCCGGGCGCGCCCGCGGGAAGACGGCTGTCATCAAACCACTCAGCCCCACAGCGCTTGCCGCACCTTGGAAGGCCAGTGCTTGAGCTCCAGTCCGTGGTGATGGAAGAGCGCGAGCGCAATACGCTCAAGTCCGAAGCCGACACAGGCGGTATGGGCAACACTGCCGTCTTCAAGATAGAGGTCCCATTTCGTGCCGAACGCGTCCTGATGGTAGTTGAAGCTCATGCAGGCCGTCGGCTTGGCAACCGAGGTGATCGGAATGAGCAGCTCGAACTTCAGGTTCTGGTCGCGTTGGTTGTTGGCCAGCATCTTGCCGGCGCGGCCGAAGAAGGGATCGTTCGCGACATCGATCGTCACATCCAGGCCCACCGCCTTCATCATCTCGACGCCGCGGTCCATCCAGCGCTGCCGGAAATCCGTGACGTGCTGCTCCGTGCCCATACAGATGTATTCGCGCATGCGGAAAAGCTGCTGGCGCGCCGGATCCTGTGATGGCTCATGCCGGAAGCAGTAGGATTGCAGATCGAAAAGACCGCCACTCATCGGCAGTTTGCCGCGACGAGCAACAGTCGGATAGAGCGGGTAGCAGGCCGCAGGCGTCAGTACGATATCAGTTGCCTGCTGATCCTTCGTCCAGTCGTCGCCCACTTCCATGCATTGAAGCAGGCTGATGTGGTCGAGTTCGTTGCCGCAGAAACTATGGACAGTGCCGGCGAGCTGCGGGAAGCTCTTCATGTAACCGCTTTTCTCGAAGAAGGCGCGGTTCATGCCCGGCGGGAAACGCATTGCCTCGGCGCCGTCGGCGCCGCCGAATTTGTCGATCAAGCGCTCGAAGGCGGCAATCACATCTTCGAATTGTCCGCTGCGGCCATAGAGCCCGTCAACGCCGGTATCAATCAAAAGGCCCGATTCAAATAGCCTGTCCAAAAACGTTGTCTGCACGTCCATGTCGTCACCCCAGTAAGCTAGTGTCCTGCTTGTGAACAAGAAGCATGCTCGACGTGTTGCCGAGGATGCGGTCGTTCGAGATCATGAGTTGTGCGGAGTGGGCGTCGCGCAGGTGGCGTCCGACGCTGAACGGCGTGCCGTTCTTGTAGCCCATGATCCCGCAGATCAGCATCACATGATTGACGATCTCGAGGATCGTTTCCGACGATGCGATCTTCACGTTGTTCATCGTGACGGCAAAGCCGATGGAGGAAAGCTTGTCCGCGTCATCCTTGGCTCCTTCGTAAGCCTTGAGACCGGCGACGACATTTGAGCGAACCATCTGAAGCAGGTTGGAGACCTCGGCCAGCCGCAGGGCTCCGGGCGGCGGTGTTCCCGGCGACTTGCGTGCAGCGGCGCGCACGAACGACTGCGCCCGGCCCACCGCGTCGACGGCGATGCCATACCACACGCTGCTCCACAGGAGGTGCGACGATGCCAGCATCGATTGAGCAGCAATCTCGGCAAAGGGCTTCGGCAGGATTTGTTCGGCAGGCGCCTCACCTTTGAAGAGGAAGCCATCCGAACAAGTGCCGCGCATGCCGAGGGTGTTCCAGGCATGGGTCTTTTCCAGCGCGTACTGCTCCTCGAGGAAAACGGTCAGGACCTGATCGGAAGAAGCCGCATTTGCATGGGCCCGCGAGGTAATCATGATTGCATCGGCGTGGGAACCGTAGGATATGACGCTCGCGTCCTTCTCCAGACGGCAGGTATCGCCCTCGACCTCGATCGCGCAGATGCTATTTCGGAGATTGCCGCCGATGCCGCCTTCGGTCGTCGCAGACGCGATCAACAATTGCTCGCCAGCCACGCGTTGCATGAAGGCCCGATGCCATTCGCTCTCGCCGCCATGCTCGACGAGGCTGCAGAGTTTGATGTGATGCATCGCGAAGACCATGGCGGCGGCGGCACAACCCTGTCCAAGCGTCGAGCATAATTCAGCGATCTGAGCGATCGTCGCGCCTTCACCGCCGAGGTGACGCGGGATCTGAATTCCAAACAGCCGCTCGGCTCTCATGGCCTCCACGGCCTCGTGCGGGAACCTCCCATCAAAATCGACGGAGTCTGCATGCTTTGCCGCGATCGCTGCCACGCGGGCGACCCTGGCGGCAAGATCCTCTTGCGCGATTTTGACCGGAAAGTTCATTTAGGCGACCTTCCGGCTATCTTTGATCTGGTCGACAGTCCTCGCGATTGCTGCAATGCTGGCGAATGACTTGCGATTCAAAAGATTGTCAGGAAACTCGATATCGAAGGCCTCTTCGATACCAAGCATGAGCTGGACGGAAGCGAAGGAAGTCAAACCGACGGCATAGAGGTCGTCATCGTCGGCAACTTGGTCAACAGAAACGGGAAGCTTTCCGAATTTGACCAGGAGATCACGGATCGTAGTATTCATTATGACTTCTCCAAGATGATCATATCTCGAGTGGCGAAACGGCCTTGTTCTCGGGATAGGCGTAGTCCGGAAAAGACAAAATTCTGCTAAATGACGTAGTTAAAGCGAACTGATCACTTCAGCTAAATTCTTAGAAGAGACGACGACAGGAAGCGGAACTTAGTTGAGATTTCAAACCCTTGCCGCGATTGCAATCAACACGCCACGAAAGGGGTCTTCTGACACATTGTTCAGGAACAATACTTCTCTCGCGTTTTTTACTAGACGAGCGGCGGGTACAGGTGCTCGGTCCCGCGATAATCCGAAACCGAATAGCAGCCCTCGCCCATCGCTCTGATCGACTGTTCAGCGATCACGGCTTTGCCATGGCCACCAGGTATGTCGAGTATATAGGTGGGCTGGCAGAGACCAGAAATCCGACCGCGCAGAGCCGCGACGATCCTCTGTCCCTCTTCGATCGTGAGCCGAAAATGGCTCGTCCCGGGAGCCAGATCAGGATGGTGCAGATAATAGGGCTTTACGCGCGTCTCGACGAAAGCCTTCATCAGTTCCGTGAGCACGGCCGGATCGTCATTGACGCCCTTGAGCAGCACCGACTGGCTGACCATGACCACCCCGGCATCAATTAGGCGCGCGCATGCCGCTCTTGCCTCGTCTGTCAGTTCGCGCGGATGATTGGCATGCAAAGCCACGTAAACGCTCTTGCCACTCGCTCTTAGCGCCGCAATCAGGGCCGCATCGATCTTTGATGGATCGACGACAGGAACGCGCGTGTGGAACCGCACGATCTTCACGTGATCGATCAATGCCAGTTCGCGAAGGATCTCTTCGAGCCGTCGCGGGGAGAGGATTAACGGATCGCCGCCCGTCAGGATCACTTCCCAGATCTCGTGGTGGTCGCGAATATAGGCAAAAGCTGCCGACATTGCCTCGGAGTCCAATGTCCCCAAGCCTTGTGGACCAACCATTTCGCGTCGAAAACAGAAGCGGCAGTAGACCGGGCACACATGCACGGCTTTCAACAGCACGCGATCCGGATAGCGATGAACGATGCCTTGCACGGGACTATGGGCCTCGTCGCCGATCGGATCCGCACGCTCTTCAGGCGCAACGCTCAGCTCGGCCGCGTCAGGAACGAACTGCCGGGCAATCGGGTCGGCGTCATTCGCAGGATCAACCAGACCCACGACCGTCGGCGTCAAGGCAATGGCGTAGCGTGCGGCGACATCCGCCAAAGCGTCCCGGTCTCTTTCGCCGAGCAACCCGGCGCGTTCCAGACCCTCGACGGTCTTGATGGCTGTGATGCTGTTCATGTGCCGTACTCCGCGACCGGCGCCCATAGCACCTGATCGATCCGTGACGCCCCGGTTGCCAGCATCACCAGCCGATCGAAGCCGAGCGCGATGCCACTTGCCTCCGGCATTATGGCGAGCGCCTCCAGGAAATCCTCGTCGAGCGGATAGCGTTCGCCGTAGATGCGAGCTTTCTCGGCCATCTCGATCTCGAAGCGGCGGCGCTGTTCTGCCGCATTGGTGAGCTCCCCAAAACCGTTCGCGAGCTCAACGCCGCAGGCGTAGACCTCGAAACGTTCGGCAACCCGGGGATCGCTTGCGGAAGGACGCGCCAGCGCAGCTTCCGATACTGGATACTCGTCCAGAATCGTGACGCGGCCAAAGCCTAGATGCGGTTCCACCTTTTCGACCAGCACGCGGCTGAACAAATCCGCCCAGCCGTCATCTTCGGCAACGCGAATGCCGGTCCGCGTTACCTGGTCCGCGAGATGCGCCCGATCCGTGGCGCCGTCGGTCGAAACGGACGCCAGCAGATCTATGCCAGCGTAGCGGTCGAAGGCTGCGGCAACGCTTAACCGGTTCGGCCCCGCGAACGGATCGCACTCGCTTCCTCGATAGGTGAGCCGCGTCGTCTTCATGGTTTCTGCAGCAAGGGCCAGAATGCGAACGCAATCCATCATCAGACTCTCATAGCTTTCGCCCACGCGATACCATTCAAGCATGGTGAATTCCGGATGATGCAACGGACCGCGCTCGCGGTTGCGATAAACGTGAGCGAAGCAGGCGATGCGCTGTTCTCCGGCCGAAAGCAGTTTCTTGCAGGCAAATTCAGGCGAAGTGTGCAGATATAGCGGCGCTGCTGTCTGGCCGTCAGTCGTCAGCGCTTTGGTGGCAAAGGCGTGCAGATGCGCCTCGTTGCCTGGCGACACTTGCAGCGTGGCAGTGTCGACCTCCAGAAAGTCCTCGCTTATGAAATAGCCGCGCAGGGCCGTCTGGATCGCATTCCGCCCGAGCAGGAACGGGCGGCGGTCCGCATGCACGCTCGGCGTCCACCACGGCGATACTTTGGCGATCGAGGGTTTCATCGACATCGTCCTGGCCGGTCTATCCAACGCTGGGGCTGGCTATTTGCCGGATTTTAGGTTAGTTGCGCCCCCAAAGAACAATCAGTTGCGTCTCGGAGGCCGTATCGACAGTCCTCTACGACGCCAAAAGCCGAGTTACAAGGAAGTCTTAATGGTCAAGGTCATCGCCTCTTCCGTCCGCAAGGGCAACGTTCTCGACGTAGATGGCAAACTCTACGTCGTTCTGACTGCCCAGAACTTTCATCCGGGCAAGGGCACGCCGGTCACCCAGGTTGACATGCGTCGTATCGTCGACGGCGTAAAGGTTTCCGAACGCTGGCGTACGACCGAGCAGGTCGAGCGCGCCTTCGTCGAAGACGTGAACTTCCAGTATCTTTACGAGGACGGCGAGGGGTTCCATTTCATGAACCCGGTGACCTATGACCAGGTGGTCGTGAACGATGAAACGATGGGCGATCAGAAGGCCTACCTGCAGGAAGGCATGACCTGCATCCTGTCGATCCATGAAGGTGTTCCGCTAGCCCTCGAGCTGCCGCGCCACGTCATTCTCGAAATCACCGAAACCGAACCGGTTGTGAAGGGCCAGACGGCGTCGTCTTCCTACAAGCCGGCAATGCTTTCGAATGGCATCCGCACCTTGGTACCCCCGCATATTGACGCCGGCACGCGCGTCGTTATTGCAACGGAAGACAATTCCTACGTCGAACGCGCCAAGAATTGATCGATCGACAGCCGTGAATCAGAGGTCGCGTTTGCAGCGCGGCCTTTTTCTTTCTTACGGCTTTCGCCAAATAAAAAAGCGCCGGTCTAGTCGGCGCTTTGAACTTTCAAATCATGCCCAGCAGGGCAGCCCGGCCTAGTAGCGCGGGCAACGGGCCTCGTAGCGACGGCCATATCGGTCTCTGTAGACGCAGTAACCGCGACGCTCAACGGACTGGCCGATCAATGCGCCAGCAAGACCGCCGGCTACGGCACCAATTGCTGCCCCACCCCAGCTGTGGCTTACAGCACCGCCAATAATGGCGCCGCTGCCTGCACCAATCGCGGTTCCCTGTTCCGTCGCCGTACAGGACGCAAGCGCGCCAACCAGTGCACCAATAAGCACAATCTTTTTCATCATGACATATCTCCCAGATTTTTCCGTCGCTTAGATACGACCGAGCAACACAAGAATAATAATAATCACGAGAACTAGCCCTAAACCTCCGGAAGGTCCATAGCCCCAGCCGCGGCTGTAACCCCAATTTGGTAGAGCTCCGATCAAAAGCAGAATAAGGATAATGAGAAGTATGGTTCCAAGCATGGTTCAAGTCCTCGACGTCATTACACCAGGAATGGACCAGAAACACGCATCACCGATTTTTGTTCCGCGTGTATCAAATGTTTAGCTTTGGCGGCAAAATCATACGAACCACATCGTTTTCTGCCGCTCCATGGAATGCAAGTAACATCGCGAAAAGGCTCCGGCAGAAATTCGCCTTAAGATTTTCGACAAAGGCAGTTGACAGAATGGATGCAAATCGCGCTGCACGCATGACGTGAATTTTCCGATTCAGCATCTTGTGGGAAAAAGCGATTCAAAATCAATACTTAGCCGTGAACAAACACTGAATCAGCCGGAGTCAGCGATTCGTCTCCGATTCGTTCTCAAGCTGTTCCGAATCGGAAAACGAGCAATCTGCAAGCTATTCGCGCAACAGAAACTGCGGAGGAAATTCAAATCAGCCCTTGCCTTTGCGACAACGGCTGTCCATGTGTTGTCTGCTTCGGAGAGGAGCTGACTTGATCTGGGGCTCCCCGGCCTCATCTGCAGGACCATGACACTGACATCGCAGCCGATGATACTGAGTGGACGCGGGGTAACCGCGGTGCTCGGGCCAACCAATACCGGCAAAACGCATTATGCCATTGAGCGCATGGTTGCACATGGCACCGGCGTGATCGGCCTGCCGCTGCGACTGCTGGCGCGTGAGGTTTACACGCGCGTCGCCGAAAAGGTCGGAGTGCAGAATGTTGCACTGGTGACGGGCGAGGAGAAGATATCGCCTCCCAATGCCCGCTTTTCGGTCTGCACGGTCGAGGCAATGCCACGCGAGACCAAGGCAGCGTTCGTCGCCATTGATGAAGTTCAGCTCGCTGGCGATCTGGAGCGGGGGCATATCTTCACGGATCGTATTCTGCATTTGCGCGGTCGCGACGAAACGCTGTTGCTTGGCGCCGGTACGATGCGACCGATCTTGCAGCAACTTCTCCCTGGGATCACGGTGGTTGAGCGACCCCGGCTTTCCCACCTTTTCTATGCTGGACAGAAGAAGATCACGCGCCTGCCGCAGCGCTCGGCAATCGTCGCCTTCTCGGCGGATGAAGTCTACGCGATCGCCGAATTGATCCGCAGACAGCGCGGCGGAGCGGCCGTCGTACTTGGCGCCCTTAGCCCGCGCACGCGCAACGCACAGGTAGCGCTTTATCAGGCTGGAGACGTCGAGTATCTGGTCGCGACCGATGCGATCGGCATGGGGCTCAATCTCGACGTCGACCACGTCGCCTTTGCTCAAGATCGCAAATTCGACGGCTATCAGTTCCGCAACCTGAACCCCGCCGAACTCGGGCAGATTGCAGGCCGTGCCGGCAGGCACGTTCGCGACGGGACGTTTGGCGTCACAGGCCAGGTCGATCCCTTTGACGAGGAGCTGGTCGAACGCATCGAAGGCCATGAGTTCGACAATGTGAAAGTGCTGCAATGGCGCACGAAGAACCTCGATTTCGCTTCCATTCACGCGCTACGCACAAGCCTCGAGACCGGACCCACTGTTCCCGGCCTGACGCGCGCCTTGCCTGCGGTCGACCAGCAGGCGCTGGAACACCTGTCGCGCTACCCGGAAATCATCGACCTTGCAACCAATCCATCGCGCGTCGAGAAGTTGTGGGAGGCCTGCGCGCTTCCGGACTACCGGCGCATTGCGCCGGCGCAACATGCCGATCTGATCTCGACCCTCTTTTCCGATCTCGTTCGCTATGGCACGGTAAACGAGGACTTCCTCGCCGAGCAGGTCCATCGCGCGGACCGAACAGACGGCGAGATTGACACGCTTTCGGCGCGAATCGCGCAGATAAGGACTTGGACCTATGTGTCGAATCGGCCCAATTGGCTTGCCGATCCGACACACTGGCAGGAAAAGACGCGGGAAATCGAAGATCGATTGTCCGATGCGTTACATGAAAGGTTGACGAAACGCTTTGTTGATCGCAGGACATCTGTGCTCATGAAGCGCCTGAGAGAGAATGCGATGCTGGAAGCTGAAATCAGTGTAAATGGCGATGTCTTCGTTGAAGGACATCATGTGGGGCAGTTGTCGGGATTCCGATTCACGCCCATTTCGGGAGCGGAAGGGCCGGACGCCAAGGCTGTTCAGTCTGCTTCGCAAAAGGCGCTCGCTTTGGAATTCGAGGCACGTGCTGCGCGCCTCCATGCGGCCGGCAACGGCGATCTCGCGATCAGCTCCGACGGCGCGATCCGTTGGTTGGGCGATCCGGTAGCGCGCCTTGCGGGCAGTGATCATGTGATGCGCCCGCGCGTCATCCTGCTCGCCGACGAGCAGCTGACCGGCAATGCCCGCGACCACGTGGCAGCCCGTATCGAGCGCTTCGTCAATCATCACATCAGCACGGTTCTGAAGCCGCTCGACGATCTGTCGCGTGCCGAAGACCTGCAGGGCCTGGCAAAGGGTCTGGCGTTCCAGCTCGTCGAGAATCTCGGCGTCCTGTTCCGACGCGACGTGACCGAAGAGGTGAAGTCACTGGATCAGGATGCGCGCGCCTCGATGCGCCGCTATGGCGTCCGGTTCGGCGCCTATCACATCTTCGTCCCTGCCCTTCTGAAGCCTGCTCCAGCCGAGCTCATCACGCTTCTCTGGGCGCTAAAGAACGACGGTCTCGACAAGCCGGGCTACGGCGATCTCATTCCCGTTCTGGCTGCAGGCCGCACGTCGGTGGTGACAGATCCAGCTTTCGAGCGCACCTTCTACAAGCTGGCCGGCTTCCGATTCCTTGGCAAACGCGCAGTTCGCATTGACATCCTGGAGCGCCTTGCGGATATCATCCGCCCGTTGCTTCAGTGGAAGCCTGGCCAGGCCAACCGTCCTGAAGGTGCATATGACGGCCGTCGCTTCACGACAACGACCGCCATGCTTTCGATCCTCGGTGCAACGCTCGAGGACATGGAAGAGATCCTGAAGGGGCTCGGCTATCGCGCCGATGCCGTAAAGGCAGAGGAGGCAGCAGCTCATCTGTCGGTTCAGGACGCCTCGACAGCGCCGACGGCCGAGACCGCAACCGAAGAGAGCGCGGAGAAGGCCGATCACGACGATGCCGACAGCGCGTCGGAGGAGCCTGCCTCGGAGGCTCCCACCGTTGAGGTCGCGGCTGAAGAACAGCCGGTTGCCGCAACGTCGGAAGAAGCAGAGGAACCGAAGCCGGTTCTTCTTTGGCGCCTCGGTGGCCGTACGGACAATCAGCGTCAGGCCCGCAGCCCGGGTGGCGAACGCCGCGGCGGCAACAATCGCGGCCAAGATCGCGGAAATGGCCAGCGTCGCCAAGGTGGTGAAGGTGGCGAGGGCCGTGATGGCAACCGCCAGCATCGCGGCAAGGATGGCGGTAAGCCGCAACAGGGACGGGGCGATCGTAACGAACAGCGCGGCGACCGTCAGGACCGCGGCGATCGCAAGGACCGCAACAACAACCGCGGCGGCCCGCAGCCGTTGCGCTTCGAGGCAAAGCCCCCACGCAAGGAAAAGCCGATCGATCCGGATTCTCCCTTCGCAAAGCTCGCTGCCTTGAAGGAGCAGATGAAGAAGTAAGCGCATGGGCGGGGAGACACAGCCAGGAGGCGGTTCGCGGCAACGCATCGACAAGTGGCTGTTCTTCACGCGCATGGTGAAATCGCGCTCGCTGGCACAAAGCCACATTCAATCCGGACATGTCAGGATCAACGGCGAGCGCGCCCTCCAGCCGAGCCAAATGGTCAAAGCCGGCGACAAGATCGAGCTGGCTCTTGAGCGGCGCGATATTGTCCTTGTCGTCAGGTCGGGCGGCGAGCGGCGTGGTCCTTACGAGGAAGCTCGGCTGCTTTATGAGGACCTGACGCCTCCGCCCGACGAGACAAAACGCCTCACCCCTTATGAGCAGGCAATGCGGGCCACAGGGGCGGGACGACCCACCAAAAAGGAACGTCGTGCAATCGACAAGCTGATGTCGGACGAGGATTAGAAAACTCTATCCGAACTGCCGGGTTTTGCGATTTCTTTATTCTTGAAATCCTCGGGCAAAGCCGGTACGTCACAATCAACTTGCCGGATAGCGTGAATGCCTCCCAAGCATCTCACTGCTTCCTTTCCGGTTGGGGAAAGGCGCGACGTTCCAGGTTGCCCGGCCCCATTGTATGGAAGTCCTGGAGTTCTTCATGACCTATGTCGTGACCGACAATTGCATTCGCTGCAAATATACCGACTGCGTGGAAGTCTGCCCCGTCGATTGCTTCTATGAGGGTGAAAACTTCCTCGTCATTCACCCTGACGAATGCATAGACTGTGGCGTTTGCGAACCGGAATGTCCCGCCGAGGCAATCAAGCCTGATACGGAGCCGGGCCTCGACAAGTGGCTCAAGGTCAACGCCGAGTATGCGAGCATCTGGCCGAACATTACGGTCAAGAAGGACGCCATGGCCGAAGCGAAGGAAATGGACGGCGAGACCGGCAAGTTCGAGAAGTACTTCTCTGAGAAGCCCGGATCGGGTGACTGATCCTTCATTCTCGCTACTAGGGCCTGAAACCGGGTTCAGTGAGCCAAAAAACGCCTGAAGTGTGTCCGCGGCATATGGGTGTCATGTGTTGCGCGCATGACTCAGGCGCAGTAAATTATTGATTTCCTCATATTTTTGTGATAGCTTTCGGACACTGATCCATTTGCGGCATGAAGCATGCCCAAACCACCACGAAAGCAAAACAAATCCAAAAACGCGGTTTCCGTGACATATCAACGCCTTGAGCCGTGAGGTTCCAAGCTTGTGCGCATGGATATGTTTGCTTTTATCCGGTGGGACCAGAAGTAAGTCACCCGACGGATCTGACCGTCTCACCCGGGCCTGACTGACCCGGCTCCGGCTGCAGCCGGAAGCGTAACAGGGAGTGTTTGAATAGAATGACGACCCAGCAGAAAAAACCTTCTTCCGCACGTCACGGCTTCAAGACCGGTGAATCGATCGTGTACCCCGCACATGGCGTCGGTACCATCAGCGCTATCGAAGAGCAAGAAGTAGCAGGCATGAAGCTTGAACTTTTCGTTATCGATTTCGAGAAGGACAAGATGCGCCTTAAAGTGCCGGTCGCCAAGGCCATGAGCATCGGCATGCGTAAGCTCTCCGAGACCGATTTCGTCGAGCGTGCATTGAAGGTTGTGCAGGGCAAGGCGCGCGTTAAGCGTACCATGTGGTCCCGTCGGGCGCAGGAATATGATGCAAAGATCAATTCCGGCGACCTCATTTCCATCGCTGAAGTTGTCCGCGATCTTTATCGCGCCGAGAACCAGCCGGAGCAGTCCTATTCCGAACGCCAGCTTTACGAAGCTGCGCTTGACCGCATGGCACGCGAAATTGCTGCGGTGAACAAGATGTCGGAAACGGAAGCTGTCCGCCTCGTAGAGACCAATCTCAACAAGGGGCCGAAGCGCGGCAAGGCGATCGAAGAAGACGAATCTCAGGACGAAGCTGCATAAGCTCCCTGTTTTTCCTGCAAAAAAACCCGGCCTTGTGCCGGGTTTTTTTTGGAACTTTTTCTCTGCTGGCACGTTTCAATAATGTAGCTGCGGACCGCGTCGGGAACTGACATCACCCTCGAACGCTCGCATATCTGTAAACGTTCGATGAGGAGCGGATCATGCTTTCCACGTTCTGCCTAGCGGGCAACTTGAGGAACTTGATCCCACCCCGCTGTACTACCGGCGCATAACCCTAAGCTAGGGCCCCATCTGGAAACGTCCAGAGTTCGGGGCCTTTATACGTTCAAGACATGAATTTGGTCTGGGCAGCGATGTCCGGAAGCAAGAATTCTTTGCCCTTTTTTGGCGTCACGCCTGAATTCAGGAGACCGATATGAAGAACATGTCTGCAGACCGGCGCATGATTAAAATCGCCATGGCGGCTCCCTACCTTGCTCGCGAAGAGGAACACGATCTCGCAATCCGCTGGAAGAACAATGATGACCGCGGCGCTCGCAATCAGATCGCCATGGCCCACATGCGCCTTGTTATCTCGATGGCAGGAAAGTTCCGCAACTTCGGTCTGCCGATGAGCGACCTCGTGCAGGAAGGTTACGTCGGTCTGCTGGAGGCGGCTGCGCGCTTCGAGCCCGAGCGTGACGTCCGCTTCTCTACCTACGCAAGCTGGTGGATCCGTGCCTCGATTCAGGACTATATCCTTCGCAATTGGTCGATCGTTCGCGGCGGTACGAGTTCGGCGCAGAAGGCCCTGTTCTTCAATCTTCGCCGCCTGCGCGCCAAGCTCGCCAGAGGCGACACGCAGCTGACACTTCAATCCATTCATCAAGAAATCGCAGCAGCACTCGGCGTCAGCCTTTCCGACGTCCAAACGATGGATGCCAGGCTTTCGAGCAACGATGCCTCGCTGCAGGCCCCATCGGTCTCCGGCGATGCCGACAGCGCCGAGAAGATGGACTTCCTCGTTAGCGACGAGCCTCTGCCGGATGAGCAAGTATCGAACATGATCGACGGCGAGCGCCGGCGCAACTGGCTCGCTTCTGCTTTGAAGCACCTCAATGAGCGGGAGATGAAGATCATCAGCGCTCGGAGGCTTGCTGAAGATGGCGCGACGCTCGAGGAACTCGGCGCAGATCTCGGCATCTCCAAGGAACGTGTTCGGCAGATCGAGAGCCGGGCGATGGAAAAACTACGCAGCGCACTCGTGAGCGCAGACCCCTACATGGCCGCATCGGCCTGAACGAGCTTACTCCCCCAGCGATGGACTTGGCCCGGTGAAAGCCGGGCCTCTTTTTATTCCGCAATAATCTTGACGCGATCGCCGGGAGAAACTGAGGCGCCGGTCGGCAGCGCATTGATAAGCTTGAACAGATCGAGCTTTCGATCCGTACCCATCATCCGTGCAGCAAGCGTCGTGATGTTTTCGCCCGGCCGCACTTTGACCACCCTGACGCGCAACGGCTTCAATGATGCCGTCTCTTCCGGGGTCATGCGACGGAAGCTTGCTCGCAATACGTCCGCCGTCTGCTGCAGAGCGGCACTACCTTTCGGCACGGCTGTCAGGAACCGGAAAATCTGAGCATTGTTACGGATCACCGTGACGTCGAAGTCCCAGCGATCTGCGCTCGCCCGCGCCGTGGCAGCCTCCATTCCATTGATCGTGGTCTGCTGAATGGTGGAGGGATCGAGGCCAGTAACCCACCCGCTCGAGATATAGTTCGTGAGGCTCTGGTTCTGATTGTCGGCCACGCCGTCAAAACGGATCGCAACATCGCCGGGCCCAGTCGCCATGACCGCCTCGACCTTGTTGTCGATCTTGAAATCAGGCGGCACGTCGAAGCGAATGCCAAGCCCGCCGTGCAGGAAGGTCTGCCCGCGCACATAGCCTTCCTCAGGGCTGTCGCCGTACAGCAAGCCGTCGATGCCGTCGAGATAATAGTCCCTGCCCGTATCGCCGACCTTGCCCTCCTGACCGAAGGCTCGCGCATGATCGCGCGCCAGTTCGATGCGCTGGGCGGAATTCGGATGGCTGGATAGGAAGTCGAGGCTCTGGTCCGCCTCGGGGTCGACAGACATGAAGCGGCTGTAGGCGGCCATGGAGTCCAGGAACCGCGCGGCGGCGTAGGGATCGTACCCTGCTTCCCCGAGCATCCGGACGCCGATAACGTCGGCCTGCAATTCCTGCTGTCGCGAGAAAGCTGCCAATCGCAGCTTGCCGCGCGCCAGCGCCTGCTTGCCGGCAATATCGCTCGACAACACCTCGGCCACGACGCGGCTGGCGATGACTTCTGCCTCCTCGCGCTTCTGCCGTTCGATGCCATGGTTTGCCGTGACGTGACCCATCTCGTGCGAGAGAACCGCGGCAACCTCGGATGCATCTTTGGCGAGCGCCAGCAAACCACGCGTCACGTAGAGATAGCCCCCGGGCAGGGCAAACGCGTTGATGGCCGGGGAGTTCAGGATGGTGATGCGGTAGGATTGGCTCGGATTCTCGGAGACAGCGGTCAGCGCCCCCGCGATACGGGCAACCAGACGCTCGGTCTTCGCATCCTTATACTCGCCGCCATAGCTCGCCACGATGCGCGGATGCTCGCGCGCACCCATGGCGGCACGCGGATCATTCTTCTGCACCTCGTCGACAATCTGCGGATTAGAGGACGGCGCAACACTTGGCTGATAGGATTGCTCAAGAATGGATTGGCAACCATATAGCGCCATGCTTGTCGCACATACGACCGAGGCTCGTCGTACCAGACGGCACGCCGACGAGAGCACATCACTGGAAGGCGCGGGGAATTTCCACGTCGGCATACTGTCCAGTCTGTCTCTCCAGGTCATCTTGCTTGTCGACCGGTTCGCTTCCGCGACCCGGTCGGTCTCATGGTGATTCAACAGGCGTCCGTCCCCGTCCTTGCACTGCACAATCGGGGACACAAGTCTTTGCTGTAACTGATTTCCGCATCGGTTGCATAGCGAGACTCTAAGTAAATGTGGCGCCGTTGTATTTTAGCAAGCCTAACGTGCTTTTGAGTTTCCTCGGTCGCCTCAAATTATGGCGAAAGTGCCGTTGCAACCGCCAGATTCGTTAACTGCGGAGAAATTGCGTCAATCCGGGATGATCCTGGCGGCCAATAAATTCATCGATTGGGGCGGCTACCGCGATCCTGCCGTTCTCGATGAAAAGACCAAAGTCTGCGATGCGTTTGACCTCGTCCGGATCGTGCGACACCACGACGACGGTATTGCTCGTCTCGCGATGCATGTCGAGCAGCAGCGCCGCCATTCCATTTCGCAAGCCGGGGTCAAGCGCTGCAAAAGGTTCGTCCAGCAGGAGCACCGGCCGGTTGCGAACTAGCGCACGTGCAAAGGCCACCCGCTGCCGTTCCCCGCCGGAAAGCGTTCCCGGCATTCGTCGTTCAAACCCGCGGAGCCCGACCTTTTCAAGCGAAGACGTGATCGATTGGCGGTCAGCAGTTGTGAGCTTCATCGACGGGTTGATGCCAAGGCCGATGTTGGTAAGGACATCGAGATGCGCGAACAGATTGTTGTCCTGAAAGACGAGAGAGACGGCCCGCCGGGCCGGGTACTCGCTGGTCACATCCTTCCCCGCGATCAAGATCTGCCCTCGCTCAGCCACATCAAAGCCAGCCAGCAGATTGAGGAAGGTTGACTTGCCAGCACCGGACGCGCCCGTCACAGCAATCACAGCACCGACAGGAAGCCGGCAATCGAAGTGAAACTCCTGCACACCAAATTGGAGACCGACGTCGCGCATCTCGACCGAGAACCGCGGCTCAACCATGGAAAGCCACCTCTCGTCGCGCTGGCCCCATGGTGCCGGCGATTGTGAGCAGCAGGCAGAGGATGCCAAGGATCAGCGCTAGACCATCCGCATCGTTCGTCCGGTAACTCCCCATGCGGCTATAAACGAGCCAAGGCAACGTGACGAAACTGTCCGAGCCGAACAACGCGACGGCGCCAAGATCGCCGAGCGACAGCGCCATCGCAAACGAAAATGCCGTGAGCACTGGTTTAATCAGGGCCGGCATATCGATCAGGCGCAGCCGCATCCAGCCCGAGACACCAAGACTCGCCGCAAGTTTCTGCGTTCGGCGCTTGTGGACGATGAAAGCCGGCTCGAGGACACGCATCACAAAGGGCAGGGACATCAAAGCGTTGATCGCGACAATCAGCAGCGGAGCCACGGCGCTGGCGTCACCGAAGCTTCTCAGCGCTAGAAACCAGCCCGTCGCCAGGACGATCGGCGGCACGAGCAATACCAACGATGATGCGCCACCCATGGCGGCAAAGAACGCTCCTGCGCCTGAGATCCCTGAACGCCGGAGAAGCGCCGCCCGGCGCGCACCCACCAGCATCATCGAGACAAGTAAGGCGATAGTGGCCGCAGAGATCGAGATGGCAAGACTGGTCGCAGCCGACTGCCAGAAAATGGGTTCACCGAGCAGCCTCATGAGATTGGACCGAAGGCCAGCCAGAAGCACCGACATCAGAGGTAAACCAAGGAACAGAGCGGCGAACAGCAGGATGCTTCCATCCACGAGCCGCGCTCCCAACAGCCTACCATCCGGGCGCCTGATCGCCTTTCCGACAGTCATCCCTTCATCCCCGTACGCAGGAAGACATGACAGCGCCCCAAGGACGACCGATGTAAGGGCGATCTGCAGCAGGGAAAGCGTGACGGCCCGGCCCGGATCAAAATCAAAACGCAGCGACTGATATATGGCAACCTCGACGGTCGTTGCGGCCGGCCCGCCACCCAGTGTCAGCACCAGCGTGAAGCTCGTGGCGCAGAGCATGAAGATCAGGCCGGCGATCCCAGGAATGACCGAGCGCAGAACCGGCCATTCGATGAAACGGAAAATCGAACCGGGCCGCATGCCGAGACCACTCGCCATCAGCCAGTATTCCGCCGGCACCCGCTCCAATGCCGCCAGCATCAGGCGGCAAGCCAGCGGCATGTTGAAGAAGACATGCGCCAACAGGATCCCGGAAAGCCCGTAGATGCTGATCGGTTCCGCCATGCCGAGCTTGAGCAGCAGCGCGTTCGTAAGGCCCTGCCGCCCCCAGATGCCGATCAACCCCAGCGCCCCGATTAGGACAGGAAGCCCCATCGGCACGGCCATCAGTCGAATGATCCAGATGCGACCGGGGAAATGCTGCTGACGCGCCAGGGCCTGCGCGACCGGAATGGCACAAGCGATCGAGAGCAGCGTCGAGAGCAAGGCCTGCAACAAGGTGAAACGCAGGACCTGCAGGATGTAGGGTTCAAGCACCGCCGTCAGAATGGAGGAAACATCGCTCGAAAGGAGCAAGACGAAGACTGCAAAGCCGACGAAAAGGGCAATGCCGGCGAGACTAAAAGCCCCACCCAGCACCGCCCGTCGCATCTCAGCCTCGGTCAAAGGCATCAATTCATGCTCATGGCGGCCAGCCACTCATCGACGAAGGCCTTGCGCTTCTCAGCGACTTCATCCGAGCTCATCAGAAAGGTCTTTGATGGATTTACAAGCTTGCCGAACGCATCCGGCAGCGGCTGCGACGTCGCCGAAACCGGCATCATCCAGTTGTTGGTTGGAATCGTATCTTGGAAGCCCGGCGTCACCATGAATTTCAGGAACTCGCGTGCAAGCTCCTTGTCCGGCGCATTCTTCAGCAGGCCCGCCACCTCGATCTGGATGTAGTGGCCCTCTGAAAACGCAGCCGCCTGATAGCGGTCGGTATTTTCGGCGACCATGTGATAGGCAGGCGAGGTCGTGTAGGAGAGCACCATCGGCGCCTCACCCTTGGTGAAGAGCCCATAGGCTTCCGACCAGCCGGGGGTCACCGTCAGCACCCGCTTTTTGAGTTTTGCCCAGGCCTCAGGCGCCTTATCGCCGTAGACCGACTTCACCCACAGCAAGAGGCCTAGCCCAGGCGTCGAGGTGCGCGGATCCTCAATAACGATCTTTTGCGAAAGATCGCCTTCGACCAGGTCCTTCATGCTTTTCGGAGGATTTTTGATCGTCTGCGTGTCGTAGATGACGGCGAAGTGGCCATAATCATAAGGCACAAATACCTCATCCTTGTAGTTTCCCGGCACCTTGAGCGCACTGACGTCGACACCGCTCGCATCGAAGAGGCCGGTTGCCTTCGCTTCCGTGGTCAGGTTCGTATCCAGACCGAGCACGACATCCGCCTTCGTCGCAGCGCCCTCAAGTTTCAGACGCGATAACAACGCCACGCCATCGGCTACGCTCACGAACTTGACGCTGCAGCCGCAGGTCTTCTCGAATGCTTCCTTGACCTTCGGCCCCGGACCCCATTCGGATGTGAAGCTCTCATAGGTGTAGACGGTGAGCGTCTTGTCTGCCGCCTGTGCGCCTTGGCCGGCCAAGCCGATGGTCGCGACAAAGATCGTGGCAAGCAACGAACGGCTCGTGAACTTGAATTTGAACATGGCACCTCTCCTCTGGTTTGCTTGGAGGGGAAAAGGGCGGTGCCAGATGTCACGCGTCTAATCCCTCCGCCGGTGTTAGCCGGATCAGGTTCCGCGGGTTGGCTTTGAGCCTCTCAGCCGCGCGCCTCATGGCACGGGGCACCCCGTTAGAGCGTTTGAGATGTATCGCCACGCTTGGCGTCTTGCAAGGGGCGGCCTTGCGGCCGCCATCGGCGTTTTACTCCGCGGCTTCGGCGTTGGCGGTCGGCCGCACCTCAACGACACGAGGCAACTGTGTTGGTTTCAGCATCAAGGCAGCGCAAAGGCCAATCAGAGCGATTACGCAGGATGCCATGAAAAGCGGCATGAACGCACTGCCATAGGCTTCGGCAACGGCTTGACGCGCCTGCTCCGGCAAAGCTGCCAGCATCTTTGGAGTGAGTTGCTCGATGTCGGCTACTCCCGGAATGGAAACGCCCGTTTTGCCGAGTTGCGAGCCGACGATCGCGCCGTAGATGGAGATGGCGATCGATGCTCCGCCCATACGCGACAGCGTCACCGATCCTGTTGCGGCGCCGACGTCGCGCGCCGGGGCAGCATTCTGGACGCCGATGACCGGAACCTGTTGTGCAAGACCGACACCGAAGCCGTGGAGGGCCATCACCGCCCCGATCAACAGGACCGGTGTTCCGACATGAACCCGCGTCAGCAGCACAAACGCAATGGCGCTGCAAGTCAGGCTTGCGATGGCGAACGGCTTGTAGCGACCAGTGATGGAGATGATGCGGCCTGCCGAGAGTGACCCGCAAACGATGCCGCCGGTCAGAAGAATAAAGAACGCTCCAGCCGCCGACGGCGAAAGACCGGTCGTCGTTTGTAGGAACAACGCGAAATAATTGACCATCCCAATTCCAATCGCGCCGCTCATGATCGACATGATGAGCAACAGGCTGAACGTCGAATTGTGAAATAGAGACAGGGGAACAATCGGCTCTGCAGCGCGGCGCTCGACGAAAATCCAACCGATGGCCGCAGCTACGCCGAGCGTCATGATGGCCAGGTTTTGCGGAGCAAACAGCGAGCCGAAGACCTGAGCGCCGTCGGCGGCCAGAACGATGCTTGCCGTCGTCAAGGCGAGCAGCAGGGCGCCAGCGTAATCGATCTTCGGGCGGCGGTTTGGTTTCCGGTAAGGTAGCATCAAAGCCAGGCCGACAAGGACGACGAAACCGATCGGAACGTTGACAAGGAAGATCGAGCGCCAGCCGAAGAGATCGCTCATTGCGCCGCCAAGGACAGGCCCGATGGCGCCCGATGCCATCAGCACGAGGCTGGAATAGCTCTGGTACCGCGCCCGTTCCCGCGGCTCGAACAGGTCCGCGTTGACGGCAAAGATCGACACCATGATACCGCCGCCGCCAAGTCCCTGCAGCACGCGGGCAGCAATCAGCGTATTCATCGATACAGCCAGTCCGCAGACGGCAGAGCCGACGGTGAAGATCATGATCGCGGCCATCATCACATATTTGCGGCCGAAGAGATCGCCGAGCTTGCCGTAGAGAGGCATCACGGCGCTTACGGCGAGAAGATAGGCTGAGCCGACCCAACTGAACCGCTCGAGGTGGCCGAACTCGCCAACGATCGTCGGCAGAGCCGTTGCGACGATCTGATTGTCGAGCGTCGCCATGAACATCGCGGCCATCAGGAAAAGGAAGAGAATGAACCGCCGGCGATGATCCGTCACAAGCGGCGCCGCAGCAGCAATTTGAGTGTCCATAAAGCGTCGTTCCAAACGATGAGTTGATCTCGTTATGTGCTATCAGCATATAATTGTCAATGTCACGCGCTTGACTTCGGCATATTCTCAATCGACGCGTGGCGTGTTATGGTTTCGGAATGAATGAGAGCCTGATGAAACTGAACGACCCTGACGCGAACGAAGACGCCGGCATTTTGCGCATTGGTCAAAGTATGACCCGCATGCGCCTGATGACCGGACGTCGATTGATCGGGCGGCTCGCCATCCAAACAGTGGCACCCGGTCTTGAGCTATCGCACCTTGACGTGCTGGACGCAGTACGACGCGCTCAGGAAAGCGGCGACGTGACGGTCGGGACGATTGCCGAGATGATGCGGATCGACCCGTCGCGCGCAAGCCGCATCGTCGCAGAGATGGTGGGGCGGAACATCCTGCGGCGAAAGGCATCTCAGGCGGATGCGCGGCGGATTATCGTCGTGATGACGCCACTTGGACAGAGGTTGCTGTCGGAAATACGTGCGCAGAAGCTCTCATTCGTTTCCGAGGTGGTCAAAGACTGGAAACCTGAAGAGATCGAGGCGTTCGGAGAACTGTTCGAGAAGTTCATTTCCGGCTTCGAGAGTGTTTTTGAGGCACGCGTCAAGGATATCGCAGACGAAGCCTGAGCGACGGCCCTTTCCCTTCCCCCCTGCTTTGCGCTATGGGCAGTGCCCATGAGCCAATCCACCTTCACCATTCTGCTTGGCGGCGAGCTGCAGATAACCGATCGCCTGCGAAATGCCGTCTCTGGCAGCCGTTTCATCGCCGCCGACGGTGGTATGCGTCACGCAGCAGCACTCGGCGTCATCCCAGAGCTGTGGGTCGGTGATTTCGACTCGACGCCCCCAGATCTCGAGGGTGCCTTTCCCGATGTGCCCAGGCAACCTTATCCCGCTGCGAAGGCATTCACCGATGGCGAGATTGCGGTTGCGGAAGCGATCGCCCGCGGCGCGAAACGTCTTGTATTGGCCGGCGCCCTTGCGGGCGAGCGTTCCGACCACGCGATCCAGCACCTGCTCTATGCCGTCAGCCTGGCAGAGCAGGGTTACGATATGCTTCTGACATCCGGCGGCGAGGAGGCTGTGCCGCTGATTTCAGGCGCAATCGAACTGGACCTGCCACCTGACAGTCTGTTTTCTGTTCCCGGCTTTAGCGAGCTTCGCGGCCTGACAATCGAGAACGCGCGCTACCCGCTTGCCGATTTCCATTTGCCCTTCGGCTCGTCACGCACCATTTCCAATGTCGCGAAAGGCAAGGTGCGCCTTTCGCTCGAGAGCGGTCGCGCCATTGTGCTCGCGCGCCCCTACGATCTTTCCGGAGTCTGATCTTTGGCGCCCCCCATCCTGAAACTCGACGACGTCTTTCTCAGCTTCGGCGGCACGCCGTTGCTCGCCGGTGCCGCGCTGCAGGTCGAGCCCGGGGACAAGATCTGCCTCGTCGGCCGCAACGGCTCCGGAAAGTCGACGTTGCTGAAGATCGCTGCCGGACTCGTCGAAGCGCAGTCGGGAGAGGTGTTCCGCCATCCTTCGTCAACCGTGCGTTATCTCGAACAGGCGCCCGATTTTGCCAGCTTCAAGACCGTGCAGGCTTATGCCGAGGCCGGCCTCGGCCCGGGCGACGATCACTACCGTGTCACCTATCTGCTCTCGCATCTCGGCCTCACCGGCGAGGAGGATCCCAAAAACCTGTCAGGCGGAGAGGCACGCCGCGCAGCCCTTGCGCGCGTTCTCGCGCCGGAGCCCGACATCCTTCTCCTTGACGAGCCGACCAATCATCTCGACCTGCCGACCATCGAATGGCTGGAAGGCGAACTGCAGAAGAGCCGCAGTGCCCTCGTGCTGATCTCCCACGACCGACGCTTCCTCGAGAAGGTCTCGACGGCGACGGTCTGGCTCGACCGTGGCACATCGCGTCGGCTCGACAGGGGCTTTGCGCATTTCGAAGCCTGGCGTGACCAAGTTCTGGAAGCGGAAGAGCTCGAGCAGCACAAGCTCGGCAAGGCAATCGAGCGCGAAGAGCATTGGCTGCGATACGGCGTCACGGCACGGCGCAAGCGCAACATGCGCCGCCTTGGTGAGTTGCAGACGATGCGATCGCAATATCGTGGCCACAAAGGCCCACAGGGCACCGTGCAGGCTACGGTTTCGGACGCGCAGGAGTCCGGCAAGCTCGTCATCGAGGCCGAGAAGATCACGAAAACCTTCGGCGACCGGCCGATTGTTACCCCCTTCTCCATTCGCGTACATCGCGGTGATTGCATCGGTCTCGTTGGCCCGAACGGCGCCGGCAAAACCACGCTGCTGAAGATGCTGACCGGCCAGCTGGCGCCTGATAGCGGCACCGTCAAGCTCGGAACCAATCTGGAGATTGCGACGCTCGATCAGAAGCGCGAGGACCTCAATCCGGAAGAGACGCTCGCCCATTACCTGACGGATGGCCGCGGCGAGAACCTCCTCGTCAACGGCGAGCAGCGGCACGTGACTGGTTATATGAAGGAATTCCTGTTCCAGCCGGAACAGGCCCGCACGCCGATCAGGAGCCTGTCCGGCGGCGAGCGCGCGCGGCTGATGCTCGCCCGCATCATGTCGCGCCCGGCGAACCTATTAATCCTCGACGAGCCGACCAACGACCTTGATATCGAGACGCTAGATCTGCTGCAGGAAATCGTCGCGGGCTTCCCCGGCACCGTGATCCTCGTCAGCCACGACCGCGACTTCCTAGACCGCACGGTGACCTCGACCATTGCACCTGCTGTGCCGGATGCGCCGGACGGTCGCTGGATTGAATATGCAGGCGGCTACTCAGACATGCTCGCGCAACGAAAAGGCGCCATCGAAGAGCGAAGGAAGGCCGAAAAGGCGGCAGGGCGAGCGAAGCCCCAGGAAACAGCCGCCTCCTCCGAGACGGCAAAAGCAAAGGGCAAGCTTTCCTTCAAACAAAAGTTCGCGCTCGAGAATCTTCCGAAGGAAATGGCCAAGGCAGAGGCCGAGATTGCCAAACGCGAGGAGCGCATGGCCGACCCCAGCCTGTTCACCAGGGACCCCACAACCTTCAACCGGCTTGCGGCGGAGATGGAGAAGCTCCGTGGCAGCCTGACGAAGATGGAAGAGGAATGGCTGGAACTCGAGATGCTTCGGGAGGAATTGGAGGGCTGAGCCTTCGCGCCCCTTCGACCTGATCGCACTTTATCCGCGTAACTCGATTTTCACGTTTCATTGATTCGTCAGTCCGCGATTGGCAAGATTAAGCTTGCCTATCCGCAACTTGCACGAGGCAAGGAAGCACATCATGCCATACATCCTCAAAACATCGACCGCGCTCATCTGGGCCGCGGGTTTCCTAACTATTGCATCGCACGTAGCGCTTGCGCAGGAAGCGCAGCGCGTGCGTGGAGCCATTGAGAGCCTGAACGGCAACACGCTGGTGGTAAAGACGCGAGAAGGCACAGAGCAAACGGTGACATTGAAGCCGGATTGGAAGGTCCGCGGCATCAAGAAAGCTTCCGTCGAAGACATCAAGCCGGGCGATTTCGTTGGCGTTGCGTCGCTGCCGAGTGCCGACGGCGGCGACGGCGCTCTTGAAGTGCTGATCTTCCCGGCCGCAATGAAGGGCACCGGCGAAGGCAGTCGCCCCTGGGACCTGAAGCCAAACAGCACGATGACCAACGCCACCGTCGCGAAGGCCGTCAAGGCAGTCGATGGCCATACCATCACGCTCACCTATCAGGGCAAGGAAAAGACGATATCCATCGCCGATGATACACCGATTGTCACCTTCGCTCCGGCTGACAAGGCCGACCTCGTCGCCGGCGCTCGCGTGATCGTGATGGGTCAGAAGGCACCTGACGGGACAGTGTCCGCCACAAACGTAACGGTCGGCACAAACGGCGTCGTCCCGCCCATGTAGGTCGTCAGACGACGGGCGCGGGCGCGTTTGCTGCTTTTGTCACCACCTTGGCCTCCGGCTTCGCGTGCAAAGCCTCCAGATGCAGCACACGAGGCTTGAAGGTCTCGACGTATGTGTCTGACCGGCCGATATAGATCATCGCCGCCTCCGGCATGGACGCAAGAACCTCCATCATTGTGGACTGCCATTCCGGCTCCATGCCTTCCAGCACTTCATCGAAGACAATCCACTTCGGGCGTACAAGAAGCAAGCGCGCGAAGCCTATAGCCCGCTGCTCATCGGAATCGAGCAGCTTGTCCCAGCGGGCTCGCGTATCAAGTCGGGAAACCAGATTGTGAAGGCCGGCCCTCTCCAATGCCACCACGACGTCGGCATTCTGATAAGTCTCCACGGGCTCCGGAAACGCTAGCGCTTCGCGAAGCGTGCCGCCCGGGATGTAGGCCGACTGCGGGACGAACAGCATGTCATCCGCGGGTGGCAGGCCGATCTTGCCGCCACCGCAGGGCCAGAGTTCGGAAAGCGCAAGGAAAAGCAGCTTGCGGTTCACGTTGTGATCGCCGTTGATCATGATCTTCTCACCGGCTTTGATCGTCACCGCGCCTTCCTGGATACGGAAGCCACCGCACTGGTCGATCTCTTCGCCGATCTTGGCGGCGATCCGGACATGATCGAGCGTCAGAGTTCCGGGAGGATTCCGCTCATACTTGATCGTGCCCCTCATGTTGATCTCGTCGTTCATGCTGGTAAGAGCCTGACGAAAATCGGTGACACGCATCAGCGTGGCACGCCATTCGGCAATGGGACCGAAGTTCGCGACATACCAGCGAAGGGCGGTGTTGACCTGGTTGAAGGCGCCGACCGACACCATCAACTGCCCGAACGTCAATCCGCCAGAGAAATAGGCCGGTGCTGCGACGATGATCGGGATAACAACGACGAGCCAGCCGTAACCGGCCGATACCCAGGTCAGATTGACATTGGCCATCGCTACCCGCTTGATAACGGTGAGAACCGCGCTGATGTCGGTATTGATACGCTTCTGCTCGTTTTCTTCCCCTCGAGCGACGGTGATAGCCGGCATGTTCTCGTTGGCATGCATCAACGCGAAGCGCAGTTCCGCCTCCTTCGAGAAGCGATCCGCGTTGAGCTTTACAAGCTTGCGACCCACCAGCTGACTGAGAATGGATGCGGATGCCGCGTAGAAAATGGCTGCCCAGACCATATAACCTGGAATGGAAAAGGAATGCGCGCCGAAACGAAAGACAAAGCCGCTGGACAGGTCCCATAGCACGCCGATGAAACTGATGAGCAGGATCGTCGCCTGCACCAGCCCGATCATGAGGCTTGTGGTGCTTTCAGCGAGGTTGCGCGCATCCTCATGCAGACGCTGATCGGGATTGACGCCGATCAGGCCGCTGGCCGAGAGACGGAGAGCACGCTTGCGCTGAAGCCACTGGCTGACCAGGTCCCGCGTCAGGCCCTCGCGCATGTAGACTGCGGTCATCTGATTGAGCCAGGCCTGCACGACGTTGAGCAGCAGCAGAATGCCCGCAATCACCGCGAAGACCTTCAACTGATGGAAAAACCCAGGCAGATCTCGTCGAGCGATGCTGTCGTAAAACGGGGCGTTCCACTGGTTGAGGATCACGGTCGCATAGGCAGTGGCGAGAATGATGCCAATCAGCGCCGGCGCGATCACCAGCACCTTTCCTCGCACCGGTGAATGCCAGAAAGCCGAGAACATCACCTTCAAGCGATAGCCCAGGCTCAGGTCGTACCCTACTCTGTCCTGCCCTTGAATGCTTGGCCTGCCTTCGAGGTCATCTGCCATTACGCGTCCCTAGCCGTCATTCTATTTCAATAACCATGGTGACTCGCCATGTCCACCAACAGATTCTAGCAGTCATTAACGCGGCAGTGACTTCACATCGACCCATCCATTCGTTTAGGCAATTGATTCGCTGAAGGACTAGCGCTATTTAAAACGCTCCGTGGTGATTTGGCCGGCCGGCTTGCAGCCACGTTAAAGAAGTTGCTAAAGGGCCGCGTGCGGACCGATAGCGATGTATTCGTTGTTTTGATCGAGTGACCGCAATGCCAATCAAGATCCCCGATACCTTGCCTGCGTTCGAAACCCTGGTTCAGGAAGGCGTTCGCGTGATGACCGAGACGGTGGCGATCCGTCAGGACATCCGGCCGCTGCAGATCGGCCTGCTCAACCTCATGCCGAACAAGATCAAGACGGAGTTGCAGGTGGCTCGCCTGGTCGGCGCCTCTCCGCTGCAGGTCGAGCTTTCGCTCATTCGCGTCGGTAATCACAAAGCAAAAAACACCTCGGAAGACCATCTTCTCGCCTTCTATCAGACGTGGGAGGAAGTGAAGCATCGCAAGTTCGATGGCTTCATCACTACCGGCGCGCCCATCGAGACGCTGCCCTACGAGGATGTGAACTATTGGGGCGAAATGCAGCAGATTTTCGACTGGACGGAAACCAATGTCCATTCATCGATGAACGTCTGCTGGGGTGCGATGGCCGCCATCTATCACTTCCACGGTGTTCCTAAGTACGAACTCAAGGAGAAGGCTTTCGGCGTCTACCGCCACCGGAACTTGAAGCCATCGTCGGTCTACTTGAACGGTTTCTCGGACAATTTCGAGGTTCCCGTTTCGCGTTGGACCGAGGTTCGCCGCGACGATATCGAGAAGTCGGAGAACCTGGAGATCCTGATGGAATCCAGCGAGATGGGCGTCTGCCTCGTGCATGAACGGAAGGGCAAGCGGCTCTACATGTTCAATCACGTGGAGTATGATTCAACGTCCCTGTCCGACGAGTATTTTCGCGACGTGAATGCCGGCGTGCCGATCAAGATGCCGCACAACTATTTCCCGCATAACGATCCCTCGCTGACGCCGCAGAACCGCTGGCGCAGCCACGCTCATCTGTTGTTTGGCAACTGGATCAACGAGATCTACCAAACCACCCCTTACGATCTCAACGATATCGGCAAGGACGCCTAACGCTGCCGGCGTTAGCACAACGCTGAAGAAGTGCAGGCAAACTGAAAGTATTACTTTTTTGCGGCACACCCGTTGCGGTTTGCGGTAAATGGGGGCACGTTCCTGCCTCACTTGAAGGTATATCAGGACAGTCGCAATGGCGGAAATGTTGAAACGGGAAGTTTTCGGGCAGACCAAATCGGGCGAAACCGTCCATCGCGTCGAGATCAAAGGCGGTGGGTTGACGGCCAAGGTTCTCACCTGGGGCGCCGTTATTCAGGATCTCCGCCTCGACGGCCACGAGGCGCCCCTCGTGCTCGGCTTCGACGACTTCGACAGCTACCCGACTCACTCCTCCTATTTTGGTGCGACACCAGGCCGCTGCGCGAACCGCATCGGTGGCGGCAAATTCACCTTGGACGGCGTGAAGTATCAGCTCGATCTCAACGAGAAGGGCGTGACGCATCTTCATGGCGGCAACGGCAATATCGCCCAGCAAAACTGGACAATCGTCGAGCATGACGTCGACCGGGTCGTCCTGAAGATCGTCGATGTGGACGGGCGCGCCGGCTACCCCGGCAATTGCACCATCCAGGCCACGTACCGGGTCCATGGCGACGGCGAACTGTCCGTCATCTACGAAACGATCAGCGACCAGCCTACGATCGCCAATGTTTGCCAACACACCTACTTCAACCTCGACGGCCGTGACGATGCCCTCGGCCACGACATCATGATCGCGGCCGACGGCTATCTCGTCACGGATGAGCTGCAGGTTCCGACGGGAGAAATCCGATCCGTTGCCGGAACCGTCTTCGACTTCCGCGAGATGTCCCCGATGCAGCGGTTCGACGGCAGCGAACAGGCGCTCTACGATCATAATTTCTGCCTCTCCGAGGATCGAACGGCGAAGCGGTCTGTCGCGCTCGCCCGCAGCCTGAATTCAGGCGTTTCGCTGGAGGTGCGCACGACGGAGCCCGGCGTGCAGTTCTATGCCGCCTTCAAACTCGACGTGACCGTTCCCGGCCTTGACGGGCGCAAATATGGCCCCTTCGCCGGCTTCTGCCTGGAAACACAAGTCTGGCCGGATGCAATCAACCATCGGGGGTTCCCCAACGCTGTTTTGCGCCCTGGCGAAGTGTTGCGTCAGGAAACGGACTATATTTTCTCGAAGAGCTAACGCGCGCTCCCTGCCCGATCAAAGAAAACCCTCACAGGCCGCCTGCGAGGGTTTTTTCTTTTCCAGCTGATTTTCGATCTTGTGATTGGTTCTAAATAGGTTCTATTATGGCGACATGGATAGAACCAGTCTGATGGCGGAACTGAAGAGCCGCGGCCTGCGCGACGAAGCGCTGACCGGACCGCTCTACAAGCGGCTGGGGCAAGCCCTGACCGGCCTCATTCAGGAAGGATTGTTGAAGCCTGGAACGGCCCTGCCTGGCGAGCGTGATCTGGCTGAAGCGTTGAAGGTGGGGCGCGTGACCGTTCGGACCGCCTATCGCGACTTGATGAATTCAGGCGTGCTCGAGTCGCGACACGGAAGCGGCACATTCGTCTCCAGCAAAGTCGAGCGCATGGAGCAGTCGCTATGGCGACTTTCCTCGTTCTCCGCGGACATGCGCTCACGCGGACGCGCGCCGGCCGCGAGGATCTTGTCGCGGACGGTCAATACGCCATCTCCTGAAGAAGCGTTCCTGCTTGGCCTAGGGCTCGACGAACCCGTCCTTCGGCTTGATCGTCTGCGCCTTGCCGACGGGCTGCCGCTGGCCATCGAACGCGCCGTCGTGCCGATAAAATTCCTTGGTGAAAATGGCGGCGGCGAGGGGTCCCTTTACGAAGCGCTTACGGCAAGCGGTCACCGCCCCGTTCGAGCGCTGCAGAGGCTGACGGCGGTCACTCTCGATCCGTCGTCGGCCGCTGCACTGCACGTGAATGCCGGTGCGCCAGCGTTGCTGATCGAACGTGTGTCGCGCTTGGAAGACCAGCGTGTCGTCGAATACACCCGCTCCCACTATCGTGGTGATGCATATGATTTTGTTGCGGAATTAAGAATTGGAGATGACTTATGAGTGAAACCCATTCGCTGATGTTGCAGGAAGCCGGCCAATCGCCGGAGGTCGTCGCAACACTGCTCCAGAAGGAAAAGCCTGCCTTTGACGCAATTGCGAAGCTGTTTGCATCGGGCGCCCCGAGCGTGGTGACCACAGCAGCGCGCGGATCTTCGGACCACGCCGCGACGTTCTTCAAATACCTGTTCGAGATTACCTGTGGAGTGCCGGTCGCTTCGATCGGTCCGTCGATCGCATCAGTCTACGGCGCGTCTCTGCATCTGAAGGGCGGCATTCACTTCACGGTGTCGCAATCCGGTGCAAGCCCCGACATCATCGCTTTGCAGGAGGCTGCGAAGCATGGCGGCGCAACGACCATCGCCGTCGTTAACGTCACCGACAGCCCACTCGCCAAGCAGGCCGACATTGTGCTCGGCCTCAACGCAGGCCCGGAAAAGAGCGTAGCGGCGACCAAGTCCTTCATCGCCTCGGTCGCCGCCCTTTCCGGCGTCACCGCCGCCATCAGCGGCAAGCGCGATCTGCACGCCTCGCTGGAAAAGCTGCCGGACGCCCTTGAGGCGACCAACGGAATCGATACGAAGGCAGCCGAGGACATTCTGTTTGAGGCAAGCTCGCTCTATACGGCGGGTCGTGGTCCCGCCTTCGCTATTGCGCTCGAGGCAGCACTGAAAGCCAAGGAAACGGCCGGTTTGCATGCGGAAGCCTTCTCGCTTGCCGAACTGATGCATGGTCCGATGCGGCTTGTGCAACCGGGCTTCCCGATTGTCGCCTTCACGCCTGACGATCCGGCATTTGCCAACAACGTCCAGGCGCTTGAGCGGCTACGCAAGCTCGGCGCGACGACCGTGCCGTTCTCCGGCCAGCCGGTCTCCGGTACCAATCTGCAGGTACCGACGACGGGAAGTGGCCTGCTCGACCCGCTCGTTTCGCTGCTGGTCTACTACCGCCTGATCGAGTCGGTAACGCGCCGCAAGGGCTTCGACCCGGACAAGCCGGCCAACCTGCTCAAGGTGACGGAGACGATGTGATGGTTCGCAAGATCTTCTCCGGCGCGCGGATCTTCGACGGTCAGCGCTTTCACGACGACAAAGCGCTCATCATCTCGGGCGGACGCGTCGAGGCCATTGCAGCGGCAGGTGAACTGCCGGACGGCGATCACATACGCTTCGACGGTGGTGTGCTTTCCGCAGGCTTCATTGACGCACAGGTGAATGGCGGTGGCGGCAGGATGCTCAACGACGAGCCGTCGCCCGCCTCCATGTACATGATTGCCGACGGCCATCGACCTTACGGAACGACCGCTCTGCTACCGACGCTGATCACCGATACGGCGGATGCAACGGCGGCAGCGATCGAAGCGGCCAAGGAAGCCGTCAAGACGAACCGCGGCGTCGCGGGCCTCCACCTCGAAGGTCCACACCTGGCACCGGCGCGCAAGGGAGCCCATCTTGCCGAGCTTATGCGGCCGGTCGAAGAAAAGGACGTGAAAGCCTTCATTTCGGCCAAGGAGGCTATCGGCACCCTGTTGGTAACAATGGCTGCTGAACAAGTCACCGCGAAGCAGGTGCGCGAACTCAGCGAAGCCGGCGTCACCATCAGCATCGGCCATTCCGATAGCTCCAGCGAAGCAGCAGAGACGCGCTTTGATGCGGGCGCGCGCGGCGTCACCCATCTTTTCAACGCCATGAGCCAACTCGGCCACCGAGCGCCCGGCCTCGTCGGCGCGGCGATCGATCATCCTTCGGTTTGGTGCGGCATCATCGCCGATGGCCATCATGTCGATCCGAAGGCGCTTCGGGCTGCTCTTCGCGCAAAGCGCGGCGAAGGCAAACTCTTCTTCGTCACCGACGCGATGTCGCTGGTTGGCTCCGAGAAGGACTCCTTTACACTGAACGGCCGTACCGTCCGGCGCGAACGCGGCGGCTTTTGTTCAAAACTGGTCCTATCGGATGGCACGCTTGCCGGTTCCGACGTCGACATGGCGTCCACCATCCGCTATGGCGTGACCTATCTCGAGTTAACGCTCGCGGAAGCGCTTCGAATGGCGACGCTTTATCCTGCACGCTTTCTCAACCTTGAAGGCTACGGGCACCTTTCGCCGGGTGCGCGCGCTGATCTCGTCCACCTGACTGACGCTCTGGAGGTCACGCGGACCTTTATCAGTGGCGAACCGGCGTAGAAGCGAGGACGTGATGACTGCGATCACCGATGCCTATTTTTCCAACCTCATCGGCCGGCTCGAGACCTTAAGGAAGGAAATCGCCGAGCCGATGGCGTTGGCGGCCGATGCGATCCTCGAGGCCGCATGCAACGACAAGCGCGTCTACGTGTTCGGTACCGGCCACTCGCATATGCTGGCGGAAGAGGTGCACTACCGCGCAGGCGGGCTTGCTTTCACTGTTCCCGTTCTCGTCGGCTCCGCGATGCTGCACGAGGGCGCGGTGATCAGCTCCGTCTACGAGCGAACCGAAGGATTGGTGCGACCGGTGTTGGAACGATATGGCATGCAGCCTGGAGACGTCATCATCATCGCGTCGAATTCCGGCGTCAATGCAGCGCCGATCGAAGCCGCCGACTATGGCCGTGAGATTGGTGCGAAGGTGATCGCGATCACCTCGGTCTCCTATTCCAGTGCAGTCGCAAATGGCCGGCGCCGCTTGGCGGACATTGCCGACGTCGTATTGGACAACGGCCTTCCTCCCGGCGATGCGGTGATTGAACTGCCGGGTACGGAGCTGAAGGTCGGCCCAGTTTCGACCGCCATTGGTGCAACGGTCCTCAACGCGATCTTGGCTGAGGTGGCCTCGGAATTGGCGAAAGAGGGGGACGCACCGATTTATCTCAGCGCCAACATGCCCGGTGCCAAGGCGGTGAACGAGCAACTGGTAAAGAAGTATCGGCCCCGCAATCCTCACCTCTAGGTCCATCTGACGCCCGATTGTCAACACCACACCGACAGTCGGTCGTCAAAGTTCAATCTACCGCGCCGGAGCGATGAGGCGCATATTTCGTTCAACAACCACGGCGAGTCCATGTCCCGCCGGCTTTGAAAGGAACGATCCGATGGCCGAGATCATCTTGAATTCAGCGGTCGCCATCCTCATTGCGGCCGCCTTCATGACAACAGCGACAGCCGCCCTTCGCGGCGAAAACCGCGCTCTGCAGAGGGTACCAGTCAGGGCTAAGGCAAGACGCCACCCAAAGGGCTGAAAGACAGCCAAATAATTCCTCAAATCGGCCCCAATATCGACACCGGCTTGAACGACGAATGCCTCGTGGGGAATTTGGAGTGCAGGGCAATGACCAGAATTATCGGCGCGGCCGCAATGTTGACCATCGTCATGGCGGCCTATGCGGCATACTTGAATCCGTACGATACTCGCAGCCAGCAAGGCCGCTATTCGCAGCAGGTCGAGAGCCACGATAACGGCCTTACGGCGTCCATCCGCTAAACGAACAACTGCCCACCATTGGCGCTAAGCGTCGATCCGGTGATGAAGCCTGCGTCGTCGGAAACCAGGAAGACGACGCAGCGCGCGACTTCCTCAGGTTCTCCGAGACGACCCACCGGAATCTGCGGGATGATCCGTTCGTTCAGCACTTTTTCCGGAACCGCGAGAACCATCTCCGTGCCGATGTAGCCGGGGCATATGGCGTTCACGGTGATGTTCTTGGCGGCACCCTCCTGCGCAAGCGCCTTGGTGAACCCGAGGTCACCAGCCTTAGCAGCCGAGTAATTCGCCTGCCCCATCTGCCCCTTCTGGCCATTGATCGAGGAGATGTTGACGATCCGCCCGTAGCTTCGGTCGCGCATCCCGCCCCAGACCTGATGCGTCATGTTGAAAAGACCGGTGAGGTTGGTGTTGACGACCTCGTGCCACTGCTGCGGTGTCATCTTGTGGAACATTGCGTCCCGGGTAATGCCGGCGTTGTTGACTAGGACATCGACTGGACCCAGTTGCGCCTCGACCTTCGCGATACCCTCGCCGCATGATGCATAGTCGGAAACATCCCATTTGAAGACGGGAATGCCTGTTTCGCCATGAAAGGCGTTCGCCTTTTCATCATTGCCGGCATAGTTGGCGGCAACTGTATAGCCTGCATTCTTCAGTGCGACGGAAATCGCGGCGCCAATACCGCGCGTACCACCAGTGACAACAGCCACTCTGCTCATGTTCCGCTCCCTCATTTGAAGGCCCCGCTATTTCGCGGGGCTCAGGTTATAGTTGGACTGCCTGCTATTCAAAGAGCTTCAAAACACATTGCGACACCCATGCCGCCACCGATGCAAAGAGTCGCCAGTCCCTTTTTCGCGCCACGACGCTTCATCTCGAAGAGAAGCGTGTTGAGCACCCGCGCACCCGATGCGCCGATCGGATGGCCGATCGCGATCGCACCGCCGTTGACGTTGACGATCGACGGATCCCAGCCGAGGTCCTTGTTGACCGCACAGGCTTGGGCGGCGAAGGCCTCATTCGCTTCGACGAGATCGAGATCGCCAACGGACCAACCGGCTTTTTCCAGCGCCTTGCGCGATGCCGGGATGGGGCCGGTCCCCATGACCTGCGGATCAACGCCTGCGGTTGCCCAGGAGACGATGCGGACGAGCGGCTGGATGCCACGACGAGCGGCTTCGGCTTCGGTCATCAGGACAGCTGCGGCGGCGCCATCATTGAGGCCGGAGGCATTCGCCGCGGTAACCGTGCCCTCCTTGTCGAAGGCCGGACGCAGCTTGGCCATCGAGTCCAGCGTCGCGCCGTGCCGGATGTACTCGTCGGCATCGACAGTCACGTCGCCCTTTCGTGTCTGGATGACGTAGGGAATGATTTCATCCGCGAACCGGCCGGCCTTCTGCGCGGCTTCCGCCTTGTTCTGCGACGCGACGGCAAATCGGTCCTGCTCGTCGCGGGAGAGCTGCCATTGGCGCGCAATGTTCTCGGCAGTAATGCCCATGTGGTAGCCGTAGAAAGCGTCCGTCAGGCCATCCTTGATCATGGTGTCGACCATTTTCATGTCGCCCATTTTGACGCCGCCGCGAAGATGCGCGGCATGTGGCGCCATCGACATCGACTCTTGGCCGCCGGCGACGATGATCTTTGCATCGCCGAGGGCGATCTGCTGCATGCCGAGCGCGACGGCGCGAAGACCCGAACCGCAGAGCTGGTTGACACCCCAGGCGGTCGCTTCCTTCGGAATACCCGCCTTCATCGCCGCCTGGCGGGCCGGGTTCTGACCTTCGCCTGCCGGGAGAACCTGACCGAGAATGACCTCATCGACTTCCCCGGCGTCGACACCTGCACGCTCCAATGCGCCCTTGACCGCAGCCGCGCCCAATTCGTGGGCCGGGACAGTCGCGAAGGCGCCATTAAATGAGCCAACGGCAGTGCGGCCTGCACTAGCGATGACGATGGATGAACTCGACATGACAATCTCCTCGTTAACTCCACCAGATTAGAGGAAACTGACAAAGCTTCATCGCCGAGTCAAACGACAAGACTGCGTCATCCAATTTTAGGGATCACTTACACTGAAGCAAATTATCTCTGCTGTAAAAGGGCTTGCCGCATCGCACAAAGAGATTGTCACCGGGCTTCGTTTGCGTCTACATTCCTAGGTGGAGGAATTTCCATAACAATCAGACGGGCTTCGGGAGACTGATATGGCGAAGAATGACGGGCAGATCGTAATCAAGAAATACGCCAATCGCCGCCTCTACAACACAGGCACCAGCACTTACGTGACACTGGAAGACCTGGCGGAGATGGTGAAGAAGGGCGAGGATTTTACGGTCCAGGATGCGAAAAGCGGCGACGATATTACCCACTCCGTACTGACGCAGATCATTTTTGAGCAAGAATCCAAGACGGGTAACACGCTGCTGCCGATCTCCTTCCTTCGCCAGCTGATCACCTACTATGGCGACCAGATGCAGATGGTCGTTCCAAGCTTCCTGGAACATTCCATGCGCGCCTTTACAGAGCAGCAGTCTCAGATGCGCGAGCAAGTTACGCGCGCCTTCGGCGAAACGCCGATGGGCAAGAATCTGCAACTGCCGATGCAAATGGTCGAAGATCAGGTCCGCCGCAATACCGAGATGTTCCAGCAGGCCATGCAGATGTTCTCGCCGTTCATGACCCCACCGGCCAAGGAAAGCCGTAAGGCGGAAGCAAAGGACATCGACGAGCTGAAAGAACAGCTGCGCGCGCTTCAGAACAAACTCGATAATCTCTAAGCTCAGAGACCGATCGAAACGTCGCGGCCGGCGGTGCGAATAGATACGGCAAAGCCGCCAATCACATCGATCAATGCAATCGTCATCAGGATGAAGAAAACCTGGGTGGCCGCATCCTGGACGAGAAGAAACTCGACCAAGAACGCGATGAAGACAAGCATCGACAACATATGATTTGTCAGGCTGCCGTCACTGCGCGTCGCCTTCAGTATTTCGAAGAACAGCACCGCAAGCGCGACGACGATGAACAGATCGCCGAGCGACATGCTCCACATGGCTCCCGAAATCATGGACAAAACGATAACGTCGTTTTCCAGTGAAGGAAGCCCGCCGCCCCCCATCAGGCCAAGCATCGACATATTGTAAAGAATGAATGGAATAATCATCAGTGGTACGGCATTGAACATATGGCATAGCTCCCCTCAGCCGGAGAATAGTGCCGTAAACAACCGCATCACTTCAAGATATCACGACAATGTATTTGCCGAGTATTTGCTGATCGAAAAAGCAAAAGGCCGGCACAGGGCCGACCTCGCAAGTCCTACGCAGGCAGAACGCCCGTGTATTATGCGCTTTCCTTCGGCGTCAGAACCTGACGGCCGCGATACATACCGGTCTTCAGATCGATATGGTGCGGACGGCGCAGTTCGCCGGAGTTCTTGTCTTCAACGTAGGTCGCAGCCTTCAGCGCGTCGGCAGAGCGGCGCATACCGCGCTTCGACGGGCTCGTTTTTCTCTTCGGTACAGCCATTTCTCTTACTCCACTTCACGGGCAAACACATCCAACGGCCAGACTGGCGGCCGAAACGACGTATCGCGATTTCGGAAATTTTGCGCGCTTATACATGCCTTAGAGGTACTTGACCAGTCCCCAAGCTTATTTTTTGAAATTCCTGCGATTCACGGCTCAGACCTCGTCTTCCTCGACAATCCAGGGCTCGGATCGCGCCGCCTCTTCCCACTTTTTCCAGGCGGGATGCGCTTTGACGGCTGCAATATAACTTAGCGTGTCGCCGGCCGATACTAGGTCATAAACCTCGAAACGATTGACAACTGGCGCGAACATCGCGTCGGCTCCGGAAAACCCACCAAACAGGAACGGTCCGCCGGAGTGAGCCCGCAAGTCCCGCCAGATCGTCTCGATGCGGGCGACGTCGGCCATCACGCCGTCAGCAAGCGCGATCTTGCCCTTCGGCCGCCGGATATTCATCGGGCAAGCGTTCCGCAGCGCCCTGAAACCTGCCAGCATCTCCATAGAAACGGCGCGTGCAACACCTCGCCTCTCACGCTCCCTCGGCCATATCCCGGCTTCCGGGAAAAGCTCGGCCACATATTCGATGATCGCCAGCGACTGCCAGACACGAACATCGCCGTGCTGAAGCACGGGGACCTGACCGGTCGGCGAGAACTCCTTAAAGCGCGGATTGCCGGCGGCGAAATCGAAAGGAACCAGTACCTCCTCAAAGGGAATGCCGGCAGCCGTCATGGCGATCCATGGCCGAAACGACCAGGAAGAATAGTTCTTGTTGCCGATATAGAGCGTGAGTTTATCCATGGAATCTCCCGTTTACACTACAGGGGCGAACACCAGCCGCTCCTCGAAATGGTTCATATCGTTGAAAGCGCAGAAGGCCGGCAACTTCAAGCGCGGGCGAAAAAGCAGAAATCCTCGCTGGCAGTCCAGTCGCTGGTGGCGGGATTTCCGTTCATCGTATTGAAGCAACGAATGCCAGATGACACTCGTCAACACCAACGACTTATTGCGATATCAATCATAAATGCATCTGATGTAATCGCCCGACCCGCGAGCGCGTCGCTCGATGAGGCCGGCGAGTCGTCGCAATCCCCGACCGGGCTTGCCCGCGTTGCGATCAAAGGGATTGGGGAGCGACACGGCAAGAAGAGCGGCCTGCCGGCTGGTCAGTTTGGATGCCGGCACCTTGAAATGGTGGCGGGCCGCGGCCTCGATGCCATAGATCCCTGGTCCCCATTCAGCAATGTTGAGGTAGATCTCCATCAGGCGCCGCTTCGACCAGATGAAATCCGCCGTCACAGCCAATGGCAGCTCCAACGCCTTGCGCACGAAGGACCGGCTATTCCACAAAAACAGGTTCTTCACCGTCTGCATCGGGATCGTGCTGCCGCCACGGGTCGCCTGGCCGCTCAGTGTATCCTCGAGAAGCATCTGCATCTCGCCCCAATCGACGCCGCCGTGGAAACAGTATTGCCCGTCTTCCGACATCATCACCGACTGAACCAGAACCGGAGAAACGTCATCGAGCGACACCCATTGACGGTCGTAGCCACGCAGCAACAGAAGATCGCGCAGCATGAGCGTGGAAACGGGGTGAACGAAGGGCAGTAGGTAAAGGACGATCAGGACATAGGGAAGGATGACGAGCGCCGCCAGAGCGAGGACGATGCGCATGATCACGGGACGACTCTTAAGCCAAAGATACGCGTGCCTGTGAAGCGGCACGGTCATGCTTTCCTCTCTCTCCGGCGTTATGTCCAATTCCCCGACCCAGTCTCTTGCCCTTCTTCTCCATACCGTTTGCGAACTGGCATTGCCAGAGACAAAGGAAATCTTCGCCGCGCCATCGACAATTCCGTTGCCAGCAGAAGGCGGCTCATGCCAAACAGCGCGCCATGGACGCAAGCACTGAAACATTCGAAGCCAGATTGACGGCCACCGCGCGCGAAATCGAGGCTGTGCTCGAGACGCTGCTGTCGCCATCCGTGTTGAAGGGCGAGATCGCCCGGCCGGAACGGCTGCGTTCAGCCATGCACTATGCCAGCCTGAACGGCGGCAAGCGACTTCGGCCTTTCCTTGTCGTCGAGGTGGCATCGCTGCTCGGCGGCGACAGGGATGCGGCTCTGCGCGTGGGCGCGGCGCTTGAATGCGTGCACTGTTATTCGCTCGTTCACGACGATCTGCCGGCAATGGATGACGACAATCTGCGTCGAGGCAAACCGACCGTGCACATCGCCTATGACGAGGCGACCGCCATTCTCGCCGGCGACAGTCTGCTGACCTATGCTTTTGACATCATCGCGTCCCCCGAAACCGTCCTGCCGGATAAGGCTAAGGTGACGCTGACGTTGGCGCTGGCCCGCGCAGCCGGCATTGGAGGCATGGCAGGCGGGCAGGCTCTCGACCTAGCGGCCGAGAAACAGGCGCCGGATGAACAAGGCATTGTTACCCTACAGGCGATGAAAACCGGCGCCCTCATCCGTTTTGCTTGCGAGGCCGGCGCCATTATCGCCGGCGCCTCGTCAGAGGATCGCGTGCGATTGCGCCAGTTCGGCGAGCGGATTGGCCTCACCTTCCAGCTTGCCGACGACATTCTCGATCTCACCTCCGATGCCGCCACGATGGGCAAGGCGACCGGCAAGGATGCCGGCCGCGGCAAAGGAACGCTGGTGGCGATGCACGGCATGGCATGGGCGGAAGCCAAGCTTGCCGAGCAGGTGCTCGCGGCCGAGGCATTGGTGGCTCCCTACTCGGAGCGCGGTACCATTCTGGCCGAGACGGCTCGCTTCATCGCCGGTCGAAAGAGCTGAAAAGCGTCACCGAGACAATATTTCCGCCAACACATCGGGCACAGTCACTTGCCGGCTGTCGGGAGCCACGTCACAAACAGGTGAAACAACTGACCGCCGGGCACAAGAGACGCAGATGCGTGAGATCCTGATCTATTTGCCGCAGATCCTGCCGGCCTATGTCGCCTATCTGATTGCCGTCATCAGCCCTGGCCCGGCGATCATGGCAATCGTGTCGACGTCGATGACGCATGGCCGAAAGGCAGGCATGACGATCTCGCTCGGCATCTTTGCGGGCTCGTTCACCTGGGCTTGTGCTGCCGCTCTCGGCTTGGCAACAATCCTCCAGACCTATGCCATGGCGCTGCAGATCCTGAAGATCTTCGGCGGCATCTACCTACTGTATCTCGCATACAAGGCTTTCAGGGCTGTGCGCGGCAACGATGATCTGCCGCAGGCGGTCGTGCAAAAGAGCCTTACGACGCGCGCGCTGTTGCTGCGCGGTTATGGCATTCACGTCACCAACCCGAAAGCCATCTTCGCTTGGCTGGCGATCATCGCGCTCGGGATGCCTCAGGGCGCGCCGGCATCCGTCGCCGGCTTGATCATCGGCATGTGCATGACGACCGGCTTTGCCATCTTCATGGGCTACGCAGTGATCTTCTCGACACCACACGCCTTGAAGATTTACCGCAATCTGCGCCGCTGGATCGAAGGGGCTGTGGCCGCCTTCTACTGTGTCGCCGGACTGAAACTGCTGACCAGCCGCATTTGACGGCTTTCTCCGGCCTTATTCCGCAGCGGTCTTCTGCCCGAAGCGCTTTTCGATATAGTCAGCGACCAATGCTTCGAAGTCCGAAGCGATATTCGGTCCGCGCAGCGTCAATGCCTTGGTCCCATCGATGAACACTGGCGCAGCCGGCGTTTCACCGGTACCAGGCAATGAGATCCCGATGTCGGCGTGCTTGCTTTCACCCGGCCCGTTGACAATGCAGCCCATGACCGCAACGTTGAGCGCCTCGACACCCGGATATTTCTCGCGCCAGACCGGCATGTTCTTGCGAATGTCGTTCTGGATGTTCTGCGCCAATTCTTGGAAGACGGTCGAGGTCGTGCGGCCGCAGCCGGGACAAGCCGCAACCACGGGAATAAACTGGCGAAAGCCCATGACCTGCAGCAGCTCTTGGGCGACCTGCACTTCACGGGTCCGGTCACCATTCGGTTCCGGCGTCAGCGATACGCGGATGGTATCGCCGATGCCCTGTTGCAGGACGTAGCCCATGGCAGCCGATGAGGCGACGATCCCCTTGCTACCCATACCGGCTTCGGTAAGACCGAGATGCAGCGCGTGATCGGAGCGTTCGGAGAGCATCGAATAGACGGCGATCAGATCCTGTACCTGGCTGACCTTGGCCGAGAGGATAATCCGGTTGCGCGGCAAACCGATCTCTTCGGCCAGATTGGCCGAGATCAGCGCGGACTGCACGATCGCCTCGCGGGTCACTTGGCGCGCCGAAAGCGGCGAGCCGGCCTCGGCGTTCTGGTCCATCAGTGCCGTCAGCAATTCCTGATCCAGCGAACCCCAGTTCACACCGATGCGCACCGGCTTGTCGTAGCGGATCGCCATCTCGATGATGTCGCCGAACTGCTTGTCCTTCTTGTCCTTGAAGCCGACGTTGCCCGGATTGATACGGTACTTCGCTAGCGCCTCCGCGCAGGCCGGATGATCCGCAAGAAGCTTGTGGCCGATGTAGTGGAAGTCACCTACGAGCGGCACGTCCATGCCGAGCCGCAACAGCCGGTCGCGAATCTTCGGAACCGCTGCCGCACTTTCGTCGCGGTCGACGGTAATGCGGACGATCTCTGATCCGGCCTTGAAGAGAGCCGCCACTTGGGCGACCGTGGAGTCGATATCCGCCGTGTCGGTGTTCGTCATTGACTGAACGACAACGGGCGCACCGCCGCCCACGATGACGCCGCCAACATCGACGGCGACGGATGCGCGGCGCGGCTTCGGATCAAAATCTGCAGCTGAAGACATAGAGAGTTCTTGAACCCCTGAAATTCGTGTCTTTCAGGTGGATCATGCCTGCTTTGTTGTCAACCCGCCCCGCGCATCACTTTTGCTTGGAGCCGTTCAGTGACCGCCGCCCGATATGCCGTCGGCATAACGTGCAAGGTTCGAGAACAGCAGGACGACAACCAGCAAGACAGGCAAAGCCATGAACACGACGCTAAAGCCGATATGTTCGGCCACGAAGCCGATTGCGGAGGGTGCCACCAGCATGCCCGAATAGCCCATTGTTGTAACAACCGAGAGGCCGATGCCGGCGCGGAGGCCGGGAATATTGCCGGCAGCCGAAAAGGCGATTGGGACCATGTTCGAAATGCCGATCCCGCACAGTGCAAAGCCGAGGATTGCAGTTTCCGCATTGGGTGCGAATGCGGCGAGCAGCATACCTGAGATTGCAAACAACGTGCAGATCCGAAGCGTCATCACGCCGCCAAGCCGGTCGCGAACAAGGTCGCCGCCAAACCGCATCACAGCCATCGTCAGCGAAAACGCCGCAAAGCCGAAGCCGGAAAGTGCCACCGACGCGCCGAGTTCCTGACGCAGGTAGAGCGCACCCCAATCCAACACGGCGCCCTCAGGAACCATCGAGAATAGTGCCATCAGACCAATCAACCAGGGCAGCGGCTCCATTGGCAGCCGGAGCTTTTCCTTCTTCTCGTCCGGATGTGGAGGATCTGCGAGGATCATGTTCCAAGCCAGGCCCAGCACGAGCGCTGCCAATGAGGTCGCAATCACCGCATGCCAGAGCACACCAACAGTGGCGATCAGCAAGCCGCCAAGGCCAGCCCCGATCAAACCACCCAAGCTCCAGAAAGCGTGGCACGAGGACATGATTGAGCGACGCATCGATTGCTCGACTGCAACCGCGTTGGCATTCATGGCGACATCCATGGCGCCCATGAATCCGCCAAACAGGAAGATCGAGATCGCCCCTGTCACAACATTCGGCGCAAGCGTCAGCGCCAGAAGTGCCGGCAGCAGGCAAACGGCCGCAATCTGCGCGACAAGCTTCGAGCCATAACGGGCGATTTGTGATCCCGCGATTGGCATGAGAGTAAGCGAACCCACACCAAGAACCAGAATCATTAGTCCCAACTGGAACTTGCTGAGTTGCAGGCGCTCAGCAAATTCGGGAATTTTCGGCGCCCAGCAGCCGACGATGAAGCCGTTGATGAGGAACAGCAGCGAAACCGCGACCCGGTTCTTTGTTATGAAGCCACTTCTGACAATCGGTGCCGTATTAACGTGGTTGTCCATTTTTCTTCCCAAAATGTCTCAGCGCCAGCACTCGGACACGACGCGTTGTTGAATGATGCTTACGTTATGCTTCCGGCTACGATCGTTCTGCAGCCATTGTCGCGATAGCGCGCCAACATTTCCTGGTCCGCGTCGCGTTCGACCACCAGGCATTCGCATTGCGCCACCGGAAGTACGCTATGCGGGGCGGCGGTACCGAATTTGTCGGACGTTGCGGCCACAAGAACCTTCTTGCTTCGCGATGCAGCGAACCGCTTGAATTCCGCGTCTTCGAAGCCGAAGGTTGTTACGCCAGCCACAAGATCAATCCCGCAGGCGCCAAGAATACAAAGATCAGGCGACAGGGCTTCCATGTCGCGCATCGCTTTCGCGCCAAGTGCGCCGCCAACCTGGCGGTCGATCAAGCCGCCGATCAGGATCACATTGACGGCAGGTTTCTCCATCAAGGCAGCGGCGATCGCAGGAGCGTTTGTTGCGGCAGTCAAGGGCAAGTCCATCGGCAGCGCGGTCGCGATTGCGAGGTTGGTGCTGCCCGCATCGAAAAACACCATCGAGCCAGGGGGGATCTGCGACACCGCAGCAGTGGCAAGCGCCACCTTACGATCTCGCGCGATACCCGCGCGATGATTGAGGCTTCCACCGGCAGGCGAAACGGGCAACGCACCGCCATACACACGCTCACAAAGGCCGGCGGCTGCCATTTCACGCAGATCCCGACGTATCGTGTCTTCGGACACGCCGAATTCAATCGCAAGATCTGCTGCAAGCACTCGACCTTCGGCTTGCAGCTTCCGCAGGATGACGCTCTGTCTCTCCTGCAGGAGGAGTTCATTCGTGTTCATGCCGACTTCAGCCCGGTTTAGATAAAATCGTTACAAACATGCATAAACGGATACAAACATGCAGGCAAGCGTCCGGCCTCAGGTCAGCCTTCACAAACTGAAACATGCCGCGCCGAATTCGTGATAAATGAGAAAAATATTTGCAGATGCCGATTGTCTTTGCAGTTTTCTACGCTTCGCAACAGCGGGCTTTTCTGCGATTTTCGCCGCAGCAAACACTCTGGTGAATTGGATAACAAAATGAACCTCCTGAAGACCATCGCCGCCGCAGCACTGATCCAGGCCGCCGCGCTCCTCCCCGCCGTTGCCGGTGAAAATCTCGCCGCCATCAAGTCCGCTGGTGTCTTCAAGATCGGCACCGAGGGGACTTACGCTCCATTCACCTACCATAACGACAGTGGCAAACTGGTCGGCTTCGACGTGGAGATCGGCGAAGCGATTGCCGCCAAGCTCGGTGTCAAGCCGGAATTCGTCGAGGGCAAGTGGGACGGCTTGATCGCCGGTCTCGATGCGAAGCGCTACGACACGGTCATCAACCAGGTCGGCATTACCGAGGCCCGCAAGCAGAAGTACGATTTCTCCGAGCCCTATATCGCGTCGAAGGCTGTGCTCATCGTTCGCGACGGCGACGACAGCATCAAGGGCTTTGCGGATCTGAAGGGCAAGAAGTCGGCGCAGTCGCTGACAAGCAACTTCGGCAAACTTGCCGAACAGTCCGGCGCTGAACTCGTCGGCACCGACGGCTTCGACCAGTCGATCCAGCTTGTCCTGACCAAGCGCGCAGACGCGACGATCAACGACAGCCTCTCCTTCCTCGACTTCAAGAAGCACAAGCCTGACGCTCCGGTGAAGATCGCCGCCCAGCAGGAAAATGCCGACTACTCCGGCATCATCATCCGCAAGGGCGAGCCGGAACTGCTGGAAGCCATCAACAAGGCGCTCGCCGACATCAAGGCCGACGGCACTTACCAGAAAATTTCCGACAAGTACTTCGGCCAGGACGTTTCGAAGTAAGTCAATACAGCCGGCGGCTTGCTGCCGCCGCAACATCCTTTATATGTGCCTGAAAAGCGTTCAGCGAACACTCGCTGGACGCGTCTTTCTTTGGGGATTGCACCTTGCCGAACTGGCTTCACTTGATGGCGGATTCGCTCGGGCCCCTCCTCTGGGCCGGTCTGATCTTCACCATTCCGCTGACCCTCCTCTCTTTCGCGTTCGGCCTCATCCTGGGCCTGATCACCGCGATCGCCCGGCTTTTTGGACCGGCGCCGGTCGCTGCCATCGCCCGCTTTTATGTCTGGGTCATCAGAGGCACACCGCTTCTGGTGCAGCTCTTCGTGATCTTTTATGGACTGCCGAGCATTGGCATCCTGCTCGACGCCTTTCCGGCCGCACTGATCGGCTTCACGCTCAACATCGGTGCATACAGCTCCGAGATCATCCGCGCCGTCATTTCGTCCGTGCCGAAAGGTCAATGGGAAGCAGCCTATTCGATCGGCATGAACTGGCGTCAGGCCATGAGCCGCACGATCCTGCCGCAGGCCGGGCGCGTCGCAGTGCCGCCGCTTTCCAACACGTTCATCTCGCTCGTCAAGGACACCTCGCTTGCGGCTGCCATTACGGTACCCGAACTGTTTCAGGCCGCACAGCGCATCGTCGCAACCACGTACGAGCCGCTTATCCTCTACATCGAAGCTGCGTTGATATACCTTGCGCTGAGCTCCGTTCTCTCGGCGCTGCAGGTCCGCCTCGAGCGCCGCTTCGCACGCTATGGCGGCATGCTGGAGGCAAACGCATGATCGAGCTTTCCCATATCGAAAAGCGCTTTGGCGACGCCGTCATCCTGAAGGACATCAGCATCCGCATTCCCGAGGGCAGCGTCACGGCACTCGTCGGCCCTTCCGGCGGCGGCAAAAGCACGCTGCTCCGCTGCATCAACCTGCTGGAAATCCCAACAGCGGGCACAATCCGCCTCGGCGAGGAGAAGCTGAGCTTTGCACCGGGGCAGAAGACTGCCTGGCAGGCAATCCAGAAGATCCGCCGGCAGACCGGCATGGTGTTCCAGAACTTTCAGCTCTTTCCGCATCAAACAGCCATCGAGAATGTGATGGAAGGCCTCATCACGGTTCTACGGTGGCCGAAGGAAAGAGCCCGGGAACGGGCAATGGAGCTGTTGACGAAGGTCGGCATGGCCCACAAGGCTGACGCATGGCCCTCGACGCTCTCGGGCGGTCAACAGCAGCGCGTCGCAATCGCCCGCGCGCTTGCCCCGTCTCCGCGGGTTCTTCTTTGCGATGAGCCGACATCGGCGCTCGATCCCGAACTTTCGGCTGAAGTGGTCGATGTTCTCGGTCGCCTAGCCAAGGAGGGAACAACGATGGTGATGGCGACGCATGACCTGCGTCTCGCCTCCAAGATTGCCAACGACGTTGTCTTTCTCGAGGCCGGCAGCGTGGTCGAGACGGGAAGTGCACGGAACATTTTTACCGCGCCGGAGCGCGAACGTACCAAACGCTTCATCTCGACAATTAACGCCGCCCATACCTACGACATTTAGACACGGGCGGCGGTAGAGCGTCAGACTGCGCGGGCAGCCTTCAATGCCTTGCCCCACCAGGCAAGCTGGTCGAGCTGGTTCTTGGCGGCCTCGGCGAGGTGAGCGTAGTCGCTCAGGCTCTTTCCGTCCTTGATAACCGACAGGTATTCCGGGAAGGAGATGTGAACGCCGGTCTTCACGGAAACGGCGCTCATTTCGACGAAGATCAGTCGCAATTGCTCTACCGCGCGGGCGCCACCGACACCGCCGTAGCCAACGAAAGCGACCGGCTTGTGGATGAACTCACCGAGGTCGATCGCATTCTTGAGAACGGCAGTCGGGCCGTGGTTGTATTCGGCCGCCGTGAAGATGTAGCCGTCGAACTCGCGCAGCTTCTTTTTCCAGCGCTCCGCCGTTTCGTTCTGGGCTTCGCTCGCGCTTGCCTGACCGAGGAAGGACATCGGATAATCCAACAGATCGAGAATCTCGACCTCGAGTTCAGGCCGGCTTGCGGCGATCTCGGCAATCCACTTGGCCGGATGGTCCGCAAAGCGGCCAATACGCGTGCTTCCGACAATGACGGCAATCTTGAGCTTACTCATATCAAATCCTTTTCATGAAAATGCATGGGGCGGCCCAGAGGCCGCCCCATAGTTTGATTCCGATATTCGTCAGCCGGCGTAGCTGACCAACAGGTCCTTGGCGTCGATCTGATCGCCCGCCTTGACCAGCACTTCCGCGATCGCACCGTCCTTTTCGGCATGGATCGCCGTTTCCATCTTCATCGCCTCGATGGAGACGAGAACGTCGCCGGCGTTGACCGTCTGGCCCGGCGAGACGAAGACGCGGGAAATGACGCCCGGCATCGGCGCACCGACATGCGCGGCATTACCGGGTTCCGCCTTGCGGCGGGCGGCGGCACCGGTCGCACCGTGAGCGCGATCCGGAACCTTAATGCGGCGTGGCTGGCCGTTGAGCTCGAAGAAGACAGTGACCATGCCTTGACTGTCGGTCTGGCTCATCGCTTGATTGACGATGACAAGCGTCTTGCCCTTTTCGATGTCGGCAAACAGCTCCTCGCCGTCCGCCAGGCCGTAGAAATAGGCCGGCGTCGGCAAGACAGAGACCGGGCCATAGGTGTCGGAGGCCAGTGCGAAGTCGGTGAAGACCTTCGGATACATGAGGTACGAAGCAAACTCGAAATCGCTGACCTCGCGCTCCAGCTTGGTCTCGATCGTCTTGCGCTCGGCATCGAGGTCGGCATCGGCAAGCAGCGAGCCCGGACGCACCGTATAGGGCGCGTCACCCTTCAGTGCCTTCTTCTGCAGTGCTTCTGGCCAGCCGGAAGGAGGCTGACCGAGATCGCCCTTCAGCATCGAGACGACCGACTCTGGAAAGGAGACTTCCTTGTCGGCGCTGACAACATCGGCGACCGTCAGGTCCTGCGAAACCATCATCAGCGCCATATCGCCAACGACCTTCGAGGACGGCGTCACCTTGACGATGTCGCCGAACATCTGGTTGGCGTCGGCATAGGCCTGCGCCACTTGGTGCCAGCGGGTCTCGAGGCCGAGCGAGCGGGCCTGTTCCTTGAGGTTGGTGAACTGGCCACCCGGCATTTCGTGCAGATAGACTTCCGAGGCCGGCCCCTTCAGGTCGCTTTCGAAGGCCGCATACTGATGACGCACCGCTTCCCAGTAGAAGGAGATACGGCGGATCCATTCCGGATCGAGACCCGGATCGCGCTCTGAACCACGCAGCGCCTCGACGATCGAGCCGAGACAGGGCTGCGAAGTATTGCCGGACAGAGCGTCCATCGCGGCATCGACGGCGTCGACGCCAGCATCGACGGCGGCGAGAACCGTCGCGGCGGCGATGCCCGAAGTGTCGTGCGTGTGGAAATGGATCGGCAGGCTGGTAGCGTCGCGCAGTGCCTTGAACAACACCTTGGCGGCAGCCGGCTTCAACAGGCCGGCCATGTCCTTCAGTGCGATGATATGCGCGCCGGCCTTTTCGAGCTCTACGGCGAGGTCCGTATAGTACTTGAGATCGTACTTCGGGCGCGCGGAGTTCAGGATATCGCCGGTGTAGCAGATCGCTGCTTCACAGAGCTTGTTCTCTTCGGCCACCGCATCCATCGAGACGCGCATGTTCTCGACCCAGTTCAAGCAGTCGAAGACGCGGAAGAGATCAATACCGCCGGCAGCTGCCTGGCGGACGAAGTATTTGACGACGTTGTCAGGATAGTTCTTGTAGCCGACGCCATTGGCGCCGCGCAGCAGCATCTGCAGCAGCAGATTTGGTGCCGCTTCGCGGACCAGCGACAGGCGCTCCCATGGATCTTCCGTCAGGAAGCGCATCGAGACGTCGAAGGTCGCGCCGCCCCAGCATTCCAGCGACAGCAGGTTCGGCAACGCATGCGCGTAGGTGCCGGCGATCCGGGCAATGTCGTAGGTACGCATGCGCGTGGCAAGCAGCGACTGATGGCCATCGCGCATCGTCGTATCGGTCATCAGCACGCGTTTCTCATTGCGCATCCACTCGCCGAACTTCTTCGGGCCGAGCTTGTCTAGAAGCTGCTTGGTGCCGTCGGGAATCCCATTGCCGTTGGTATAGGGGACGACCGGCTCGGCGATGTCCGCCGATGGCTTCGGGCGGTCCTTGGCTTCCGGATGGCCATTGACCGTCACGTCCGCCAAATAGGTGAGCAGCTTAGTTGCACGGTCAGCACGTTTAACCTGCTGGAAGAGTTCCGGCGTCGAGTCGATGAAGCGTGTGGTGTAACTGTTATCCCTAAACTTCGGATGCGTGATGATCGCTTCCAGGAAGGTCAGGTTGGTGGCAACGCCGCGGATGCGGAATTCGCGCAGCGCACGGTCCATGCGCGAGATCGCTTCAGACGGGCTCGGCGCCCAGGCCGTGACCTTGACCAGCAGCGGATCGTAATAGCGGGTGATGATCGCACCGGAATAGGAGGTGCCGCCATCAAGGCGAATGCCGAAGCCGGATGCCGAACGGTAAGCGGTGATGCGGCCATAGTCAGGGATGAAGTTGTGCTCGGGATCTTCGGTCGTGATGCGGCACTGCAGAGCGTGGCCGTTGAGGCGAATGTCATTCTGCGCGGGCACGCCCGATTCCGGCGTGCCAATCGCGAAGCCGTCAAGAATGTGGATCTGCGCCTTGACGATATCGATGCCGGTAACGACTTCGGTGACCGTGTGCTCGACCTGGATGCGCGGATTGACTTCGATGAAGTAGAATTTGCCGGTGTCGGCGTCCATCAGATATTCGACGGTACCGGCGCCGATGTAATTGGTGGCACCCGCGATCTTCAGCGAATAGGCCGCGAGTTCCTGGCGCTGCGCCTCGCTGAGGTAAGGCGCCGGCGCGCGCTCGACGACTTTCTGGTTGCGGCGCTGGATCGAGCAGTCGCGCTCGAAGAGATGTACGACGTTGCCGTGCGTATCGCCCAGAATCTGGCTTTCGACGTGACGAGCGCGCTCGACGAGCTTTTCCAGATAGACCTCGTCCTTGCCGAAGGCAGCCATCGCCTCGCGCTTGGCTTCCGTCACCTCGCGGGCGAGATCGGCTTCCGAGCGAATGACGCGCATGCCGCGTCCACCGCCGCCCCAGGAAGCCTTGAGCATAACGGGATAGCCGATCGCCGCCGCCATACGAGCGACTTCGGCCATATCATCCGGCAGCGGCTCCGTTGCCGGCACGACAGGAACGCCGACGGAGATGGCGAGGTTGCGCGCCGCGACCTTGTTGCCGAGCTGACGCATGGTATCGGCCGTCGGGCCGATGAAGATGATGCCTGCCTTGTTACAGGCATCGACGAATTCCGGGCTTTCCGACAGCAGGCCGTAACCCGGATGGATCGCATCGGCGCCCGAAAGCTTGGCGACGCGGATCACTTCGTCGATCGACAGATAGCTCTCGATTGGGCCGAGATCACGGGCAAGATGCGGTCCACGGCCGACCTGGTAACTCTCGTCGGCCTTAAACCTATGCAGTGCCAGTTTATCTTCTTCCGCCCATATCGCGACCGTTTTTATCCCGAGCTCGTTGGCCGCGCGAAACACGCGGATGGCAATTTCCGAACGGTTGGCAACAAGTATCTTGGAAATGGGCAATGCTGTCTCCTCACGGCATCGAAACGGGCAATTGCTGCACCCGCGAAGAGAAGTCTTAACGTGCTGTCACGGAAAGTTCAATTTCCAGAAACGACTCAGATAGAATTTCTCAGATTAGGTGAGGAGTCCGTGACGGAAGGCGACAGCAACGGCGTGCTGTCTGTTTCTTGCCTGCAGCTTGTCTTGCAGGCCGTTCATGTACCAGTCGACGGTGTGATTGGAAATCTTGAGGCGTTTTCCGATCTCAACGGAGGTCATGCCCTCTGCAAGATATTGCAGTATCTCCATCTCGCGGCGCGTCAACCGCGTGTCGATGCCGGAAACTTCTTCGAGCGTGTGCATCTCACCCTTGAGCTCGAGCAGTCGCCAGAACGCTTTTCGCGCTATGGCATCAAACAGTGAGATTTCGACAGGAGACAGATCGACCTGCGTTCCGCCGACGCTCATGGTACCGAGGATCCCGTTTCGACCGTGGATAGGAAAAATGTAGCCGTCCCTAAGCCCATGGCTATGTGCGTCGGCCATCATCTGTTCCATCCGGCGATAGTGCGGATCCTTGCGGAAGGCGGCCAGGCTGTCTCTCCAACGGAACGGTCTTTGCGCATATGCGAGATAGCGAACCGTCGGGTCAGTCAGAACGTATTTCTTCGAAATATAGATCTGCGGCCATTTCTCCGGCCAATGACCAGCAAACATCAGACTGATTGGATCTTCCGTCGCTTTCAGATGTCGCAAAAGGCCGTAGTACTGGAACCCGTAGGCATGGATGACATGCTCCAGTTCGGCGACAACTCCTTCAGGTCTGCGACACTCTTCCAAAACGACAAGCAATTGAATTAAAGAATGAATACTCACGGAAATGCCCCTACCCCAATTGGGCTCCGCGCCGAATGTCACGAACCAGTGGGACGTGCTTGCCTGGGGCCCTTCGACGCAAAACAAGCGTCAATCTATGGTGTGCCAGCCCGACCCCGGGGCGCAAGCGAAAATTGCGAAAATTGCGATGTGCCCCAAAAAATTTCAGAAGCCCAGTGGAAATAACCGACTGTGAGATCGCCGCTCATGCAAAAGAATCTGGCCATTGCCGCCTGCCTGAACGCTCTGTTAATCGCTGGTTCAGGTATCTTTTTGTAGCGTTGCAGCGTCCCTTATTTCGCACATGCACAAGAGGTATCGCCGTGTCGCTATTCAAGGTCTATGCTCGAGCTTTGCGCTATCTTGGCGCTTACAAGCTCCGCGTATCCCTAGTCGTTATTGCGAACATCGTGCTTGCCGCGATCACGATCGCTGAACCGATTTTGTTCGGTCGCATCATCGACGCGATTTCAGGCAAGGGTGAAGTCAAACCCATTCTTTTCATGTGGGCCGGCTTTGCCGTCTTCAACACCATAGCGTTCGTTCTTGTCGCTCGTGAGGCCGACCGGCTGGCTCATGGCCGTCGCGCCACGCTGCTGACGGAAGCGTTCGGCCGCATTATCTCCATGCCGCTCTCCTGGCATCACCAGCGCGGCACGTCGAATGCGCTGCATACGCTGCTTCGCGCCTGTGAAACGCTTTTCGGCCTGTGGCTGGAGTTCATGCGCAATCACCTGGCGACGGTCGTAGCCATCGCGCTTCTGGTGCCGACTGCGATGTCCATGGACCTGCGTCTTTCGGGCGTGCTGGTTGTGCTCGGCATTGCCTACTGGCTTATCGGTCGTCTCGTCATGAGCCGCACCAAGGACGGACAGGCTTCGGTCGAAAACCACTACCACACGGTTTTCTCGCACGTCAGCGATTCGATCAGCAACGTATCGGTCCTGCACAGCTACAACCGCATCGAGGCGGAAACCAAGGCGCTGAGGTCCTTTGCCGACCGTCTGCTGCAGGCTCAGTATCCGGTTCTCGACTGGTGGGCTCTGGCCGGCGCCATGAACCGCATGGCATCGACCATCGCCATGATGATCATCCTGGTGATCGGTACGCTGATGGTTCAGTCCGGCGAACTGCGCATCGGTGACGTCATTGCCTTCATCGGTTTTGCGAACCTGCTGATCTCGCGCCTCGACCAGATGCGCCAGTTCGCGACGCAGATCTTCGAAGCCCGTTCGAAGCTCGAAGACTTCTATTCGCTGGAAGACTCCGTCCGCGACCGCGAAGAGCCGGCCGGCAATGCCGATATCACCGACGTCAAGGGCGAGGTCGAGTTCCGCAACGTGTCGTTCCGCTTCGGCAACACGGCTCAGGGTCTGCACAACGTCTCGTTCACCGCCAAGGCTGGCCAGACGGTTGCGATCGTCGGCCCGACCGGCTCCGGCAAGACGACGATGATCAACCTTCTGCAGCGCGTCTACGATCCGGACAGCGGCCACATCTTGGTCGATGGTCATGATACGACGAAGATCACCCGCAAGTCGCTTCGCCGCTACATCGCAACCGTGTTCCAGGATGCCGGCTTGCTCAACCGTTCGATCAGCGACAACATTCGCCTCGGCCGGGAAGGAGCTTCGGATGAAGACATGCGCCGTGCAGCCGAAGCTGCCGCAGCAGCCGACTTCATCGAGACACGTGAGGACCAGTACAACACCCACGTCGGTGAGCGCGGCAACAAGCTCTCGGGCGGTGAACGTCAGCGTGTGGCAATCGCCCGCGCCATCCTCAAGGATGCGCCGATCCTGGTGCTCGACGAGGCAACAAGCGCACTTGATGTCGAAACGGAAAACCGCGTGAAGGCCGCAATCGACAACCTGCGCCAGAACCGCACGACCTTCATCATCGCGCACCGTCTTTCCACGGTTCGTGAAGCTGACAAGGTGCTGTTCCTGGACGGCGGCCGTGTCGTTGAAGAAGGTAGCTTCGATGAGCTCAGCCAGAGCAACGGTCGCTTTGCGGCACTGTTGCGCGCTAGCGGCATCCTGACGGATGAAGAAGTTCGCAAGGCACACACGACCGAAGCCGCGTAAGGCTGAGCAGATCGTACCAACAACAGCCGGACGGCACTTCGCCGCCCGGCTTTTTTCTTGCCGCTTGAGAGTTCACGCATAATTTAGGCAAAACTGGCGTGGCTGAGGAGGCGACATGAAGGTCCTGCGAATCGTAGCAAACATCGAGACCGCCGACCCTCTCGCCGCGAAGGTCTTCTATCAGGACATCCTTGGCCTAGACATCCTCATGGATCACGGCTGGATCGCCACCTTTGGCTCAAACCAGTCAATGCCGGTCCAGGTAAGCTTCGCGAGCGAGGGCGGCTCCGGGACGCCCGTCCCGGGTCTTTCGATCGAGGTCGACGATGTCGACGAAGTCTTCGCGGCCATGAGCTCTTCAGCTTTCGAGGTCATTTACGGCCCGGCCGACGAGGCTTGGGGGGTTCGTCGCTTCTATGTGCGCGATCCCTTCGGGACAGTCGTAAATATCCTTTCGCACAGGCCATGAGACCAAAAGTCGAGCCGATCCGGCGCCGTCGCACGGCGTCGGCCGTCCCTGCAAAGGCGTTAGACTAAAGTCATAATCCCAAAGCCGCTCTCTGTATGGATGAGCTTTTCTGTCACACTCTCATCAGGCGAACCGCGACCCGGGGTATGCTTTGAGGAGAGCAAGGTCGCGCGCCGCGTTTCACATCGTTCTGTGGAGGACAGAAAATGGCAAATATCGCAAGCGTCGACGGCACAAAAGCCGGTCCGATGACGGGCGAGGAGAAGAAGGTTATCTTCGCCTCGTCGCTCGGCACGGTTTTCGAATGGTACGACTTCTATCTATATGGTTCGCTCGCCACCTATATCGGCGCGACCTACTTCACCCAGTATCCGGAAGCGACGCGCAACATCTTCACGCTTCTGGCCTTCGCCGCCGGCTTCTTGGTGCGCCCGTTTGGCGCGCTGGTTTTCGGGCGCCTCGGCGATCTCGTCGGCCGCAAGTATACGTTCTTGGTCACGATCCTCATCATGGGTCTCTCGACGTTCCTCGTCGGTATTCTTCCCGGTGCTGCATCGATCGGCATCGCAGCACCCATCATTTTGATCGGCCTTCGCCTCCTGCAGGGCCTGGCGCTCGGTGGTGAGTATGGCGGCGCGGCAACCTATGTGGCCGAACACGCGCCAAATGGGCGCCGCGGATACTTCACCTCGTGGATCCAAACCACTGCAACGCTCGGCCTCTTCCTTTCTCTGATCGTCATCGTCGGCGTTCAGTTCCTAATGGGCAAGGAAGCTTTTGCAGCATGGGGCTGGCGTATCCCGTTCCTGCTCTCGGTCGTGCTTCTCGGCGTCTCCGTCTGGATCCGCCTGAAGATGAACGAGTCGCCGGCATTCCAGCGCATGAAGGCGGAAGGCAAGGGGTCCAAGGCGCCACTGACCGAAGCCTTCGGCCAATGGAAAAATGCAAAGATCGCCCTGATCGCGCTTCTCGGCGCAACGATGGGTCAGGCAGTCGTGTGGTACGGCGGTCAGTTCTATGCGCTGTTTTTCCTGCAGAACGTCCTCAAGGTCGATTTGCAATCGGCAAACATCATGGTGGCGATTGCCCTCATCCTCGGCACACCCTTCTTCGTCGTCTTTGGCGGCCTGTCCGACAGGATCGGCCGCAAGCCGATCATCATGGCCGGCCTGTTGATCGCAGCAGTGACCTATAATCCGCTGTTCAAGGCCATGACCTGGACGGCCAATCCGGCGCTTGCCGAAGCACAGGCTTCCATACGGGCCACGGTCACGGCCGACCCGGCGGATTGCAAATTCCAGTTCAATCCGACCGGAACCGCGAAGTTTACGAGTTCCTGCGATGTGGCAACGGCTTTCCTGACCAAGAACTCGGTGCCTTATGACGTCGTGCCTGGCCCGGCGGGGCAGCCCGCAACCGTAAAAATCGGTGACGAAACTATCGCCAGCTTCGATGCCGTCGCCGCCGGCGACAAGGCAAAGGCAATGACCGGCGCCTTTGAAAAAGGCGTCAACATCGCCCTTCATGATGCCGGATATCCGCTGAAGCGCGGTGCCATCAAGGTTCCAGATGCAAAACTGGACGCCTTCATTGCAGCCAACCCGGAGCTTGCTCTCAACGCCGATGCAGTCCGCGCCGGTGAAAAGCAGACCGTGCCGGCAGACAAGCTCGTCGCCGACAAGCTCCTAACGGCTGATGAAGCGAAGGGCGCCACCGATATGGCGGTCTATAGCATCGCCAATGGCGGCAGCTTTGCCATGACGGCCGACCCGGCCCGCGTCAACTGGATCGGTACGATTGCCATTCTCTTCGTGCTCGTGATCTACGTTACGATGGTCTATGGCCCGATCGCGGCGCTTCTGGTCGAACTCTTCCCGACCCGAATCCGTTACACCGGCATGTCCCTGCCCTACCATATCGGCAATGGTTGGTTCGGTGGCCTCTTGCCAGCAACGGCCTTCGCAATGAGCGCGGCAACCGGCGACATCTACTACGGTCTCTGGTATCCGATCGTGTTCGCTACAATCACACTGGTCATCGGTCTCATCTTCCTGCCGGAAACGAAGGATCGCGACATCCACGCGATGGATTGATCCAGGTAACCGAAATCTAAGAAAGCCCGGCGCTCGCAAGACGCCGGGCTTTTTCGTGTCTGGCCAACCCTAGAGAAGGCGGCTGAGCCTCGGCGTCGGCCAACCATCACGACCGATCGAGAAGACCAGTCCGAAGCGTGCAAACAAAATGGATGTCGCAAAAGCCAACCACGCGCCCAATGCGAGGCCGGCCGCCACATCGCTGGGATAGTGCACGCCAATGATGACGCGCGTGGCTCCAAGCCAAAGACCGATGCCGATGAAGCCTAGGCGGAACCGTGGAAAGAGAAGCGCCAGCGCCATGAACAGAGCGCCGACGTTGGAGGAGTGGCCCGACGGAAAGCTCTGATGAAGAAAATCGGTACTGAAAGGGACGAAGCTGAAAATGCCTTCCTGATCATAAAGCAGCGGTCGAGCACGCCCGATTGCGAACTTCAGCAGATTGGAAACGATGCTGGCGAACAGAACCGAGAACCCGACATATGCGGTCATCTGCCCAAAATAGGCGAGCCGGAAACGGCCGCGTACCTTCCATAGTCGTCGACGAACGAAATAGCCGGTCGCCAGGATTGTCAAAAGACCGACGAGGATCCAGACAAGCCTGCCGACGTCAGTGACATCCCCGGCGATCGACACCAGCGGAGGCGAAAGGCTTTTGACTGCCTGCCCCAACGGGCGGTCGAAGACGAAGAAGGCAATGGCAACAGCGTTGATGGCAAAAAGCGCGAAGCCTTTCCAGGGAACCCGACGGTGGATTGAGCGCCGCGCAGCGTAGCGCTTTCGCAAATAGCTCCAGCAGTTCGGCTTGCGATCGATGGCTTCGTTCATTCTACTCCCGCTCTTTGCTCAGCGCAGAAGGGAAATAGGAACAGCATCGGCCGCCTTCAAGCAAAGGCCTTCCGCACCGGGCGATGCGGAAGGCCAAAAGCGTGTTTCACGTGAAATATCAGGCAGAAAGCGCCTTGAATTCGGCGAGGATCGCGTCGCCCATCTCAGCGGTTCCGACCTTCGTGCAGCCTTCGGCCATGATGTCGCCGGTGCGGATACCCTTATCGAGCACGTTGGCGATCGCCTTTTCGAGGTTGTCGGCTTCCTGCACGAGGTTGAAGGAATAGCGCAGGCACATGGCGAAGGACGCAATCATCGCGATCGGATTGGCAATGCCCTTGCCAGCGATGTCAGGAGCCGAACCGTGCACCGGCTCGTAGAGTGCCTTGCGCTTGCCGGTCTTGGCATCCGGCGCGCCGAGCGAAGCCGAAGGCAACATGCCGAGCGAGCCCGTCAGCATGGCGGCAACGTCGGAGAGCATATCCCCGAACAGGTTGTCGGTGACGATGACGTCGAACTGCTTCGGCGCACGCACCAGCTGCATGCCGCCGGCATCCGCCAGCATGTGCTCGAGCTTGACGTCCGAATACTTGTCCTTGTGCGTCGCGGTGACCACCTGGTTCCACAACACGCCCGACTTCATGACGTTGCGCTTTTCCATCGAGCAAACGCGATTCTGGCGCGTGCGGGCCATTTCGAAGGCCACGGCCGAGATGCGTTCGATCTCGTAGGTGTCATAGACCTGCGTGTCGATCGCGCGCTTCTGGCCGTTGCCGAGATCGGTAATGGTCTTCGGTTCGCCAAAATAGACGCCGCCCGTCAGTTCGCGGATGATCAGGATATCGAGGCCTTCGACCAACTCCGGCTTCAGCGAGGAAGCGGAAGCGAGCGCCGGGTAGCAGATGGCCGGACGCAGGTTGGCGAACAGCTCCAGATCCTTGCGCAGGCGCAGTAGGCCGGCTTCGGGGCGCACTTCATAGGGAACATCATCCCACTTCGGGCCGCCGACGGCGCCGAAGAGAACGGCATCGGCGGCAAGCGCCTTCTGCATGTCGCCTTCGGAGATCGCGGCACCATGCGCGTCATAGGCGCTGCCACCGACGAGGCCTTCGTCGGTGACGAAGCCGGCATTCATCGCCTCGTTCATATAGGCAATGATCTTGCGGACCTCACCCATGGCCTCGGGGCCGATGCCGTCGCCCGGCAGCAGGAAAAGATTGCGCGCTGTCATGAAACCCTCCGCGGAAAAACAAGTTGCGGTTTCTTAGACCTGCAAAATCGGCATTTCAAGCGAGTGCGAGGCCGATTCGGTACGGTTGCGGAATTACGGCCGAGATCCCTCGTTGACCGACCCGCGCAAGCGGGTCCACAAGGAGAGCCTGTATCGCCAAGCTCATCGGGTACCACCATGCCATCTGCACCGCTCCACCTCGACACACCGCTTTTCCGCACCTCCGCCGATTACAGCGCAAGCAACAAGCCGCTCTGGCTGAAGCTTGATGCGCTGCAGCCATCCGGCAGTTTCAAGCTCCGCGGAGTCGGCAGGCTTTGTCAGCATGAAATCGAAAATGGCGCCCGTGAGATTTTCTGCGCCTCCGGTGGCAATGCGGGGATCGCCGCCGCCTATGCCGGACGAGCGCTCGGCATTCCGGTGACGATCGTCGTGCCCGAGACGACGTCGCCGGAAGTGCGCCAATCGATCGAGGCGACCGGCGCGACGGTTCTGGTGCACGGATCGGTGTTCGACGAAGCCAATGCCTACGCAATCGAACGTGCGAATGCCAGAAACGCAGCCTATGTGCACCCGTTCGACCATCCGCTTTTGTGGGAAGGGCACGGCACATTGATCGACGAGGTTGTCGCAAAGGGCGCTCACTTTGATTGCGTCATCACGAGCGTCGGCGGCGGCGGCTTACTTGCGGGGATCGTTGCCGGACTTCAGCGAAACGGCTTGTCTGATGTGCCCGTCATTGCCGTTGAAACCGAAGGAGCCGCGTCCCTTCATGCCAGCCTTGCCGCAGGCGAATGCATCACCTTGCCGGCGATTACTTCCATCGCCAGCTCGCTCGGTGCGCGCCAGGTGGCCCGACACGTCTTCAACCTGCCGAAACACCACCCGATCGAGAGCGTGACGGTGACCGACGCACAGGCAGTCGCCGCCTGCATCAAGTTCGCCGATGCCTATCGCATCCTGGTCGAACCCGCTTGTGGCGCAGCGCTCGCGGTCGCCGACGTCCATGCCGATATCCTCGAGCGGTTCAAAAATCCGCTGATCGAGGTCTGCGGCGGCATCGGCGTTTCCATGGAGAAGCTTAAAACGTGGAAAGAGCTGTTGCTGTAAGCCGACCAAAGAAAAAGCCGGGCAAAAGGCCCGGCTTTGACGACTGGTATGTTTTCCAGGACTACGCTGCCCAGGGGCGCGATGCCGTGTTCTTGGCTTCGAAGCTGTCGATCGCCTCGCCCTTCTCGAGCGTCAGGCCGATATCGTCGAGGCCGTTCAGTAGGCAGTGACGCTTGAACTCGTCGAGATCGAACTTGATCGAGCCACCGTCCGGACCGGTGATCTCGAGGTTTTCCAGATCGACCGTCAGGATCGCGTTGGAGCCGCGCGAGGCGTCATCCATCAGCTTGTCGAGGTTTTCCTGGCTGACCTTGATCGGCAGAATGCCGTTCTTGAAACAGTTGTTGTAGAAGATGTCGGCAAAGCTGGTCGAGATGACGCAACGGATGCCGAAGTCGAGGAGCGCCCACGGCGCATGCTCGCGCGACGAGCCGCAACCGAAGTTGTCGCCGGCAACGAGGATCTTTGCATTCTGATAGGCGGGCTTGTTCAGCACGAAATCCTGGTTCAAGGAGCCGTCTTCATTGTAACGCGCTTCAGCGAAAAGACCCTTGCCAAGACCCGTGCGCTTGATCGTCTTCAGGTAGTCCTTCGGAATGATCATGTCGGTATCGATGTTGACAACCGGCAGAGGGGCAGCAACGCCCGTCAGCTTTGCGAATTTGTCCATGGCCTGGCTCCAATGTCAGCAGACGTAGTTTTGTTAATCTGCGTTTAGTCCAGATTTCGACCGAAATGAAGGAAAATTTATATCGTCTATGCGGCTGCGCGCGGATTCGACGCACAGCCGCCATGGTCGTCATGAGATCAGTTTGCGTTCGCTGGCGCATTCATCGCCCAGAGAACCCCGAAAGGGTCGCGGAGCTGACCGTATCGATCACCCCAGAACATCAGCTGGACGGGTAGGATCACCTCGGCGCCGGCGGCAACGGCGCGGTCCCACCAGAAATCGATGTCGTCGATAACAAGCTGAAGCGTGAAGCCCTGATGCTTTTCAAAGGGATGACCATGCTCGGGATAGGCATCACAAAGCATCAACGAGCTTCCGTTGATGTAGAGGTGGACATGCATCGTCCGCCCGTTTTCGTCAGGCGGGACGACAAACGCCTCCTCAGCACCAAATGCACGCTTGTAGAATTCTGCGGCCTTCAGCGCGCCGTCGACCGTGACATAAGGCAGCAAGCCATTCTTGACCGGTGGCATCTTCATCGTGCCGGTTTCCGTTGCAGTATCCATACTGTCCTCCATGATTTGATTGGTTCGGGTAAAACCCTGACCTTTCAAAGACGCGGGAAGATCAGTCGAGCCGACAGCGATGCAAAATTTTTCTGGAAGCGACCTGAGATTAGAGGTCGATGATCGTGCCGCGCCCGTCATTCCAGATGCGCATGTTCTCGCCGGAATGTGGTTTTGCCTTGGCTGTGGCGCGGACCGGTGCCGGCTTCATCTTCAGCGAAAGCGCGCGGCCAACCATAAGCACCGTCAGGATACCACCGACTGCCAGCGTCACGGAAAATGTGACGAACGCCAGCGCAACGAAGGCGGTGATGCCTGCGAGCAGGAGGAAGACGGAACGAATGCTTTGCATGGTTTTAGACCTTTCTTCGGAAAGGAATGTGGTCCTTCTTTTCTTTCTCTGCAAGGTGAGCATGGCTTTTTGTTGTCTTGCCACCTGTCATAAAGCTTGGCACACATTTGTGATGACCCGCAATTCTCCGACTCGTTCCTTGAACCTGCGCCGCTCGGTGCTGAGCGTCCCTGCCATCAATGCGCGCGCCCTGGAAAAGACTCATGCGCTCGATTGCGACGCCGTCATCTTCGATCTCGAGGACTCCGTGGCCCCGGAACGGAAGGAGGAAGCCCGCGAGAATCTAAAGGCCTTTTTTTCGGGCGCTCCTCTTGTGAACAAGGAGCGGATCATCCGCATCAATGCGCTGGATTCCACATTCGGAAATGCGGACATCGAACTGGTATTGGCACTGGAGCCGGATGCCGTACTCCTGCCGAAAGTGGACGAGCCTCAGGATGTGATGTCCATAAGCGACCGGCTTGCCGATGCCGACGCGCCGGAAAGCCTCCGCATCTGGGCGATGATCGAAACACCCCGTGGCATTCTGAACGCGGCCGCGATTGCCGAAGCTGGGCGCACGCCTGGCTCACGGCTCGATTGTTTCGTCGTCGGCCTCAACGACCTGCGCAAGCAGACCGGCGTCCTGCCACAGCCGGGCCGTACCTATCTCGTGCCCTGGTTGATGCAGGTGGTACTTGCCGTGCGCGCCTATGGCCTCGACGCGATCGACAGCGTCTTCAACGATTTCAAGGATGCCGATGCCTTCGATGCCGAATGCGCGCACGCCCGCGCCATGGGCTTCGACGGTAAGATGCTGATTCACCCGGCTCAGATCGAAGCCGCCAACCGGCATTTCGGCCCGGATGAGGCGGCAATTGCCGAGGCGGAGGCGATCATCGCCGCCTTTGCCGACCCCGCTGCAGATGGCCTGAATGTCATCAATGCCAATGGTCGGATGATCGAGCGGCTACACCTTGTCCAGGCGGAAAGTCTGGTTCATAAAGCCCGCCTGATTGCAGAACGCCAAACGGCGAAGTGAAAGACGACTTTAGATGAAGCTTTATCGCCTTCTGACCGGCCAGGATGATGCCGCTTTCTGTCACCGCGTAACCGACGCCCTCAACAAGGGCTGGTCGTTGAACGGCTCGCCGTCGCTGACCTTCAACACCCAGACCGGCCAGGTGATTTGTGCTCAGGCGATCGTCAAGGAAGTCGAAGGCAAGGATTACCACCCGGACATGAAGCTGTCCGAACAGTAAGCGAAGGCTTAGCGTTCGGCCGCCTCTTCGGCGCTCGCCTCGATCCGTTCCATGTCGTCGTCGCTAAGACCGAAATGGTGGCCGATCTCATGGATGAGGACGTGAGTAATGATGTCGCCCAGCGTCTCATCGTTCTCGGCCCAGTAGTCGAGGATCGGCCGCCGGTAGAGGCGGATACGGTTCGGCAATTCGCCGGTTTCCATTGTGAAACGCTCGGAGATGCCTCGGCCTTCAAAGAGGCCGAGAAGGTCGAACGGCGTTTCCAGCGCCATGTCCTCGAACACGTCGTCGTCAGGGAAGTCCTCGATCTCGATCGTCAGATTGGTGGTCAGTGAGCGAAACTCTTCCGGCAGGTGGCTGTACGCCTCCATTGCCAACGACTCGAAAGTACTGATCGTCGGAGCGTGGCGATCCTGCCAATTATCGCTCTGGTCTATGCGGGCCATAAAAATTCCCTTCCTTTGCCGCCCATATAGAACCTTTGCGTACGATTTTCGAGAGCGGAATCAAAGGCAGGAATAAATTCACATCGAATGCCTGTTGACTCTTTCGCCCGCCTCTGGAATCCATAAGAACATAACAGGAACATATGAGACTTGGAGAACGTCATGGCACAGTCGGCCGTGACGCGCGAGCGGCTTTTTGCGCTCCGCGAAACCATTGCAAAGCTTGAAGGAAAGCCCGCGCCGGCCTTGGCTGCAGCGCAAGGCGAAGCCTTGGCCGAAAGGGACCTCTCCACCAACAACGACAGTGGCCTGCGTCTTCCTCTTGGAATCCCCGCGCTCGACGAGGCAGTTGATGGCGGCCTGCCGCTCGACGGGATCACCGAGGTTCGTTCCGACCTCTTACGCGAAGCCGGCGCTGGCAGTGGCTTCATGCTGGCGCTTGCCGCCATGCTGCAGCGCCAAGTGGAAGAGAGCCACAGTGCTTCGCTGCCGATCCTCTGGATCGCAGACATCGTTTCCACGATGGAAGCAGGCGTCCCCTACGCCGTGGGCCTGCGCGATTTCGGCCTGAAACCGGACCAGTTCTTCTATGCCAGCCCACGCAAGCTTGAAGATGCCCTTTGGCTTGCCGAGGCCGCAGTCGAAAGCGGCGTCTTTCCTGCGACGATTCTGGAGGTTCGCGGCAATCCGAAGCCCTTCGGCCTGACGGAAAGCCGTCGTTTGAGCTTGCGGGCGAAAGCATCTAAACGCCCGCTTTTCCTGTTGCGGCAAGCTGGAGAGGAAGAAGCCAGCAGCGCTTGCTTCCGCTTCCTTGTGGCACCCGCGCCGGCACAGGCGCGACCCTTGCCGGATGGCACGATGCTGGGCGGTAGCATCGGCAATCCGGTTTTTCATCTCACCCTGGAGAAGAGCCGCAACCCGGCTCCCCTCTCCTTTCTACTGGAGTGGAACCCTCATGACCGCCGTTTTTTCGCCGTCTCCCGATCAGTCGACCCTCGCCTTCCAGACGAACGCGCAACGCATTCTGGCACTCCACTTTCCACATCTTCCAACCGACCGGATATCAAGAAAGAAATGGGGGCTCTCCTGGCGTTCGCGCGGACGTCCTGAGGCCGCACCGATCGTCTGTTCTAGCCGTCTCAACAATACCATGCGGCTCACAGCGCTGGACGAGGCAGCCGAAACCCTCAATCTCCGAAAGCACATGGGCGTCGCCGAAGCCCGCGCCATCCACCCCACGCTTGATGTGATCGAGGACGACCCGGCCGCCAACCGGCGCTTCCTGGAAGCGATTGCCGATTGGTGCGATCGCTACACTCCGCTTGTCGCTCTCGATGGCGTGGATGGCCTGTTTCTGGACATAACCGGCTGCGCCCATCTGTTCGGTGGTGAGACGTCCCTTCTCAAGGATATTCTCGCAAGACTCTTCCAGATGGGAATTGACGCCCGCGGCGCGATCTCTTCCTCACCTGGATTGTCCTGGGCCATCAGCCGTTTCGGCCAAGGCGGCATCATCGAGTATGGAGAGGCCGAACAGGCGCTGGCCCCCTTGCCCGTCGCGGCCTTGCGTCTAGAGGAAGAAACGATAGGAGGCCTGAACAAGATGGGCCTTAAATATGTCGGCGATTTGCTGACCGCGCCGCGCGCCCCGCTCACCCGCCGCTTTGGCGGAACGGTGCTCTTGAGACTCGATCAGGCGCTTGGAACCGATGAGGAACCGGTTTCTCCACGCCTGCCCGTCGCAAGCCTCTCGGTCGAACGTCGCCTGATTGAGCCGATCGCGGCCGAAGACGATATCCTTGCGCTCACCGACCAGATTGCCGTCTCCCTGAAGCCCTTGCTCGAAGCGCGTGGCGCCGGCGGCCGCATCTTCGAACTGGTGCTGTTCCGTGTCGACGGCAAGGTGTTTCGGATTTCTGCCGGAACCGCGCAGCCCTTGCGGGAGCCCAACCGCATCGCCGCCCTCTTTGCCGAACGCCTGCAGGCAATTCACGACGATTTCGATGCCGGTTACGGATTCGAGATCCTTCGTCTCAACGTACTCCTGCACGAGGACTTCGTGACCTCGCAGGGGGATTTCGAACACCGCCAGCAGAAGGATGCCTCTCTTGCTGCCTTCGTGGATCGGGTTTCCGCCCGCCTTGGAGAAGACTGCCTGCAAACCTTCCAATTGCGGGAGAGCCACATACCGGAAAGAGCCTCCGTTACAGTGCCAGCGATCGATCATCTGTCCGCCCCGAAAACCCGGGAGGGACATCCACCGCCGGCCAGGAGCGAGCGGCCCATCCGGCTATTGCGGAAAGCGGAGCCGATGGAGGCCTTTGCCATCGAAATTCCCGATGGCGCACCAGCGAGCTTTCATTGGCGACGCATGCAGCACCGTGTCTTGAAGAGCGAGGGACCGGAGCGACTGGCAACGGAATGGTGGCTAGATGGTGCGGAAGCTGCGGATCGAGACTATTTCCGGATCGAGGACGATAAGGGACGTCGCTTCTGGATCTATCGCCAGGGCCATTATGAGCGGGACACCGCACAGAGCTGGTTCATGCATGGGATCATTGCCTGATGTCCGCCTTCTTCGAAATCGGCGCAAGGAGCAATTTCTCCTTTCTGGAGGGCGCCTCCAAGCCCGAGGAGATGATCGTTCAGGCTGCCGTTCTGAAGCTTGGAGGCCTTGGCATTGCCGACCGAAATTCAGTTGCGGGTGTCGTCCGGGCCCATGCCCAGGCAGAGGCGATCCGGAAAAAGTTCGAACGAATGAGAGCCGGGCTTCTGGAGGAGCGCGAGAAGAAGGACATCATTCCCGATCCGATCCGTTTCCAGCCGGGAGCCCGTCTGGTTTTTACAGACGGAACGCCTGACATTCTTGCCTACCCCCGAAATCGTCGAGGCTGGGCGCATCTTTGCCGGTTGCTGAGCAACGGAAACCTGAGAGCCGAGAAGGGTAAGTGCATTCTGTCGGAAGAGGATCTGATGGAATGGGGCGACGGCATGATGCTTGCAATCATTCCGCATCCATCCATTGCCGATGATAACAATCACGCCGCTTTCGAAGCCTGTCTGGAGCGGTTCAGAAGACGCTTCCGGAAAAACATCCACATGGCGCTCGCTCCCGCCTATGACGGCCGCGATAAGCGCATGTTTGCGACCATCGCCATGCTGGCGGACCGCAACCGCATCCCGCTGATCGCAACCAACCAGCCGCTCTACCACGATACCGCCCGCCGCCCTCTCGCCGATATCGTGACATCAATCCGGGAGCACGTTTCCATTCCCGTGGCTGGCTTTCTCCTGGCTCCAAATGCCGAACGCTATCTCAAGAGTGGCAGCGAAATTCTGCGCCTCTTCAGAGACTATCCGCAGGCAGTCACGAACACAGCGAAGTTCTTTGGCAGCCTTTCCTTTTCGCTCGACGAACTGGAACACAATTACCCCTCCGAGAATGACGAGGGGGAAACGCCTTATGAAACACTGGAACGCCTGACCAATTCAGGTGCAGCAAAGCGCTTCCCCGACGGCGTACCTGAGAAAGTTCAGAAGAACATTGAGTACGAGTTGGATCTCGTTCGCCGGAAGCAATATGAATCATACTTCCTGACGGTCCATCGGATCATCCAGTATGCCCGGCACGAGAGGAGGATCCTCTGCCAGGGGCGCGGCTCCGCTGCAAACTCGGTGATTTGCTATTGCCTGGAGATAACCGAGGTCAATCCGGAGAAGAGCACCCTGCTTTTCGACCGCTTCCTCTCGATGGACCGCGACGAGCCGCCTGATATCGATGTCGATTTCGAGCACGAGAGGCGCGAGGAGGTCATCCAGTATATCTATCAGACGTACGGCAAGGAACATGCCGGCTTGACGGCAGGGGTAACGACCTACCGTACCCGGTCCGCCGGGCGCGAGGTCTCTAAGGCTTTCGGCCTCTCGGAGGACGTCCAGTCGGCAATCGGCAGCCTGGTCTGGGGCTGGTCGGAAGAGAAGTTGTCCGAGCGCGAAGCAAGGGCCGCCGGGCTCGAAACCTCCGATCCCATGACAAAGAACGTGCTGAAATATGCATCCGAGCTTCTCAGTTTTCCCCGGCACCTCACCCAGCATGTCGGAGGTTTCGTCATCACAAGGGACAGGCTGGATGAAGTCGTTCCGATCATGAAGACGGCAATGCCCGGGCGCTATATGGTCGAATGGGATAAGGATGATCTCGACAATCTGAAAATCCTCAAGGTCGACATTCTGGCGCTCGGAATGCTGACCGCATTGAAGCGGGCATTCGATCTGCTTCTCCTGCACTACGACGTCAAAAAGACGCTTGCCGATCTCGGCAACGCTACGCATGAAGACGAGAAGCCTGTCTATGCGATGATGTGTCGAGCCGACACGCTTGGCGTCTTCCAGATCGAGAGTCGGGCGCAGATGAGCATGTTGCCACGTCTGAAACCGAAGGAGTTCTACGACCTTGTCATCGAGGTCGCCATCGTCAGACCCGGCCCCATCCAGGGTGACATGGTTCACCCATACCTGAAGCGCAGAGAAGCCGAGGCACGTGGCATCCCAGCGACTTACCCGAGCGAGGAACTGAAGGGGGTTTTGGAGCGAACACTTGGCGTGCCACTCTTTCAGGAGCAAGCCATGCAGATCGCCATCACGGCAGCGGGTTTTCGGCCAGCCGAAGCGGATCAACTGAGGCGAGCCATGGCGACCTTCAAGCGGACAGGCACCATCGGCAATTTCGAAACGCGGTTCATGGAAGGCATGGTCGCGAAGGGTTACGCTCGTGATTTTGCCCAGCAATGTTTCAACCAGATCAAGGGATTTGGCGAATATGGTTTCCCGGAAAGCCACGCCGCCTCTTTCGCTTTGCTGGTCTATGCCTCGTCCTGGGTAAAGGCTTATTACCCCGACGTCTTCTGTGCAGCGATGCTGAATTCACAGCCCATGGGCTTCTATGCCCCAGCTCAACTCGTCCGGGACGCCCGGGAGCATGGCGTTGAGATTCGGCCGGTCGACATCAATGAATCGAATTGGGATTGCTTGCTTGAGGAGGCCGAATTCAACAGACGGACCGTTGATTTCCGGCATGCCGCCATGCGGGAAATCATCCAGACGAAGCGAGCCGTTCGGCTTGGCTTCAGGCAGATAAAAGGCCTTTCGGAAGCGAGCATGCAGCAACTCGTCGCAAATAGAGGCAAGGGCTATTCCTCGATTCGCGATCTCTGGCTGCGCTCAGGCCTGCATAAAGCGGATATAGAACGGCTCGCCGATGCGGATACCTTTCATTCCATAAGACTATCACGACGCGAAGCGCTCTGGGCCGTGCGGGCGCTCGATGCGAAAAGCGCCGCTGAAAAACTCCCTCTGTTCGACCAAGTGAGTCACATCGATCTACAGCTCGAGCCTGAGACGCGTCTGCCGGAAATGCTGGCTGGTGAACAGGTGGTTGAAGACTATCGCTACCTTTCGCTATCTTTGAAAGGCCACCCCGTCTCATTCCTTCGTAACGAGTTCCGCAAGGCCGGGGTGGTGCGGAATGTCGATCTTCTGACCGTCCCGAACGGAAGAAGAGTAACGATCGCTGGCCTGGTTTTGGTGCGTCAGCGTCCCGGCTCAGCCAAGGGCGTCATCTTCATGACACTCGAGGACGAGACGGGCGTTGCCAATGCGATTGTCTGGAAGAAGGTCTTCGAGAAGTATCGCCCGATCGTCATGGGTGCGCGGCTCGTGAAAATATATGGCAAGCTTCAGAGCCAGAGCGGCGTGATCCACACTGTCGTCGACCATATCGAGGATATGACCCCTGCGCTTGGCATCCTCCAGAAGGAAGCCCGTCGCTTCGGCGTGAGCGATCGTTCGGACGAAGCGCTCAATCCGACGATGGACCCGCGACAAAGGAAACTCGCAAACTCACTTGAAAAGGCTGCCATGGAGAAGAGGCTGACTTCAAGCCATTCCGAAGCGAGAGAAACAGCTAACATTATGCCAAGGGGCCGCAATTTTCATTGAGATCGCGATCTGGTGGATTCGCAATGCACCTGAAAGCTTGTTCCGAGCGCCACACGGTCTGCGACCAATGAACTACCCCCCGCGACTCGATTTTTTCTTGACACATATCATCTTCTTTTGCAGAAAAGGGGATAGTGAATGTCATGTTTGGAATGATGCCGTGCTTGTCTGCAGCTGCAACTACATAACTGATCACGAAATCCGGGAAGTCATCAATGAGCTTCTCGATCAGGACTGTTGGCAGCTCATTGTTCCAGCAAAGGTCTACCACGCCATGGAAAAACGGGGCCGCTGCTGCGGCTGCTTCCCGAATGTGGTCGATATCATCATCCAGACAACCGAAGAATATCACGCCCGTCACGACTCGACGGACGCCGAAATATTTGATTTCATGTCCCGCCTCAGAGAATTCCACGAAGAAAACAGGAGAGCGGACATTGAAAGGCGACAAAAAAGTCATCGAGCGGCTTAACGAGGCCCTCTTTCTCGAACTCGGCGCCGTAAACCAGTACTGGGTCCACTACCGACTTCTTGAAGATTGGGGCTACACCAAGCTAGCCAAGAAGGAGCGGGCGGAATCCATCGAGGAAATGCACCACGCCGATCGCCTGGTTGCACGTATCATCTTCCTCGAAGGCCATCCCAATCTCCAGACCCTCGCTCCTCTTCGCATCGGCCAGAACGTCAAGGAAGTTCTGGAAGCCGACCTTGCCGGCGAATACGATGCGCGCACGGCCTACAAGAAATCACGCGACATCTGTCATGAGGCCGGCGACTACGTCTCGATGAAGCTTTTCGAAGAGCTCCTCGCGGACGAGGAAGGCCACATCGACTTCCTCGAGACGCAGCTTGATCTGCTCGGCAAGATCGGCGAATCGAAATACGGCCAACTCAACGCCGACTCTGCCAACGAGGCCGAGTAATCCTCGTAGTGACCGGCAGCTCCGGCCGCCGGTCATTCACTCTGCGGCGCTTAGACCAACCAAGTGCCTGAACTCGTCGACGACCTGCTCATAGACAGCCCGCTTGAAGGGTACGATAAGACCGGGCAGGCTCTCCATCGGCTTCCACTCCCAGGCATCGAACTCAGGCGCATGCCCGCCTGGCGGCGGATTGATTGCGACCTCGCTCTCATCGCCATCGAAGCGGAACGCGAACCAGCGCTGCGTCTGACCGCGGAACTTGCCTTTCAATCCGATGCCGATCAGCTGCGGCGGCAAGTCATAATTGATCCAGTTCCGCGCCTCCGCGAGCAGCGTCACGGTACGAATGCCTGTTTCCTCGTAAAGCTCGCGGTAGGCCGCCTCAAGCGGATCCTCGCCCTTGTCGATGCCGCCCTGCGGCATCTGCCAAAGCTGCGGCGATCCATCATACTCGGAATTCTCTTCCGGAATCCGTCGCCCCGCCCACACCAGGCCCTGACGGTTGAGGATCATGACACCGACACAGGGGCGGTACGGCAGGTCCTCGGCTTTGACGATCGGCTTGCTCATCGGCTCTCTCTATTCAAGGTCTTTTGAGATCATTGGTCAGTGCTGCGACACCCACGACTTCAATGCCTCGCATCGCCGCTTCCTGTGTCCATTGCGCGATCGCGTCAATGCTCTCATCGAAGGCGGCAGCGACGCCGATCGCCTGGCCGTTGCGCTTTGCAACGCGCTCCAGCTCGTCCAGTTTCTGGATGATGGCTTTCACGTCAAGCTGCTTGTCCAACTGCACATCTGCGAAGGCGTAGGGCGTTTCTGTTCCTTTGGCGATCGCGGCGGTCTTGGACTGCGCTGACGTTCCGTCATCAAGGAACAACAGCCCGCGCTTTTCGATGTCCCGCAAAACCGGCTCCATGGCATTGGGGTCGGAAAGGAAGCGCCCGCCCTGATAGTTCATGACGCCGGTATAGTTGGTGATCTCGCCCATCGCCCGGTGCAGGTTTTCAATATTTTTCGCAGCCGATGTCGAGGTCAGGAGCGTATCCGGTCCAGGATCGTTTGCCGGATAATCAAAAGGCTCGAACGGAACCTGCAACAGGATTTCGTGGCCACCACGGCGCGCCTCCTGCATCCAGCGCTGCAAGCTGTTGCCGCTGGCGGCAAAGGCGAGCGTGACCTCCTCAGGCAACTGTTGAATGGCCCGCTGCGTGCCCGTCTGGCTAAGCCCGAGACCGCTGACAACGATCGCGATGCGTGTTCCGTGAGCGCCCGACCATGGCCGTGCATACTGGTCCATCGGGCGCCGTCCGTCCGGCCCAACGATCGGCAGTCGCCCAAATGGCGTCTCCTCCAGAAGCGCGTCGTTCGGCAAGGCCGCCACCCGTGGATCCTGTCCGATCTGCGAGGCATCGACCAGCACTGGACCATTTCCATCGCGTTGTCTTGGGGAGTATTTCGTGACCACCGATCCGTCGCCGGTGACCATCTGCTCCACATTCGCGCCCGACCTAGGGCCGGATGGCGCCATGCCAGGAGCGGCTGCGGATGGGGGCTGCGGCGGCACCTGATTTTGAACTGTGTCAGAAGGTGGGGCAGTCGTCTGGTTTTGCGCCGGCGGCTTTTCTCGTTTCAATCCGTCACCGCGAAACGCAGTGTAGAGCGATGAAGCCCCGATCAGCACGAGACAAATCCCGGCGACAACGCGCCCGGTGCGCAGAATACCCGGCCGCTGGCGCTTGGCCTTTCGGTTCTGTCCCAGAGGGGCGTGCAGATCGGTATTCAAACTTCTTTTCCGCTTCAGAGTCAGGACAGCAAAAAGGCGTCAGGCCGGACACACCATCCAGCCTGACGCCTCAAATTGCAATCACTTGGCGCTGACGGCCTTGTCCGGATTCGGCGGGAAGGCCGGATCGGTCTTCTTGCCGCGAAGCAGGTCAAGCGCGTAGTTGAGCTGGACGTCGTCCTTCGGATCCGGCGGAATATAGGCAACCGAACCGGAGCCTTCGTCCGTCTCGCTCTGACCCTTGATGTGCCCGCGCAGGCTGGACTCGCCTTCGGTGACCATCTTGCCCTTCAGATCATCGGGCAGCGGCTCCTCGACCTTGATATCAGGCGTGATACCGGTGCCCTGGATGGAGCGGCCCGACGGCGTGTAGTAGAGCGCAGTCGTCAGGCGCAGCGCGCCGTTTTCACCGAGCGGGATGATCGTCTGGACCGAGCCCTTTCCGAACGAACGCGTGCCGAGAACCGTCGCACGACGCAGGTCCTGCAGCGCACCCGCAACGATTTCCGAAGCAGACGCCGAACCACCGTTGATGAGCACGATCACCGGCTTGCCGTCCGTCAGATCGCCCGGGCCAGCGTTGAAGCGGCGGGTTTCGTCCGGATTGCGGCCGCGGGTCGACACCACCTCGCCACGCTGCAGCAGCGCATCCGATACCTGGATCGCCTGATCGAGCAGACCGCCGGGGTTCAGGCGAAGGTCGAGCACATAGCCCTTCAGCTTGTCGGCCGGGACCGTCTTCTTGATCTTCTCGATAGCCTTCTCGAGGTCGGGATAGGTCTTTTCCGTGAAGGAGATGACGCGCAGATAACCGACATCATCCTCGACGCGCGACTTGACGGCCTGAACCGCGACAACGTCTCGGACGATCGTCAGTTCAATCGGCTTGTCGGCACCCTTGCGGATCAACGTCAGCTTGATCGGCGTATTGACCGGACCGCGCATCTTTTCGACAGCGTCTTCCAGCTTCAGGCCACGAACCGACTGACCGTCGATCTCGGAGATGTAGTCTCCAGCAAGAACGCCGGCCTTTGCCGCAGGCGTGTCGTCGATCGGGGTGATGACCTTGACAAGCTCGTCTTCCATCGTGACCTCGATGCCGAGGCCGCCGAATTCACCCTTCGTCTGGGTCTGCATGTCGGCCGCATCCTTGGCATTCATGTAGCTCGAATGCGGATCCAGCGAGGAAAGCATGCCATTGATGGCATTTTCGATGAGTTTGTCCTCGGCCGGCGGCGTCACATACTGTGCGCGCACGCGCTCAAAGACGTCACCAAAAACGGAAAGCTCCTTATAGGTGGAGGCTCCAGCTGCTTCCGCAGGCACGCCCGCCGAATAGATGACGCTCATCGCGGTCGCACCCATCAATGCGCCGACCAGAACAAGAGAAGCCCTACGAATCATTGCGTGCCTTTCCAGTGTCTTTAGCGGTCCACCAAGGCCGGGAATCGACCGGTTTTCCATCTTTTCGAAATTCAATGTAAAGCGTTGGACGGTTGGTTTCCAGCGCCAATGCAGTCGCGCTCGCCACTCTTTTTGCACCCATTGCGGCAAGCGGTTCGCCAGCGAAGACGAATTTGCCCTGGCGCGTGCTGATCGTCTCCATGCCGGAGAGGACGAGATGGTAGCCGTCGCCGACGTCTAGGATGATCATTTGGCCGTAGCTGCGAAATGCGCCCGCATAGACAACAAGGCCATCTGCGGGAGCGGTAACCACCGTTTCCGGATTGGTGGCAAGCGTCACTCCCAATGCCTCATGGCCGGTTCCGTCGGCATCGCCGAACTGGCGGAGCGCATCGCCTGCCACAGGCAATTCCAGCTTCGCCTTCAATTCTCCGAAGGGATATGCGGGCGCAATGCGGTTTTTATCAGGCACACCGCTCTCCGCGAGCGCCTTGGCTTGGGCACGCTGCTCCTCGGTCAAGAGCTTGCGGTTCTCCTCGGCCTGGCGAGCTGCAGCCGCCGCTTCCCGAACCGATGCAATCTCGGTTTCCATCGACGCCACCAGACCCTCCAAGCTTGTCGCCTTGCTGGCAAGATCTTCCGAGTGCTTCTTCTCCGCGTTCAGTTCTGCGGCGCTGCTGCGGCTCAGCTTCTCGTTTTCGGCAAGAAGCAGATCCATGCGGCGCTCTTCTTCGATGTTGTTCGTCATCGTCGTGGTGAGCGCTGACTTTTCCGCAGCACTTGCTGCTTGCAATGCAGAAAGGTTAGCAAGATCGCCAGCGAGCTTGTCTGTCTCCTTTCGAATTCCGGGAACCACGGCGCCGAGCAGGATCGCGCTGCGCACTGAGGCGAGCGCGTCGTCGGGTGTGACGAGCAGGGCAGGTGGCGGATTGCGACCCATCCGCTGCAAGGCCCCTAGCACCTCCGCCAGCAAGCCGCGTCGTTCATACAGGGAACGCCGAACCGTATCTTCCTTCAAGCCCAGATCGGCAAGCTTCTTCTCACTCTCCAAAATCTGCTTCTCGAGCGCCTTGCGCCGCGTCGCTGAATCGATCAGCGCCTGACGAACACTGCCGCTGCTCTTGTCCAGATCCGCGATGCTCTTCTCCAACTCGGCAACCTTGCCGGATGAGAGGCCTATCGTCTTCGACAAGGCATCAAGCTCGGCTCGCGTCTCGTCTCGTTTCTTCGCGAGGTCGGCCGCCGGATCCGGTGGCGGCTGGGCAACGGCTGCACCTGCCACAGTAGGCGCCTCGCCCGGCGACATCCCTGCAACTTCCGGCGCATCTTGTGCGAAGGCGCTGGCGGCGAAAGGGCGGCTTACAACTGCCGCCAGAGACATGCTCAAGCCTGCGGCCAGGGCCGACAAAATGACGTATTTTGGCTTGAACACACGCGTCGGCATATGAACTTCGAGATCCCTTTCAAATCGCGCGGAGATTAAGCTGATTTGACATTCTTTGCCAGATCGATTGAGGGTTTGCGCGCCCCAGGATGGACACGCTCGCGTGAGCAACGGAACCCATCAAACGCGATGATAGGGATGGCCGGAAAGGATCGTGACGGCTCGATATAACTGCTCAGCAATCAGAGTACGAACCAGCTGATGCGGCCAGGTCATCTTGCCGAGGCAAAGCGTGGCATCGGCAAGATCATACAGCGACGGATCGAGACCGTCAGCACCGCCGATGGCGATCATCAGGTCACGTTTGCCCCGGTCGCGATAGTTTCCAAGGAGATTGGCAAAGCCTTCGCTGTCCAGCGCCTTGCCCCGCTCGTCCAACAGGATGAGGATACTCCCATCCGCCAGCGACTTCTGCAGCATTGCCGCTTCGTCACGCTTGCGCGTATCGGCATTCGACGCGCGGCTTTCAGCAACTTCGGCGACGCGGGAGAATTCGAGGCCGACAGCAGGACCGGCCTTGGCAAAACGATCGAAATAGCGGGCCGCAAGATCCTTCTCGGGGCCGGACTTCAGCCGCCCCACTGCAAAAAGACCAACACGCATTATCCGCTCCTGCAATTCGGCAAAGGGCGGCGCACATATGCCACCTGGCCGGATCCAATCATCCGGCCTAAATTGCTTGCCGTCTATCCGGCACCAGACGCAGCGTCCAGGCAGCCTGTTAGTGCACCGTTTCTTCGTCCATGTCGGGCGCGGCCCACATCTTTTCGATGTTGTAGAACTCGCGTATCTCTGGACGGAAGACATGGACGATGACATCGCCGGTGTCGATCAGGATCCAATCACCGCCTTCCTGACCCTCGACGCGGGCGCTTCCAAGGCCCTCGTCTTTCAGATCGGTCAGCAAGTGGTCGGAGATCGCCATGACATGCCTGCTCGAGCGCCCGGAGACGACGACCATGAAGTCTCCCAGTGCCGATTTTCCAGCGATGTCGATGGTGACGATATCTTCAGCTTTAGAGTCCTCAAGGCTTGTGAGGACGGCGTGTAGGGCGCGGGCGGCAGCATCGGCGCCACGTTCCGGGCTCTTCGGGACAACGGCAAGCGTTTTTCCCTTGGCGTGTACTGTTGTCAGTGCTTTCCCTTTCTCGGAATGACAAAACATGCACATCACTGATTTGGACAACCAAATCATAGTTAAGATAGGCACCAAACCATTAATGTTTCAAGACGCGCACAATCACAAAGCGTGAATATCCGCTTTGGCGCGACAACTCATCCTTGGATGGAAGACTGTATATGGCCGGCTGTGTACAGTGCTTCCGACCATACGTAAAGTAAGTCCGTTTCCGATCGCAAAGACCCTTGCCATGAAAAGCTCCGCAATAAACACGCTTACTCCAGTCCTCCGTATCAGCTTTCCCCACGAAGACCGGCTCGGGCGCGGCAAAATGGAATTGCTCGAGCACATCAGGGAAACAGGATCGATTTCCGCAGCCGGCAGGGCGATGGACATGTCTTATCGTCGCGCCTGGCTATTGGTGAGCGACATGAACAGGATGTTCCTCGAGCCCGTGGTCGAATCGCAAAGGGGAGGGCAAAAGGGAGGCGGGGCGGCGCTGACACCATTTGGCGATGAACTGCTTGCCCGCTTTCGAAAGATGGAACAAGTCATGAAGGCGACCCTCGCGGATGACCTGGCATGGCTGGAGGCCAACCGATCCACCCAAAACAGCCGCTGATCACGGCTCTAGAGCAACCGTCTTTATGACAGCGAAAACCGGCGCCCCGACACGCAGGCCCAGCCGCTCTGCCGAAAAGCTGGTAATCCGGGAAAGGATGGGATCTCCGCCGCAATCAACGAACACGTCGATTGTCGCGTCGTCGGCTTGGGTCATGGCCTGAACGTGACCTTCAAGCACGTTGAGCGCGCTCAAGGCTTCGGGCCTTTTCATTGCGAGCATCACATCGCGCGCGGGGATTCGCACCCGAACGGTCTTGCCCGGCACCAGCATTGCTCCAGGGATGTGAAGTCTTGCCGATTTCAGGGCAATCGTCGCAATGCGATGCCGTTCGTCAACGCTCTCCACCTTTCCCTCAAGAAGCGCACCCGCCTCACGCCGCTCGAACGAGGCCGGCGGATGGCTAAGGACATCTGCCGCTGAGCCGACCGCCTCGACCTTGCCGTCCCGCATGACCACGACCTGGTTGGCGAGGCGTGCTACCTCGGCGATCGAATGGCTGACATAGACGATCGGAATGTCCATCTCGTCGCGCAACCGCTCGAGATAGGGCATCACCTCAGCCTTTCGGGCATCATCCAACGCCGCCAGCGGCTCGTCCATCAACAGCAAACGGGGAGCCGAGAGCAGAGCCCGGCCAATCGCCACGCGCTGCTTTTCGCCACCTGAAAGCTTTTCGGGTCGGCGATCGAGCAGGCTTTCGATACCGAGCAACGCAACAATGCGGTCCAGGTCCTCCGGCGAGCCGGCAGCTTGGGCGAACCATTTGCCATAGGATAAATTGTGACGAACATTGAGATGCGGAAACAGTCGTGCTTCCTGAAAGACATACCCGAACCTTCGGCGGTGCTTCGCCACGAAGATCCGCCGGTCGGTGTCCGTCATCGTCTGCCCGTCGAGGATGACCTGTCCTCTGTCGGGCCGTGCCAACCCGGCGATGATGCGGATCATCGACGTCTTGCCGGAACCGGACCGGCCGAACAGCGCGGTGATCCCGCGTTCCGAGGTAAAAGCGGCATCGAGCGAAAAGGTGCCAAGACGCTGCTTTGCGTTGACAACGAGCGTCATTCCGGATCGATCCTCCGACCGGCGATACGCGATAGAAACTCCGACGCGAGCAAAGCGACCATGGAGATGGCGACTGCGACAAGTGTCAGCCGTAGAGCACCGACATCACCGCCAGGAACCTGCGTGAAGGAATAGATCGCAGCTGAAAGCGTCTGTGTTTCCCCCGGGATATTGGAAACGAAGGTGATTGTTGCCCCGAATTCCCCCATTGCCTTGGCAAAGGAAAGGATCATTCCGGCAATGATTCCGGGCAGCGTTAACGGCAACGTTATGGTCAAAAAGACCCAGAACGGGCTGGCGCCCAGTGTGCCGGCCGCCTCCTCCAGCTTTCGATCCACCGCTTCGATAGAAAGCCGGATGCTGCGCACCATCAGGGGAAAGGCCATGACTGCGCAGGCAAGTGCCGCACCCGTCCAACGAAACGAAAAGACGATGCCGAAATATTGATCGAGGACGCTGCCAATCGGTCCGCGTCGCCCGAAGAGGATCAGCAGGATGAAACCCGTGACCACCGGCGGCAGGATCAGCGGCAGATGAACGACACCGTTGAGAACAGATTTGCCCCAGAACCGCCCGCGCGCGAGCAACAGGGCCACTCCGATGCCGAATGGCAGGCTCGCCAGCATCGCGACCACTGACACGCGCAGGCTGAGCAAGATTGCCGTCCATTCGTCGTCGCTCAGGCCGAGTGCGTTCAAGCCATTTCTCCAAAAACAGAAGGCCCGTTCGGCGGGCCTTCTCACGCTAAGTCCTCGTGCGAAAATTCGCAATCATTTCAAGATGGTGAAACCTTGATCGGTAAAGAAATGAGCTGCCTTTTCCGACTTCAGGAATTCCAGGTAAGCAGCGGCATCCGGGTTCTTGCTCTCGGAGAGAACAGCAACCGGATAGATGATCGGCGGGTGCGAATCCGCCGGGAAGGTTCCAACAACCGCAACGCCCGGATCCGCAGATGCGTCGGTCTGATAGACAATGCCGTACGGTGCCTCACCGCGCGAGACCAGAGCAAGTGCCGCCCGAACACTCTCGGCCCCGGCTACCTTGCCTTCAACGGAAGGCCACACGCCGAGCGCCTCAAGCGCCGCTTTGCCGTATTTGCCGGCAGGCACGGACTTGACCTCGCCCATCGCGAGCTTGCCATCACCGAGCAGAGCAGAAAGGTCGAAGCCCTTCTTGATGTCGACCGGTTTGGCATGGTCCTTGGGTGCGACGAGTACAATCTTGTTGCCGAGGAGATTTGACCGAGTGTCAGCCTTGATCAGGTTCTTCTTTGCGAGATAGTCCATCCAGTCCAGATCTGCCGACATGAAGATGTCGGCAGGCGCACCGCCTTCAATCTGCTTGGCAAGCGCCGAACTCGCAGCATAGGACGCAACCGCTTCCTTGCCGCCTTCCTTCGCCCAGGCGGCATTCGCCGCATCAAGGGCGTTCTTCAGGCTGGCTGCCGCGAAAACGGTAACCTTTTCCGCGGCGATTGCCGGCGTTGCTGCAACACCCAAAAGAACTGCCGAAATGGCAGCGGCGGCAACGTTGATCCATTGGCGGCGACTGTACATGATCTCTCCCCGAGTTTCGCAATATCCGGAGAAATATAACGTCGCCCGCGCCTTGGCTACCGTTATATTTTCCAGGGCATAACCATTCTGCTTGATCGCAGCACTTCACACATTCGTGAAGTGCATGGCTGGGCACCACCGTCCACTAAAAGAGCTGGAATTCCGCATGAGGGCGTGCCAAAAACGCGGAGGCTTGGCCGAAATCCTTGAGAATGCAAAAGAAATGAGCATCACAGAAGCGGCTTCGATCGAGAGATATGCCTTCTACGCATTGCTGCAATGCAATACACTAGCTTTAAAAACACGGAAAATGTGGTACAACACACTCATCAAACGACGACCTCCTCCTCCCAAAGTCGTTTGATATGGATCGGCAACACTCCTCCTCCCAGTTGTCGATCAAGTTTACGAAGCCCGACGGATCTCCTCCCCCGTCGGGCTTTTCGTTTGTTCGATCCCGAAAAAACCAACTATTTCAAGGCGTCGCGGATAGCGGTCGAGCTGAGGCCCGAGCGCGGACCGTGTATGAAGGTCCAGGCAGGTGCGCGCCGTTTCCAGAGGGCTTGAGAATCGTCCTCGTCAATACGAGCGAAATCGAACGTCCGCGCCATCTTCGACGAGAGGAACGACAGCGTGGAACCCGGCCGGTCGATGACGGCAATTGGAAACGTGTTGACGATGTCCTGCCAGCGCTGCCACAGATGGAACGTCTTCAGGCTATCAGCCCCCATGATCCAGATGAAATGGACATGCGGATTTCGCGCCTTGACGCGCGCCAACGTGTTGGCCGTGAAGCTCGTCGCGAAATCACGCTCGAATGCGGTGATCTTGATCGAAGGATGCCGAGCAAGCCGCTCACTCAAAGCAATCCGCTCGGAAAGCGGCAGCAACTGGCGCCGGTCCTTGAGGGGATTGCCCGGTGTAACGATCCACCACAACTGATCGAGGCCGAGCCGCTTGATCGCGATTTCGGCAACCAGCGCATGGCCGTCATGCGGCGGATTGAAGGAGCCGCCGAAAAGACCGACGACCATGCCGCGCTCCGTATGCGGCATGCGAAGATAAGGTCGGTCGATTTCGTCGTTGATCACGTCAGCGCCGGGTTTGTCCGGTGCCGCGCACCCGATACTTGAAGGATGTCAATTGCTCGACGCCGACGGGGCCGCGGGCATGCATCTTGCCCGTGGCGATTCCGATCTCTGCCCCCATCCCGAACTCGCCGCCATCGGCAAACTGGGTGGATGCATTGTGCAGCAGGATTGCGGAATCAACCTCGGTGAAGAATCGCTCAACCACATCCGGATCCTCGGCAATAACAGCCTCGGTGTGATTGGAGGAGTAGGTCTGGATATGCTGGATCGCACCGGAGATGCCGTCGACAACGGCAACCGAAACGATGGCATCCAGATATTCCGTCGACCAATCTTCCTCGGTGGCGGCCCTCACACCGGGCATCGCTTGAACGACGGCAGTAGAACCGCGAATCTCGCAAGTGGCGCCTGCGAGGGCCTCCAACAGCGGGCGGAGATGGGTACTGGCCGCAGCGCTGTCGACGAGGATCGTTTCCACCGCACCGCAAATACCCGTGCGCCGCATTTTTGCGTTGACGACGATCTCCTTCGCCATGCCGAGGTCGGCCGAGGCATCCACGTAGATATGGCAAAGCCCTTCAAGGTGCGCGAAGACCGGCACTCTCGCCTCGTTCTGAACGCGTGCAACAAGGCTCTTGCCGCCGCGCGGAACGATCACGTCGATCGCGCCACCCAGTCCGCGTAACATCGCGCCGACGGCAGCCCGGTCGCTTACCGGCACAAGCTGAATTGCATGCTCCGGAAGCCCTGCGACCTTCAGGCCTTGCACAAGGCAGCTATGGATTGCCTGCGAGGAACGCCGGGAATCAGAACCACACCGCAAAATGACAGCGTTGCCGGCCTTCAGGCACAGGGCGCCAGCATCCGCAGTCACATTCGGGCGGCTCTCGAAAATCACGCCGATGACGCCGAGCGGCGTGCGGACGCGCTCGATCTTCAGACCATTCGGCCGATCCCAGGCCGCGATCACTTCGCCGACCGGATCCTTGAGGGCCGCAATCGCGCGGATCCCGTCGGCCATTTCGGCAATGCGCTTGTCGGTCAACGTCAGGCGGTCAACGAATGAGGCCAGCATATCCGTACCGGCGACATCCTTCAGATCCTTGGCATTCTCGGCGAGGATATGATCCTTGTTGGCGAGGATCGCATCCGCCATGGCGTTCAGCGCCTTGTTTTTGGCTTCAGTGGACGCAAAGCCCAACGGTCGCGCGGCGGCCTTGGCTTTGCGGCCGATGTCATTCATCAGCGCGTCAATGTCAGGGCTCTGCGCAACGGTATCAAGCATAGCTTGTGTCCTTCTTCTGCCTTTCCGATTTCGAACTGATCTGCGACGTCATCACCATGTCGTCGCGATGGATCATTGCCGCTCGCCCCGCGTAGCCGAGAATTGCCTCGATCTCCGCCGACTTACGACCGGTTATCTGCCGCGCCTCTTCGGCATCGTAGCCGGCAAGCCCGCGCGCGATCTCGCGCCCGTGCGGGCCAACGATTGCCACCGTATCGCCGCGGCTGAAAAGCCCGACCACTTTGCGCACGCCGGCTGGCAGCAGGCTCTTGCCGGCGCCGAGCGCCGCAACGGCGCCCTCGTCGACGTGAAGTTCGCCCGCCGGCTGCAATTGACCAGCAATCCAGGTCTTTCGCGCTGTTACGGGCGTCCCAGAGGGCGCAAACCAAGAGGACCGCGCCCCGTTCTCGATTGCCGAAAGCGGGCTGTCCGTCTTGCCTGACGCAATGATCATGGCACAGCCAGCCGTCGTCGCGATCTTGCCGGCATCGATCTTGGTGCGCATCCCGCCGCGCGACAGTTCGGATGCCGCGCCCCCAGCCATGGCTTCGATCTCAGGCGTGATCTCAGCGATCGTAGCGAGAAACTCGGCCTGCGGATCAAGGTGCGGCGGTGCCGTGTAGAGCCCGTCGATATCGGACAGCAAAATGAGCAGATCAGCGCCGGTCATCGTCGCGACACGCGCGGCCAGGCGATCATTGTCGCCGTAGCGGATTTCGCTGGTGGCAACAGTATCGTTCTCATTGATGATCGGCACCGCGCCAATCTTCAGAAGCTGGTTGATAGTGGCGCGCGCGTTGAGATAGCGGCGGCGCTCTTCGGTATCGCCGAGCGTCAGAAGAATCTGACCGGCAACGATCTCGTCCCGCGACAGGCTTTCCGACCAGGCGCGGGCCAAGGCGATCTGGCCGACGGCCGCCGACGCCTGGCTTTCCTCCAGCTTCAAGGCGCCCGAAGGCAGGTCGAGGACGGAGCGACCGAGTGCAATAGCACCGGAGGAAACGACGAGGACATCAACGCCCTTGGCCTTCAGCGCTGCGATATCGCGGCACATCGCGTCGAGCCACGCCTTCTTCAGGCCCGTCTTGCGATCGACGAGGAGGGCCGAGCCGATCTTGATGACGGCGCGGCGATAGCGCTCGAGCGACTTACGCGTCGTCATTGGCCTCGCCTTCATCGTCCGACACCATATCGCGGTGGCGGAGCTTCGGTGCCTTGGCGAGTTTTTCGGCCGTACCGGCATTCGCCTCGACGATGATGTCCCGCAAGGCGCGCAGCACTTCCGTCATGCCCGTGCCTGTGGCTGCGGAAATCTGGAACGGCGTCCTGCCGCAGGCCTTGGCAAGTTCCTTGGTCTTCTTCTTCAGCGTAGCATCATCAAGCACATCGATCTGCGAAAGCGCAACGATCTCCAGCTTGTCGCCAAGATCACCGCCGTATGCCTCGAGTTCACGGCGCACGGTCGTGTACGCCTTGCCAACCTTCTCCTCCTGCGAGGAGACAAGATGCAGCAGCACACGCGTACGCTCGACGTGACCAAGGAACCGGTCCCCAATCCCGACGCCTTCATGCGCGCCTTCAATCAACCCCGGAATGTCGGCAAGGATGAACTCCTGGCCATCAACCGTCGCTACGCCGAGGTTCGGGTGCAATGTCGTGAAGGGATAATTAGCGATCTTCGGCCGGGCGCGAGTGACAGCCGCAAGGAACGTAGACTTGCCGGCATTCGGCAATCCGACGAGACCGGCATCTGCAATCAGTTTCAGATGCAGCCAGATCGTCTTTTCCTCACCGGGAAGACCGGGATTGGCCCAGTCCGGTGCCTGGTTGACCGAGGATTTGAAGTGCGCGTTTCCGAAGCCCCCGTTGCCGCCGGTAGCGAGCCGGAAGCGTTGGCCTTCCTCGGTGAGGTCGCAGATCAGTGTTTCCTGGTCTTCCTCGAAAACCTGCGTACCGACTGGCACCTTCAGCGTCACGTGGTCGCCATTGGCGCCGGTGCGGTCCCTGCCCATCCCGTGCGTGCCGACCTTGGCCTTGAAGTGCTGTTGGTAGCGGAAATCGATCAGCGTGTTGAGGCCATTTACTGCCTCGACCCAGACGTCGCCGCCGCGTCCGCCGTCACCGCCATCCGGGCCGCCGAATTCGAGGAATTTCTCGCGTCGGAACGAGACGCTGCCCGCGCCGCCGTCTCCAGACTTGATATAGACCTTTGCTTCGTCGAGAAATTTCATTTTACTTCCATGTCCGGTGGCTGTTCATCGCCCCTCTTGCCGCTTTCGATATAGGCGGTTCAATCGGAGGTCAAAGGATTATCGTGAAGTTTGCGAGCTATAACATACAGTACGGCTTCGGTCTTGATGGCATCTACGACCTCGACCGAATCGCCGCGAGCCTCGAGGGTGCTGACATCATCGCGCTCCAGGAGGTCACTCGCGGCTTCGCCAGGAACGACTATGCCGACATGGTTGCCGACCTTGCAGAGCTTTTTCCCAACCATTTCTGGGTCTATGGACCGGCTTGTGACCTGCATATCGAAGAGGGTTCCGATGGCTGGCCGCCACGCGGAACGCGCTTCCAATTCGGCAACATGGTACTCTCGCGCTGGCCGATCCTCGCGACCCGAACGCTGCTTCTGCCGCGCAGCCGAACGATCTCCAAGGTCAATCTCCAGCGCGGCGCAACTGAAGCCGTGATCGAAACGCCGGCGGGGGCGCTGCGTGTCTACTCCGTGCATCTCGATCACGTCTCCATCGACGAGCGCAGTCGCCAGCTCGCCCACCTCAACGAACGCATCAACGCCTTCGTTTCCGAGGGCGGCTCCGTCACTGGCGCTGCAGAGGTCGACGTCGATGATCCGCCGTTGCCCGAGGACTACCTCATCATGGGCGACTTCAACATGACGCCGGAGTCGCCGGAATACTGCATTCTTGCCGGCGCCAAGGACGGCTACTACGGCCGCGTCCCGCGCATCGGCACGCCTGTCGACGCGCTTGCGACGTTGGAGGCTTACCCGCCCGGCAGCTATAGCTGGATGGATCCCAAGGATCATGGCAAACGCATGCATCTCGATTACATCTTTGTCAGCTGCGGCCTCGTGGGCCGCTTGAAATCGGCAAAGATCGATACCGACTCGGTCGGCTCCGACCACTTCCCCGTCTGGGTCGAGATCGACGGTGAATAGGCAGGCGTCCCGAACACCTCGGGACGCCTCTCCTTTCTTCAAGCAATCCTCGCCTGTTGCAACGCGCCCGGCTTCAGCATCGTCTCGACGTGCGTGACCATGGTGTTGCGTGCGAAGCTGTAGATCTCGCTGCAACCGGTCATGCGGAAGCCGAGCTTCTCCTGCAGCTTCAGCGAGGCCGGGTTGTCGGCGAACACGCCGGAATGAAGCGTGGTCTCGGGCATGCGGCGCGAAAAACGCTCCAACACAGCTGATACCGCCTCGCTCATGTAGCCGCGCCGCCAGTAGAAACGGTTCAGCCAGTAACCGAGGTGCCATAGACCATGGCGAAGCTCGATCGCGACGACGCCGATATGGGCGTCGTCGCCAGTCGTGATCGCAAACTGCCAGTCGGGCATACCGCCAGCCATCACCGGTACCAGCCAGTCGAGCGCGTCCTGCTTGTCGTAAGGAGCAGGAACACGCGCGAGCATGCGGGTCACCGCGAAGTCGGACAACGTGTCCGCGATCGCATCGGCATCGCTCAGCCGGTGCGGCCGGAGAACCAGCCGGTCGGTCGCAATGACAGGCATCGAGCCGGGCGCCATCGACTGGCTCCTGGGCCTTTGAAGACTGATCGCGTTCATAAGACGCTCCCCCAGCTTCTCAGCGACATCCAGGTCTTGCGGTCAAGCCTGTACCACTCGACCGGCACGTTACTGCCGAGCGCCAGCGATGCCGCAAGGCCCGATCCCTGGAACTGGAAGCCGCACTTCTGGATGACCCGCCGCGAAGCGACGTTCATCACCCGGCAACGAGCATCGATCTGATCGACATCCTGCCTCGTACGAAAGACCATATCGACCAGGGCGTGGCACGCCTCAGTCATAAAGCCTTGATTCCAGTAAGGTTCTCCTAGCCAGTAACCGATCTCGACGGTCCGCCCGTCAAGATGCGGCTCAACTCCGCAGCACCCCATGAAGGCGCCATTTTCGGCTTTCGTGATCGCATAGACGCACTTGCCAATCTCGCCGTTTTTCGTGCGTCGCACGAAGTCGGCGGCATCATTGGCCGTATACGGGTGCGGCATACGCGACACCATGGTGGCGACTTTGGCGTTGTTGGCAAGATGGGCAAGGGCGTCGATGTCTTCTTCGTGCGGCGCGCGCATGACGAGCCGCTCCGACAGTAAGACAGGGCAATCGGTCCTTAACGGCTCCGGCCTCAGCCGTTCCTTGGGAGACCGCTGGCCTTCCCTGAAAGACCGCGATTGGCCTTCCCTCAACAATTCGCCTTGCATGTTCAGTCCTCCTTCGTTGGACAAGAAAAAAGGGGAGATGGCGCCCCATCTCCCCTGTTTTCTGGACTGAACCTGATACGCTCAGCCGGGTCGATGAGACGCCGGCTGTTTTAGAGCGCTACCGGCTTATTCCGCTGCTTCCGCTTTCGGCATTACAGACACGTACACGCGGCCATTGGCCTTCGTACGGTAGTTCACATTGCCGGCCGTAAGCGCAAAAATGGTGTGGTCCTTGCCGAGGCCGACATTGGCGCCCGGATGCCACTGCGTACCGCGCTGACGCACGATGATGTTGCCTGCGATGACGGTTTCGCCACCGAACTTCTTCACGCCAAGGCGCTTGGATTCGGAATCACGACCGTTGCGCGATGAACCGCCAGCTTTTTTGTGTGCCATTGGTGTTCTCCTTTAAACCTTAAGTCCCGTGATCTTACTTGGCAGCCACGATGTCCGTGATGCGGACAACGGTGTGATGCTGGCGATGGCCGCGCGAACGCTTCGAGTTCTGACGACGGCGCTTCTTGAAGGCGATGACCTTCTTGCCGCGGTTGTGCTCGACCACTTCGGCCTTGACGGAAGCGCCCTTAACGAAGGGAGCACCAATCGCAGCGTCGGCGCCTTCGCCGATTACGAGGACTTCGGTGAATTCAATTGCGTCGCCAGCGGTTGCTTCAAGCTTCTCGATGGTCAGCACGTCGTTTGCCGCCACACGGTACTGCTTACCGCCGGTCTTGATGACTGCGAACATTTTTTATCCTTTCATGTTCGTTCCGGCTCATACCCGCCCAACAAGCAGGTGGCCGTCTTTTTATCAGTCGAGGTTAAGCAGGGATTTCAGAGGCCTTAGCCCAGAACTCTCGCTGCCGGTGATCCACCCCGCGCGAACGCGAGACTGGTAAGGCGCAGACTTATCCACACCTATTGCGAAGCCGAGATACGCGAGGCCAAAAACACTGTCAAGGCAAAAGGATGAAAAGCTTTGAGATTTCGTCTTGCCAGCCCGTCATTCTCTCGCTATGTAGCCCACCGCGCCGAACGAGCGCCGACCAAACCGCGGAGAGGTGGCAGAGTGGTCGAATGCACCGCACTCGAAATGCGGCATACCTGCAAGGGTATCGTGGGTTCAAATCCCACCCTCTCCGCCATAAATCCCACACCCGGCTTGAGTCAGTCTTCCCCGGCAGTCGACGCCCGCTGGAATTCTATCGGCGTTTTTCGAAGAAGGCGGCAATGCCGGCTTGCGCCTCTTCTGTTTCCCACGTGTCGGCAAGTTGGGTAATCACGTTGTCGATGATCTCGTCTGTGATTGGCGTGGCAAGCGAACGTGCAAGGGCCTTGGCGCGCGCTGCGGCCTGCGGCGAAGCTGCGAGGAATTCGACGACTTCCTGATTGATGACCCATTCGAGATCACCTGGCGGCACGACGGAGGCAACAAGACCGATCGATTTGGCATGGGACGCGTCGAACGTTCGGCCGGAAGCAAAGAGGGACCGCGCCGCAGAACTGCCAATTCGCGCCACGACATAGGGGCTGATCGTTGCTGGAATCAGGCCAAGCCGAACTTCCGTCAGGCCAAAACGAGCGGTTTCTGAAGCAACCACGGCATCGCAGACGCTGATCAATCCGATCCCGCCGCCAAAGGCACTCCCGTGGACGCAGCCAACGAGTGGCTTCGGAACCTCGTTCAGCACCTTGAACATCATCGCTAGCCGCCGGGCTTCGGCGATTCTCTCCGCCCGGCTTGCTTGGAACTGGGCACTCATCCACTCCAGATCACCGCCTGCACAGAAGCTCTTACCCGCCCCTGCAAGTACGATGACGCGTACATTCCTATCCGATCCGAGAGCGTTTGCCGCTTCCGTCAGTTCGTCGATCATTCCGGCGGACATGGCATTATGTTTGTCTTCGCGGGCCAGCGTAAGCCGAGCAACACCGTGTTCGTCGATCGAAATCATCAGCGTTTCCGGCATTACCCTGCACTCCTGAGGCTCTGGGCAAAGCGCGCAGCCTCTTCCAGCTTTTGCGGCGAGAGCCCGGTTCGATAACCCTTGCGAGCAAGGAACTGGGCGACTTCCAATGTATCGACATTGGCCTTTGCGCCCGGTGCGTAGGGGCAACCGCCCAAGCCGCCGACTGAGGCGTCGAAAACCCGCAGCCCGTGCTTCAACGAAACCTCGATATTGTCGAGGGCCCAGCCATCGGTGTCGTGGAAATGACCGGCAAGCATCGTCGCCGGTGCAGACGAGAGGACCGTGACCAGCATCTGATCGACCTCTTCCGGCCGTCCTCTGCCGATCGTATCACCGAGGCTGATCTCGTAGCAGCCTAAAGAATGCAGGCTCTCGACGACGCGCGCCGCCGCATCGGGCGAAACCGTACCCTCATAGGGACACTCGACGACGCAGCTGACATAGCCGCGCATCGGGACGCCGCGCGCATGGCTTGCTTCGGCAACCGGCTTGAAGCGCTCGATGCTCTCGGCGATGGAACAGTTGATGTTCTTTTGCGAGAAGCTTTCCGAGGCGGACGCGAAGATCGCGACCTCGTCCGCGCCCGCCGCGATTGCCGCGTCGAACCCTTTCATATTCGGCGTCAGAACTGCGTAGCGAACACCTGGTCTCCGCTTAATGCCGGCCATGACTTCGGCCGCATCAGCAAGTTGCGGCACCCACTTCGGGCTGACGAAGCTTGTCGCCTCGATCCGCTCGAAACCACATTCCGAGATCATGTCGATCAGAGCAATTTTCGTGGCGGTCGGGATTAAATCCTTCTCGTTCTGCAACCCATCGCGTGGTGCCATCTCGACGATCGAGACATCCCGCGGCAGCAATGACGATTCTCCGGGCTGCACAATCACGTCTCCTCTACCCGAAGCGTCAGAAGCACCGCGCCTTCATCGACCTGCTGGCCTTCACTCACCTCGACTGCTTCCACCGTTCCGTCGCGGGCCGCAACGAGTGTGAGTTCCATTTTCATCGCTTCCATGACGACAAGCGCATCGCCCTTGGAGACCGCGGCTCCCGAACTCGTGCGCACGATTTTCACAAAGCCCGGCATCGGGGCGATCAGCCTGTTGCCATCCGCCACATCGCTCGCACTGAAATCGAGCGGGTTTCCGAGGTGGAACATATGGGTTCTGTGATCGACGCTGACCACCAAGTGATGCGCCGCCAGGCTCGCCTTGACCTGGACTTGCCGGCCGTCGATCTCAGCCCGGCATCCGTCCTCCTGCCGACTGACGATTTTCACCGGAATGACGCGCCGGCCGTCGTGTACCGCAAAGAAATCAAACCCCTTTGCGGCAACCCGTAGCGTTGAATGCCCCCCTTCGTAGGTCAGCGCGACGATGCGCTGCATTTCGCTCCAAAGCTGCCAGTGCCCAAGCGTCAGCCATGGATCGCCATCCGATGATTGCCTAAGCGCACCCAGCGACAGCACCGCTGCAAGAGCAACAACCGTGTCTGCAGGCGACTCGATTGCCGTCAGCAATTGAAGATCGCGATCGATCAGGCCGGTATCGGGATGGCCGGCGACGAATTCCGCCTGCGCACTCAACCTGGCCAGAAAGTCCAAATTGGTGGTGACGCCAACGACATGTGAACTCTGTAACGCATGGGTTAACCGCGACAGAGCGACATTGCGGTTTGGTCCATGCACAATCATCTTGGCGATCAGCGGATCGTAATGGGCGGAGACCGTATCGCCCGGACGGACTCCGGCATCGATCCGCGCCGTAACATCCGGAAAGTCCAAATGCCTGATCGTTCCCGTCGCGGGCAGGAACCCCTTGGCGGCATCCTCTGCGTAGATCCGGGCCTCGAAGGCCCAACCGTAGATCTCAAGCTCCGACTGCTTCTTCGGTAGGGGCTCGCCGGCAGCGACATGCAATTGCCACTCGACCAGGTCGACGCCGGTGATCGCTTCGGTGACAGCATGCTCGACCTGAAGGCGGGTATTCATCTCCATGAAGTAGAAGCGATCCGGCCAGAGGCCGTTCGATACGTCCGCGATGAATTCCACGGTGCCGGCCCCACGGTAGGAAATGGCACGCGCCGCACGTACGGCGGCGTCGCCCATCGCGCGCCGCATCTCCGGCGTCATCCCCGGTGCCGGCGCTTCTTCGATCACCTTCTGGTGGCGACGCTGTAGCGAGCAATCGCGCTCGAAAAGATGCACGACGTTTCCATGACGATCGCCGAAGATCTGAACTTCGATGTGGCGTGGGCGAATGAGATACCGCTCGATCAATACGGCATCGTCGCCGAAGGCTGCTTTCGCCTCCCGCCGTGCGGCCGCGAGTGCCTCGGGAAAATCCTCTTCACTATCGACGCGGCGCATGCCCTTGCCGCCACCGCCGGCCCGGGCCTTGATGAGCACGGGGTAACCGATCAGGGTCGCCTGATCGGCCAGAAAGCCGTCATTCTGCTCCTCGCCATGATAGCCGGGAACCACGGGCACGCCGGACTGGTCCATCAGCGCCTTTGCCGCGTCCTTCAGTCCCATGGCACGGATGGAGGACGGCTGCGGTCCAATGAAGACCATCCCCGCGGCCTCCACGGCTGCCGCAAAGTCGGCATTCTCGGACAGAAACCCATAACCGGGGTGAATGGCTTCGGCGCCGGTCCGCTCCGCTGCGGAAAGGATCCGTTCGATCGAGAGATAGCTTTCCTGTGCACTGGCCGGCCCAAGGCGAACCGCCTCGTCCGCCATCTCGACATGCAGTGCCCCAACATCGGCATCCGAATAGACCGCCACGGTGGCGATCCCCATGCGTCTGGCGGTCCGGATCACCCGGCAGGCAATCTCGCCACGGTTTGCGATGAGAATTTTCTGGAACATCGCTACCTCACATCCGGAACAGGCCGAAGCGCGTCTCTTCAATCGGCGCATTCAGCGCCGCAGACAGCGAGAGACCGAGCACATCGCGGCTCTTTGCCGGATCGATCACCCCGTCGTCCCAGAGCCGCGCCGACGCGTAGAGCGGATGGCTCTGCCGTTCGAAGAGATCGAGCACCGGCTGCTTGAAACTGCTCTCCTCCTCTGGCGACCAGGGCGTGCCGGCGCGGGAAAGCGCCTCTCCCCGCACAGTCGCGAGCACGCCTGCCGCCTGCTCTCCACCCATGACCGAGATGCGGCTGTTCGGCCATGTCCAGAGAAAGCGCGGCGAGAAGGCGCGACCCGCCATGCCGTAATTGCCCGCCCCAAAGGAACCGCCAACCAGCATCGTTACCTTCGGCACACCTGTTGTTGCGACGGCGGTAACGAGCTTCGCGCCATTCTTCGCAATGCCTTCGGTTTCGTATTTGCGGCCCACCATGAAGCCCGTGATGTTCTGCAGGAAGACCAGCGGTATCCTGCGCTGCGAGCAGAGTTCAACGAAATGAGCGCCCTTCAGGGCCGATTCCGAAAACAGCACCCCGTTATTGGCGACAATGCCCACCGGGATACCGTGGACATGGGCGAAGCCGCAGACCAACGTCGTCCCATAACGTGCCTTGAATTCATCGAAGCGCGAGCCGTCGACGATACGGGCAATGACCTCGCGCACGTCATAGGGCACGCGCAAGTCGGCCGGAACGATCCCTGCGATTTCCGCGGGATCGAACAATGGCGCCTCGACCGCTTGGCGCTCGACGCCACCCGCCTTGGATCGATTGAGGTTGGAGACAGCACGCCTCGCCAGCGCCAGCGCATGTCCGTCATCGCGCGCAAGATGGTCCGCTACACCGGAGAGCCTTGTGTGCACATCGCCGCCACCGAGATCCTCGGCCGAGACGACTTCACCGGTTGCTGCCTTGACCAGTGGCGGGCCGGCAAGAAAAATCGTTCCCTGCCCCTCGACGATGATCGCCTCGTCGGACATGGCCGGTACATAGGCACCGCCTGCCGTACACGAGCCCATGACGACGGCAATCTGCGGAACTCCTGCCGCCGACATATTGGCCTGATTGTAGAATATCCGGCCGAAATGATCGCGATCAGGGAACACCTCGTCCTGGTTCGGCAGGTTCGCGCCGCCGGAATCCACCAGGTAGATGCAAGGCAGATTGTTCTGAGCTGCAACTTCCTGCGCACGCAGGTGCTTCTTCACCGTCATCGGAAAGTAGGTGCCGCCTTTGACCGTCGCATCGTTGCAGACGATCATGCAATCGCGCCCTGAAACCCGGCCGATGCCGGTAATCAGGCCGGCACCGGGAGCCTCGTTGCCGTACATGCCGTGCGCTGCGGTCAACCCGATCTCGAGAAACGGTGTAGCCGGATCGAGCAGGGCTGCGATCCGATCGCGCGGTAGCATCTTGCCGCGGGCGACATGGCGCTCGCGCGCTGCAGGTCCGCCGCCATTTGCGGCGCTCACGGCCGCCTCTTCGATAGCGCGGATCGCTTCGGCCATTGCCGCGCGATTTGTCCTGAAGCTCTCCGAATTCGTCGAAATCTGCGACTTCAAAACCGTCATTGGTCACCAGCATGGTTGTCGGATGAACGTTCGGATCAGGCTGTTTCGGCAAAGAGCTCGCGGCCGATCAGCATGCGTCTGATTTCAGAGGTTCCGGCACCGATCTCATAGAGTTTGGCATCGCGAAGCAGGCGGGCGGCAGGATAGTCGTTCGTATAGCCATTGCCGCCAAGTGCCTGGATCGTTTCGAGGGCCAGAAGCGTTGCCTTCTCCGCGGCATAGAGGATGCAGCCGGCAGCATCCTTGCGTGTCGTCTCGCCGCGATCGCAAGCGGACGCCACCGCATAGACATAGGCGCGTGCCGTGTTCATGGTGACGTACATGTCGGCGAGCTTGCCCTGCATCAGCTGGAATTCGCCGATCGCCTGGCCGAATTGCTTTCGCTCATGAAGATAGGGCACGACGACATCCATGCACGCCGCCATGATGCCGATCGGCCCAGCGGAAAGGACGACGCGCTCATAGTCGAGCCCCGACATCAGAACGCGTGCCCCGCCACCGAGAGCACCAAGGACATTTGCCTCGGGAACCTCACACTCCTCGAAGATCAATTCGCAGGTATTGGAACCGCGCATGCCGAGCTTGTCGAGCTTCGGGCCGGTTGAAAAGCCCTTGAAGGCCTTCTCGACGAGGAAAGCGGTGATGCCGCGCGGTCCCGCATCGGGGTCTGTCTTCGCATAGACAACCAGCACATCCGCATCCGGGCCGTTGGTGATCCACATCTTGTTGCCATTGAGAACGTAGCTGTCGCCGCGCTTCTCCGCTCGAAGCTTCATCGAAACGACGTCCGACCCGGCACCCGGCTCCGACATGGCAAGCGCACCGACATGCTCGCCGGAAATAAGCTTCGGCAGATAGTTTGACTTCTGCGCTTCCGTTCCATTGCGGCTGATCTGGTTAACGCAGAGATTGGAGTGCGCGCCGTAGCTGAGCCCAACCGAAGCTGAAGCGCGGCTGATTTCCTCCATCGCAACGCAATGGGCCAAGTATCCTAAGCCGGCGCCGCCATAAGCCTCTTCGGCCGTAATCCCAAGCAGTCCCATGTTGCCCATCTCGCGCCAGAGCGGCGCTGGGAAACTGTTGCTGCTGTCAGTCTCGGCTGCCAGCGGCGCGATGCGCTCCGTCGCGAAACGCCGAACGCTGTCGCGGAGCGCCTCGATCTCGTCCGCCAGACCAAATCTCAAACCACCGGAATACATGCCTTCCCTCCCAAGTCCGGCGCGCGGTTACCGCAGCGTCCGGCATGCGTGTGTCGTTATTTTCCCGTCATTGTTTTCACGCGCGTATCTGGTCGGCAGCTCCTCCACTGCCGGTCGGCCCTATAAATTTCGTTGAAGAACGCAAAAATGGCAAGCATTTCCGATCGGCCAGACAATTCTGACCGCCAGCTTGCTCCCGCGAATATCCGATAGATCTGCCGCCGGCATATGCCCTTCCTCCCGAGATAGGCAACGACCTGAATACGCGCAGGATCTGTACAGATTCGCGCGAGAACGAAGGGATGCTAGCACCGGGCGCGCGGAATTTCTGAACCAAGACGGTTCATCTCGCGCATAATTTGGAAAGATTTTGTCGTCGGGACGACGCGTTCAACCGCAAGGGTTGTCCGACAAAGCGGCAGCCCAAATGCGGCTGGAACCGATCGTGATGCGGTCAGCGCTTGATGGCGCGGCCACTGCGGCTTTCGGCAATTGCCCGCACTTGATGCCGGCGAACCAGCTCAGCCTGGACCTCGGCTTGGAATGTCATGACCTGGTTACGGACCTCGTCGTCGGAGCAGCCAAACGACGTCAGCTCAGCGGCGAGCCGGCGGCACTCGGTCTTCCAGAAGGTGACTGCTTCCTCGCCATGGCGGCGATCCAGTTCGGCCGCGCACCGTTCGATGTCACCGGCGCGCGAAGCGACCGGGAAAAGCACGATCTCGCTCGTCGTCATTGCTTGCAGAGTTTTGTTTGACTGTACTGTCATCGACTCATTCCGTTGCGTCCGACTCATTCCTAGCTGACCATGGTTAACGCTTTCCTTTTCATACTCGACAAAGTCACCCGTTCGGTTCGTCGCACATCATGCCAGCTCCAGTTGAAGGGTGGATATGGGAGTATTAAGCCCCCAATCACTTCCGCCATAGGCAGGACTTCCGGATAGCCAAAAATGTCGCTAGGTTTTGCAGACTGCTTTGTCGGTGCAGCGGGGGGCTGGAAATCGGTGAGGAGGATAATCGCGAAGCCTGTCGCGGCGGCCATCGTGGTATTCGCGCGTGCAATAACGGCCGTACGCGCCATCTGGTCGAATGACGGTATTCCCGACGGACAGTGTGTTTATTTCGCCAACCACTCCAGTCATGGCGATTTCATTCTTGTCTGGACCGTCCTGCCGCCAAGCTTGCGGCGGCGAACACGCCCCGTTGCCGGCGCGGAGTATTGGCTAAAGTCGTCGTTCAACCGCTTCATCGGCCGCGATGTCTTTGACGCTGTGCTTATCGAGCGGGATCGCGAGAGGCGCACACGTGATCCGATTGAAGTCATGGCGGAGGTCATTGATTCCGGCGCGTCGTTGATTCTCTTTCCCGAAGGCACACGCAACCAGACGGATGCGCAGCTATTGCCGTTCAAAAGCGGTCTTTTCCATCTTGCCTCGGCCCGACCGGACATTCAGCTCGTGCCGGTCTGGATCAACAATCTCAATCGCGTCATGCCCAAGGGTGAGATTGTCCCGATCCCCTTGATCTGCACGGTGACCTTCGGCAACGCCATACAACTTGAAGCCGGCGAGAATAAAGAGACCTTCCTGGGCAGGGCGCGTACGGCACTGCTCGATCTGTCACCAACGCACCCAGGCGGCAAAGAATGAACGCAGCGAACTCCGATCTGTGGACGCTCGTCCTCGGCATTTTCACGCTCCTCATCGTTTCCTCGACCATCGGCTACCTGTTGCAGCGGCGACTGCCGGCCGGTCAGTCGAATGCCGCGATCGAGAATCTGAATGCACGCATCAAGGCGTGGTGGATCATGGTCATCCTGATAGGCCTCGCCTTTCTTGCCGGTAGGATTGGCGTGCTGCTGCTGTTTGGCTTTTGCTCTTTCGCGGCGCTACGCGAGTTCATCACCCTGACCGACACCAAGCGCGCCGACCACTGGGCCCTCGCGGCCGCTTTCTTCATCGTCCTACCGCTTCAGTATTGGCTGTTGTGGGAGAGACAATACGGCATCTTCTCGATCTTCATCCCGGTCTACGCATTCCTTTTGATGCCGATCATCTCCGTCCTGCGTGGCGATACCGAACGCTTCCTCATCCGCATCGCCGAAGTTCAATGGGCGTTGATGATCTGCGTTTTCTGCGCCTCCCACGTTCCGGCGCTGCTGACCTTGACGATCCCGGGCTACGAAGGGCGCAACGTTCTTCTGATCGCCTTCCTGGTGATCATCGTGCAGCTCAGCGATGTCCTGCAATATGTCTGGGGCAAGCTGTTCGGCCGAACGAAGATCGCGCCAAGCCTGTCCCCTTCGAAGACCGTGGAAGGCTTTGTCGGCGGCGTGGCCAGCGCCACATTGATCGGTGCTGCCTTGTGGTGGATTACGCCATTTACGCCATTTCAAGCCGGGGTCATGGCTTTCGTTATCACGATGATGGGGTTCTTCGGCGGCCTCGTCATGTCAGCCATCAAGCGAGATCGCGGCGTCAAGGATTGGGGCCACCTGATCGAAGGTCATGGCGGATTGATCGACCGGCTCGACTCCGTGGTCTTTTCCGCACCGATCTTCTTTCACATCGTTCGCTACTGGTGGTCGACCACATGATGGCGTTGGCACGTCGCCTGGCCCAAAGCAGTGTGACTCACGTACTCTTCGCATTCGTCGCCATGGGCGGCTGGGCGGTCCTCGCCAACGGTAACCATCCGCTGCAACAGGCCCTGCTGGCCGGCTTTGTACAAGGCGGACTCTCAGCCTGTCTTACCTTGTTTCTCAAGACCGTGATCGAGTGGCTCTCGAAGCAGTTTAAGGGGCGCGCCAGGCTCTGGGCGCCGCCATTGATTGCATGCCTCGCCTCGACTGGCGTGCTGATCTCGATCCATGCCTTGAGCGGCACGCCGGAAATCCTGAAGACCATAGCGGTGCCACTGGCCGTTTCGACGAGCTATGCGGCCATCTACAACTACTTTCTCTACCAAAAGGGGATTGGGGCATGACGGAAACGGGCGATCGGCGGCCGCTGGCAAGCAGAGACACGCAATGGGCAAAGCGCATTGCGCAGTGGCTAGCGTCACGGTCGATCATGCCGAACCAGATTTCGCAGGCGAGCATGATCGCGGCGGCGCTGGCCGGCGGCTCCTTTTGCCTTGCCGGATTTGAGATCGGATGGATCCGGGTCGTCGTCCTCGTTCTCGCGGCCGCCTTCTGCCAATTACGGCTGCTGTGCAACCTCTTCGATGGCATGGTTGCCGTCGAAGGCGGCAAAGGCGCTTCTGACGGACCATTCTGGAACGAATTCCCGGACCGCATCGCCGATATCATGATCCTGGTCGGCGTGGGGTATGGCGTTGGATCCCCTGGCCTCGGTTGGGCAGCAGCCGCCTTTGCGGTGTTGACCGCCTATGTTCGCGAGCTCGGACGAGCAACGGGGACGCCGAGCGACTTCTCAGGCCCGATGGCAAAGCAGCACCGAATGGCGACGATTACGGCCGCGGCGGTTCTCTCTATCCTCGAGCCGCTGTGGAACGGGCACAATCAAGTCTTGCAGGCAGGCCTCTGGCTGATCGCGATCGGCGCCGCCTTCACAGCATTGCGGCGAGGCAGAAATATCGTTCGAAGCCTGAAGGCTGGTCGCTGATGAGATCTGCTCATTCGTCTTCAAGCGTACCGAAAAGCCGGAAAGTGCGCTTTGCAGCCGTGCGGCCGGGCAATAGAACAACGGCGCCGCTTCTTCTTTTCCCCGAAGCGGCCTAGGACTAGCCTCGCTTCGGCGAGGCATTTTTCTTTCCCGTATTTATAAGATTTTTATATCCGCGGCCCGCCGCCAATCTCGAACGCTTATGCGCTTCAGCCGCATATTAATGTCCGAGAGATCCAAGGGATCATCTCCACGCCAGAAAGCATGAAAGGTGCCATCCGGTGGGTGGCGCCCTTTGTCTTGTCTGACTCCAGAAGAACAACAGGAGTCAAGATCGATGATGGACATAGTTCTACTCGCCACAGCAATCGTATTTTTCGCTCTGTGCTTTGCCTACACCAAAGCCTGCGACCGGCTCTGACCGGAGGAAGCGCCATGATCCTCGACTATATTCTCAGCGGTGCCGTCACCGTGTTCCTCACGGTATACCTCACCTACGCTCTCATTCGCCCCGAACGCTTCTAGCATCGCGTGCCTCTCCCATCGCGCAACAGGTGGAACCAATCGGGTATTGAAAGTTACCTCCCATGACCCTCAACGGATGGCTTCAGATTCTGCTGTTCTGCGGAATCCTCATCGTGCTCGTCAAACCGCTCGGCGGTTACATGACGCGCGTCTTCAATGGCGAACGCACGTTTCTCTCACCGGTCCTCGTTCCAATAGAGCGGGGACTTTACGCGCTGGCCGGCACCAGCGAACGCGAAGAACAGCATTGGACGTCGTACGCCTTCGCCATGCTGATGTTCAACCTGCTCGGCACGCTCGTCCTCTATGCGCTGCTGCGCATGCAGGACGTCTTGCCGCTGAATCCAGCTGGAATGGCTGCCGTCGGCCCCGAACTCTCTTTCAACACTGCAACAAGCTTCGTCGCCAATACCAACTGGCAGAACTACGGCGGCGAAAGCACGATGTCCTATCTCACGCAGATGGCGGGCCTGACCGTGCAGAACTTCGTATCTGCGGCCACCGGCATGGCGATCGCCATCGGCCTGATCCGCGCATTTTCGCGCGCATCCGGCAAGGTAATCGGCAATTTCTGGGTCGACATGGTACGTAGCACACTCTACGTCCTCCTGCCGATCTGCATCGTGCTGACGCTGGTCTATGTCTATCTTGGCGTGCCGCAAACCCTCGGTCCCTATGTCGACGCGATGACCCTCGAGGGCGCCAAGCAGACGATCGCTCTCGGCCCTGTCGCCTCGCAGCTTGCCATCAAGATGCTCGGCACCAACGGCGGCGGCTTCTTCAACGTCAACTCGGCGCATCCGTTCGAGAACCCCGACAACATCTCGAACATGATCCAGATGGTATCGATCTTCGCAATCGGCGCCGCCTTCACCAACGTCTTCGGCCGCATGGTCGGCAACCAGCGCCAGGGCTGGGCGATCCTCGCCACCATGGGCATCCTGTTCATCGCCGGCGTGGCTGTTACCTACTGGGCAGAAGCCGCCGGCAATCCGCTGATGCATGCCTTTGGCCTGCAAGGCGGCAACATGGAAGGCAAGGAAGTTCGCTTCGGCGTCGCCATATCCTCGCTCTTCGCGGTCATAACGACGGCTGCCTCATGCGGTGCGGTTAACGCGATGCACGGCAGCTTCACTGCGCTCGGCGGCTTGATCCCGCTCATCAACATGCAGCTTGGCGAAGTCATCGTCGGCGGCGTTGGGGCTGGCTTCTACGGCATCCTGCTCTTCATCATCATCGCGATCTTCGTGGCTGGCCTGATGGTCGGCCGTACGCCGGAATATCTTGGCAAGAAGATCGAAGCCAAGGAGATGAAGATGGCGGTGCTTGCCATCCTTTGCCTGCCGCTCGCCATGCTTGTCTTCACCGCGATATCGAGCGTTTTGCCGTCGGCCGTTGCCTCGATCGGCACGGCAGGTCCGCACGGCTTCTCGGAGATTCTGTATGCCTATACCTCGGCCGCCGCCAACAACGGCTCGGCCTTCGGCGGGCTGACCGGCAACACACCTTGGTACAACATCACGCTCGGCCTCGGCATGCTGATGGGCCGCTTCCTTGTAATCGTCCCGGCGCTCGCAATCGCCGGCTCCCTGGTCGCCAAGAAGACCGTCCCCGCCTCGGCAGGCACGTTTCCGACAGATGGCTTGCTCTTCGTGGGCCTTCTGACCGGCACGATCCTGATCGTCGGCGGCCTGACCTTCTTCCCGGCGCTGGCGCTTGGCCCGGTCGTCGAGCACCTGGTCATGATCGCCGGCCAGACCTTCTGAGGTGGACGCAATGATCCTTCGTCACAAGCTTCGCAAATCCTTCAACGCACGTCCCGGTTCGCCGGGACGTGACAGCCAGCGCATGACCCGCGCCTCCGACATCATTCTGGTGATGCTCGCCGGGCTCCTCGTCATCGTCGCGGTTTTTCGGATCCTACACGGCTGATCGCCACAACGGTCGCCTTACTCTTTCAAGCTGGAGTCTCTTATGAGCCAGGCAAAATCAGCGAGCATCATGGATTCTCGCATTCTCATTCCGGCCGTGGGCGCCGCCTTCAAGAAGCTGAACCCACGCACCCTTGCCAAAAATCCCGTGATGTTCGTCGTGGCGACGGTTTCGGCGCTAACGACGATCCTGTTCGTCCGCGATCTCGTCAGCGGCGGCGGAAATCTCGGCTTCTCGTTCCAGATCAACCTCTGGCTCTGGTTCACCGTGCTTTTTGCCAACTTCGCCGAAGCCGTCGCCGAGGGCCGCGGTAAGGCACAGGCGGACTCTCTGCGCAAGGCCCGCACCGAAACCCAGGCAAAGCTCCTGACGGCCAATAACGGCACCGGCTATCGCCTGGTCCCGGGCACGAGCCTGAAGGTGGGCGACCTCGTCCTCGTCGAGGCTGGCGATATCATTCCCTCTGATGGCGAAGTCATCGAGGGTGTCGCATCCGTCAACGAAGCTGCCATCACCGGCGAATCGGCTCCGGTCATTCGCGAGTCCGGCGGCGACCGTTCGGCCGTTACCGGTGGCACACAGGTGTTGTCGGATTGGATTCGTGTCCGTATCAGCGCTGCGGCGGGCCATACCTTCCTCGATCGCATGATTTCGCTCGTCGAAGGCGCGGAACGTCAGAAAACCCCCAATGAGATCGCGCTCAACATTTTGCTCGCGGGCATGACGCTGATCTTCGTTCTGGCCACCGCCACGATCCCGAGCTTTGCAAGCTACGCTGGCGGCTCTATTCCGATCATCATCCTCGTCGCTCTCTTCGTGACCCTGATCCCGACCACAATCGGCGCCCTTCTCTCGGCGATCGGCATTGCCGGCATGGACCGTCTCGTGCGCTTCAACGTACTTGCCATGTCCGGCCGTGCCGTCGAAGCAGCCGGTGACGTCGACACACTGCTGCTTGACAAGACCGGAACGATCACTCTCGGCAACCGCCAGGCGACAACATTCCGCCCGGTCCGCGGCGTCACCGAACAGGACCTCGCCGATGCGGCGCAGCTTGCTTCGCTGGCCGACGAAACACCGGAAGGCCGCTCGATCGTCGTGCTCGCCAAGGAAAAGTACGGTATCCGCGGTCGCGATATGACGAGCCTGAAGGCGACCTTCGTGCCCTTTACTGCCCAGACGCGCATGAGCGGCGTCGATGTCGAGGGCTCGTCCATCCGCAAAGGCGCGGTGGATGCCGTGCTTGCCTACGTGGGCGCCGCACCAGCGCCGGTTTCCGGCAATGCGGCCGTCGCCATTCGCAGCAACCCCGAGGTCGTGCGGGAACTGCAGGCAATCGCCGATGAGATCGCCAAGCAAGGCGGCACCCCGCTGGCTGTTGCTCGCGACGGACGCCTTCTCGGCATCGTCCAGCTGAAGGACATCGTCAAGGGCGGGATTCGCGAGCGCTTCACCGAATTGCGGCGGATGGGCATCCGCACGGTGATGATCACCGGTGACAATCCCATGACTGCTGCCGCTATTGCCGCTGAGGCAGGCGTCGACGACTTCCTTGCCCAAGCCACGCCTGAGAACAAGCTGTCGCTGATCCGCGAGGAGCAGGCCAAGGGCAAGCTGGTCGCAATGTGCGGCGATGGCACGAACGATGCCCCTGCCCTTGCCCAGGCCGACGTCGGCGTTGCCATGAACACCGGCACGGTCGCGGCCCGCGAAGCCGGCAACATGGTCGACCTCGACAGCGATCCGACCAAGCTCATCGAAATCGTCGAAATCGGCAAACAGCTGCTGATGACGCGCGGTGCGCTGACGACCTTCTCCATCGCCAACGACATCGCCAAGTACTTCGCAATCATTCCGGCGATGTTCCTGGCCTTCTACCCGCAGCTTGGTGTGCTGAACATCATGGGCCTCGCCACGCCGCAAAGCGCCATCCTGTCGGCGATCATCTTCAACGCGCTGATCATCGTCGCGCTGATCCCGCTCTCGCTCAAAGGCGTGAAATATCGCGCGATCGGCGCCGGCGCGCTGTTGTCCCGCAACCTGCTTATCTACGGTGTCGGCGGCATCATCGTCCCCTTCATCGGCATCAAGGCGATCGACATGGTCATTACGGCCATCGGTCTCGCCTAAGGAGTTGACATCATGTTGAAAGAACTTCGTCCGGCAATCGTCATGATCATTGCCACCACAGCAATCACTGGCCTGCTTTACCCGCTCGCCATGACCGGCGCCGCGCAGGCACTCTTCCCGGCGCAAGCAAATGGCAGCCTGATCGAAAAGGACGGCAAGGTGATCGGATCAACACTGATCGGCCAGGCGTTCACCAGCGACAAATATTTCCACGGCCGTCCCTCGGCCGCAGGCGATGGATACAACGCCGCCGCGTCTTCGGGCTCGAACCTTGGCCCGACGAGCCAGAAGCTGCTTGATCGCGTAAAGACTGACTACGAGGCGGCAAAAGCGACCAACCCGAATGCGGAGGTTCCGATCGATCTCGTGACCGCCTCCGGCAGCGGCCTCGATCCGCACATCTCGCCGGAAGCCGCCTACTTCCAGATACCACGCGTCGCCAAGGCACGTGGGATCGATGAGAGCAAGCTCAAGACGATTGTCGATGCCGCCGTCGAGCACCCTGAACTAGGGATTCTCGGCGAAGCGACCGTCAATGTGCTGGCATTGAACCAGTCCCTTGATGCTTCTATGTCTGAGTAAGGTCAAAAGCCCCGGGCGCCTATGTGCACCCGGGGCTTGCTCGTCAAGGAAAGATAAAACGCATGCCGGAAGACAACCGCGACACGGTTGGAAGGCCCTCGCCCGATGCGCTGCTCGAGAAAGCGCGTCAGGAGACCCGCGGCCGACTGAAGATCTTCCTCGGCGCCGCGCCCGGCGTAGGCAAGACTTATGAGATGCTGGAATCGGGCCGCGCCAAGATGTCCGATGGCGTCGACGTGGTCATCGGCATCGTCGAGACTCACGGACGCAAGGAAACGCAGGCGCTCGTCAACGGCTTCGAAGTCATTCCCCGCGTCAAGATTGACTACAAGGGGCGTCCTCTCGAGGAAATGGATATCGATGCTATTCTTGCGCGCAGACCCTCTCTTGTTCTGGTCGACGAACTCGCCCATACCAACGCCGAAGGCAGTCGGCATCCGAAACGCTATCTCGACGTCAAGGAGCTGCTCGATCGCGGCATCGACGTCTATACGACGCTGAACATCCAACACGTTGAAAGCCTGAATGACGTCGTCTCGCAGATCACGCGCATCCGCGTACGCGAGACAGTGCCAGACTCTGTCATCGATATGGCCGATGACGTCGAGATCATCGATCTCACGCCGGAAGACCTGATCAAGCGGCTGCACGACGGCAAGGTCTATGTCCCAAAGACCGCCGAAAAAGCCCTCACGAATTATTTCACCGCCGGAAACCTCACCGCGCTCCGCGAACTCGCGTTGCGCAAAACCGCACAGCGCGTGGACGACCAGCTTCTGACCCACATGCAGGCACACGCCATCGCTGGCCCTTGGGCCGCCGGCGAAAGGGTGCTTGTATCCATCGATCAGCATGCGCGCTCAGCTTCGCTGGTACGCTACGCGTCCCGAATGGCCTCCCGGCTGCGCGCACCGTGGGCGGCCGTCTATATCGAGACCAATCAATCGATCAGCCTGACCGAGGCCGACCGCGACACGATTGCGGCAACGCTGCGCCTAGCCGAACAGCTCGGCGGCGAGGCCCTCACCATTCCCGGTCGCGAGGTGTCGGAAGAGCTGGTCCGTCACGCCGCCGCCAACAATGTGACTCACATCGTCATCGGCGCTCCAAGCAAGCCGACCTGGCGGGACTGGCTTCACCGCTCCATTGCCGACGATCTGATCCGAACATCGGGCAACATTAGCGTCCACGTCATTTCCGGCAGCGAGAAGGATGGAACGTCTGCACGCGGTGTGAAAGCCGCTCCGTCGTCCCCTGCCTTCAATATCCAGCCATACGTCTCCGCCACAGCCTATGTGGCGATCGCGCTCATCGCAGGCGTTGTGCTTGATCAGGTTCTTGACGTCCGCAACCTTGCCCTCGTGTTCCTGATGGCAGTCCTCACCGCGGCCGTCATTCACGGGCTACGTCCGGCGCTCTACACCTGCGTCCTCAGCGCGCTATCCTTCAATTTCTTCTTCCTGCCGCCCCGTTATACGCTGACGATCAATGATCCGGAAAGCGTGCTGGCGTTGTTCTTCTTCCTGGGCGTTGCCGTTATCGCGAGCAATCTGACGGCAACGGTTCAACGCCAGGCCGCGGCTGCCCGACAGCGCGCCAGAACGACGGAAGACCTCTACCTCTTCTCGAAGAAGCTGGCCGGCACCGGCACACTGGACGACGTTCTCTGGGCCACGGCATTCCAGCTCGCCTCGATGCTCAAGGTCCGAGTCGTTCTGCTGCTGCCGGAAGGAGGCACCATTGCCGTCAAAGCCGGCTACCCGCCGGACGACACCCTCGATGAGGCAGATATTGCCGCCGCCCGGTGGGCGTGGGAGCACAACCACGCCGCCGGCCGCGGTGCAGACACTCTGCCCGGTGCCAAGCGTCTCTACGTGCCGCTGCGAACCGGACGCGCGGCCGTCGGCGTGATCGGCCTGGACAATGACCGGCGAGACGGGCCGTTGCTGACACCTGAGCAACAGCGTCTTCTCGACGCGCTGGCGGACCAGGCCGCTCTTGCGATTGAACGCATTCAACTCGTGGCAGACGTTGATCGCGCAAAACTCGCCGCCGAAGCCGATCGCTTGCGCTCGGCCCTCCTGACGTCGATCTCACACGACCTGAAGACACCGCTGGCCGCGATCCTTGGCGCGGCAGGCACGTTGCGTGATTATCTCGATTCCATGCCTCCGGAAGATCGTGTCGATCTTCTGTCGACCGTCATCGATGAATCGGAACGGCTGAACCGCTTTATCGCCAACCTCCTCGACATGACGAAAATCGAATCCGGCGCAATGGAACCGAACTACGCGCTGCACTATCCCGGCGACATTGCCGGAAGCGCCCTGCGCCGTGCCGAGAAAATTCTCGCACACCACCAGACGGCGATAAGAATACCCGCCGACCTGCCTATGGTCCGCGTTGATCCCGTGCTGTTCGAGCAGGTACTTTTCAACCTGTTCGACAATGCTGCCAAATATGCCCCGGAAGGGTCATCGATCCGCATTGAAGCCTGGGCCGACGCATACAGTGTCATGATTCAGGTCTTGGACGAGGGGCCGGGTATTCCGCCGGCAGACGTGGATCGGGTCTTCGATACTTTCTATCGCGTGCGCAAAGGCGACCAGGTTCGCGCCGGAACCGGCCTCGGCTTGTCCATCTGTCGAGGTTTTGTCGAGGCCATGGGCGGCACGATAACGGCCGGAAACCGGAACGATCGCTCTGGCGCCGTCTTCACAATCCGTCTTCCGAGACCAACTGAAATTCCGAAATTGGATGAGCTCAAATGACCGGTTCAGCCGTAAAAATTCTCGTCGTCGACGACGAACCCCCGATCCGCAAGCTGCTTCGCGTCGGTTTAACCGCACAGGGTTACGAAGTGAACGAGGCGCCGAACGGCGCGACGGCCCTGCAATCGGCAAAAGACGATCCGCCGGATCTGATTGTGCTCGACCTTGGTCTGCCAGACAAATCGGGCCACGAACTATTGCAGGAATGGCGAGACGCGGGCCTCACCCTGCCAATCGTCATCCTTTCCAGCCGCACAGATGAAACCGGCATCGTCAATGCCCTCGAAGCGGGTGCAGATGATTATCTGACGAAGCCGTTTGGCATGAACGAACTCGGCGCCCGGCTACGCGTCGCCTTGCGCCACCGTCTACAACAGCAGGGTGAGCGGGCGATCTTCCAGGCCGGCGGCCTGTCCATCGATCTCGTCAAGCGCATCGTCAAGATCGACGGCCGGGAAATCAAACTCTCGCCGAAGGAATACGACATCCTGAGGGTCCTTGCCCAGCATGCCGGAAAGGTCCTGACGCACCAGTTCCTGCTGAAGCAGATCTGGGGGCCCGCCGCCGATGTCCAGTATCTGCGCGTCTACGTTCGCCAGCTGCGCCAGAAGATCGAACAGAGCCCTGATCAGCCACAATACATCACGACAGAAACCGGTGTCGGATACAGGTTGAAAGAAGCCGATCCGCCGCCGGCCTAAGTCGGTTCATCGGTACGCGCGCTCAGACCACGCTCGCATACCGAGCCCCACCATCACTTCGTAGGCGATGCGGCGGCGCATCGGATTGTGCAGTCGGATTGCCGTAGAACCCAGAAACTCGGTTTCAATGTGATCGAACGTCTTTAGCTCGGGCGAAGTCTTGATCGTCTGCGCGTAAAATTCATGGAACGGCCGACGGCAAACGTAAGTCTTGTATTTCGTCAGGCAGAAGACGGAATAGCGACCGGCCTCTTCACGCAGGAAGTCGGTCACGCCAGCAGTAACCTCGGGCCAGGCCGGATTGAACGTGTCGTCGAAAACGATGATGCCATGCTCGGCAAGCGACGCGGCGGCCAGGCGGCTATCAGCCTCGACATGGGGCAGCATGTGGCCACCATCGATGCTGAAGAAGCGAATCAGGCCGGCCCGCTCGATCACGTCCGCAGGCCGAAGCAGCGTGCTATCGCTCTTGATGACACGCTCTTCATCTACGGAAAGCCCGAGTTGGCGGCCACCCGCCGCAAAACGTTCATACTGCGTAAGACTATGATCCGGTTTGACGATGTCGAACGGATCGATAGCCACGATCTTCTCTCTGTCTCCGCAGATCTTTCGCAGGAGGAAGTAGGATCGGCCGTAGTAAACACCTATCTCGGCCAAGCCGCCTTGCAGGGAAGCTGATTGCTGGGAGCGCAAAATAGCAAGAAAGACCAGCGCGTCCGGCGGATCAATGTATCCTTCAATCGCTTGAAGATCATGGAATATGAATTTTCTGACCGATGAATTCATGGCACCGCGCCTTCCGATGCATCAACAGCCCCCCCGAGAGAGACAATGTTTCGCAGAAGAAAGGAACATAAGTCAATTCTATTTAAGCTGGAGCGGCATATGTCTTTAGAGATGCATCAGGTTGCTTAAGCGTCTGAAGTTTTGATGCAGAGAACTATTGAGAAATCCGCGCCGCCACTAAGCCGGCGGACAGTCAATCCGGCCGAAAAGCTTCGATCAATCAATTTGCTAATGCCATCGCTGACAAAATGATGCCCTCGCCGCTCGCCGGTCGTTTCTTTCTTTTTCTTGCCATCGACCTGTCCTAAGTCTCCTCTCCATCGAAACGAGAATTAAAGGTGGTGCATGGCAGGTGAAACGGTTCTGGTCGTGGGCGGCGCTGGGTATATTGGCTCGCACACGTGTCTCGATCTTGCGAACAAGGGCTTCAAACCGGTCGTTTTCGACAATTTCTCCAACGGTCATCGCGAATTTGTGAAATGGGGACCCGCAGAGGAAGGGGACATCCGGGATCGAGCCCGTCTCGACGAGGTCCTTGCCAAGCACAAACCAGCAGCCATCCTGCACTTTGCCGCCCTTATCGAGGTCGGTGAATCGGTCAAGGATCCGGTAGCCTTTTACGAAAACAACGTCATCGGCACATTGACCCTTTTGGCAGCCGCCCAGGCTGCTGGCGTGAAAGCGTTCGTGTTCTCGTCAACCTGCGCAACCTATGGCCTGCCGCAGAGTGTACCGCTGGACGAGACGCATCGCCAGGTGCCGATCAATCCCTACGGCCGCACGAAATACATCGTCGAGCAGGCGCTTGCCGACTATGACAAGTACACGGGCTTTCGATCGGTCGTGCTTCGCTACTTCAACGCAGCCGGCGCCGATTTCGAGGGTCGGATCGGCGAGTGGCACCAGCCTGAAACCCACGCCATACCGCTGGCGATCGACGCCGCACTGGGTCGCCGTGAAGGCTTCAAGGTCTTCGGCACCGATTACGAGACGCGTGACGGCACCTGCGTCCGCGACTACATCCACGTCCTCGATCTCGCCGACGCCCACGTTCGTGCCGTGGAACATCTGCTTCGGGGCGGGGAGTCGGTTGCCCTCAATCTCGGCACCGGCACGGGAACGACTGTTAAGGAGCTTCTTGGCACAATCGAGCGCGTCTCGGAGCGGCCGTTTCCGGTGGAATATGTCGGTCGTCGTGAAGGCGACTCGCACACGCTCGTTGCCAACAATGACAAGGCGCGGGAAATTCTCGGCTGGGCGCCGCAGTACGATCTATCTCAGATCATTCGGTCGGCGTGGAACTGGCACGCGAAATCAAATCAGCACTGAAATGCATCCATGATCGGTCGAAGACGTTACGTCAATCACCGCGCTCAGTCGGCGCGATGATTGACGTGCGTGGCCGCTCCTGATGCACGGCAACGCTGAAGGCAAGGCCTAGTCGGCACGAAACGAGTTAGGCGCGATGGCCCTCCGACCTATCCGCCGAGGCGTCCGAGGTAATCCATCTTGCCGACGGGTACGCCCTGGTTGCGCAGGATCGCGTGAGCCGTTGCAAGGTGGAAGAAGAAGTTCGGCAGTGCAAAGGTCAACACGTATTCGTCGCCGCGGAACGTGAGCTTATTGCCCCCTGGCGACAGAGTGACTTCCCGCGTTTCCGTCCCCTCGAGCGTGGCCGGCGCGACGGTAGCGAGATAGGCTTCCGTCTTGGCAACACGCTCACGCAACTCGGCGATCGTCGCCTCGTTGTCCTCAAATTTGGGCGCATCGCTGCCGGTCAGCCGCGCGATCGCCAGTTTGGCGCTATCGGTCGCGCGCTGATACTGACCCGAGAACGGCAACATGTCCGAAGTCAACCGCGCGGCAACGAGATCCGCGCCATCGATCCCTCTTTCTTTCGCGAAGTTCTCGGCTTTGTCGAGATAGGTCTTCAAGCTTTCAAGACCGTGCTGGAAGACGGGAACTGTCAATCGGTACATCGAAATAGGCATCGGTTTCTCCATGGTAGGCAGCGACCTGCTGCCGCTGGCGCATATAGTTCGCGCGGGAACGCTTTTCAGCGCCAGCCAAGGTGTCTTCGCGCGATTTTCGCGGTCGGTCCGGGACCCATCATTGAAATGGACTTGACGCCTTTATCAGAAAATGGAATGAATATTCCGTGATACACATTTTACGGTTCGTTTGTTCCGTTTCTTGACGGACTGCCAACGGGAGATGGCCCAACGAACATATACTGGCTTTCGGGCATGGCCCGGAGCTCCGGCGTGAGGAGGGTGCAGCCGGACACCGCTTTGTGGAGGAAAGAAAATGAAGAAATTTATCCTGGGCACTGCCATGGCGCTCGTCCTGTCGACGGCCGCTCACGCTGAAACGGTCGGCGTCTCTATGGCGCTCTTCGACGACAACTTCCTGACCGTTCTACGCAACGGCATGCAGGACTACGCCAAGACCATGAACGGCGTGACACTGCAGGTTGAAGACGCGCAGAACGACGTGGCCAAGCAGCAGAGCCAGATCCAGAACTTCATTGCGTCCAAGGTCGACGCGATCGTCGTCAACCCGGTTGATACCGACGCTACGGCGGCGATGTCGAAGATCGCAGCCGAAGCCGGCATTCCACTCGTCTACGTAAACCGCGAGCCGGTCAACGTTGACGCTCTTCCGGACAAGCAGGCTTTCGTTGCTTCGAATGAGCAGGAGTCCGGCACCCTCGAAGCCAAGGAAGTTTGCCGGCTGCTCGGTGGCAAGGGCAAGGCCGTTGTAATGATGGGTGAACTCTCCAACCAGGCTGCGCGCATGCGTACCAAGGACGTCCACGATGTCGTGGCGACCGATGAGTGCAAGGGCATCCAGATCATTGAAGAGCAGACGGCTAACTGGTCCCGTACCCAAGGTTCCGACCTTATGACCAACTGGCTTTCCAGCGGTCTCGAGTTCGATGCTGTCATCTCGAACAATGACGAAATGGCAATCGGCGCCATCCAGGCACTCAAGGCAGCCGGTAAGGATCTCAGCAAGATCGTCATCGGCGGTGTTGACGCCACCCAGGACGCACTCGCCGCCATGCAGGCAGGCGACCTCGACGTGACGGTCTTCCAGGATGCAGCAGGTCAGGGCAAGGGTGCGCTCGATGCAGCTCTGAAGCTGGCTAAGGGCGAAAAGGTGGAAAAGAAGGTCTATATTCCTTTCCAACTCGTCACGCCTGAGAACGTCAAGGACTTCGTCGCGAAGAACTAACGTTCAGAGAATCGGGATGCGGGCATGGTCCGCATCCCTTCCTTCAGTCCGTGTCCGGGAGGAAATGAGATGGTTGTCAGCCCGTCTACCATGGCCGCAGTGCGTCAAAGCGGCGTTGTTCCGAATGCGGAATACCTGCTGAGCGCCGAAGGCGTACGCAAGGAATTCCCCGGCGTCATCGCGCTTGATGACGTTCAGTTCCGGCTGAAGCGCGGTACCGTGCACGCCTTGATGGGCGAGAATGGCGCGGGCAAGTCGACCCTGATGAAAATCCTCGCTGGCATATACATCCCAGACAAGGGCGAAGTACGCCTCAAAGGCGTCGAGATTCAGCTGAAATCACCGCTCGATGCGCTGGAAAATGGCATCGCGATGATCCATCAGGAGCTGAACCTGATGCCCTTCATGACCGTTGCCGAGAACATCTGGATCCGGCGCGAGCCGAAGAACAAGTTCGGCTTTGTTGATCACGCAGCAATGTTCCGCCAGACGGACGAGCTGTTTCGACGGCTGAATATCGATATCGACCCGGAGATCCAGGTTCGCGATCTTTCGGTTGCCAACAGGCAGATGGTCGAAATTGCCAAGGCGGTTTCCTACAATTCCGACGTTCTGATTATGGACGAGCCGACATCGGCACTGACCGAGCGTGAGGTCGAGCATCTTTTCAGGATCATTCGCGACCTTCGCGCTCAAGGCATCGGCATCGTCTACATCACGCACAAGATGAACGAGCTGTTCGAGATTGCCGACGAGTTTTCGGTGTTCCGCGACGGGCGCTACATCGGCACCCATGCGTCGACAGACGTCACCCGCGACGACATCATCCGCATGATGGTCGGTCGCGAGATCACACAAATGTTCCCGAAGGAGGAGGTGCCGATCGGCGACGTCGTCCTTTCGGTCAAGAACCTCTCGCTGAACGATGTTTTCCGCGACGTCTCCTTTGACGTACGATCCGGCGAGATCCTCGGCGTTGCCGGACTTGTGGGATCCGGTCGATCGAATGTCGCCGAGACCTTGTTCGGCGTAACGCCGGCGACATCGGGCACCATCGAACTCTTCGGCAAGAAGACAGATATCGCATCGCCAACCGTCGCAATCCAGAACCGCATGGCGTTCCTGACCGAGGACCGCAAGGAAACGGGCTGTCTGCTGATCCTCAGCGTTCTCGAGAACATGCAGATCGCCGTTCTCCAGGACAAGTTCGTCAAGGGTGGCTTCGTGCAGGAGGGCTCGATCGAGGCAACCTGTGAAGACATGGCCAAGAAGCTTCGCGTCAAGACGCCAAACCTCGATGAGCGCGTGGAGAATCTGTCCGGTGGCAACCAGCAGAAGGTTCTGATCGGTCGCTGGCTGCTTACCAATCCGAAGATCCTCATTCTCGACGAGCCGACACGTGGCATCGATGTCGGCGCCAAGGCCGAGATCCATCGTCTTGTGTCGGAGATGGCGAGGAATGGAGTGGCAGTAATCATGATCTCGTCGGAAATGCCAGAAGTGCTCGGCATGAGCGACCGCATCATGGTGATGCATGAAGGACGCGTAACCGGTTTTCTCAATCGCGACGAAGCAACGCAGATCAAGGTGATGGAGCTTGCCGCGCAATGACGCGCGGGCTCCGGGAACCGAAGGGAGGATATCATGAATACCAACGCAGCTGAGGCGGCAGCCCCACTCGCAACGCGGGCGCGCAGACGACGCGTTCCGCCGGAGCTCAGTATTTTCCTCGTTCTGATTGGGATTGCGCTTGTCTACGAAGTTCTTGGCTGGATCTTTATCGGCCAGAGCTTCCTGTTCAATTCGCAGCGCCTGACGATCATGATCCTCCAGGTCTCCGTCATTGGCATCATCGCGGTGGGCGTGACGCAGGTCATCATCACCGGAGGCATCGACCTGTCGTCCGGCTCCGTCGTTGGCATGACGGCGATGATCGCGGCGAGCTTCGCGCAGGCGTCGACGTGGCCTCGGGCACTTTATCCGTCGTTGACCGACCTACCATTCTTCATTCCGATCGGCGTAGGTCTCCTGATTGGCCTGGCGGCCGGTTTCATCAACGGACAGCTGATCGCAAGAACCAAGATCCCACCGTTCATCGCGACGCTCGGCATGATGGTCTCTGCACGCGGCATTTCGAAGTGGTACACCAAAGGCCAGCCGGTTTCGGGGCTCACCGATCAATTCAATTTCATCGGCACCGGCATTTGGCCTGTGATCGTCTTCCTCGTCGTCGCGCTGATCTTCCATATCGCCCTGCGCTATACCCGCTACGGCAAATTCACCTATGCAATCGGCGCCAATCTTCAGGCAGCGCGCGTTTCCGGTATCAATATCGAGGCGCACCTCATCAAGGTTTACGCCATCGCTGGTCTCTTGGCAGGTCTTGCCGGCGTGGTCACCGCAGCCCGCGCTCAAACCGCGCAAGCAGGCATGGGTGTCATGTACGAATTGGACGCGATTGCTGCGACGGTCATCGGGGGCACGTCTCTGACAGGTGGCGTCGGTCGGATCACCGGCACGGTTATCGGCACGATCATCCTCGGCGTGATGACCTCAGGCTTTACCTTCCTCAGGGTTGATGCGTATTACCAGGAGATCGTCAAAGGGCTGATCATCGTGGCCGCTGTCGTGATCGACGTTTACCGGCAAAAGAAACGCGCGAAGCACTGACGAAAAGGACTCTGGAACGGGAGCCTCGGCTCCCGTTTTTCGTTTCCGCTAACCATTGCTACCGAACCGCAAAAATTCTGAAAAAAGGGGTAGCGTATTCCGCCAGCTTTTCTATTCTGCGCTCTTCATATCGCCCGCTCGGGCACACAGGAACGCAGATGCAATTCGTATTCGACGGCCATAACGACGTCCTTCTCCGGCTTTGGACACATGAACGGGATGGCGGCGATCCAATCGCTGAATTTTCAAACGGAACTGATCTAGGCCACATCGATGCTCCACGCGCCAAGGCTGGCGGTCTGGCCGGTGGCCTTTGTGCAATCTACGTTCCTTCCGGCGATCTCGTCTTCGCCGATCCCGACAAGAACGGTCATTACGTGACTCCCCTTGCCGCGCCGCTCGAGCCGCTTTCGTCGCTGAATATCGCGACGGAGATGGCCGCAATCGCGCTTCGCCTCGACCGCGCCGGCGCCTGGCGTCTTTGCCGCACGGTAAAGGACATCCGCAAAGCCATGGCCGACGGCGTCTTCGCCGCGGTGATGCACATGGAAGGCTGCGAGGCAATAGGCCCCGACCTGGCAGCGCTCGAAGTGTTCCATGCCGCCGGCCTGCGATCACTCGGCCCAGTATGGAGCCGCCACAATATCTTCGGCCACGGTGTGCCTTTCGCTTTCCCGATGTCGCCGGACACGGCCCCCGGCCTGACCGAAGCGGGCTTTGCCCTCGTGCGCGAATGCAACAGGCTTGGGATCATGATCGATCTGGCGCACATCACCGAGAAAGGCTTTTGGGATGTCGCAAAGACGACCGATCAGCCGCTCGTTGCTAGCCATTCGAACGCCCATGCACTGACACCGGTTGCCCGCAATCTCACCGACAAACAACTCGACGCCATCAGAGAAAGCCGCGGTCTCGTCGGCGTAAACTACGCGACTGCGATGCTGCGCAGCGACGGACGCTCCGACGGTGACACGCCACTGAGGGATATGGTGCGCCATATCGACTATCTGGTCGAGCGCGTCGGCATCGACTGCGTGGCGCTCGGTTCGGACTTTGACGGCGCGACAATTCCTGAAGAAATAGGGGATGCCGCAGGCAATCAGAAGCTCATTGCTGCCCTCCAGCGCGTTGGCTATGGTGCCCGAGATCTTGAAAAATTGGCCAGCGGGAACTGGCTGAGAATTCTGGCTTCGGCGTGGGGAGAACAGGACGCCTAAGCCTGCCGATTGCTTTGTGTTGAAATGGAAAACAGGGGAACAAAACCATGATAGTCAGCAAATTCAACCGCACCTTCCGCGCACTCTCTGCGGGGGCAGCGCTCTCGATCATGATGGCAGCCGCGCCGGTCGCCTTCGCAGAAACGCCGAAGGACACGCTGGTCGAAGGCTTCGCCATCGATGACATCATCACCATGGATCCGGGCGAAGCATTCGAGCTGTCGACGGCTGAGGTCACGAGCAACACCTACAGCCTGCTCGTCCGTCTCGATATGAGCGACACTTCGAAGGTAAAGGGTGACCTTGCTGAGAGCTGGACGGTTTCCGACGATGGCCTGACCTATACCTTCAAGCTGAAGCCCGGCATGAAATTCGCGTCCGGCAACCCGATCACGGCTGAAGACGTCGCGTGGTCGTTCGAACGGGCCGTCAAACTCGACAAGAGCCCGGCCTTCATCATCACCCAATTCGGCATCAACGGCGACAACGTCACCGAGAAGGCGAAGGCAACGGATGAAAGCACGTTCGTCTTCACCGTCGACAAGCCCTATGCGCCGAGCTTCGTGCTGAACTGCTTGACGGCAACTGTGGCATCCGTCGTCGACAAGAAGCTGGTCGTGGATCACGTCAAGTCCGTGACGCCGAGCGCCGACTACAAGTACGACAACGATTTCGGCAACGAGTGGCTGAAGACCGGCTATGCCGGCTCCGGCGCCTTCAAGCTCCGCGAATGGCGCGCCAATGAAGTCGTCGTGATGGAGCGCAACGACAACTATTACGGCGACAAGGCGAAACTCAACCGGGTTATCTATCGCTTCATGAAGGAAAGTTCGGCGCAGCGCCTGGCGCTCGAAGCCGGTGATATCGATATCGCGCGCAACCTAGAGCCCGGTGACCTCGATGCAGTCGTCAAGAATGCCGACCTGACGACTGTCAGCGCGCCGAAGGGCACTGTCTACTACGTCAGCCTCAATTCCAAGAACGAGAACCTGAAGAAGCCTGAGGTCCAGGAAGCCTTTAAGTATCTCGTCGACTACGATGCGATCGGCTCGACGCTCATCAAGGGCATCGGCGAAATCCACCAGACCTTCCTGCCGAAGGGCCAGCTCGGCGCGCTCGATGAAAACCCGTACAAGCTCGACGTCGCCAAGGCCAAGGAACTGCTTGCGAAGGCCGGCCTGAAGGACGGCTTCTCGGTAACGATGGACGTCCGCAATACGCAGCCGGTAACCGGTATTGCTGAATCCATGCAGCAGTCGCTCGCCCAGGCCGGCGTCAAGATGGAGATCATCCCCGGCGACGGCAAGCAGACCCTGACGAAGTTCCGCGCGCGCACCCACGACATGTACATCGGTCAGTGGGGTTCGGACTATTTCGACCCAAATTCGAACGCCGATACGTTCACCAGCAATCCGGACAACTCGGATGCCGGTACCGTCAAGACGCTCGCCTGGCGCAACACCTGGGAAGCGCCGGAACTCGACAAGGAAACGAAGGCCGCCCTGCTGGAACGTGATGGCGCCAAGCGCGCCGCCATGTACGAGGACGTTCAGAAGAAGTTTCTCGCAAACAGCCCGTTCGTGGTCATCTTCCAGCAGATCGAAGTCGCAGGCGCCCGCAAGAGCCTGAAGGACTTCAAGCTCGGCCCGAGCTTCGACACCAACTATGTCGGCCCGATCGGCAAGGAATGATCCGGCAGGATTGATCCGTGAGCATCGTTGAAACAAAGATGGAGGCACGGCCCAAACGGGGCCGTGCCGTTCCCATTGCCAAGGCGGTCGGGCGATTTCTTGTCGCCGCCGTCACGACTTATCTTGGCCTCCTGGCTGTAACCTTCTTCATCGGCCGCGTCGTACCGATCGATCCCGTCCTTGCCATCCTCGGTGATCGTGCGCCCACGCACGTCGTCGAGCGCGTTCGTCGCGAGCTTGGTTTCGACCTACCGCTCTACCAGCAGTTCTATATTTACCTGAAGAGCATCCTGTCGGGCGACTTCGGGACCTCCGTCCTGACCACCAATCCCGTCATGGTCGACATCAGGCGTGTGTTTCCCGCGACGATCGAGCTTGCGACGCTCGGGACCATTATCGGATCGGTCATCGGCGTGCCGCTTGGCGTGCTTGCTGCTGTTCGGCGCGGCAGCATTGCCGACCAGGTTGTCCGTGTGATTGGCCTGATCGGTTACTCCGTCCCGATCTTCTGGCTTGCGCTGATCTCGCTGGTGATTTTCTACGCCCAATTGCGATGGGTCGCCTTCCCGGGCCGCATCGACATCGTCTTCGAGTACAGTTTTACGCCCGTGACCGGCTTCTATCTAATCGACAGCGCCATGCAGGGGCAGTGGGACGTTTTCTATGACGTCTTCCGCCACATCATTCTGCCGGCCTCGCTGCTCGGATACTTCTCGCTTGCCTACATCAGCCGCATGACCCGCAGCTTCATGCTCAATGAACTCAGCCAGGAATATGTGGTTGCCGCGCGCGCCAAGGGGTTGTCCGAAACACGTGTGATCTGGGGCCATGCGTTGCGCAACGCCGCAGTGCCGCTCGTCACCGTCATCGCGCTCTCCTACGCCGGTCTGCTCGAGGGTTCGGTATTGACAGAGACAGTGTTCTCATGGCCGGGCATCGGACTCTACATCACCAATTCCCTTCAGAATGCCGACATGAACGCTGTTCTCGGTGGCACCATCGTCATCGGCACGGTTTTCATCGGCATCAATCTTCTGTCCGATCTTCTTTATCGGACACTCGACCCTAGGACGCGAAGCCGATGACGGTTCCCGCACATCAATCAGCGCCGATGAGCCGCCGCGAGTGGCTGCTTTCCGATCGGCCACAGTCGCGCAAACAGGCGCAATTGGGCCGAGCCTATGTGACATGGCGTCAGTTCACCGCAAACCGTCTGGCCGTCGTCGGATTGCTGATCATCATTGCCCTGCTGTTCGTGGCTGCCTTTGCAAACCTCCTAGCAACGCATTCGCCCATCGTTGGCGACCTGAAGAATGCGCGGCTGCTTCCGCCCGGCGCTGAGGGTTATTGGCTTGGTACCGACGACCAGGGCCGCGATATCTATTCACGCCTGATCTACGGCTCCCGCCTAACCCTGCTAGTCGTTGTTCTCGTCGCCGCCATCTCGGCGCCAATCGGTCTGATCGTCGGGACGGTGTCGGGTTATGCCGGCGGCTGGGTGGATGCGACGCTGATGCGCATAACCGATATCTTCCTGGCCTTCCCAAAGCTGGTTCTGGCGCTCGCCTTCGTTGCGGCACTCGGACCTGGGATCCAGAACGCCATCATCGCGATTGCGATCACCTCTTGGCCGCCCTACGCTCGGATTGCGCGCGCGGAGACGCTGACCGTCCGCCGCTCCGACTACATCTCCGCCGTCAAGCTGATGGGCGCATCGCCGCTGCGGATTGTGGTCCGGCATGTCATGCCGCTCTGCCTTTCCTCACTCATCGTGCGCGTCACGCTCGACATGGCTGGCATCATCTTGACGGCCGCTGGTCTCGGCTTCCTCGGCCTCGGCGCGCAGCCGCCGCTTCCTGAATGGGGCGCGATGATCGCCTCTGGCCGGCGCTTCATCCTCGACCAGTGGTGGGTGGCAGCCATGCCAGGTTTTGCGATCCTCATCGTCAGCCTCGGCTTCAACCTTCTCGGCGACGGCCTGCGCGACGCGCTCGACCCGAAGGAGAGCGGCCAATGACCGACCTCCTCACCGTTCAAAACCTCAAGGTTAGCTATCCCACGCGCACGGGCGTGATCGAAGCCGTTCGAGGCGTCTCGTTCACGCTTGGCAAGGAACGCCTCGGGATCGTCGGCGAATCCGGCTCAGGCAAGTCCCAGACGGGGCGCGCCATCATGGGTCTGACCCCAAAGCACGCCATTGTTTCGGCCGACAAGCTCGATTTCAATGGCATCGACCTTCTCAGCGCGTCCGCCAAACAGCGCCGGAAACTGCGCGGCAAACGTATCGCGATGGTCTTACAGGATCCGAAATATTCGCTCGATCCCGTCATGTCGATCGGCCGACAGATCTGCGAAACGCTGAGGACCCACGAAAACGTCGGCAAGGCGGAGGCGCGCGATCGCGCTCTCGCAATGCTCGAGGCCGTGCAGATCCGTGATCCAGGGCGGGTCTTCGACCTCTATCCGCACGAGGTCTCGGGCGGTATGGGTCAGCGCGCCATGATCGCCATGATGCTGATCGCCGATCCGGAGCTACTGATCGCCGACGAACCGACCTCCGCATTGGATGTCACGGTCCAGCTCGATGTTCTCAGGATCATGGACCGGCTCGTCTCGGAACGCGGCATGGGCCTGATCTTCGTATCCCACGACCTGCGCCTGGTCTCATCCTTCTGCGACCGCGTCATCGTCATGTATGCCGGCAAGGTCGTGGAGGAACTCAAGGCGTCCGAGCTCAAGAATGCGCGCCATCCCTACACGCAGGGCTTGTTGAACTGCATGCCCCAAATCGGCGAAAGCAGGCATCCGTTGCCGGTTCTGGATCGCAAGCCGGAGTGGGCCGCATGAGCGTTGCACTTTCAGTCGACAAGCTGAGCGTGATCTATGATCACTTCCACGCGCTGAGAGACGTCAGCGTCGATATCGAGTCCGGCGAGTCATTCGGTCTGGTCGGCGAGTCCGGATCGGGAAAATCGACGCTGCTTCGTGCCGTTGCCGGCCTGGCGCCGGTGGCAAGTGGCTCCATAAAGATCCATGGCGATCCTCTCGTCGGCGCCAAGCGATCCAAGACCTTTTACAGACAGGTGCAGATGGTCTTCCAGGATCCATACGGATCCCTGCACCCGCGCCAGACCATCGATCGCCTCCTGCTCGAGCCGCTGGCTATCCATGGCATCCGCGACAGCGACATGCGGATCGCCCGCGCTCTCGATGAGGTTGGACTTGGAAACGGTTTCCGCTTCCGTTACCCGCATCAGCTTTCCGGTGGCCAACGCCAACGCGTTGCGATTGCCCGGGCATTGATCGTCGAGCCGTCCATCCTCCTGCTTGATGAGCCGACCTCAGCCCTTGACGCTTCCGTGCAGGCCGAGGTTCTGAACCTCCTCGAACAGGTGCGGCGGGATCGCAAGCTGACCTTCGTTATGGTCAGCCATGATCTCGGCGTGGTTACCCATATGTGCGATCGCCTCGCTGTGATGCGCAATGGATCCGTCGTCGAACGATTAACATCCGCACAGCTGGCAGGGGCGGCCGTGTCCGAGGACTACACGCGAAATTTGATGGTGGCCAGCAAAGGTTTCGTCAAAGCGTGAAACGCAATCCTTTCAACGAATTGTTTTCGCTAGGGCTCGGCGAGCCTTAGCCTTAACGATCCGCTAAAACACGACCATTCAACTAGACTATTGACACCCGCCTTACTTCTGTCATGATCCCGTTAACGCCCGTTAATTTTCGTGATCATGGAGATCAAGCATGTTTTTTCTCGGCGGCATGACCATGGGATATCTGCACCCACCGGCCAAGACCGATAGAAAAGCTGCAGCTTCGACCTCGATTCCGGCGGAGAAAGACCGGCGGCTCCTCGAAAAACCGGAACCCAAAGGAAGCCCGCGCCAAGCGGTGGAAGATGACCGCTCCTTGCTCTGGGCCTGGCGGATTCTTGTCTAATTCCACCCAAAGGGGCGGATTTTTTAACACCCCCTAGCAGGACAGAATTTTATCTCTACCTATCAGATAGAGAAAATACGAAAACGCTCTAACAAAAAAGAACACGGAGAAACGGAGGCAACACATGGCAGACCTGGGTATCTCGCATGCTCATGTGAATCAGTATGGTTCCGTCCAAACCAAGAAGCCGGGCACGACCCGCAGCAAGATCCAACTTGCTATTAACGCAACGCTTGTCACGGCGGCATTTGTTTTCGTCGCAGCTCTCGTCTTTGGCGTCGTAGGCTAAGCCAGAGAATATATCGTAGTGGCACTTGAAGGCTGCCGCTGCGGAACTATCCGCTTAGCTGCTCATTCTCTCCGCACAGACATTGTGAAAAGGGAGAATGACGATGAAAGGCATTTTACTCTGGTTGATCGGCATTCCGATCCCGGTAATTATTCTGCTCTACCTCTTCCACGCATTCTAAAATTGCGATCGATTAGCGGTTATGGCAAGGCGCGTCACGGGCGCGCCTTTTCTTTTGGCTGGGGCGGTCTTGTAGCTTTGACGGAACCAATAGAGCGACCTCCCGTTAACTCCATCAGCTAAGACAAGGAGATCGCCATGCTTTATTATGCACTCGTATTTCTCGTTGTGGCGCTGATCGCCGGCGTATTGGGCTTTGGCGGCATTGCCGGCGCTTCCGCCTCGATCGCTCAGGTTCTTTTCTTCCTGTTCCTGATTCTGTTCGTCGTGTCTGTGGTCATGCGCCTCATGCGACGCACCTGACGAAAACCTATCTACAAAGTGAAAGCCGGCGCTTGCCCAAGCGCCGGTTTCCTTTTGTCGGTAGGTGCGATCCCACGTGCGGCCGAAATGCCTCCTTTGAAACATCTTGACTTGAATTATCGCAATGGTGTCCAACTTTCCCGGAATGGCTCCAAAAGGGTGGAGGGCACAACGGAGCCGTGTCGCGCGTCGCCCACACAGGTCCGCGTTTAAACCGTTTCGCATCGTTGGTTGATTACCGTTCCGATCTTGCTGTCCGGGATCTAGAAACCCCGGTGCTGTTCATGCGGCAGTCATATTCGGCAGTGCAAAAGGCAACGCAAAATCATCATAATTTTGTTTGGATCCAGAACCGAACCCATGAACATTTCCGCCACGTCTCCGAACCCGTCCCGCGAGCCCGAAACGAAGCAGATCGATCATAACGACTCGATCCGCTCAACTTACCTTTCCATCGAAGATATCAAGGCCATAGGCGCCTCTGTCGCTGCCCGCGGCATAGACTCGCTGCCGGCTTTTGCGCCCTTCGATTTTTTCGCGCGGCACAAGGAGAACGAAAAGGAGATCCTGCGGGTCTACCGCACCACGGCAACAGACGTGGAATCCGGTGAAACCATCACTCCGGCGGCGGAGTGGCTGCTCGACAACCACTACATTGTCGAGGAAGCAATCCAGGAAGTGCGTCGCGATTTCCCGCGTCGCTTCTACCGAGAGCTGCCGACGCTTGACGTCAACGGCGTACAAGTGCCGCGCACGCTCGCGCTTGCATGGCTCTATGTGGCCCACACCCACAGCACAATCTCGCAGGAAAGCCTCACAGCCCTCGTCGATGGATTTCAGCAGAGCGAGACACTGAAGATCGGTGAGCTTTGGGCGCTGCCGTCACTGGTCCGCTACGTTCTCGTGGAGAACCTGCGCCGCATCTCTATCCGTGTCGAACGCAGCCGCCGGATGCGCCGACGCGCCAATGAGGCTGCGGATGAGCTCGTGCGGCTGACGGACCCGACGAAGGCTGCCGAATATCTCAGGTCGCTGGAATCGCTTGCGGAAGACAACACCTTCGCGACGCAGTTCCTCTACCGCATGCGTGACGGCTCTCAGGCGTCCAGCGTGGCGATCGCCTGGCTCGACGAACGCCTTGAGGCACTCGGGCGCGATACCGAAGAAACGACAATGGCGGAGCACAGCCGCCTGTCCTCCGGCAACGTCACGATGGGCAACATCATTCGCAGTCTTCGCGAGATCGACGACACCGAATGGTCCGTCTGGGTGGAGCAGGTCAGCCACGTCGACAAGCTGCTTTGGGATCATTCCGATTATGGCGATCTCGATTCAGGCTCTCGCAACAAATACCGCAAGCAGATCGAAAAGCTTGCCAAGCGCTCGCCGCTGTCGGAAATGGAGATCGCCCAGCTGGCGCTCGATATGACCGAGGAGGCCAAGGCCTCCGACGAACCGCAGCAGCGTGAACCAAATGTCGGCGGTTTCCTGACCGGCGTGCAAAGACCCAAGCTGGAAGCGCGGTCAAACTATCGCCCGACTCTGACGCAGCATTTTGTTCGAACCGTTCGTCGGTTTAACTGGCTCTCAATCGCCGTTCCCGTGATCCTTCTGACCATCATCGCGATGGCGATCGTCGGGAGGTTCATGGCCAATGCGGGCATGGGTCCACTTGAGATCGCGATCCTGCTGATCATGTTCTCGCTTCCGGCCTCCGAAGGTGCGACCGGCCTCTTCAACACCGTGCTGTCGTTTTTCGTGACGCCGGCTCGACTGGTCGGTTACGAATTCAAGGAGGGCATCCCCGAGGAGGCCCGTACGCTTCTGGTCGTTCCGTGCTTGATCTCGAACCGTGACAGTGTTGACGAGCTGGTCCGCAATCTCGAGGTACACTACCTCGCCAACCCCCGCGGCGAGATCTACTTCGCGCTGCTCAGCGACTGGCCGGACAGCCAGGTCGAGGAAACGCCGGCCGACCTCGAAGTTCTAGACTATGCCCGTCGCGAGGTCGCGAACCTCTCAGCGCGCTATGCCTTTGATGGCAAGACGCGCTTTTACCTCTTGCATCGCCGCAGGCTCTACAATCCGTCCGAGGGCGCTTGGATGGGCTGGGAGCGCAAACGTGGCAAGCTGCACGAACTGAACCTTCTGCTTCGCGGTGATCGCGATACGACCTACCTTCCGGGCGCCAATGTCGTGCCGGCAAACATTCAGTACGTGATGACGCTCGATGCCGACACGCGCCTTATGCGTGACACGGTCACGAAGCTCGCCGGCAAGCTCTACCATCCGATCAACCGTCCCGTCATCAATCAGGCTACAGGGCGGGTCGAAAGCGGCTATGGCGTGCTGCAGCCACGTGTCACCCCGTCGCTGACGACAGGCAAGGACGCGTCGGTCTTCCAACGCGTCTTCTCGATCAACCGCGGCCTTGATCCCTACGTCTTCACCGTGTCCGACGTCTATCAGGACCTTGCGGGCGAGGGCACCTTCACCGGCAAGGGGCTCTACCAGGTGGATGCCTTCGAGGCATCTCTGAAAGGGCGAATTGACGAAAACTCGGTGCTCAGCCACGACCTCCTCGAAGGCTCGATGGCGCGCTGCGCGCTCGTCACCGACCTGGAACTGGTTGAAGATTTCCCGATCCGCTATGAAGTCGAAACCTCGCGTCAGCATCGCTGGGCGCGTGGCGACTGGCAGCTGCTGCCGTATATGTTCAACCCGAAGCATGGTGTGACCGGGCTCGGCCGTTGGAAGATGTTTGACAATTTACGCCGCTCGCTGACGCCCATCGCCTGGTTTTTCGCCTCCGTGCTCGGCTGGTACTTCATGAGCCCGCTTGGCGCGCTCGTGTGGCAGATTCTCTTGATTTTCTGCCTCTTTGTCGCCCCGACCCTGTCGCTTATTCACGGCATCATTCCGCGCAGCAGCGATGTGGTCGCAAGCGCTCACCTTTATACCGTTTGGTCCGACATTCGTGCGGCCAATGCCCAAGTCGCCTTGCGGATCATCTTCATCGCCGATTCCGCATGCATGATGGCCGACGCTATCGGCCGCTCGCTCTATCGCCTGTTTTTCAGCCACAGGCTGATGCTGCAGTGGCGCACGGCGGCGAGCGTCCAAGCGGGCAAGCAGGGAACGATCCTGTCTTACTACCGGGCCATGTGGCACGCACCAGTATTGGCCTTGTTTGCGCTCGGCTTCGCGGCGCTCTCCGGTGACAATGCATATCTCGTCGGCGTCCCTTTCGCTTGCCTGTGGATCCTCTCGCCGTTGGTCGCCTACTATGTCAGCCAGTCGGCCGAGACCGAAGACCGACTTGAAGTTGCGGAATCTGTCTCCACCGAGCTTCGCAAGATCGCCCGCCGCACTTGGCGGTATTTCGAGACGTTTACGACCGCCGAGCAGAATTATTTGCCCCCGGACAACGTCCAGGAAACGCCGCATGTGATTGTGGCCACACGCACGTCTCCGACGAACATCGGCGTCTACCTGCTGTCCGTTGTATCCGGCCGCCAATTCGGATGGTTCTCCTTCGAAGAAACGATCGAACGGCTTGAGCAGACCATCGCAACGATCGACAAGATGGAAAAATTCCGCGGCCATCTCTTCAACTGGTATCACACCGATACGCTCCAGACGCTCGGACCGCGTTACGTTTCAGCGGTGGACAGCGGCAACCTTGCCGGCCACTTGATCGCGATTTCGTCCGCCTGCCGCGACTGGGCAGAAGCGCCGTCGGCCCACATGCAGGGCAACCTCGACGGCGTCGGCGATACGGCGGGTATTCTTGCCGAGGGGCTGTCGGAGCTGCCGGATGATCGCAAGACAGTTCGTCCGCTGCGCCGCCGCCTCGAGGAACGCATCATCGGCTTCCAGAATGCGCTAGCCGCGGTCAAACGCGAACATGAATTCGCATCGATCCGCATCATCAACCTCGCCGTCCTGGCGCGCGACATTCAGAAACTTGCCGCTAACCTCGACCATGAGGTGAAGTCCCCGTTGAGCGCGGAAGTCACGCGCTGGGCGGAATCGCTGGTTAAGGTCTGCGAAGCCCATATCTCCGACAGCACCTTCGATCTGTCCAACATCGACGCGCTACGGCCTCGCCTGATTGCGCTGCGCGACAAGGCCCGCGACCTCGCCTTCTCGATGGACTTCGGCTTCTTGTTCCGACCTGAGCGTCGCCTGCTTTCGATCGGCTATCGCGTCGAAAGCGCCGAGCTGGATCAGGCCTGCTACGACCTGCTGGCGTCGGAATGCCGCCTCACCAGCTTGTTCGGCATCGCGAAGGGCGATCTGCCCACGGAGCATTGGTACCGTCTCGGCCGCCAGGTCGTTCCGGTTGGCTCGCGCGGCGCGCTTGTCTCCTGGTCCGGTTCGATGTTCGAATACCTCATGCCCCCGCTCGTCATGCAGGAGCGTGGCGGAGGCATCCTCAACCAGACCAATAATCTCGTTGTTGTGGAGCAGATGAATCATGCCCGCAAGCTGGGCATCCCGTGGGGTATTTCGGAAGCGGCCTTCAATGCGCGCGACCATAACCTCAACTACCAGTACACGAATTTCGGCGTCCCATCGCTCGGTCTGAAGCGCGGCCTCGGCCACAACGCGGTCATCGCGCCGTATGCTTCGATCCTTGCCAGCCAGTACGACCCTGACGCGGCGCTTGAAAACCTACAGCGCCTGCGCAAGCTCGGCGCGCTCGGCAAGTTCGGCTACCACGACGCCGTCGACTTTACGCCGACCCGCGTGCCGGAAGGCAAGACTTGCGCGGTCGTCTATAACTACTATGCTCACCACCATGGCATGTCGATCGCTGCAGTCGCGAACGTCGCCTTCAATGGTCACCTGCGCGAACTCTTCCACTCGGATCCAGTGATCGAAGCTGCCGAGCTCCTTCTCCAAGAGAAGGCACCGCGGGATATTCCGGTCATGAGCGGCAAACACGAATCCGACACCCCCGCTAGCATTCAGGACGATCTGTTGCGCCCTGAACTACGCAAAATCTATGATCCCGCGTCGCGTGATCGCGAGCTGGTCTTCCTCTCGAACGGCCACTACTCGTTGATGCTGACCGCGACAGGCGCCGGCTATTCGCGGTGGAACGGCCAATCGGTCGCCCGTTGGAAAGCTGATCCGACCGAGGATCGCTGGGGCACCTTCCTCTTCCTTCGCGATACGGCGACCAACGAATGGTGGTCGGCAACCACGGAGCCGAAGAGTGTCGAAGGCGAAGAGGTCAAGGTTCTCTTCGCCGACGAAAAGGCGGAGTTCACCAAGACGGTCGGCGACATCACGAGCGAAGTCGAATGCATTGTCGCCACCGAGCATGACGCCGAAGCGCGGCGCCTGACCCTTGTCAATTCCGGGACGGAGGATCGATTTATCGAAGTGACCTCCTATCTCGAGCCCGTTCTCGCGACGGACGACGTCGACAACGCCCATCCGGCATTCGCGCGCATGTTCGTCAAGACGGAGGTCGGAAAGCGCGGTGACGTTATCCGCGTCGAGCGCAACAAGCGCGATCCGAACGAGCCGAACATGGCCGTTGCTCACCTTATCGTCGACACCTCCGGCTCGACGCGCGAGACTGAGTTCGAAACGGACCGCCGCAAGTTCCTCGGCCGCGGTCGCAGCCTCGCGAATGCTGCCGCCTTCGACCCGGGTGCGACCCTTTCCGGCACGGATGGCTTCACCCTCGATCCGGTTCTCTCGCTTCGCCGTACGGTCCGTGTGCCCCCCGGCAAGAAGGTCAGCGTTATCTTCTGGACCATTGCTGCGCCGAGCCGCAACGAGGTTGACCAGGCAGTCAATCGCTATCGGCATGCTGACGCCTTCAACCACGAACTGGTCCAGGCATGGACCCGCACGCAGGTGCAGATGCGCCATGTCGGCGTGACATCGCAGCAGGCCGCGGCCTTTCAGCATCTTGGCCGTCACCTTGTATATCCGGACATGCACCTGCGCGCCGATGCCGCCGCAGTCGCAGCCGGCATGCAATCGCAGTCATCGCTTTGGCCGCTCGCGATTTCGGGCGACTTCCCGATCTTCACGCTGCGCGTCACCGACGACATGGACCTCGACGTCGTCAGGGAAGCCCTGCTTGCGCAAGAATACCTACGCTCGCGCGGCGTCACTGCCGATCTGGTCATCATGAACGAACGTGCATCGTCTTATGCCCAGGACATGCAGCATGCCGTCGACCAGATGGCCGAAAACGTCCGCCGCATGGGCCAGGCCGATGGTTTGCGTCAGCATATCTTCACGGTGCGCAAGGACTTGATGGAAGAAGCGACGTATCACGCCCTCATCTCCGCCTCGCGTGTCACCTTCCACGCCAAGAACGGCAAGATTCTTGACCAGATCAACCGTGCCGTCGCGTTGTTTGCTCCGTCCAAGGAAGAACAGCAGGAACTGGAGCGTGCCGATCGGGCAAAGGCGCCCGTCAAGCGGGCTGCGCCGACGCCCGCCCCACGTCCGTCAAAGGTCGTAATCGAGGAGCAAGGCGATCTCAATTTCTGGAACGGCATCGGCGGCTTCGCTGTCGATGGTCGCGAGTATGTCGTGCGTCTTCCCGGTGGCCACGCGACGCCTCAGCCTTGGATCAATGTGATCTCGAATGAAAAATTCGGCTTCCATGTATCTGCAGAAGGCGCAGGGTTCACGTGGAGTGTAAACTCGCGCGATTATCAGCTGACGTCGTGGTCGAATGACGCGGTCATAAACCGGCCGGGTGAGGCGATCTACGTTGTCGATCGCGAGAGTGGAGCGGTTTTGACACCGTTTGCGAGCCTCTCGGAACGGCAGGATATTCGCTTCGAAGCACGGCATGGCCTGGGCTATTCCGTATTCTCGAGCGTCCAGAATGAAATCGCGCTTGAGGTCACGCAAACCGTCGATCGGGAAAAACCGGTCAAGCTTCAGAGAATCCGGCTACGCAACACTGGCACCAAGCCGAGGAAGCTGCGGCTCTACGGCTATGTCGAGTGGATTCTCGGCAACAATGCACAAAAGTCGGCGCCGTTCATCCTCTCGGAGCACGACGCGGAGACGGGTGCGCTGTTTGCCAGCAACAACTACAGCATCGACTACTCCGGTCGCACCGCCTTCTTTGTGGCGAGCGAAAAGCCGTCGAGCTTTACCGCCAGCCGTCGGGAATTCATCGGCAAGACAGGCACGATCCAGGCACCGCACGCTGTGAGCTCTGCCGCCCTCCTTTCCGGCGCCACCGAGCTCGACGGCGATCCGGCAGCGGTGCTAGCGATCGATATCGAGATCGCGCCGGGCGAGGAGCGGGATGTCTGCTTCTTCCTCGGCGAAACCAAGACGAGGGCCGAGGCGAGCGCGGTAATCAACGATATCCGCAAGGTCGCCTTCGACGACGTAGTCCAGGCAAATCGCGGCTTCTGGCAGCATTTCACTGGAAAGCTGCAGGTTTCCACGCCTGATCAGAGCATGAACAACCTGATCAACACCTGGTTACCTTACCAGAGCCTCGGTTGCCGCATCATGGCGCGCACGGCCTTCTATCAGGCCAGCGGTGCCTTTGGTTTCCGCGATCAGCTCCAGGATACGCTGGCTTTCATTGTGCACGAGCCGTCGATCGCCCGGAAGCAGATCCTGAACGCCGCCTCGCGACAATTCCGCGAGGGAGATGTGCAGCACTGGTGGCTGCCCGGTACCGGCGCAGGCGTCCGAACGCTCATTTCGGACGACGTTGTCTGGCTCGCCTATGCGATTCACCACTACTGCAGCGTTACGGGCGACAAGAGCGTCCTCGACGAACAGCTCGCCTTCCTGGAAGGTCCGGCACTTCTCGAGGGCCAGCATGACTCGTTCTATTTGCCTGAGGTGTCCGACGACACCGTCAGCGTTTACGAACATGCCGCCATCGCGCTTGATCTTGCCATCGCCCGGAAGGGCAAGAACGGTCTGCCGCTGTTCCTCGGCGGGGACTGGAACGACGGCATGAACCGCGTCGGCATCGGCGGACAGGGTACGAGTGTCTGGCTCGGCTGGTTCCTGGCCGGCGCGCTGCGCTCCTTCACTGCCTATGCCCAAGAGCGCGGCGACACGGCACGTGTCGAGCGGTGGACAAGGCACCTCACCGAGCTCAAGGCTGCGCTTGAAACCGTTGCCTGGGATGGCAGCTATTACCGGCGTGGTACCTTTGACGACGGCAGCCTCCTTGGCTCAAAGGAGAGCCTGGAGTGCCAGATCGATTCGATTGCCCAATCCTGGAGCGTGCTCTCCGGGGAGGGAGATCCGGCGCACGCAGCAAAGGCAATGAACTCAGTGCTGGACAAGCTGGTCGATCCTGAAGCGCGGATCATCCGGCTCTTCACCCCGCCCTTTGCTAACTCGGCTAAGGACCCCGGCTATATCAAAGCCTATCCGCCAGGTGTTCGTGAAAACGGCGGCCAATACACCCATGCCGCGACCTGGGTGGTGATGGCTCTGGCCGAGCTTGGCCGCGGCGATGAGGCCTTGCGTTGCTTTGAACTCCTCAATCCGATCAGCCATGCGCGGGATCCGGCCTCGGCAGAACGCTACCGCGTCGAACCTTACATCATTGCCGCTGACGTCTACGGCGAAGGCTCCCTCACAGGACGCGGCGGCTGGACATGGTATACCGGCTCCGCAGGCTGGCTCTACCGTGCGGTGACCGAGGGGATCCTCGGTATCCGGATAAAGGACAGCCGCTTGCATGTGCGTCCGGCCTTGCCGAGCACTTGGGATGGCTTCTCTGCGGAGATCGAACATTTAGGTGCTAAATATCTCATTTCGGTCTCAAAATCGTCCCAACCAAGGGGCTACGATGTGACCATCAACGGACGCGAAGTCACCGATCCCGGTGAGGGATATCCGGTCGGATAACAGCATTCTTCCACGCTAATCATCCGGCGATTCGTTGCGGCCAAAAGGGAACCCTTTTGGCCGCAACTGCGTTTGCAAATCGTAAAGCAGGAGAAGTCCATGGCCGTAGCGCTTGAAGGAAAGATCAGCGCCAAGCAAATTTCTGTGTCGGTAGCGACGCCGAAACGTGACACCAGATTGGACGTTCTGCGCGGCCTCGCGCTCATCACGATTTTTATCAATCATGTCCCAGGGCAGATTTTTGAGAATCTCACAACCAAGAATTTTGGATTTTCCGATGCAGCCGAAGGCTTCGTCCTAATCTCGGGGATTGCGGTCGGCCTGGCCTATGGATCGCGCTTTCAACCGGCCACCTGGTGGCAGACGGCGATGAAGGCCACGAAGCGATCGTTTACACTTTACCTGGCTCACATGATTACGACGTTCATGACGCTGGCTCTTTTTCTGACCGGCGCTTGGATCTTCCATCGGCCTGGGCTTCTGTGTGAGATCAACATCCTTGCCGTTCTCACCAATCTGAAGGCCGGCATTCCCTCGCTGCTACTGCTTGGGCACCAGATCGGCTACAACAATATTCTCCCGATGTATGGCGCACTGATGTTGATGGTGCCGGTCATACTGTTGCTCAATGCCGTAAGCCCGCTCCTTGCGCTTGCCGTTTCGGGCGCCGTATGGCTGGTTGCCGGCGTCTACGAAATTGCTCCTCACAACATGCTGATTGAGGGCTATTGGTTCCTTAACCCGTTGTCCTGGCAATTCCTCTTCACCATCGGCATTGTCGGAATGATGCATGTGCGCCGCGGCGGCAAACTGCCGCAACATCCCGTTCTCTTTGGACTTGCGGCCGCCTATGTCACCTTGTCCTTTGCCTGGGTTGTCGGTCAACTCTGGAGTTTCGGAATTGCGCTGGCGTCGTTCGGGTTGCCGCCGGTGCTGACGGGCTTCGACAAAACATTCCTGTCGCTGCCGAGGCTGCTGCACGTCCTGGCACTCACCTATCTCGTCCTCAATATTCCAGCGATCTCGCGCTTGCTTCGCAGGTCCACGGACAACCCGCTGACCATTCTTGGTCGCCATTCGCTCAGCATTTTTGTCGCCGGCACGATTTTGGCGATGGTGGGTCAGGTGGTGCTCTACATCAACAACCACGATCGCATCGTCGGCCCGATCTTTGTGGTGATCGGCATCGCTGTCCAGTTTGCCTATGCCTATCATCTTGAGCGTAAGCGGAAATTGGAGGCCGGGAGCCACAGGCGGTTGCCCGACCGAGGTTTCGTTCCGGTTCCCGCGCACGTCGATCGTTCTAGGGATCGGCGTTAGGAGGCGAGACGCTTTCGGCGGTTCGACGCTCCCAGCCCGCTATCCTGCTGCGTACTCCAATTGCAAAAACCTTGACTCCTGTGGAAAACCTTTTAAGAGCAACGGCGGAAAAGGAATATCCATGGTTCGCCACGAACACGCCATTGCTGCATGCAATGACCGGGCACTTAGTGCCGGGATGGATATTGCCGTTCCGGTTTCTTCCAAAACCAAGGCCAAAACGACGACGAAAACCGTCTAACGTCTCTGGCCTGCCGCTCTCTCCCCGGCTCGGCTGGGGACAAGGAAGACGCGATGTTTTCGCGCTTCCCCCCTCACCGGACAAGAGGAGAGAAGAGAAAGAGAGCTTGAGAAATGGGTTTTAAAGTTGCAGTTGCGGGAGCGACCGGAAATGTCGGTCGGGAAATGCTCAACATCCTCTCCGAGCGCGGTTTCCCTGCCGATGAAGTCGTAGCACTTGCGTCCGCGCGCTCGCAGGGCACGGAAGTGTCCTACGGCGACAAGACGCTGAAGGTCGCAAATCTCGAGAATTACGATTTCTCCGACACCGATATCTGCCTGATGTCGGCAGGCGGCGAGGTCTCCAAGAAGTGGTCTCCCAAGATCGGCGCACAGGGTTGCGTTGTCATCGACAACTCCTCGGCATGGCGCTACGACGCGGACGTACCGCTGATCGTTCCGGAAGTGAACCCGGACGCCGTTACCCAGTTCACCAAGCGCAATATCATCGCCAACCCGAATTGCTCGACTGCACAGCTCGTCGTTGCTCTCAAGCCGCTGCACGACTTCGCCAAGATCAAGCGCGTCGTTGTTTCGACCTATCAATCGGTTTCCGGCGCCGGCAAGGATGGTATGGACGAGCTGTTCAACCAGACCCGCGCCGTCTTCGTAGCGGATCCGATCGAGAACAAGAAGTTCACGAAGCGTATTGCCTTCAACGTCATTCCGCACATCGATAGCTTCATGGAAGACGGCTACACGAAGGAAGAGTGGAAGGTTCTCGCCGAAACCAAGAAGATGCTCGATCCGAAGATCAAGGTGACCTGCACGGCAGTTCGCGTTCCGGTCTTCATTGGCCACTCCGAGTCGGTCAACATCGAGTTCGAGAACGAAATCACTGCCGATCAGGCACGCGATATCCTGCGCGAAGCTCCGGGCTGCCTCGTCATCGACAAGCGCGAGAACGGTGGCTACATCACGCCATACGAGTCTGCCGGAGAAGACGCGACCTACATCTCGCGCATCCGCGAAGATGCGACGGTCGAGAACGGCCTGAACATGTGGGTGGTTTCCGACAACCTTCGCAAGGGGGCTGCGCTCAACGCGATCCAGATCGCCGAGCTTCTCATCAATCGCGGACTTGTGAAGCCACGCAAGAAGGCAGCCTAACCAACTGTTAACTGTGATTTGTTAAGTCCCGCTTATTAAGGTAGGGCTTGCTGGGCGCGGGTTTGCCGTTTTCGGCCTCCCGCGCTTGCCAATTCAAAGACGGTGACAATATTGCCGGAAGCGGGCAGCTGGCCCGGTTTGAAGGCTAGTCAGATCGGGATCGGGGTATCTCCATGCGCATGACGAAATTTTTGCTGGCAGCTGCGGCGGCCTGTACTCTCCACGCAGTTCCGGCAGCGGCCACAGCCGCCCAGTGCGGCAATAACGGTGCCGGCTTCGACGCCTGGGTTGGCGAGTTCAAGCAAGAGGCTGCTGCGAACGGCGTGAGCCCGTCGGTTCTTGATCGCGCTTTTGCGAACGTTTCCTATAACAGACCGACCATCGCCGCAGACCGCGGCCAGAAGAGCTTCAAGCTTTCCTTCGACGCTTTCATGCAGAAGCGCGGCGGTGCAACGATCATTTCCCGTGGTAAGGGTATGAAGCGTGCCAATGCTGCGCTCTTTGCATCGATCGAACGCCGATATGGTGTTCCCGCTGGCCCGCTGATCGCGATCTGGGGCATGGAGACCGGCTTCGGCAGCTACATGGGCAACCAGCACACCATGTCGGCCGTATCGACACTTGCTTACGATTGCCGGCGCTCTGATTATTTCACCGATCAGCTTTACGCAGCGCTTCAACTCGTCTCGGAAGGCTACCTCAGCCCGCAGGCGCGAGGCGCCGCGCACGGCGAGATTGGCCAGACGCAGTTTCTGCCACGCAATGTCGTGCGCTTCGGCGCCGATGGCGACGGCGACGGTCGCGTCGACATGGTCGGCTCGCGCGCGGATGCGCTGGCCTCGACGGCTAATTTCCTGAAGGGCCATGGTTGGCAGGCCGGCGCCGGCTATCAGCCCGGCGAACCCAACTTTGCAGCGATCGCCGGCTGGAATGCCGCGACGGTCTATCAGCAGGCCATTGCCTACATCGGCCAGCAGATCGACGGAAACTGAGAATCCAACACTGAGCCACGAGCGCCGAACTGAAGTTCGGCGCTTTTTATTTGGGCTTAGACATCCGGTCGAATGAAGTCGCGGGTTTCGGCATCCATCACCCACAGTTCACCGGTCGAAATGTCGAACCATGCTCCATGAAGCGCGATCTCACCGGCCTCTTCCAAGGCCTTGATGTTCGGGAATGTCCTGAGATTCTCAATCGAATTGCGGATCGATACTCGCTCGAGTGCAGTTTGACGCTCGGCGGCAGTCATCACGTCGTTGGCGCCGATCTGTTCTGCCGCAGGCTTCACGAGCGACATCCAGCGTCCAATAAAGTCACCGGGAGAAAGAGGTTCAGCGCTCGGGTCCAGAGCCGCCCTAATGCCACCACAACGGCCGTGGCCCATGACGACGATATCTGTAACCTTCAGGGCCTGAACCGCAAATTCCAGCGCGGCAGACGTCGAGTGGAAATGCCCATCCGGCTCATAGGGCGGCACCATGTTGGCGACATTCCGGACGACGAAAAGTTCGCCCGGGCCGGCGTCGAAAATCAGTTCGGGCGCAGCACGGGAATCCGAGCAGGCTACCACAAGCGTACTGGGGTTCTGCCCGTGCTCCGCTAGTGTCCGATAGCGATCACGGGCGTCCGCATAACGCCCGTTCATAAAGTTGCGATAACCGTCTAGAAGGGTGCTTGGAAAATGCTGCATGATCTTCGATTACAGCCTGCGCAATACAAGATCAATATCGCACCGCACGATAGCCGCTAGCCCTTGCGCCTTTGGGCCGGATGCAGCAGGCGCCTCATCTGAACCATTGCCATCGGCGTTGTCAGGCTCGAGGAGTCGCTCGCAAGCGTCAGTTCATCGCTGCCCCGCTTCACAGCGCGAGCAAGCACCTCATAGACGCTTGCCGTTGCAAGCTGGAGCGCCTTTTCGTCCTCCATGCCGGAGAGAAGCCGCGATAGAAACAGGGCCGCAAGGAGATCGCCAAGACCATTCGGCGGCTTGTCGATAAGGCGATGTTCCGCCAACAGCGCGTGGCGCCCCGAAAGATAGAGGTTCCCCGTGCCGCCTGCCATCATCGGCACGGCTGACGTTACCAGCATGCGAGACGGCCCCAGCGACAGCGCGGCATCCATGATCGCCGTATTGTCATCCAGCGAGGCGCCAACGAGCCAAGCAAGCTCATAGCGATTGGGCGTCGCAAGCGACGCGAGGGGTATCAGATGATCCCTGATCGCCTCCGCCGTTGCCTGCGGCACATAGAGCCCACCCAGGTCCCCCATCACCGGATCGCAGACATAAAACAATTCAGGCTTTCGTTCGCGCAAAGCAGTCACGAGCCGGGCAACCGAGCGTGCCTGCGCCGCATTGCCGAAATAGCCCGAAAGAACGGCCTTCACTTCGCCGATCCACGGCGCGCGGATGAGATCCTCAATCGCCGCGTCAAAATCTGCTTCGGTAAATGTCAGCCGCGTTGACCGACCATGGCCGGGATGCCAGGGGAGCACGATCGTCGGCAGCGCCCAGACCTGGTGGCCGAGGGTCTCCAGCGCAAAGACCGCCGCGCGATTTCCGACAGAACCACGCACAACATGGCTGGAGATGACGATGACAGTTCCTGCAGCACTTTCCGACATGATGCTCCACTCAGCTTTCGACACCCGTTGATCCCCTTTTTGCTGCTTCACTGTCAACCGCTCTTCATAGAGACATGAAAACGTCGGCTCGGGAAATTTCCACATATCTACGACGAAGCAAAATCTTTCGAAAATTTGCGTTGCGGTGGCCAAAAACGCATGAAAGCTGCCTCAGAAAGCGCTCATTTAGAGATTCTTTCGTCAAATCTTCTGCTACTTTGCGCCAAATCGAGGAGATGAGGGAGTATCTGCGATGGCTGGTCGAAACAATCCGAAACGAGAAAAACAGCTTGAAAGCGCGACCAAAATCGCGGCTGCAACCGGGGAAACCTATCTCGATCCTGATATCCTCTTTGGGCGTGCCAGCGGCGATGACCTGGAGCAATACACACCGGAGATGTTGGCGCTTTCCGCCGTTCATTCGGCCAAGGAACTGGCTGCCTGGGGCAGCAACTCGGCACGTATCACCATCGATACGATTGCCGACGTGGAGCCGGGCGGTGTTGCGGTATCCATTCTCTCGGTGACCGACCGCAACATGCCGTTCCTGTATGAATCGGTGATGGGCGAGGTTACCAGCAGCTATCGCGACCTTTACATGGCCGTGCATCCGATCCTGGTGATGGAGCCCGGCAAGGCTCCCGAACTTTACTCCGCTGATCTCCCGAGCGAGCCGGCCAATCGCGTCAGTCACATCCAGCTACATCTTGCGCCCCTGACAGCGGCCCAGGCCGCTGAGCTTGTCAAGCGAGTGAAAACGGTGGTCGAGCAAGTGCGGGTAACGGTATCCGACTGGAGACCCATGCTGGATAAGCTTGGAACGGTGATCGATGAGCTTTCCGCCTACAATGCCAGCCGGCGGAAGACTGAACGGGACGAAGCGCTTGCCTTCCTGACCTGGCTCCGCGACGCAAATTTCACCTTCCTCGGCATGCGGGAGTATGTCTACTCCGGCAAGGGCGCGAGCGCGAAGGTCGAACGCGACAAGGGCACGGGTCTTGGCATCCTGTCGAACCCCGACGTTCTCGTTCTGCGCACCGGCAAGGATGCGGTGACGACGACCCCGGAAATCCTGGCATTCCTGGATGGCCCGGACTTCCTGATCGTGACCAAGGCCAATGTGAAGTCGATCGTCCATCGCCGCGCCTACATGGACTATGTGGGGGTCAAGCGCTTCGACGCCGACGGCAATGTGACGGGCGAACTGCGTATTGTCGGTCTGTTCACCTCGACTGCCTACACGTCGCTTGCAAGCGATATCCCGCTGCTCCGCTCCAAGATCGAGCGAGTGAAGGAACATTTCGGCTTCGACCCAATGAGCCACTCGGGCCGTATGCTCGATAACACGCTGGAATCTTATCCGCGCGACGACCTCTTCCAGATCGACACACCGCTTCTGGCCGGCTTCGCCGAGCAGATCAACGATCTTGCCGATCGGCCGCGTGTCCGAGTCCTGCCGCGCATAGACCATTTCGACCGATTTGTATCGGTGATCGTTTACGTCCCACGCGAAGAGTATGACTCGATCGTGCGTGAGAAGATCGGGACCTATCTGAAGACCGTCTACGATGGCCGTGTCTCGGCCTACTATCCGGCTTTCCCGGAGGGTGGTGTCGCACGCGTCCACTTCATCATCGGCCGGTCCGGAGGCAAGACCCCTCGCGTACCGCAGGCAAAGCTGGAAGAAGCCATTCGCGCCATCACCGCGCGGTGGGATGATCGGTTCGAAGCCCTAGCCGGGCCGAAGGCCCCTCAGTTGCACGTAAGCCACGCCTTCCAGGATCTCTTCCCGCCGGAAGAAACCTTTTACGATCTCGAGGATATCGCCGCCTGCGCGGCCGGGGAGCCGATCCGCATCGCGTTCTACACGCGGGAAAAAGACGGCGTTGAGCTGCTTTGCCTGAAGATCTTCCATTCCGGCGGCCAACTTGCCCTGTCCCGCCGCGTACCGCTGCTTGAAAACCTCGGCTTCAACGTCATTAGTGAGGGAACATTCGACATCGACGTAACCCTCCACGGCGGCGCGGAAACGCTGGTTGTGTTGCATGATATGGAACTGGAGCCGCGGGGGGGCATACAAATCGACCTTCACCGTCATGGCGAAATGCTGGAAGAAGCATTCCTAGCTGCATTCAGCGGCGTCATCGACAACGACAACTTCAACCGGCTCATCGTTTCGGCCGGATTGACTGCACGCGAAACCAGCGTACTTCGCGCCTATGCGCGCTACCTGCGTCAGGCGGGCATTCCCTACTCGCTGGATTACATCGCTACGACGCTGGACAAGTATCCGGTCATCGCGGCAATGATATTCCGGCTGTTCTACGACGCGCTCGATCCCAAGATCTCCGAGAAGGTACGGATCAAGAAGGCGGCCGAGCATCATCAGAGGATCGAGGCGGCTCTCTCCGATGTGCCGAGCCTCGATGATGATCGCATCCTTCGCCGTTACGTCAACGTAGTGGACGCCACCTTGAGGACAAATTACTTCCAACGCAATGCGGACGGCTCGCCGAAGGCGATGCTGGCCTTCAAGCTGGATCCGCATCTGGTCGACGGACTCCCTGAACCGCGACCATTCCGCGAGATGTTCGTCTACGGCGTCGAAGTCGAAGGTGTCCATCTGCGCTTCGGCAAGGTGGCGCGTGGCGGCTTGCGTTGGTCGGACCGTGCCGAAGATTACCGGACCGAAGTACTCGGCCTGGTGAAGGCACAGCAGGTCAAGAACGCCGTCATTGTACCGGTCGGCGCCAAAGGCGGCTTCTACCCGAAGAAACTGCCGGCTGGCGGCAGCCGCGACGAAGTCTTCAATGCCGGCCGCGAGGCTTACAAGACCTATATCCGCACGTTGCTGTCCATTACTGACAACATCAGTGGCCCCGATATCGTGCCGCCAATGGATACGGTGAGGCTCGACGGCGACGACCCCTACTTCGTCGTGGCAGCCGACAAGGGAACTGCGACTTTCTCGGACACCGCCAACGCGCTTGCTCAGGAAGCGGGCTTCTGGCTCGATGATGCCTTCGCCTCGGGCGGATCGGCTGGCTATGACCACAAGAAGATGGGGATCACCGCTCGCGGCGCCTGGGAAACGGTAAAGCGCCACTTCCGCGAAATGGACATCGACATCCAGACCGCGCCGTTCACGGTCGCCGGCGTCGGCGACATGTCGGGCGACGTCTTCGGCAACGGCATGCTGTTGTCGCCCAAAATCCGGCTGATTGCGGCCTTCGACCATCGCGACATCGTCATCGATCCCGATCCAGATATGGCGAAGACGCTTGCCGAAAGGCAGCGACTCTTCAACCTGGCACGGTCGAGCTGGCAGGATTTCGACAAGAGCGTCCTTTCGAAAGGTGCGATGATTATTTCGCGCTCGGCAAAGTCCGTCACTCTGACGCCGGAAGCGGTGGCTGCGATTGGCATCGACAAGGCCGTAGCAACGCCGTTCGAGATCATGACGGCCATCTTGAAGAGCCCGGTCGACCTGCTTTGGTTCGGTGGCATCGGCACCTACGTTAAGGCGCCGTCGGAAACCGATGCTGAAGTCGGCGATCGTGCCAACGACCCAATTCGCGTTGTTGCCGAAGACGTGCGCGCCAAGGTGATCGGCGAAGGCGCAAACCTTGGTGTCACACAGAAAGGTCGTATCGCCTATGGAATGCGAGGCGGGCGCTGCAATTCCGACGCAATCGACAATTCGGCCGGCGTCAACACGTCCGACGTCGAGGTCAATATCAAGATTGCTCTCGCAGCAGCAATGCACGACGGTCGCCTGACTCGGTCAAAGCGCGATCAGCTTCTTTCTTCCATGACGGACGAGGTCGGCAGGCTCGTGCTGCGGAACAACTATTTGCAGTCTCTCGCGATATCGCTGACCGAGCGCAAGGGCACTGCCAACGGGCTGGAACTTGCTCGGCTCATGACAGTGCTCGAAGGCGCAAAGCAGCTGAACCGGAAGGTGGAGACCCTTCCCGACGACACGGTCCTCGCGGAACGCTATACCGCTGGCAAGCCGCTCACCCGACCCGAAATCGGCGTTCTGCTGTCCTATGCGAAGATCGTGCTGTTCGACGCATTGGCTGCCAGCGATCTGCCGGACGATCCCTATTTCGCGGCAACACTTTCGAACTACTTCCCCGCAAAGATGCGCAAGACGAACGCGTCGGATATCGATACCCACCGTCTACGGCGCGAGATCATTGCGACAGTGTTGGCAAACGAGGCCATCAACCGCGGCGGCCCAAGCTTTGCCATCAGCATGACGGATGCGACGGCGGCATCCGCGCCTGAGGTTGTTCGGGCCGCGATAATCGCCCGCGATGGGTTTGACCTCAGCCGACTCTGGGCGGAGACAGACGCATTGGATGGCAAGATTTCCGGCCAGATGCAGAACCGCATCTACGAGGAAATCAGTCATACGTTCACGGTGCTGACCCGCCTGCTCCTGAAGACTCAGATGACCAAGGGCGATATATCCGCAACTGTCGAGGGACTTCAGACTGCCCTCAAGAAGCTCAAGCCGATTTTCGCCAACCAGACGGTGCCGGAGCTCGAAGCGCGGCAGCAGGAGTATCGTGACGCCGGTGTGCCGGATAAGTTGGCCGCCGAGATCTCGGGGCTGCTCGGCTTTGCCCTCGTACCTGAGATCATGCAAATCGCTGCCCGCACGGGCGAACCGCTGGCGCGTGCCGCGGAAAGCTATTTTGCTGTCTCCCAGACCTTCCGGATCGGGCGCTTGCTTGCCGCCGGCTCACGGATCATCACGGCTGACCACTATGAAAACCTGGCGCTGGCCCGCAGCATCGACCAGATCGCAAGCGCGCGACGCGATATCGTCATTTCGGCACTTGCCAACCACGGTAAGGACAAGCTTCCGGTCCAAGCTTGGCATGCAGGCGATCGCATCAGGATCAACCGGATAGCGGAGGAACTGTCGGGGTTGAGCGACAGCGGCGACCCGAACCTTGCCCGTATCACCGTGGCGGCTGGTCTGTTGACCGATCTTGCGCGCGACGGGGCTAGGTGAGACAGTTCCGCTCGGAATCAGGAGCGGACTGTGAATCGCATCGACTGGACGGGAACGCAGCCGGCTAGGGCATCGGAGAAGGGCATCTGGGGCTGGATGCTCTTTGACTGGGCAGCCCAGCCATTCTTCACTGTTGTAACGACCTTCATCTTCGGTCCCTACTTCGTGTCGCGCCTGACTGCCGATCCGGTCTCCGCCCAGGCAATGTGGAGCAACATGGCGACGATCTCTTCGGTGATCATCGCCATTTTGTCGCCAATCCTCGGCTCCATCGCCGATCAGTCCGGCGCCCGAAAGCCCTGGATCGCGTTTTTCGCGGTGATCAAGATTGCGAGCCTCTTCGGCCTTTGGTTTGCAGCGCCCGGCTCACCGTTGATCTACCCAATAATCTTCATGATCCTGGCCTCGATCGCGGCCGAGTTCTCGATCGTCTTCAATGATTCCATGATGCCTCGGCTCGTCAGCAAAGACGAGGTCGGCAAACTATCCAATACGGCCTGGGGCCTCGGCTATCTCGGCGGGATGATTGTTCTTATCGCCGTCGTGGTCCTGCTCGCCGGCAATCTCGAATCCGGCAAAACAATTCTTGGTCTCGATCCGTTGTTCGGTCTCGATCCGCACCAGGGCGAAGATGCCCGTATCACTGGGCCGATCTCGGCTGTCTGGTATCTGATCTTCATTCTGCCGATGTTCTTTTTCACACCTGACATCAGCAAGGGCCTTCCGTTTGGCGCTGCGGTGCGAGCCGGCTTTACCGAGTTGAAGAGTACACTTGCCGAACTCAAGCATCGCCGTGGCATTGTTCGCTTCCTCATCGCCCGGATGATCTATCAGGATGGCGTCAACGGGCTGCTGATCCTCGGCGGCGCTTTTGCTGCCGGAATGTTCGGCTGGGCGACGATTGAGATCGGGATCTACGGAATCATACTCAACGTCGTTGCGATCTTCGGCTGCATCATTGCCGGTCGCGTTGATCGGCGTATAGGCTCTAAGTCGACGATCGTTATCAGCCTGACAATGTTGCTGATCGCCACTATCGGGATAGTGTCGACCGGGCCTGGATACACTCTCTTTGGTTTGCTGAAGCTGCCAACCGCCGATTCCGGCGGCCTCTTCGGTACGGCAGCGGAGAAGGCATACATTGCCTACGGTCTGCTGATCGGTCTTGCCTTCGGCCCGGTGCAGGCGTCCTCGCGGTCCTATCTCGCGCGCAGCGTAAGCCTGAGCGAGGCCGGTCGCTATTTTGGCATCTACGCGCTGTCAGGGCGCGCTACGAGCTTTCTGGCGACGCTGTTCTTTTCCGCCGTAACCTATGCGACCGGTTCGTCGCGCTTGGGAATGGCAACACTGGTAATCTTCCTCGCTGCAGGACTGGTCCTGCTTTTCCGTACGCCCTATCCAGCGGACAGGGCGTAACGGCAGCCCACGGGTTTAGTGGCGGAAGTGCCGCATGCCGGTGAAGACCATCGCGACGTTGTGCTCATTTGCAGCATCGATCACTTCCTGGTCGCGCATGGATCCACCGGGCTGGATCACTGCCGTTGCACCAGCGGCGATCATGGACAGCAAGCCGTCGGCGAAGGGCAGGAAGGCCTCAGACGCCACTGCCGAACCGCGTGTCAGCGGCTCTGCAAGCCCGAGAGCCCTGGCTGCCTCCTCGGCCTTCAGGCCAGCGATACGGGCAGAATCGACGCGGCTCATCTGCCCTGCGCCAATGCCGGCCGTCTGTCCATCCTTGGCATAAACCACGGCGTTCGATTTGACATGCTTGGCTACCTTGAAGGCAAATTTCATGTCTTCGAGTTCCTGCGGGGTCGGCGCACGCTTGGTAACCACCTTGAGCTCCAGATCCTCGGCCATGCCGTTGTCTCGGCTCTGCACAAGCAGGCCGCCGGAGACGGTTTTCGCCGTCAGGCCGGCTGAGCGCGGATCCGGAAGGCCACCTGCAGTCAGGAGACGAAGATTTGCCTTGCGTGCAACGATGGCTTTCGCTTCCTCGGTGACGTCGGGTGCGATGATAACTTCGGTGAAGAGCTTGATAATCTCTTCCGCCGTTTCCGCATCGAGCGTCTGGTTGAGCGCGATGATACCGCCAAAAGCCGAAACGGAATCGCAGGCAAGCGCGCGCTTGTAGGCTTCCAGCAGGTTGGTGCCGGTCGCCACGCCACAGGGGTTTGCGTGCTTGATGATCGCGCAGGCTGCTGCCTTTTCGGGCAGGAACTCGGCGACGAGTTCATAAGCCGCATCGGTGTCGTTGATGTTGTTGTAGGAAAGCTGTTTGCCCTGCAGCAGCGACGCGGTGGCAACACCGGGGCGACGCTCGCCCGTCACATAGAATGCCGCCTTCTGATGCGGATTTTCGCCATAACGCATTTCTTCCTTGAGCACGCCGCCAATGACGCGATGACGCGGTGTGTCGATCGAAAGAGCTTCGGAAAACCAGTTGGAAATCATGGCATCATAAGCTGCCGTGCGCGCGAACGCCTTGGCGGCCATCCGCTGGCGTAACGGATAGCTGGTCTGACCGGCGTCCGAAGCCAGTTGCTCGAGCAACTCAGGATAGTCCGCCGGATCGGTCAGGATCGTCACGTAGGCATGGTTCTTGGCCGATGCGCGGATCATCGCGGGGCCGCCAATATCGATATTCTCGACAGTCGTCGCATAGTCGCCGCCGGCAGCGCGAACATCCTCGAACGGATAGAGGTTGACGACCACCAGGTCGATACCCTCGATGCCATGCGCCTTCATTGCCGCCTGATGTTCAGCATCGTCCCGAATGGCGAGCAGCCCACCATGCACTTTCGGGTGCAGGGTCTTCACGCGACCATCCATGATCTCTGGAAAACCCGTGACCTCGGAAACATCGGTCACCGTAAGACCGGCCGCCGCAATTGTCTTGTGAGTGCCGCCGGTCGACAGGAGGCGAACGCCCTTGTCGGCGAGCGCACGCGCGAGTTCGACGATACCGGTCTTGTCCGATACCGAAAGCAACGCGGTCTTGACTGCGACCTTGTCGGGTGCGGGGATTTTCTTGGAAACAACGGCCATGAGGCTTCTCCGTTTGGTCTTCGGGAGATATCCGGCGAGGGATAAGCGGATGATGGCGCCGCGTTAGCACAGCTTTGCCGCCGCGGAAACACTCGCTAGCCCTTGCGCGATAAAAACCAGCGTATTTCCGGCCGCTCGGGATAGGAGAAGGCGATCTCGATCTGGTCGGAACCGCAAATGCCCGAAGCATCCGCAAAGAAAACGTCCTCGCCGATGACGATCTCGTTGCCGGGCGACGAGAACAGCCATGTTTCTCCATCGGGCGCCGTCATCATCACCGACTCTTTGTCGAACTGCTTCAGATTGATGGATGGGTGAGCATGGAAGCGCGCCACCGCACGCACGGCCTCATCGACCTTGCCTTCCGGCGCAACCAACCGATCACAGCCCGTAACGATCAATCCCGTGGCGTTCAGGGTCAGCTCTCGCTCATGCAGAACACCGAAGGCGTTGAGGTAGCCGTCATGGCTTGCCTTGATCACGTCGCGGCCGTCATCGGCGAGCACGCGATCCACATTCAGGCTTTTCACGCCGTCAGTGATAACGTTTGCGACGAAGTCGGAGGACGCAAAACGGCTGGAAGAAGTGTCGTTGACGGTCACCGTGCTATGCGCAGCCGTCGTTCGAGCGATCTGCACGTAGCGCTTGCCGGCAAACTTCGGCGATCCGGAATTGACGATAAAGCGGTGACGTCCGGACGACATCTCAAACGACAGGCAACCCGCATGCGCCGTGCGCGACAGACTGCCGGCCGGCGGCAATCCTGTATCAGCAATGACCACCGTTCTACCTGAGGCTAACCGTTGATAACGTGAATGGGGCATCGCCTTGAAGGGATCACCCGCAGTCTCGTCGTACCGAAGCAACGACATCAATTCCGTCGCGAGCGTCGACGTTGCGCCGTTAAAAAGCGCAAGGTCGCCATCCTGGTGCCGGAAAAACCGCAGCGCTGGGTACATGCGATCGATGCCGGAAATCAGCTTCTGCGGCAAATCATGCCCGAGATTGACATAGGTTTGCCGGAGCGGAAGAAGATCCAAGAGCAATTCCAGGCCGACGCGCGGATTGCGCGAGACATGCCCGCCATCCGGTAGAATCTGGCTGTCGAACTCCTGGTCCAGTGCATCAGCAGCGCGCCGAAGGGCACCTGCGCGCGTCGGCATGGCAATAGAGGCCATTGCAAGGGCAATGCGCAATCGAAAGCGAACCTCGCCGGGTGGCGCGTACTTTGCCATGCGGCGCAGAAATCGCACTTGGAAGGCTAGCGAGCGCAGGAAGCGGCGATAGAAGCCGCGATCGGCGTTATGGAGAACGACAGGCGAATGCGAGAGCCAGGAAATAACACGCTGCGCGGTAACATCGATCTCCCAGGCGATACCTTCGATGCGGCCGCCATGCAGCGACAGCCAATTGTTGACGATGGACCGGGCAACGCTCGAATGCAGGTCGCTCTTCTTGGTCCGCATGTGGCGGAGCCAGCCAAAACTATGAAGCCGCAGGGCGAATGATCGGGATGGGAGACTGAAATTGAAGGGCGACTTGCCACCGGTTTCGAGGAGCCGACCGGCGAGCGGGAAGCGACCGTTCAAAATCTCGTCGGCCACATGCGGATCGACCGCGCGCAGGTCGGTGGGAGCGACGATCAACCGCTCCGGGGCGTGAACGGTATGGCGGAAGAGACGCAGCCGCAGGATTGCTCCGCGGCACAGCGTGCGCCGCCAAGCCTCTCCCACGTAAAGAGTCGAGAACCCGGACCACATGTTTATTGTCTATTGACCCGCGTCGTTAAGAATAAGTGAATAAGCCCGGAATCAGTGACACTTACGTATCAAATTATGACAGGTGCTCAACTATGCCAGTTGCCTTTCAATCAGGCAACACGGCGCATCATGACGGCGTAGAAACCGTCAAGTCCGCTGGCAAAACCGGAGGGAGCTTCGAGCATGTCGGGTGTGGTGCGGAATTCTCCGAGGGCATTGATGGCAGATTCCAGGCCCGGCCACTGCTGGGCATCAATGGCGACACGCTCAAGCATCGGTGTGTCGGAAAGTACGCGCGCGATTACCTCTTCGCCCTCGGCCGGATCAAGCGAGCAATTGGAAAAGACGATCGTCCCGCCCGGCTTCAACAAGGTTATCGCGTGTCGCAGCAGGCGTTCCTGAAGACTTGCAAGTTTCGCTATGTCATCCGGTCCCTTGGCCCAGAGAACATCGGGATGGCGACGCGTCGTTCCCGTCGATGAGCAGGGCGCATCGAGCAGTATGGCGTCGAAAAGCTCCGTCGGCTCGTATTTGGTGAGGTCGCTGGCAACAGTCTCGGCATTCAATCCAAGCCGATCGAGATTCCCTCGCAGTCGCTTGATGCGGTTTTCGGACTGTTCGACCGCAGTAACGTTGCCTCCGGCAAGGATGAGCTGGGCTGTCTTACCGCCGGGAGCTGCGCATAAATCGGCAACGCGCTTGCCCGCCAAGTCGCCAAACAATTGGGCGGGAATGCTGGCTGCTGCGTCCTGAACCCACCACGCGCCTTCCGCAAATCCTTCCAGTGAGGGGACGCCACCCTCGAAGGCAGCCAGCCGAACACCACCGGTCGGCAGCACGAGGCCGCCCAGACGTTCCGCCCATCCCTGCGCGTCATCCTTGACCGTAAGATCGATAGCCGCCGGCTCCAGCTGCGAGTCAGAGATCGATCGCGCCCTTTCCTTGCCGTAGGCCTTCTCAAGCCGGTCGAGAAACCATTCCGGCATTACTGGAATGGAGTTGATCTCGGCAAAGATCTGGTCTTTCTCGCGTCCAAGACGGCGCAGAACGGCATTCACCAGCTTTGCAAAACGGCGATTCCGGGGGTCCTGATTTGATTGCTCGACGGCGAGGTCGACCGCAGCGTGATCCGGCACATCAAGGTAGAGAATTTGCGCGGCGGCAATCGCAAGAACGTGATGCAGGGCCCGCGCGCCTTCCGGAAGGGGTGACTCAAGCAAGCCGGCGATTGCGGCGTCGATCCGCGGCAAATGGCGCAGCGTCGCATTGAGAATGGCGCGAACGAGGGCTCGGTCACCCTCATTGAGAGCCTTATACGCCGGATTGCCATGTTCATTGTCCAAGGCACCGTCAAGCGAAAGCTTCCGGTCGACGACGGCCGCCAGGATCTTGGCCGCGGCAGCGCGAACCTGCAATCCGGGCTTTGCCGGAGCAGCGACAGAGCCCGAATTGGAAGACTTTGGTTTGCGAAATGGCTTTTTCTTGCCGTCAGAATTCAAGACCACGGACCTTTTGGCGGTTGTGAACCACCGCGATCAATACCGGTATTCGGAACCGAACGCGATTTGCGCATCGGATTATCAGCGCGAACCGGCGGCGTCGAGATATTCATGCCACCGCGCGCCATTTCCTGCAGCGCTGCGATCCGGTTTTCCGTGTTCGGGTGCGTGGAGAACAGATTATCCATCCCAGCACCGGTCAGCGGATTGATGATGAACATGTGGGCGGTTGCCGGATTGCGCTCGGCATCGTAGTTCGGCACCTGCGAGGCGCCACGTGCGATCTTGCCAAGTGCCGATGCAAGCCACAGCGGATTACCACAAATCTCTGCACCACGGCGATCGGCCGAGTATTCGCGCGTCCGGCTGATGGCCATCTGCACCATCATTGCAGCAAGCGGCGCGACGATCATCGCCAGCAACACCCCTACGAAACCGAGCGGATTGTTGTTGTTTTCTCGGTTGCCACTGAAGAAAAACGCAAAATTTCCCAGCATGGAAATCGCGCCGGCAAGCGTCGCCGTGATGGTCATCGTCAAGGTGTCGCGATTCTGCACGTGCGCCAGTTCGTGCGCCATCACGCCGGCGACTTCCTGGGGCGTCAACGCACTCAGTAGCCCAGTGGACGCGGCAACGGCAGCGTTTTCCGGATTACGACCTGTCGCGAAGGCGTTTGGTTGTGGGCTGTCGTAGAGGTAGACCTTCGGCATCGGCAAGCCAGCATTGCGCGCCAAATCCCTTATGATCGTGAAAAACTCCGGCGCATTGCGCTCGTCGATCTCCTGGGCGTGATAAGCCGACAGCACCATCCGGTCGGAATTCCAGTAGGAAAAGAAGTTCATTCCGGCGGCGATCACGAACGCGATCATCATGCCGCCACGCCCGCCAATTAGGAAGCCGACGGCCATGAACAATGCGGTCATGAAGGCGAGCAACATGGCTGTACGGACAAGATTCATCGCTATCTCCAAAGTGCCCCTGAGCGGACCGCATAAAACCAGAGGGTTTCAATTGCGGCGCTGGCGCTCTATGATTTGGTCATTCACCAGCCATTTTCAATGTTTTTCAGGCGGAATCGCATGATGCAGCCAGCAGACAACGACAACGACGAAACCCTGGCGACTGAGGCTGCCGAGGCTCCTCGGAAGTTGCTATCACCGGCTGCCAAGCGCGCGCTTGCCGAGGCCGAAGAGCGGCGCCGAAACGAGAAGCCGGTAGAAATGCCTGCAGAGATAGGTGGCCGCGGCGGCGCAGATCCCTCGCGCTTTGGAGATTGGGAAATCAATGGCAGGGCGATCGATTTCTAAGTAAATATTCCTATTGACTTTCACTCATGATCGGAATTTATTCCTTTTATGAGAAAGATTGCTCCCCTCGTTGCGCTTGCCCTTGTTGCGACCCCTGTAACGGCCGTTGCTCGCGACGAAATAGAAGGGCCTGTTTCGGCGGAAATCCTGAGGGTGATCGATGGCGACACGCTGCTGGTCGAAGCGCGTCCTTGGCCGCAGCAGACAATGGAAGTGTATGTCCGGATCCGCGGAATCGACGCGCCCGAAATGCACTCTAGCTGCGCTGAAACAAGACGCGCGGGGATCGACGCGCGCCATGCCCTCGAAACCCTGACATCGGGATCATCGGAAATCCAGCTGACGCAGATCGCGGGCGACAAGTATTTCGGCCGCATCCTGGCGAACGTCACCCTTTCAGATGGCAGGAATCCGGCTCAAGACATGCTGGAAGACGGGATCGTGCGGGCCTACAACGGCGGCCGAAAACCGCGAGAAACCTGCGGCGCAGAGAATTGAAGCCGCCCCGATCGCTCGGAGCGGCTTCCTTCTTTATGCGGTCGCCTTGTTCTGGCGGTTGGCGATGAGGTCATCGACTACTGCCGGATCGGCAAGCGTCGAGGTATCGCCGAGAGAGCCGAAGTCATCTTCGGCGATCTTGCGCAGGATACGGCGCATGATCTTGCCCGAACGCGTTTTTGGAAGACCCGGGGCAAACTGTATCTTGTCGGGTGCAGCGATCGGGCCGATTTCGCTGCGGACATGCTTGACCAGTTGCTGGCGCAAATCGTCCGAACCTTCGTTGCCGGCCATCAGCGTGACGTAGCAATAGATGCCCTGACCCTTGATCGGATGCGGGTAGCCCACGACAGCCGCCTCCGAGACAAGGTTGTGCGAAACGAGCGCGGATTCGACTTCGGCGGTACCGAGGCGGTGGCCTGAAACATTCAGCACGTCATCGACGCGACCGGTGATCCAGTAGTAGCCGTCCTCATCCCGTCGGCAGCCGTCGCCGGTGAAGTACTTGCCCTTGTAGGTCGAGAAGTATGTCTGGATGAAGCGCTCGTGATCGCCGTAGACGGTCCGCATCTGACCCGGCCAGCTATCGGTAATGCAGAGGTTTCCGTCGGCGGCACCCTCGAGTACATTGCCTTCATTATCGACCAGCTGCGGCTTCACGCCGAAGAACGGCATCGTCGCGGACCCCGGCTTCAGGTCGGTCGCGCCCGGAAGCGGCGTGATCATGTGACCGCCCGTTTCCGTCTGCCACCAGGTATCGATGACAGGGCAACGCTTGTCGCCAACGACATTGTAATACCATTCCCACGCTTCCGGATTGATCGGCTCGCCGACTGTTCCGAGCAGACGCAGGCTAGAGCGCGACGAGCGGGTGACGAAGTGATCGCCAGCCCCCATCAGCGACCGGATCGCCGTCGGCGCCGTGTAGAAGATGTTGACCTTGTGCTTGTCGATAACCTCCCAGAACCGACCCTGGTCCGGAAAGTTCGGCACCCCCTCGAACATCAGCGTCGTCGCGCAGTTCGCAAGCGGACCGTAGACGATGTAGGAATGACCGGTGACCCAGCCGACGTCGGCGGTGCACCAGTAGATATCGCCCGGATGGTAGTCGAAGACATACTCATGGGTCATTGCCGCGTAGACGAGATAGCCACCGGTCGTATGCAATACGCCCTTTGGCTTTCCCGTCGAGCCGGAAGTGTAAAGGATGAATAGCGGATCCTCCGCCCTCATCTTCACCGGCGGGCACTCCGGCTTAACCGTGGCGATTTCCTGATGGTACCAGAGGTCGCGGCCCGGCGCCCAGCCGGTCTTGCCGCCGGTACGGCGCACCACGAGCACCTTGTCGACGATGACATGTTGGCGGGCGGCAATGTGAATGGCCGTGTCGGTATTGTCCTTCAGCGGAACAGGTTTGCCGCCGCGGACGCCTTCGTCGCAGGTGACCACGAAGGTGGATTCGCAATCGACGATACGCCCGGCCAGTGCTTCCGGAGAGAAGCCACCGAACACCACCGAATGGACTGCGCCGATGCGTGCGCAGGCGAGCATCGCGTAGGCCGCCTCCGGGATCATCGGCATGTAGATCGTGACGCGATCTCCCTTCTTGACGCCGTGCTTCTTCATCACGTTCGCCATCCGGCAAACATGCTCGTAAAGCTCGTTGTAAGTGATCTTCTTGTCGACGTACGGGTTGTCGCCCTCGAAGATGATTGCCGTCTGATTACCGTTGGTCTTCAGGTGCCGATCGATGCAGTTGTAGGAAACGTTCGTCTGCCCGTCCTCGAACCACTTGATCGAGACCCTGCCAGTAAAGGACGTGTTCTTGACCTTCGTGTAAGGCTTGAACCAATCGATCCGCTTGCCATGCTTGCCCCAGAATTTGTCAGGGTTCTCGACGCTTTCCTCGTACCATTGTTCGTACTTGGCTCTATCGATAAGCGCATGGTTCTTCACCGGTTTTTGCACCGGGTAGATCTTTTCGGACATGGAACTCCTCCTCACTCGGACACCGGACGGAACGAAGCAGTCCGGCTTGGCTCTAGGCATTCATAGCAGGTCGCATTTGCCCGGCAATTAGACAAAGGTCATTTCATTCGTGATCAATTGCAATTCTGCGTCACTGCGGTTATATAGCGCCATATTTCCCGGACATAGTGGTGACAATCCACGGACCGCGACACCGGCGCGGACGACAGAAGGACTATATCCATGGCTCAACAATTGCTCATGCCGAAGGCGACTGCCATCTGGCTCGTCGACAACACAGCCCTGTCATTCGACCAGATCGCTCAGTTTTGCAGACTGCATCCGCTCGAAGTGAAGGCAATTGCCGATGGCGAAGCTGCGCAAGGCATCAAGGGTCTCGATCCCATAGCAACCGGTCAGCTTTCACGCGACGAAATCGCCCGCGCGGAAAAGAATCCGGCGCATAAGCTGAAGCTCTCCGAGCCCAAGGTTCGCGTTCCCGAATCCAAACGTCGCGGTCCGCGCTACACACCGGTTTCGAAGCGCCAGGATCGTCCGAACGCCATTCTCTGGCTGGTGCGCAACCATCCGGAACTGAAGGATGCGCAGATTTCACGGCTGGTCGGTACCACAAAATCGACAATCGAACAGATTCGCGAGCGCACACACTGGAACTCCGCAAATCTCGCGCCGATGGACCCGGTGACACTCGGTCTCTGCAGCCAAATCGATCTCGACATGGAAGTCGAGAAGGCAGCAAAGGGTCGTCCGCTGCCGACGGCGGCCGAGCTTGGCGCGACCCTGCAGTCGGCGCATGAAACTGAACGTCTGACGAGCCATGATCGCGAAGAGGAGAAGGAAATCGACGCCGATGCCGTCTTCGCAAAACTCAAGTCGCTGAAGTCCTCTCCGAAGGATGAGGACGAAGACGATCAGTACTGATTGTTTTGATGAATGATTTAGAAGGCCCTGCGTAGCGGGGCCTTTTTACTTTGTATCTACATCGGCAGCGAGCCGAAGCCGCGCTTGCGCAACGCTTCACCGATCTCCTCGAGAATTGCCGGGTCGTCGATCGTCGCCGGCATTTTCCACGGCACGCCATCGGCAATCTTCTGGATCGTGCCGCGCAGGATCTTGCCAGAGCGGGTCTTGGGAAGGCGGTCGACGGTTATCGCCGTTTTGAAAGCAGCCACCGGGCCGATCGTTTCCCGGATGAGCTGAACGACCTCCGATTCGATCGCCGATGTTTCCCGTGAAACATTCTTTTTGAGGACAAGGAAACCGCAGGGCACCTGCCCCTTCAACTGGTCGGCAATTCCGACCACCGCGCATTCGGCGACATCCGGATGCGTGGCACAAACTTCTTCCATGGCCCCCGTCGACAGACGGTGACCGGCACAATTGATGATGTCGTCCGTGCGAGACATGATGAAGAGGTAGCCATCCTCATCCACATACCCGGCATCCGCCGTTTTGTAATAGCCAGGAAATTCGGCCAGATAGGCTGAGTGAAAGCGCGCATCCGCATTCCACAAAGTGGGCAGACAACCTGGGGGCAGGGGGAGCTGGACAACCACATTGCCAAGTATCCCCGGCGCAACCGGGTGGCCGGCGTCATCGAGAACGTGGATGCTGTATCCGGGCATGGGTACCGATGGGGAGCCATGCTTTACCGGCAACACCTCAAGGCCGAGCGGATTCGCCACCATCGGCCATCCGGTTTCGGTCTGCCACCAATGATCGATCACAGGAACATCGAGCATACGCTCGGCCCACTTCAATGTCTCCGGATCGGCGCGCTCTCCCGCCAGAAACAGGGCCCTGAAATTCGGCATGGAATACGCCTTGAGGTGAACACCCTCGCTATCTTCGCGGCGAATGGCGCGGAAGGCGGTGGGGGCGGTGAAGAGAACGCGAACGTCATGCTCCGAAGCGATCCGCCAGAAGGCGCCGGCATCGGGTGTGCCCACCGGCTTTCCTTCAAAGATCACGCTGGTGGCGCCTGCCAGCAGCGGCGCATAGACGATGTAGGAATGCCCGACAACCCAACCGATATCGGAGGCAGCCCAGAAGACTTCACCCTGCCGGATGCCGAAGATGTTCCGCATCGACCAGTTAAGGGCGACCATGTGACCACCGTTGTCGCGCACAACGCCCTTAGGCTGGCCCGTCGTGCCCGATGTGTAGAGAATATAGAGTTCGTCCGTAGCGCCGAGGGAAACGCATTCCACCTTCACTCCACGGTTTCTCGCAACAGCAGCCTCGAAATCCTCATCACGACCATCGACCAAATCTGCCGCAAGCTGCGGTCTTTGCAGGACAAGACAATGCGCTGGTTTTGACTTGGCGATGGCAATCGCTTGATCCACCAAAGGCTTGTAGGGTACCACCCGCCCCGGCTCGAGCCCACAACTTGCGGTCACGATTAGTTTCGCTCCCGAATCGTCAATGCGCGCGGCAAGCTCGTTTGCGGCAAAGCCACCAAACACGACGGAATGAACAGCGCCGATGCGCGCGCATGCAAGCATGGAGAAGACTGCTTGCGGCACCATCGGCATGTAGATGATAACGCGGTCGCCCTTGCCAATCCCCCGTTCGCGCAGCGTCGCGGCGATGGCACTCACTTCGGCGAGAACTTCGCCGTAGGTAAAGATGGTCTTCGCACCGCTGATGGGGCTGTCGTAGATGAATGCGGTGTCGCCGCCGCGACCTGCCCGAACATGGCGATCCAAGCAATTATAGCAAGTATTGGTTTCGCCCCCGGGGAACCAACGGCCATATGGACCGCCCTCCCGTGAAAACGTCAGTTCCGGCTCTTTGAACCAGTCAATTTGCGCCGCCGCCTCCTGCCAGAAGGCCTCGGGATCGTCCTTCCATCTGGCATAGGTTCGCTGATAGCCACCCTGCATCTGCTCCTCCCCAGGATATGCAAGTTACCTTAGCAATCTAGGAGAGGCTGGGCAGGAGAGGAAGCCCGACGAAAGCAGCGTATCAGCGGGCGCCGAAAATCGCGGACCCCACGCGGACGCTGGTCGCCCCAAAGGCGATCGCCGTTTCATAGTCCCCGGACATTCCCATCGATAATTTCTCGACGCCGCAAGCCTTCGCGAGCTGCGCCAGCAAAGCGAAATGCGGGCCCGGATTTTCGTCAGCGGGCGGAATGCACATCAATCCCTCAATGGTGAGGCCGAGCTCGTCGCGGCAAAAACCGATAAACTGCATCGTCTCTTTGGGTGCGATTCCTGCTTTCTGCGGCTCAAGCCCGGTATTCACCTGAACGTAGAGGCGGGGGGTCTTCGCCTGGCGCTTCATCTCATCGGCAAGTACGCGGGCAATTTTCTCGCGATCAACAGTTTCGATGACATCAAACAGCGCCACTGCTTCCGCTGCCTTGTTCGACTGCAGGGGTCCGATGAGATGAAGTTCGATGCCGGGTATTTCAGCTTTCAGGTCAGGCCATTTTCCCTGACTTTCCTGGACCCGGTTCTCTCCGAATATTCGCTGCCCAGCCTCGAGCGCTGGGCGAATCGCGTCTGCGTCGAATGTCTTCGAGACGGCAACCAGCTGGACCGACCCATCCGGTCGTCTGCCTTGCAGCTCGGCTGCAGCAATACGCGAGCGTACATCGTTCAATCGCTCTTCTAGTTCCATCGTTCGCCTCGAGATGTCGCGTGAGAAGATGGCCATGCACTAAACGCCCGGGCTGTGCTTGCCAAGGCCCACATGCTTGAAATCGTGGCCGGAAGACCGAGATCCGGCGCCTACGGCGCCCACAAAACTTGACGCTACCGCGGTTTCATGGTGAAGGTCACCACCAACTTCCCCTGATTTTCTGGAAATACGAATACCATGGCTACCGAACGTTATAACCCGCGCGATGCCGAACCTCGCTGGCAGCAGAAATGGAACGAGGCGAAGGTCTTCGAGACCGACAACAGCGATCCGCGCGAGAAGTATTACGTCCTCGAGATGTTTCCGTATCCGTCCGGTCGCATCCACATGGGCCATGTGCGGAACTACGCGATGGGCGATGTCGTCGCCCGCTACAAGCGCGCTCGCGGCTACAATGTCCTGCATCCCATGGGCTGGGACGCTTTTGGCATGCCGGCTGAAAACGCGGCGATGGAGCGAGGCGTCCATCCCGCGTCCTGGACCTATCAGAATATTGCCTCCATGAAGTCCCAGTTGAAAGCGATGGGCCTGTCGTTGGACTGGAGCCGCGAATTCGCAACCTGCGACGTCGCCTACTACCAGCACCAACAGCATCTCTTCCTGGATTTCCTAGAGAAGGGGCTCGTGTATCGCAAGCAGTCGAAGGTCAATTGGGACCCGGTCGACAACACGGTTCTCGCCAACGAGCAAGTGATCGACGGCCGAGGCTGGCGTTCAGGTGCGCTGGTCGAGCAACGAGAATTGACGCAGTGGTTCTTCAAGATCACCGACTTCAGTCAGGATCTGCTTGACGCGCTGGACACGCTTGATCAGTGGCCTGAAAAGGTCCGGCTCATGCAGAAGAATTGGATCGGCCGATCCGAGGGCATGATGCTGCGCTGGGAGATCGTCCAGCCGACAGCTCCGACCGGAGAAACCGAGATCGAAGTCTATACGACTCGACCAGACACTTTGTTTGGCGCTTCGTTCCTGGCCATAGCGGCCGACCATCCGCTGGCGAAGGATGCCGCGGCGAAAAATCCGGCTATCGATGCTTTCTGCGAGGAATGCCGTCGTGCCGGCACCTCGCTCGCGGCACTGGAAACCGCGGAGAAGAAGGGCATCGATACCGGGATTCGGGTAAGGCATCCGTTTGATCCCTCATGGGAACTACCTGTCTTTGTCGCGAACTTCGTTCTTATGGACTATGGCACTGGAGCGATTTTTGGTTGCCCGTCCGGCGATCAGCGCGACCTCGATTTCGCACGCAAGTACGGTCTGCCCGTTGTTCCGGTTGTTATGCCGGTGGATAGCGATGCCGCGACGTTCAGTGTCGGTGACGTTGCCTATGACGGTGATGGCGTGATGATCAATTCGCGTTTCCTGGATGGCAAGAACACAACTGAAGCATTCGAGATCGTGGCCGACCGCCTGTCATCTATGACGCTCGGGAATGCTCCTCAAGGGGAGCGCAAGGTGAACTTCCGCCTGCGCGATTGGGGCATTTCACGCCAGCGCTATTGGGGCTGCCCGATACCGGTCATCCATTGCGATGACTGTGGCGTCGTTCCCGTTCCTAAGAAGGATCTGCCGGTAAAGTTGCCTGAGGACGTTACCTTCGATCAGCCCGGCAATCCGCTCGACCGTCATCCGACGTGGCGGCATGTCGGCTGCCCGCAGTGCGGCAAGGATGCGCGGCGTGAAACCGACACGATGGATACCTTTGTCGATTCGAGCTGGTATTTCACGCGCTTCACCGCCCCCTGGGAGGACAAGCCGACCGACGTCAGCGCTGCCAATCGATGGCTCCCGGTCGATCAATATATTGGCGGCATCGAGCACGCCATCCTGCATCTGCTCTACTCGCGTTTCTTCACCCGGGCGATGCGCGAGACGGGTCACGTCGACGCCAGGGAGCCGTTCAAGGGTCTCTTTACGCAGGGTATGGTCGTGCACGAAACATACAGCCGCGGCTCGGGAATGAGCCGCGAGTGGGTCGCGCCCGCCGACATTCGCATTGAAGAGCTCGACGGCAAACGCCGCGCCTATCACCTCTCCGGCGGGGAAGAAATCGCGATCGGGTCGATCGAGAAGATGTCGAAGTCGAAGAAGAATGTCGTTGATCCGGACGATATCATCGCGTCTTATGGCGCCGACACTGCACGCTTCTTCGTCCTCTCGGACTCGCCGCCGGAACGGGATGTCATCTGGTCGGAAGCGGGCGTCGAGGGCGCTCACCGATTTACCCAGCGGTTGTGGCGACTGATCGCCGAAGCCGCGGACGCTCTGAAGAATGTGGCTGCGACTCCGGCTAAGGATGGCGAAGGGCAAGCGATCTCGCAAATCGCTCACAAGACACTCAAGGCCGTTGAAAACGATTATGATCGTCTCTGGTTCAACAAGGCTGTCGCGCGGATCTACGAACTGGTCAATGCGCTTGCATCGCCTCTGACCAAAGTTGCTGCCGGCGAGGGCGATTTGGCCTATCGCGCCGCCGTACGTGACGCTGCGCAGATCCTTATCCAGCTGGTAGCGCCGATGATGCCCCACCTGGCCGAGGAATGCTGGGCAGCGCTCGGCAACGATGGTTTGCTGGCACACACCGATTGGCCGCATTACGATGCCGCCCTCGTCGTTGAAAACGATGTGGTTTTGCCAGTTCAAATCAACGGTAAGAAGCGCGCCGAATTGACAATTTCACGCGACGCAGATCAGAATGCCGTCACCGAGGCCGTACTAGCATTGGACGACGTTAAGAGGGCTCTGAGCGGTCAGACGCCCAAGAAGATCATTGTGGTTCCGCAAAGGATTGTGAACATTGTCGTTTGATATCGCTTTTAAGCTGGTACGTGGCACCGGTATTGCCGCAATCCTTGCGTCCACGGCCTTTCTCGCATCCTGCCAAGTTAGGCCCCTTTATTCCGAAAGCTCAGGCGTAGCCGGCAAGCTCTCGTCTGTTGGCTTCTCCGAAGCGACCAGCCGTGTCGGGCAGGAGGTTCGCAACCGGCTGATCTTTATCGCGGGGCGCGGGGCCGGCGAGCCTGAGAACCCCGACTACAAGGTGGAATTGAGCGTGCGGTCGAACATCATTAGCACATTGCTCGTCGCGTCGTCGGATGAGTCGCTGGCTGGCCGTGCAACGGTTAGCGTCGACTATACCCTGAAGTCGACGAAGGACGGCCATGTTATAAAGGCTGGCAACCGCTATGCGACCGCCCTGCTTGATTTTCCGGGTCAGGAGTTTGCGAAGCAGCGCGCCATTCGTGATGCCGAAAATCGTGCCGCGCGGCAGGCAGCCGAGTTCGTTGGTGCAGATATTGCGGCTGCGCTCGGCCGCTGAGGAGCCGGAGCGTGGTGGAAATCAAATCGCACGAATTTGAAGGCTTTCTTGAGCGATCCGCCCGCAACTACCGCCTGTTCGTCATCTACGGACCAGACCGCGGCCTCGTCTCTGAGCGTGCGACACTGCTCGCGGGCAAGACCAGAGTTTCGCTTGACGATCCCTTCTCCCTGATAAAGCTCGACATCTCCGATTTGCAGCGGGATCAAGGCCGTCTTCTGGACGAGGCAGGGGCGATCGGCCTCTTCGGCGGGGACAAACTTATCTGGATACGCGGAGCGGCGAACGAGAAATATCTGGTCGACTCTCTCCAGGCTTTGTCAATCAACATGCCCGAAGCCACGTACGTGATCGTCGAAGCTGGGGATCTGAAGAAAGGATCCCTACTGCGAAAGGCAACCGAAGCGGCGCGCAATTTGGTGGCAATCCCCTGTTACGCGGATGACACCCGTGCGCTAAACAGCCTGATAGACAGCGAACTCTCCAGCGCTGGAATCGGCATCACGCCGGCTGGACGGCAAGCTTTGCTGGAACTCATTGGGGGAGATCGTATTGCCTCGCGCAATGAACTGCGAAAGCTCGCACTCTATTGCCGCGGAAAACCGACGATCGAAGAACACCACGTTACAGAGATCATTGGCGACGCTAGCGCAATATCGGTAGATGATGCGGTCGATGCGGTGCTGAACGGCAATCCAGCAAGTTTTCTGCACGCGATGCAGAAGATCATATCCTCCAAGACCGCTGTGTTCCTTGTTGTTCAGGCCTGCCTAAAGCAATTTCAACTGCTTGACGCGATGAAGACGGAGATGGACGAGAAGCGATTGCCGGCTGCGCAGGTCATGCAGACGTTAGGCCGCCATCTTCACTTTCGACGAAAGCCAATCATCGAACAGGCACTCCGAACCTGGTCCGCTGAGGCCTTGGCGCGGGAGGCAAATCGCCTGCAGGCTGCAATTCTACAAACCCGCAAGCGCGCAGCCCTGGAAGACAGCATCGCTCTCCAAACGCTGCTCTCAACGACATTACAGTCGGCACGTCGATAACTGCTTAGCGACGCTCCAAAAGTCTGCAGATTTCTTCTAATTGTTCCAATGACTTATAGGAAATTCGAATTTGTCCTCCGCTCGCTTTGTGATTGATCATCACATCGAGGCCGAGTGCATCCGACAATGTCCGCTCTAATGCGAGCGTGTCCGAATCCTTCTGATCCTTCTGGTGCCCTGGAGCCCTTGGCTCGGATTGTGCCTTAATATCGTTCTGAGCCAGTCGTTCAGCGTCGCGCACTGACATGCCCTTTGCGACGATCGTACGGGCGAGGGCGGTCGGGTCAGAGGTCGGCACCAAGGCTCGGGCGTGGCCGGCCGAGAGGCTGCCCGCAGCCAACAGATCGCGAACCGGCTCCGGTAACTTCAGGAGACGCAGCGAGTTCGCAACATGACTACGGCTCTTGCCGATAATTTCGCCGAGATCATTCTGCGTATAACCATATTCCGCCATCAGCTGATCATAGCCTAGCGCCTCTTCCAGCGGATTGAGGTCGGAGCGCTGCACGTTCTCAACAATCGCGATCTCGAGCGCGGTTTTATCATCGACGTCGCGCACGATCACGGGGATTTCTACGAGACCGGCCAGTTGCGCCGCCCGCCACCGTCTTTCGCCGGCGATGATCTCGAACTGATTGCTTGCAAGCGTGCGAACTACGACCGGCTGGACAATGCCGTGTTGGCGGATAGAACTCGCGAGTTCATGCAGTTGGCCATCATCAAAGAAGCGCCGAGGGTTGCGCGGGTTCCGGCTGACGAATTCGATCGGAACCATACGATCGGCGCTGACTCCCGGCTTTGCAGTATCAACCGGAATCGGCTGGTCCATCTCGCCAATCAATGCAGCTAAGCCGCGACCAAGTCTTCTCTTCGAGACATCATCGTTCATGAATAACTCGCCATTCTTTCTTCAAATCACGCGGCGAGACGTTGGCGCTCGCGCTGGATAACCTCGGATGCCAACTGGAGATACGCCTGGCTCCCCGCACACTTCAGATCATACAGAATTGCCGGCTTTCCATAGGACGGCGCTTCCGAAACGCGTACATTTCGCGGAATCAACGTATGGTAGACTTTTTCTCCGAGATGGGTGCGCACATCGTTAACAACCTGTTGCGCCAGATTGTTGCGAGAATCGAACATTGTCAGCACGATGCCTTGGATGTCGAGGTTGGGGTTAACGGTACGTCGAACCTGATCGACAGTCTCCAGGAGCTGACTAAGACCCTCGAGGGCGAAAAACTCGCATTGCAGCGGCACAAGCACTGAATGCGCCGCAGCCATCGCGTTCATCGTCAGGAGGTTAAAGGAGGGTGGGCAATCGACAAGAATATAGGAGAAGCGGAAAGCATCCTCTTTGGCGAGAGCCTTCTTCAGCTTGAAGACGCGATCATTTTGGCTCGCGATCTCCATTTCGACACCGAGCAAATCCATTGTCGAAGGCACTATATAGAGGTTGGGTACTGCAGTCTCCTGCGCCACCTCCTCCACAGAGCAATCGCCCAAAAGCAAGTCATAGGAAGATAGCCGGCGATGCTTCCGGTCAATACCGAGGCCGGTGCTGGCGTTGCCTTGGGGATCGAGGTCAACAATCAAAACCCGCTCGCCGATCGCAGCCAGGGCCGTCGCCAGGTTGATGGCAGTCGTGGTCTTACCAACGCCGCCTTTCTGATTTGCAATGGTGATTATACGATTTCGTTCGCCAGCCATAGCCAAAGCCCGATCTGTTAAGCCAAGCGTCGAATGTTGAAGATTTCCAGAACCACGGAATCCTCCTCGACAGCGCTCTTATGTTCTAACAGATCGAATCGCCACTCACCACGCGCTTTCTCGATCTCGGCACGGTAATCCCGTCCTTTGTGGAAATAAGCACGAAGATCCGCATTCTTCTGCGACCATGGCTCGACATAGGTCAGGAGCTTTGTGAGGTCTGCAAGCGCCCGAGCAGAGACAAAATCGCAGTTCTCGATAGTCGGCGGAGCGTCTTCGATTCGCTCGATGTGTATGGACCCTCGAGCACCGGTCTCGCGAAGTGCTGTGCGGAGAAACGCAGCCTTCTTGCGGTTACTCTCGACCAAATGAACCCATCCACCACCCAGTTCGGCAAGCATAATAGCCGTTACAACGCCAGGGAAGCCACCGCCGCTACCGAGGTCAACCCACGTGAGAGGCGACGATTGGATCTGAAAGACCTGTGCGGAGTCAGCAATATGTCGGTTCCACGCGTCATTTAGCGTGGATGGCGCAGTGAGATTGATAGCCTTTGCCCACTTTTGGAAAAGGCCCACGAAATGTTCAAGGCGCTCCTGTGTTTCACGTGAAACACGCCGACCGTTTAGGTGCATGATAGGACTCTCGTAAATTGCAATAGGCGCCTCAGCCTGATGCCGCGGCGCTAAAGACACCACGTCTCAAGTGAACGAGCAACAAGGAGATGGCGGCTGGCGTCATGCCGTCGATCTTAGCGGCCTGCGCGACGTTGTATGGGCGCGTATTGTGCAACTTAGACTTTAACTCGTTGGATAGACCGGCGAGGACGCTGAAGTCAAAGTCGCCCGGTATCGTCAGGTCCTCATCACGCTTCACGTGCGCGATATCAGCTGATTGCCGCTGCATGTAGACTGCATAGCCCGCCTCTATCTCCAGGGCATCAGCCACCCGACTGTCAATACGCGACAGCTCAGGCCAAATCTGCCGAAGATCCTGCAAGCTAAAATCGGGATACGACAGAAGATCGTAAGCTGAGCGGCGCTGGCCATCCTGATTCAACTTGAGTCCAAAGCGGCCGGCCTCGTTTGGGGTCACTGACAGTGCCTTAAGGTGCGAGCGGCCTCGCTCCAACGCGTCACTATAGGCTTGAAAGCGATCACGGCGGCGGGATGAAGCACTCCCGATCTGAATAGCCAACGGCGTGAGGCGAACATCTGCGTTGTCTGCCCGCAGCGACAAACGATACTCGGCACGGGACGTAAACATCCGATATGGCTCAGCAACACCGCGAGATGTTAGGTCATCGACCATCACCCCGATGTACGAATCAGTGCGACTAAAGAGAACCTCGCTCTGGCCGCCAGCCAGGCGGGCGGCATTGATACCGGCGACGAGACCCTGAGCTGCCGCTTCCTCATAGCCCGTTGTACCGTTGATTTGCCCAGCCAGAAACAATCCAGGCATCTTCTTGACTTCCAGCGACGGCTTCAGTTCTCGAGGATCCACATGATCGTATTCGATCGCGTAACCCGGCTGCAGAATCTGAACGCGCTCAAGACCGGGAATCGTTCGAATGAATGTGTCCTGGATCTCGGCAGGCAGTGAGGTCGAGATTCCATTGGGATAGACCGTCTTGTCGTCGAGACCCTCAGGCTCAAGAAAAACCTGATGTCCGTCGCGTTCGCCGAACTTCACCAGCTTGTCCTCGATTGACGGACAGTAGCGCGGGCCGACTCCCTCAATCTGACCCGAGTACATTGCGGATCGCCTGAGATTCTCAACGATGATCCGATGTGTTGCCTCGGTGGTACGTGTCACGCCACATTCGATCTGCGGGTTCACGATCTGATCTGTCATGAACGAGAACGGGACGGGCTCGTCATCAGCACCCTGTCGGCCAACACTCTGCCAATCGATGGTAGTGCCATCCAGGCGCGCCGGGGTACCGGTCTTGAGGCGTCCAAGCCCCAGACCTAGGCTCAGAAGCGTATGAGAGAGGCCGAGCGACGGTTCCTCACCAACGCGACCAGCCGGTATCTTCTTGTCGCCGATGTGAATAAGACCGCGTAGGAAAGTTCCGGTGGTTAACACCACAGAGCCGCAGGAAAGAATCCGGCTATCTTTCATGACAACAGCTGCAACACGATTTTCTACTATCGTCAGATCGAACGCATCACCTTCGACGACGGTAAGATTTTCGACGCTTTCGATTTCCGCGAGCATCGCTTCTCGATACAGCTTGCGATCGGCTTGGGTGCGCGGGCCGCGAACCGCGGGCCCCTTCTTCCGGTTCAACATACGAAACTGAATACCGGCGGCGTCAGCCACCCGTCCCATCAGCCCATCCATGGCGTCGATCTCTCGAACCAGGTGGCCTTTACCAAGTCCGCCAATTGCCGGATTGCACGACATGATACCGATCGTGTCGCGGCGATGCGTGACCAGCGCCGTCTTGGCACCAAGACGCGCAGCGGCCGCAGCGGCTTCGCATCCGGCATGTCCGCCGCCGATGACGATGACATCGAACCGTGAGGTGTTCATTCTTCGAGCTCCTGAGATTGTCCGGTGATGATCGAAGTGTTGCAGCGAGTCAAGGCGTTTCACGTGAAACCGCTCCGCGGCGGCACCGATTCGGATGTTTCACGTGAATCATTTTCCGATGCAGAACTCTCCGAAGATCACGTCGAGCAAGTTCTCCACGTCGACACGTCCCGTGACGCGCCCCAGTGCATCACTGGCCGCTCTTAGGTCTTCCGCTCGCAGATCCAACCCTCGCGTGGGGTTTAGTAACGACGTCTCCAAAGCAGAGAGTGATTTCGCCAGCGAATCTTTGTGACGCGTCCGACTCGGGATAGCCATCGACTGCGGATGCACTTTGGCTCTTAGACGCTCGACAATCAGGGCGCGCAGCCTTTCCAGGCCGGTTCCGTCCGCCGCCGAGATGACGAGATCATAGTCATTCATACTCTTACGGGGCAAGTCGCTTTTGGCGCCGACCAGCAACGCACCCTCAGGGTACGTGTTCGTTGCGGTATCTACCGACATATCCTCGACAAAGATCAAGAGGTCGGCTTCGGCAATCGCTTTCTCGGCCCGTCGGATACCCTCGCGTTCAACTCTCTCCGCTGCGGCGCGAAGGCCCGCCGTGTCGTAAAGTTTGACCAGGTAGCCGTCCATGTTCAGATCAACGTGCAGTACGTCCCTTGTTGTCCCGGCGATATCGGTGACAATCGCAACGTCGCGCTTAGCCAAGGCGTTCATCAGGCTCGACTTACCGGCATTCGGTCTGCCGGCGATAACAACCTTGAAACCGTCTCGGATAATCTCACCAGCCTCGAGCTGTAGGAGATGCTCGCGCATTTCTGTGACCAGCCTCGCCACGTCAGCCCATACTTGATCCGATACGGAACCCGGCACATCCTCCTCGTCCGGAAAATCAAGCTCTGCTTCGATTAGGGCGCGAGCGCGCGTCAGCCGATCCGCCCATCCGTTGTAGACCGATGAAAGGCCGCCCGAGCTCTGCTCGACAGCCAGCCGCCGCTGCATCTCCGTTTCGGCTGCAATCAAATCTGCCAGGCCCTCGACTTCGATTAGATCCAGCTTGCCATTTTCGAAGGCGCGCCGCGAAAATTCTCCTGGCGCCGCTGGTCGTAGATTCTCGAATTCCGCAAGTTCCCGATGTAAAGCATCAACCACGGCGCGGCCGCCGTGGAGATGTATCTCCGCGACGCTTTCGCCCGTGAAAGAATGCGGCGCCGGGAAATATAGAACGAGCGCGGTGTCAATCACCAGACCATTACGAGTCCGAATCGACCTCAGTGCTGCTTGTCTAGCCGGGGGCGGCGCGCCAATCAGTGAGGCCAGAACCGTAGGGACATCAGCGCCGCTGATTCGAACCACCGCGAGTCCCGCAGGGACGGCACCGCTCGACAGCGCGAATATTGTGTCCATGTTGGGCAGCATTTTCCTTCTCCAGTGCAAGGCTGAAGATAACAGGTGTATAAAAAGAAAAAACCGGCCACGCTGTGACCGGTTTACCTTGGTGAATCCGGCTAAGGATCAGGTGTTCATGGAGTCGAAGAAGTCCGGATTATTCTTCGTTTGCTTCAACTTGTCGATCAAGAATTCGATTGCGTCCGTCGTGCCCATCGGCGCAAGGATACGCCGCAGCACGAAGATCTTCTGCAGGTCCTGGCGCGGTACCAACAAGTCTTCCTTACGTGTTCCGGACTTCAGGATGTCCATCGCCGGGAAGATACGCTTGTCGGCGACCTTGCGGTCGAGGACGATTTCCGAGTTACCGGTGCCCTTGAATTCTTCGAAGATAACTTCGTCCATGCGGCTACCCGTATCGATGAGAGCTGTGGCGATGATCGTGAGCGATCCGCCCTCTTCAATATTGCGGGCCGCGCCGAAGAAACGCTTGGGGCGCTGCAGGGCGTTAGCATCGACACCACCGGTAAGAACCTTACCGGAAGAGGGTACGACAGTGTTATAGGCGCGACCGAGACGCGTGATCGAATCAAGCAGGATGACAACGTCGCGGCCATGCTCAACGAGGCGCTTGGCCTTTTCGATGACCATCTCCGCCACCTGAACGTGGCGCACGGCCGGTTCGTCGAAGGTTGACGAAATGACTTCCCCGCGAACGGAGCGTTGCATGTCTGTCACTTCCTCGGGACGCTCGTCGATGAGGAGAACGATGAGATAGCACTCGGGATGATTCGCCGTAATTGAATGAGCGATATTCTGGAGAAGGACGGTCTTACCGGTGCGCGGCGGCGCGACGATCAGTCCGCGTTGCCCCTTGCCCAGCGGCGCAACAAGGTCAATGACGCGCGGCGAAAGATCCTTGGAGGTGGGAACCTCCAGCTCCATCCTGAAACGTTCATTGGGGTAGAGCGGTGTCAGGTTATCGAAATGCACCTTGTGACGAATCTTTTCGGGATCGTCGAAATTGATTGTGTTGACCTTCAACAGTGCGAAGTAGCGCTCGCCTTCCTTCGGTCCACGGATCGGGCCTTCAACGGTGTCGCCAGTCTTCAGCGAGAAGCGGCGAATTTGGGAGGGCGAGATATAGATATCGTCGGGACCCGGAAGATAGTTGGCGTTGGCGGACCGCAGGAAGCCGAAACCATCCTGGAGAACCTCAACAACACCTTCGCCGATAATCTCCACATCCTGGCTGGCAAGCACCTTCAGGATCGCAAACATCAGTTCCTGCTTGCGCATGGTGCTTGCATTTTCGACCTCGAGCGATTCGGCAAACGCCAGTAGATCCGTCGGGGACTTACTCTTAAGTTCTTGAAGCTTCATTTCAGCCATGAAGTGACCATTACTCTTAAATTCTGGGGGGAAGGCGATGTCGAGGCTGTAACCGGTCCTGCGAAGAGATCGCAGACGATCAAACTTTACATACATGCCACAAGGATGAGGTGGAGGGAAAATAGCGAGTAAGGTTCACCGCCGCAAGGGGGCTGCTTAAAATCAAGCAAATTTAACCGACAACGTCTCTTTAGAACGGTTTGACGACGACGAGGATAACAATCCCGATCATCAATAGGGTCGGCGCCTCGTTCATGAAACGCCAATAGCGTGCAGACCGGCGGTTTTCATCACGCTCAAACGCCTTGACGGCGCTTGAGAAGAAGACGTGCACGGCTGTCAGAAGCACGACGAGACCGATCTTTGCATGCAACCATCCTCCCTGGAAGTCGTAGACCGACCAGGCAAGATAGAGGCCAAGAATCCAGGTCAGCATCATTGCCGGGTTCATGATCACCTTCAGAAGACGGCGCTCCATGACCTTGAAGGTTTCCGACTGGGTTGAACCCGGCTCGGCATCGGTATGATAGATGAAGAGGCGCGGCATGTAGAAGAGGCCAGCCATCCACGAAATCACCGCTATGATATGAAGCGCCTTGATCCAAAGGTAGAGATCATCCGGATTCCAGAGAAATAACCCCACAGCCAGAAGTGCAAAGAACAGGATCGCGAAATGCGCCCGGCGACGTGCGTAGGCGCCAGGTTTCTCATCGGTCTGCTTCTCCATGGGCTATCGCCTCCAACCGCGGACATGGTCCACGAGCAGCTGGACATTTTGAGGGTTCGCCTGGGGGGTAATCCCATGACCGAGATTGAAGATCAGCGGGCCGTTACCGAGCTTGTCGAGGATATCGTTGATACCATCCATCAGAGCTCCGCCACCGGCCACCACGCGCATCGGATCGAGGTTACCCTGAACCGCACCGTCTTTCTGCAGCTCTACAGCGAAATTCAGTGGCACCGACCAGTCGAGACCGATCGCATCCGCCTTCGTCCGCTGACGATAGCTCTTCAGCAGGAAGCCGGCGCCCTTTGCAAAGGCGATGATCCGGGCATTCGGCCGTCGTGCTTTTATGGAGGCGATCATCCGCGCGACCGGCTTCACCGCGAATGCCTCGAATTCCCGCTCACCGAGAACACCGGCCCAGGAATCGAAAATCTGCACAGCGTCGGCCCCGGCATCGATCTGCGCGACGAGATAGTCGGCTGACACTTCCGCCAAAACAGCAAGCAGGTGTTCGAAAGCTTTCGGATGTTTGTAGGCGAAGAGCCGGGCAGGGGCCTGATCGGGCGTTCCGTGACCGGCTATCATATAAGTCGCCACCGTCCACGGAGCGCCACAGAAGCCGAGCAAAGTCGTCTCGGCAGGCAGCTCATTTCGAAGACGCTCAACTGTTTCGAGAACCGGTTTGAGGTAGTCGACGACGTGGTCGAACTCCAGTCGGCCGATTCCGGTTTCATCGATCGGATCCATCTCCGGTCCATGCCCTTCCGTGAAGCGAACGTTGCGTTTCATCGCATCCGGAATCACGAGAATATCGGAAAAGAGGATGGCTGCATCAAAACCATAGCGACGAATGGGTTGGAGCGTTACCTCAACGGCATGGTCAGGCGTATAGCAAAGGTCCAGGAAACTTCCTGCCTTCGCGCGCGTTTCTCTATACTCGGGAAGGTATCGTCCGGCCTGCCTCATCAGCCAGATTGGAGGGGGGCTGAGTGTCTCGCCGTCCAAGACCCTCATGATTTTCCGGCGGCTGTCTCCCACGCTTCTCTTCCCTATAAAAAATCAAAGATAATTTAAAAGGTTTCTATTTCTTAGAGTCTGTTTCTATCAAGGATTAAAATCGATCCACTACCGGAGCGTTTTGTCGCGCTGCCGCCGCGCCAAGGGGAGGAGACGGAGAACCGCTACACGAAAATCGGGGATAGACGGAAATATGAGAATATTTACAATCGGATAGAGAACGCAAGTTCGGGCGGAACTGTGGAAAAAGTATCGACTTTCGTGGAACGGTCACCAACTATCCACAGAACCAACAAGCGACTTTTTTGAGCTTCCGCGAAATTCGATTTGTGGAAAAGGTGGCATGTTTTCCCTTGCCTTATCCCCGCCGTGTCTCTTAGCTCTCGGCTGTCCAGTCTTTTCAACAGGTGGCCAATAATAACGTGGAGAACCGCCCAAACTTCTTCCATCTACATCTGATTTCTGACTCGACCGGCGAAACACTGATTTCTGCCGGCCGCGCGGCTTCGGCACAATTCAAAGCCGCACAGCCGATCGAGCACGTCTACCCGTTGGTCCGCAATCGCAAGCAGCTTCTGCAGGTGCTGCAGTCGATCGATAGTCAGCCTGGGATCGTTCTTTATACGATTGTCGACCGCGAGCTCGCGACCTTCATCGATCAGCGCTGTGCGGAGATGGGCGTTGCGTCCGTCAACGTGCTTGAACCGGTCATGAACGCTTTCCAGATCTATCTCGGTGCACCGTCACGCCGTCGCGTCGGTGCGCAACACGTAATGAATGCCGGCTACTTTGCCCGCATTGAAGCGCTTAACTTTACGATGGATCACGATGACGGACAGATGCCCGACGACTACAATGACGCCGATGTTGTCATCATTGGCATCAGTCGAACGTCGAAAACTCCGACGAGCATCTACCTCGCCAATCGCGGCATCAAGACGGCGAACATCCCGATTGTCCACGGCGTGCCGCTTCCGGACGGACTACTCACCGCGACCAAACCTCTGATTGTCTGCCTGATTGCTACGACCGATCGGATATCGCAGGTTCGCGAGAACCGTATTTTGGGAGCAACTCCTGGCTTTGACCGCGGGCAATACACCGACCGGGCTGCCATCTCGGAGGAACTGAAATACGCGCGGTCGCTCTGTGCCCGGCACAACTGGCCCCTTATCGACGTGACGCGCCGCTCCATCGAAGAGACTGCAGCAGCGATTGTTGCGCTCCGTCCGAAGCTCCGTTAAGCGCTGTCACATCAGACCTGTTCGAGGCTCCATGGTACCCAAGCTCATTCTCGCATCCTCCAGCCCGTTCCGCCGCATGCTGATGCAAAATGCCGGGCTCGCCTTCGACGCACATGCAGCCCAGATTGACGAGCGCGCGGTTGAAGCGCCTCTCGAACGAGAAGGCGCTACGCCGGATACTGTGGCGCTCGTCCTCGCCAAGGCGAAGGCGAAGGAAGTCAGCGACCGGTTTCCGGCGTGCTTCGTCATCGGCTCTGATCAGACGATGTCGCTTGGGCCGCAGACCTTCCACAAGCCAAAGGACATGGCGGATGCTGCGAACCACCTTCGCGCGCTCTCGGGCAAGACACATCGGCTGAACAGCGCGATCGCGATTGCTTACGGCGGCGACATCGTCTGGGAGCATGTCTCGCACGCGGACCTAACGATGCGACCGCTAACCACCGATTTCATCGCTCGGCATTTGAACCGGGTGGGGGAGAGGGCACTCGGCAGCGTCGGTGCCTATCAACTCGAGGGAGAGGGGCTTCAATTGTTTTCGAAGATCGATGGAGACTATTTTACAATCTTGGGGTTACCGATGTTGCCGCTGTTGGAGAAGCTCAGAGAATTGGGTGCCATCGATGCATGATTCACGTGAAACATTCGAGCCAAAGGCCTTCGTCACAGGCTTTCCCGTCAAGCATTCCAGGTCCCCTCTCATCCATGGCTACTGGCTGAAGACCCTTGGATTGCCAGGTTCGTACTGCGCCCACGAGGTTGCGCCTAACGATTTTGCAGCCTTTGTAGATTCTCTGAAGAACGGCGAATCCGGCTTCGTAGGCGGCAATGTCACCATCCCGCATAAGGAAATGGCGTTCAAACTTGCCGACGATCCCGATGAACTTTCCGAAGAATTGGGCGCATCCAATACGCTTTGGATGGACAACGGCCGGCTGAAGGCGACAAATACGGATGGACGCGGCTTTACGGCCAATCTCGATGAACGACATTCCGGTTGGGACGAGGCGGAAAAGGCGGTGGTCCTCGGCGCGGGAGGGGCAAGCCGAGCCATCATCCAGGCCCTGCGCGACCGAGGCGTCAAGGAAATTCATCTGGTCAACAGAACGGTCGAGCGCGCCAAGGAATTGGCGGATCGGTTTGGACCCAAGATACATGCTCATTCGATGGCTGCGCTACCTGAAGTCATGAGTGGCGTGGGTCTTTTCGTCAACACGACGTCGCTGGGTATGGATGGCGAAGGCGCGCCTCGGATCGATTTTTCGCCGTTACTCTCCGATGCCGTTGTGACGGATATCGTCTACGTCCCCCTGATGACGCCGTTCCTGGTGCAGGCCCAACAGCAAGGCTTCGCTGTTGTCGACGGGCTCGGCATGCTGCTGCACCAAGCCGTGCCCGGATTTGAGAAATGGTTCGGGCATCGCCCGGCGGTCGACGAGAAGCTGCGTGCGATCATCATTGAGGATATGGACAGGCATTGATGTTGCGGATTGGACTGACCGGCTCGATTGGAATGGGCAAATCAACCATGGCAAAGCTCTTCGCTGAAGCAGGAGTGCCCGTGAATGATTCCGATGCCGTCGTCCATGACCTTTACGCCGGCGAGGCAGCACCGCTTGTCGATGCGGCCTTTCCCGGCACGATGAAGGACGGTGCCGTCGATCGGCAGGAGCTCGGTCGTCAGTTGGCCGGAAGCCCGGACGGTTTCAGGCGCCTCGAAGCCATCGTCCATCCGCTTGTGAGAAAGCGCGAGTTAGAATTCATCGAACGTGAGCGGCAACGCGGCTCGCCAATGGTGTTGATCGATATCCCGCTGTTGTTCGAAACAGGGGCTGAGAACAGGGTCGATGTCATCGTGGTCGTCAGCTGTGATCCACAGATACAGCGAGACCGCGTACTTGCGCGGCCGGGAATGACAGTGGAAAAATTCAATATGATTCTTGCGCGCCAGACGCCGGATGCGGAAAAGCGAGCAAGAGCCGATTATGTGATCGATACCGGGCATAGCATCGAAACGGCCAGAACACGGGTCGCCGAGATTATCTCGGACCTGAAGCGGCGGCTCGCCAGCGGGGACTTCCTGAATGCGTGAAATCATCTTCGATACGGAAACCACGGGCCTCGATAACCGTGTGGACCGCATTATCGAGATCGGCGGCATCGAGCTTTTCAATCATTTTCCGACCGGCAATACGATCCATATTTACATCAATCCGGGCGATCAGAAAGTACACCCGGACGCGCTTGCCGTTCACGGCATCACCGATGAGTTCCTCAAGGACAAGCCCTCGTTCGCAGATGTTGCGCAGCAAATTATCGATTTCTTTGGCGACGCGAAATGGATCGCGCATAATGCCACGTTCGATATGGGCTTCATAAACGCTGAGCTCGCAAGGCTCGATTTGCCGCCGATTCTGCCTGACCGCGTGCTCGACACACTGTCGATGGCGCGCCGCAAGCATCCGATGGGACCCAACTCGCTCGATGCGCTTTGTCGCCGCTATGGCATCGATAATGCACATCGAACGAAGCACGGCGCGCTTCTCGACTCCGAACTGCTGGCCGATGTCTACATCGAGATGATCGGTGGCCGTCAGGCCGCCCTTGGCCTCGGAACCGCCGCGAGCAATTCGGCAGGCCAGGAAATCGTGGTCGAGGAAATCATCGTCGGGACGCTCGAACGGCCGCGGCCCCTTGCGCCGCGTCTCAGCGAAGGCGAGCAGCAAGCCCATGACGCGCTCATTGCCAAACTCGGCGCCAAGGGTGTCTGGGGAAAATACGATCTCGCAAACTAAAAATGCCCGGGGCGACCCGGGCATTCGATTTTGTTCCAGCGTGCTATGCGCGAACTGTTAGTTCGTGGTTGCCTGGACCTTGGCACGGGCCTGCTCTTCGGCAACCCGCTGCGCAAACATCTGAGAGAAATCAATCGGATCGATCATCAGCGGCGGGAAGCCGCCATTACGCGTGACGTCGGCAATGATCTGACGTGCGAACGGGAAGAGCATGCGGGGGCACTCGATAAAGAGGACCGGCAGCATGTGCTCCTGCGGGAAACCCGCAATCCGGAAAACGCCGCCATAGACGAGCTCAGTGTGGAACACCGTCTTGTCACCATCCTTGGCTTCGGCGTTCAGAGAGAGAACGACGTCGAAATCCGTATCGGAGAGCGGATTGGCGTTGACGTTGACATTAATGTTGATGGCCGGAGCCTTGTCACGCGCCTGCAGCGAACGCGGAGCACCCGGATTTTCGAAGGAGAGATCCTTGGTATACTGGGCAAGGATGGTAAGGCTCGGGCTCGTTGCACCGTTATTGCTGTTTTCGTCGGCCATTGGCTTTTCCTCGAGGGCATTGGATGGTGCCGCTCTATCATTTCGGGCATGGCCTTACAACCCTGAGCCAGCTTGCCGCCTCGACCGCCTCCTACTTGCCCAGATGCTTTCCCGACCAGGGAGAGTTGCCGTTCGGCTCGCGCCGAAAGTCATCGTCGTCCAGGTCCACGATCTTCGAGTCCTTGGAGCGGCCAGAGGAGCTGAAGCCGCCCGTTGGGCCTACGACGACGAAACGGCGGCTGACATACCGCCAGGCCAGATCGCGCACAGCTGGAATGAAGATCAGCAACGCCACGATGTCGGTGATGAAGCCAGGGACCATCAGCAACAATGCGGCAATCACGAACATGGCCGGACGAAGCAGTTCTCGCCCCGGCACCATTCCGTTTCGCCCTTCAGCGGACATGCGGCGCAGGATTCCGACGCCCTGACGCCTGAGCAGGGCCATGCCGACCATGAAGCTTAGAATGACCAGCGCCAGCGTCGGCCAAAGTCCGATCACTCTTCCGACGAGCACGAAACCGGCAATCTCAGCGAGCGGCAACAGCAGCAGAAAACCAGGCAGGATCTTCAAGGGCATCGTCTAATTCCGGCCTAAGCCGGACTCCGTTGGAGGGTCGCGTTGCAGACCCCATTTGAATCATCTGTATAGGCGGACTATATGGGAGTACAAATCAGGGATGTTAACAGCGGCTGCGGCGGGATATGGGTTCAAACGACTTCATCACATTGTTTTTTCTCGTGGCGGCGGTGCTGATTTTTCTGCAACTGCGCAGCGTTCTCGGTCGCCGTACGGGAAATGAGAAGCCCCCGCGCGATCTTTACACGCCGCGCGACGCCGTTGCGCCTGACTCGCCGGATGCTGGAAAGGTAGTAACACTGCCGCGTCGCGATGCGTCGGCCGAAGAAGACGATCGTTTTGCCGCAATCGACGCCTTTGCTCCAGCCGGCACATCGCTGAACGAATCGCTCCGGGAAATCAACAAGGCTGATGCTTCGTTCAATCCGAAGGAATTCGTGAACGGCGCCCGAATGGCCTATGAAATGATTGTGATGGCGTTTGCGGATGGCGATCGCAAGGCTCTGAAGAACCTCCTATCGCGCGAAGTTTATGACGGCTTCGATGCCGCCATTTCAGACCGTGAATCCAGGGGCGAGAAGGTGAAGTCGACCTTCGTCGGTATCGATAAGGCCGAGATCACCAGCGCCGAAATCAAAGGCACGGAGGTGCAGATTACGCTTCGCCTCGTCAGCCAGTTGATCTCAGCCACCTATGACAACGCTGACAAGCTCATTGATGGCGATGCGGAGAATGTCGCGGAGGTCAACGATCTCTGGACTTTTGCACGCGACACCCGTTCGCGGGATCCCAACTGGAAACTCGTGGCCACCGAATCGGAAGCATGAGTGAGGAAACCCCGGGCTTTGCCCTGCAAGCAATAAGCTTCGATGATCTGGAAGGCTGGAAGGATGATGATCCCTCCGGCCTTTTTGAAGCAATGGAGGCATGTCGCCGGCAGATCAGCGAGGTTAAGGCATACCGGACGGGCTCGCTCGGGTTGACGGCACAGGATCTTTTGCCGCTGCTCGAAGCGGCGCGGAGTGCGAGGATTTCATCGGCTACCGATGCCCGGGCTTTCCTCCAATCCCACTGTCGACCCTTCCGAATTTGCCGGATGGATGGCAGTCCGGGTTTCGTTACTGCCTTCTATGAGCCTGAGGTTTTGGTTTCGGCGGTACCGGACGAAGACTATCGCTTTCCCTTCTATCGGCGCCCCGACGACCTGATCGATCTTGATGAGGGTAATCGTCCGGCCACTTTACCTGGTGGCTATGCGTTCGGCAGGCTGACAGATGGCGCAATTGACGCCTATCCGGATCGTCGTGAGATTGACGAGGGTTTCCTGGCTGGCCGAGGATTGGAGATTGCCTGGGCAAAGTCGAAGGTCGACGTCTTCTTTGTTCATGTGCAAGGTGCAGCACGCCTGCGATATCCGGACGGCGCCATCGGCCGGATTACCTATGCAGCGAAGGCCGGACATCCGTTCTCGGCGATTGGCAAGTTGTTGATCGAGCGCGGAGAAATCGAACGCTCGGAAATTTCGATGCAGGCCATTCGGCGATGGCTGGCTTCACACCCCGGTCAGGTTGATGAAATTCTCTGGCATAATCGTTCCTATATTTTCTTCCGGGAAGTTCCGTCGGCGGATTTGAACGCCGGCCCCATTGCGGCGGCAAAAGTGCCGTTGATTGCCGGTCGTTCGCTGGCCGTTGACCGGCTCATTCACACATTTGGCTTCACATTCTTCATTCGCTCCGAAAACCTGGTCCACCTGGACGGGGGACGACCGTTCGCGCGGCTGATGCTGGCGCTCGATACCGGGTCGGCCATCGTCGGCCCGGCGCGAGGTGATATCTTTACCGGATCCGGGGACCAAGCGGGGGAGCTTGCAGGAACAGTGCGTCACGATGCCGACTTCTTTATCCTGCTTCCGAACGCCGCAGCGGAGAGATTCGCCTGATGGCACGCGACCGAAAGCTCAGTACGGATGAAAGGATACTCTGGGGCAAGGTGGCACGTAGTACGCGGCCTATGCCCGGCAAGCAGGACGACTTGACTGAGCTCGACGCTTTTCTGACAGAGGCGGAGGCTGAAAGCGGGAGGGCAGCGAGCCCGAAATCATCGTCTGAAAGCTTGGTCGCAGCTATGCCTCCGGCTCCGAAATCGCGATCCGGTCTCCATCACCCACTCGAAAGACCGGTCAAACGTAAGATCGCCAAGGGGCGGCTGCCGCTCGAAGCCCGTATCGACCTACATGGGCTGGTTCAAAGCGAAGCCCACATCTTGCTTCTCGAATTTCTGATAAGGGCCCACGAGCGGGGGATGAGACATGTTCTCGTCATTACCGGCAAGGGCAGTTCGCTTGGCAGTGACGGCGCACTGAAGCGTGCTGTCCCGATGTGGTTTTCGAAGCCCGAGTTTCGCTATTTCATCTCATCCTATGAAACGGCAGCCCAACATCACGGGGGTGAGGGCGCGCTCTATATCAGGCTGTCACGCCGACATGGAGAAAGGTTGTGACGCCGTTCGGCGAGGCGATCCGCAAGCTGCGCGAGCGCAAGGGTGTCTCGCAGAAGCAGATGGCAGCTGCCCTCAATGTCTCTCCGGCCTATCTCTCCGCACTCGAGCATGGCAAGCGCGGCTTGCCCAGCTTCGATCTGCTCCAGCGGATCGCCGGTTACTTCAACATCATTTGGGATGAAGCAGAGGAACTTTTCCTTTTGGCGCGTTCTTCCGACCCCCGCGTGGTGGTGGATACGTCCGGTTTGTCGGCCGAACATACCGCATTTGCGAACCTTCTGGCCGGCTGTATTCGCGATCTCGATCAAACGACGCTGGGCGAACTGACAAGCATTCTCGAAAACGGCGGAAAAGCGGACGGAAAACGGTCATAATCCCCTGATTTATGGCCAGTTTGAGCCCGCTGGCATTGGGAACTTCGATCAAAAACCCTATATTCTGGCATGTAAAAGGCAGGTGATTCGCAAGTCTCTTCTCTGCCCCGACAACAGGGAAATTCTCGAAAAGTATGACCGATATACCCACGACGGAAAACGGCGTTAGCACCGAATATGGCGCAGACTCGATCAAGGTTCTGAAGGGCCTTGATGCGGTGCGCAAGCGCCCGGGTATGTATATCGGTGATACCGATGACGGCTCCGGCCTTCATCACATGGTTTATGAGGTCGTCGACAACGCGATCGACGAAGCTCTCGCCGGCCACGCCGATATCGTGACCGTGACGCTCAATCCCGACGGGTCGGTCACCGTCACCGACAACGGTCGCGGTATCCCGACGGACATTCATAGCGGCGAAGGCGTGTCGGCCGCTGAGGTCATCATGACGCAGCTGCACGCCGGCGGTAAGTTCGACCAGAATTCCTACAAGGTCTCCGGCGGTCTGCACGGCGTCGGCGTTTCCGTCGTCAACGCGCTTTCCGTCTGGCTGAGGCTGAAGATCCGCCGTCAGGGCAAGATCCATGAAATGAGCTTCACGCATGGCGTGGCCGACGCACCATTGAAGGTGATCGGAGACGCTGGCGATGAAACGGGTACGGAAGTCAGCTTCATGCCGAGTACCGAAACCTTTACGATGACCGAATTCGATTACGGCACGCTGGAGCATCGCCTACGCGAGCTCGCATTCCTGAACTCCGGTGTACGCATCCTGCTCAGCGATAAGCGCCATTCGGATATCAAGCAGGAAGAGATGATCTACGACGGCGGCCTGGAGGCCTTCGTTTCCTATCTCGACCGCGCCAAGAAGCCGCTAGTCGACAAGCCGGTGGCGATCCGCGGGGAGAAAGATGGGATTACCGTCGAGGTCGCGATGTGGTGGAACGACAGCTACCACGAGAACGTCTTGTGCTTCACCAACAACATCCCGCAGCGCGACGGTGGCACGCACATGGCCGGCTTCCGCGCCGCGCTGACCCGCCAGATCACCTCCTACGCCGATACGTCGGGGATCACAAAGAAGGAAAAGGTGACCCTGACTGGCGACGATTGCCGCGAAGGCCTGACGGCCGTTCTTTCCGTAAAGGTGCCGGATCCGAAGTTTTCGTCGCAAACCAAAGACAAGCTGGTTTCCTCGGAAGTTCGCCCCGTTGTCGAAAACCTCGTCAGCGAAGCGCTGAGCACGTGGCTCGAAGAGCATCCGTCGGAAGCCAAGGTGCTGGTCGGCAAGGTGGTCGAAGCCGCCGCGGCGCGCGAAGCTGCCCGTAAGGCGCGCGAACTCACCCGCCGCAAGGGTGCCCTCGACATTGCCTCTCTGCCCGGCAAGCTCGCCGATTGTTCCGAGCGTGATCCCGCCAAGTCCGAAGTCTTCCTCGTCGAGGGCGACTCGGCAGGTGGTTCGGCCAAGCAGGGGCGTTCGCGCGAAAACCAGGCTATCCTGCCGCTGCGCGGAAAGATCCTCAACGTCGAGCGTGCTCGCTTCGACAAGATGCTGTCCAGCCAGGAAATCGGTACGCTGATTACCGCGCTTGGCACCGGCATTGGCAAGGACGAGTTCAACGCGGAAAAGCTGCGCTACCACAAGATCATTATCATGACGGATGCTGACGTCGACGGCGCCCACATTCGTACTCTGCTTCTGACTTTCTTCTTCCGTCAGATGCCTGAGCTGATCGAGCGTGGTCACCTCTATATCGCTCAGCCGCCGCTCTATAAGGTATCGCGCGGCAAGTCGATCCAGTACCTGAAGAACGAGAAGGCCCTTGAGGATTATCTTATTGCCCAGGGCCTGGAAGATGCCGCCTTGAGGCTCGGCAGCGGTGAAGTGCGCACAGGGCAGGACGTTGGCGAGGTGATCAGCGACGCGTTGCGTCTTCGCGCGCTGCTCGACAACTTGCATTCGCGCTACAATCGCGCTGTCGTCGAACAGGCGGCGATCGCCGGCGCTCTGAACGCCGAAGCGGTCAGCGACCGCGGGAGAGCAGAACAGCTGGCTGGCGAAGTTGCCAGCAGGCTCGATCTGATTGCGGAAGACACCGAGCGGGGTTGGGAAGGGGGCGTGACCAGCGAAGGTGGCCTCAAGCTCGAGCGCATGGTGCGTGGCGTAAAGGAAGTCGTCGTCCTTGACATGGCCTTGATCGGCTCGCAGGACGCAAGGCTTATCGATCAGCTGTCGGCTCGGCTGAAGGAAATCTATCAGACACCTCCATCGCTCTCCCGGCGCGACGGCAACATGGAAATTTCCGGCCCCCGAGCACTTCTGGACGCGATTTTCGCAAGCGGTCGCAAGGGGTTGACGATGCAGCGTTACAAGGGTCTCGGCGAAATGAATGCCGAACAGCTCTGGGAAACGACGTTGGATCCGAACGTTCGTTCACTGCTCCAGGTCAAAGTTGCCGACGCTACGGATGCCGATGGCCTCTTCGCTCGCTTGATGGGTGACGAAGTCGAGCCGCGCAGGGAGTTCATCCAGGACAACGCACTCAGCGTCGCAAACCTCGATATCTAAGATATCGAAACCTCAGATTTGTATCCAAGGCCCCGCGCTTCAACGTGGGGTTTTGCTTTATAAATCCTAGTTCGCGATGAACTTGCCGCGGAAGGCGACCTCGGAAAGAGACTTGCGCTGGCTCGGAACTTCCCGCTCCTGGTTGCGCTCTGAAAGCACGCTCTTGTCGGCAAGGCGACCAACCGCTACGCCTGCCTCGACCCGGTAGCTCTCGGGAATCGAGAACGCCTTGTGGATTTCCTCGTGCTTGATGCCGCCCATGCCGTGGGCATAGAAGCCTGAAAGCCGGGCCTGCAGCGCGAGATAGCCCCAGGCGGTGCCGGCGTCGAACGAGTGCGTGTAGCTCTTCCTTCCTTCGGAAAAGTCGCCGTTGAAACTCCTTGAAACAACGTAGATGAGCGCCGAAGCGTTTTTCGCCCACTCCTGGTTCGACTCGACCAAGAGGTCGACGAACTTGCTCCAGTCCTCCGAGCCATTGAGTGCATAGACAAAACGCCAGGGTTGCTGATTGGCGGACGATGGTGCCCAATGCGCTGCGTCGAGAATTGTCAAAAGAACCGATTCATCAATCACTTCTCCGGTAAACGCGCGAGGCGACCAGCGATCGAGGAACAACGGGTCGATCGCATACTGGGATTCACGGCTATTGCTCTTTGTCATTGCGCTTCCGAGTGCGGTTTCTCACATATCCTAGTGGATGTTGAGTTTTTGGCAGAGAAGATACTTGCTGGCATGGGCGCTGGCGATAGTCGACCTTGCATATCAAGCTCCTTCCCGCTTGTCTTAGGCTTCATCAGAGGCGCTTGGCAAGCGATGGTCGCTTACTGGGAGAGCGCAAGTCTCTCTTGTCACTAGCTGCGCACGCGTCGCAAAGTGATGAAAGGAAACTGATCTTCTTGCAGGCGGGGCCTGGTCAAAGATTGATCGTCGGAAGGCTGGATCTACGGAAATTTTCTGGAGCTGCGTACCGCTTCGCCAAAAAGCCGTAATGACACCGGTGAATATGTCGTTCATAGGTGATCACGACGTCGCTTTTTCTGAGGAGGAATTTCATGAAGCTTATGCGTGTTGGAGAGACTGGCCATGAGAAGCCCGCCATGCTCGATTCCGATGGCAAGATCCGTGATCTTTCCGCGCATGTCGCGGATATTGGCGGCGAAGCGATCTCGCCCGAAGGCTTATCGAAGCTTCAGGCTATTGACCCGAAGAGCCTGCCGGAATTGGCACCCGGCCGCATCGGCGCCTGCGTTGCCGGAACCGGAAAGTTCATTTGCATCGGCCTGAATTTTTCCGATCATGCCGCGGAAACTGGCGCGACCGTCCCGCCGGAGCCCGTCATCTTCATGAAGGCAACGTCGGCAATCGTGGGGCCGAACGACAATGTCCTCATTCCGCGCGGCTCCGAGAAGACCGACTGGGAAGTGGAACTCGGCGTCGTCATCGGCAAAACGGCGAAGTATGTCAGTGAAGCCGATGCGCTTGATTACGTCGCCGGCTATTGTGTGTCCCACGACGTCTCCGAGCGGGCCTTCCAGACGGAGCGTGCCGGCCAATGGACCAAGGGCAAGTCGTGCGACACGTTTGGTCCGATCGGGCCCTGGCTCGTCACCAAGGACGAAATCGCGGATCCGCAAAACCTCGGGATGTGGCTGAAGGTCAATGGCGAAACCATGCAAAACGGCTCGTCGAAGACGATGGTTTATGGCGTTGCCTACGTGGTGTCCTATCTCAGCCAGTTCATGTCCCTGCATCCGGGCGATGTCATCTCGACTGGGACGCCTCCTGGCGTCGGCATGGGCATGAAGCCACCGCGGTTTCTTAAGTCCGGTGACGTCGTTGAGCTCGGTATCGAGGGTCTGGGCTCACAGAAGCAGACCTTCGCGGCTGACCGCTGAGACCCCATTCCGAGATCATTAAGCATTCGAGCGCACCATCATGCCGGGATAATTTTCCCGGCATTTCTTTTTGCGGTGCGGATGCCAATGTTGCTGCGCAACAAAAACCTGTTAATCTGCGTTGAGGTGCCAGCACGTCGTTGGAAAGAATCCGATGCCTTTTCAATCGGCGTCGTCTTCCAGATTAGAGAAAGGTGGCGCATCTCATGTTCTATCAGCTTTATGAATTGAACCATGCTGCATTGGCGCCTTATCGTGCTTTCGCCGATATCATGCGCATGGTCTATGCCAATCCGTTCAATCCCATTTCGCAGACGCCCTGGGGCCGCACTATGGCGGCAAGTCTCGAAATGTTCGAGCGCACAACGCGCCGCTACGGCAAACCCTCATTCGATCTGAAAGAGACCGTCATCGGCGACCGAAAGGTTGCTGTCCGAGAAGAGATTGTCTGGTCACGCCCCTTCTGCAGCCTACTCCATTTCGCCCGCAATGTTCCGAGTGGTCATGTGTCAGACCCGCGCATTCTCGTTGTTGCGCCGATGTCCGGGCACTATGCGACGCTGCTGCGCGGTACGGTTGAGGCGCTATTGCCAAATGCCGACATCTACATCACGGACTGGATGGATGCTCGCATGGTGCCGATGACGGAGGGCACCTTCGATTTCGATGATTACGTCGACTACGTCATCGAAATGCTGCGCTTCCTCGGTCCAGACACCCACGTCATCGCCGTCTGTCAGCCGTCCGTACCTGTACTGGCCGCGGCCGCGGTGATGGAGGCGGAAAACGATCCGTTTTCGCCGTCTTCGATGACATTGATGGGCGGACCGATTGATACGCGCATCAACCCGACGGCGGTAAACCAGCTAGCCAAGGAGCGGTCGCTGGAGTGGTTTGCCGACAACGTGATCATGAACGTGCCGTGGCCTCAGCCGGGCTTCATGCGCCCGGTCTATCCAGGATTCCTGCAGCTGTCCGGCTTCATGTCGATGAACCTCGATCGGCACGTGATCGCGCACAAGGAATTCTTCATGCATCTCGTGAAGAATGACGGCGAGCCGGCCGAGAAGCACCGTGATTTCTACGACGAATATCTGGCGGTCATGGATTTGACGGCCGAGTTCTACCTTCAGACGGTCGACCAGGTGTTCATCAAGCACGCGCTGCCGAAGGGCGAATTGGTCCACCGCGGCAAGCTTGTCGATCCCGCCGCGATCCGCAACGTTGCCCTTCTGACCGTAGAAGGCGAGAATGACGATATCTCGGGCGTTGGCCAAACTCAGGCTGCCCAGACCATCTGCATCAACATCCCCGACAGTATGCGCATGCACTACCTGCAGCCCGATGTCGGCCACTATGGAGTCTTTAACGGCTCGCGCTTCCGCCGCGAAATCGCTCCACGCATCGTCAATTTCGTCAGGGAACATGCGCGTACAGGAAAGCCTGCTGTAAAGCGGGTGATCAAAGGCGGTAAGTCCAGCTGAATTAGTGGATTCTGAATTAGTAATTGTATTTCAAGGTGTTGTGCGATTTAGACGTGCCCCGTCTTGAAGCTTCCTGGCCGTGTAACCACATCGATTCTAGCGCTCGGCATCTTGCCGGGCGCGGAAAATGCGAGGACACCGCACGATGAACCAGTCAGCATTGCTTCGCCCGGATTGGACTCCGGCTACCATTGCCCTGATGATCCTCGGCTTCGTGGTCTTCTGGCCTCTGGGTCTGGCCATGCTCGCCTACATCATCTTCGGGGAGCGTCTGCGCGGTTTCAAGCGCGACGCCAACAATGCCGCGGATGGATTCTTTGCCGGCTGCCGACGTTCGCATGGCCGCTATCGCCCGCATTTCTCGACGGGCAACGTCGCCTTCGACGACTGGCGGAAGGCCGAGCTCGACCGGCTCGAAGAAGAACGTCGCAAGTTGGATGAGATGCGCGAAGAGTTCGATTCCTACGTACGCGAACTGCGCCGCGCCAAGGACCAGGAAGAGTTCGACCGCTTCATGCGCGATCGCAAGAACGCCAAGCGTGACGATAATGGCCCGGTAGCAGAATACCAGACGCCGTAATTCCAGGACTGTTCAGCACTGAAACTTGAACCGGCATCGTTGATGCCGGCTTTTCTTTGTCTGCAGGACAGGCGAATCATATAGAAAGAACCCATGTTCCCGCTTCTCGCAAAGCCACGCCGCAGCGTTCGGAAGCCGGCTCCGCCGGAGACCCGAACGCTTGACGTGGCTGGCCGCCTGATGCCGCTGACGATCAAGCAACACGAGCGGGCGACCCGTATTACCCTGCGTATCGAGCCGGGTGGCCGGGCACTGAAGATGACGATCCCGAGTGGGTTAGCACCGCAGGAGGTGAATGCGTTCCTTGACCGTCATCAGGGCTGGCTGCTGACGAAGCTTGCCAAATTCTCCACTGATGGCTCTCTTCGTGACGGCGGCACTGTTCCTTTCCGCGGCGTGTCTCATCGCATTTACCATACGGGCAGCCTTCGCGGGCTGACGGAGGGCGTCGTCGTCGATGGCAAACCCGTGCTCAAGGTCAGCGGGATGCCCGAGCATGTCGGGCGACGCATTGCGGCTTTCCTGAAGAAGGAGGCGCGAGCCGATCTTGAGAGGTTGGCAACGCTGCACGCCCGATCAATCAATGCACCGATCAAGTCGATCGCCATGAAGGACACTCGCAGTCGATGGGGATCCTGCTCGTCCGAAGGCAATCTAAGCTTTTCCTGGCGCATCGTCATGGCGCCACCGTCGGTCGTTGACTATCTGGCGGCGCACGAAGTGGCCCATCTCAGGGAGATGAATCACGGACCGCGCTTCTGGGCGCTCTGCAAAAAGCTCTGCCCTCACATGGAAGAGGCAAAAGCCTGGTTGAAGCGTCACGGCAGCCAGCTTCACGCCATCGATTTTGATTGATCGAAGCCTCGAAAATTCAGCTTTTGTCGCGATTTGGCTCGACTCCAAGCGTATTTCGTGTCACTTCGCTGCCATGAAACCAGATATCAAAATCTGCGGGTTGAAGACAGCTGAAGCGATCGATCGCGCCTTGGCAAGGGGCGCCACGCATATCGGCTTCATTTTCTTCGAGAAGAGCCCACGCTACATCGAGCCGGATATCGCCGGCAGGCTTGCAGAGCCGGCTCGCGGCAAGGCCAAGATCGTTGCCGTCACCGTAAATCCGAGCAACGACGATCTCGATGAGATCGTGGCGCTGTTGAAGCCGGATATTCTCCAGCTGCACGGCGACGAGAGCCCTGAGCGCGTATTGACCATAAAGGCGGTGTATGGACTGCCGGTCATGAAGGCTTTCTCCGTGCGGACGGCCGACGACTTAAAGCGGGTCGAGGCTTACATTGGCATTGCCGATCGTTTCCTGTTCGACGCCAAGCCCCCGAAGGGATCCGATTTGCCCGGTGGCAACGGGGTTTCCTTCGATTGGAGCTTGCTCTCTTGGCTTGACGACAATGTGGATTACATGCTTTCCGGTGGCTTGAACAAAGCCAACATTGCCGAGGCGCTCGCCATGACCAAGGCGCCCGGGATCGATGCGTCTTCCGGCGTCGAAAGCGCGCCGGGCGTCAAGGATGTGGCAATGATCGATGAGTTTTTCGATGCGGTCGCGTGGGCCTGCCAGCCCGAAGCGGCCTCAGGGAGTTGAGAGTGAACCAGACGCCAAAACCGAATTCCTTCCGTTCCGGCCCTGATGAAGACGGCCGTTTCGGTATTTACGGCGGCCGCTTCGTCGCCGAGACGCTGATGCCTTTGATCCTCGACCTTCAGGACGAGTGGAACAAGGCAAAGGACGATCCGGAATTCCAGGCGGAGCTGAAACAGCTTGGTACCCACTACATCGGCCGCCCAAGCCCGCTCTATTTCGCTGAGCGCCTCACGGCCGAACTCGGCGGCGCGAAGATCTACTTCAAGCGCGAAGAGCTGAACCACACCGGTTCGCACAAGATCAACAACTGCATCGGCCAGATCCTGCTCGCCAAGCGTATGGGCAAGACCCGCATCATCGCGGAAACCGGTGCCGGTCAGCACGGCGTTGCCTCCGCAACGGTTGCCGCCCGCTTCGGGTTCCCTTGCGTCGTTTACATGGGCGCAACCGACGTTGAGCGTCAGGCGCCGAACGTGTTTCGCATGAAGCTGCTTGGCGCCGAGGTGAAGCCAGTCACGGCCGGCCATGGCACGCTCAAGGACGCCATGAACGAGGCGCTGCGTGACTGGGTCACCAACGTCGATGATACCTATTACCTGATCGGCACGGCTGCCGGCCCGCATCCCTATCCGGAAATGGTCCGTGACTTCCAGGCAGTCATCGGCACCGAAGCTCGTGAGCAGATTTTGGAGGCCGAAGGGCGCTTGCCGGATCTCGTTATCGCCGCCGTCGGCGGGGGCTCCAATGCGATCGGCATCTTTCATCCGTTCCTCGACGATGAGAGCGTCAAGATCGTCGGCGTCGAAGCGGGCGGCAAGGGCCTCAATGGCGATGAGCACTGCGCCTCGATCACCGCAGGCTCGCCCGGCGTCTTGCATGGCAACCGCACCTACCTACTGCAGGATAGCGACGGCCAGATCAAGGAAGGCCATTCGATTTCGGCTGGCCTCGACTATCCAGGCATTGGCCCGGAGCATTCCTACTTGAATGACATCGGCCGTGTTGAATACGTTCCGATCATGGACCATGAGGCGCTCGAAGCCTTCCAGACGCTCACCCGCCTCGAAGGCATTATTCCGGCGCTCGAGCCGTCGCACGCGCTGGCGGAAGTCATCAAGCGCGCCCCGAAGATGGGCAAGGACGAGGTCATCCTGATGAATCTCTCCGGCCGCGGCGATAAGGACATCTTCACTGTCGGCAAGATTCTGGGAATGGGTGAGTAAGTCATGACCGCACGTATGGACAAACGCTTCGCCGATTTGAAGGCGGAAGGCCGGCCGGCACTCGTCACCTATTTTATGGGCGGCGATCCCGACTACGAAACCTCGCTCGGCATCATGAAGGCCTTGCCGGAGGCGGGCTCCGATGTCATCGAGCTCGGCATGCCCTTCTCCGATCCGATGGCCGATGGCCCGGTGATCCAGATGGCTGGCCAGCGCGCTCTGAAGGGCGGTCAGACCCTAAAGAAGACACTGCAGCTTGCAGCCGATTTCCGCAAAGCCGATGACGCAACGCCGATCGTATTGATGGGGTACTATAACCCGATTTATATCTATGGCGTGGACAAGTTCGTCGATGATGCGCTGGCTGCCGGCATCGATGGCCTCATCATCGTTGATCTTCCGCCGGAGATGGATGACGAACTCTGCATCCCCGCCCTCAAGAAGGGGATTAATTTCATTCGCCTGGCAACGCCGACGACGGATGAAAAGCGCCTGCCGACCGTTCTCAAGAACACATCGGGCTTCGTCTATTACGTGTCGATGACCGGTATCACCGGCTCGGCGCTACCGGATACATCTCTCGTCTCCGGCGCCGTCAAGCGCATCAAGCAGCATACCGACCTGCCGGTTTGCGTTGGCTTCGGCGTCAAGACCGCCGACCATGCGAAGGTCATCGGCAGCTCGGCCGATGGCGTCGTCGTCGGCACCGCAATCGTCAATCAGGTGGCAGCAAGCCTCACTAAGGATGGGAAGGCAACCGCCGATACCGTCCAGGCCGTCGCCACGCTTGTTCGTGGACTGTCAACGGGGACACGTTCGGCGCGCCTTGTTGCTGCCGAATAGTTTCCCCACATTGGCAATAGTCAATCAGGAGTTTTCGACTTGAACTGGATCACCAACTACGTCCGCCCCCGCATCAATTCCATGCTGGGCCGCCGCGAAGTGCCGGAGAACCTCTGGATCAAGTGCCCGGAAACGGGTGAAATGGTCTTCCATAAAGATCTGGAGAGCAACAAGTGGGTCATTCCGGCGTCCGGCTATCACATGAAGATGCCGGCAAAGGCTCGTCTTGCCGATCTTTTCGATGACGGCGCCTACGAAGCGCTCGTCCAGCCGAAGGTCGCACAGGATCCGCTGAAGTTTCGCGATTCCAAGAAATACACGGACCGCCTGAAGGACAGCCGCGTTAAGACCGAGCAGGAAGACACGATCGTTGCCGGCGTCGGCAAGGTTCGTGGCCTGAAGCTCGTCGCCGTCGTTCACGAGTTCAACTTCATGGGCGGTTCGCTCGGCATTGCCGCCGGCGAGGCAATCGTGAAGGCCTTCGAACGCGCCATTGCGGAGAAGTGCCCGCTGGTTATGTTCCCGGCCTCGGGCGGTGCTCGCATGCAGGAGGGCATCCTGTCGCTCATGCAGCTGCCACGCACGACCGTTGCCGTCGACATGCTGAAGGAAGCGGGGCTGCCCTACATCGTCGTTTTGACGAACCCGACCACGGGTGGCGTTACGGCGTCTTACGCGATGCTCGGAGATCTGCACCTGGCAGAGCCCGGCGCGGAAATTTGCTTTGCCGGCAAGCGCGTCATCGAGCAGACGATCCGCGAAAAGCTGCCGGAAGGCTTCCAGACGTCGGAATACCTGCTGGAACACGGCATGGTCGACATGGTGGTCAAGCGCCACGATATTCCGGATACGCTGGCTCGCGTCTTGAAGATCCTGACCAAGAAGCCTGCAGCAAACCTCAACAAGGAAAGCGGGACGCTCGCGATCGCCGCGAGCGCCTGAGCCGACTAGGCGGGTCGCGCGATGATACCAAGGGGCCAAGCCGCAGTGAGCGAAGCAGCACAGGAAATCGATAAGCTGATGGGATTGCATCCCAAGGGCTTCGATCTATCCCTTGACCGCATTACCCGGCTTCTTTCCGTTCTCGGTGATCCGCAGAAAAAGCTGCCGCCCGTCATTCACGTGGCGGGCACGAACGGCAAGGGCTCGGTAACTGCCTTTTGCCGGGCTTTGCTGGAAGCCGGCGGCTACAGCGCCCACGTCCATACCTCTCCGCATTTGGTCAACTGGCACGAGCGCTATAGGATCGGTGTCAAAGGCAGCCGCGGCCAGCTGGTCGATGATGCGGTTTTCGCCGAGGCTGTGCGACGCGTCGCAGCAGCCAATGATGGTCAGAAGATCACTGTTTTTGAGATCCTGACCGCCGTCACCTTCATCCTTTTTTCCGAGCATCCGGCGGACGCGGCTATCATCGAGGTCGGCCTCGGGGGCCGTTTCGATGCGACCAACGTGATTTCCGACCCCGCCGTCTCCGTCATCATGCCGATTTCGCTGGACCATCAGCCTTATCTCGGCGATCGCGTCGAACTGATTGCGGCCGAAAAGGCAGGCATCATGAAGCGCCGTTGCCCGGTCGTTATCGGCAAGCAGGAGTATGATGCCGCGCTCGACGTCCTGATGTCGACTGCGGAGCGACTGAATTGCCCGACGGCCGTCTTCGGCCAGGACTATATGGCACATGAGGAATATGGACGCCTCGTCTATCAGGACGAGTTTGGCCTCGCCGACCTGCCGTTGCCGCGTCTTCCGGGTCGCCACCAGTATGCCAATGCTGCGGCAGCGATCCGCGCCGTCAAGGCTGCCGGCTTCACGGTTACCGAGACCATGATGGAAAAGGCGCTGCTGTCGGTCGAGTGGCCGGGTCGCCTTCAGCGACTGAACGACGGGCATTTGATGGCCAGTGCCCCGGCCAAGGCGGAAATCTGGGTCGATGGCGGCCACAATCCTGGCGCTGGGGAAGTCATCGCCGAAGCCATGGCGAATTTCGAGGAAAAGCAGTCACGGCCGCTGTTCCTGATCATTGGGATGATCAACACCAAGGATCCGGTCGGCTACTTCAAGGCTTTCAAGGGACTTGCCGAAAAGGTCTATTGCGTGCCGATCCGTGGCAGCGACTCGATGATTGACCCGGTTATCCTGGCAAACGCCGCATATGATGCGGGCCTCGTCGCGGAGCCGATGTCGACTGTCAGCGACGCGTTGGAAGCAGTCAAGGAAGGCGCCTTCGAACAGGCCCACCCGCCACGCATCCTGATCGGCGGTTCTCTTTATCTCGTCGGCGATGTGCTTGCCGACAACGGCACACCCCCGAAATGAAAAAAGCCCGGTCAAATGCCGGGCTTCTTCTTATCTGCTGATAGGAAATGCTTAAGCGGCGCTTGAGATCCAGCTCGAAAGAGCGGTCTTCGGGGCAGCGCCAACCTTGATGTCAGCAACTTCGCCGGCCTTGAACATGGCGAGCGTCGGAATGGAGCGGACGCCGAACTGAGCGGCCAGTTCCGGGTTCTCATCGATGTTGAGCTTGGCGACCTTCACCTTGCCCTGAAACTCCACAGCGAGTTCTTCGAGGCTGGGGGCGATCATCTTGCACGGGCCGCACCATTCAGCCCAGAAATCGACGACGACGGGTTCTGCGGATTCCAGAACTTCCGACTGGAAGTTGTTGATATCGACTTTTACGGTAGCCATAGGCTGCTCCTTTACGGATTCCTGTTGAAACACATGTGAGCGTGCGGTGCGGGAATTTCAATGCCCGGTATTTCACTTTGTTTCGAGCTGCGCAAGCGCCGACGCCAATGCATCGGGCGTCAGGGTGTGAACGGAACCATTCTCGGTGTAAACCAGCACGCAATCGATGCGTTTGCCGGGATAGAGCGGCGCCAGGATTTCACGATAAATTGCAAGCTGAGCTTTGTGGGAAAAGGGAATCGTCTCTGCCGTCTGTGGCGGAACGCGATTGGTCTTGTAGTCGAGCACCACCACCCGATCCTCGAAGACTGCCATTCGGTCAACGCGGCCGGAAACGGCGTGGTCGAGTCCGGCGATCGTCAGGGTGCCCATGACCGCGACTTCCGCCTGCGCGTGAGTTGAGAACACGGCCTTCAGATCGGGATCCCCTAATAGTTTCAGGACCGAATCTACGAGTCGCCGACGCTCGCTCTCCGGCCAGAAGCGCGCAGCGCGCTCGACGTAGCGCGCTGCTGCATCGGCCTGCTCGCCGCGCGGCAGATCCGGCAGCGTCTGCAACAGGCGGTGTAGGAGCCGCCCTTTTTGCAGGGAGCGATCCGGTTTGCCCTTTTCGTCAAAGAGCGGGGAGGCGACCAGAAGATCATCAGCACCATCGTCCACGATGGTCCCGACGCCGGAAGGGCTGAGCGGTCGGGGCAACTGTCTTCGCGGCGGCAGCGGCTTTGCCAGGCTCGGGGGGATATTCTCCGGCCTTGCGGCCTGTTCGGTGCGTACCAACCGTTCGAACCTGCGCTCAATTCGGGGCACGCGCCATTCGATACCGGCCCAGGTGCCGTCCGGTCCGGAGAATGTCGCAGCGGAGACATGCGGATGACTGTCCGTCATCGCTGTCGAGATCATTGCATGCCAGGTATCGGTGTTCGGACGAATGCCCCGGTAACCGCAAACGATTAGGCGATCCGCAGCTCGCGTCATCGCCACATAGAGTAGCCGGCGATATTCCTGTTCCGCGAGCGATTGGAGGCGCGCCGCGTCAATTTGGGTGAGCGAGTTGCTGAGATCGCCGAGCGGAACCCAGGCTGGCATCGGCGGTTCGCCATGCTCCTGTTCAAGAAGCCGAAGCTTGGGCATGTGCGAGTGTATGAAGGCCTTTGATCCGCCGTCAACGAGGAACACGATCGGCGCCTCCAGACCTTTTGAAGCGTGGACGGTCATGATCCGGACTTCGTTCCGCCCCTTGTCCTGCTCGCGCTTAACCTCCGGCGCCTCAATTTCGAGCGTCGAAATGAAGGACTGCAGGCCGGGCAGGCCCGAGTTCTCGTGATCGAGCGCGAATGTCAGGAACTCGTCGAGAATGTCGCTTACCTCGGTTCCGAGGCGGGCAAGGAACTGTCGTCGGCCATCGTGGCATCCCAACACGCGCGCGTAGAAATCGTGAACCGACAGCGCTTTCGATTCATCGAGGAAGAGTTTGAGACGTAAAACCGCCGCTTCGAAGCGCGAATTGCCATCGGCGGCGAACTTCTGCGCGTGAGACCAGGCGCTCTCGCCCTCCGCACGAAGGGCGGCAACTGCAAAGACGTCGTCCTCGCTCAGATCGAGAAGCGGGCTCTTCATCAGCGCGGCCAACGAGAGATCATCTTCCGGCAACAGCAGAAAGCGGCCGAGAGCCACCAAGTCCTGCACCGCGATGTGGCTCGTCAGGCGCAGGCGGTCAGCACCGGCGACCGGTATGTCGCCGCGGCGCTTTAGGGCGCGTGTCAGCGCGTTGACGAAGGCATCGCGCTTGCGTACGAGCACGAGGATATCGCCGGCGTCGATCAGTCGCTCTTTACCCTTCTCGACGATCGTTTCCTTGCCAACCAGATTGCCAATCGTGTTGGCGATGCGACGCGCAAGAATGGACGCTGGCGCGCTCTCCGGTGTAGCGTCAAAGGGTGCGGTCCAGTCTTCCTCCTTTATCGTCGCCTCCGGCGCCACCATCTCCCAGAGGTCGACCGCGCCGGGGTTGCCGATACGGTTGGAACGGTGAACCACTGGTTCGCCTGTCGCACTCAGCCCACGGGCATTCTCAGCTGGCGTGAAAATGTGATCAACAGCGGCAAGGACGTCCGAGGTTGAGCGGAAGGACAGCGGTAACCGCACCGTCGAGAAAGCAAGTCCGCTCTGGGAAACGCGCCGGCGCGTCTGTTGGCTTTCTTCGGAAAAGCGCTCGGGGCGGGCACCCTGGAACGAGTAGATAGACTGCTTTTCGTCACCAACGGCAAACAGGGTCCGCACGGCGGTGCGGGCGCTTTCGCCCGAAAAGAAATCCTCGGCTAGCGACTGGATGACGCTCCATTGGATCGGGCTGGTATCCTGTGCTTCGTCGACGAGAATATGGTCGATGCCCTGGTCGAGCTTGTAGTGGATCCACGGGCCAACGTCGCTCTTGTTCAACAGCTCTGCAGTCCGCGTTATCAGATCCTCGAAGTCGAGTTGGCTACGATGTCTCTTGAGGTCGTCGTAATCCTTGTTGAGACGGTCGGCGAGGACCAGCGCGGCGCGGGTGGCCTCGTACATGCGCACGGTTTTCAATCGATCCCGGCACGATACGACGTGCGCTCGTGCCGTTGCGACGGCATCAACGAGTTCTGGCGCCTCGTTCAACATCGCCTTCACGAAAAACTGTGAATCCGCCTTTGGCTCTCCCTTTCCCGTAAGGAAGACTTTCTCCAGCAGCAAAGCACGCCGCGCATAGTCGCGTTCGCGTGAGGCTGACCGCAAGGCGGCTGCAATGACATGTGCTTTGGCCCCGCCCTTCTGGTCCGCAAGGTTTAGATACTGGTCAAGCACGCCGCCACGCAGCCCGGCGAGTGGCCAATAGGCCTCGGCAATGCCAACCGTAGTGTCATTTTCGGAGAGGGAGAGCTTCGTGCGCAGCACGGCTTCGATGCCGCCCCGACGCTCGGCATCCTGGGTAAACGCTCGGATCGCATTGCGGTTGGCGATGATCTCCCCGAGAAGGTTTTCGAGGCCTGACTCATCGCCGAGATTGAGCACATAGGCGAAGGCTTCCGCGAGCGCTGGGTCATCCTCTGGTGTCGTTGCCGTGAGCAGTGATCGACGCGCGTCCGAAAGAAGCGTCGCGGCCGCTCGATCGTCGAGCACGGAAAAATGCCCGGCCACGTTCGCTTCCAGGGGAAACTGATGCAACAGCGCCTCGCAGAATGCATGGATGGTCTGGATCTTCAGTCCACCCGGGGTCTCGAGCGCTTTGGCAAAGAGCCGCCTCGCCTCCGCAAGCTTTGCAGGCTCGGGTGTCCTGCCTTCGATCCGCGCAATGCGCTCTTCAAGCTCCACATCGGTCAAAACGGCCCATTCGGCGAGCCTTTCGAACACTCGGTTCGACATTTCGGATGCTGCCGCCTTCGTATAGGTCAGGCAGAGAATCGCCGACGGGCGCGCCCCGGCCAATAGTAGTCGGATGACGCGCTGCGTCAGGACATGTGTCTTCCCGGAACCCGCATTGGCCGAAACCCAGGCAGAGCGTTGAGGGTCGGATGCGATGGACTGTTGGATGGTCGTCCAACTCGTCCAGGCAACGGGATCGTCGCCCTCGGGCAATGTTGTTTCATCATTCATCGCCGGTTGCCTCGTCGCTCTCCGCCGCTGACCACTCCGAGACGCGGGCCAGATGATCGTAGTCGCCACCAAAGTCGAATTGCTGTGCCGGCAGAAGCCGGGACGTAAAGCCCTTTTCACCCGACTGCAGAAGCGAGACAAACTTTATGAGCTGATCGATCGACTCGACCGCCAGATCCATAGCCGACTTTGTCTTGTCGTTCCTCGTCGACGTCTCGTTGTTGACGGCATCGACCTGGAAACGATCGCCCGGGCGAAGTCGCACATAGAGAAGATTCTGCGGAACGAGACTGCCGGCGTCCCGGAAGGCGCCGGCGTGAAGCGCAGCGGCCTCCAGCGCCAACTGGGGATCGAGAAGGGCGCGAGCTTGAGACGCAGAAGGATTGTATCCGGTCTTGTAGTCGATGATATCGGCAGCTCCCGTCCCCGTGATGTCTATCCGGTCGGCGATACCGCTGAGCCTGAGATTGATTTGCTCCAACTCGACGCCGCCGCGCACTTCCGTCAGCGTCTTTCGGATATCCGGCCGTCGTCGTGCCTCCCAATCAAGAAAGGCGCGGGCAACCTCGCGAAAGCGCGGGCGCCAGACAATGTCGATGTGTGCGGGCAGTTGTTCGGTGTCGAACAACTCCGCCAGAATGACCTCCATCGCCGTTTCCGCCGCGGGTGTTCCGGCGATGTGACCTTCGCGGATGAAGCGATCGATGATCTTGTGATAGAGCGTTCCTCGTTCGGCGGCACCCGGATCCCGGTTGAAGGGTGCAACAGGGTCGAGCCGCAGAATCCGGCGTGCGTATATCGCATAGGGGTCACGACGAAGCCGCCCCACCTCACTGAACGAATAGGACTTCGGCTGCATTTCCTGTGGTGGCGTTGGGCTTGGGCGTTGTGCCGGTGCCTGGCGATCGCCCTGATCGATCAGATTCGCCCAATGCACAAAATGGTCTCCACGACCCTTCAGCTCTGCCTCGAACTCCTTCCCGCCAAACGCGAGCAGTCGCTGCAGCCACCGCGACGCAACAGTTGGCGTCGAACCTTGCCTGAGCGCCCGCGAATAGATGAGATGACGCGTGCCGTTGGCCATTTCGAAGTCGTGCGCCAGTTGGCCAATCCGTCGCTCCGGCGGTTCGAGCCCGATCTCGGTCTTCATGGTGCGGGAAACAAAGGGATTGTTGGACGTTTGCCCCGGCCACGACCCTTCGTTCAGCCCTCCGAGGATGAGCGTGTCTACGCTCTGCAGGCGAGCCTCCAGCGTGCCGAAGATGAACAGCCTTGGATGACTTAGCGCCCGCGGCTTTGCTGCCTGGCCTGCGAGAAGCGCTGCGGCAATATCGATCCATTGCGGCCCGTCGGCGTTGATCCGTCCTTCGGTTTCAATAACCTCGCCAAGCATTGACGCCAGCGTGTCGCCCGCTTCCCCCGACCAGAGCCCGGCAAGGTCACCGCGATCGTCGCCGGCCACGGCCTCCAGGGCGCGCCCGGTGCGCTTCGCCCATTCGGAAAGGGCAAAGCTGGTGGTCAGTCCTCGCTCTTCGGGTAGGCTTCGAACGAGCGCCGAGGCGAGCGGTTCGGTGGCTTCGGCAATGCGACGGGCAAGGGCACGGGCGTGATCGACTGCACCGGCGGGGAGCGCCTTTCGCCATTGCGGCGCGTGACGATCCTGGGACTGCTTGGACAGCTGCTGCTCGAAAAGCGGTTCGAGCGCAGAGATGTCGACCTCGGCTACGCCACCCCGGAGCGCAAGAAGCTCCAGTGCCGCGACGGCTTCGACAAGCGCGCTACGCTCCAGCCCAAAGCGGGCCAATGGATGCTTGAGCAGCCCGACGATGGCGACCGGATCACCGGGGCGAAGCGTTGCTTCGAGCAGCAACTGCAGCAATGTTCCCTGTGGTGTTGCGGAAAGCGGCGTGCCGGCAGAATCATCCGCAACGATGCCAAAACGCGCGAGTTCGGTGCTAACGCGTCGGGCGAGGTTTCGATCGGGCGTGATCAATGCCGCCCGGCTCTCGCCGTCTTTGCCGGGCCGTTCGAGTGCCAAACGCAGGGCGATCGCGATCGCGGTCGCTTCCTCTCGCTCGTTGCCTGCCTCGATCAACGAGACATCGGCAAACGCTATCGAGATGGCCGTGGCGGGTAGCTTCGCCTTCCAGCTTCCCCAGTCACTGGTGGCCTCGGCAGGGGCGAGCGCATGCGACAGGATTTCAGCGCGGCGCTGCAGTTCCTCTGGTGGCTCTGCAAGCGGCACAACGTCCTCGCGCATCAGTTTCAGTCGCTTCAGCAACTGGGCTAGGCCGTATTGTGAGTGACTGCGGCTCGCGGGATCCGCTGGCTTCCGATCGTCCGGTGCCGCCATTCGCCAGTGCTCATCCGGCATCCCGAGGTCGAGGCCCGGTAGTACGATCACGCCTTCCCGAAGGGCGGCGACCGCCGCGATAAGGTCGGCCGTCGCCGGCACCGAACCGGTGGATCCCGCAATGATGATGGGTCCCATCGGTCGGGTTGTCGCAAGACGATTCGCCTCCGCCCGAAGGATGGCGTTTCGATGCCGCGCCGGCGACGACTTGCCAAGCTCGTTCAGCCTCTCCGGCCAGAAGGTGCTGGCGATCTGCAGAAATTCGGCCGTCAGTTGCCACCAAAGCGAATAATCCTTGGCATTCAATCGGGACAGCTCGCTCCAATCCCGATCCTCGGTTTCGATCGCATCGATGAGTTCCGCAAGGTTCCGCGCAAGCCAGATGGCGTCGGCGGGACTTGCCGGCGCAACGAGTGGCGAATCGGAATGGATGCTGCGGACAATTTCCGGGAGTTTGTTTCGCCAGGCGAGGATGAGGCGGGCGAGTTCCAGCAGCCGGGCGGTATTCGAGAGCGGCTGGGCAAGATCCAAGGTCGCCGGTAAGGCCTCGTCGAAATAGCCGCTGTCGTCATCGGTTTCGCCGAGTGGGCGGATGACCGGTAGGATCGCAGATCGACCGCCTAGCAGGTCGACGAATTCCGAGCGAAGCACACGTGCCGCACGCCTCGTCGGCAGATAGATCGTGGTTTTAGAAAGCGATAGAGGATCGTCGGGATCATACCGGAATTGCGGTGTCAGCCGGCCGTCACAAAGGCTTTCGGCAAGGGTCCTCAGAAAAGGAAGCCCCGCGGGGATGGTTAAGACCCTCGGCCGGTGATGCTCGGCCATCCGTCATGCAAACGTCCGGTATCGCCGGATCGTTTCCTCCGCCTCGCCGATCGCTTCGGGTGTCCCGACTGTGAGCCAGTGTCCTTCGAGCACCGTACCATAGAGCCGGCCTTGGGAGATCGCCTTGTCGAAATATAGATTGAGGTTGAAGGCATCGGCTGGAGCGTCGTCCAGGAACGACGTGTTCATGGCAATAGCGCCGGCGTAAACGACCGGACCCGGCCCGGACTCAGCAAAACGCGTCAACCGGCCATCCCGGGCCATGTTGAAATCGTTCTTGCCGTTGTGGCCGGTTGTATCTTCCAGCTTCACGCAGAGCATCGCCATATCCATGCTTTCCGGTCGGAAGAATCCGGCTAAGCGTGTTAGGTTGCTCGGAACGTTTGGGCGTTCCCCGATCCAGAAGAGGTCGGCATTCGTGACGAAAACCTCGCCGGGAACGAGCAGCTTTAGGCCCTTTGCAAGCCCACCGCCGTTGTTCATCAGCTTCTCGCGCTCGTCGGAGATAATGATCTCGAGGTTTCGGTATGAAGCCAGATGAGCCAGCATCTGGTCTGCGTGGTGATGAACATTGACCACGACCTTTTCGACTCCGGCTTCGGCAAGTGAGTCCAGCGCGTAGTCGATCATCGCCTTGCCGTCGATCTTCACGAGCGGCTTCGGGATAGTGTCAGTAATTGGCCGCATGCGGGTCCCAAGACCTGCAGCGAGAACCATGGCTTGCTTGATACTCATCTGATCCGAGAAATTATGATTCGCTTGGTACTATTCCAGCCCTTACGCACCAGTCGCGCAAGGGGGCAAGCGCTTCATGCTTCAGCGCAACGGAAAGATAGGACAGGGTGCGCGGCATATGTTTCATATAGCCAGGCTTTCCGTCTCGTTGCATCAAGCGAACCCACAGGCCGACAAGCTTGCAGTTGCGCTGCGCCGACATGATCGACCAGCTCCTCAGGAAGCGGACTTCATCGAAGCTGCCCTCTACTCTGCGCAGTGATAGATAGTCGTCCATCAATTGCTGGAAAAGATCCGGAGAGATCGTGACACGTGCATCCTGCACTATAGAAGCAAGGTCATAGGCCGTCGGGCCGATCATTGCGTCCTGGAAATCAATCAGTCCAACTCGCTCAATGCCTGTCTCGTTCTCTCGCCAGATGATGTTGGGTGAGTGAAAATCGCGCAGGAGAAGGCTCTTTTCCGCCGTGTCCAATTCGTCGATCAGCCTATCCCAGATGGCAAGATATTCGTCCCGCTCGGCATCACTGGCTGCGATGCCCCCACGCTTCCAGGGCAGGTACCAATCGAGAACGAGGCGCACCTCCATCTTCATCGCCGTTCGGTCGAAATCCGGGATGTGATGGACATGGTTGACCGCGACGCGGATGTCCTGCGGGATTGTCAGCGAATGGAGGTGTGCAAGGCAGGCGACGCTTGCCCGGTAACGATCGACGTTAGGTTGGCCCTTCGCGTCGAGAACGCCGTCCGCGCCAAGGTCTTCCAGAAGCAGAATGCCCTGATCGTAATCGACATTGTAGACTTCGGGTGCTGCAAAACCCTGCCGCCTGAGCACATTGGCAATGGCAACGAAAGGATAGGCATTTTCCGCGATATGCGCGACCTTTGGATATGGCTTGCCATCCAGGACCGGGGGCCCCTCCGGCAGCGGCGGCCAGTCCATCAGCACGCGTCGCTTCGCGTCATCGGCATAGATGGCCTCGTAGGCACGGAGTGACGCATCTCCTGTCAGGAAACGACGCTTTGCGCCGGAGTATCCTGCGTTATCAAGGAAATCGCGTATTGCAAGGACGCGGTGGATTCGTGCGGCCTGCTTTTCCGGCGCAACGATGGTTGCCCGTCGACCTGCACCCTCGTGCTCCAGCGTCAGCATAATCCGGTCTGCCGGCAGCTCGCCGGCGGCCATCTCGGGCCATTCCACGAGGCAGATGCCGTCCTGGAGCGCCTCATCGAAGCCAAGTTCGGTCAGCTCGGCCGGATCGCCAAGACGGTACAGATCGAAATGCGCGACCGGAATGCGCAGGTCATACGTTTGCACAAGCGTGAAGGTGGGGCTCGGCACCTCGAGCTCGTCGTCATCCGCCATGGCCCGCAGAAATGCGCGGGCAAGCGACGATTTCCCCGCGCCAAGATCGCCGGACAGCGCAAGGCAATCGCCTGGCTTCAAGGCCAGCGCCAAATCTTCGCCAAAGCGGATCGTTTCCGCCTCATCCTTGAGGAAGAGGGAAATGACGGGAGCCATCATTCGGCTGCGACGGACGTCGGAAGATCGACCGAAGGAATCCGGCAGGTCACGATCGTGCCCTTGCCCGGTTGGCTGTCGATGGTGACCGTCCCGTGGTGAAGACTGACGAAACTGTCGACGATCGAAAGCCCAAGGCCGGCGCCGCCCCTCTTGCCATTTGTTGCGCCGGTGGCGAATCGGTCGAACACATTGGCGATCATATCCTGCGAAATGCCAGGGCCACGATCACTGACGGCAAAGACGAAATCCATGCCCTCACGCTTGCATTCAAGCGAGATTGACGACCCTTCCGGCGAGAAGTTGGCGGCATTGGAAAGCAGCTTCACGAGGATCTGCTTCAGCCTTTGCGGGTCAGCAACGATCGAGCCCAGATGTGCGGGAGCCGTAATCTCCAGTGTTACGCCGCTTTCCTGCAGCCTGTCGGCAATCTGCATCGACACGTCGTCAAGCAGGTCGCCAAGATCAATCGCCGAATAGTTGAGCCGCATGATTCCGGCGTCGACGGTGGCTAGATCGAGGATATCGTTGACCAGCGTCAGCAATACCGAAGAGGACGTCGAAATATGATCGATATATTCGGCCTGCCGGTCGTTCAGCGGTCCGAGCCCCGGCGTGCGCAGCAGATCGGTGAAGCCGATGATGTTGGTAAGCGGCGAGCGTAGCTCGTAGGAAACATGCTGGACGAAGTCGTTCTTAAGCTCGTCCGCCTTGCGCAGCGCCTCGTTCTTTTCCGTCAGGGCGCGCTCGGCACGGACGCTGTCGGTCATGTTGACGAAGGTCAGCATCGTCTGCGCGTTCGGCAACGGAATGACTGCATAGTCGAGCACGAGGCCTGAAAATAGTTCGAGTGTCCCCTGGCTGGAACGGCGCTCGTCGTCGAAGCTGGTGATCAACTCGCCAAAGGTCTTCCATCCGTCCGGACGGTCATAGGACTGAGAGCACGACTCGCCAAGGGCACGGATGTGCGTGCCCGCCTTCGCCTCGGCCTCGGTAACTCCCCAGAGTGCACGGAAAGCGGGATTCGAGAGGCGAATGCGCCCGTCGGGCCCAAAGACCGCCACACCTTCTGATAGATGGTCGATCGTCTCGCCCTGTACCTTGAGAAGCGTATTGTAGCGTGTTTCGAGGTCGACCTGTTCTGTGAGGTTCTCGAATACCCAGGTCGCACCACCCTGAGGATGTGCTGTTGCAAAGACCCGCAACGTCTGGCCGTTCGGCAGGTGCCAGAGGTCAGGTTGGGTATCGAGCGCACGGTAGACCGAAAGCGCGGCTTCCTTCCAGGATTTCCAGTTGAGTTGATCAGGCAGCTTCTTGGCAGCCCTCAGGCGCTCCAGCAGTTCTGCGTTGTCTGGGCGGCTCTCGAGGAACGCGATATCGAATTCCCAGAGGGAGACGAAAGCCTGATTATAGAATTGCAGCCGACGGTCACCGTCGAAGATCGCGACAGGCGTTGCGAGGTGGTCGAGTGTTTCGGCGTGGCTCTTTAGCGTGCGCTCGAGCTCGGCGCGAACAGCTTCGATGCCGGAAACGTCGACAGCGATCCCGGCGGAGCCGTTAGGGACCTTTACATCGACGACGTCGAAGAACGTTCGGTTGCCGGACACCACGGTGGAGATCTTGTCGTGGAATGGCGACTCAGTTGTCGCCGTCGCGCGGATCCGCTCACGGGCAACGGTTGTTAGAAACTCACGACCCTCATTGACGGCCTGCTCCGGCGTGGTTGCCTCGACGGCCTCGCCGTAGGCCTGATTAACCCAGGTCAGTCGGCCTTCGGTATCACGCTGCCAGGCTGGAAGGTCGATTGCATCGAGCATGCTCTGGAATGCCGAGATCGAGGACAATAGTCTGTCCCGTTCGATCTTCAGTTCGGCAAGCTCGGCCCGTAGATTGTTCAGCGCGACAAAGCGGACGAATGCACGTCCGCCCGAAACTCGGCCCTGCGCCTCGAGGATTTCTTCGCGATGGGTTTCGACAACCATGTCGAAGCTGTGGGCCGATCCGCGCAGGCGATCGATCGCACGCTCAAGCTCAGACGCCGACCGCGGCTTCAACCACAATCCGAAGGCCAGGAATTCGCTGTCCTGCGGCGCGCCGGTTTCGGCCGGCAGCTGACCGATCAGTTCAGGACGCTCGCCGCCATCCCAGATGACGATCCGACGGTTCTTGTCCGCAATCAGGGCCTGATACTGCGAAATACGCTGTTGCGCGTCAGAGAGGGCCGAGCGGATTTCACGGCTTTCGCTTTCGAGGTTTCCGCGCTGGCGCACAACCCAAAGGGTCGAAAGCAGCGCGGCCGAAATCACGCCGATCACCACGGAGAGACCAACAACCTGCGATGAGGTGAAAAGATGCGCCGCTGCAACAGTCTCGGCCTCGACCTGTGCGAAAACCGGCCGCGCAGTCGATGCGATGGCCGTGCCAGCGGCAAAAATCCGTGCCACGCGAGACACGATGCCGGTGCTGACAGGTTTCCGTTCGCCCGAATGGACCGGGCAGTGGTCAGCGTAGGCGCCAACCTCTGCCTGTTCGACCAGGCTGTGCATCATTTCCGACATGCGCGGTATGTCTCCGTCCTTTAATGTGCCGCATCACGACAAGACATCCCATTTTCGAAGCAAACGGACACGTCCGTGGCTACGAATCGAGTGTTAAAACAATACTTCGGAAGGGAATCGGCGGGAAGGTGTGTGCCAAAAAATAAGGGCGCCGCATTTGTCAATGCGGCACCCTCTAGATGTTGTGGATATCAATCCTGCGATCAATATCTGTAGTGGTCAGCCTTGAACGGGCCTTGCGGCTTTACGCCGATATAGGAAGCCTGCTCCTCAGAAAGCTGCGTCAGCTTTACGCCGAGCTTATCGAGGTGAAGGCGCGCGACCTTCTCGTCGAGGTGCTTCGGCAGGATGTAGACCTGGTTCTGGTACTGGCCGGGCTTGGTGAAGAGCTCGATCTGCGCCAGCGTCTGGTTCGTGAATGAAGCCGACATCACGAAGGACGGATGGCCGGTCGCGTTGCCGAGGTTCAGCAGGCGGCCTTCCGACAGCAGGATGATGCGGTTGCCCTTCGGGAACTCGATCAGGTCGACCTGCGGCTTGATGTTGGTCCACTTCAGGTTACGGAGGGCCGCAACTTCGATCTCGTTGTCGAAGTGGCCGATGTTGCCGACGATCGCCATGTCCTTCATCGCGCGCATGTGGTCGATGCGGATGACGTCCTTGTTACCGGTCGTGGTGATGAAGATGTCGGCAGAAGACACAACGTCTTCGAGCGTGACGACTTCGAAGCCATCCATGGCTGCCTGCAGCGCGCAGATCGGGTCGACTTCGGTAACCTTGACGCGGGCGCCGGCGCCCTGAAGTGAAGCAGCCGAACCCTTGCCGACGTCGCCGTAACCGCAGACGACGGCAACCTTGCCGGCCATCATCACGTCGGTGCCGCGGCGGATACCGTCAACCAGCGATTCCTTGCAGCCGTACTTGTTGTCGAACTTCGACTTCGTCACCGAGTCGTTGACGTTGATGGCAGGGAAGGGCAGCAGACCCTTCTGGGAGAGCTGGTACAGGCGGTTAACACCAGTGGTGGTTTCTTCCGTTACGCCCTTGATCGCGTCGCGCTGCTTGGTGAACCAGCCCGGCGAAGCGGCGAGGCGCTTCTTGATCTGTGCGAAGAGGATTTCTTCCTCTTCCGAATGCGGGTTCGACAGTACGTCTTCGCCAGCTTCGGCGCGGGCGCCGAGCAGGATGTACATGGTGGCATCGCCGCCATCGTCGAGGATCATGTTGGAGAAGCCACCATCGGTCCACTGGAAGATCTTGTCGGTGTAGACCCAGTAATCATGCAGCGACTCGCCCTTGATGGCGAAAACCGGAACGCCGGAAGCGGCGATCGCGGCGGCAGCATGGTCCTGCGTCGAGAAGATGTTGCACGACGCCCAACGGACTTCAGCACCGAGTGCAACGAGCGTCTCGATGAGAACGGCTGTCTGGATCGTCATGTGCAGCGAACCGGTGATGCGCGCGCCCTTCAGGGGCTTCGCCTCGCCGAACTCAGCGCGGCAGGCCATCAGGCCCGGCATTTCTGTTTCAGCGATCGTGATTTCCTTGCGACCGAAGTCTGCGAGGCCGATATCGGCGACGATATAATCTTTTTCAGTGCTCATTGGGTTTTCTCCAGGCTGAAAAGCGGCTCAAAAATTCAAAGGCGCACAAAGGGCACCGCATGCGTCCACGCAGTCTGCGCGGCGATGAAAGGCCGTTTAGCAGGCTTCTATGACGAAGGCAATAATGATATAAAGAAGTCTTTATATGTTTATATGGGCCGGGATTGGCTCACATTTCCTCGCCGAACCGGTTCTGGATCAGCTCGTCGAGCGCATCGAGCGCTTGTGCAGCCTGGTTGCCGCTGGCCGAGATCAAGACGCTGGAGCCCGGGCTTGCCGCCAACATCATCAATCCCATGATCGATGTCCCGCCGACCGTCATTCCATCTTTCGATACAGTGATGGCGGCATCGAAATTCTCGACCAGCTGTACGAACTTTGCCGAAGCGCGTGCGTGCAATCCACGCTTGTTGATGATCAGAATTTCACGGGAGAGTGCCGTCATGGGCGCGATGTGCTCACTATTTGCCACTGAGAACGCGGCTCGCGACGTTGATGTATTTCCGCCCGGCCTCGGAGGCTTCGACGAGCGCCTTCTCCATGTTGTTCTCGCCGCGGACACCCGCGAGCTTGATGAGCATCGGTAGGTTCATGCCAGCAATTACTTCCGTGTGGCCGCTGCTCATGACTGAGATTGCCAGGTTGGAGGGGGTACCACCGAACATGTCTGTCAGGATGACAACTCCATGGCCGTCATCGGCACGGGATACTGCTTCCAGAATATCTTGTCGCCTCTGATCCATGTCGTCTTCGGGACCGATACAGACCGTTTCGATGAATTTCTGAGGACCGACAACGTGTTCGACCGCATGACGAAACTCTTCAGCCAGCTTGCCATGAGTGACAAGCACAAGTCCGATCATGATATTACTGCTCCTAATGGCATATTCCAAACGGTGGCCCCAATATCGCAATGCAGCAATCGCGTCCACCGTGGGGGCACATCTTGGCGATCAAAAGCCGAAGTGCAAGACAAAAATACGACTTTATGGGCCCGTTTTGCCGATTCTGCGGGCATTACTGTCCGATGTCCGGTGCTTTTGCCATCAATATCGCCAGCGGCAACGGAGTATTAGCCAGCAATCGAATGACCGGTAGTTCTATGCTACCAGCAATAGTTGTTCGCTCACCGTCTGGCGGCAACCGTTTCTCGCCAGACGGGCTTCCGGGAAGAATGGCATAGTGCATTGTTGCGTTGACAATGTACGGCACGCGGACAAGGCCAGTGCCGCGCAATTCGAGCAAACCGGCAATCGAGGCAGGACATGTTGCAATCACCGCTCCGTCCACTTCGCTAATTAGCGCCTGATCGTCGGCGACCAGCGAGGAAAAGATGCCCATGCGTTGCGCTTCGTTGATGCAGGTGAACGCCAGCATCGATTTCCCCCAGCCCGACGGCCCCAGGAAGAGAAGGCCGGTCTTGCCGACGACGATGGCGGTTGCGTGGATGTTTGAAGGCTTGTCCATCACGGGGTAGTGTCGGCGGGAAGGGCGAGAATGAAGCGCGCTCCGAGAAGTTTTTCGGTCTCGGGATCGATGATGTTTTCCGCACGCAGCGAGCCACCATGTGCTTCGGCGATCTGACGGCTGATCGACAGCCCGAGGCCCGAATTCTGTCCAAAGCCTTCGGATTCCGGTCGGTCGGTATAGAAGCGCTCGAAGATGCGGTCGATGTCTTCTGCCTGGATGCCCGGCCCGTTGTCCTCGACGTACACGATGCAGCGAGAGCGCGTTCGCACCAGCCGCACGGTGATCCTGCCGTCATGCTCCGGAACAAACGAGCGGGCGTTTTCAATGAGGTTGGTGATGACCTGCCCGATGCGCAGGTCATGGCCGTTCACAACAAAACGTGTCTTCACGCCCGGCTTGCGCTCGATCGCGAATTCGATTTGTACTTCTTTTCTGCGATTGCGAATTTGCCGCGATACGTCGATGAGATCGCGAAGCAGAATCTCCAGATCGACCGAACCGGCGTCAACGCGCGCCAATTCAGCATCGAGACGAGAGGCGTCGGAAATGTCGCTGATCAGACGGTCGAGCCGGCGAACGTCGTGCTGGATGACATCAAGAAGCCGCTTCTTGGACTCGTCTGTTTTTGCCAGAGGCAGTGTTTCGACGGCGCTGCGGAGCGACGTCAGCGGATTCTTCAGTTCGTGGCTGACGTCGGCCGCAAAGCTTTCAATCGCGTCGATGCGGTCGTAGAGCGCGGTCGTCATTTCGCGCAGCGCAATGGAGAGGTTGCCGATCTCGTCCTGGCGGGCGGAAAAGTCGGGAATTTCTTCGCGTTCCTTCGCGCCGCGGCGGACGCGGATGGCGGCAGCCGACAGGCGCCGCAGCGGGTTGGCGATTGTTGAGGACAAAACGAGGGACAGCAGAACGTTGACGAGTGTCGCGACGCCAAAGACGCGCATGATGCCGAGGCGCTCGGCGTGAACGATGTTATCGATATCGCCGGCTTGGGTCGACAGGAGCAGCACGCCCAGAACAGCACGGAATCGCTGGATCGGAACGGCAACCGAAACGATCAACTCGCCCTTTTCTGTGGTGCGAACCACAGCGCCGCGAACACCAGTCAGTGCGTTCATGACCTCGGGATAAATCGAGCCGTCGCCACCCGGAGCTTCCTTGTAGAGGGGGAGGTTTCCTGGTTGCAGGACCTTGTTGAAGATCGTCGTGAACCACTGGCTCCAGCTCTGCTCCTCGTCATCGACGGGCGGCAAATCAAAACGTAGGACCTGGCCGCGTGAATAGAGATGGCGAGAGTCGAGAAGCAGGTTGGCGTCAGCGTCAAAAATGCGTGCGCGGGTTCTGGTCGGAGAAATCAGCCGACGCAGCACAGGCGCGACCTTTTCCGGATCGATCGGGAATTCGAGATCCTCGTCGTTCGGAACCGGGGTAATGCTCTGGCCAGCCTGCAGTTCGAGCAGCTTCTCGGGGTCGATGGTAATCGAGTTGGTGTCCACCGACGCGGACGCGGAAACCGCGCCGGCGATGATTTCGCCCTGCGTCAGAAGGCTTTCGACGCGAGCGTCGATCAGCCCTTCGCGGAACTGATTGAGGTAGAGAATGCCGCCGACGAGAACGACCAGCGCGGCCAGATTGAAGAAAAGGATGCGACGCGTCAGGCTCGAAAAGACGGCGTTGCCGAAGATGCGGCGGATGATCGTGAAGGGGTGCGACCAACGCCGTCCCCTGACGCGGCGGCTGCTCACGCCTTCCGCCTCATCCAGATCTCTTTCCTGCACCAACTGTGCCAACCACAGGCCCTTTCGGAGAGCGGACCGCTTTCGCGATCGTCACTCTCGACAATTCTCAGATGCCGCGCCGCTTCGGCGTCAGGCTGCTTCGCGGAAGCGGTAGCCCACTCCGTAGAGCGTTTCAATCATATCAAAGTCGGTATCGACCATCTTGAATTTCTTGCGGAGCCGCTTGATGTGGCTATCGATAGTGCGATCGTCGACATAGACCTGCTCGTCATAGGCCGCATCCATCAATGCGTCACGGCTTTTGACGACGCCCGGACGCTGGGCCAGAGAATGCAGGATAAGGAATTCGGTCACCGTCAGCGTCACCGGCTCACCCTTCCAGGTGCAGGTGTGGCGTTCCTGGTCCATGACCAGCTGGCCGCGCTCCAGCGAGCGAGCGAGCTGTTGTGCCGTGCCCGGCTTTGGTGCAGCACCACCGGCGGCGGCAGCAGCCTCGCGGCTCGATGCCCGGCGCAGGACGGCGCGGACGCGCTCGACCAGCAGACGCTGCGAGAAGGGCTTGGTAATGAAGTCGTCGGCGCCCATCTTCAGGCCGAACAACTCATCGATTTCCTCGTCCTTGGAGGTGAGGAAGATGACCGGCATGTCGGATTTCTGCCGCAAGCGGCGCAGGAGCTCCATACCATCCATGCGCGGCATCTTGATATCGAAGATGGCAAGCTGTGGCGGGCGAGCAAGAAGACCGTCGAGGGCTGAGGCGCCGTCCGTATACGTCTCGACCTTGTATCCTTCTGCCTCGAGTGCAATCGATACCGAGGTAAGGATGTTGCGGTCGTCATCAACGAGCGCGATTGTCGGCATGGTATTCGTCTCCGTCATCTATGCGCGTCTCCAGGATTTTAGAAGGTCCCCAGGCGGCCTCTCTGAACCGGATGCGCTTATCGGGATAAAGGTGGAACAAATTGTGGCAAAGATAAAGGGTTGGATTGTTCTAAAGTTTTGAGCGCAACCGAGAGATGTGTCGAAAATCCGCGCGGCCACTTCTGATTCAAACGATTTAAAATAAGGCAGGAAAATTTAAATCGATTAATAGTTTGATATTGCTACATTTTATCCATTTTCCTCTATTGCGTTTTAAAAAAACCGCCCGTACGGTCACCGTCAGTTCTTAACGGCACGAGCCTCAAGGGAAGGGAAAGACCATGGAGCTGTTCGGAGTCCACAACCCGGCGATAGAGCTGGCGACGATCGGTTTGGGGAGCGCAAACAGTGCTCGCTATAACTTTACGGCCGCCTCCCTCTATGAAGAATCGATTCGCCGGGGCGAGGCTCAGCTGACCGCCCATGGTGCCTTGCGCGCCCTGACCGGCCAGCATACCGGCCGCTCGCCGCGCGATAAGTTTGTCGTTCGTGACGGGAACACCGATGATGAGATCTGGTGGGAAAACAACAAGCCGATGTCGCCGCAGCACTTCGCGTTGCTGAAGCAGGACATGCTCGCGCACGCTGCCGGCAAGGACCTGTTCGTTCAGGATCTCATCGGCGGTGCCGACGAAAACAATGCCTTGCCGACGCGTGTCGTCACCGAGCTTGCTTGGCATTCGCTCTTCATTCGCAACCTGCTGATCCGTCCGGAGGCCTCGGCACTTGCGACCTTCGCCCCGAAGCTGACGATCATCAACCTACCGACGTTCAAGGCGGATCCGGAACGATATGGCTGCCGCACCGAGACCGTCATCGCTTGCGACCTGACGAACGGCGAAGTGCTGATCGCCGGTACGTTCTACGCCGGCGAGATGAAGAAGTCGGTCTTCACCGTTCTGAACTACCTGCTCCCGGCAAAGGGCGTCATGCCGATGCACTGCTCGGCCAACGTCGGTCCTGACGGCGATGCCGCGGTCTTCTTCGGTCTCTCGGGCACCGGCAAGACGACGCTTTCCGCAGATCCGGCCCGCACGCTGATCGGCGACGACGAACACGGCTGGGGCGAGGACGGCATCTTCAACTTCGAAGGCGGCTGCTACGCCAAGACCATCCGCCTGTCGGCCGAAGCGGAGCCGGAAATCTACGCAACGACGCAGCGCTTCGGCACCGTCCTCGAAAACGTTGTCCTCAACGACCGGCGCGAGCCCGACTTCAACGATGGGTCGCTGACCGAAAACACGCGTTGCGCCTATCCGCTGGATTTCATTCCGAACGCGTCGAAGACAGGCCTTGCGGGCCATCCTAAGACGATCATCATGCTGACGGCAGATGCCTTTGGCGTCATGCCGCCGATCGCCAAGCTGACGCCGGATCAGGCGATGTACCACTTCCTGTCCGGTTACACGGCCAAGGTGGCAGGTACCGAGCGGGGTGTAACCGAGCCGGAAGCAACCTTCTCGACCTGCTTCGGTGCTCCGTTCATGCCGCGGCATCCGTCGGAGTACGGCAATCTTTTGAAGGATCTCATCGGTCGTCACGGCGTTGAATGCTGGCTTGTTAACACCGGCTGGACTGGCGGCGCTTACGGCACCGGCAAGCGCATGCCGATCAAGGCGACCCGCACGCTGCTCGCTGCAGCCCTCTCGGGCGACCTCGGCAAGGCCGATTTCCGTGTCGATCCGAACTTCGGCTTCGCCGTTCCTGTCACGGTGCCGGGTGTCGACACGGCTATCCTCGATCCGCGTTCCACGTGGCAGGATGCGATCGCCTATGACGCGCAGGCCAGCAAGCTGGTGACGATGTTCATCGAGAACTTCGCGAAGTTCGAAGGCCATGTCGATGGTGGGGTGCGCGATGCGGCCCCGGGATTTCGCGCCGCCGCTGAGTGACACGCCAAAACATTGATGATTCACGTGAAACCCGGCGGCCTCCGTCGGGTTTCTTTGGCTGTTTCCAAGGGCCGGCCGATATGAGATAGAAAGCGCATGGCCAGCGAACCCCTTTACATCAACGATCGAATCACCGTCGCCGGGTGGGAGCTGACCGAGCAATTTGTCCTCGCAGGCGGCCCTGGCGGGCAGAACGTCAACAAGGTTTCGACAGCCGTCCAGCTGTTCTTCAATATTCCGAACTCCCCTTCCTTGAACGAGCGCGTGAAGGGGAATGCCGTGAAGCTCGCCGGCAAGCGCCTTTCGAAGGAAGGCGTGCTGATGATAGAGGCGAGCCGCTTCCGCAGCCAGGATCGTAACCGGGAAGACGCGCGAGAGCGGCTGAAAGAGCTTATCCTCGAGGCGGCAAAACCGCCGCCGCCGCCGCGCAAGAAGACCAAGCCGACTAAAGGATCGGTCGAACGTCGGCTGAAGGAGAAGTCGGGTAGGTCGGAGGTGAAGAAGATGCGCGGACGACCGCTCGGTGATTGATATGCTGAAGCTGCCGAATGGCGTCAGTCACCACCCTGACTATCTGGACCGGCCACGGCAGCAGGCATTGGTCGATATCATCAGGTCGATCGTCGCGGACGCGCCGCTGTTTGTGCCCATCATGCCCGGCACGGGCAAGCCGATGTCGGTTCGCATGACGAATTGTGGCCCGCTCGGCTGGGTCACCGACAAGGAGCGTGGCTATCGCTATCAGCCGACCCATCCTGTGACCGGCAAACCTTGGCCGGGTATCCATGCGGAACTGTTGGAAATCTGGAACGATGTCTCCGGCTACGACAAGCCGCCGCAGGCCTGCCTTGTCAACTACTACTCCGACGAGGCGCGTATGGGACTGCATCAGGACAAGGACGAACAGGATCTCGCAGCCCCCGTCGTGTCGATCTCGCTCGGCAATAGCTGCCTGTTTCGAGTTGGTGGTCTCGGGCGCAACGACCGGACGCTTTCCTTCAAGCTCTCAAGCGGTGACGTCGTGGTCTTGGGAGCGGAAGGGCGCCTTTGCTTCCACGGCGTCGACAAGATATATCCATCAACATCGACGCTGCTGAAGAACGGTGGTCGCATCAACCTGACGCTTCGCCGGGTAACGCCCTAGAGCTTTCTCAGAGCTACCTGTTCGATCAGGTGATTATTGCCCTTGCGCAGGATCAGATCGGCCCGCGGGCGTGTCGGCAGGATGTTTTCCCGCAGGTTCTTCAGGTTGATGTTTTCCCAAAGGCCTTCGGCGATCGTCAGCGCTTCCTCCTCGCTGATCGAGGCATAGCGGTGGAAGAAGGAGTGGGGATCGCGAAACGCTGTTTCACGCAATCGCATGAAGCGCGCCACATACCAGTCATGAATCCGGCTTTCATCCGCATCGATGTAAATCGAGAAGTCGAAGAAGTCGGAAACCATCGGTACGATCTTGCCACCGGCCGGCAGGTCGCGTGACTGCAGGACGTTGATGCCCTCGAAGATCAGAATGTCGGGCCGGTCGACGATCTTGTATTCGTTCGGCAGCACGTCGTAGACCAGATGCGAATAGGACGGCGCCTTGACGTTCGGCTGGCCCGCCTTGATCGCCGCCAGGAAACGCAGGATCGCGCCGGTATCGTAGCTCTCGGGAAAGCCCTTGCGCTGCATCAGGTTTTCGCGCTGCAGCACGGCGTTCGGATGCAGGAAGCCGTCGGTGGTCACAAGGTCCACCTTCGGGCTCGACGGCCACCGCGTCAAAAGTTCCTTCAGGATACGGGCCGTGGTGGATTTGCCGACAGCCACCGACCCCGCGATGCCGATCACAAACGGCGTCTTTGCTACGTCAGAGAGGCTGAGGAAGCGATTGCGTTGCTCGAAAAGCAGCTGTGACGATTCCACATGCGCCGAGAGGAGCCGCGAAAGCGAGAGATAGATCCGCCGCACTTCATCGAGATCGATCGGATCACCCATGGAGCGTAGCCGCTTGACCTCGTCGCCTTTCAGCGTGAGCGGTGTATCGGCACGGAAGCGTGCCCATTCCTCGGAGGAAAAGAAGTGGTAGGGCGAATACGCATTCGCCTGAAAATGATCGAGCGTCTCGGGCGCTCCGATGAGTTGTCTTGCGATACTCATGAACTTTGCCGGCTCGCCTTTTCTGTCAGGCCGGATTGAGCGGTGCGCCGCTCAAGCTCCGCCATCACACTTTGCAACGGAATGCCCGCCACCTTCAATACGACCAATAGGTGATAGAGAAGATCGGCGGCTTCATAGGTGAGGTTCTCGTGGTCATCGGTGATCGCGGCCATCACGGCCTCGATCGCCTCTTCGCCGAGCTTTTTGGCCGCCTTTGGCTGGCCTGCAACAACGAGTTTTGCCGTCCAGGACTCATCCGGCGAGGCTTTCGACCGGGCATCGACGATCTTTTCGAGGTCGGCGAGGGTGAATTCGCTCATGATTCTGCTTCCCACTCAGTCCAGACGCATGTCGATGCCGCAAGAAGACATATAGCGCTTCGCTTCCCCGACGGAATAGGTCCCGAAGTGGAAGATCGAAGCGGCCAGCACAGCGTTGGCATGTCCCTGTTTGACGCCCGCCACGAGATCGTCGAGGTCGCCGACGCCACCGGAGGCAATAACGGGCACCCGAACCGAATCCGCGATGGCGCGTGTCAGTTCGAGATCGTAGCCGACCTTGGTTCCGTCCCGATCCATCGAGGTCACAAGCAGTTCACCCGCCCCACGCTCGACCATCTTTCGAGCAAAATCCACCGCGTCGATGCCGGTCGCGTTGCGGCCGCCATGTGTGTAGATCTCCCAGGCGCTGACGTTGCCCTGCGCGGGCGTGGTCCGGCGCTTGGCGTCGATCGACACAACGATGCACTGGTCGCCGAACTTGTCGGCGGCTTCGGCAACGAAATCGGGGTTGTTGACCGCCGCTGAATTGATTGAGACCTTGTCAGCGCCACAGAGCAGCAGCTTGCGGATATCAGCAATGGTGCGGACACCACCGCCGACGGTGACGGGCATGAAGCATTGCTCGGCCGTACGTGCGACGACATCGAAGATCGTTTCGCGATTGTCCGAGGACGCGGTGATGTCGAGGAAACACAATTCGTCGGCACCGGCGGCGTCATAAGCCTTGGCAGCCTCGACTGGGTCTCCGGCATCGACCAGGTTGACGAAATTGACGCCCTTGACGACGCGGCCGTCCTTAACGTCGAGGCAGGGAATGACACGAGCCTTCAGGGTCATTGTGCAGTCTCCTTCGCGCGTGCGGCCGAAATCAGCGCCAGCGCCTCTGCCGGGTCGATCCGTCCATCATAGAGCGCGCGACCGGAAATCGCACCCTCGAGCTTCCGTGCATCGGGTTGCAGCATCCGTTTCACATCCTCGATCGAAGCAAGGCCGCCGGATGCGATGACCGGGATCGATACCGCTTCGGCAAGCTCGAGCGTCGATGCCCAGTTGATGCCGGCGAGGATGCCGTCGCGGTCGATATCGGTGTAGATGATCGCGGCTACGCCGGCGCCTTCGAACTTCTGCGCGAGTTCGATAACGCCGAGCTCGGATGCCTCGGCCCAGCCTTCGACCGCGACCTTCCCGCCCTTGGCATCGATTCCGACCGCAACGCGGCCGGGAAACTTCTTGCAGGCTTCGATCACGAGCGCCGGATCGCGCACCGCGATGGTCCCGAGAATGACGCGGGCAAGACCGCGAGATAGCCAGTTTTCGATATGGTCGAGCGTGCGAATGCCGCCACCAAGCTGAACCGGGTTCTTCGTTGCCTTCAGGATCGCATCGACCGCGGCGCCATTGACGCTTTCGCCCGCGAAAGCGCCATTGAGATCAACGACGTGCAGCCATTCAAAGCCTTGATCTTCGAATGCCTTCGCCTGCGCACCGGGGTCGGGATTGTAGACGGTCGCCTGTTCCATATCGCCGAGCTTGAGGCGAACGCACTGGCCATCCTTGAGGTCGATTGCTGGAAATAGGATCATTCTGTCAGTCCTTGCAGTGCGCGAGCTCAAGGCTTCCAGCGCAGGAAATTGGCAATCAGGGCGAGGCCGAGCTTCTGGCTCTTTTCAGGATGGAACTGGGCTCCGGCCATGTTGTCGCGCCCGACGAAAGCGGTGATCGGGCCGCCGTACTCGGCCGTCGCAATCACGTCGCCGGGGTTCTTCGCCGCCAGATGGTAGGAATGCACGAAATAGGCATGCAACCCGTTCGGTCCGGTCGGAATTCCGTCGAACAGCGGGTGAGGGGATTTCAGGTCCAGCGTATTCCAGCCGATCTGCGGGATCTTCAGGTTGGCATCATTAGGCGTCATTTCAACGACATCGCCGGGAATCCAGCCGAAGCCATCGGTGACGGTCTTCTCGAGTCCGCGCGACGACATCAGCTGCATACCGACGCAAATGCCGAGGAACGGCCGGGCCTTCTTCTGGACCACATCGATCAACGCTTCCGACATGCCGGGAACGGCATCGAGCCCGCGCCGGCAATCGGCATAGGCGCCAACACCCGGCAGCACGACGCGATCGGCGGCCGCCACAGCCCCTGCCTTGTCTGTCAGTTCGATCACGGCGTCGATGCCGGCTTCCCGCGCTGCCCGTTCGAAGGCCTTCGTCGCCGAACGCAGATTGCCGGATCCGTAGTCTATAATTGCGACGCGCATTCAGCGTCCTCCATCAAAACCAAAGAGACCGAGCGAAGTGGCGTTGCCGTGTCGCGGTGCATGGGCTGCTTGATCCCATTGCGGCGAGGGCGCGGGTCGGCTCTCGCCGGCATCGGTCTGGACATTCGAAAAGTAGATTTCTTCCGCGGTCGCAAGCGAATCGGCCGAAACGAGATCGGCTTCGCCCCAGCCTTTCGCAACCAGATTACGGGCGCGAAGATTCTGACCCTCAAGCGCGACCAGCAAACTGGTGCCGAAGGTGATTGCGACGCCGACTGGCCAGAGATCGGCCCGGTCCGCTAGCGCACCGCCGAGGCTTTGCAGGAGAAACGCTGCGATGGCGTAGAGCCACAGTCTGTGGAAGGCGAGCCATATCCAGGGGAAGAGAAAACCGAGCACGGTAAAGCCGTCGCGAATGAAACGCGTCTTCTCGCGGTTGGTGTCCGTTCCGCCAGGCGCAGTCAGAACCAGATAGCTGGAAGTCATATCGTCAAGCTCCCTAGGGGGCTCAGACGAGCGTGCCCTTCGTTGAGGGGACACGGCCCGCCTGTCTCGGATCGATCTCTGTCGCCGTACGCAGCGCGCGGGCAACGGCCTTGAAGCACGTCTCTGCAATATGGTGGTTGTTGGCACCATAATGGTTGAGAATATGCAAGGTGATGCCGGCGTTCTGGGCAAGCGCCTGGAAGAATTCGCGAACGAGCTCGGTGTCGAACGTGCCGATCTTCGGCGCGGTGAAGGCGACGTTCCAGACGAGGAAGGGGCGACCGGAGAGGTCGACTGCAGCCTTCGTCATTGTCTCGTCCATCGCGAGGTCGATCGAGGCATAGCGGGCAATGCCGCGGCGATCGCCGAGCGCCTTGGCAATCGCCTGGCCGATCGCGATGCCGGTGTCTTCCACCGTATGGTGATCGTCAATGTGCAGGTCGCCCTTGGTCTCGATCTCCATGTCGATCAGCGAATGTCGCGAAAGCTGATCGAGCATATGATCGAAGAAGCCGACGCCGGTCGAGATTTTCGACTTTCCGGTGCCGTCGAGATTGACGGAAACGGAAACCGAAGTCTCGTTCGTCTTGCGGGACACGGTACCCGTGCGGCTTGCTGCGGTCTCGGCCATATGGCTGCTCCATCAGGAAATACGGGGGTTCCTTATCAGGCGAGCCGTGAAATATCCAGAACCGCTGCGGCAGAAAACGCCGCCATTTGCAATCGGCTTTCACGCACTTACATAGGGCTCGACAGGGCCGGCGTTCGGCCCGACGCAACAAGCCCGGCAGACGGGCAAAGGTATAGTAGATGACAACGATTGTTACAGTTCGAAAGGGCGGCAAGGTCATCATGGCCGGCGATGGCCAGGTAAGCCTCGGCCAGACCGTGATGAAGGGCAATGCCCGCAAGGTGCGGCGCATCGGCAAGGGTGAGGTCATTGCCGGTTTCGCAGGCGCCACGGCCGATGCCTTCACGCTTCTCGAACGTCTCGAAAAGAAGCTCGAACAATATCCGGGCCAGCTGATGCGCGCTGCCGTCGAGCTTGCTAAGGATTGGCGCACGGACAAGTATCTCCGCAATCTCGAAGCCATGATGCTCGTCGCCGACAAGCAGGTGACGCTTGCAATAACGGGCAATGGCGATGTTCTCGAGCCCGAACACGGCGCCATGGCAATCGGCTCCGGCGGTAATTTTGCGCTCGCTGCGGCCCGCGCCTTGATGGATACCGATAAGTCGGCCGAGGAGATCGCGCGTCGAGCACTCGATATTGCCGCTGATATCTGCGTCTACACCAACCACAACGTGGTCGTAGAGACGCTCGATGCCGAAGCTTGATCCGGTTTCAAAGATCCACGCCCTGATGGGATATTCGATATGACCACATTTTCCCCCCGCGAGATCGTTTCCGAACTCGACCGCTATATCATCGGCCAGCATGAGGCCAAGCGCGCAGTGGCGATTGCGCTGCGCAACCGCTGGCGGCGCCAGCAGCTCGATCCGGATCTGCGCGACGAAGTCATGCCCAAGAACATCCTGATGATCGGGCCGACCGGCGTCGGCAAGACGGAAATCTCCCGTCGCCTCGCCAAGCTCGCCGGCGCGCCGTTCATCAAGGTCGAAGCCACGAAGTTTACCGAAGTCGGCTATGTCGGCCGCGATGTCGAGCAGATCATCCGCGACCTCGTCGAGGTCGGCATCGGCCTCGCTCGCGAAAAGAAGCGGAGCGAAGTGCAGGCCAAGGCGCACATGAGCGCTGAAGAGCGTGTTCTCGACGCGCTCGTCGGCGCCACCTCGTCGCCGGCGACCCGCGACAGCTTCCGCAAGAAGCTGCGCAGTGGCGAGCTTGATGACAAGGAAATCGATATCGAGATCGCCGATACGGGCACAGGCATGGGCGGTTTCGATATTCCCGGCATGCAGGGCGGCAATATCGGCGTGCTCAACCTTTCCGAAATGTTCGGCAAGGCGATGGGGGGTCGTACCAAGAAGGTCCGCACGACGGTCAAGGCATCCTATACGGATCTGATCCGCGACGAATCCGACAAGCTGATCGACAACGAAGTCATTCAGCGCGAGGCGATCCGGGCCGTCGAGAATGACGGCATCGTCTTCCTCGACGAGATCGACAAGATCGCGGCTCGCGACGGCGGCATGGGCGCCGGCGTTTCGCGCGAAGGCGTTCAACGCGACTTGCTTCCGCTGGTCGAAGGCACGACGGTGTCGACGAAGTACGGCCCGGTGAAAACGGACCACGTCCTTTTCATCGCCTCCGGTGCTTTTCACGTCTCCAAGCCGTCCGATCTGCTGCCGGAACTTCAGGGCCGTCTGCCGATCCGCGTCGAGCTGCGCCCGCTCACCAAGGAAGATTTCCGCCGTATCCTGACGGAGACCGAGGCGAGCCTCATCAGGCAGTACAAGGCTCTCATGGAAACCGAAGGCCTCGGCCTCGAATTTACTGACGATGGCATCGATTCCCTGGCGGACGTTGCTGTTCATTTGAATTCGTCCGTTGAAAACATAGGTGCGCGCCGCCTGCAGACGGTGATGGAGCGTGTTCTGGACGAAATCTCCTTCAATGCCCCGGATCGCGGCGGCTCAAGCGTGACGATCGACGCCGACTATGTCCGCAAGCATGTCGGCGATCTGGCGCAAAACACCGATCTGTCACGCTTCATCCTGTGATGAACAAGCATCGGCGCGCGCCTTACTGATGTGATGCCACGATTTTGATAGCTTCAACTCTCGACAGCGGGCCTTTTACTTTTTAGTGAAAGGCCCGTTTTGTTGTCCGCGCCAGCATTATTCGGCCAAGATTGTGGTCCAGTCAGCGCGCTTCGCGACATTGCCATGAACCGACGGGAACGCTGATCGTGCGACGCCTTCTGACAAGCCTCCTGATTGCCGCTGCCGTGCTGACGTCGGCACCTGCCTTCGCCATGCAGGTGGTGCCGCCGGGCAATCGTCACGCCGAGCAGCCGGATATTCCGGGCGCCTCGGTTCGCCGCACCAAGGGCACGAAGAGCTCGTTCGATCGCAAGTATGACAAGGTCCATGACCTCCTGGCGTCGGATCACGAGTTGATGGCCAAGATCAAAAAGGTGTCGGCCGCTTACGGCATCGATCCGATCCATGTGATCGGCGCGATCGTCGGCGAGCATACGTACAATGTCGATGCCTATGACCGCCTGCAATCCTACTACGTGAAGGCCGCGTCCTATGCGGGTGAGAGCTTCCGCTTCGCCTACAACGGCGAGGATGTGGATGACTTCGTCAGGCGGTCGCAGTTTGCCGAATGTAACGGCAAGGGCGATTCCTACACGCTGTGGAGCTGCCGCGAGGACATCTGGGAAAGCGAGTTCCGCGGCAAGACCGTCGATGGCAAGAGCTACCCGAACAACCGCTTCAGCGCAGTCTTCTTCCAGCCTTTCTACGCCGGCCAGACCTTCGGTCTTGGGCAGATCAACCCGCTGACGGCCCTGATGTTGACCGATCTGGTCTCCAAGGTCTCGGGTTACGAGAAGCTGAACGAGAAGGACGCCGGTTCCGTCTACAAGGCGATCATGCAGCCAGATATCTCGCTCGCCTTTGTCGCAGCGTCCATCCGGCGGTCGGTCGACGACTATAAGCAGATCGCCGACATGGATATCTCGAGGAACCCGGGACTGACCGCGACGCTCTACAATGTCGGCAATTCGCGCCAGCGCGCGGCGGCTCTCGCTGCCAAGAACCGTGCTTCCGGTGAAACCGTCTGGCCGGAAGAAAACTATTACGGCTGGCTGGTCAACGACAAGCTGGACGAGCTGGAGCGTCTGCTCTAGCTTTCGCCTTGCCGGGAGAGCCTAGATCTCCGGCGAAAAGGCTGAATTCTGATGGACATGCGTCCGGATCCCTTCGTACCGCCCGCGCCGTTACCTCGTACGGTGCCGCCGAGCCGTCTTCAGATAATTCGAACCATTCTGCGCAACCCGCTGGAGCTCTGGGGCGAGCCCTCCTACACGCTGCCGTGGATTCAGACACGGTTCTTTCGCGAAAGGACCCTGATCGTCAACGATCCGGGCCTAATCCGTCATGTTCTCGTCGATAACGCCGCGAACTACCGCATGTCGGATATTCGCCAGCTTATTTTGCGTCCGATCCTGCGCGACGGGCTGCTGACGGCGGAGGGGGATGTCTGGAAGCGCTCTCGAAAGGCGGTGGCGCCGGTTTTCACGCCTCGTCATGCCAACGGTTTTGCCGGGCAGATGCTGTGCCAGTCCGAAGATTATGCGAGGAAATACGAAGCAGCCGGCAGTGACGGCAAGGTCTTCGAGATTGCCGCCGACATGACGGAGCTGACCTTCGCCATTCTTGCCGATACGCTGTTTTCGGGCGAGATCGTCACCTCCTCCGACAGCTTTGCCGACGACGTAAACGCCCTGCTGCATCGCATGGGGCGCGTCGATCCGATGGATTTGCTGCGCGCCCCGTCTTGGGTTCCGCGCGTCACGCGCATCGGCGGGCAGAAAGTGCTCGACAAATTCCGCAACATCGTGCGCCAGACCATGGATGCCCGGCTGGCTCGCATGCAGGCCGATCGAGCCTCCACACCGGACGACTTTCTGACCTTGCTCCTTGATCAGGCTGAGACCGGCGGACTGACGAATGACGAAATAGAGGACAATATCCTCACCTTTATCGGCGCCGGCCATGAGACGACGGCACGCGCACTTGCCTGGACGCTTTATTGCGTGGCCAACACGCCGCACATCCGCGGGGCGATGGAGGAGGAGATCGATCGCGTTCTGGCCCAGGATGTCGAACCGGTGAAGTGGCTCGACCTGATGCCGTATACGCGCGCCGCCTTTGAGGAGGCGCTGCGGCTCTATCCGCCGGCGCCGTCGATCAATCGTGCCGCCATCACCGCCGATCGCTGGACCGACGCGAAAGGCGAAACGGTGGAGATCGAGGCAGGTGTCACCGTCCTCATCATGCCGTGGACGCTGCATCGCCACGAACTCTATTGGGACAAGCCGCGCGCCTATATCCCGGAGCGGTTCCTGCCGGAGAACCGCGGTAGCATCGGGCGCTTCCAGTTCCTGCCGTTCGGTGCCGGGCCGCGTGTCTGTATCGGCGCAACCTTTGCGCTACAGGAGGCTGTCATCGCTCTCGCCGTGCTGATGCACCGTTTCCGCTTCGATGTGACAAACCAGACCAATCCCTGGCCGGTGCAGAAACTGACGACGCAGCCGCAAAACGGTCTGCCGATGCTCGTCACGTCGAGATATGTTCCCGAACGGACATAAATCTTTAGAACTATTGCATAATTGACTATGAATGAAAGCCGGGCAAAGTAGCAGCATGCAAAACCCCGTTTGTGGGTCTAAGGAGATATTGAATGAGCCGCATCGATAAAAACGGTCTTGCTGTTGAGGCCGTCCTTCATGATTTCTTGGTCAAGGAAGCGCTGCCCGGCTTGAAGATCGATGCCGAAAAGTTCTTTACCGATTTCTCGGCGATCGTTCACGATCTGGCGCCGCGCAATCGCGAACTGCTCGCAAAGCGTGATGCACTCCAGCTCCGCATCGATGACTGGTACCGCCAGCATGGTGCGCCGACCGATATCGAAGCCTATCAGGTGTTTCTGCGCGACATCGGCTATATGCTGCCGGAAGGCTCGGATTTCCAGGTTACCACGACGAACGTCGACCCTGAGATCGCTTCGATTGCCGGTCCTCAGCTCGTCGTTCCCGTGATGAATGCTCGCTACGCGCTGAACGCTGCCAATGCTCGTTGGGGATCGCTCTATGACGCGCTCTACGGCACGGACGCGATTCCCGAGACCGATGGCGCCGAGAAGGGCAAAGGCTACAATCCGAAGCGCGGCGAAAAGGTCATTGCCTGGGCTCGCGATTTCCTGGACACAGCCGCGCCGCTCGATGGCTGGAGTTGGAAGGATGTTGCGACGTTTGCTGTCAAGGACGGGGCTCTCGCGATCACCTCGACCGACGGCGAGCATGTTTCGCTGACCGATCCAGCGCATTTTGCCGGCTATCAGGGAGATGCCGCGACGCCGTCTCACATCCTGCTCAAGAACAACGGCATCCACGTCGACATTGTCATCGATGCCTCGACCGCCATTGGCAAGAGCGACCCGGCCCATATTTCCGACGTCTGGCTAGAATCGGCAATCACGACGATTATGGACTGCGAGGACTCGGTTGCAGCCGTCGATGCCGAAGACAAGGTCGTCGTCTATCGCAACTGGCTTGGCCTCATGAAGGGCGACCTTCAGGAGGAAGTGTCGAAGGGCGGCTCGAGTTTCATTCGCAAACTCAATCCTGATCTGCAGTACAGCGATCCGTCAGGCACGCCGTTCGAAGTGCATCGCCGCTCATTAATGCTGGTTCGCAACGTCGGCCACCTGATGACGAATCCGGCAATCCTTGATCGCGAAGGCAATGAAGTGCCCGAAGGGATCATGGACGCAATGATTACGGGCATGATTGCGCTCTACGACGTCGGCCCGAACGGCCGCCGCAAGAATTCCCGCGCCGGTTCGGTTTATGTGGTCAAGCCGAAGATGCACGGCCCCGAGGAAGTTGCCTTCGCCGCCGAGATCTTCTCGCGCGTCGAAGATGCCCTCGGCATGGCGCGCAACGCCATCAAGATGGGCATAATGGACGAGGAACGGCGCACCACCGTCAACCTCAAGGAATGCATCCGCGCCGCCCGCGAACGTGTCGTCTTTATCAACACCGGCTTCCTCGACCGCACCGGCGACGAGATCCACACGTCGATGGAAGCAGGGCCGATGATTCGCAAGGGCGACATGAAGCAGGCCGCCTGGATCGCGGCCTACGAGAACTGGAACGTGGATATCGGTCTCGAATGCGGCCTTTCCGGCCATGCTCAGATCGGCAAGGGCATGTGGGCCATGCCGGATCTGATGGCGGCGATGCTGGAGCAGAAGATCGCGCACCCGAAGGCCGGCGCCAATACCGCCTGGGTTCCGTCGCCGACCGCCGCGACGCTGCACGCCACCCATTATCACCGCGTCAATGTCGCCCGCGTCCAGCAGGGCTTGAAGGATCGCGCCCGCGCCAAGCTTTCCGACATCCTCTCGGTGCCTGTTGCTATCAGGCCGAATTGGACGCCGGAGGAAATCCAGCGCGAACTCGACAACAATGCCCAGGGCATTCTGGGTTACGTTGTCCGTTGGGTCGATCAGGGCGTCGGCTGCTCCAAGGTGCCTGACATCAACAATGTCGGCCTCATGGAAGACCGTGCGACGCTGCGCATCTCCGCCCAGCATATGGCCAACTGGCTGCATCACAAGGTGACAAGCGAAGAGCAGATCGTCGAGACAATGAAGCGTATGGCCGCGATCGTCGACCAGCAGAATGCATCCGATCCAGCCTACGCGCCGATGGCTGCCGATTTCGACGGTTCGATCGCCTTCCAGGCGGCACTCGATCTTGTCCTGAAGGGTAGGGGGCAGCCGAACGGTTATACCGAGCCGGTCCTCCATCGTCGCCGCCTCGAGCTGAAGGCCAAGCAGACAATCTGACAAGGACGAACCAATGGAAAAGGCCGCCGGAACGATGTTCCGGCGGCCTTTTTAATACCCATTTTTCAGCGCCGCTTACTGGATAACGATGACCTTCGAGGTCGTCTTGCCCGGACGTACGCGGCTGTAGAGATCGATGACGTCCTGGTTCATCAGACGAATACAGCCAGACGAGGCAGCGGTGCCGATCGAAGCCCATTCCGGCGTACCGTGCAGGCGGAACAGGGTGTCCTGACCCTTTTCGTTGAAGAGATACATGGCGCGCGCGCCGAGCGGGTTGCTGAGGCCGGGGCCCATGCCCTCCTCGACATATTTGGCGACCTCGGGCTTGCGCTCGGCCATTTCCTTCGGGGGATGCCAGGTCGGCCATTCCTGCTTCCATGCGACATAGGCCGTACCCGCCCATGCGAAGCCCTGCTTGCCGACGCCGATGCCGTAACGCATCGCCTTGCCGCCGGGCAGGATGTAATAGAGGAAGCGTTCGCGGGTGTTGACGATGATCGTGCCCGGGCGCTCGGTGGTTTCGTAGGAGACGATCTGGCGGCGGAACTGCGGCTTGACCCTCTGGATCGGGATCGCCGGCAGCGAATATCCGGCATCCGTCGTCACGCCATAGGCGTCGTCGAAGATCTGCGCGGTCTGAACGGTCGGCCCCGGCGCGACCTTGTCTTCGACGGAGGCGCTCTCGATAGTCGAGGAGCAACCGGCCAGAGCGAGCGTCGCCATCAGGCCGAATACAGGAAATGCATTGCGGATGCGCATGGATGTCTCTTAGGAAATGGGCAAGGGGAGAACGGTCTTTTGAACCATCTTTGATTATGGTTTATTTTCGATTAACTTTGCCTTTGCAAGCTGTTGCAGTGCGGCAAAACCAATACGCAGCGGCAAATTAGAAGCGCATGGTTTTTTTGCAACAACGCGCGCGCCAGACCTACGGTTATCCATGACGATTTTGAGTGTTTACAATAACAATCCGTTAATAGACGGGCGACAGTCGGACAGAGCTATGCTGGTCCGCCGCGGGACTCAGATTTTACTTCATGAGATGCGTCACGCCGTATTGCCGGAGCTGTCGCTTGCCAGCGGACGACGGGCTGACTTGATCACGATTTCGGAGAAGGGCGAAATCTGGATCATCGAGATCAAGACCTCGGTGGAGGACTTCCGGGTTGACCGCAAATGGCCGGACTATCGCCTCCATTGCGACCGACTATTCTTCGCCACCCACAAGGATGTTCCGCTCGATATCTTCCCCGAGGATTGCGGCTTGTTTCTATCGGATGGCTACGGGGCGCATATGATCCGCGAGGCACCAGAGCATCGCCTTGCGCCAGCGACGCGAAAATCCGTGACGCTTAATTTCTCTCGCGCAGCCGCCCAGCGCCTGCTGATGGCCGAATGGGCAAACGGGAAGCCGTTTGAGGTCGACGATATCTGACGCTACTTCGGCGCGCGCTTGGCAAGGATCCGTTGCAACGTGCGGCGATGCATGTTGAGCCGCCGTGCAGTCTCCGAAACATTGCGCTCGCACATCTCATAAACCCGCTGGATATGCTCCCAGCGCACACGGTCGGCCGACATCGGGTTCTCCGGCAGTTCCGCCTTCTCGCCGGCGCGCTGGGTGAGGGCGGCGTAAACGTCGTCGGCATCGGCGGGCTTCGCCAGGTAGTCGACGGCGCCAAGTTTCACGGCCGTAACAGCGGTCGCAATATTTCCGTACCCCGTGAGGACGATGATCCGGGTGTCATCACGGCGCTGGCGGATGGCTTCGATCACATCCAACCCGTTGCCGTCGCCAAGTCGCAGATCGACCACTGCGTATTTGGGCGGATGGCTCTTCGATTTGGCAACGCCCTCCGCGACCGATTCCGCAGTCTCAACCTTGAAGCCACGTGTCTCCATCGCGCGCGCCAGTCGGCGCAGAAACGGGCCATCGTCATCGACGATCAGAAGGCTGGCATCCGGACCAATATGATCCGCATCTGCGAGGGAGGAGTCGTGGTCAAGCTCGTTCATGTTCGTCAATCCCGGCAGCTGCCTGCCTGATAAAAGTCAAGTGTCCCGCTGTTCATTAAGCCGATAGCGTCATTTTGTCGAATTTGCATCGATCAGCATGCGCGGCCATTCGACACGCACCCGCGCTCCAGCCGTCTCGGGCATGCGGTTCTCGAACACCAGCGACGCGCCCGATCGTTCGAGGAGAGTCTTGGCGATGAAGAGGCCGAGCCCCAGCCCGCCGGCCCGGTCTTCCCTCTGCCTCTTGGTGACATAGGGCTCGCCAATCCGGGTCAGGATATCAGGGGAATAACCGTCGCCGTCGTCCTCCACCGTGATGCGAACTTTTCTGACATCATGCTCGACGGTCACAATCACCTTGTCGCGCGCGTAATCGACAGCGTTTTCGATCAAATTGCCGAGCCCGTACATAATGCCGGCGTTGCGGTCAGTCACTGGCTCGCCCTTGCGCGGGCTCTTCTCGATCAGTTCGAGTTTGATCCCGAATTCTCTGTGAGGCGCCACGATCTCTTCCATCATTGACGACAAAGGCAGCCGCCGGAGATGAGCTTCGCCTTCCGCAGAAAGCGTTGCCAGCCGCCGCAGGATGTCGCGGCACCGCTCGCTCTGGCTGCGCAACAGTTGCACATCCTCGCGAAAGCGGTCGTCATTCTTCAGTTCGCGCTCCATTTCCTTGGCAACGACGCTGATGGTGGCGAGTGGCGTTCCCAGTTCGTGTGCTGCGGCGGCAGCAAGACCGTCGAGCTGAGAAAGGTGCTTCTCGCGCTGCAGCACCAACTCGGTGGCCGCCAGCGCATCGGCCAGCTGGCTCGCCTCCATCGAGACCCGGTATGCATAGAAGGCGGCAAAAGCCATGGTCGATGCGATCGAGCACCAGACACCGAACTGCATCACGGTATGGACGTTGATCTCGACGCCATCGAACCACGGCAAGGGAAAGGGGGAAAAGGCGAGGATAGTGATGCAGACCATCGCGATCAGAATAAGCACGGTGCTGAAGCGGATCGGCTGCGATGCGAAGGAAATGATGACGGGAACGCAGACGAGGGCCGCAAAGGGATTGGCCAGGCCGCCGGTGATGAAGAGCAGTGCGCAGAGCTGCAGAAGGTCGAAGCCGAGCAGCACGAAGGCCGCGCCGGGATAGAGCCGGTGTGTCGGCGGATAGCGGATCATCAGGTAGAAATTGACGGCCGCCAGGGCTGCGATCAGCGCCGCGCAGGCACCAAGTGGAAGCGGAAACTTGAGCCAGAAGGCAACGATGAACACAGTCACAGCCTGGCCGCCCACGGCAAGCCATCGCAGCCGCACCAGCGTTTGAAGTCTCAGGCGCCTGCTGCTGTGCCTATCTTCTTCCGGCGAACTCACGACATTATCGACCATCTGATATCCCCATGGGCTATGCTAGGGCTCATGTACCACGCGGCTTCGCCCGTGTCGTCGGCATGGCGTCTTCCGGTCGTTCGGGCCAGGGATGCTTGGGATAGCGGCCGCGCATCTCGGCCCGCACATCTTTCCAAGATCCGGCCCAGAATCCGGGCAGATCACGTGTCGTCTGAATCGGCCGGTGCGCCGGTGAGGTCAGCTCGAGAAGTAATGGTAGTCGTCCGCCGCCGATCGCGGGATGCTGCCTGAGGCCAAACAGCTCCTGCACACGGATCGTCAGAACAGGCTCCTCGCCGCTATATTGAATTGGATGCCGCTGTCCGGTCGGCGCTTCGAAATGCGTCGGCGCGAGACGTGAGAGATCGCGCTGCAGCTCGTGTGGGATCAGCGCCATCAATCCGTTCGAGAGTGCGGACGAAGAGATGTCGGAAATCCCCCGGGCATCCGTCTGGTAGGGAACGAACCAATCGTCCAAGCGCGCAACCAGTGCCGCGTCGCTGACGTCAGGCCACGGGCCGCCGATGCTGCGATGAAGAAAGCCGATGCGTTCGCGCAACTGCATGGCTTCTTTGGAAAACGGCAGCTGTTCCAACCCCAACTCGCGCACACCGTCTGCCAGCGCGCGGCTGACGGCTTCGCCGGTGGGGCGGGGCAGAGGTGTCTCGTCGAAGATAATGGCGCCGAGCCGTGTCGCCCGCCTGGCTCTCACCTGCCGGCTCTGCCGGTCGAAGACGATCTGATCGCCGGTCGAAATGGCGCCGGGCAGGTCCTCCTCGATGTCGGCGCGTGAGATCTCGGCTGCCGACAGGACGCGCCCTTGCGCGGCCCGACCCGTCAAGTCTGCGATGACGAGCATCGGGCTGCCGGCGAGCCGTTCGGTTTCCGGCAGTTCGGCGCCGCGCCCGTTCGCCATCAGGAAGCGGCCTCTGCCGCCGCGCTGCAGTGCGATGCGGTCCGGAAAGGCGTGCAGCAACAGCCGTCCCGTCTGGCTCGGTTCCGTTGCTTTGGTGACATCGAGACCCTTGGCCAGTCGAGCCGCCAGCTGACGCGCGCCTTCGACGCGATCGCCGCGCTCCGAGCGAAAGCGCCGCATCCGCTCTTCGAGGTCTATGCTGGGGCCTCCGAGCCCCTGTTCAGTCAGCAGCACCGCAAGCTCCGCTGCATCTCTTGCATGCCCCGTCTCGCCTGCCGAAATCACCATGGCGGCCAGACGCGGTGGCAGGGCAAGATCGCGCATCATCTTTCCGCGCCGCGTCAAAGCACCTTCCTTGTCGAGTGCACCGAGCTGAACTAGCAGCGTACGTGCTTCGGAAAGCGTCGTCTCCGGCGGCTGATCGACGAAGGAGAGCGAACGTGTGTCCTGAACGCCCCAATTCGCCAAGTCGAGGACAAGGCCGGAGAGATCGCTGGAGAGTATTTGTGGCGGTGTAAATGCCGGCAGTGCGGCAGTCTGTCCCTGGTGCCACAGGCGGATGGCGATACCCGGCTCGGTTCGGCCGGCGCGCCCGGCGCGCTGGTCCGCCGAGGCGCGCGACACGCGCACCGTCTCCAGCCGCGTGATGCCGGTTGACGCCTCGAACACCGGTAGCCGCTGCAGACCGCTGTCGATAACAATCCGCACACCGTCGATGGTGATTGATGTCTCGGCGATCGAGGTGGCGAGCACGATCTTGCGCGTTCCTGGCTCGGCCGGCCGGATCGCCGCGTCCTGTTCCCGCTGTGTGAGATTGCCGTAGAGCGGAGCGATCAGTGTCTGTGACCCGAAGCGCCCTTCGAGCCGCTCAGCGGTGCGCGCGATTTCTGCTTGGCCAGGCAGGAAGGCAAGGATCGATCCGCTTTCGCTGGCGTGCGCGTTTGTGACGGCGCGCGCCATCGTTTCTTCGATGCGCTCGCTTGCAGGTCGATCCTGATAGCGGATATCGATCGGAAAGCTGCGCCCCATGCTTTCGACGAGCGGGGGCTGGTCCAGGAGTGTCATGATGCGCGCCACGTCGAGCGTCGCTGACATCACCAGCACCCGCAGGTCTTCGCGCAAAGCGGATTGTACGTCCAGCGCCAGCGCCAGTCCGAAGTCGGCGTCGAGCGAACGCTCGTGGAACTCATCAAAGATCACCGTCGACACGCCCGAGAGTTCCGGATCATCGAGGATCATGCGTGCGAACACGCCTTCCGTGACCACCTCGATGCGGGTCTTGGCCGATATTCTGGTGTCGAGGCGCATGCGATAGCCGACGGTCTCACCTACGGTCTCACCGAGCAACGATGCCATACGGCTTGCCGCCGCCCTGGCTGCCAGACGCCGCGGCTCGAGAAGCACGATCTTGCCATCGCCACGCCAATCCTGATCAAGCAGATAAAGGGGAACAAGCGTAGTCTTGCCGGCGCCGGGAGGAGCAGACAGCACCGCGCGGCGCTCTGCGGCGAGCGCCGCGCCGATATCCGGGAGAACGTCTGAGACCGGAAGGTCCGGCAAAGTCATGCGGGTCACGTGCGCGTCTTCATCTCATAAGCGTGGGCGGGGCGCATTTCCGTCAGGATCGGCATGCGGTCATTCCCCGCGGTTGCATCGCTCGTGAACCTACTGACACCGCGCCATTGCGCAAGTCGTCTCTCTTCGGGGACCGCCACAGAGGTAAGAGAGAGGGATTCTGCAGCTGAAAATGGAAACTGCGCCAAAAGCACAGCCGGGAGTCGCCGTTCCGGTGCCCTAAGAACGGCCAAAACCGCACCTCCCGAAAATCCGTCAATCGAATCAGTGTGTTACAAAAATGTCAAAAAACTTTGTTTTGCGCTGTTGACTTAGAAAAGGGGTAGGATCTATAAGCCCACTCACTGAACGAGGGCGGCGGCGCTGCTGGCGACGAAGTCCTTCGCTCTAGAGATTT